>JADJDT010000052.1 GCA_016702545.1 Pseudomonadota bacterium | reverse complement strand
CGTACCGGCCGCGCCAGTGTCGGCGCGACTACCGCGTCATCGCGCTCCGCAAGAACATCACTGTCGAGCAAGGCGACCTCGCGCTCTTCGACGATTCGCTACTTCTTCTACATCACCAACGACCCGCTGCTGACCCCGGCCGAGGTCGTCTTCGAAGCCAACCAGCGCTGCAACCAGGAGAACCTTATCGAGCAGCTCAAGAACGGCACCCGCGCCCTGCATGCCGGCCTGAACACGCTCAACGCCAACTGGGTCTATATGGTCGCAGCGTCGTTGGCCTGGTCGCTCAAGGCCTGGGCCGCCCTGCTGCTGCCGATCCGCCTCGCTGGCGCGCTCCGTCACCTTCGCGAGCAGCAGCAGCTGTTGCGCATGGACTTCCGCACGTTCGTCAACATCATCATTCAACTGCCGGCGCAGGTCGTTCGCACCGGCCGTCACGTGGTCCTGCGGCTCCTCGGCGGCATGCCGCACCTCGACCTGTTCTTCCGCCTCCTCGATGGCATTGCCACTGTCACCTGACTGCTGCCGCAGTCCTCCCGTCATGCCGCAGCACTGGGCTGCGGTGGGCGGCTCAACCTTCGCCACTGACCCGATGGATGCCAACCCTACAACTCATGATCCACCGCGACACCGGCGCGCCCCGCCACAGGATCGTCTTGGCTCCTGCGCCCCAACTCTCACGACATTGCGCCTTCGGCGTCGCTTGTTTTGGGTCTAATCGCGCGGCCCTAGCGGAGACGCAGCGTGGTCAGGCTACGCAGGTGCCGCAGCCTTCGTGCCGTTCGCTCGCGGGTGTGCTCGGCAGCCTCGCGAGCACGAGGGCTGACCGGCGAGTGGCGGAGGATGCGAGCGTATTGCCTGCGCACCTCGGCAAGATCCTCGTCGAGCAGATTGGGATCGTGCCGAACGATGGCCCCGAGCGCTGGAGCTGCACTGCAGCGCTCCGCAGCGGCGCGCAGCTCGCGCTCGTGGTCGAGCAGCTGCTGTGCCCGATTCGCTGCTCGTTCCTGCTCGTCGGCTGCCGCGCCGAGCATGCGCACAAAGGCCGGTCGCAAGGGCAGAGGAATCGTCTCGATCCCGCCCAGTTCCCTGCGCCGAGAACCTCGTGGTAGGCCGCGCTGGCGAGCCAAAGACCTTGGACCAGTCGCTCAGCAGCCGCGTTCCGGGCCGCCGTTGGACAAGGGTCCGCGCGGCGGGTGTGGGCTACGCGTCGAGCTGAGCGAGCCGATTGATGAGCGCAGCACCATAGAGCTCCCGCAGGCGGCCAATGACCGCCGTTTGCAAGTCGGGGTGCGCCACGAGATGCGCGTGCAGCTGCGGATAGTCGTGGTGCAGGAACGCGAGCAGGTGCGCTTCGTTCATGCGGAGGATGCCGGTCGTGCTGCTGGCGCCGCGCCGCATCGTCGACGAAGCGAGCCACGTGGCGGGCCACGAGCGCGCGCGCCATGGGGCTCGGTCGGTCGAGCGTGCCGAACGCGTGATCCACCGCCGCGAGCGACAGGGAGACGGGTCGGCCAGCCCGATTGCCAGCCCACTGGCCAGGCCAAATGCCAGTCCAAATGGTCGTCGGGCGCTGTGGTAGGGCGGCCAGGTATCCGAGCGTGCCATCCGCATCCTTGGGCAGCAGGTCAGCCTGCCGCTGCGGTGGCAGCTCTTGCGCAGCCTGTGGTGCGGCGATCAGGAGTAACAGCTTCGCGATCTCGATCTCGCCAGCGGACGCCGTACGGTTTTCGCTCTCGACACCCTGACGCGTCTCGAGCATCTCGGCGATCGAGGCCCACGTCATGCTCGACACCTGCTCTTGGGGAATGCGCCACTTCCGTTCCAAGAGGGCGATCACTCCACCGGGGCCTGAAGCGACGGGAGCCTCGCCGTAGAGTCGGTGGGGCGTCAGGAACGCGATGGTTCGCGTCGCTGGGCCGAGAACCAGCGGAACGTCGGTTGCGGCGGCGATATCCTGTCGCGGCGCGCCGTCGTGGGTCGTGGCTTGGAATGCGCTCGCGACGAAGCGCTCGAAGTCCTCCTGGTCGGCCGGTGCGCGGGTTGCGGCGGGGTCAAGGTCGGCCCCGCGGTTGGCCGCCTGCTGCAAGATGCGCCGCAAGGCCTCTGGATTCGCGTTACCCCGCAGCAGCGGAGCCCGTCCGTTCCCGCCGAAGAAATGTGCGAGCACCACCCGCGCAATCCAGGGGGGCATGTGCTCGATGCCACCGGCGAGCGAACACTCTTCCAGCGTGTGTCGCACGTCCTCGGCAGTGCTCTCCTGGTCGACACTGAAGGGTCCTTGCGCCAGCAAGGCCTTGCTTGGCGTCCACGGCAGACCTCCGGTGGGCTCTCCGCGCAGCAGCTGCGCGAGAGCGAAGATCACGAACGCCTCGTTGACCTCGCTCACGCTGAGGTTCGGCCGGTGGCCAGCTGCCGCGCTTGACGATGGTGTCACCACCCGGGTCAGTCACCATCAGGAACAGGGGGCGCACGAGCTCGCCCTTGTCGCACGGCACGCCGCGACGGGCGAGATGGCGCAGCAGCAGGGCCATCTCACGACGCGCCTGATGCAGGTCGTGACCGTCGAGGCCAAAGTGGAAGAGGTCGGTCAGCGGCACGAGTCGCCGGATGAGCGGCAGCAACTGGACGTCGACGAGCGGGCGACCGACGATCAACTCCGATCGGCCGAAGGGCAGCTCGACGCGTCGAGTGAAGCGGCCATCGGCGGCGACCCCCCGCAGCGACTGCAGCACCACCGCGCGTCCGTGTTCGTCCGCCGCGGTCACGGGGCGACCACCCACGAGCGACCACGGCAGGTTCGCACCCGGGATCAAGCTGCCGTGATGGTACGCCAGGGTCTCCTTGGTAGCCTGGTCGGGATAGGCAGCGTCTTGGTGGCCGAGCTTCGTCTCGGCGGTGCTCACGATCGCCACGTCGAGCGGTGTGTCTTTCGCAAGGAAGCGACGGTAGTCCCACGTCGCGCCCCCGCGGACGTGCGCATCGGTGTCGGCCAGCCATGGGTGCGCGGCGAGCCCCTGCAGGTGCCACATGGCGAGCGCGGTCGTGGTGGCGACATCGGTTCCGCCACCGGCGGCAAACATCACCAGCAAAGGGCGCAGCTCGGGTCGGGGGCTGCGCACATACCGCTCGACCGCATGGAGCAGCAGGGGGAAGTAGCTGGCGTCGGCCGGATCCTGCATCCGCAGCGCAGCGTCGCGATCGTCCTGCACCGGGCAGTTGGCCGCAGGATGCAGCACTGTCCCGGAGTCGAACCAGCGGCGATCGACCTCGCCAGCGCCGGCCATGCTGCGCGAGGCTGTCGGGAGTATGGACAACGAGGCGACCACGACCAGCGACCGGCGGAGGCCAAGCGGCATCGGCCCGCCCCGCACCAATCGATGCTGGTGGCGAGGCAACCACGGGCGGGACCGCATCGAAGGCAACCTGGGGTGCCCTTCAGCACCGCATCGCGCGCGGCGATGCGCTCCAGTCGCGCGACTCGGCAAGGGTCACCGGCCGACCCCGCGGTGGCTCCCAACGGCGAGGCCGTGCGCCCGAGAGGCGCCCACCGCGGTGCGCCCCGCGCCGTGGTGCGGGTCGCTGACGATGACCACGTCCGTGCTGCCACCATGACGGCGCTTGCCGCCGCCGGGCTTTCTGTGGCCCGCGTGGAGGGCGCACGGGATGAGCAGCCACGCGACGAGCCCCGACCCGACGATGCGCCATCGGGTGCAGGACCGCCTGCGGGTGCCGAGCAGATCTAGTCGCGCTCGCCGAAAGCATGCCGACCCGCTGCTTATCCCGTGTATCGCCAGCACGCGTGAAGACCATCATGTCTCCGTGGAGCGTGCATGACGGCTGGGCAACGATTCGGTGATTGATGTCGATGCTGCCTCCTGCAACAAGTGAGCGTGCCTCGGGCTCACGGCGTTCATGGGGGTCCATGGGGGGCCCTGGCTGGACAGACCGGTGTCTGACGTTCAGACTGCGCGGCGATAGTGTGGCGTCGGCCGTTGGGCCGTCCATCTGCTGGGTTTCGGAGCATGGGAGGCGAGCGATGGCAAGGCAGGAGAACTGGGGCGTGGTAGTGAGGGTCGCGCGATGGGGCGGAGGGCTGGTGGTCGCCGCGCTGATCGGCACGTTTGGCGCTGAGGCGCGGGCGGCCGGTGGGGCTTGGCAGCGCTCGGGCGCGGTCCGCTGCTCGGGTAATCAAGAGCTGACGATCGCGGGGCGGTTGATCGAGACCTCTGGCACGGCGGTCGTTGCGGAGGGCAATTGCGAACTGACCCTAAGCAACAGCCGCATCGTCGCCGGTCAGGTCGGCGTGCGCGTGAGCGGTAACGCCGAGGTCACGATCAAGGGCAGCCAGGTCAGCGGCCAGGCGGGGGCGATCAAGATCAGCGGCAACAGCTCCGTCCATGCGGCGGGCTCGGTGCTCAGCGGGGACATCGACACCGAGGGGAACGGCTCCTTCGAGGACGAGGGCGGCAACACCCTCGGCGGTGCGCCGGTGGCCGTCTCTGGCGCGGCGCCGGGGGCACCCGCGACGGGGTGGCCGTGTCGGCTGGCGGGGTCGGCTGGCCGCGCAGGTCGGCGCGGTCGGCGGGGGCGTCGGCGTCACGGTCGGTGGTGGTGTGGGCGTGAAGGTCGGCGCCGGGGGCGTGGGCGTGAGGGTCGGTGGTGGGGCGCCCGCGGATGGCGTGGTGGTGTTCTCGAGCGCGGCGCAGCCGCCCCCCGCGCTGAGCGCCTCGCGGCCGATCCGCTGCGTCGGCAACACGGACCTGACGGTCAGCGATCGCCTGGTGCGCGGTGCCGGCGACGGTGTCTTCGCCGGTGGCAATTGCACGCTGACGCTGCGTCGCGCCTGGATCGACGTGGCGGGCACGGGCCTCGTGGTGGCCGATAACGCCACCGTGAAGCTCGAGGATTCCTTCGTGCGCGGCCGGCGGGCCGCGGTGCGGGCGCGCGACAACGCCACGGTGTCGGGTACCGGCCGGTTGGTCGGCGACGTCGCCAGCGCGGACAACGCCACGGTCGAGGTCAGGCCCGCGGTGGCCGCGCCCGGCCGGTCGTTGGCCGCGCCGGCCCGCGGCAGCGCGGCGCCGTCGTGCAACCTGTCATGCAACCTAACGCGCCAACGCCGGGCGCGAGCGTGCGCGTGGGCACCAAGTCCGGCGGGCGCACGCAGGTCAACGCGGGTGGCCGAGCCCCTGGTGCGGGCGTCCAGGTGCGCACCCCGGGCACCAGCGTCGAGGTCGGTGGTGGCAAGTCGGGCGGGGTCCGCGTCAACGCGGGTGGCACGGAGGTGGACGTGCCTGGCTCCGACGAGTAGCTCCGACGAGTAGGCCCGCCTGCGGGCTGTGCTGGCCTCGGACGCGCGCCCTGGCCTAGAATGGCCGCCGTGAACCCGGCCGCACCACGCGAGCGCGCGGGCAGCTCGGCCTCGTCGATCGAGGCCGTCTGCACCGACCCGGAGCCGACGCTGCCCGGGCCCGACGCGCCCGACAGCGCGGAGAACCCCAGCGCCTGGGACACGCAGCCGATGGCGGTGCTCGCTGGCGTCGTCGCCGCGGCGGAGCTCGAGACCGCCCCGCGACACCAGCTCGTCGCCGTGGCCACGGGCGACATCGTCGCCGAGCAGGATCGTGGCGGCTCCGCGCCGGAGTTGGCTGCCCCGGCCGCACCCGCGGGCCCGGACGCGCCGTCGGCCGCCGAGCCTTCGACCGGGCTCCACGCGGCAGTGACAGAAGTTCCCGAGGGCGAGGGCGAGGTCGCGCCGCCGCCGCCGGCCGAGGAAAGCCCCGCGCCCGCCGCGCTCGACGCGCTCGAACGGACCTACCGCGCCGCGGGTCGCACCGAGGCCCTGGTCGAGCCCTTGATCGGCTGGGCCGAGGGCGCCACGAGCGCGGCCGCGAGGATGGCGCTGCTCGAGCGACTGGCGCGCCTCTACGCTGAGCTGGGCGAGCACGAGAAGGCCGCCATCGTCTGTCAGACCATCGCGGCTGAGCTGCCGGCGCCCCCGGTGGTCGAGGACGCCGCGCCCCCGGCCCCGCGCGATGCCTTCGAGCTGCTGGCCGATCGGCTCGAGCACGCTCGTGGCGTGGCCGAGCGCATCGAGCTCCATCAGCAGCTCGCCACGCTGTGGGAGCGCGATCGCGGCGACACCGATCGCGCCAGCGACTGGCTCGAGCGCGCCCTCGAGCTCGATCCACGCCACGGCGGGGCGCAGGAGCAGCTCGACGAACTCTATCGCCGGGCCGGTCGGCACTACGACCGGTTGCGACTGCTCGAGCGGCGAACGGAGCTGAGCACCAGCGCCGGGGCGCGCGCGGCGTTGCAGCTGGCGATCGCCGCGCTCTACGAGCACGAGCTCGACGATCCGGTGCAGGCGCTCGCCGCCTACCAGCAAGCCCATGCGAGTGCGCCCGACGATCCGGCGGCCTTGCAGCCCCTGCTGCTGCTGGCGGAGCGGCTCGGCGACGCGCGCAGCGCGGCGCTGGCGCTCGAGGCGCTGATCCGCGCGACCACGGCCTCGGCCGCGCGAGCGGCGTTGTGGCATCGACTGGGCGTCGTGCAGCGCGAGCAGCTCGACGACGCGGTGCGGGCCGAGGCCTGCTGGATCGAGGCGCTGGAGCTGGAGCCGGCGCGCCAGCCGACGCTGGACCTCGTGCTCGGGCTGTTCGAGACGCGTGGCGACTGGGGCAAGGCGCTGGGGTTGCTCCAGCGGGCCGAGGGTGCTTGTCGCGAGCTGCGCGAGCGCCAGGGCTTGCTGCGACGGATCGGCGAAGTAGCGGCTCGAGAGCTCGGCGATGGGGCCACGGCGATCGCGGCCTGGTCGGCGCTGCTCGATCTCGACGCCGACGATGAGCAGGCGGCGGACGCGCTGATCGAGCTGCTCTGGGAGCAGCACGACCACCCGCGCCTGCTGTCGGTGCTGGGCCTGCGCTTGCGCCGCTCGGCCGGCCTGGCGGCGCCGCGGCTGCTCGAACTCCACGCGCGCGCGGCCCAGGCCAGCGCGGCCCTCGACCGACTTGATCAGGCGGCCACGCATTGCCAACAGGCGCTCGCGCTGGACCCGCGGCACCTGCCGACCCTCGCGCTGCGGGCCGACGTGCTGCGGCGGGGCCAGCAGTGGCTCGCGGCGGCCGAGGCCTACGAGCAGCTGACGCGGCAGGGCGAGTCTCTGCCACGCGCGCAGCTCCTGGCGGCACTGCTGCAGCTCGGCGACTGCGCGCGCCAGGCCGACCGCCCGCGGCTGGCGATCACGGCGCTGGGACGTGCGGTGGCGCTCGACGAGCAGCAGTGGGACGCCTGGCTCGCGCTCGCCGAGCTCCAGGGCGAGGCCGGGGAGTGGGAGGCTGTCGTGCGCGCCAAGCGTGCGCTGCTGGTGCCGGCCGGTAAGGAGGCCCAGGCCGCGCTGTGGCGCGAGATCGGCGATCTACACTGGCGACGGCTGCAGCAGACAGAGGCGGCCGAGGAGGCCTTCCGGCAGGCGTTGGCGCTGCGGCCCGACGATCGCGCGGCGCTGCAGCGCCTGCTCGAACTCTGCTCGGAGACCGACCAGTGGCGCGAGGCGATCGACCTCTGCCGCAAAATGGCCGAGCTCGAGCAGAAGCCCGAGTTGCAGGCCAAGTACCACCACGCGGCCGCGGTGATGGCCCGCGACAAGCTCGACGACGCCGCGCTGGCGATTCGGCTGTTTAATGACACGCTGGATGCCGATCCGCAGCAGCTGCAGGCCTTCAGCGCGATCGACGAGCTGTGCACGCGGCAGCGCGACTGGAAGCAGCTCGAGCTGAATTACGCCCGGATGATCCAGCGGCTGCCGGCGGAGGCCGCGCCCGCCCTGCGCACCAGCCTTTGGCACAACCTCGGGGAGGTGCTGCGCACGCGCCGCCGCGACTTCGAGGCGGCGATCGCGGCCTTCGAGGCCGCTGACCGCCTCGACCCCGGCGACCGAGCGCGCGCCGAGATGCTGGCCGAGCTCTACTATCTCTGTGGCCCCGAGTATCGGCCACGGGCCATCACGCTGTTGCAGCGCCTGCTGCAAGCGGACCCCGGGCGTGCCGAACTCTTGCACCAGCTACATCGACTGCAGCTCGAGGGCGAGTGTTACGACCAGGCCTGGTGTCTGGCCGCGACCTTGGCCCATTCGCGCCAGGCGACGCCCGAGGAGCTGAAGCACTTCCGGCGCTATCGGCCGCGGAAGCTAGCGCGCGCCCGTGCGCGCTTGAGCGACGAGGTCTGGCAGCGCGAGCTGCACCACCCGCTGCAGGATCCGCGCATCAGCGCGGTGTTCGCGATCGTCGCCCCGGTGGTGGCCACGACCACGGCGCGCCCGCATGCCGCCTTTGGGCTCAAGCGGGCACAACGCCAGCACCTGCCCGACGACAGCCAGCCGATCACGGAGGTCTTCGGCTATCTGACCGGGGTGCTCAGCGTGGCGGAGGCGGACCTCTTCCTGCAGCCCGATCAGCCGCTGGCGTTGCTGCTGGCGCACACCAGCGAGGCCCCCTCGTTCGTGGCGGGGGCGCTGCTGCTGGACGGACGCTCGGAGTTGGAGCTGAGCTTCATCCTGGCCCGCCAGCTCGCCTTCCTGCGGCCGGCGCTGTTCTTGCGTAACGCGCTCAACGCGCCCTCGCAGCTGCTGGCGGTGTTGCTCGCGGTGCGCGACCTGTTCGCCGCGGGCGCCGACGTGCCGCGCGATTTGGCGCGCCAGGTCACGCAGCTCGCCAAGGCGTTGCGGCGCCATCTGCATCCCGCACAGCTCGAGCAGCTCGGTGGGCTGGTGCCGCAGCTGCCGTGGGAGAGCCTCGATATCCTGGCCTGGTGGAACGCCTGCGAGCTCACGGCCGACCGCGTCGGGTTGCTGCTCTGCGGTGATCTCGAGCTGGCGGCCACCACGCTCGCGGCAGACCCGGGCGCCGGTGCCTTCTCGCTCGATGAGCGGATCGCCCAGCTCGGCGAGTTCATGGTCTCCGAGAGCTGCTTTCGCTTGCGTGAGCTGCTCGGGCTGACGATCGAAGCGCAAGGTGCGTAGCCCGCGCCTGGGGCGCGGCGCGGGGCGCGCGCTGAGGCTGCCCGCCGCCGTGCTGGGGCTGGTCAGCGTGCTGTGCGCCCGGCAGGACACGCGTGGGGTGCTCGCCGCGCCGCCGCTCGCCGCCGCGCCGCCGGCCACGCGCGCGGTGGCGCCGAGCGCGAGCTATGCGGTGGTGCTGAGCGATGAGCACGCGCTGCTCCAGGGGCCGGACGGTCAGCCCCTGGTCGATCTGGCGCCGGAACTCGAGCTCGCGCGCGCCGGCGGTCCTCCTCGACGCCAGCGGTGGGTCTTGGTGCCCGCCGCTCCCGGCGGCGCCGGAGGCACGTCGTGGGCGCTGCAGGGCGAGGTCGTCGCCGCGGGCGCGCGCTACGCGCTGCGGCTGGCCGGCGACAGCACGCGGCGCACGCTGACGCTCGAGCTGACGGTGCGGCACGAAGCGCCGGTCGCGCTGGTGCGCGAGGCGCTGCGCTTGGTCGCCGTGCCGTCGCGCGGGCTGGTGGTGCTCGATCGCGGCTATCGGTCGGTGATCAACCCGCGGCGGCCGCTCTTCGTCGACGCGCTGACGCCGCATCGGCTGCTGCTCCGCGGCGACGGTGGTCAGGTCACCTGGACCGGCCCCACGGGGCTCGAGGGCTACTGGGTGCGGCCACGCGCCGCCGGCGGCTATGCGCTCGAGCTTGAGCTCGACGACGCGCGCAACCGCCCGCTGGCGCACTATCGGCGCTGCGCCGCCGACCCCGCCCCGGCGCTCGGGGCTGCACCCGGTCGCAGGGCGCCGGTGGTGACCCGCGAGGCCGTGTGGCGTTTGGCAGGCACGCGACGCAGCTATCGCTGGCAGTGGCGGGTCGGTGAGGCGACGCTGCCGGAGGTCCGGCGCTTCCCGGCCGGCTACCGGGCCGCGCTGGTGCTCACCGACCACGCCGACCAGTCGAGCACTGAGCGGCTCGAGGCGCTGGCCTTCGGCGCGACCGGCGCCGTGGCGGCCGGACGGATCGGCCCGCAGTGGCCCGGGCTGGTCAACCGCGGCCTCGCTTACAGCAAGACCGTCTTCGCGCGGCGCGTGCGCCCTATGCCGAGCAGCTCGACGCCGCGCCCTATCGCGCGCTGCTGGCCCGCCTGGTCGCGCAGGGGGTCGAGCTCGGCCTGCACTCGCTCAGTGGCGGGCCGGACGACCCGGGTGATCCGCGCACCCTGAGCGGCTTCAGCGCCTTCCGCCAGGTCTCGGCCGGTCGCCTCTGGATCGATCACCGGCCGACGACGAACTGCGAGGCGATCAGCAACGCGGGCGCCGATCCCACCAGTCGCTGGTACCTGCTGCCGCTGCTGCGCCGCTTCGGCGTGCGCTATCTGTGGCGCGGTGCGGACGCGCAGACCTCGCGCCAGCTTCCGCGTCTGGATCTGCTGCGCAGCGATCGCCCGGCGGATCGGCCGGCGGTGCTCTACCGCGCCGAACAGCTCGCGGTCGACGGCGAGCGCCCGTTCTGGCTCTTCGGCTCGAGCTGGCTGTTCTTCGCGCGCTGGCAGCAGTTGCTCGCCACGCTCTCGCCGCGGGCGCTCGATCGGCTGGAGGCTGCCCACGGCTTGGCGATCGGGCACGTCTATCTCGAGACCTGCCGGGCGCGCGGGCGCTTGCACGGGCGTGAGCTGTTGCTTGGACTCGGCGGCGAGCGCTACGTGCTACGCCCCGAGGTCGATCGGCTCTTCGTCGCCCTGGCGGGCCGGCAGCGTGCCGGCTCGCTCTGGGTCACCGGGCTGGAGGCCCTGGCGGAGCATCTGCTCGGCGCCATGCGCGTGGTGCTCGATCCGCTCGGCGACGATGGCAGCGTGCGGCTGCGCTATCAGCGCGACGAGGGCCCAGCGCTGCTGCGGGCCCTGACCCTGCGCTGGCCGGTGGGCGTCGTCGAGGTGATGTCCGGCGATGGCGCCGTGCTCGCTGGACAGCACGTGCGCGAGGGACGACTGGAGACGTGGCTCGACCTGAGGGCCGAGCGCCCGATCATCCTGCGTCCGCGGTGGGGTCACGCCTTGGCGCCTCCGGCGCCCGCGCTGGAGACCGGCGTCCGTTTGGAGCAGGCCCCTGCGGGGTCCCTTGAGCGCGCGGCCGAGTAGGACGTCGCCCGGGTCGAGGGCGCGCCCCGCCGGTCCTCGACAAACGCGCGGGTGTGGCGTCAACTCGGTGGCGCAGGGGTGGAGGGGGGAATGCGGGATGCGTCGCGGGTCGTTCGTCCGCTGCGGGCGGCCGAGGTTCCAGCGTGTGCGGCGATCGTGGCGCGCACCCCGCTCTTCGCCAGCTATGGGCTGAGCGCAGCGTCGGTCGCGCGCCAGCTCGAGGCGGCGCTCGACGATCCGCGTAGCGCGCTGCTGGTCGTGGCGGCCGAGGGCGAGCCGCCGCTGGGCGTCGCCTGGTTCGTCGAGCGGGGTGCCTTCGATCGCAGCGGCTATTTGCGGCTGATCGCCGTGGCTCCGGAGCGCACCCGCGGCGGTTTGGGGCGTGCGCTGGTCGCCGCGCTGGAGCAGCGCTATCTCGCCCGCGGCGGCATCGTCCTGCTGGCGGCGCATGGCAACGAACTCGCCCACCGCTTCTACGAGCGGTTGGGCTACGGCCATGTGGGCGACCTGCCGGCCTATGTCGGCAGCGGGCTGCACGAGAGGATCTACTTCAAGCCGCAGACGGCGGTCCCTGTCGCCGTGATAGCGCCGCCGTGCGCGCGCTCGCGCGAGGCGAGCGGTTTGGCGCTCTAGCCCGAAAACAAGCGCGCTTTGGCGCAAGCCCCTTGTTTTCGGGCTAGACGAGCCGACAGGCGAGCGTTGTGGGGTGAAGTCGCGGGGATTCACTCCCCGCGACGAGGGGGCTTTGCGAAAGCCCCCTGAGTAATAGCTGGGCCCAGAACGAGCGCGGGACGCGCTTGTTCTGGGTCTAGCTAGCTCAGCACCGCGTGGTACACGCCCTCGGTGAAGCCCGCGATGTTGTCCCAGTTGAAGTGCTCCTCGACCGCGCGCCGGCCTGCTTGGCCCAGGCGGCGGCAGTGCTCGTGATCGGCGAGCAGCGAGCCGATGCCGTGGGCTAGGCCGCCAGCGTTGGCGTCGACGAGGAAGCCGTTGACGTTGTGCCAGACGAAGTCGCGCGGGCCACCTGCCGTGGTGGCCACCACCGGCTTACCGGCGGCCCAGGCCTCGAGCACGACGATGCCGAAGGGCTCGTTGCGACTCGGCACGGCGTCGATGTCACACGCCCGGGTCAGGTCGGCGTATTCACCGCGCGGCAGGGGACCGAGGAAGCGGATCGCGTGGGCCGCGCCGTTGGCGTGCGCGCGGCGCACGATCGCGTCGAGTTCCGGGCCGTCCCCCGAAATGACGAACTTGGTCTCCGGGTAGGAGGCCAGCACCATCGGTACCGCATCGACGAGCAGGTCGATGCCCTTCTGGGCGGTCATGCGGGCCACCGTGAGCACCGTCGGCGCCATCGGCGCGATGTGATAGCGCGCCTTGATCGGGCCCGGATCGACGAAGCCGTCGAACGCATGGTAGTTCACCCCGTTCGGCACGACGTGCATCTTCCAGTGCGGCACCTGATAGATGCGGCTGACCTCGGCGGCGAGGAAGCTGCTGACCGCGATGATGCTGTGGGCGTGGAAGCAGGCGGCCGCCTCCGTGTCGCGCACCCACTTGGCGTAGCCACCGTGGAAGGTGTTGCCGTCGCGGCCGTACTGCGTCGAGTGCAGCGTCAGCAGGCCGCGCGTGCCGTGGCCATCGCGAACGTATTTGATCACGTTGCCCGCCATCCAGTCGTGGGCGTGGATCAGGTCGAAGGGGCCGACGAAGGACGTCACCTCGTGGAAGCGATGGGCCATCGCCTTGCACATCCAGTCCATCGACTCAACGAGGTTCTGGCTCACGCCGTGGTCGACGCGGTGATAATGCACCCCGTGGACGCAGTCGTAGTAACTCTGATCGCCGCGTCGGCGGGTGATCACGTGCAGCTCGTGACCGCGCCGCTGCAGGCCCGCGGCCAGCTCTGTGACGTGCACGGCCAGGCCACCCAGGTTGAACGAATGGAGTGACTCCCACGAGAACATCGCGACGCGCATTCCCCACCCTCCTCCAGTGGCGGATCCGCCGCGCAAGATAGTCGCTGCGGCGGCGGCTGGGTAGCGCAAACTGAGGCCTGGGAGGGTCGCCGCCACGCTCCTGGCGCGCCGGCACTGCTGCCCTCACCAACCGATCAGCCAGGCCAGCGTCCGCTCCGGCGGGGGTTGGTGACTGCGGCCGAGTGCGAGCGCGAGGCGCGCGGCGATGCGCGTCGAGACCGGCACCGTCGCGGGCAGCTTGCCCCAGGCCGCACGCAGCCAGGCGTCGCCGTGCTGACGCCCGTACCAGGCCAGTGCCACGGTGCTGATCCAGCGCAACAGCGCGTCGCGGGGGCTGTCGCGCAGGAGCTGCCAAAGCCGCGCCGGCGGGCAGCTCCGCGCCAGATGTCGGGCCAGCGCCGTGCGCGCGGCCACCTGCACGTCGTGCGCGGGGTCGAGCGCCCCGTCGAGCAAGGTCGCGGCGGCCTCGGGGCGCCGGGCGGCCAGGGTTCCTAGCGCGGTGAAGGCCAGCCGGCGCCGCTCCTCGCTGCGGTCGCGGATCGCGGCGCGCAGCAGTCGCAGCGCCTCGTCGGTGGCCTCGCCGCGCAGCAGCCCAAGCGCGGCAAAGGCCATCTGGCGCTCGCTGGGGTCGGCGGCGCGCAGGCCGCGCGCCAACAGCGGCACGACCAGCTTGCCCAGGCGCTGGCTCTGCTCACCGAGCAGTCGGAGCGCGGCCAGCCGCAGCGGGAGCGCGGGATCGCGGCGCGCGTCCTCGAGCAGCACCAGTGCCGCCGTCGCCGTCGCGCGGGCCACCTGACGGGTCAGCGCCGTCGCGCGCACCTCGGCCTCGGGGTGAGCGGCGGCGCTGTCGACGGCACGATCGAGCACGAGCTTGACCGCCAGCTGGACGGCCTCGCGCGCTGCGGCGCCCCGCAGCCCGCGCAGCAGCTGGGCCACGGTCGCGTCGAGCCGCTCCAGCAGCGCGCGCCAGCGCTCTACCGCGCTGCCGGAGCTGGGCGCCGTCAACCCCAGCGCCGCGTGTACGGCCGCCGCTTGCACCTCACCCGCAGGATCGCGGAGCAGCCGCTCCAGCAGCGCGGCGGCCTCGATCGGCGAGGGCGCCACGGCGACGGCGGCTGGTGCCATGGCCGCGCGGACGCCGACCTCCGCGGCCGTGCTGCAGCCGGCGATCGCGTTGAGCAACAGCGCTGAGCGCTGCGGAGGGCGCGCGGCGATCGCCTGCAGCAGCGCGATGCGCCCGGTCGCGTCGTCCGCCGCCAAATAGCTGCGCGCCAGCCATTCGAAGCGCGCGCCGCCCTGCTGCAGCGAGAGCGCCACCGCTTGGGCCCCGGCGCGCTGCACCTCCGTCACGCGGTCGGCCGCAGCGCGCTGGGCCAGCCACAGTCCGAGCGGTGCGTGGGCGCTGGCGACCTGCTCGACGCAGGTCAGCAAGCTGCGCCGCTGCGCCGGTCGATCGCCCGCCCAGATGGCGGTGACCAGCGCGGTGAGCGCGAAGCGGTCACGGACCTCGCCGCGGCAGATCGCCTCGCGTGCCCCGTCGGCGGCCGAGGCGAAGCCCTGACGAATGCGCTTGATGATCTCCTGGGTGCCGAGGTAGCCGGCGCGCAGCAGCGAGTCGACGGCGGCGGCCACGACGGGGGGTGCGCCGTCCGCCAGCAGTCGTTTGAGCAGGTCGAGCCGACGCTGGCGATCGGGGGCGTCGACCCAACCCAAGCCCAGCGCGGCGGCGCGTCGCAGGGCCACGCTCTCGGCTGCGGGCCGCTGGGCGCCGGCCAGCGCGGCCAGCGTCTCGAGCGCGGCGTCGCCGCCGCTGAAGCGGGCGTGCAGCGCCGTCGCGCCCGCGCGCACGATCGGGCTCGTGGCCTGCTGCAGGCGCTGCAGCACGGGCGCGGCGCCCGCGTCGAGGTGCGCGACGAGCTGGAGCAGCAGCGCCAAGAGCTCACCTTGGCGCGCGAGGTCCGTGGTCGTGTCGAGCTGGCCGACGAGGTGTCGGGCCAGCTCGACGGGGGCGCGCTGCAGCAGGGTCTGTTGCAGCCGCAGCAGGGGCAGCACCGCCGCGGGCAGCGCGGCAGCGTCCGCCCGCGAGCTCGTGGCGGTCAGCCGTTGTCGGGCGCCGACGACGATTTCGAGCGCGGCCGCGGCGTCGTGGTGGGCGGCGGCCGCGAGCTGGGCCAGGGCCTGCTGCTGGACCCGCGCGTCGGGGTCGGTGACCAGGTGGTCGAGCACCGGTAGTGCCTGCGTGAGCGGCAGGCGTGCAAGGCCCGCCAGCGCCAGCAGTCGCACTTGCACGTCGGCGTCACGCGCGCCGCGCTCCAGCACCTCCGCCGCCGGCCGGGGCGCCAGGCGGCCGGCGAGGCGGACGGCCAGTCGGCGCAGGCGCGCCCGTTCGTCGCCGAGGCAGCTCATCAGCACCTCGCGCGTGGCGGCGGCGTCCCCCAGCAGCAACGCCAAGGCCTGTGCTGCGCGCCCGCGCTCATCGGGGCGGCGGCCCGCCTCGACCAGCAGCCGCGTGCCCTCGGCGCTCCGACCCGCCAGCACCAGCAGGGTGCCGCGGCGCGCCAAGGGCAGCGCTCCCAGCAGATGGTCGAGCCACGGCTCCGTGCCGCCCGCGCCGTCCCCGCTGCGCCCGCGGCTGATCACCGTTTGCTCTCGCACGGCCTGCTGGGCCGCCGACGGCAGCGTGTCGAGGGTGAAGGCGGTGTCTTCCGTGATCGCGCCGAGCTGGCCGGGTCCCCAGCGAAAGGCGAAGCGCAGCCCCGGGTCGCCGGCGCGCAGGACCACCCGCGCTGGCCCGCCCGCGCCCCGCAGCTCGGCCAGATAGCTCGAGCGGGCCAAGCGCCACCAGATGGCCGTGCTCGCCAGCAGACCGAGCAGCAGACAGAGCGTCGCGCTGGCCGCCCAGGTCCGCAGCCCGCGCCGCACCGTCTGTTGTTCCTTCACCGGCAGCGCCGTGCCCCAGTAGCGCCAGATCGCGAGCAGCTCGTGCGGGCGCAGCAGGCTGTGCCGATCGGAGCGGCGTCGCAACGTCAGGCCGGCATGGGCCCGGCCGCGGCGCACCGGGGCGACGAGGTCGCGGATACCGGGCAGCAGGTAGGGGTGCAGCACGCCGAAGGCCGCCGCGCCGTCCTGACGCGGGGCTCCCCGTCGGACCAGCCCCGTCGTGGCCAGCGTCTCGAGCAACTGCTCGGCCGCCGGGACGACCATGCCGGCCCGCTCGCTGACCTCCTCGGCGGTCAACAGCCCCCGAGGGTTCTCGGTCTCCGCCAGCGCGGCGAGCACGCGGCGCGCGCGCCAGCCGCCCGCGCGAGTGGCCAGCAGCTCGACGTGGAGCACGCTCAGCACGCCGGCGTCGCCACCCCGACGATAAGCCGCGAGGGTGTTGCTCCGCCGCAGCATCACGGCCTGCAGCACGCACTGCAGCTGGGCCGGCAGCACCGGACCGTGGCTGCACAGCTCCTCGGCGATCAGGTCGGGCAGACCGGCCTCCAGATAGGCGCCGCCGACCAGCGCGCTCCGCTCGATCAAGAACGAGGTCTGGTGGCGATCGAAGCGGCCGACCTCGATGCGCGCCTCGTCGGCGATACGTGCCCGGGGTAGCGCCAGCTGACCGATGACGTGCAGCTCGCGCCGTTCCACACCGAGGACCAGGTGCAGCGGAGGGGCCGAGACCTCGGTGAGCGCCGCGAGTAGGCGGTTGAGCTCGTCCAGGGCGCTCCCTTCGAGCCACGCCGCCTGCTCGAGTTGGTCGGCGATCACGAGTACGCGGCTCGGCGCCGCGGCCGCCAGACCCAGACAAACGCGCGCCGTATCATCGGCCGGACCGAGCGGTCGGCCGAGGTGGCCCGCGAGCGCCGCGCGGAGGGCACCGTGCCAGCCCTCGCCGACCTCGAAGTGGAGCGGGAGGAAGTGCGCGGCGCGGGCCGCGGGCACCAGCGCCGCACCCAGCAGCGAGGTCTTGCCGCTGCCGGATTCGCCCGTCACCAGGGCCATCGGCGCGTGGTCGCGGCGCAGCCACTGCTGCAGGCGACCGCGTTCGGTGTCGCGTCCAAAGAACTGCGCGTGATCGGCCTCGGTGAAAGGCACAAGACCCCGAAAGGGGCCGCTGACGTTGACGGGCGGGAGCATCGCGCCGGCATCATAGCAGCCGATTGACGCTCGATCTACGCGATGTTAGGTTGGCGACCCTCATCGGAAGAACAATGTCTGACGAGCCGCGGCAGGTGGTGCCCGTCGTTGAGCCCTGGCGGGTGTGGCTGCAGCGCGGCACGGACGCGCTGCGCGCTGCCGACTACGCAGCGGCGGCCGACGCCTTCGCCCAGGCCTTCGCCTTCGCCCCCGATCAGCCCGAGGTGCTGTTGGCGCTCGGTCGCGAACGCCTGCGCTCGCGCGCCGATGCGGACGCCGAGCCCTTGCTGCGCCGCGCCCTGCTGCTCGATCCGCGCAGCGCCGCGGCCGCGGCCGCTTTGGCGCGCTTGCTGGGCTTGCACCTCGATCGGCGCCAGGAGGCCTTTGCCCTGCTGCACGGGGCGCTGCGGCAAAACCCCGACGCGCGGGCGCTGCACGCGGTGCGCGGTGAGCTGTTGCTGCAGGACAACGCCTATGGCGAGGCGCGCGCGGCGTTCGCGCAGGCGCTCGTGGCCGATGTTTGGCAGGTCGACGGCCTTCCGGGCGAGGACGAGGCGGCGCGCGGCGGCATGGCACGCACCTATAACGCCGAGGGCATCGCGCTCCATCAACAGACCCACTGGCGGGCGGCCGCCCAGGCGCTTCGACGGGCGGTAGAGCTCGACCGCGCGTGGTCCGCGCCGCGGGTCAACCTCGGTGCGGCGCTGGCGCAGCTCGGTCGACTCGACGAAGCCGTCGAGGCCTACCGGGCCGCCCTGCAGGCCGAGCCCGACCATCCCGTGGCCTTGTTCAACCTGGCCACGGCGCAGCACGACACCGGACGCCCAGCCGAGGCGCAGCGCGCCGTCGAGCGGCTGATCGAGGTCTGTCCCGATTTTCCACGCGCCCGCCTGCTGCTCGCCGACGTGGCGATTACGCTCGGCGACTACGACCGCGCGATCGCCGTGCTGCTGGCGCAGCTGGACCAGGATGGCAGCGTGGTGCCGGTGTGGGCCAGCCTCGGTCTGGCCTACGTCTGCAGCGGCAGCGTGGAACGTGGCGAGGAGTGTCTGCGCCGGGCGCTGGCCCTCAACCCGCGTCACTTCAACGCGCACTACAACCTCGCCCTGCTCTGCGCCACGCAACAGCGCGACGAGGAGGCGCGCAGCCTGCTGCGTCGCGCGCGCGAGCTCGACCCCGAGCGCGCCACGCGGGCTCTGGCACGCCTGCCACGCTCGGCCTCTTTGCGCCAGCTCGCGGCCGTGCCGCGCGGTCTGGACTGACGGCGCGGCGGGTCGCGGTAGGACCTTCCAGACCATGCAATGCATTGTGCTCGGGAGCGGCGGCATGATGCCGATGCCGCAGCGACGGCTGACCTCGCTGGCGCTGCGCCACGCCGGCCGGGTCTACCTCTTCGACTGCGGTGAGGGCACGCAGCTGCCCTATAAGGAGCTGCACGTCGGCCTGCGCGCGCTGACCGTCGTGGCGACCACGCACCTGCACGCCGACCACGTGCTGGGTCTGCCGGGCCTGCTGATGCTGCGCGCCCAGATGCCCGATCCGCCGCCGCTGACGCTGCTCGGCGTGCCAGGGCTGCGACGCTTCATCGAGCACGTCCGCGCCGATCTCGGCATGTTCATCAACTATCCGATCCAGGTGATCGAGTGGTCCGGCGACCCGCAGGCGCCCGCCTATCGCGACGACCAGGTGACGATCTACTGGCAGCCGCTCGACCATCGCGTGCTCTGCCTGGGCTATCGGCTCGAGGAGCACGAGCGACCGGGCCGCTTCGACCCGGCAGCCGCAGCGCGCCTGGGGGTCCCCTGTGGGCCGCTCTGGGGCCAGCTCCAGCATGGCAGCGAGGTGCTGCTCTCCGGCGGCGCGATCGTGCGCCCGGAGCAGGTGCTGGGGCTGCCACGACGCGGGCGCCACGTCGCCTTCATCACGGATACCGCCCCCTGCGCCGGGCTGCAGCCGTTGCTGCGCGCCGTCGACCTCGCCTTCATCGAGGGCATGTTTGCGGCCGCCGAGCAGGCCGATGCCGACGAGAAGAGGCATTTGACGGCCATCCAGGCCGCCCAGGCGGCCCGACGGGCCGAGGCGCGCCGCGTGATCTTGGTGCACCTCAGCCCGCGCTATGACGCTGCCGCCGCGCAGGCGCTGGGCGTGGAGGCGGCCGCGCACCATCCGCTGCTCGAGGTGGCGCGCGACGGCCTGCTGGTCGAGCTGCCGCTGCCCGATTGAACCGGCGCGTGACGGGCCCCGACGCGGATGGCGCTGGCGCAACCCGGCGCGTGGCGCTTCGCTTCCCGGCGATCGCGTGATCGGCTAGGCTCGGCCAGAATCGAACGTCAGCGGAGCGATCGATCGCACTCAACCAGTGAGCGGGAGGAAGCCATGTTGCCAGGACGGTGCTTTGTGGGTCGCGGCGCGTGCGGTGGCCGAGCGCGCGCCTTGGCGCAGGTAACGTTGACCATGGCCGCCCTCGTCGGTTGCAGCGACGACCTGCCGCAGATCAAGCGCGATGCCGCCGTGGCGCGCGACGCCCGGGCCGCGGACGCGAGCCGGCTGCGCGATCTGCGGATTCTCGGCGACGGCGTCGTGACGGCCGTCGACGGCTCGGTCGAGCAGAGCTGCGTGGGCAAGAGCGACGGCGTGCCGTGCAGCAGCGTTGCCAGCTCGGCCTTGATCTGTGTCGCTGGGGCGTGCGTCCCGACGCGCTGTGGTGACGGCTACATCGACCGCGAGCGTGGCGAGGAGTGTGACCCGGGCAAGGAGCCCGTGCGCCCGGGTTGTAGCGGCTGCCACTTCGACTGCCGGGGCGCCGCGGACTGCGACGACCAGAACCCGTGCAACGGCGCCGAGACCTGCGCCACCGAGACCACCCACGCCTGCGTGGCGGGCACGCCCCCGAGCGGCGAGACGCGCTGTACGGTACCCGGCGGCAACGTCCAGGGCCTCTGCCGCGGTGGCGCCTGCGCGGTGGCCGGCTGCGGTGACAAGCTCGTGCAGAGCGGCGAGGAGTGCGATGACGGCAACCAGACCACAGGCGATGGCTGCGAGAGCAACTGTCGCTACACCTGCAAGGCCGACGCCGACTGCAGCGACGGTAACGCCTGCACCGGCGAGGAGAAGTGCGGCCTCGCCAACCACCTCTGCCTGCAGCAGGACGCCTTGGTCTGCAACGACGGGAAGGCCTGTACCGTCGACTCCTGCGAGCCCGCCAGCGGCTGCCTGAACCAGCCGCTCGATGCAGACAAGGACGGCAAGAGCTGCGCCGACGACTGCAATGACGCCGACCCGGCGATCTACAAGGGGGCGCTCGAGTACTGCGACAACAAGGACAACGACTGCAATGGGCTGGTGGACGACGGCCAGACCGTCAAGGCCACTTGCTTCGCCGACGGCGACGGCGATAGCTTCGCCCCGGCCGGGGCCACGTCGCTGCAGGAGTGCGTCTGCCCCACGGGCTACACGCTGAAGAACCCGGCCACCGCCGGCCAGGCCGACTGCTACGATCGCAGCGCGACGCTCAGCCCGGCTCAGAACTCGTACTTCACCACGCCCTTCTGCACGCGCTACGGCACGATCCTGCCGCTGCCCGTGGTGCCGACGGCGCTCACGGCGGCCCCGATCGGGTCGCTCTGCCTGACTTCGACCTGGGACTACAACTGCGACAAGGTGATCGAGAAGCAGTATCCCTCCAGCTACCCTGGCAAATGCACCCTCGGCGACCTCCGAGGCGCGCTGCGCTGTGCCGGCTCGGGCTGGACCAGCGGCGTGGTACCCGAGTGCGGCACCGAGGCGCAGTACACCAGCTGCGGCATTTCGCTCCTGCTCGGCGGCGGCTGCATTGCCAGCAAACCGGTTCCACGCACCCAAGCCTGCCGTTGAGCCTCGCACCCCGCCGAGCGCGGACGCGCCTCGCCTAGCCCGCAGGCCTCCCGAGTGCGTGCCCTTCTTGGCGAAGCCCGTGTCGTCGACCACGGTCAGCGGGGTCCGGGCGTCCCGGAGGGCGGCCCGCGCAGGAGAAAGTCGCCCCAGGCCATGGCCTCGAGGCCCGCGCGCTCGACCACCGGACGAGCCTCGTCGTCGCAGAGGACCAGCGACCGGAACCTCGGGTAGCGACGCCCGAACTCGCCGAGGCCCTTGAGATCCGCGGCCGCAAGTGAGCCGGTCTTGATCTCGATCGCCCACGAGCCCCAGCTCCCTTCGAGCACACCGTCCACCTCAAGCGGCTCCTCGCGCCAGTAGCTCACCCGCTGGCCCGCGTTCCACGCATAGGCGAGGCAGGCGTTCTCGACCCACGCGCCGAATCGCGCGGGATCCGTCGCGCGCTCCGGGATTCCGCGCGGGTCGACGACCGCGACCAAGGCGTTGCTGAGGGTGATCAGCTTCGGTGGTGCGGCGCGCTGACGCGCCGGACCGCCGGAGTACTTGCCGAGCGGCGCGACCAGGAAGGCCTGCTCTAGCAACGCCAGGTAATGAGCGATCGTCTCGAGCGCTCCGGGGTCCTGGAGCTGACCTTGGAGCTTCTGCAAGGAAACGATCTGGGCTGGGGATGACGCGCACACGCCGAACACCTGGCGCAGCAGCGCTGGCCTTCGCACCGCCGCAAGGGCCAGGATGTCCCGTCCAACCGCGGGCTCGAGGATCGCGTCGCGAAGGTAGGCCGACCAGCGCGCGAGGTCGTGACGAAGCTCGAAAGCCCCCGGGTAGCAACCCATCCGCACCAGGAGCTCGGGCGCTTCCACCGGAAGCACGCCGAAGACCTCGGCGAGAGAGGAGACCGACCAGTGCGTGAACGTGATGCGCTCGAAGCGACCGGCCAGGCTCTCTCTCGCTCCCGCCGCGAGCCGGAGCGCGGAGGAACAGGTCGCGACGACGTGCACGGGCCGCTTGCGCCGACGCAGGCGATCCCACTCGCCCTTGAGCCGACCGGACCAGTCTGAAAGCAGGTGCGCCTCATCGAGGAGCACCACGGCTCGCCCGGCCCTGGCGGCGGTCTCCTCGGCGCGAACCCAAAGCCGCTCCCAGAAGCCAGGCAGGGTCGCCTCCTGGACCGTCGGCGGCCACGTAGATAGCCGCGTTCCCGAGGCGCTCGGCCAGCTCGAGCAGCAGCGTCGTCTTGCCCACCTGACGCGGTCCGGCGAGTAGCTGGATCCGGCCCGGCGCGGGCTCGTCAAGTCGCCGCGCGAGCACTGCCCCAGCCTCGCGAAAGCTCAGCCGATACTCGTCCGAAGACATGAACGAATAATTATTCGACTATAGTCGAATGTCAACCACTCTCGGGCAGCAACGGCCAAATCCTGTGAGCCCTCGGCGCGGTTCGTCCAGTCGTCCCTCAACCCTCGGAAACCTGAAACCCCAGATCGCTGGCCCACTGCGCGATAGCCGGCTTGGCGGGACCCTGGAGCACCAGCTCGGTTTGCTCCGCGCCCGTCTTGAGCGACACCAGCACGGCGGACGACCCCGACATGGCGAGCGCGGCTGCCATCGAGGCCGGCGCCGTGGCGAAGCTGACCTGCACGGGACGATCGGCCCCGAAATAGAACACCGCATCGTCGCCGAGCGTGATCCCACCCTCGTCCATCGGCGCCACCACCAGGCGTTGCTGATCGGTCAGCGCGACCCCCACCCCGCGCTGCTTGACACGGAGCCCCACGGCAGCACCGGCCGCCTTGGCGGCCAAGTGCCCGGCGGTGCCACCGGCGGGCGCAAACGACCCGCCGAAGTTGGCGATCACCTTCTCGCCCGGCCGCAGCTCATAGGTGGATTCGAGCAAACGGGCGCCCTGCCCCGTCTTCATCCACCAAACGGCATAGACCGCGCCGAGCACGATGACCAAGATCGGTACAATGATGTAGATTGGCATCCTATACCCTCCTCTCGACAAACCCGGTTGCAGCCCTTGTCTCGCGCGCAGCGCCCGCCGCCGTGCCCTCAGCCGCCGGCGACCAGCAGCGCCAGCCCCGCCAGCGCGACTAGCACGGCGCCGCCCCAGCGGAAGAGCCGAAGCCACGAGCGGCGGCGCACGCCGTTGACGGTGAAGTGCAAGATCTCGACGAAGGGGATCGGCGCGCGGCGATACCAGCCCTCCACCTGCACGTCCTCGCCGATCAGCCGATTGCCGCGCAGCCAACCCCAGAGCCCCTCCCACAGCGCGAGCGGCTGGCGATGATCGAGCAGCATGATGCCGGTGTCGTCCTGCATCACGAAGTCATCGGACCAGATCAAGCCGGGCACGCCCTTGCCGCGAATCGCCCCGTTCAGTCGGCAGGGCACCGGCCGCACGCCCGAGACCTTCACCTGGCGCAGCAAGGTGGCCACGCTCATCTCGGGAAAGCTGCCGGTCGGATAGGTGAAGCGCAGCTTGACCATCATCGCCGCAGCGACCAGCAGCAGCATGCCGCCCAGGGCGCCGGAGGCCGTGGCCGCGCCGACGCCAGCGCCGCCAGCAGCAGCAGCACGGGCGCGCTGTTGATCGCCACGTCGACGGCGAACTCGTCCCAATAGGACTCCGGCTGGGGCAGGTCGAAGCGCACGAGCGGCTCTTCTCCCAGCTCCTCGGACAGCGCCGAGAGCGCGAGCAGGCGCTTGGCCACCAGCGGTGCGTGGAGTGCAGCTCGAAGTAGAGCGCCCAGGGATTCCACAGATCCACTTCATCGCCCAGCAGCGCCTCGCCGTCGATGTGGTAGCGGCCCGACGCCGGCGTGGCCGCCGCCGGGGTGGTGCCTTCGTCGGCGGGGGGGGACAGGGCGGCTGCGCCCGTACGCGAGGTCAGCGCCAGCGAGCGCGCGGCCGCGCCGTCGAAGATGCCCAGCGCGCCGATCGCGGCCAGACGCTGACCCCCGGCCGCGCCCTTGGCCTGGGCGGCGCTTTGGTCACCGCGGCTGGCGAGGCCGTAGGCGATCTTGACCAGCGCGCGGCCGAGCGCCGAGGCGCTGCCGACCGAGCGGGCGCCGAAGCGGTCGGCGTAATACTCGCGCGTGCGCGAGAACCACAGCACGACGTACTGGCTGACGATGTAGAGCAGGTAGGCGCCGACGGCCACCGCGCGAGGCGCCGCGCGTGCGACTGTTGTTGGAACGGACGTCCAGCGCCGTACGGTAGACATAGTAGAGCACCAGCGGCACGAGCTGCGCCGCCGTCATCAGCAGCATGTCCCAGTTGCGCGCGTGGCCGAGCTCGTGGCCGACGACGCCCTCGAGCTCGCGTTCGTCGAGCAGCTCGAGCATCCCGGCGGTCAGCACGATGCGCGCGTTGTTCGGCGTGTGACCGTAGGTGAAGGCGTTGGGGCTGAGATCCTCGATGATCGTGAAGCGCGGGACCGCCATGGCGTGCGTGCGCGCCGTGGTCGCCACATAGCGCTGCAGGTGCTCGGGTAGCTCGCTCAGCTCGACGCGGCGCGAGCGGTAGAGGAAGCGCAGCGAGAGGTCGAGCAGGAAGGGCCCGAGGGCGAACTGCAGCGCCAGGATCACGGCGGCAATACCCAGCGCCGCGGCCGCGCTCAGGCCGGCGTAGAGCGAGAGGGTGATCAGCGCGAACGACAGCAGCGCGTAGAGCCCGGTCATGGTGAAGATCGTGCGCGAGAGCAGGTCGGGCAGCTTGAAGCGCCGAGGCGCGCCACGCCCGGGAGGCCGCCAGCCGAAGGCCAGCGCGCCCGTCTCGCTCAGGGCGCTGACGGCGCTGCCGGGCAACCACAGGCCCCCCGAGCTACGGTCCAGTCCGCCGGTCTGTCCCGCGGGCAGGGTGATGGCGACCAGCGGGTCGCCGCCCTTGGGGGACCGTCGCTCCGTCACCGCCGCCGTGCGGCGAGCGGTGTCGATCGCGCGCTGGAAGCCCGGCACATCGCGCACGAAGAAGAACAGCTCGCCGCGATCGAGCCAGACGCCACCGCAGTCGCTGCAGCGGTCGAGTTCCACGCCGGTCGTGGTGGGCTGTGCCTTGAGGGTCGGCTGGTCACACTGCGGACATTGCATGAGCGTGCTCCTCTGGGCTCTTGGAGGCCGCCGAAACCGCTCACCGGGGGGAGCAGCACCCCGTCTACAGGGGCCACCCCATGCGCGCCGCCCCAGGGAGTTCGCGCATTCTACCGCAAGCGCAGCCTTCGCTCAGCGGAACGCAGGGCGTGAAGTGAGGGGCGCGGGCGGGGCGAGCCGAGGAGGGGCGAGGGCGCGCGGCCGGGAGAGGGGCTCGGACCGCTGCCAACTGAGCTCAATCGAGCGGGAAGGAGGGCACGGCACACTCGGCGCGTGCCGCCGGAACGGGCGTCGCGGAGCGTCGCGCTTGCGTCGCGGCCCGCGTCGGGGGGAGCAACACCGTGGCCATCTCCTTGACGCTGAGACGTGTCTTGAACCAGGCGGCGTACGCGGTCCTCGCGCCGTGGGTGG
The DNA here is from genome assembly GCA_016702545.1 of Pseudomonadota bacterium. Classification (GTDB taxonomy): domain Bacteria; phylum Myxococcota_A; class Polyangia; genus JADJTL01. The sequence goes on along the minus strand of JADJDT010000052.1, from coordinate 5,180 downwards.
TGGTCACCTCGAGCTTGGCGGTCAGCGTGCCTGCCGCCTGCCGCAGGTTCGGTGGGTGGCCGCGGGGTTGATCGCCAGGATGCCGTGGTGGCCCAAGGACCCCAGCTCGGCCGGCTGCGAGACGCCGTCGTGGTTGGCGTCGCGCCAAATCGATAGCCGGCGGAAGACTGCATCGCGCGCGTCGAGCACCTGATCGCCGTTACCGCCCTGGGCAGGCTCGTCCCAGGCCGCGAGGGCGGCCACGCCGTCGTAGCAGCGCCCACCCGCGCAGGGCGTTTGTTCGCCGAAGAGCTCGGCGCCGGTGCTGATGCGGCCGTCCCCATTACGATCGAGGACCACCAGCCCGTCTCGCTCGCCGACCCAGGTGGTCGATTGCGGCGTTCCGCTGCCCACGAGGTCGAAGCGCACGCGCTCCGCCGAGAGCTCGACCCCATCTTCGTCGAGGTCGACCGATAGGTGAGCAGCACTCGGGAAGAGCTTGCGCTGGGCGGGGGCCTCTCCCCGGTCAAAAAGTAAAACTGGGCGCAAGATCGGCACCCACGGGGACACGGCGGGCGGCGGCGGCGGCAGCGGCGGCGGCGGCGGCAGCGGCAACGGCGGCGGCGGCGGCGGCGGCGGCGGCGGCGGCGGCGGCGGCGGCGGCGGCGGCGGTGGCGGTGGTGGCGGCTGCCATGGGAACAGGCGCGGCGGCGGTGGCGGCGGTGGCGGCGGCGGCGGCGGTGGCGGCGGTGGCGGCGGCGGCGGTGGCGGCGGCGGTGGCGGCGGCAGGCAGAGCTCGCGCTCTCTCAGCGTGCGCCCGAGCTCGTTGCGGAGCACCTCGACCTGCTGGTCGATCCCAACGTCGATGCCGCTCGTACGCTCGTCCTCGATCTCCTTGCGGGCGGCATTGACGATGCTCAGGTCGGCGTCCGGGCAGAGCTCATGCTCCTCGGTGAAGGCCGTCACGCGGCGCTTGGCCCGCACGCGCACCTGCTCGGCGATGCCGTCCGGCCCGGTCGAGCAGCCCTCGAGCTGCGTGATGGCCCAGGCGCGTTGCTCGTAGACCAGCTCGATGCCCTGGTCGACGCCTAGCCGATAAGCGACCAACTTGCGGTTGGCGCTGTTCTCGCACTTCCCTGCCGCCCGGAGCTCGTGCGCCGCGTAGGCCGACGCGACCAGGGCGCCGTTGGATGCCGAGGCGAGTCCCCAGCTGGCGATGAACTGGTGCGACTGAGGGCTGAGGTCGGGGTAGACCTTGCCCACATACTCCGCGGCGCCCGGGTCGCTTCCTGAGCGCAGGCGCTCGACGCGCTCGCGCGCCTTGCTGACCAGGTCCTCGCAGGTCTTGGCGCTGGTGTCCGCGTCAAGGAGCCTCGAAGGGGCACTCCTTGTCCTTCTCGATCTCGGCCTCGCTCAGCGCCGCCGCTAGCTGTCAATGCCGTCGGCGCGAGGCTGTGGCGCGGGCATAGCGCGCCGCGAGGGCCGCCGTGCCTGGCAGCGGGTCACCATCCGCTCGGCGGTGATTTCGTTCAGCGCGGGTAGCTCGATGTGGCGCGCGGCCGGATCCTCGTTGAGGCGCTGAGAAAGGCGCTAATGCCTGCGGTCCGGCCAGCGACCGCGCCGCGGCGTTCGCGGATCACCGTGGTCTCGGCCTCATCGTCGGACAGGAGCCTAGTGGCGCGGCGCCGGTGGGGTCGGGGTGCGATTGGAGGTGGGTCAGGGAGGGTGGCTCGATCGGGTCGCTGGAGCACGCCAGGCCCAGCGTCAGCCCGCCCAACGAGATCACCCGAAACCAGGACCCCATGCTCACCGCGGCTCGTCTCTCCACTTCCCGCCTCCATCGCGACACCTGTCGCCGTGCGACGGACAGCGCGACGCATGCCAGTGCTCGGCGGCCCCTGGTCGAACCCTAAGATACCGCCATGAAAAGCCCGTTGTCGGAGACCCTGTGCGCGGGTGAGGGGTGGATCCCCACCGCCCTGCTCTATCTGTCGGGGCCTCGGCCCATCGGCGCCGCTCGCGCTCGGTGCTCGGGCGACGCGCTTCGAGACGCCCGTCCCGTCCGGCCCGCGCCGGAGGAGCGACGCCGCCGCGATCACGGGAGTGCCAGAAAAGGCCGCAGGGTCATGCAGCTGCCCCCTCCGGGATCAGCGCTGGCCCCTGAGCCGCGCCGCCGGGTCCGGCGAGCACCGCCAGCCGGGTCCGCGGCCGACGGCGACCGCGAGCGCCGGGGTCGGGCGGCGGGGCACGACCGCTGGGGTGTGGACGCCCCGCGGGGCGGGGGGCGCCCTCACGCGCGCTGACGGCGACGCGGGGCTGTAGCGGGCTCTGGCTGAGGGGGCAAACGGATGACGATGCGCTCAGGAGGCCGTTGGAGCGGGTCGCCTGCGGGTCGAGCGCCGGCGGCGCGGCGATACCGCGGGTGTCGCGATCGCGTCGCTGTCGACTCGTCGGGATCGCTCCGACCTGCTGCTGGCGGTCGGGTGTGCGGTGGTTCTGGTGGGCAGCAGTGGCTGCCCGGCGAGCTCGGCGTCGAAAACCAGACCTCGCCGCGTCGCGCGCGGATGGCGCGATGGTCGCGACAGCCGCGTCGCCGACGCTGGAGTCGGGCAGCGCAGGTGATCGAGGCTGCACGATCACAGCGTGGCGGACCGCGCGCGAAGGTTGTGGACGCCGCGAGCGTGGTCGACAGCGCGGGCCTGGTCGACGGCGCCGCGGGCAGGCGACAGCGCGGGCGTCTACGGACAGCGCGGTCGTGAAGGACGGCGCGATCCTCGCCGACGCGGCCGGCTCACCGACGGTCAAGACCGAGCGCGGGGTCTACTCGCTGGGCAGAAGCCGTCGTGGTCGCGTTCAGCGGCTTTCCCGGCAACGCCAGCGATTGGATCACCATCGTGGCGGCCTCGACCGCGGACGATCAGTACGACCATGACGGTGGTTTTATACCGAGGGCCAGCGTCAGGGTGCGCTGACCTTCGACGGGCTGCAGACTCCCGGCGCCTACGAGGCGCGCGGCTATTTCGGTGGGATGGCGATAGCAGCTACACGGTGCGGAGTCGCCACCGCTTCACGGTCGCGCCCTGAGCCGCCTTCGCTGACGCGAAGGCCTTCGCCCCGGCGCGGAGGGTCCGCAAGCCTGCCTCGCGCAGCGCCGGCGTGGCGGGCCCGGCCGATGGCCCCCAGCGCGAGGCGGCCCGACGACCTCGCCTTCGCAGGGCCACTGCGGCCAGCCAGGGCGACCAGGAGCCCAAGCGCAGGTGCCCCACCCCACCGGCCGAGCAACCCCCACCGGTCACGCGGAGATCATCCGCGTCAGGGGTCGCTCCGCTCTGGACCTCTCGACCGTCCGGAGATCCCGCCATGGTCCGTATCCGCGTCGGTGGGATCCGTTTCGCCCAGCGTCGACGCGGCCGTTGCGGTCGCGGGTCACTCACTCGCCGTCCTGAGGCCGTCTCCCATCGCTGTCGCTTCGCATCGGGTCGGTCTTCGTCCCCGGGTCGGGATCGGCCGCGGAGTTCCGGCGGGGCCGTGGCGGGTATCTGGAAATCTCTCCCGGCGTGACGCCGCTCTCCGGTGCCGTCCAGGACCCGTCGTTGTCGCTGTCGGGGTCGAGCGCGTCGATCACTCGTCGCCGTCCGGTATCGGTCAGAATCGCGTCCTCGCATCTGGCGCCATCATCGTCGGAGTCGGCGTCATTGCGGTCGCGCCGTGCGGTTGCGCTCGTCTTCGCTGCGGCGTCCGTCGCCGTCCGGGTGCGGTCGGTGCTCCAGTCCGAAGCGGCCGGCGTGGGGTCTACCGCGCCTCGGCGTTGCGCGCGGGCCTCGAAGGTGTGGGCCCCTTCGCCGTCCGGTGCCGGCGTGGCGGGATCGCCACACGTCATGAGTGCCGCGCCATGGGCGGCAGTCGTGAGCAGCCTCGGCCAGGTTCGACCCCAGCTCGAAGGTGGCCGAGGCGGCGGGCGCCACCTCCGCCGGGCCGGACTCGATCCGCATCGTCCGGCGGCGTCGGATCGACGAGGAAGGTCGATGGGCTCGACAGCCCCTTCACGTGGCCCACGTCGTCGGCGATCGTTGACCTCGAGCCGGTAGAGCATGACCGACCAGCAGCCAGCTGAACGAGCAGGGACCAGGCCCCTCAGCTGTGTTTGGATCAGACAGCGACGGTTGTGCTTCCCGACGGACTCATGACTCAGGACGACCAAACCGAAGAGGCCGCTGAAGAGCGACATCGCAAAATTAATTAATTGCCGGCCGCCGGGGACGCTGAGGGTGAGCGCCGCCGGTTTGACGCTATCGACCTCGAAGCGCACCACGGGCGCCGCCGGACCGACGACGGCGTCGCTTCGTCGCGGTGGCCCTGACCGCGTGCGACCCCTCCGTCAGCGGCACGGTGGGCACGCAGGCGAACGCGCCTGCGCGTCGGCCGCCGCGGTGCAGCGAGTGGTGCCGTCGACGGCGACGGTAACCGCGCTGCCCGCGGCGGCGCTACCACGGAAGGACGGTTTCGCGCTGGCTTTGATCCACCATCCCCCCGCGCGAGCAGGTCAGCGTCACCGCCGGTGATCCGCCTTCGTGGCGATCTCCAACCGCCGGGCCGCCGCCTCCGGAACCACTTTGTTGCCCGCCCGCGTCGGCATGCCAGAACGGTGGCGTGGTGCGGGCCCGTTGCGGCTCCGCGCTGCTCGTGCACTGCCATTGCCCCTGCGCGTCCGGCGCGGCCGCACAACGTCGCACGGTGCCAGGTGACGGTCACCTCGGCACCCCGGCGCTCGCCGCTGCCGGCGGGGTCGAGCAGGCCGCTCGTCTTCGCGTCCGCGGCCGGCGTTTGTGATCACCGGAGCCGTTGGAGACGCTCGTATCCCACCACGTGAAGGAGTGAGAACGGCGGAGACAGCGCTCGTGCCGCTGGCCGGTATGCTCCGGACGGCGCTGACAGGGTGCCGATGATCCGTGTCAGCGGGGCAGAGCCGCTGCACGCGAAGGCGCCGCTCGCTTTCCGCAGTCGCCCGTGCCGACGACTTAACCCATCCACGCTGACGGTGATCGTTTGCGCCGGGGACCGAGGTGCCGCCGAAATCAGAGGCCTCGCCGCACAACGTTGAAACCCCAGAGGCGCAACGTGCGGATATCGTCAAACGCGGATGAGGTGAAGCGCAGGCTCCCGCGCTGAAGGCCCCACGATCGCCGGCTGCGGGCGGTTCC
>JADJDT010000051.1 GCA_016702545.1 Pseudomonadota bacterium | reverse complement strand
TGCTACGATCGCAGCGCGAACGCTCAGCCCGGCTCAGAACCCGTACTTCACCACGCCTTCTGCACGCGCTACGGCACGATCTCGCCGCTGCCTCGTGGTGCCGACGGCGCTCACGGGGGCCTTCGACCGTCGTTTCGCCTGACTTTCGACCTGGGACTACAATCAGACAAGGTGATCGAGAAGCAGTATCCCTCCAGCTACCCTGGCAAATGCACCCTCGGCGACCCTCCGAGGCGCGCTGCGCTGGTGCCGGCTCGGGCTGGACCAGCGGCGTGGTACCGAGTGCGGCACCGAGGCGCAGCACCAGCGGCGGCATTTCCGCTCCTGCTCGGCGGCGGCTGCATGGCCAGCAAACCGGTTCCACGCACCCAAGCCTGCCGTTGAGCCTCGCACTGCCGAGCGCGGACGCGCCTCGCTTAGCCCGCAGGCCTCCCGAGTGCGTGCCCTTTCTTGGCGAAGCCCGTGTCGTCGACCACGGTCATGGGGGTCCGCGCCCGGGCGGGCGGCCCGCGCAGGAGAAAGTCGCCCCAGGCCATGGCCTCGAGGCCCGCGCGCTCGACCACCGGACGAGCCTCGTCGTCGCAGAGGACCAGCGACCGGAACCTCGGGTAGCGACGCCCGAACCTGCTGAGGCCCTTGAGATCCGCGGCCGCAAGTGAGCCGGTCTTGATCTCGATCGCCCACGAGCCCCAGCTCCCTTCGAGCACACCGTCCACCTCAAGTGGCTCGCGCCAGTAGCTCACCCGCTGGCCCCGTTCCACGTGCATAGGCGAGGCAGGCGTTCTCGGCCCACGCGCCGAATCGCGCGGGGATCCGCTCGCGTGCTCCTGGATTCCGCGCGGGTCGACGACCGCGACTCAAGGCGTTGCTGAGGGGAGATCGCTTCCGTGGTGGGGCGCGCTGACGCGCCGGACCGCCGAGTACTAGCGAGCGGCGCGACCAGGAAGGCGTGCCCAGCAACGCCAGGTAATGAGCGATCGTCTTGAGCGCCCGGGGTCCTGAGCTGACCTTAGCTTCTGCGGAGGCAACGATCTCGGCTGGGGATGACGCGTACACGCCGAACACCTGGCGCAGCAGCGTTGGCCTTCGCACCGCCGCAAAGGGCCAGAATGTCCCGGGTCCAACCGCGGGCTCGAGGATCGGGTGCTCGTGAAGCGCCGGCCGACCAGCGCGCGAGGTCGTACGAAAGCCTGAAGGCCCCCGGTAGCGACCGATCCGGGCACCAGGAGCTCGGGCTCTTCCACCGGGGCACGCCGACACCCCGGCGAGGGAGAGTCGACAGGCGGAGCGTGATGCGCCTGGAAGCATCGGCCAGGCACACTCGCCCCGCCGCGAGCCGGAGCGCGGTGGAACAGGTCGCGACGACGTGCACGGCCGCTTGCGCCGACGCAGGCGATCCCACTCGCCCCTTGAGCCGACCGACCAGTTTCGAAAGCGGTGCGCCTCATCGAGGAGCACCACGGCTCGTAGCCCGGTCCTGGCGGCGGTCTCCTCGGCGCGAACCCGTGTCGCTCCCAGAAGTTAGGTCGGCCTCCCGTGGGACCGTCGGCGGCCACGTGATAGCCGCGTTCCCGAGGCGCTCGGTCAGCCCGAGCAGCAGCGTCGTCTCGCCCACCTGACGCGGTCCGGCGAGAAGCTGGATCCGGCCCGGCGCGGGCTCGTCAAGTCGCCGCGCGAGCACTGCCCCAGCCTCGCGAAAGCTCAGCCGATACTCGTCCGAAGACATGAACGAATAATTATTCGACTATAGTCGAACGTCAACTACTCGGCAGCAACGGCCAAAATCCTGTGAGCCTCGGTGCGGTTCGTCCAGTCGTCCCTCAACCCTCGGAAACCTGAAACCCCAGATCGCTGGGCCCACTGCGCGATAGCCGGTTTGGCGGGACCCCTGGAGCACCAGATTTGTTTGCTCCGCGCCCGTCTTCCCAGCGACACCAGTTCGGCGGACGACCCGGACATGGCGAGCGCCGTTGCCATCGAGGCCGGCGCCGCGGCGAAGTTGACCCGTACGGGACGAGATCGGCCCCGGAAATAGAACACTGCATCGTCGCCGGAGCGTGAGTCCCACCTCGTCCATCGGCGCCACCACCAGGCGTTGTTGATCGGTGAGCGCGACCCCACCCCGCGCTGCTTGACACGGAGCCCCATCGTAGCGCCGGCCGCCTTGGCGGCCGGCGCCCTCGGAAGTACCGGCGGGCGCAAACGACCCGCCGAAGTTGGCGGATCACCTTCTCGCCCGGTCGCAGCTCATAGGTGGATTCGGATCAAAACGGGCGCCCCGCCCCGCCTTCATCCACCAAACGGCATAGACCGCGCCGAGCACGATGACCAAGAGTCGGTGGCAATGATGTAGGATTGGCATCCTATACCCTCCTCGACAAACCCGGTTGCAGCCCTTGTCTGCGGCAGCGCCCGCCGTCGTGCCCTCAGCCGCCGGAGAACCAGCAGCGCAGCCCCGCCAGCGCGACTAGCACGGCGCCGCCCCAGCGGAAGAGCCGGAGCCACGAGCGGCGGCGTACGCCGTTGACGGTGAAGTGCAGGATCCGACGAAGGGGATCGGCGCGCGGCGATACCAGCCCACCCGAACGTCCTCGCCGATCAGGCGATTGCCGCAGCCAACTCCCAGAGCCCCTCCCACAGCGCGGCGCGGCTGGCGATGATCGAGCAGCATGATGCCGGTGTCGTCCTGCATCATGAAGTCATCGGACCAGATCGTTGGTCACGCCCTTGCCGCGAATCGCCCCTGTTCAGTCTGCAGGGCATTGGCCGCACGCCTGAGACTCCCTCACCTGGCGCAGCAAGGTGGCCACGCCCGTCCGGGAAAGCTGCCGGTCGGATAGGGGGAAGCGCAGCTGACCATCATGCCGCAGCGACCAGCAGCAGCATGCCGCCCAGCGCCGCTGGAGGCCGGTGGCCGCGCCGGACGCCCAGCGCCGCTAGGCAACAGCTGCACGGCGCGCTGTTGACGCCACGTCGACGGCGAACTCGTCCCAATAGACTCCGGAGCTGGGGCAGGTCGAAGCGCACGAGCGGCTCTTCTCCCAGCTCCTCGGACAGCGCCGAGAGCGCGAGCAGGCGCTTGGCCACCAGCGGGTGGAGTGCAGCCCGGCGGAGAGCGCCCAGGGATTCCACAGATCCCACTTCATCGCGCTCAGCAGCGCCTCGCCGTCGACGTGGTAGCGGCCCGACGCTGGCGTGGCCGCCAGCGTGGGGCGGTGCCTTCTGTCGGTGGGGGACAGGGCGGCTGCGCCCGGTACGGGCGAGGTCATGCCAGCGAGGGCGGCCGCGCCGTCGAAGATGCCCAGCGCCCGATCGCGGCCAGACGCTGACCCCCGGCCGCGCCCTTGGCCTGGGCGGCGCTTTTGGTCACCGCGGCTGGCGAGGCCGTAGGCGATCTTGACCAGCGAGCGGCCGAGCGCCCGAGGCGCTGCCGACCGAGCGGGCGCTGAAGCGGTCGGCGTAATACTCGCGCGTGCGCGAGAACCACAGCACGAGTACCGGCTGACGATGTAGAGCAGGTAGGCGCCGACGGCCACACCGCGCGAGTAGGCCGCGCGTGACTGTTGTTGGAACGGACGTCCAGCGCCGTACGGTAGACATAGTAGAGCACCAGCGGCAACGAGCTGCGCCGCCGTCATCAGCAGTATGTCCCAGTTGCGCGCGTGGCCGAGCTCGGGCCGACGACGCCCTTGAGCCTGCGCCCGTCGAGCAGCTTGAGCATCCCGGCGGTCAGCACGATGCGCGCGTTGTTCGGCGTGTGACCGTAGGTGAAGGCGTTGGGGCTGAGATCCGATGATCGTGAAGCGCGGACCGCCATGGCGTGCGTGCGCGCTGTGGTCGCCACATAGCGCCGTGCAGGTGCTCGGGTAGCCTCGCTCAGCTCGACGCGGCGCGAGCGGGAGAGGAAGCGCAGCGAGAGTTTGAGCAGGAAGGGCCCGAGGGCGAACGCAGCGCCAGATCACGGCGGCAATACCCAGCGCCGCGGCCGCGCTCAGGCCGGCGTAGAGCGAGAGGGTGATCAGCGCGAACGACAGCAGCGCGTAGAGCCCGGTCATGGTGAAGATCGTGCGCGAGAGCAGGTCGGGCAGCTTGAAGCGCCGAGGCGCGCCACGCCCGGGAGGCCGCCAGCCGAAGGCCAGCGCCCCGTCTCGCTCAGGGCGCTGACGGCGCTGCCGGGCAACCTACAGGCCCCCGAGCTACGGTCCAGTCCGCCGGTCTGTCCCGCGGGCAGGGTGATGGCGACCAGCGGGTCGCCGCCCTTGGGGGACCGTCGCTCCGTCACCGCCGCCGTGCGGCGAGCGGTGTCGATCGCGCTGGAAGCCCGGCACATCGCGCACGAAGAAGAACAGCTCGCCGCGATCGAGCCAGACGCCACCGCAGTCGCTGCAGCGGTCGAAAGTTCCACGCCGGTCGTGGTGGGCTGTGCCTTGAGGGTCGGCTGGTCACACTGCGGACATTGCATGAGCGTGCTCCTCTGGGCTCTGAGGCCGCCGAAACCGCTCACCGGGGAGCAGCACCCTGTCTACAGGGCCACCCCATGCGCGCCGCCCCAGGGAGTTCGCGCATTCTACCGCAAGCGCAGCCTTCGCTCAGCGGAACGCAGGGCGTGAAGTGAGGGGCGCGGGCGGGGCGAGCCGAGGAGGGGCGAGGGCGCGCGGCCGGGAGAGGGGCTCGGACCGCTGCCAACTGAGCTCAATCGAGCGGGAAGGAGGGCACGGCACACTCGGCGCGTGCCGCCGGAACGGGCGTCGCGGAGCGTCGCGCTTGCGTCGCGGCCCGCGTCGGGGGAGCAACACCGTGGCATCTCCTTTGACGCTGAGACGTGTCTTGAACCAGGCGTCGTACGCGGTCCTCGCGCCGTGGGTGGTGGTCACCTCGAGCTTGGCGGTCAGCGTGCCTGCCGCCTGCCGCAGGTTCGGGTAGGTGGCCGCGAGGTTGATCGCCAGGATGCCGTGGTGGCCCAAGGACCCCAGCTCGGCCGGCTGCGAGACGCCGTCGTGGTTGGCGTCGCGCCAAATCGATAGCCGGCGGAAGACTGCATCGCGCGCGTCGAGCACCTGATCGCCGTTACCGCCCTTGGGCAGGCTCGTCCAGGCCGCGAGGGCGGCCACGCCGTCGTAGCAGCGCCCACCCGCGCAGGGCGTTTGTTCGCCGAAGAGCTCGGCGCCGGTGCTGATGCGGCCGTCCCCATTACGATCGAGGACCACCAGCCCGTCTCGCTCGCCGACCCAGGTGGTCGATTGCGGCGTTCCGCTGCCCACGAGGTCGAAGCGCACGCGCTCCGCCGAGAGCTCGACCCCATCTTCGTCGAGGTCGACCACGATAGGTGAGCAGCACTCGGGGAAGAGCTTGCGCTGGGCGGGGGCCTCTCCCCGGTCAAAAGTAAAACTGGGCGCAAAGATCGGCACCCACGGGGACACGGCGGGCGGCGGCGGCGGCGGCGGCGGCGGCGGCGGCGGCGGCGGCGGCGGCGGCGGCGGCGGCGGCGGCGGCGGCGGCGGCGGCGGCGGCGGCGGCGGCGGTGGCGGTGGCGGTGGCGGCTGCCATGGGAACAGGCGCGGCGGCGGTGGCGGCGGTGGCGGCGGCGGCGGCGGTGGCGGCGGTGGCGGCGGCGGCGGTGGCGGCGGCGGTGGCGGCGGCAGGCAGAGCTCGCGCTCTCTCAGCGTGCGCCCGAGCTCGTTGCGGAGCACCTCGACCTGCTGGTCGATCCCAACGTCGATGCCGCTCGTACGCTCGTCCTCGATCTCCTTGCGGGCGGCATTGACGATGCTCAGGTCGGCGTCCGGGCAGAGCTCATGCTCCTCGGTGAAGGGCCGTCACGCGGCGCTTGGCCCGCACGCGCACCTGCTCGGCGATGCCGTCCGGCTCGGTCGAGCAGCCCTCGAGCTGCGTGATGGCCCAGGCGCGTTGCTCGTAGACCAGCTCGATGCCCTGGTCGACGTCTTAGCCGATAAGCGACCAACTTGCGGTTGGCGCTGTTCTCGCACTTCCCTGCCGTTCGGAGCTCGTGCGCCGCGTAGGCCGACGCGACCAGGGCGCCGTTGGATGCCGAGGCGAGTCCCCAGCTGGCGATGAACTGGTGCGACTGAGGGCTGAGGTCGGGGTAGACCTTGCCCACATACTCCGCGGCGCCCGGGGTCGCTTCCTTGAGCGAGCGCTCGACGCGCTCGCGCGCCTTGCTGACCAGGTCCTCGCAGGTCTTGGCGCTGGTGTCCGCGTCAGGAGCCTCGAAGGGGCACTCCTTGTACTTCTCGATCTCGGCCTCGCTCAGCGCCGCCGCCAGCTGTCCAATGCCGTCGGCGCCGGAGGCCTTGGCGCGGGCATAGCGCGCCGCGAGGGCCGCCGTGCCTGGCAGCGGGTCACCCATCCGCTCGGCGGTGATTTCGTTCAGCGCGGGTAGCTCGATGTGGCGCGCGGCCAGATCCTCGTTGAGGGCGCTGAGAAAGGCGCTAATGCCTGCGGTCCGGCCAGCGACCGCCGCGGCGTTCGCGAGATCCACCGTGGTCTCGGCCTCATCGTCGGACAGGAGCCCTAGTGGCGCGGCGCCGGTGGGGTCGGGGTGCGATTGGAGGTGGGTCAGGGAGGGTGGCTCGATCGGGTCGCTGGAGCACGCCAGGCCCAGCGTCAGCCCGCCCAACGAGATCACCCGAAACCAGGACCCCATGCTCACCGCGGCTCGTCTCTCCACTTCCCGCCTCCATCGCGACACCTGTCGCCGTGCGAGCGGAGCAGCACGACGCATGCCAGTGCTCGGCGGCCCCTGGTCGGGCCCTAAGATACCGCCATGAAAAGCCCGTTGTCGGAGACCCTGTGCGCGGGTGAGGGGTGGATCCCCACCCGCCCTGCTCTATCTGTCGGGGCCTCGGCCCATCGGCGCCGCTCGCGCTCGGTGCTCCGGAGCGACGCGCTTCGAGACGCCGCGTCCCGTCCCGGCCCGCGCCGGAGGAGCGACGCCGCCGCGATCACGGGGTGCCCGAAAAGGCCGCGAGGGTCATGCAGCTGCCCCCTACCCCGGGATCAGCGCTAGCCCCTGAGCCGCGCCGCCGGGTCCGGCGAGCACCGCCAGCCGGGTCCGCGGCCGACAGCGACCGCGAGCGCCGGGGGGGTCGGGCAGCAGGGCACGACCGCTGGGGTGTGGACGCCCCGGGGGCGGGGGGGGGCGCCCTCACGCTGCTGACGGCGACGCGAGGCTGTGGCAGGCTCTGGCTGAGGGGGCAAACGGATGACGATGCGCTCGGGAGGCCGTTGGAGCGGGTCGCCTGCGGGTCGAGCGCCGGCGGCGGCAGCGATGCCGCGGGTGTCGCGATCGCGTCGCTGTCGGCTCGTGCAGGGTCGCTCCGACCTGCTGCTGGCGGTCGGGTGTGCGGTGGTTCTGGTGGGCAGCAGTGGCTGCCCGGCGAGCTCGGCGTCGAAACCAGACCTCGCCGCGTCGCGCGCGGATGGCCGCGCGATGGTCCGCGACGGCCGCGTCGCCGACGCTGGGTCGGGCAGCGCGAGTGATCGAGGGCTGCACGATCACAGCGTGGCGGACCGCGCGCGAGTTGTGGACGCCGCGAGCGTGGTCGACAGCGCGGGCCTGGTCGACGGCGCCGCGGGCAGCGACGGCGCGGGCGTCACGGACAGCGCGGTCGTGAAGGACGGCGCGATCCTCGCCGACGCGGCCGGCTCACCGACGGTCAAGACCGAGCGCGAGGTCTACTCGCTGGGCGAAGCCGTCGTGGTCGCGTTCAGCGGCTTTCCCGGCAACGCCAGCGATTGGATCACCATCGTGGCGGCCCCGACCGCGGACGATCAGTACGACCATGACAGGTGGTTTTATACCGAGGGCCAGCGTCAGGGTGCGCTGACCTTCGACGGGCTGCAGACTCCCGGCGCCTACGAGGCGCGCGGCTATTTCAATTGGGATGGCGATAGCAGCTACACGGTGCGGAGTCGCCACCGCTTCACGGTCGCGCCCTGAGCCGCCTTCGCTGACGCGAGCCTTCGCCCCGGCGCGGAGGTCCGCAAGCCCTGCCTCGCGCAGCGCCCGGCGTGGCGAGGGCCCGGCCGATGGCCCACAGCGCGAAGACGGCCCGACGACCTCGCCTTCGCAGGGCCACTGCGGCCAGCAGGACGGCCAGGAGCCCAAGCGCAGGTGCCCCACCCCCACCGGCCGAGCAACCCCCACCGGTCACGCGGAGATCATCCCACGCGTCCAAGGGGTCGCTCCGCTGCTGGACCTCTCGACCGTCCGGAATCCCGCCATGGTCCGTATCCGCGTCGGTGGGATCCGTTTCCTTGGCGTCGACGCGGCCGTTGCGGTCGCGGTCCTCCTCGCCGTCCCTGAGGCCGTCTCCATCGCTGTCGCTTCGCTTCGGGTCGGTCTTCGTCCCCGGGTCGAGATCGGCCGCGAAGTTGGCGGAGCCGATGTGGGTATCCCCGGAGGCGCTCTCCGGCGTGACGCCGCTCTCGGTGCCGTCCAGGACCCCGTCGTTGTCGCTGTCGGGGTCGAGCGCGTCGATCCTCCCGTCGCCGTCGGTATCGGTCAGACCGTCCTCGCCATCCCTGACGCCATCGTCGTCGGAGTCGGCGTCGTGCGGGTCCGTGCCGTGGGTGCGCTCGTCGTCGCTGGCGATCCCGTCGCCGTCCGGGTCGCGGTCGGTGCTCCAAGTCCAGGCGGCCGGCGTGGGGTCTACCGCGCCCTCGGCGTTGCGCGCGCGGGCCTCGAAGGTGTGGGCCCCTTCGCCGATCCCGTTGACCGTGGCGGGATCGCCACACGTCGCCCAGGCCGCGCCATCCAGGCGGCAGTCGTAGGCAGCCTCGGCCAGGTTCGACCCCAGCTCGAAGGTGGCCGAGCCGGCGGGCGCGCCCTCCGCCGGGCCGGACTCGATCCGCGTGTCCGGCGGCGTCGGATCGACGAGGAAGGTCGATGGGCTCGACAGCCCGCTCACGTGGCCCACGTCGTCGGCGTCGTTGGCCTCGAGCCGGTAGGCGCGGCCGACCAGCGGCCAGCTGGGCAGGCAGGACCAGGCCCCCTCGGCGCTGGCCCGGGTCAGGCAGGCCGGTTGGCCGTCCAGGCGGACCGTGACCCCGGACCCGGGCTCGGCCAGGCCCTTGAAGAGCGGCCTCACCCCGGTGGTGGTGCCGGCCGCCGGGGCGCTGACGGTGGGCGCCGCCGGTTTGACGCTATCGACCTCGAAGCGCACCACGAGCGCCTCCGGACCGACGACGGCGTCCTTCGTCGCGGTGGCCCTGGCCGCGTGTGGGCCCTCCGTCAGCGGCACGGTGGGCACGCAGGCGAACGCGCCCTGCGCGTCGGCCGCCGCGGTGCAACGGGTGGTGCCGTCGACGGCGACGACGAGCGCGCTGCCCGCGGCGGCGCTGCCCGCGAAGAGCGGTTTCGCGCTGGCAGTCCTGTCCCCCGCGCGCGGGGCGGTCAGCGTCACCGCCCCCTGATCCGCCTTCGTGGCGATCTCGAAGCGCCGGGCCGCCGCCTCCGGCCCGCTGTTGCCCGCCGCGTCGGCGGCCTTGGCGGTGGCCTGGTGCGGGCCCGTTGCGAGCTCCGCGCTGCTCGTGCACTGCCATTGCCCCTGCGCGTCGGCGCGGCCGCTGCAAAGCGTCGCGCCGTCCACAGTGACGGTCACCTCGGCTCCCGGCTCGCCGCTGCCGGCGAGGGTCGGTGGGCCGCTCGTCTTCGCGTCCGCGGCCGGCGTTGTGATCACCGGAGCCGTTGGGGCGATCGTATCCACCGTGAAGGGTAGGCCGGCGGAGACAGCGCTCGTGCCGCTGGCCGTGCTCGCGACGGCGCTGACCGCGTGCCGACCATCCGTCAGCGGAGCAGAGCCGCTGCACGCGAAGGCGCCGCTCGCCTCCGCGATCGCCGTGCAGGCGACCAACCGGTCCACGCTGACGGTGATCGTTGCGCCGGGGACCGAGGTGCCGCCGAGCTCGGGCCTCGCCGCACGCGTTGAGGCTTCGAGGCGCGGCGTGCGGATCGTCGGCGGGTCCGGTGGGAGCGCGAGCTCCGCGCTGAAGGCCCCCGCGATCGCCGGCTGCGAGCGGTTCCCGGCCACGTCCGTGGCTGTTGCGCTCACCTGGTGCTCGCCGGTCGCGAGCGCCGCGGTCCCAACACAGGCGAAGTTGCCGAAGGCGTCGGCAGGGGCGGAGCAGACCGGCCGGCCATCGACCACGATCGCGACGGTCGAGGCGGGTTCGGCCACCCCGGCATAGGTCGGCGTCGTCGAGGTCCGCGAGTTCGCCGACGGTGCCGCAATCACCGGGGCGTCGGGCGCGGTGGCATCGACGAAGAAGACTCGGGCGGCCGACGTCGCCGTCAGCGCTTCCTGTGTCGAGACGGCCGTGACGACCTGGGGGCCGTCGTCCAGCGCCTGGGTCGGCGTACAGGTCCAGGCGCCCTGCGCATCGGTGGTCGCGGAGCAGAGGTCGGTCGCGCCATTCCTGACCGCGACCATGCTGCCCGGATTGGCCTCACCCGCGAACACGGGCGTGTTGTCGATCGTCGTCGTTCGCGCGAGCGGTGTGGTGATGCGAGGTGATGCGAGTTCCACGGCCCAGGTATGCGAAGCCGGGGAGGGGTCGGCGTTGCCGACCGCGTCGAGAGCGCGGACCTGCAGCGCGTGGCTGCCGGCCGCGAGCGCATCGAACGACTTCGGATTGGTGCAGGCGGCGAAGGCCGTGCCATCTAGGCTGCACTCGTAGGTCACGGGATCTTCGGACGAGGAAAAAGAGAAGGTCACGTTCTTGCTGCTGGGCGAGCTTGGCGCCGAGACAATCGTGGTGTTCGGCGCCGCGGCGTCGACGGTCCAGCGATGCGCCACCGGCGTCGCGTCGCGGTTACCGGCGCCGTCGATCGCGCGGATCTCAAGGACATGGTTGCCGTCGGTCAGCTGCGTGAGCTGCGAGGGCGTCGAACAGGCAGCCCAAGCAGCCTCGTCCAATCGGCACTCGAAGGTCGCTTTGGCCTCAGTGGAGGCGAAGGTGAAGCTGGCGCTCGAAGCGGTCGCCGCGGGTGGCTGCGCCGCGAAGCGGGTGTCAGGGGCCGCGGTGTCGACCGCAAACGTCACAGAGGTGCTCAGGACGCTGACGTTGCCCGCCTCGTCCCTTTGGCGTGCGACGATGGTATGGGCCCCGTCCGTCAGCGCCGAGGATCGGCAGGAGAAGGTGCTGTTGGTACACGTCGCTGAACAGCGCGCGGTGCTGCCTTCCAGCACCTCCACGGTCGCCGCGGTCTCGCAGCTGCCGCTGACGACGGGAGCGCTGTCAGAGGTGGCCGACGCTTTGGCGGGGCTCGCGATCGCCGGCGCGGCCGGAGCCTCGCTGTCGATGATGAAGGTCACCGCGGCGGTCGGCACCGATCTGCGTCCAGCGCCATCGGACTGCGTTGCCGTCGCGCTGTGGGTTCGCTGGGCCAGCGCCACGCTGGGCGAGCAGCTCCATGTCCCCGCGCTGGAGACGGAGGCAGTGCAGCCGTCGCCCCCGTCGATGGATAGAGCGATAGCCATCCCGGCGACCCCGGTGCCGGCGAACAAGGGCGTGGGATCGCTGATGCGGGCCGCTTCCGCCGGGGCCGTGATCGCGGGCGCCACGGGCACGCAGACGCTGGGGCTGTCCGCGCCGCAGCGGTAGCCCGCCTCGACAGCGCAGAGCGCCGAGCAACCATCGCCAGCGGTCGCGTTGCCGTCGTCGCAGCTCTCGCTGCCGCCGACAACGCGATCGCCGCAGGTCGTCACGACCTGATTCACCGCGCTCTCGATCGCCGGGCTACAGGTCGATGGGTCGACGGGATTGACGCAGGCGACCTGGGTGGCGACGTTCGTCACCACGCCATCGAGCGGCAGGGCCGTCAGGCGCGCGTCCAGCGTCACCGTGGCCGATTGGCCCGGCGCCACGAGGTCGGGATAGGTGAAGTCCAGCACGCCGTCCACGATCGATGCATCGCTGGCGGTGGTGCCGTTGACGCGCAGCGAACCGGGAACGTAGGTCACCGTCGCGGGCAGTGGATCGAAGAAGCGCAGGCTGGCCACGCCGCTCGTGCGGTTGGTGCCCACCAGCCGGTAGGTGATCACGTCGCCCAGGGCGCTATAGAGCGGGCTGCCGACGATGCTCTTGGCGAGCTCCACCTGCAGGCGCGGGATCGTCGTGCACCCGGGGCCGCTCGCGACCACGTCCTCCGCCGTGGCCTCGGCGCAGTTGGTGATCGCTTCGACCGGCGCGCCGGGGCGAAGCCGCGTCCAGAGGGCAATCGTGCCCTCATCCGGGCCGCCGTTCGGCACGCCGTCGTCGGCCGCCAGGCTCGCGATGACGTAGCGCACCCGCCCTCCCGCGCCGTTGCTGTCGGGGTTTTGTACGGGGCAGCTGGCGCCGTCCGCGCAGCTCTCGCCCGCGCCGAGCGTGGCCGCCTCGGTGCCGGCGTAAATCAGCGAGCCGGGCAGCGTGTCGACCAGCGCAACCCCGCTCGCCGCGAGGCCGGAGGCGTTGCGATAGTGCAGCGTCCACCGTACGTAGCCCGCGCGACGATGGTCGACCTCGAAGCTCTTGGAGACGGAGAGCTTGGCCTCGGGGCTGACGGCCGTGCTGATCGTCGTGGCGCTCACCGGCGTGAGCGTCACCGCGCCCTGCAGGTCGGCGCTCGCGCCGGTCAGCGCGCGATTGAAGATCTGGTCGCCGAAGACGGCGCCGATCAACTCGGCGCTGATGGCGACCTTCCACGCCGCTCCAGAGGCCAACGCGTGGTTCGGCTCCAGCCGCACGCGCACGCAGCGCGCCGACGACGGCACGTCGTCGCTCGTCATCTCCGCGTAGCCGCGATTGTTGGAGGCCACCATCTGCGCGCCGAGGCGGGTCCAGGTGGCGCCCATTGGATCGGTGAAGCACGAGCTGGCCGTCGAGACCTCGACCCGGGCCGAGCCCGCGGGCAGTGCCGAGTAAACGCGGCGAAAGGTCGGCGTGTGGGTGCTGCCCTGAAGGCCCTGCCGCGGCAACTCGTCGACGAGGTAGACGCCGGGCACCGGCACATTGCCGACGTTGGTCGCCGTCAGCACATAGGACAGCGCGGGCCCGGCGGGCCAGGCCGAGGGGCCGGTCTTGACCAGCGTCAGGGCCGCCGCCGGGCTGACCGTCACCGTCGCCGTCGCCGATCCGGACCTCGGCGGGTCGCCGGGCCAACTGACATAGGCCCCTCCGAACTCGTTGTCCGCGCCGAGGCTGTTGTCGGCCTTGCGCACCTGGCCCCGGAAGGTCAGCACCGTCCCGGCGTCGACGGTGCGCTCGATCGGCACCCGCACCCGAAAGCGCAGGTACGGTCGAATGCCGTCCCGGTAGTAATCATTGGCGTCGCGCACCCCAGGTTGTTGGAGGGCTGGCACTCCTCCGGAATCGTCCACGAGGCGAAGCAGCCGGCGTCGCCAGGGACCTGACAACCCGCGGCCACCGGGGCCACGAAGGCGATCGTGGCCGGGTCGCAGCTCCGACCGTTGATGTTTTCGTTGGGAGCGGGCGTCTGGAGCCCGGCCGTCAGCACTTCGCCCAGGACGCGGTCCAGGTCGACCAGCTCCCGCACCGCGTAGAGGTCGATGCCCCACCGACCCTTGACGTACTGCGTCGCGGCATTGCTGTTGCCCGGGCGCAGCTCGAGGACCGCGGCGGAGCCCGCCGGGGTCGCGGCTTGCGGCGCCACCAGCTCCAGTGTCGGCGATGAGCCCAGCCGGACCCGCACTCCCGTGCCGCTCGCCCCCGAGCCGCAGTTCGTCACGGTGCTGCCGGCCAGTGCGACGCGTTCTTGGGCGCTGTGAACCAGCGCCGTGGAGCCCAGCGCGGGCGCCGCGCAGCCGTAGCTGCCATCGCAGACGCGGTACAGGGTCTGGGGCTCCAGGTGGAGGGCCGGAGGGAAGGCGGCTCTGACGTAGAGCACGCGACAACCGGGCGTCACGGCCGCCTGCGGATCGGTCTCGCTCGGCGGGTTGGTGAAGGGCGCGACGAAGGCGCCATTGTACATCGCCGACCACCCGCTCAGCGTCGGATCGGTGTGATTGAAGGCCGTGTTGGTGGGAGAGAGGCCCGAGCCGTCGCAGTCCTTGTAGGCGGCGCTGTAGATGTTGTTCGCTCGCATGCCATGAAAGGTCACCCCGGGTCCCACGGTGAACTGGAAGTAGAAGCGATCGAGCGTCAGGCTGTTCTCGGAGGACTGGATGTACTGGTCCAACTTGCTGAAGTACTCACCCGGTCGCACCGCTGACATCGCGCCGTAGTACTCGGGCCAGCTAGGGATCGGGCTGTAGTTGCCGCGGACGAGGAGCCCTTCTTGCACGCGGTGCGCGTACCAGCTGTGCGCGCCGGGACATGCGACGGCCTCCAGTGGGATCGTCTGGCGGAAGTCGCGGAGCGTGTTGGCGCCGTCTTGATCGGTGATCACGACCCTGACCGTGACCGCCTGACCGATGGCGCATGAGGCAGGGACGGTGAAGCGCAGCACGCTATGGGCGCGGTTGCCGGGCGCCAAACGATCCACCACGACGCTCGTGGTCGTCATTGGTACGTTGCGGGTCGCTGGGGGGGCTTCGACTAGGCGCGTGGGGTGCGCACCATCCGCGATCTCGGAGGAATAGGGTTCGACCGCCGTCAGGGTGGGCGTGCACGCTCCCTCGCTGGTGGTCACGATCTTGATGCGCTCGAGGTCCTGTGCGGCTGTGTTCAGCACGCTGCCGTAAAGGTAGCCCGCGGCGCCAGGGACCATGCGTGGCGTCAACGGGTCCCAGCCGACGAAGGTGCCTGTCCTTCCCTCGTCAGCAACCACCGTGGGCGTCGTCGTTTGGGCCACGGTCGTGCCCTGGCCGGAGACGAGTGTCGCTTTGGCCCCAATCGTCGCCCGCGGGGTCGTGCCCCTCGGGACGTGAACGACCACCGAGAGCTGCCCGGTGAAGCCCGCAGGAACTGCGCCCAGCGCCCAGGTGACCGCACCGGTCGTCGCCCCTGGCGCGGGGGTGGCGGGTGCTGTGCCCGCGGGGCCGCCCGGCGTGGCGGAAACGAAGGTCACGGGCCGGAAGGTCGTCCGCCCGCCACCCGTGCCGTAGTCGACCACGGCATCCGACACCAGGCCATCGTCGACGGGATGGCCGATGCCATTGAGGTCATCGAGGGAGAGGGTCAGCACGGCCTCGCTGAGCGCGCTTCCGGCAGGCACGCTGAGATGCAGGGTGAGGGGAAGATCGCTGTCGTGCCTCAAAGTGGAGGGCGCGCTGATCGTGAGACTCGCGCCGCCCAATGCCAGGCGTCGTTCACCGACCGGGCGCGCGCTCGGAGCGCTGCCGCTGCAGCCGCCAATGGCGAGGGCCGCGCTCAGGACCCCCACGATCGCTTGCCGTGAATCCAGCCGTGAAGACGCCATCGCTGTGCTCCTCCTGCGGGGGGCAGACACCCGCGCCTGCGGCACGTCAGCACGTGGCGTGCCGACCTGCGCCGAGGCCTTCACGGCGCGCCGCCGCCCCGCCCAAGAGCGCGGTGCCCGCCCATGGATCCTTGGTCCTGCGGCCCGTGACCGGCCGGGCCCCGCCTGCGCTCGATAGCAGGCCACTGGCTGTCGCCCTGAGGAGCCCCCCCCCGATCGGGGCCCGCACCCCCGGGGCGGGGCAAGGCCGCTCCGGCCAGCGGAAGCTGCGCTTGCAACGCGACCTTCTCTATCGGCGTCTCGGAGGGCTCAGACGCTGTTCATCGCGGACGCCGCCCCCCGCCGGTGGCTCAAAGGGGCTCGGTCGCGCTAAGCTGCACGCCCGCGGCCCGGTGGCCGCCCGGTGCCTCCATGTCCCAGCAACCGCTCTCGTCCCTGCGCTGCATCGCCTGCGGTCAGCTCGAGCCCGTCACGACCTCGCGCTTTCGCTGCAGCGCCTGCGGTGATCTGCTGCGCGTCGAGCACGATCTGCCGCGGTTGGCGCAGCGCTTCCCCGACCTCAAGCAGCGCTTCGCGGCGCGCCTGCAGGAGCTGCGCGAACCCTATGTCTCGGGCGTTTGGCGCTACCACGAGCTGATCCTGCCGGACCTGCCCGCCGCCGAGATCGTCACGGTCGGCGAGGGCCACACGGGGCTCTATCGGCGCCGCGCGATCGATCGCTTCGTCGGGGTCGAAACCACCTACCTCAAGCACGAGGGCGAGAACCCGACGCTGAGCTTCAAGGACCGCGGCATGACGGCCGGCGTCTCCTGGGCCAAGCACGTGGGCGCGCGTCGTGTGGCCTGCGCCTCGACCGGCGACACCTCGGCCGCGATGGCCTGCTACGCCGCGGCCGCCGAGCTGCCGGCGCTGGTGCTGCTGCCCGAGAATAAGGTCTCGATCGAGCAGCTCGCGCAGCCGATCGTCTACGGCGCGCGCGTGCTGGCGCTGCAGACCGACTTCGACGGCTGCATGGCCGTGGTCAAGCAGCTCACCGACGACGGCGAGATCTACCTGCTCAACTCGATGAACCCCTTTCGCATCGAGGGCCAG
>JADJDT010000050.1 GCA_016702545.1 Pseudomonadota bacterium | reverse complement strand
CCGATCGAGGCGCAGTCGCTCGGCCGAGAGCTCAACGCGCTCCTCGGTGATCCGAAGGCCAGGGCAGTCCTCTCAGCAGACGAGGGTGACGATCGCGAACGAGGCTACAAGGACCGAAAGAAGGAGATCACACAGTACTTCCGGGCCGTCGATCGAACTCTATGGCCGATACTTCGAGACGAGCACGCGCCGCTGGTCCTGGCGGCGGTGGGCTACCTTCACCCACTCTTCCGCGAGGCATGCCGCTACCCTCACGTCCTCGAGGAGGGCATCGTGGGCAACGCGGACGGCATGTCGCTAGACCGGCTGCGCGAGGCCGCCTGGCGTCTCGTCGCTTCCTATGAGAACAATCTCGAGGCAGAGCTGCTGGGGCAGTTCGCATGTGCGCTCAAGGCTGGCCGAGCGAGCCACGACCTGGGTGAGATTGCCAAGGCGGTGACGCACGGGCGTGTCCGGGTTCTCTTGCACGAAGCGGGCAGGATCATCTGGGGACACGTCGATACTGACACCGGCGAGGTAGCCGTCCATGAGAAGCAAGAGCAGCAGAACACCGAGGACGCCGACATCATCGATGACCTGTGCGAGCTGACCCTTGCTCAAGGGAGGAGCGGTCTTCGAGATTGCGAATGTCGACCTGATGCGCGGCTCCCCGATCGGCGCGATCTATCGCTACTGAGGCCGGCGACCGTGCGCACCCAGACGCCACATCCGCGTGCTCCCGGGACGGTCAAGGCTCGTGCTCGTTGCTCTCCTGCGCCTGTCGAGCGTCGGTGGAGCACAGCGACGGTTCTGGCGGCCGCCCTGGCGATGATCGGAGCCATCGGCCTGCTCGACCACGTGACGCGGATCGAGCTGCGTGCTTACCCGCTCTATGTCGCTCCGGTTGCGCTGGTCGCCTGGAGACTCGGGCTGCCGATGGATGGTGCCAACCACCGTGGAGGCAACCTGGTTGGGGCGGCGTCGATAACGGCGGGACATGGGACGACCCCTACGCCGGCAGCTCGGAGACGTGGTCTACCTGGTGACCAACCGGACGGTCGAGGCGCGCTTCTGGCTCAAGCCGACGCCGGAGACGCTGGCCGTGGTGGGCGCCTGGCTGGCGTATGCGGCAGAGCGCTTCGGCAGCACCCGCCCGCTGGCCGCGCACCCGATGGTGGTTGGCACCGCTGTTCGGCAGGCAGCGCACCCGATGGTGGTTGGCACCGCTGTTCGGCAGGCACCGCTGTTCGGCACCGCTGTTCGGGCGCGCCCGATGGTGGTTGGCACCGCTGTTCGGCAGGGCGCACCCCAGTACCGCGATGGGGACGTCAATGCGACCTTCCCGCCCGGCAGCTTCCCCCCGTCTCGCTACCCGCGGGCGCGTTGCTTCGTCTCCAGCGCTTGAGCAAGGCCGCGCCGATGGCGCTGGCTGGTGGTTGGCACTGACCGACCACGGGGGCACTGACCGACCACGGGCACTGACCGACCACGGGCACTGACCGACCACGGGCACTGACCGACCAGCTTGGCGCGCGGGTTGGGTGTTTCCCCCGTGCACGCGCAGCGCAAGGGCCGAGCAAGCGCTCAGATGCGGAACGACAGCCCGAGGAAGAGCTCGTAGGGCGGCGCCCGGTCGTTCAAGCCGACGCGCACACCGCCGTCGAGCTGCCAATCGTGGGCCAGCTGGTAGAGTAGCCCGCTGGCAAAGACACCGAGCCACTCCGTCTCGCCACGGGCGCGCCAGGTCTCAGCGTAGACCTCGCCGAAGAGCGCGAAACGCGGGAATAGCTCGCGGGTCAAGGCCAACGCGGGGATGATGGTGAACCTGTTGTCACCCGCGCTGTCGCGCTGAGAGAGCAACGAGAGGTTGACCTCGAGCTCGACCTCGGCCGGCAGATCGGTGCCGAGCAGCGCGATGCCCCCGGCGTCCAGGCCGTCGCCCGTCAGCGAAACCTGGAACACGGGCGCGACGGTCAACGACACGCGCCCGTGGTTGCCGCCGAACAGGTTGACCTTGAGCCGCAGGAAGAGTTCGTCGCCGGCGCTCATGTCGTGCGACCCGTTCGCCCAGCGTAACGAGAACGCATCGTAGCCCAGCTGCAGGTCCACGCCCGTCAGCAGCCCGAGCTTGGCCAGCATCAACATCGCCCCCAGCGTGCGAGGCCGGCCCTGCTCGTCCCCACGCGAGCCGGCGTAGGCGACGAGCTCGGTCTCCAACAGGAAGTGCCCCGGATCGACGGTGTGGGCGGTGTCGGTCAGGTGCGGCCGGTCGGTCTCGATCGGATCGAGGCACGCTCGGGGCAGGGGATCGAGCAGCGAACGCCACCGCTTGCAGCTACTCGCAGGGCCGAGCTCCTGCGCTGCGGCAGGCAGCACGCCCAGGTACAGGCTTGCGACGATTAAGGTCCAGCGCACGGCAAGGCCCCCATTTCGCAGCGGCGCGGTCGGCAAGACCCGCGCGGCCGCCAGCGCGAAGGCTGGTCGGGAAAGCGCGTTGCGCAGGCCTCCTTAGCAACGCTATCGGCGCGCCGCAAGGCCGGCGTTCGTGAAGAACGGTGAGCTGGGTCCAGGCGAGGGCTGCGCCGGGAAGCCCTCGGGGACGGAGCGGGATGGCGGGGTTTCGGCGGATTGGGGGCGTTGGCAGGGGCCCTGAGGGCGTTGGATGCGGTCTCCGCTAGCGCTGGGACCGTGTGCGGGGCGGAACTCTAGCTGAGCGTTCCGGCGAGTCGTGGTCAGCGAGCCGGGCGATGGCCCGATCGATGGCGCCTGGCCCGATCGATGGTGCCAAGCACCGCGATGGGGCCTGCACCGCGATGGGGCCCGGCGGGCCTGCTCGAGGCCGCGCGGATCCTCGCCCCGCCCTGCTCCGTCAGCAATTACCTTTTGCAGACCAGTCCACGATGAACTACACGCGGATGACCATGGAGGCGTCGATCATGTGGCGAAGCTCACTGTTGGTTCTTGCAAGCGCTCTCGTGATCAACGCGGCAAGTCCTTCGTCCGTTGAGGCCAAGATCAGCGATCCGCGGAAGGTCGCGCTCGTGGCAGCACTAGTAGCTGGGATAACGGGCACGTACGGAGGCTACTACCACATAGTTGGCGCTGACGGCGAGCGCGAAGCGCGAGGCATTGTTGCGCAGATGGACGATGCGCACGCAGCGGCTGCCGTCTTGAAGGCAGTTCAGATATCTGTAGCAAGTGCGGCGACGGACCAGATCGCGAACCCAGAGGTGGTTGTGTCGACCGCGTTGAACGTGTTGCAAGCACTTGAGCCCAAGCTTTCGGCTGAGACAGGCGACGCAAGGGGCGGTGCGAATCGCAATGGGGGCCGGTCTTCGAGGCCGGGTACGCCCGAGTATCCTGGAATCGGCCATATTCGCAGCACGCTAACCGAGGTCCTCGCCATCGGTCCTGGGCCGCTCAAGCATGAAGAAATCGGCGCCGCTCTCGCGCAGGCTGAGCGGTCCCCCCCGATGGCTCACGGCTTCGGCTATCTCGTGGCGGTCATCGACTGGTCAGCCGTCGCGTCCTGAGCTGGCGGCTGAACACGGCTCGACACGCGCGTCGAGGCGCCACGAGGGCGCCTGAGTGCTTGCGCCCCCACCATCTTTGACACCGAAGGTGGCCCTAGGCTTCACCGCGGCCGACTTCACCGCCGTCCTGCTCGAGCGCGGCATCAAGGGCAGCATGGACGGCAAGGGCCGCTGCATCGACAACGTCTTCGTCGAGCGCCTGTGGCGGTCGCTCAAATCCCAGGAGGGTGTCGAATCAGGCCAGCGACGACCTGAGAAAAGGCCCGTCGGGCCATCGGCCAGTACTTCGATTTCTTCAACACCGGCCGGCCGCATCAGGCGCTCGGCTACCAAACCCCCGACGCGTTCTATCGCGCCCTGCGCCAGGCCGGATAATGCCATCCCTTCGTTCACAGCCCCCCGTCGCCACGGCCCGACCCCCAGCACCACTCGACCGTCACGGCCTCGACGACGTACAACAGCACCTCGGCGGCGGAGGTCTCTCACCCCTCGCAGGCTCCACCTTCGCCGACCCGCTCCGTGGTCCGAACAATGGGGTCCACCTCAGGCCCAATAAGGCCCAGCTGGGTGGTTGCTCGGCTGTTACCGAGGTAAATCCTGCAGGCTTCGCCGTCCACCGTGGCCGCGTCGGTTCCGCTGCCCATCCGCCCAGCTTCGGCCACGCGTCTTGCGTCACGTTCGGGCACCGTCGCAAAGGGGCCCTCGAGAGCGCTTCTGCCCCATCCAGGCCGCACTCCGGAGGTCGACACCTCGATTCCCGCGATCGGGTGAGATCTGTCTTGGCTCCGCCTTGAATAGACGGTCAGGCGCGGGGCCTCAGGCGCCCGCGGGGGGCGCTTCTCGGCATGGCTCGAGGTCGATCCGATCGACCACCAGGATGGGCACCAACGACAGCTCGGGACTCGCGCGAGCGACCAGGCCCCTGCCGGAATACACGCCAACGGCTGAGACGCGCTGTCCCTCGCCGGGAATCGGCCACGGCACCTCGTCTTGGGGCACCACGGACGCCGCGTTGGAGTAGAGGGTTTCCACCTCTGCGCCGCTCACGATCGCATCCTCGTCGACCACCGCCACCCTGTTCCCCGCGGCGTCTACGAGGACGGCGATGGAGTCGCCCCAGCACCAGGCGAGCGTTCCATGCACCTCGAGGCGCTGCTGCTCGTACGCCGCGGCGTCCGACTGAAGCGGAGCGAAGTCCGTGACGACCGCGGGGCCGCCACACGCTGTTGCCGGCAGGACGGCGGCAAGCAGCACCATCAGAGCTCGTCTCCGGCTTGCGCACGCCGCCGCGCCTTCGCTGGTGGAAGCCGCGGCGCGCCCGGGCCGATGGTCCATCGATCCCGACCCGTCGCCATGCCGTCGCCTTCTCATCGCCATGCCTCCGTGACCTGCACGCTAACACTACTGTGTCGGATCTCTCCCGTCGCCTGGGCTCGCTCTCGAAATCACCTCCTTTGTTGCTCGTCGGTCGCTTGCCACCAGCAGCATGGCGCGGTGCTCAAGCCTCAAGTGCCGCCGCGCCGGGGAAGCGTTCGAACAGGCCGCCGCGATCCCGACATCCTGCGGTCACGGAGATTGGGCGATCGATCTGAAGCGTAGCGCGTGGACGGGGCACAACTCGCTCTGGAGGCCGTGCGTGCGACGGCGCTCGAAGGTTGCCACGTGTGCGGAAGCCGCGTGCGGTGGGCGGTGGGACCGATGCGGCGAGATTCGACGAAGAGGCCTGCGTTCGCGCCTTGATGCTCTCGTGCAGGTCGTGTTACCCGCTCCACTACCTACGCAGGGCTCGCGCTCGGCGACCGGCGGCTCGCCTTCGAGGCCGACGAACGCGCCGGCGGTGACGGGAGCAACTCGACACAGTAGTGCTAGAGCGCCGAACACGTTCCGCCCCTGCTGCGACGGCCGATGGCTCCCTGCGACGGGTGGCCTCGTCGGTCCGCATCCTCGACGTGCCAGCAGCACGTCTCCGGTGCTCCCTCCTCGGGCACCCGTCTCGGTATCGCCCTCGACCGTCTCGCTACGGGTCGTTAACCTGTTCGGCGCTCTAGGAGCGTTCAGGGTGCATGCCGGGCGCCAGCCCGGCCTGGTTCCCACACCACGTTGGCGGAGGGATGGAATGATCGGTCGGGTAGCGCTGGGGGTCGGATCGTTGTGCGCTCTTGGCCTCGGCCTGGGCGGTTGTAACGCGACGGGCAGGTCGGGCCGCGACCTTGGCTTGACGCGCGAGGCGGGAGTTGACGGGCGCCCGATTGAGGCACGCGTGGTGACTGACAGGCGCGACCAGGGCGTGGGCCCGGCCGACCGGTCGAGGGTCTACGAGCCCTTGCTCGCGGTGGATCGTCAGCGCTACCAGGACGATCTGCAGTTCATCGCCGCGTCGCGGCCACCCGGAAGCGACCACTGGCGGGCGGTGCAGGAGCTCTGCGTCACGCGCTTCGCCGCGCTGGGCTATAGCGTCGAGCGCCAGGACTACGGCACGGGGGTGAACGTGCTCGGCAGGAAGCTCGGACGGCGAGCGCCGCGCGAGCAGGTGGTCCTCTCCGCCCACTACGACAGCGTTGCCGACTGCGCGGGCGCCGACGACAACGGCAGCGGTGTGGCGGGTCTGCTCGAGGCCGCGCGGATCCTCGCCCGGCTGACGCCGTCGCGCACGCTGCTGCTCGCCTGTTGGGACGGAGAGGAAGCGGGGACGATCGGCTCCGCGGCCTATGTCGAGGCCGCGCAGCAGCGCGGCGACGCGATCGTCGTCGCCTATGTCAATGAGATGATCGGCTTCAGCAGCCGCGAGCCGAACACGCAGCAGCTACCCCTCGGACTGGGCTGGCTCTTTCCGACCGAGGTCGCCCAGATCGCGGAAAACCACTTCCGCGGGGACTTCATCGCCGTGGTGTTTGACGAGCACGCGAGCGGCGCCAGCCAGCGGGCCGCGAGCGCGATGGCCGCCGCCGCGCACGGCGCGGGTCTGGCCCTGGTCGGGCTCCAGGTGCCGAGGATGCTCAAGGTCGACCGCATGCTCGCCGACCTCCGCCGATCGGATCACGCGCCCTTCTGGGAGGCGGACTATCCGGCGCTGATGATCACGGACACGGCGAACTTCCGAAACACGCGCTACCACTGCGCCAACGGGCCGGACACCGTCGAGGCGCTCGATCACGCCTTCGCGGCTGCTGTGATCGAGGCGACCGTCGCCTCGGCTCAGGTGATGCTCGAGGGCGGGTAGGCCTGGCCCGGGTGGCGGCGCGGGTCCTCCAGCCGTGGGCCGCAGCTGCCGCTACTCGCCGATCAGCCGTACCAGGCGCGTGCGGTCCATCTCAGAGGTGACGACGTAGCCGGCGTTGCCGTGGGCGTAGAGCACGAAGTTGTAGCCGCGTACGCCGCGCCAGCGCACCTGGACGCGCCCGGCGCCGGTGGGGTCTTGGCCGCTCAGCGCCGCGATCACGCTCGGGTCGAGGACGAAGACCGAGACGTGGTCGCCGCCGATGCGGTAGCTCAGATAGGCCGCCTGCTGGCCGCCGAGACTCGAGAGTCGTGCGCCCTCGAGCTGCGCCTGTGGAGCGTGAAAGCGCGGCAGCCGGACGGCGAAGGGCACCTTGTCGCTGAAGAAGCTACGAATGCTCTCGGTGCTGGCGCCCTGCACGTCGAGCGGCGCGCGGCTGCGATGCCACTGCACGCTCTGCTCGGCCATCGCCGCCATCGCCGCCGCGCCGGTGTCGGTCGCGGGGCGCACCCTGGGCAGCACGACGATCGCCAGGCCCGCTGCGGCCGCTAGGGCGATACCCCACCACTGACGCCCCGCCGGTCGGGCGGCCACGCTTGTTTTACCGCCCTGCGCCACGAGCGCGCGGACCTGTTGCCGCAGTCGCTCGGGGGCGGGATCGCAGGCCGCCGCCTCGCGCACGCGCTGGCGCAGGCGCTGGCCGAAGGCGGCCTGGGCGCGGCACGGCGCACAGCGCTGCAGGTGCGCTTCGAGCGGGGCCCGGGCGGCCTCGTCGAGCTCGCCGTCGAGGAAGGCATCGAGGAACCGTTCGCTCTCGCTGCAGCTCATCGCTCCGACCTCCCTGCGCGGCGCAACGGTGTGCGGCGAAAGGCCTCCAGGTCGGTCGGCGGCGCCAGCGGCTCCGTCGTCTCCGCTGCCGATGGGGTCGGCGCGGGCACCAGACCGAGCTCCACCCCCAGGGAGTGCAGGGCCTGCTGCAGGCGCTGACGCCCGCGGTAGAGGCGGCTCATCACCGTGCCGATCGGGCAGCCGAGGACCTCGGCCATCTCCTTGTAGCTGAAGCCGTGAACGTCGCAGAGCAACACGGCCAGGCGGAAGTCCTCCGGCAGGGCCTCGAGCGCGTCGCGCAGCTGTCGGCTCGAGACCGTATCGAGCAGCCCCGGGTCGGGGTCGCGGCCGGCCATCGTCGCGGCGGACATGAACCGGTCGTAGTGCTCACCCGCGGTGCTTTCGCTGGCGAGGGCCCGGTCCTGCCGCTCCTTGCGGATGCGGTTGTAGAAGGTGTTGGTGAGCACGGTGAAGAGCCAGGCGCGGAGATTGGTGCCGGCCTCGAAGCGCTCGAAGAAGCGCAGCGCCCGCACCATCGTGTCCTGCACCAGATCCTCGGCGTCCGGTCCGCTGCGGGTCAGCTTGAGTGCCAGGCCGTAGAGGCCATCGAGGTGCTCGAGCGCGGCGCGCTCGAAGTCCTCGCGGTCGGGTCGGGGGGCGGTGAGGGTAGGCATCAGCGGTGGTCCGTCCGGGGTCGATATGTCCCGATCAACCCGGGCGGCAGGCGCCTTATTTCGGGCCGGGTCGCTCGCCGTGGGCGAGCGCGCGGCGCTGGCGCCGCCGGGCGGCAAACTCCGCGATGTGCGTGAAGGCCGAGCGCAGCGTCGGTTCCTGGGGCAGGTAGACCACGCGGAAGTGCGCGCTGCCCGGGCGCTGGCCGAAGCCCGAGCCGTGGACCACGACGACGCCGGTCTCGCGCACCAGATCGGCCACCCAGCCGGCGTCTTCGGTCTCCTCGAGCAGGCGGGGGAAGGCGTAGAACGCCGCCGCGGGCGGCACGCAGTGGATCCCGGGGGTCGAGTTCAGCAGCTGCAAGGTCAGCTCGCGCCGCGCCCGCAGCTTGGTCAACGCTTGCTTCAGGTGCGTGTGATCGCCGCGCAGCGCGGGCGCCACGGCGTGCTGCACCGGATGGCTGGCCGACAGGCGTGCCCGCAGGAACTTGTGCATGGCGTCGATGTAGGGCGCCAGGGGCCGCGCCGGTCCGCTGACGATGGCCCAGCCGAGC
This sequence comes from Pseudomonadota bacterium, assembly GCA_016702545.1. Classification (GTDB taxonomy): domain Bacteria; phylum Myxococcota_A; class Polyangia; genus JADJTL01. Next base: position 10,927 of record JADJDT010000050.1, on the reverse strand, counting down.
CGCAGCCCCGGGCCGAGGTAGACCTTGGAGAGGCCCATGAAGGTCACCACCGGCACGTCGTCGCGCAGCGAGCCCAACGCGATATGCTGGCCGTCGAGCACCAGGCGGTCGTAGATCTCGTCGGCGAGCACGACGAGGTTGTGCTTTGCCGCGAGCTCGAGAATCCCCTCCAGCGTCGCGCGGTCGCAGATCGAGCCGGTCGGGTTGTTGGGGTTGATCAGCACGATGGCGCGGGTGCGCGCGTCGATGGCCTGCGCCAGCTCGGCGACATTGGGTTGCCAGGCGCGCTGCTCGTCGAGATAGTAGTGCTGCTCGCGGGCACCGAGCTTGGCCAGCACGGCGCTGTAGAGCGGGTAGCCCGGCTGGGGCACCAGCACCCCGTCGCCCTCGTCGACCAGCGCCGCCAACGCGACCTCGATGCACTCGCTGCAGCCGCTGCCGACGAAGATGTCTTGGATCGCGCGGATGCCGCAGCGCTGCTCGGCGTCCTCGCGAATGGCCTCGATCGCCGCCGGCAGGCCCTCGGACGCGGCGTACGAGGTCAGGTTGTCGCGCAGCGCCCGACAGATGGCCTCGATGATGTGCGGCGGCGTGGGGAAGTCGAAGAGACCCGGGTCGCCGATGTTGAGGTAGAGCAGCTCGGTGCCGGCCTGCTGCGCCTGGCGCGCCAACACGATGATGTCACGCACGGCGTAATGAATGTGCTCGGTACGCTTCGCCACCCGAATCAGATCTTCGATCATCGCCGAGACTCCTTCGCACCCCAGCCACGCACCCCAGCCAAACGCGATCATCCTACACCACTTCGCCCGCTGGTCCAGGCGAGGCGGACGCGGCTCCGCGCTGGCCCAGCGGGTGGGGCCAAGGGCGAGCCGGCGAGCGGCCAGCGGCGCCAATTGACAGCTTGCGGAGCCCGGCTCTACGCTGACGCTCCCGATGGGATCGCCGTGCGTTGGCGTCGGCGGCGCCTGGCTCACAGGCGTGGGGAGGTGCGTGCGATGCCGCGCGGTCTGCTTCGAGCCTTCTGCTGGTGGGGTTGCGTGGTCTGCGCCGGTGCGGCGCTGGCGGGCTGCATGCGGCCGAGTGAGCACAGCCCGGAGCACCCGCTGCTGGGCGTCAACCCGGATGGCACGCCGAAGTGGGTGCGCAAGGGCAGCGGTGCCTACGAGGGCGACCACGGCAAGGCCTTCTACGGGGTCGGGCTGGTGACCGGCATCCGCAATCTCGCGCTGCTGCGGCAGACGGCCGATAACCGCGCGCGCGGCGAGGTGGCCAAGCTCTTCGACGTCTATGTGACGGCGATGATGAAGGACTACCAGCGCTCGTCGATGGCCGGCGAGGGCCAGGCCAGCGCCGAGGAGCAGGACGTCGTCGCGGTCCAGCAGACGCTCACCGAGACCGCGCTGCGCGGCGTGGAGCTTCGCGATCGGTGGCGCGATCCGGTCACGGGCGCCGAATACGCGCTGGCCGTGCTTCCCCTCGACGGCATCAAGCAGTCGGTCGAGGCTGCCCGGCAGCTCGACGCGCAGGTGCGCGACCATGTGCGGCGTAACGCCGCGCGGGCCATCGACGAGCTCGACACGGCGCTACGCCAACGTGACGAGCGCGGCCGGTGAGGCCGCGGCACGACAACCCCAACCCTCAACGGCTGGAGCTAGCGATGAGCAAGTCGTCTGCAACCCTCGGCCTTCGCCTCGTGCTTCCCGCGGCGCTCGCGCTCGCGGCCGGCTGTTACACCGCGGGCCCCGCCACCACCGTGCAGCGCATCGATCCCAAGGCCCAGGTCGATCTCTCGGGCTATTGGAACGATTCCGACGCCAACCAGATCGCCGAGGTGATGATGCGTGACTGCCTGAGCCGGCCCTGGGCCGCGCAGTTCACCGCCCGCGAGCGTCGCGAGCCGGTGGTCAAGCTCTACCCGATTCGCAATCGCTCGAGCGAGCACATGGACACCAAGTTCTTCACCAAGCAGGTCGAGGAAGAGCTGGTGAACTCTGGGGTGGTCAAGGTGGTCGCCGCCTCGGACGAGACCCAGGATGCGCGCAACGAGCGCGCCGAGCAGGCCGAGCACGCCTCCGATGAGACGAAGAAGGAGCAGCAGCAGGAGACCGGGACCGACTTCCTGCTCAACGGCTGGGTGGTGTCGCAGATCGATCGCGCGGGTGGTCAGTCGGTGCGGGCCTATGCCGTGACGATGGAGCTGATCAACGCCGAGACGCAGGAGAAGGTCTGGCTCAAGCTGCACCAGATCAAGAAGATCGTGGACCAGGCGCAATACCAGTGGTGACCGCCAAGCGGGCAATCGGTAGAGGACAGTCATCCCCCGCGGCGTTGCGCGCGGCGGCCGGGGCTGACGGGCCGTGGGGCCGCGCTCGCGCGCTGCCGCTGCTCGGGCTGGCCTTGCTGGCGGCTGCCTGCGGTCAGGCGGGGATGACGCGCACGGTCAGCGAGGTGCGCGGGGCCCTCGCCGTCAGCGAGTACGGCGTGGCTCTGGCGGCCCTGCGCGCAGGCAAGCAGACCGGCCGCTATCGCGACCAGGATCGCGTGGCCTACTGGATGGACGAGGGTCTGCTGCTGCACCTGCTGCGGCGCTACGCCGAGTCGACGCAGGTGCTCGAACAGGCCGATCGGCGGGCCGAGGAACTCTTCACCAAGTCGGTGCGCAAGGAGCTCGGCGCGGCGCTGACCTCGGACGCGGCCCGCGACTACGCCGGTGAGGACCACGAGCGGGTGCTGCTGAGCGTGGTCAAGGCGCTCAACTTCGCCGCGCTGCGCGATTTCGACGGCGCGCTGGTCGAGGCGCGGCGGGTCAACAGCAAGCTGCAGTTCTACGCCACCCAGTATGGTACGCAGGACGTCTTCCAGCGCGATGCCTTCGCCGAGTGGCTGACAGGGTTGCTCTACGAGATCGGCGGCAGCCAGGACGACGCGCGGATCGCCTACGAGCAGGCGTGGCGCGACTATCGCGAGGACTTCGCCGCCCACTACGGCTTGAGCGCGCCGAGCTACGTCGGGGAGGATCTCGTGCGCGTCGCGCTGCGCGACGGCGATGCGGACGAGCTGGCGCGCTACCGCAAGGAGACGGGCGCCAGCGGCGAGACGGGGGCGCTGCTCGCCGATCACGGCGAGGTGGTGCTGGTGCACCTCAACGGCGAGGGGCCGAGTAAGGGTGATTTGTTCATCACCTGCTGGTTCCGCAGCGCGGCGGTGTGGGCCTGCGACGGCGAGCCGGGCGGCGAGCTGTTGCGGCGCACGACGATCGTCGTGCCGCCCGACGGCACCGTGGTCAAGGTCGCTTTCCCCTTGCTCTACCTGCACCCGCCCGCGCAGCCCTTCGTCACGCTGCATGTCGGTGCGGCCGCCGGGCGCTCGCAGCCGGCGTATCCGGTCAACGCCATCGCGGCGCGCGTGATGCGCGATCAGCTCAAGCGCATCTTTCGGTCGGCGATCGTGCGGGCGATTGCCAAGACGCTGGCGCAGCAGGCGGCGGGCGCGGCGGGCAAGAAGGCCGGCGGCGCGGAGCTGGGCTGGCTGGCCAAGACCGTCGCCAGCGTGGCCGGGCAGGCGACCGAGGAGGCCGATAAGCGCTGCTGGACCACGCTGCCGGCGCGCATCGACGTGGCGCGGGTGCTGGTCGCGCCGGGCCCCTACACGCCGACCGTCGAGCTGGCGGATGGCCGGGTGGTGTCCTTGCCGCCGGTCACCGTGGCGCGCGGCCAGCGGGTCGTGATGACCTTCCATTCCTTACCGTGAGCGCCATTCGTCAGCGTGAACGCCATTTCGTACCGTGAGTGGTATTCGGAGGACCTTCCATGAGCCAACGCATCATCCGCAGCGGCCTCGCCTGCGCCCTGCTGCTCGCGAGCTGTGGCCCTCCGGCGATGCAGGGCTTCGGCCCGGTTGGCCCGGCGGGTGCGCAGGGACAGCCGGAGTGGGTGGACGGCGCCACGGCGGCGCGCTTTCCGGCGGCCCAGTACCTGACGGGCGTCGGTCACGGCGGCGACCGGATGGCCTGCGAGAACGATGCGCGCGCGGCCCTGGCGAAGATCTTCGCCGCGCATGTCGAGCAGCTCTCCAATGATACGGAGAGCCACTTCTCGCGCGTCAACGCGCAGGGCAAGGTCCGGGTCGAGGCGCTGGCGGTGCAGCAGCTGACGCGCGTATCGACCGACTATGTGCTCAAGGGCACGCGCCTGGCCGAGGTCTGGCAGGGGGGGGCCCAGCGCTTCCATTGCCTCGCCGTGCTCGACCGCCTGGTGGCCGGGCGCACCTTGCGCGACGAGCTCGACCGCAAGGACGTCGAGATCGCGGCGCTGGTGCGCGAGGGCGATGCGGCGCCCAACCCGACCGCGCGCTTCTTCGCCTACAAGCGCGCGATGGAGCTGCTGCAGCGGCGCGAGGGGCTCAACGCCGAGCTGCGCATCGTCAGCCCTGGTGGCGCGGGCAAGCCGCCGCTCCACGGCTGGGAGGACCTCGTCGCCAAGCTGACGGGCAGCCGGGCGCAGCTCAAGGTCGGGCTGAAGCTGACCGGGCGCGACGCGGCGCGGCTGCAGACCTGTCTGGTCGAGCAGCTCGCGCAGCGCGACGTGCAGGTGCTCGAGGAGACGAGCGACCTCGATCTGATGGTCCACGGCGAGCTGAGCTGGCACTGGGCCGGCTACGTCAACGGCTCGTACCTGGTCCAGGTCAACGTCGACCTGCGCGTAACCGATCTCGAGGGCGGCCGGACGATGGCGGCCTTCGCCGAGCGGCTCAAGACCGGACGACCGCAGCGCGACAACGCGCTGCAGAGCGCGGCCAACAAGCTCTGCTTCAAGGTCGCGCCGCAGCTCGCCGACAAGCTGCACCAAGCGCTAGGGCGCTAGCCCGTAGGCGCAGCGCCCTTCCGCCAGGCTCTCGGCGCCAGGCTCTTGGCGCCCAGCTCAGGGCGGGGTTCCCTGCTCGATCCAGCGTTCGAGCGTGCGGGTCGCGTTGGGCCCCACGCCATCGCCCCAGGCCGCGGCAGGGGGCATCTCGCCGCCCTTGATCACGTTGAGCGCCTGACGGGCGAGGCCGCGCGCCCCGCCGCGATCGGCGCTATCGCCATAGACGTCGAGCCGGAACCAGGACGGCGCGCCGCGGTTCGGTCGCGCGCCGTGACAGAGATTGCAGTGATCGTCGAAGATGGCTTTGACGTCCGTGGCGAAGGTCGGGTTGTCGGGCACCGCTGTGAGGTCGTCGCGCGCGAAGCCGCAGCCCGTGGCCGCGCCGAGCAGCAACGTCAGGAGCAAGCGCGCGGCGGCTGAGGGGCTCATGGCTTGGCCTCCAGTCGCAGCGTGCCGCTGAGCTGGATCGCGTCCTTGACCTTGATGAAAAGCAGGCTCGGCCGCTCGACGCGGTGGGCCTCGAGGCTGACGGGGAAGGCGAAGGTGACGGTCATCTGCCGCGGGCTGCGGCGGGTCACCGCGACGGTGATCGTGCGTCGGGCCTTGACGCCATGGAAGTCGAGCTCGGCGGTGAGCGCGAGCTTGGCCCCGGGCGCGTCCTTGAGGTGGAGCGCGGGGGCGGGCACGAGGGCCTTGAGCACGACGAAGGGATAGCGCGCACCCTCGACGACCTCGAGCATGTGAGCATCGCGGTTGGCGTTGCCGCTGTCGAAGCTCTTGACCGGGAGGCGCACCATCACCTTGGCCCCCGCGTCGTCGATCAACAGCAGGCCCTCGACGCTACGACTCCGGCCCTCGACGAGGTGGAACTTGTGCTCGAGCCGGTACGAGACCTCGCCCGCGCTCACGCGCCAGGTTTGGGGGCCAGCTTGGGGGCCGGCCTGGGGGCTGGTCTGGGGGCTGGTCTGGGGGCTGGCGGCGCTGGCCCAACGAGGGGCCGCGCAACACAATGCTAGCAGCAGCACGGTGCTGGGGCTCATGATCACTCTCTCTCCTGCGCCGCCGCAGCGCAGCGTGGCCATCGTGCGCGATCGGAGCGCGTCAGAACACGTAGGCCGCGGCCGCGATCCCCACGAAGCCCAGCGTCGCATAGCCGAGCGCCTGGTGCAGTTGCGCCCGGGTCTTGAGCTGCTGGTCGTTGCCGGCGTCGGCCTGCCGGGCGGTGACGAAGCCCAGGACGAGTTGTGCGAGCATCCCTGCGGTGGCCGCGGCGGCGCTGATCTTGTGAACCAGCGCGCTGTCGAGCCGGGTGTGCGCCTTCTCGTAGGGCTGGGGTGCGAGCAGCGCCAGCGTGCCGGCGCCGGCGAAGGCCAGCGTGGTCAGCCCGACGCCAGCCCGATGTGGCCAGAGGTAGCTCCCCGAGCGGCGACCCCCGCCGTAGAGATCGCGGTAGTTGAGTTGGCCGAGCACCGCGGTGACCGCCATCGCCGCGAGCATGCCCAGGCCGAGCCCCTGGTGCCACTTGAGCAGGGTGCGGCGGCGCTGCGCCGAGCGGGTCACCGCACCGACCTCGAGGGCGGCGGGTGGCACGGTCGCCGAGCTGGCCCCGAGCAGATCGAAGTCCAGGTCGGCGGCGGCGGCCGGGTCGGGGTCGTGAGCCGCGGGGGGCGTTGGAGTGGCGGTAGCGCGCGCGCGGGTGGTGGTGGCCGCCGGGACGGGGCTCGCGGACGGTGCGGCTCCTGCGGCGCGGGCCCCGCCCGGGACGGCCGCGGTCAGCCACCCGATCAGCGCGACGGGAAGCAGGTAGAGCGGGGTGCGCACGCGGAGGCTCTCACTTTCCAACGCGGGGGGCGTTCGGGTTCAGAGCGCTCTCCGGGCGGCGAAACCCGCACGAGCGCCAGGCTCGCCTGGGGGGAGGCGCCAGCGCGCGAGGCCCTCATGGCGCGCTGCCGGGTGCGGGGCGATTCAGGCCCTCATCGCCCTCCGCCGGCTCGCTGGTCGGCGCGCCCCAGACGCGGCGACGCAGGGTGACGCGTACCTGCTGATCGTCCTCCCGACCGACGATCGTGACCCTGTGGTCGAGCCAACCGCCTTTGGCCAGCGTCAGCGTGGCGCGCTCGCCGGGACGTAGCTCGAGCGTCAGCGGGGTGCGCTCGGCGAGGCGGCGCCCATCGCGAAACACGGCCGCGTCCTCGGGGGTCGAAGCGAGGCGAACGGAGAACGAGCTGCGCGCTGCCGGTGAGGGGTGGTTGCGCGGGGGCGGCTCCGTCGGCGTCGGGCGCGGCGCAGGGTGGTCGGCCCCAAGGGCGGGGCCGACCGCGGCCGGGCGCTCCTCGTCGCCAGCGGTCCCCGCGACCGCCCCATCGGCGGCGGCAGTCGTGGCCACCGGGCGCGGGGAGGGCGGCGGCGGGGTGGCGACGGGAGCCGCGGGTCGGGGTGCCTCGGCGCGTGGCGCCTGAGTCCCCTGGGCGGCGGTGGTCGACGCGGGTGGGCTGTCGCTCGGGCCGCCCGCTACGGCCGTCGTCGAGGGGATGGGGGAGGGGGCCTCGGGTCCAGGGGTGGGGGCGTCGGGCGTCTGCGTCGTCGCGGGCAGCCCCGGCGTCGTCGCGGCTGGCCAACGCAGCACCACCACGCCGCCGACCGCGAGCACCAACCCGAGCGCCACCAGCGCCGCGATCACCCGCGGCCCGCGGCGCTGGGGCAGCGCGGTGAGCTCGGCCGAGGCGGTGCGTGCCAGGGCGCTGGCGCGGGGGGCCTGCGGCGCTGCGGCCGCCGCCTTGGCGCGCACCGTCGGCGGCACGGCGGCGCGGGGCGCCGGTGGCTCCGAGCCACGCGGGCCGGACTCCCACATGGGCGCCGCAGGGGCTGAGGGCGAGGCGACGCCGATGCGCGTGGCGAACTCCTCGGGCTCGGGGCGCGGCTGCTGCAACCCTTCCGCCGCGCGGCGGAAGGGTTGCAGCGCGGACGCCAGGGCCTCGACGCTCTCGAAGCGCTCGGCGGGCTCCTTGGCCAGCGCCTGCAGGATGATCGCCTCGATCGCGTCGGGCACCGGGTGGCCGGGCGTCAGGGTGCTGGGCATCGGCGGTGGCTTGGTGATGTGCTGTGAGAGCACGCCCATGAAGGACTCGGCCTTGAAGGGTACGTCCCCCGTGTAGAGCTCGAAGAGCATCACGCCGAGCGAGTAGACGTCGGCGCGGGCGTCCACGCGGTGTCCCAGCGCCTGCTCGGGCGACATGTAATTGGGGGTGCCGAAGACCGTGCCCGTCTTGGTCAGGCTGTTGCCGTCGTTGCTCAGCACCTTGGCGATGCCGAAGTCGAGGATCTTGACCTGCTCGCTGCCGTCGGGCCGCGTGGTGACGAAGACGTTCTCCGGCTTCATGTCGCGATGGACGATGCCCTTGGCATGCGCCGCCGCCAGGCCGGCGCAGACCTGGCACAGCAGGTCGACGCCCCGGGCCGGGTCGAGCGCTGGCGTGCCGTGGAAGAGCTGGTCGAGGCTCTGTCCCTCCAGGTACTCCATGCACAGGCAGACCCGACCATCCTCGAGCTCGAAGAAGTCGTCGATGCGGATGATCGCCTCGTGGCCGATGCTGGAGGCCGACTGGGCCTCCTGCTTGAACCGTGAGAGGGCCTCGGGGTTGTCGCGGATCTCGGGGTGCAGCAGCTTGATCGCCACCCGCTTGGTGATGTGCACGTGCTCGGCGGCGTAGACCTCGCCCATACCGCCGCTGCCGAGCAGCCGCGTCAGGCGATAGCGGCCGCCGATGATCGCGCCGAGCTGCGACGAGACGGGGCCGACTGCGGGAGCGGGGGTGGGGTCTTTGGGCACGCGATCGACCTTGCCAGCAAGCGGCTCATGCTATTAGTACCGTCACGGCTTGGCAATCGGGCCCGGCACGGTCCTTGGGGCGGGCGCTCGTCGCCCCTTCGCGCGTGATGCACGGCTATGAGTCTGATCGTCCTCGAACGCGCCGCGCTTTCCTTCGGTGGCCGCACGATCTTCGCCGAGGTCAGCCTGCGCATCAGCCAGGGTGAGAAGATCGGCGTCGTCGGGTCGAACGGCTCCGGCAAATCGACGCTGCAGCGCATCCTCTACGGCACGCAGGCGCTCGACGGCGGCATCGTGCGACGCGCGCGCGGCGTGCGCCTCGGCTATCTGCCCCAGGACGTGCTGGAGCTGGGCGAGGGCACGTTGCTGGCCTCGGTGGTCCACTCGGTGCCCGGGCGCACCGAGCTGCTGCAGCGGTTGGAGGCCGCCGAGGCGCAGTTGGCTGCCACCAGCGACCCCGACGAGCAGCTCGAGCTGGCCCACGAGCTGGCCGATGCGCACGATCGGCTCGACCACTTCGAACAGCACTACAGCGAGCACCAGGCGGTGCGCATTCTGCACGGGCTGGGCTTTCCGGCGGGTGACCTCGACCGTCCGCTGGCGCAGCTCTCCGGGGGCTGGAAGATGCGCGCAGCGCTGGCCGGGCTGCTCTTCCAGCAGCCCGACGTCCTGCTGCTCGACGAGCCGACCAACCACCTCGATCTGCCGAGCGTGCTCTGGCTCGACGGCTTCCTCGCCGACTACCGCAACGCGCTGGTGCTGATCTGCCACGACCGGCAGTTCCTCAACCGCCACATCGAGCGCGTGGTCAGCTTCGAGCCCGAGGGGCTGCGCCAGTACAAGGGCGACTACGACAGCTACGCCACGCAGCGCGAGGCTGAGCTCGAGGTGCTCGAAGGCCGGCGGCGCAACCGCGAGCGGCAGATCAAAGAGGCGGAGCGCTTCGTCGAGCGCTTTCGCGCCACGGCCAGCAAGGCGCGGCAGGCGCAGAGCCGCGCTAAGCAGATCGAGCGCATGCAGCGCGAGCTCGAGGGGCCGGTGGCCGCGCCGCGGCAGCTCCGCTTCCAGTTCCCCCCGGTGGCGCGCAGCGGCAAGGACGCCGTCACCGCCGTCGGGCTGGGCAAGGCCTACGGCGAGCACCAGCTCTATCGAGAGGTCACGCGCTCGGTGTTCGCCGGCGACCGCGTGGCGATCGTCGGCCCGAACGGGGTCGGCAAGACGACGCTGCTCAAGCTGCTGGCCGGCGAGCTCGCACCGGACACGGGTCAGGTGCGCTACGGCGCCAACATCAAGCTGGGCTACTACGCGCAGCACCACACCGAGCTGCTCGACGCGCGCCTGACCGTGTTGCAACAGGTCTGGCAGGTGCGGCCGGACGTCGGCGAGACGGGGGTGCGCACCGTTTGCGGCGCCTTCCTCTTCTCGGGCGACGACGTGGAGAAGTCGGTCGGGGTGCTGTCGGGCGGCGAGCGCGCGCGGGTGCTGCTGGCGCGCCTGCTGCTCGATCCGGGCAACCTGCTGCTGATGGACGAGCCGACCAACCACCTCGACGTGGTCGCGGCCGAGGCGCTGGCGACGGCGCTGGCGGGTTACGGCGGCACGCTGATCTTCGTCTCGCACAACACCAGCTTCATCGAGCGGCTGGCGACGAAGATCTGGGAGATCGTCGACGGCGACGTGGTCGAGCACCTGGGCACCTTCGCCGAGTACCTGGCGCGCAAGCAGGCGCTGGCGGCCGGCTCCGCGCCCGCTGCAGCCAAGGCCGCGAGCGCGCGGGCCGCCGTCGGCAAGCGCGCGGCACCACCCGCGCCCGCCGCCCCGCCCGAGGCGCGTGCGCCGGCACCCCGCGCCGAGGGCGCGAACGAGCAGCAGAAGCGCGAGCAGCGCAAGCGCGAGCAGCGCGCGCTCGAGGCGCAGCGGCGGGACGCCGAGCGCACGCAGCGGCAGAGCCGCCGGGCGGTCGAGGAGCTCGAACAGCGCATCGCGGCGCTCGAGGCCGAGCAGAAGCAGATCGAGCCGCAGCTCGCCGACCCCGCGCTCTACGCCGATCCCCAGCGCTCACGCCCGCTGCTCGACCGCTACGGCGAGCTGCGGGACGAGCTCGAGCGCCTCTACGCGCGCTGGGAGGTTCAACAGGGCCAGGCAGCCGCCCCGCCCTGAGGCGCGCCCCGCGCCCCCGAACGGCAGCACCATCTCCTGCGGCGATGGTCCGAAGGGCGCCTGTCACCCGGCG
>JADJDT010000049.1 GCA_016702545.1 Pseudomonadota bacterium | reverse complement strand
CGCAGCGGCCATCGCCGCAGCTCTCCTGCCAACAATCGGCGACGCAGCCTTGACGCAATCTCGGAGCGGCTGCACACCCCATCGCCGCATTGGCAGCCGAGGCTCAGGGCGCGCGTGGGGATGGGTGAGCCGCCGGCGGTGCCGTCACCCAGTTGGCCATGCAAGTTCTCGCCCCAGCACGACAACGTGCCATCGGTGCGCCGCGCGCAGCTATGTGTGCCGCCGGAGCCGAGCTCGGCCGCCGTGGTACCCAGACCGGCGACCGCTACCGGGAGGGGACGACTGAGGACCGTGGTCCCGTCGCCCACCTGACCCTGTAAGGCGAAGCCCCAGCAGGACACGCTGCCGTCGTCATGACGTGCGCAGCCGTGGCCGCCGCCCACCGCAAGCTCGACCGCCGTGGTGCCGAGCCCGGTCACCGGCGTCGGGTGGTAGCGGTCGATCGTCGTGCCGTCACCCACCTGGCCGTAGGTGTTCTTGCCCCAACACCACACGCTACCGTCGCCGAGCCGGGCACAGCTCTGCCCGCCGCCAAGCGAGACCTGAGCCACCGCGGTGCCGAGCGCGGTGACGGGCGCGGGAGCAGCGCGGGGCAAGGTCGTGCCGTCGCCGAGCTGTCCGAAGCCGTTGTCGCCCCAACACCACAAGCGGCCGTCCGCTTGCCGCGCACAGGCGTAGGTCGAACCGGCAGCGAGGTCGACCGTCTCGGTGCCGAGCGCCGTGACCCGAACCGGGCTCGACCGCGAGATCGTGGTGCCATCGCCGAGCTCCCCAGTGGCATTGGAGCCCCAGCACCAGAGCGTACCGTCGGTGCGTCGCACGCAAACGAAGGACCCACCCGCGGCGGCCTGCTCGACGGCCGCTCCGCCAGTGAGCGCCGTGACCGGTACGGGATAGGTGCGCGTCAGCGTGGTGCCGTCGCCGAGCTGCCCGAGGTCGTTCTTCCCCCAGCACCAGAGGCTTCCGTCGTTGCGGCGAGCGCAGCCGTGGCTGCGGCCGAGGAGGGCCTGGATCACACCGTTCAGCGGGACGACCTCGGATCCCTTCTGCTCCAGCACGGGGAGGGCCGACGCACTCCCGCCGTCGATCGTCCCTCGTCCTAGCTGCCCATCGACGTTGCTCCCAAAGCACCACAGGGTCCCGTCGGACTTCACCGCGCAGCTGTTGTAGGCGCCCACCGCAAAGCGCCCGATGCAGCAGCTCTTGCCGGGTTCGCAGGTGGCGAAGCTGGGACAGCGGCGCGGCGTGGTGTCACCGAGGTTGAGGCCCATGCGGGTTTGCAGGGCACCGGCGCCGATGTCGAAGACCTGGCACGAGCCGACCTGTTGCGTGGGCAGCGTGGGCAGGGCCCAGTCTCGTGCCCAGGTGCAACCGTCCTGGTACCAGCCGGCGACGCTGAGGTTGAGCAGCATGCCTTGCTCGAGGGCGCCGGTGGGCGAGGTCGGGGGTAGCTGTGGTAGCCGGGCTCGCACTGGTTCAGCTCGCGGGCGTCGAGGGCGACGCCCGCGGTGGCTTTCGCCCGGTTGAGGGGCTGACGGTCACGCCGCTGCGGTTGGTCGCGGTCTTGAGCGCGAGGGCCGCGAGGTAATCGGGCTCCTTGCTCGCGCCGCCGGGGTGCGTGTCGCGCGGGTTGAGGCCCCAGGCGGCATCGAGCGCGTAACCGACCTGCTGGCCGGCTGCGATCGGCTCGGGGATCGAGCCGATGTGGTGCTCGCGAAACTGCCAGTGGCGGTTCCAGACGTTGGCGCCCCAGGTCAGCTCGGAGAGGTAGATCGGGCGCGCCGAGAGGGTGCCGTCGCGCACGGCGTAGCCGGAGACGCCAGCCGCGAGCAGCCCCTTGCCGCAGCGATAGACAGCCTTGCCCTGGGCCTCGTCCCAGCTCTGGAGGCAGAGGTAGCGGAAGAAGGTGTTGAAGGTCTCGGGGTGGAGGTGGCCTCGGGGCCCGGTGGTGGGGTGCAGCAGGAAGGGGCGATAGGCGCGGTCGGCGCAGGCCAGGCCGATCGCGGAGAAGACCTCGTAGGTGATGCTCGCGTCGGGGGTGCCGTTGCCGTCGAGATCCTCGTCGATGGCGACCGTGACGGTCTGGCGCCCGGGCAGGCCGAGCGCGATGCCGGTGTCGCAGTCCTCACCGCCCTCGACGACGCCATTACCGCGGGTGCCGGGCACCGGCGTGGCGCAGGCCGACGCGCACGCGCTCGAACTGCTCCCGAGCAGTTTCCAGCGCGGGAAGGTCAGGTGCGCCGCGATATCGTCGCTGGGATCGCCCGGGGTGCCCTGGTCGAAGCTGTGCGAGAGGCGCGTCGGCGGGCACAGCAACTCGGTCTGCGCCAGCGTGTAGCGGCCGAGGTCGGTCAGCGTGGTCGAGGGGATGCGCAGCGCGCCCGCGGCGAGCCGGGTGCCGGTGCTGACGCCGTTGGTGGTGTCGATCGCGTTGATCTGTCTGATCGGTTCGAGTTCGTTCATCGCGTTCATCGCGTTCATCGCGTTCATCGCGTTCATCGCGTTCATCGCGTTCATCGCGTTCATCGCGTTCATCGCGTTCATCGCGTTCATCGCGTTCATCGCGTTCATCGCGTTAATCGCGTTCATGCTGTTGGCCGCATTCGTCGCCGCCCGCGTCGCCACGCCCACCACCGGCGGCGCGCCATCTCCCCACTGGCTGCAGCCCAGTCCCAGCCCCAGGCCGGCTACGAGCATCCCGCCCACCGCGCGTAACAACGTTTCGACATAGCGTGAGCATGCATTCACCTCGGCAGATGAATAATGCGCCGAAGGGTAAAAAAGAGCAATGGAGAATGTAACAGAGACTACAGACAGAGATGGCGCTCTGCTCGACGACGGGCCTGGGGTCGTGGAGCGAGTGTCAGGGCTTGGGCGCGGGAGGCCCAGGCAGGAAGACGATGTGTCGCAGCGTTTCGATGATGTCGCGGGTGGCGGCTCGCGGTGACCAGATCGTCGAAGGTGCGGATCAGATCCAGCAGCGGGTGACGGTGTTGTCGGCCAGGTTGTAGCGGTAGAGCTGGCGGTTCGTGGAGAAGAGCAAGTCGTCCCGGCCGGGGATCTGAGCTGCTCCTGCAGTCCGTCGGGCACGTCGCCGCCCCCGCCCGCATCGGGCGGCAACAGCCCGAGCGCGACGCAGTTCGCGGCCGAGATGTCTGCGGCGGGGCAGCGCACGAGGGTGCGAAGGCTGGCTGCCGTAGCGGCGCCTGCGGGAAGAGGTAGACGAGCCGTTGGTGTGCGGCACGATGCTGTGGATCGGCGTAGTGGCGGCGCCCTGGAACGCGGGTCGGGTCGAGCGGTGCGCCGCGACAAGGTTCCAGTCTGGAGCCGCTGAGCTGCACCACGGTGCCCGTGGAGTCGTCGGAGGCGCCCGTAGTCGGCGAGGTAGAGGTCGGTGGCGGTGCCGCGCACTCGGAGAGCGAGCCACCCTCGGCGGTGGTGGTGCAGTAGAGGGGTGGTAGCGAAGCGGAAGATCGATGCGCCCGCTTCGACGAAGGCGCGACGGCATTGCCGGCCTGCCAGCCGCCGAACTCGCCGCCGATCACGCGCCCGGCCACTGTGCAGAGCCCGTGCAGGGTTGTCGACGCGATCCTCGAGGACGGGCGTGCTCGAGCTGTCGAAGGTCACCGGGCCGAGGACCGGGGCGGGTCGAGGCCACGCGCTCGGCGTGCGCGGCCCCAGAGCCCACCAGCAGCGTATCGCCCCAGACGGTCAGGCTCCTTGCCATGTTGCCGCTGATGGCGTCGAGGCGCAGCGCGCTGCCGGCCTTGCTCACGCTGGTTGCCGCGGGCGCGTCGAGGTCGAGGTCGAGCAGCTCGAGGAAGCTCGCGACCTGACCCCTGCACGATCATCGCGAAGCGCAGGCGTGGGGCCGCGTCCCCCCTCGGCGTCGGCCGTGGGCGCGCGCGTCCCCACCGGCGCCGTGGCGCCCGTCGCCCCGCGCCACACCGTCATCGGGTCGCGCCTCCCGCGTCCGCGACGGGAAGCGAGGGCGCGCGTCAAAGCCAAAGCGCACGCAGCCGGCCAGCGACAACACCGCAAGGAGCGTAGGGACGCGAAGGGGGGCAATTACGTTGCTCCAGCGGAGGGGTGAGCCGAGGATCGACCCCCAGGGTAGCCGATATCTCTCCATGGCGCCATGGTGCCTTGAGACATGCTGGTGCGCTAGTAAGACCTGCTTGTCGATTGACCCGATCGGGTCGCCATGGCAGACTGCGCGTCGAGGGGTGGGCGTAGCAGTGCGATGCTGAGGGCGGGGGATGCGTGCGGCGCAGGGGTCGCGGATTGCCGGCTGGGTTCGCCTCAGCGTGCCCGGGCGCGAGCTGCTTTCGGAGGCGCTCGAGCCTTGACCGAGCAGGCCGTGTTGACGCGCGGCCTCGGGCCTCCTACGGCGATGCCTCGCTGCCGCCGCCCTCGCGGCGCGGGGTGGCCGCTACGCCGCTCGCGGACGCATCCTCTCCTTCGACGAGGCGACCGGCCGCCTGCGGGCCTGAGGCGGGCCTGTCCTGGGCGCCATCAATCAGCTCCTGCTGCCCCGCCGCTGGTGCTCGCCGACGCTACCGGGGACACAGTTCATCACGCTCGGCGGCATGGTCGCCGCCGACGTCCACGACAAGAGCCATCACCGCGCAGGCAGCTTCGGGCGCCACGTCCAGCGCCCGCGGATGCGCGTGGCCAGACGGTCGCATCCTCGAATGCTCACCGACCCAGCACGAGGGACCTGTTCTGGGCCACCGTCGGGGCATGGGTCTGACTGGCCACATCCTCGAGGTCGAGCTCTCGCTCAGCGCATCCCTTCGCCCCTGGATCTGGCAGGAGAGCGAGCGCGTACCCAACATCGACGCTTGTGTCGAGGCGCTCGAGCAGGCGGCGCAGCGCTGGCCCTACACCGTCGGCTGGATCGACTGCCTCCGCGCGGTCGCAACCTCGGTCGCGGAGTGCTGCTCTGCGGTCGCTGGGCCGAGGCGCACGAGGCGCCCCCGCCGCTCCGGCACCCGGCGCAAGCTGACCGTGCGCCTTGAGCTGCCGAGCTGGGGCTCAGTCGCCCGACCGTGCAGGCCTTCAACGAGGTCTACCATTGGTCGCACCAGCCGCGGCGCAAGCAGGCCTGGTCCACCCGGAGAGCTTCTTTCACCCGCTCGACGCGATCCTCCGCTGGAACCGCATCTACGGCCGGCGTGGCTTCACCCAGTACCCAGTGCGTGCTGCCGCGCCGCGCCGGTCGGGGCGCGGCCCGGCGCTTCCTCGAGTTGCTGAGCGCGCGCGGCGCGCCTTCCTTTGCGTGATCAAGGACCGCGGCGGGCAGGGCCAGGGCCTGCTCTCCCTTCCCGATGCCTGGGATCTCGATCGCGCTCGATATCGCCGTGCGCGACGATACGCAGCAGCTCGTCGATACGCTCAACGAGCTGGTCATCGTCGCGGGTGGGCGCATCTATCTGGCAAGACGCCTTCACCCGTGCCGACCACTTCCGCGCGATGGAGCGGCGGCTCGCAGGCCTGGCTGGCGGTCCGCCGGCGCTGGGACCCCGAGCGCGCCACGGCGCGCTGTCGGTGCGCCTGTTCGGAGACCCGCCATCGAACCCGCAGCCGGTCGCGAGCCGCAAGGTCGTCTTTCTCGGCGCCACACGTGGCATGGGGCGTGCGCTGGCGCGCCTGTTGGCCGAGCGCGGCGAGGTCCTCTGCTGCTCGGTCGCCACGCCGAAGACCTCGCACGCAGCGCGGCAGACCTCCAGGCGCACGGCGCGCAGGCGGTCGCCGGTACCGCGCTCTGTGACCTCGAGCAACCGGCGACCTTCGCGTCCGGCGCTCGACGAGGCCGCGCGCGTACTCGGGCGGCTGGAGCTGGTGGTCGTCAGCGCCGGCGACTTCGCGCCGCAGGAGGTGCTGGAGCACGACCCCGCGCTCACGGCACTCCTGCTGGCCGTGGACTTCACCAACACCCTGGGTTCTCTTCTGGTGAGGAGGCCCGCAAGCGATATTGCTCGCGTGGTGTGGCGTGCACGCCTCTGCGTCTTCAGCTC
>JADJDT010000048.1:112500-185946 GCA_016702545.1 Pseudomonadota bacterium | reverse complement strand
GCAGCGGCCATCGCCGCAGCTCTCCTGCCAACAATCGGCGACGCAGCCTTGACGCGTCTCGGAGCGGCTGCACACCCCATCGCCGCATTGGCAGCCGAGGCTCAGGGCGCGCGTGGGGATGGGTGAGCCGCCGGCGGTGCCGTCACCCAGTTGGCCATGCAAGTTCTCGCCCCAGCACGACAAGGTGCCGTCGGTGCGCCGCGCGCAGCTGTGCGTGCCGCCGAGGCGAGCTCGGCCGCCGTGGTACCCAGACCGGCGACCGCTACCGGGAGGACGACTGAGGACCGTGGACCCGTCGCCCACCTGACCGTAGAGGCGAAGCCCCAGCAGGACACGCTGCCGTCGTCGTGGCGTAGCTGTGGCCGCCGCCCACCGCGTAAAGCTCGAGCGCCGTGGTGCCGAGCGCGGTCACCGGCGTCGGGTAGTAGCGGTCGATCGTCGTGCCGTCACCCACCTGGCCGTAGGTGTTCGCGCCCCAACACCACACGCTACCGTCGCCGACCCGCGCACAGCTCTGCCCGCCGCCAAGCGAGACCTGAGCCACCGCGGTGCCGAGCGCGGTGACGGGCGCGGGAGCAGCGTGGGGCAAGGTCGTGCCGTCGCCGAGCTGGCCGAAGCCGTTGTCGCCCCAACACCACAAACGGCCGTCCGCTTGCCGTGCACAGGCGTAGGTCGAACCCGCAGCGAGGTCGACAGTCTCGGTGCCGAGCGCCGTGACCCGACCCGGGCTCGACCGCATGATCGTGGTGCCATCGCCGAGCTCCCCAGTGGCATTGGAGCCCCAGCACCAGAGCGTACCGTCGGTGCGTCGCACGCAAACGAAGGACGCACCCGCGGCGCCCTGCTCGACGGCCGCTCCGCCGGTGAGCGCCGTGACCGGTACGGGATAGGTGCGCGTCAGCGTGCTGCCGTCGCCGAGCTGCCCCAGGTCGTTCTTCCCCCAGCACCAAAGGCCGCCGTCGTTCCGGCGCACGCAGCCGTAGCTGCGGCCGAGGAGGACCTGGATCACGCCCGTCAGAGGGACGACGTCGGATCCCTTCTGCTCCAGCACCGGCAGGGCCGACGCGCTCCCGCCGTCGATGGTGCCGCGCCCCAACTGCCCATCGCTGTTGCTCCCAAAGCACCACAGCGTGCCGTCCGACTTGACGGCGCAGCTATTGTAGGAGCCCAAGGCAAAGCGACCGACGCAGCAGCTCTGGCCGGGCTCGCAGGTGGCGAAGCTGGGACAGCGCCGCGGCGTCGTATCGCCGAGGTTGAGGCCCATGCGGGCTTGCGATGGGCCGCTGCCGATGTCGAAGACCTGGCAGGAGCCGACCTGTTGCGTGGGCAGCGTGGGCAGGGCCCAGTCTCGGGCCCAGGTGCAGCCGTCCTGGTACCAGCCGGCGACGCTGAGGTTGAGCAGCATGTTCTGTTCGAGGGCGCCGGTGGAGGCGAGGTCGGGGTAGCCGTGATAGCCGGGCTCGCACTGGTTCAGCTCGCGGGCGTCGAAGGCGACGCCCGCGGTGGCATTCGCCCGGTTGTAGGGGCTGACCGTCACGCCGCTGCGGTTGGTCGCGGTCTTGAGCGCGAGAGCCGCCAGGTAGTCGGGCTCCTTGCTCGCGCCGCCGGGGTGCGTGTCGCGCGGGTTGAGGCCCCAGGCGGCATCGAGCGCGTAACCGACCTGCTGGCCGGCGGCGATCGGCTCGGGGATCGAGCCGATGTGGTGCTCGCGAAACTGCCAGTGGCGGTTCCAGACGTTGCCGCCCCAGCTCAGCGAGGAGAGGTAGATCGGCCGCGCCGAGAGGGTGCCGTCGCGCACGGCGTAGCCGGAGACGCCGGCGGCGAGCAGCCCCTTGCCGCAGCGGTAGACGGCCTTGCCCTGGGCCTCGTCCCAGCTTTGGAGGCAGAGGTAGCGGAAGAAGGTGTTGAAGGTCTCGGGGCTGGAGGTGGCCTCGGGGCCGGTGGTGGGGTGCAGCAGGAAGGGGCGATAGGCGCGGTCGGCGCAGGCCAGGCCGATCGCGGAGAAGACCTCGTAGCTGACGCTCGTCTCGGGGGTGCCGTTGCCGTCGAGGTCCTCGTCGATGGCCACGGTCACGGTCTGGCAGGCGCCGGGCTGGCCGAGGGCGATGCCGGTGTCGCAGTCCTCGCCGCCCTCGACCACGCCGTTGCCGCAGGTGCCGGGCACCGGCGTGGCGCAGGCCACGCGCACGCGCTCGACCTGGTCCTTGAGCACCAACCAGCGCGGGAAGGTCAGGTGCGCGGCGATATCGTCGCTCGCATCGCCCGGGGTGCCCTGGTCGAAGGTGTGTGGGAGGCGCGTCGGCGGGCAGAGTAGCTCGGTCTGCGCCAGGGTGTGGCGCCCGAGGTCGGTCAGCGTGGTCGAGGGGATGCGCAGCGCGCCCACGTCGAGCGGGGTGCCCGTCGTGACGCTGTTCATCGCGTTCATCGCGTTCATCGCGTTCATCGCGTTCATCGCGTTCAGCGCGTTCATCGCGTTCATCGCGTTCATCGCGTTCATCGCGTTCATCGCGTTCATCGCGTGTCATCGCGTTCATCGCGTTCATCGCGTTCATCGCGTTCATCGCGTTCATCGCGTTAATCGCGTTCATGCTGTTGGCCGCATTCGTCGCCGCCCGCGTCGCCACGCCCACCACCGGCGGCGCGCCATCTCCCCACTGGCTGCAGCCCAGTCCCAGCCCCAGGCCGGCTACGAGCATTCCGCCCACCGCGCGCGTAACAACGTTTCGACATAGCGTGAGCATGCATTCACCTCGGCAGATAAATAATGCGCCGAAGAGTAAAAAAGAGCAATGGCGAATGTAACAGAGACTACAGACAAAGATGGCGCTATGCTCGACGACGGGCCTGGGGTCGTGGAGCGAGTGTCAGGGCTTGGGCGCGGGAGGCCCAGGCAGGAAGACGATGTGTCGCAGTGTTTCGATGGTGTCGCGGGTGCTGCTCGCGGTGACCAGATCGTCGAAGGTGCGGATCAGATCCAGCAGTGGGGTGACGGTGTTGTCGGCCAGGTTGTAGCGGTAGAGCTGGCGGTTCGTGGAGAAGAGCATGTCGTCCCGGCCGGGGATCTGAGCTGCTCCCTGGAGTCCGTCGGGCACGTCGCCGCCCCCGCCCGCATCGGGTGGCAACAGCCCGAGCGCGACGCAGTTCGCAGCCGAGATGTCGGCGGCGGGGCAGCGCACGACGGTACGAAGCTGGCTGCCGTAGCGGCGCTGCGGGAAGAGGTAGAGCGAGCCGTTGGTGTGCAGCACGATGCTGTAGATCGGCGTCGTGGCGGCGCCCTGGAACGCGGTCGGGTCGAAGCGGTGCGCCGCGACGAAGTTCCAGTCGGAGCCGCTGAGCTGCACGACGGTGCCCGTGGTGTCGTCGGAGGCGCCGTAGTCGGCGAGGTAGAGGTCGGTGGCGGTGCCCGCGCACTCGGAGAGCGAGCCACCCTCGGCGGTGGTGGTGCGGTAGAGGGGGGTAGCGAAGCGGAAGGTCGATGCGCCCGCTTCGACGAAGGCGCCGACGGCATTGCCGGCCTGCCAGCCGCCGAACTCGCCGCCGATCACGCGCCCGGCCACTGTGCAGAGGCCGTGGAGGTTGTCGACGCGATCCTCGAGGACGGGCGTGCTCGAGCTGTCGAAGGTCACCGGGCCGAGGGACCGGAGCGGGTCGAGGCCGACGCGCTCGGCGTGCGCGGCCCCCGAGCCCACCAGCAGCGTATCGCCCCAGACGGTCAGGCTCCGGGCCATATTGCCGCTGATGGCGTCGAGGCGCAGCGCGCTGCCGGCCTTGCTCACGCTGGTGGCCGCGGGCGCGTCGAGGTCGAGGTCGAGCAGCTCGAGGAAGCTCGCGACCTGACCCTGCACGATCATCGCGAAGCGCAGGCGTGTGGGCCGCGTCCCCCCCTCGGCGTCGGCCGTGGGGCGCGCGTCCCCACGGCGCCGTGGCGCCCGTCGCCCCGCGCCACAGCGTCATCGGGTCGCGCCTCCGCGTCGGCGACGGGCGAGGGGCGCGCGTCAAAGCCAAAGCGCACGCAGCCGGCCAGCGACAACACCGCAAGGAGCGTGGGGACGCGAAGGGGCAATTGGGTTGCTCCAGCGGAGGGGTGAGCCGGGGATCGACCCCCAGGGTAGCCGATATCTATCCATGGCGCCATAGTGCCTTGAGATACATGCTGAATGCGCTGTAAAACCTGCTTGTCGATTGACCCGAGCCGGGCCGCCATGCAGACTGCGCGTCGAGGGTGGGCGTAGTGCGATGCTGAGGCGGGGGATGCGTGCGGCGCAGGAGTCGCGGATTGCCGGCTGGGGTCGCCTCAGCGTGCCCGGGCGCGAGCTGCTTTCGGAGGCGCTCGAGCCCTTGACCGAGCAGGCCGTGTTGACGCGCGGCCTCGGGCGCTCCTACGGCGATGCCTCGCTGCCGCCGCCCTCGCGGCGCGAGGTGGCCGCTACGCCGCTCGCGGACCGCATCCTCTCCTTCGACGAGGCGACCGGCCGCCTGCGGGCCGAGGCGGGCCTATCCTTGGGCGCCATCAATCAGCTCCTGCTGCCCCGCCGCTGGTGCTCGCCGACGCTGCCGGGGACACAGTTCATCACGCTCGGCGGCATGGTCGCCGCCGACGTCCACGACAAGAGCCATCACCGCGCAGGCAGCTTCGGGCGCCACGTCCAGCGCCTGCGGATGCGCGTGGCCGACGGTCGCATCCTCGAATGCTCACCGACCGAGCACGAGGACCTGTTCTGGGCCACCGTCGGGGGCATGGGTCTGACCGGCCACATCCTCGAGGTCGAGCTCTCGCTCCAGCGCATCCCTTCGCCCTGGATCTGGCAGGAGAGCGAGCGCGTGCCAAACATCGACGCCTATGTCGAGGCGCTCGAGCAGGCGGCGCAGCGCTGGCCCTACACCGTCGGCTGGATCGACTGCCTCTCGCGCGGTCGCAACCTCGGTCGCGGAGTGCTGCTCTGCGGTCGCTGGGCCGAGGCGCACGAGGCGCCCCCCGCCGCTCCGGCACCCAAGCACAAGCTGACCGTGCCCTTCGAGCTGCCGAGCTGGGCGCTCAGTCGCCCGACCGTGCAGGCCTTCAACGAGGTCTACTATTGGTCGCACCAGCCGCGGCGCAAGCAGGGCCTGGTCCACCCGGAGAGCTTCTTTCACCCGCTCGACGCGGTCCTGCGCTGGAACCGCATCTATGGCCGGCGTGGCTTCACCCAGTACCAGTGCGTGCTGCCGCGCCGCGCCGGTCGGGGAGCGGCCCGGCGCTTCCTCGAGTTGCTGAGCGCGCGCGGCGGCGCGTCCTTCCTCTGCGTGATCAAGGACTGCGGCGAGCAGGGCCAGGGCCTGCTCTCCTTCCCGATGCCCGGGATCTCGATCGCGCTCGACATCGCGGTGCGCGACGATACGCAGCAGCTCGTCGATACGCTCAACGAGCTGGTCATCGCCGAGGGTGGGCGCATCTATCTGGCCAAGGACGCCTTCACCCGTGCCGACCACTTCCGCGCGATGGAGCGGCGGCTCGAGGCCTGGCTGGCGGTCCGCCGGCGCTGGGACCCCGAGCTGCGCCTACGCAGCGCGCTGTCGGTGCGCCTGTTCGGAGACCCGCCATGAACCCGCAGCCGGTCGCGAGCCGCAAGGTCGTCTTTCTCGGCGCCACGCGTGGCATGGGGCGTGCGCTGGCGCGCCTGTTGGCCGAGCGCGGCGAGGTCCTCTGCTTGCTCGGTCGCCACGCCGAAGACCTCGCACGCAGCGCGGCCGACCTCCAGGCGCACGGCGCGCAGGCGGTGGCCGGTACCGCGCTCTGTGACCTCGAGCAACCGGCGACCTTCGCGTCGGCGCTCGACGAGGCCGCGCGCGTACTCGGGCGGCTGGAGCTGGTGGTCGTCAGCGCCGGCATCTTCGCGCCGCAGGAGGTGCTGGAGCACGACCCCGCGCTCACGGCACGCCTGCTGGCCGTGGACTTCACCAACACCCTGCTCTTCTGCGAGGAGGCCCGCAAGCGGCTGCTCGCGCAGGGCGGTGGCACGCTTTGCGTCTTCAGCTCGGTCGCGGGCGATCGTGGCCGCAAGCCGGTCGCGCTCTACGGCGCAGCCAAGGCCGGTCTCTCGCACTACCTCGAGAGTCTCGACCACAAGTACCGCGCGCAGGGTCTGCGCACCATCTGCGTCAAACCCGGCTTCGTCCACACGGGGATGACCGCCGGACTCAAGGCGCCGCCCTTCGCTGGCGAGCCCGAGGACGTGGCGCGGCGTGTGCTGCGCGCCATCGACCGGGGCGAGCCGCTGGTCTACGCGCCCGGGGCCTGGCGTGCCGTGATGGGCGTGATCCGCGCGCTGCCGCGGCACGTGATGCGTCGCGTCGACTTCTGACGAGGTGTCCAGAAATCTGCTGCGCGGCCCGACCGCTGCGTTACCGCTCCGCTCCGATGCTCACGTACCAGCCCGTACGTTCCGCTTCGGTGAACCCCTCGCCTGCGGCTCGGCGGGCGGCGCCTGGCTGTCGCCAGGCTGGCAGCGCGGCGCCTTGCGCTCGGGCCTGCTCGCGACGATTTCTGGACACCTCGTGACGCGGTGTCGCCCGGCTCACCTCAAACAACCCAGGGGTGCTCGCCGAAGCCGAGCAGCAGCGGCTCCGGATCGAGCCAGACGCCGAAGCGGGCGTGGACCCCGCGGCGAATCTGGGTCGCCAGCTCGAGGACGGCCCGGGCGCTGCCACCACCGCGGTGGACGATCGCCAGCGCATGCTTGCGCGAGACCCCGACCGCGGTGCCGCCGAAGCCCTTGCCGAAGCCGGCCTGCTCGATCAGCCAGGCGGCCGCCAGCTTGATGCGGCCGTCGTCGAGCCGCTGATGGGGCAGGGTCGGTCGCCCCACCCGCGGGTCCTCTGCCGCAGCGCGCTGCAGCACGGCCTCGGCCTCCGCGGCGGGCAGCTGCGGATTGAGGAAGAACGAGCCCGCGCTGCGGGTCTCGGGGTCGTGCGCGTCGAGCACCATGCCCTTGGCCCGTCGCAGCGACAGCACAGCCTCGTGGATCACCCGTGGCGTCGGTGTCGCCTCGCCCGCCGCCTCGAGCCGGGCGCGCAGCTCGCCGTGCGTCGGCCGCGCCGCGGTTTTCCGGCTCAGGCGGAAGCCCACGCCCAGGATCACGTAGCGTCCGGGGGCTGCGTCCTTGAACAGGCTGTGGCGGTAGCGCAGCGCGCAGGCGCTGGCCGGGAGCTCATCGATGCAATCGGTGGCCGCGTCGTAGACGCGGATGCGCGTCAACGTATCGCTCACCTGCTGGCCATAGGCGCCGACGTTCTGGATCGGCGTAGCGCCGACCCAGCCGGGGATGCCGCCCAGGCACTCTAGGCCGGCCAGGCCCTCCGCGACGCAGTCGGCGACCAAAGCGCTCCAGGGCTCGCCCGCTGCCGCCCAGATCTCGACCGACTCCGGCTCGCCGGACGCCGCGCGTCGTGCGATGCCCCGCAGCAGCGGCTGCACGACGCAGCCGGCGAAGCCCTCGTCCGCCACCAGCACGTTGCTGCCGCCCCCGAGCACGACCCAGGGTGTGCGCGCGCGGCGCAGCTCGCGCACCGCGCTGGCGACCTCATGCTCGTGCTCCAGCTCCAACAGCCGGCGCGCCCGCCCGCCCAACCCGAAGGTCGTGCGCGGAGCCAGGGCCTCGTCGAAGAGCTCACGCATGGGGTTGGGCAGCCAGGGTCAGGCTACCACAGCGCAGCCGCGCCCGAGTGAGTGTCAGCGGTCGATCGAGCGTCAGCCTCCGACGCGGCTGGCGCTGCAAAGGCCGCGTGGTAGCCTCTGCGCTCACCGCAGGAGGCCCCCATGGCTGCCACGCCGTCGACGATGCTCGCGTTGGGTACGGTCGCGCCGGAGTTCTGTTTGCCCGATCCCGACGGGCGCTTGGTGTCGCGCGACGACTTCGCGCAGGCCCCGGCGCTGTTGGTGATGTTCATCTGCAACCACTGCCCCTTCGTCAAGCACGTGCGCGACGAGCTGGCGCGGCTCGGGCGCGACTACGGCGCGCGCGGCGTGGCGATCGTGGCGATCAACGCCAACGACGCGCAGGCCTACCCCGACGACAACCCGGCCGCGATGAAGCGGGAGGCCGCCGCCGCCGGCTACGGCTTCCCCTACCTCGTCGACGAGACGCAGGCCGTGGCGCAGGCCTACCGCGCGGCCTGCACGCCCGACTTCTTCCTCTTCGATGGCGAGCGGCGCCTGGTCTATCGCGGCCAGCTCGACGCCAGCCGCCCGAGCAATGGTGTGCCGGTGACGGGCCGCGATCTTCGCGCGGCCCTCGACGCGCTGCTGGCGGGGGAGCCCGTCAGCGCCGAGCAGCGCCCGAGCATCGGCTGCAACATCAAGTGGCGCCCGGGTCACGCGCCCGGCTACTGACCTGGGCCATCGAGCGACCGATGCCCAAGGCTTTGGGTATTGCGCCCGTGCGGCGGGCCCTCGCCGACCATCGCGCGGTCGCGCTGCCGGACCAGGCGGTGGCACGCGCGGCCGTGGCCCTGCTGCTGCGCCCCGCAGGGCCCGACGACTGCGAGCTCTTGCTGATCCACCGCGCCGAGCACCCCGAGGACCCCTGGTCGGGTCACATGGCGCTGCCGGGCGGACGCGTCGATCCGGGGGAGGCGCATGCGCTGCAGGCCGCCGAGCGCGAGGTGCGCGAGGAGGTGGCCGTGGACCTGGGTCGCTCCGGTCGGCTGCTCGGTGCGCTCGACGAGGTGGGCGCCACGGCGCGAGGGCGGCGCGTACCCTTGATCATCGCGCCCTACGTCTTCGAGCTCACCGAGCCCGTCGACCCGCGCCCCAACCACGAGGTCCAGGCCTTGTATTGGGTCGCGCTGACCGCGCTCTGCGACCCCATGGCCGCCACTACGCGACGCGTGCACTACGAGGGCCGCGAGCACGTGCTGCCCGGCATCCGCGTCGGCGCACAGGTGATCTGGGGCCTCACCTATCAGATGCTGCGGCGCTTCCTGGCCCTGCTCGACCCACGGTGATGTTGTAGTGCCGTGGGCACGCACCGGAGCGAGCGACGCAGCCTGACGGGATGGATCGACTCAGGTGAGCGGTGGGGTTAGAAGCCGGCCGGTGCGCCGTACTTCCGCGGGTCCGAGGCGCCCTGCAGCGTCGGGCCCGCGACGGTCACGAGCTGGACGGCGGTGTAGGGCTCGGGCGGGCGGCGAATCGTGCGCAGGCGGTGGCCGCGCGCCTTGAGCTCGGCGCCGACCGCGGCAGGGATCTCGGCCTCGAGGGCGAGCTCGCTCGGCAGCCACTGGTGGTGGATGCGTGGGCGCCGGAGGGCCTCGCCGGCGCTCAGCTCGAAGGCCAGCACGTTGAGCAGCACCTGCAGTGTGGCGGTGATGATCGTGGGGCCGCCCGAGCCGCCCAGCACGGCGACGACGCGGCCGTCGCGGGTCACGATCGTGGGCGACATGCTGGAGAGCGGGCGTTTGCCCGGGGCGATCGCATTGGCCTCGCTCTGCAGCAGGCCGAAGGCGTTCTGCTCGCCCGGTCGCGCGGCGAAGTCGTCCATCGTGTTGTTGAGCAGGATCTCCGAGCGCGCGCCGACGACGAAGGAGCCGAAGCCGGTGTTGATGCTCGTGGTCAGCGCGACCGCCATGCCCTGACCATCGACCACGCTGAGGTGACTGGTGCCTCCGCGATCGCCGCTCGGCGCGCGCGGGGTCGCGCCCGAGAGCCCGTAGCTGGCGCTCAGCAGCACGTGGGCGCCGATGCGCTGGTCGAGCTGTGCGGCGTACGCGGGGGCGAGCAAGCGCTCGACCGGCACGGCGACGAAGTCGCTGTCGCCGAGCAGGCGCGCGCGATCGGCGAAGACGTGCTTCAGCGTCTCCGCCAGCAGGTGCAGGTAGGCGGCCGAGTTGTGCCCCAGGCGGCGCAGGTCGCGGCGCTGCAGCACGTTGAGCGCCTCGAGCAGCGCGATCCCTCCGGAGGAGGGCGGCGGGAAGCCGAAGACCCTGAAGGGGCCGAAGCTCGTGCTCAGGCTGGTGCGCCAGACGGGCTGATAGCGCGCCAGATCTGTGGCATCGAGCACGCCGCCCGCCCGGCGCGCGCTGGCCACCAGGTCGCGCGCGATCCACCCGCGGTAGAAGACGCGCGGCCCCTGGCGCGCGATCGCCTCCAGCGCAGCGGCGAGGCGCGGGCGGCGGAGCCACTGGCCGGCGCGCAGCGGTGCACCCCCTGGGAGGTAGGTGCGCGCGAGGGACGGGCTGCGCTGCAGGTCCTGTCGTGCGCGCGGCAACAGCAGGGCCAGGTAGGGACCGACGGCGAAGCCGCGGCGGGCGAGGCGAATGGCTGGTTGCAGCACCCGCCGCAGGCCGAGCCGGCCGAAGCGCGCCAGCGCGGTGGCGCAACCCTGCACCTCCCCCGGAACGGCCACCGCCAGGCCCCCTACGGCGCTGGCGTCGCGCGCGACCCCGGCGCGCGTGAACATCTCGCGCGTCGCGGCGCGCGGCGCGGTCTCGCGGAAGTCGAGCGCGATCGGCGCGGCAGCCGCCGCGGGCCGAATCAGCAGCAGGCCGCCGCCGCCGAGGCCGCTGCCGGAGGGATTGACGATGCCGAGCGCGAACATCGCCGCGCAGGCCGCGTCGATCGCATTGCCCCCGGCGCGCAGCAGCTCGAGGCCGGCGGCCGAGGCCAGCGGGTGATCGGTGGCGACGACGCCCTGCTGGGCCGTGACCACGGCGGGGGCTTGGGTGGCCACCGCGTGGGTCGCCACCGCGTCGGTGGCCGAGGCGTCGGCACGCGCGTGCGCTCTCCCTTCGACGGCGAGGCAGGCGCTGAGCGCCAGCAGCAGGCCGGCGTGGTCCCGCCGCGGTCTGCGGCGCGGCGCCGGCGGAAGCGCTGGCACTTGGCAAGTGATCGGGTCGCGGGGGTCAGACAGGGTGCTCATGGGTTCCCACTGCAGAGGAAGGCCGGCACGAGGTGGGCGCTGAAGCCCACGCGCTGCGGCATGCCGAGATAGAGGATGCGGCGCACGGCCGCGTGGCAGGCGGTCACCTCGCTGTCGGTCGGCCCGAGCCCGGCGCTGCGGGCCGCGCGGTCGCCGAGGCGCAGCAGGCGGTCGCAGAAGGCGCGGGCGCTCTCGCGCCGCGAGGTGCCGATCGCGTGCAGGCGGACGCTGATCGCGCCGAAGCCTGCGGTGTGCAGCAGGGCGGGCAGGCGCGGACCCAGCGCCACATCGGCCGGCTGGCGCACCGCCGCCGCCTGGCGATGCAGGCGCAGCATCGCCTCGTCGACCTCCGGCAACGGGCCGTCGAAGTAGAAGCGCTGGCCCAGGTTGTCCGGCTCCAGCGCCAAGAGCGTGCCCGGGCCGCGCAGCACGCGCCGCGCCTCGCTCAGCAGCGCGTGCGTGTCGGGGCAGTGCTGCAGGCTCATCACGCTCAGCACGACCTCGACGCTCCGCGCCGCCAGCGGCAGCGTCGGCCCCTCGGCCAGCAGCAGGCTACAGCGCGGGGCGTGGCGCGTTCCGGCCAGCCCGGCCGCCGCCTCTTGCAGCGCGCGGGCGTCGGCTTCGACCCCGACGTAGCGGGTTTGAGGAAGCTGCGGCAGCAGCACATGGGCCGCCCGCGCCGCCGCGCAGCGGTAGTCCAGCAGGACGCGGGTCGCGGCCGGGATGGCGCGCAGCAGCGCGTGCGTCAGGGTTTCATCCCACCAGCCGCTCTCGCCGTCGCCGATCAGGATCTGCGGTACCGCGGCCACGGCGCCGACGCTAGCACGCTCGGCCCGCTCCGTGCCACGCGCTGTCAGCCGCCCCCATCGGTCGCGGCTCTCGGTCGCGCGCTCTCGGTCGCGTCCTGTCGTCTAGGCTCGGGGTGCTGCTAGAATCGGTCACCAACCCCCGGGAGGCCCACGTGCGCGTCGGTGCGTTCTTCGATCTCGATGGCACGCTGCTCAGCGTCAACAGCGGCGCGCTGTGGGTGCGTCGCGAGCGACGGCTCGGGCGCCTCGGTCTGCTGCGCTACCTCGAGGCCGTGGCCTACCTGATCGCCTATCGCCTCAACACCATCGACATGGAGCTGGCGATGCGGCGGGCGCTCGGCACCGTCAAGGGCGAGGCCGAGGAGACGGTGCGGGGCTGGACGCGCGACTGGTACCACGCCGAGGTGGTGCCGCACGCCGCGCCCGGTGGGCTGAGCGTGATCGAGCAGCACCGCGCCGCCGGCCATGTGCTGGTGTTGCTGACGATGACCTCGCCTTACGAGGCCGAGCTCGCGGCCGCACACTTCGGGCTCGATGCCTGGCTCAGCACGATCTACGAGGTGCGCGCCGGCGTGCTCACCGGCGAGGCCGTGGCACCGCTCTGCTACGGGCGGGGCAAGGTCGAGCGGGCCGAGCGCTTCGCTGCCGAGCACGGCGTCGACCTGGCTCGCAGCTACTTCTACAGCGACAGCGCCAGCGATCTGCCGATGCTCGGTCGCGTCGGCCACCCCCACGCCGTCAACCCCGACGCCCGCCTGCGCTGGCACGCGCGGCGCCGCGGGTGGCCGGTGCTGGACTGGCGCGGGGCGTAACGCCCGCCGCACTCCCGCCGCGCCGATCGTGCTCCCGCTGGCCGGGGCCGCGCTCCATCGTCAGTTGGCGTGGGGCGCGCTGCCGCAGCCGCTGCACGGCTTGATCGCCGCCGTCGGCAGCGCGACGCGCACCAGGCCGCGAATCACCGTTTCGTCGCGGCTGTAGTCGATGCGCTCGACCACGAAGGGATCGTCGAGGCCGGCCGCGGCGCGGCCGGTGTACGCCGCCAAGGCCGCTTGTACGGCATGGAGCTGCTTGGCCAGCACGAAGCGATCGAGCTGCCGCGTATGCTCGCTCTCGGGCACGAGCTGCGCCAGCGTCGACGACAGGATCTCTTCCGTGCCGCGACCGTGCAGGTAGGGCGCGAGCAGGGGCCGCCCGACCGGTGCGCCGCAGCTGTCCTTCTGCAAGGAGAAGCGCTCGAGGCGCTCGCCGGCATCGAGTCGCAGCTCGATCAGCTCGCTGATATCGTTACAGGGCATCGTCGCCTCCCAGGCCGGCAGCTTCCAGGCCGGCAGCATAGCCGCCGGGGGCAACCCGTGCCAGCATGGCGCCGACCCGGATCGCCCCATGCCCTATACGCCGATTCTCGCCACGCTGGGCTATGTCCTCAGCCCCGATCGCAGCCGAGTGCTGCTGATCGAGCGCAACGCGCGCCCCGATGATGCGCATTACGGCAAGTACAACGGGCTGGGCGGCAAGCTGCACCGCGACGAGGATGTCGTGGCCGGTCTGCGTCGCGAGCTTCGCGAGGAGGCCGGCATCGACTGCGAGCAGGTGCAGCTCGCCGGCACCGTCAGCTGGCCGGGCTTCGGTGCGCTGGGTGCAGAGGACTGGTTCGGCTTCATCTTCGTGATCGAGCGCTTCAGCGGCGTGGTGCGCGCGGCCTGCGCCGAGGGCGAGCTGCGCTGGGTGCCGCTCGAAGGTGTGCTCGCGCTCCCGCTCTGGGAGGGCGATCGGCACTTCCTGCCGCTGGTCTTTGCCCGCCCCTTGCGGGTCTTCCACGGCGTGATGCCCTACCGCGACGGCCGCCCGCTGAGCTGGACCTGTAGCTTGCTCGACGCGGGCGGGGCGGAGGCGCCTGTCGTGCCGCGGGCGCCGCGGCTCAGTCCTGGGGAATGAACGAGGTCTTGCCGTCGAGGCGGGCGATGGTCTGGGTGATCAGCTTGACCGCGGCCTCGACGTCGCCGAGGTGGCAGATCTCCGAGGGCGAGTGCATGTAGCGCTGAGGAATGCCGACGACGGCGGTGGCGACCCCAGCGCGGTTGACCTGCAGCGCATTGCCGTCGTTGCCACCGGCCGCCGGGACGGCCCGTAGCTGCACGGGGATGCGCTCGCGGCGCGCGGTCCTCTGCAGCAGCTCGAGCAGCGGCGGGTTGGTGTTGGGGCCGCGTGCCAGCACGGGTCCGCGGCCGAGCTTGACCTCCCCGACCTCCTTGGCGTCGACGCTCGGGTCGTCCGTCGCCCAGGTGACATCGACGGCGATGCCCACGTCCGGCTGCAAGCCGAAGGCGCTGGTGCGCGCCCCCCGCAGCCCGATCTCCTCCTGCACGGTCGTTACGGCCGTGACGCGGGCCTTGAGCCCCTTGTGGCTCGCCAACGCGCGTAACACCTCGGCGACGACGAAGGCGCCCACCTTGTCGTCGAAGGCGCGCGCGACCGCGAGCTGCCCGCGGAGCGGCGCGAAGCCATCGACGTAGGTGATCGGGTCGCCGACCTGCACCAGCTTCTCGGCGTCCTTGCGACTGGCGAAGCCGGCGTCGATCCACAGCTCGGCCGCCTGCGGCTTGGTCGCGCGCGTGCGGTCGTGAATCAGGTGGATCGGCTTCTGGCCGACGACGCCGAGGATCGGCCCCTTGCGCGTGTGGACCTGGACGCGGCGTCCGGCGACGACCTGCAGGTCGTGGCCGCCGATCGGGCGGAAGCGCAGGAACCCGTGCTCATCGACGAAGCAGACCTGGAAGCCGATCTCGTCGATGTGCCCGGCGAGCATCACGTGGGGCGTCCCCTGGGGATTGATCGCGGCCAGCGCGTTGCCGTGCACGTCGACCGCCACGCTCGCGGCGAAGGGCCGCACATGGTCGAGCCAGACGCCGCGGGCCGGTCCCTCGTAGCCGGAGGGACTGGGGGCGCTGAGCAGCCGCTGCAAGAACTCTAGAGCTTCGGTGCGCATCGGTGGGGCCTCGCAGGGGGATGGCGGTCAGTGGACGATCGCGTAGCGGAAGCTGACGCGCGAGCTGTCGAGCAGCACGTCCTCGACGCGGCGGATCTGCAGCGCAGCCAGCGCGCCGGGGCGCAGGTAGCGCTCGCGCAGCGCCTCGGCCTCGTCGCGCTCGCCGCTCGCGAGCAGCCGCGCGACGCGCTGCAGCAGCCCCTGGGTCGCTCGCTGCAGGGCGCCGAGGTCGATCGAGACGCGGCCTCCCTCCCAGAGCAGCGCGCGCGCCTCTCGCAGGTGGCCGAGCTGAAGCGCGGCGACCTGCCCGTAGGGTCGATCCTCGCCGTCCGGCGTCCGCACGCCGCGGGCGAGGTGGCCGAGCGCCCACAGCACGGCCTTGAGCTGCACCTGGCGCATCAGCGGCCCGCTGATCAGCTGCTGCTCGCGCAGCAGTCCGAGCGCCCAGATGCCGACGAGCTGGGCCTTCAGCTCCTCGAGCAGCGTGGCCAGCGCCGGGCCGAGCCGCTCGCTCGCCGCCTGGCCGGCGCTGCGGGTGCCGGGATGGGGCCCGACGTTGTGGCTGGCCTCGTGCAGCAGCGTGACCAGCAGCGCGGGCTCCACGGCGCTGGTGTAATCCTGCAGCGCGGCGCGGCTGAGCAGCTCGGAGGCCTGCCGCCGGTCGAGCGCCAGCGAATCGGTGTCGGTGTAGAGGTTCGTCACGACGATCGTGCGGCGGCGCTGCGCGGCGCCCGGCGTGCTCCAGTTGGGCAGCGACTGCCCGATCGTGGCGCCGAGCGGATAGCGCGAGTCACCGGCATTGAGCGCGACGTGGATGAACTCGGGGACGTCGAAGGCCACGTCGCGCGCGGCATAGGGTGCTCCGACCAGCGTCGCCAGCGCGCGCTCGACGCGCTGCCGCAGCGGGGCGAGGCGTTCGAGCCAGTTGCTGGCGCGCTGATCAACCCGTCCCAGCACCAGGTGAAAGGCCGCCTTGCGCCGGCAGAGATCTTGGTAGGGCTCGTCGGGCGCGACGCGCAGGTACCACTGGCTGTTGCGTGGGGTCATCGCCAGCCACGCGGCGTCGGCGCGGCCCCAGTCGTTGTCGCCGAAGGCCGCTGCCGCCGCCAAGAGATAGGCCCGCAGCGCTTGCTCCCCGGGCACGGTGTTGAGCGCGGCCGCGGCCCTGCGCAGCTCGGTGGCCACGGCGCGCATCTCGGGAGCGAAGGCCTCCGGGTAGGGCAGGCTGGTGAAGCCCCGGCTCCCGCGGCGGACCACGACGAAGGGCGTCAGGAGCTGAGCCGCGTTTGGCGCCTGCTCGAGCAGGCGGCAGAGCGCGGGCCCCTGGGGCTCGTTGAGCGGGTAGCTCTCGCTGCGGCGCTCGGGGAAGGAGGGCAGGGCATTGCAGCAGGGATCGTCGCGACCGGGTGACACGCTGCACCACGGACCGTGGTTGCGCGCGAAGAGCGCGCGGCTCTCGGCGTCGGCGCGCGCGAGCTGGCTCGTGAGCTGCGCGGCGCCGCTCTGGCGCCCGTGGAGCGTCTCGATGCTCTCGGCCGCCGAGACCAGCGCGCCCACGAGCGCCCGCTCCCAGGCCGGGCCCTTGCGCAGGTCGGTCAGCACCAGCACCGGTCGGCCGCGATCGAGCTCGGCGCGCACCAGCTCGCGGCGGCGCGCCTCGACCAGGGCCTGGTAATCGCGCACGAGCTGTGGCGTGAAGGCGCCGTCGCGCACGTAGCGCGAGCGGCTGGCGCGCAGATCGGTGGCCTCGAGCTCCGACGGGTCGAGCAGGCCGTTGCCGTTGAGGTCGCCGACCCAGCTCAGGGGCAGGCCCTGCTGCGCGGCGAGCCGGTTGAAGTCGCCCCGCAAGAGCGCCGGCCGACCGAACTGCACCGCCCCCCGCGGGTCCGCGCGCAGGGCGCCGGGGGCCAGCCAGGCGCTGCTCAAGAGGACGAGCGCGAGCAGGGTCGGCGAGGTCGCTGCCTCGCCACGCCGGCTCCGGGCTGCGTTGCGCTCGATCGTCGCGATCATCCTGCTACCGACCGCCGCCGAGGGCGCCTAGAGGGCCGCGCTGGGTGTGGCGTCGAGATAGGCCTGCACCGCCTTGGCGATGCTCGTCAGATTGGGTCGCAGCAGCTTGGCGACGAAGTGCTCGAGCGGCTCGCGCACCCGCCGCGCGAGAAAGCCCGGCACGCCCGGCACGTGCTCCGGATGGACGTGCAGCTCGGCGTTGAGGCGGAAGGTGCAGCGCGCCTCGCCCTCGGGGCTCAGCACGGTCGTGCCCGTGCAGGTGAAGATGTCGCGCGCCTTGGCCGACTCGAGCCGCCACTGGCACGAGAGCGTCTCGGCGTGCCAGACCGCCTCGTCGAACCAGGCCAGCATCTCGCGGCTGATCAGCGGCCGTAACACGGCGGGGATCTCGCCGGCGCTGCCTTGCCAACGGCTGTAGAGCCGCGTGGTCGGTGGCGTCTCGTTGCGCTCGAGCACGCTGAGCGCCTCGATGTTCGGCAGATGGCGCACGAGCGCCTGTTGTTGATCACGCAGGGCGAGGAAGGTCGCCTGCGCGGAGTGGCTGATGCTCTCGGTGCCGCCGATCTGCATGGTGGAGGGCTCCGCTGGGGGAAGCGTTAAGCGCGGCCATCATAGCGTGCGCGGCGAGCGCGACAATGGCAAAGGAGGGCTAACGGGCGAGGTGGTGGGTGGCGAGCCACCGTGCGACCGCCGCGTTGAAGGCCAGCGGCTGCTCGAGTGGGGCGAGATGCCCCGCGTCGGCGACCAGCGCGAGCTCGCTGCCGCGGATGGCCTCGTGCATCGCCCGGGCGATCGGCGGTGGGGTGAGCGCGTCCTCTTCGCCGCAGACGATCAGCGTCGGCACGGTGATCGTCGCCAGGGTCGGCGTGGCATCGGCGCGGTCGCGCAGCGCGGCGAGCGCGGCGCTGATGGCTGCATCGCTGGCGCGGTGCATCATCGCGCGCGTGGCGGCTGCGGGTCGCCCCGCGGCGCGGCTCTGCGGCGCGAGCAGCTTGTCGAACATGCCCTCCAGCAGCTCCGTGCGGCGACCCTCGCGCATGGCGGCGAGGCCCCGTGCGCGGTTGGCGCGGGCCTCGTCGCCGTCGGCCTCGGCCCGCGTGTCGCAGAGCAAGAGCGCCTCGATGCGCTGCGGGAAGCGCCGCCAGCACTCGAAGGCGATGTAGCCACCCATCGACAGGCCGCCGAGGATGACGCGCTCAACGCCCGCGGCGTCGAGCACCGCGCGCACGTGCTCGGCAAAGGCTGCGAGGTCGGTCGCGGGCGTGGCGGCGCGGTGGGCGCCAAAGCCCGGCAGGTCGAAGGTCAGCAGCCGCAGGTGGCTCGTCAGCGCCCGCTGCTCGTCCCACAGCGTCGCATCGAGCGGGAAGCCGTGAATCAGCCCGAGCACGGGGCCCCGCGCGCCGAGGAGCTGGAAAGGTGGCATCGTGCCCATCACGAGCCCTAGGTCCCGTCCAACGGGTTGGCGTAGATTTCGTCGACGGACAGGGTCACACCCAGCGCGCGTAGCGTCACCTGTTGACCGCCGAGCGCCTCGTCGAGCTCCCATCCTCCTCCCTCGGTACGGCGAAAGACCTCGATGCGCCGCTCGTCGGGGCTCACGAACACGTACTCCTGCAGCGAGGGGATACGACGGTAGTGGGCCGCCTTGGCCCCGCGATCGTAGCCCTCGGTGGAGTCCGAGAGCACCTCGACGAGCAGCGAGGGGTTGGTAAGGGCGTCGGAGTCCTCGAGATCAGTCGCGAGTGCGCCGCAGACGACGCTCAGATCCGGATAGGTCGTCAGGCCAGTGGCCACGATGCGCACGCGCACGTCCGAGGTGAACACCCGACACGGCGTGCCCCGGAGGGCCAGTCGCAGCTCGCCCATCAAGGCCGCCGCGAGCGCGCCATGCTCGGGACTACCCCCGGCCATGGCGTAGACCTCGCCGGCCAGAAACTCGTGGCGTGCCCCGCTCGCGCGCTCGAAGGCGACGTATTCGGTCGGGGTCATGTGGGCCACCGCTACGGCTCGGCGCATGGCGGGCATGATACACGCCGCGTTGCCCCCGTGCCACGCCCTGGACGGACAGCCGGGGCCGGCCGTTGATCGCCTCCGACCCTCGGAGCCCCCTCCGGGATTCGGCCAGGTTCGCGCGCGATCGCTCGCTTCAGCCCCAGAAAGCCCCGCGATGCCGCGCCCCCGAACTTGTAGTTTCGGCACGAACCATGCTAGCTCGCCTGGCGTCCATGAGGTGGGTGCGACGCCTTGGGCCGGCCGGTCCGGCCGCGTCGTTCATCAGCGGTCGGCACTCAGGGGTCGAAGATGTCGCAGCGCACGTCCAAGACCTCCAGCGCCGGTGAGCGGGGGCGGCGTGCCGCCGTGCTTGCGCGCGGGCCCTTCACCGCGTTGTTGCTCCTGACCGGGCTCGCACTGGGCCTCGCGCTGCCGCTGCCGGCGGGAGCGGCAGGCGGAACGCTCACTTCACCGGTGGCCGAGCTTTGGTCGGTGCCGAGGAAGCAGCCGGCGCAGGGGCGCGCCTTTGTGCTCGCCCTGACGATTCCCAGCGGCTTTCACCGCAACACCCTGAGCGGCTTGGATCACGTGGTCCAACGGGCAGTGGGACACTATGGAAAAGACCTCGTGCTCGGCGGTGTGACGGCGCCTGGCTCTGGTCTCACGGCTGCCCTGAGTGGTGCGATTCGCGGCGGAGAAGCACTCTATCGGCCGACCCGCTTCCTGGTGCTCGCTGATCCGCCTGCCAGAGCGCAGCCGTGTAGAGCCTACGGGGCCGCCATGATCGGCGTCGATCAGCAGCGACCGCTCTCTGTCGAGACGCTCTTCGACCTGCTGGGCCGGCTGCCCCCTGATGATCCGAGGCGGGACTTCTTTGATGCGAACGTCCTTGCGGCGCTGAAGGCTCGCTATGGCCGGCAACCGAACCTTGCGGAGATCGTGAGCCTCCACGCGAACCGCCGATGGCATCGCGCCGCTGGCGAGAGAGACGCAACCCTGTCGCCTCTGCCCTTCCACAGCGGTTTTCTCCAAGCCCTGTTGCTGCATCAGATGGTTGGGGCGCTGCCGCTGATCGGGCTCGACCCGCGCGCTGCACCGCCGCACCCGATCGTCGCCCAGACGATGCCCGGTGTCCGCGTGGAGAAGTTTGCCGCTTACGGCTTCGCTGCGCCGCCGGAGCTCAGCCGGCTCCCAGACCCGCGCGTGCGCACGCTCGCCGAGGAGCCGGGAAAGCACGCCGCGGCGCTCGCGGAGGGTGCGGGCTACACGGCACTCCTCGAGTCGCCGCTCTCTGCCTTCACCGAGCTCATCCGCAGGCGCGTAGGCGTCCCCGTGATGGCCGGGGCGATCGCATTCATCGCGCCGGTCGATCTCGACGCCTTGGCAGACGTGCTCAAGGGCAGGCGTTCCATCGCAGACCTCGCCCGGGCGCTTCGTCGATAGCGCATGTCGCAGCGCCCCGGAACGTGCCGCGTGAGGACCTACGCCGTGCCGCGCGGCCTACGCCGACTGGGGCGGCGGACCGGATGGGGCGCGAGCGATTGCGGTACGATCGCCCGAGCCATCGGTACGGACCCGAGTGAAGCGAAGAAAGCTGGAACCGCGCCGGCGAAACCGGTGCCTGGTCTGGCGGTGGGCCGGGTGTGCGGTCTACGATCGGACGCTGGGGTAGGACCCAGCACCCTCGAAATCTAACCAATTGAACGTCGTATCGACCACGCTGACGGGCGTCGACCCGACATCAGTCCCCCGCCCAAGGATTTCCCTGAAGCGGGTCACTAGCGCATCCCGGAGGCTAACGAGTCCGGCGAGCAATCCCACCCGCGCATCAACGTCACTCAAGATCTCAGGAGAAGCGGCCCTCTGGAGCATGCTCCGGACGCCCTCGCCCGTCGTCGACTCAACGTTCGCGAGCTCAGCCGTAGCGGCCAGGCCATGTTCCCCGGGTTCAGCAAGAATGGCAGCTAGGTTGACCGCTGGAACAGCGCGTCGGGACGCGCGTTGCCTGGTGCTTGGGCAAAACGCTTCCGTCATCGCGAGCAGCGGCGACCCTTCCGTCGAAGTCGAGAATCGCGTCGTTCAGAAGCTGAAGAACGGTGACATCGCCAGCGGATATGCCCTCGCTTCGCGCTGGACCCGCGCCCTTGGTTTCTATGATTCGGTTGCAGAGCTGGGTAACGGCCCCAGCCCGCGCTGCGGACGACCGCAGGGGAGAAGGATTGGCGGTCCTTTTCGCCGACCCCACGTGAGTTGTCGCTCTCGCGGACGACGCCGTCGAAGCGTTCCTTGTGCGGGGGGCGGCGCGTGTGTCGCTGAAACGCTCCTGGACTGCTGCTTGTCCCGCTGCGACCCGCCCGAGGCTCAGCACCCCGCCCATCAGCGCCGCGCAAAGCCATTGTCTCGTTCGCATGACCCCCGACCCCCTGCTGCTCGTGCACGCTCGCTCACGCGAGCCCCGCGCGCGTGGGGCCCGTCTGGGCTTCGACGCGCGCACGACGGTGCTCGGCCGTCGCCGACGGCCCGAATATGGTACCGGCGTTGTTCCCTGTCCAGGATTGTTTTCTTCGACTCCGTTGCGGTGTTACACCTGTGTTACGCCACCTTGTGGAGGTTCGCAGCATGCCGACGACCAAGCGCCGCATCAATATCACGGTCGATGATCGAATCTACGATCTGCTCGCCGAGCTGTCCGGGAAGCGCGAGCAGTCGATTGCGGGCGTCGGGCTCAGCCTGATCGAAGAGGCCCTGGAGTATCAGGAGGATATTCACTTCTCCCGCATCGCTGACATCCGTTTGGCCCAGCCGCAGCGGCGGATCTCCCACGCGAAGACCTGGGGATGACCTATCGCCTGGAGTATCTGGAGAGCGTCGTCTGCGACGATATCCCGACGCTCCCGAAGGATGTTCGTCGTCGCGTTCGCGCGGCGATCGAAAGCAAGCTCGCGGCTCACCCGATCGAGTTCGGCAAGCCGCTACGCTACAGCCTCAAGGGCGCGCGGCGCCTGCGCGTCGGGGATTGGCGGGTCATCTACGTGATCGAGCCGCCCGACGTGGTCCTGGTGGTGAAGATCGGGCATCGCAAAGACGTTTACGCGCCGTGAGTGGTCGGCCGGCTCTTTGCTGGCGGCCCCACGACCGGCCGTAATGACCGTACTCAGCCGGCCGCGGCCTGCTTGGCGCCGGCGCGCAGCAGCTCGCGGTTGAGCTTGCCGATGAAGTCGAGGGGGATGCCCTTGGGACAGACGGCCTCGCACTCGCCGTGGTTGGTGCAGCTACCGAAGCCCTCGTGCTCCATCTGCGCGACCATCGCCTGCACCCGCTGCTCGCGCTCGGGGTGGCCCTGCGGCAGCAGCGCGAGCTGCGTGACCTTGGCGGCCACGAAGAGCATCGCCGAGGCGTTGGGGCAGGCCGCGACGCAGGCGCCGCAGCCGATGCACTCCGCGGCATCCATCGCGCGCTCGGCGACCGGCTTGCCGATCAGCACCGCGTTGCCGTCGGGGGCGCTGCCGGTGTGGACCGAGACGTAGCCGCCCGCCGCCATGATGCGGTCGAAGGCCGAGCGGTCGACGACCAGATCCTTGACCACCGGGAAGGCCTGCGCGCGCCAGGGCTCGATCGTGATCGAGTCGCCGTCGCTGAAGCTGCGCAGATGGAGCTGGCAGGTGGTGGTGCGCTCGTGCGGGCCGTGGGGTACGCCGTCGATCACCTGGCTGCAGGCGCCGCAGATGCCCTCACGGCAGTCGTGGTCGAAGGCCACGGGCTCGTCGCCACGCTCGATCAGTCCCTCGTTCACCACGTCGAGCATCTCGAGGAAGGACATGTGATCGCTCACACCGTCGACCTCGTAGGGGACCAGCTTGCCCGGCGCCTGGGCGTGGGACTGGCGCCAGATGTTGAGCTTCACGCGCATGGCTGCACCCTCCGGCGAGCGGTCGATCGCGTTGCCATCTACTTGTAGCTCCTCTGCGTCAGCGGCACGCGCTCGAAGCTCAGCGGCTCGCGGTGTTCGACCGGCCGCTCGCCCTCGCCGCGATACTCCCAGGCGCTGACGTGGGCGAAGTGCTCGTCGTCGCGCAGCGCCTCGCCGTCGGCCGTCTGGTACTCCTCGCGGAAGTGCCCGCCGCAGGACTCGCGCCGCTCCAGCGCGTCAAGGCACATCAGCTCGGCGAACTCGAAGAAGTCGGCGATCCGGCCGGCCCGCTCGAGCGCCTGGTTGAGCTGCTCGCGGCCGCCGGTGACGTTGACGCCGTGGCGGTATTCCTCGCGCAGGCGCGGGATCGCCTCGAGCGTACGCTTCAGGCCCGCCTCGTTGCGCGCCATGCCGCAGTGATCCCACATCAGCCGCCCGAGCTGGCGGTGATAGTGGTCGGGGTTGCGCCCGCCCTGCTGCTTCGGCGCCAGCAGCGCGTCGATGCGCTGCCGCACCTCCGTCTCGACCTGGCCGAAGGCCGCGTGCTGCGTGTCGATCGGCGCGTAGCGCGTGCGGGCCAGGTAGTCGGCCAGCGTGTAGGGGATGACGAAGTAGCCGTCGGCCAGCCCCTGCATCAGCGCGCTGGCGCCGAGGCGGTTGGCGCCGTGATCGGAGAAGTTGGCCTCGCCGAGCACGAAGAGCCCGGGGATCGTGCTCATCAGGTTGTAGTCGACCCACAGCCCGCCCATCGTGTAGTGCGGCGCCGGGTAGATCTTCATCGGCGTGCGATAGGGATCGTCGGCCGTGATGCGCTCGTACATCTCGAAGAGGTTGCCGTAGCGGTCGCGAATCGTCTCGCGTCCGTGGCGCCCGATCGCCTCGGCGAAGTCGAGATAGACACCCCGCCGCTCGGGCTCGGGCCCGACCCCGCGACCGGCGTCGCACTCGCCCTTGGCCGCGCGCGAGGCGACGTCGCGCGGCACCAGGTTGCCGAAGCTCGGATAGCGCCGCTCGAGGTAGTAGTCGCGCTCGGCCTCGGGGATCTGCTCGGGCGCCCGCCTATCGCTCGCGTCGCGCGGCACCCAGACGCGCCCGTCGTTGCGCAGCGACTCGCTCATCAGCGTCAGCTTCGACTGGTACTCGCCGCTGGCCGGCACGCAGGTCGGGTGGATCTGCGTGAAGCAGGGGTTGGCGAACAACGCGCCGCGGCGATGGGCGCGGTAGGTCGCGGTGACGTTGCAGGCCTTGGCGTTGGTCGAGAGGTAGTAGACGTTGGAGTAGCCGCCCGTCGCCAGCACGACCGCGTGGCCGAGGTGGCGCTCGATCGTGCCGTGCACCAGGTCACGCGTGATGATGCCGCGCGCCTGGCCGTCGACGACGACCAGATCGAGCATCTCGCGCCGCGGCAGCACCTGGACCCGTCCTTCGGCGATCTGGCGGCTCATCGTGGCGTAGGCGCCCAACAAGAGCTGTTGGCCGGTCTGGTCGCGCGAGTAGAAGGTGCGCGCGACCTGCGCGCCGCCGAAGGAGCGATTGGAGAGCACCCCGCCGTACTCGCGGGCGAAGGGCACCCCCAGCGCGACGCAGTGATCGATGATCAGCGGGCTGAGCTGCGCCAGGCGGTAGACGTTGGCCTCCCGCGCGCGGTAGTCGCCTCCCTTGACCGTGTCGTAGAACAGCCGAAAGACGCTGTCGCCGTCGTTCTGGTAGTTCTTGGCGGCGTTGATGCCGCCCTGGGCGGCGATGCTGTGGGCGCGGCGCGGGCTGTCCTGGAAGCAGAAGACCTTGACGTTGTAGCCCAGCTCGCCCAGCGAGGCGGCGGCCGAGGCACCGGCCAGGCCGCTGCCGACGACGATCACGTCGTACCTGCGGCGATTGGCCGGATTGACCAGCTTGAGCGCGAAGCGGTGCTGGTCCCACTGGCCCTCGATCGGTCCGCTCGGGGTCTTGGCGTCTAGTTGCATGCCGTGCATTCCCCCTCCGCGCCGCGCGCGCTCAACGCAGCCAGCCGGCGAGCACCGCCAGCGGAATCGAAACGTTGCCGGCCACGATCAGCGCCGTCGCCGTCGCCGCCAGCAGCCGCAGGCGTGGCCGCCAGCGCCCACTGCTCAGCCCGAGCGTCTGAAACATGCTCCAGACCCCGTGCACCAGGTGCATGCCCAGCGCGGCCATCGCGGCCATGTAGGTCATCGCGGCCAGCGGCCGGGAGAAACCGACCACCACGTTGCGGTAGACCTGCCCCTCGACGAATTCCGGGTGCACGCAGCCGACCGTCAGGTGCAGCAGGTGGTAGACGACGTAGGCGAAGATCAGCGGGCCGGTCACCCGCATCGAGCGCGAGAAGAGCGTCGCCACGTTGTAGCGGCGCGGGCTGGCGTAGCGCTCGCGCCGGGCGCGCCAGCTCTGCAGCGTGGTGGTCAGGGCAGCCCAGCCGTGCAGCAGCACGGCGCAGAGCAGCGTCAGGCGCGCGCCCCACAACAGGGCTGGCGTGCTCTTGAGGAAGTGCGCGTAGGCGTCGATCGCCGCCGGCCCGCGAAAGATCTGCAGGTTGCCGAGCAGATGCCCGATCACGAACAAGAAGAGCACGGCTCCGCTAGCAGCCATCAGCAACTTACGCGCGATCGAGGTGCGCCCAATCGAGGTGCATCCGATCGAGGTGCGTCCGACCTGCAGTCCGGCGGCGGGTGCGATCATGCGAGAGGCCTCCCTGGGCAGTGCCGCTTCGGGGCGCTTGCGGCGTGCGGGGGCGGACGTTATAGCAGCGCGACGCAGCGATCAACCCTCGCGTGGCGGGCGCAGCAGGCGCCGTTACGAGCGGCCGAAAGCCTTGAATCCGATCGTCACCACCGGCGTCACCTACCAGGATTGGCAGCTCGTGCTGCTGTCGAGCTGGAGCACGGCCCGCTGGGTGGTGGCCCTCGCCGCGGCCCTGGCCGCGCTGCTCCTGTCGTGGTGGGGCTGCCGCCGCCAGCGGCGCGCCTTGCGACTGCTGCTGGTGGGGCTGCGCGCGCTCGCCGTGGGCGCCGTGCTGTTCGTCGTGCTGCAGCCGGCGCTGCAGCTGCGCAGCGTGACGCGTGTGCCGAACCACGTCGCGGTGCTGCTCGATAGCTCGGCCTCGATGGCGTTGCGCGAGGGGCCTCGCACGCCGGCGCGGCGCGAGCGCGCGGCGGCGCTCTTCGCCCGCTCGCGGCCCCGCCTGGCTGCGTGGCGCCGCGAGCACCTCGTCGATGCCTTCACCTTCCACAGCGAGCTGTCAGCGGCCGGGCCGCTCGATCAGCCGCAGCGCGCCGAAGGACCGGCGACGCGCCTCGGCGTCGCGCTCGAGCAGCTCCACCGCCGCTACGCCGCCGGCGCGCTCGCCGGCGTGCTGGTGGTCAGCGATGGCATCGACAACGGGGTGATCGGCCGCGGCCCGCTCAGCGCGGAGGTGCGGCGCCTCGTGCGCGCGCTGGGGGCGCCGATCCACACCGCCTGGATCGGCGGCCTGCCCGTGCGCGACCTCGCCGTGGGCGCCGTCCACGCCGATGACTTCGCGTTCGTGCGCAACGTGGTCAAGGTCGAGGTCGAGCTGATCGCCACCGGCGTGGCGCCCGGCCCCCTGACGGTGACCCTGGCGCGCGGCCGCCGCGTGGTCGCCAGCCGCACGCTGCTGCTGCAACCGCACGTCGAACGCTATGCGACCACCTTCGAGCTCGTGCCGCCCCGGGTCGGCAAGTTCGTCTACACCGTCTCGGTGCCGCTGCAGCCCGGCGAGGCGCTGGCGAGCAACAACGAGCGTTCGTTCCTGTTGCAGGTGATTCGCGACCGCGTGCGCGTGCTGCAGGTCTGCGGGCGCCCCTCCTGGGACGAGCGCTTCCTGCGCCATTGGCTCAAGCGCGACCCCAACGTCGATCTGATCTCGTTCTTCATCCTCCGCACCCCGGCCTCGCTCTCGCTCGCGCCGACCAGCGAGCTGTCGCTGATCCCCTTTCCGACCGACGAACTCTTCGACCGTGAGCTGGGCAGCTTCGACCTGGTGATCTTGCAGGACTTCAACTTCGCGCCCTATGGCATCGGCGCCTATCTGCCGCAGCTCCGGCGCTACGTCGAGCAGGGCGGCGCGCTGGCGATGGTCGGCGGCGCGCTCAGCTTCTCGTCGGGCGGCTACGCCGGGACCCCCGTGGGGGCGATCTTGCCGGTGCGCTTGCTGCCTGCCTCCACCGATGAGCGGGAGCTGCTGGACGAGGACGACTTCCAGCTGCGGCCGACGCCGCGCGGGCTCGATCACCCGATTCTGCGGCTGGGCCGCGATCACGACGAGACCCAGGCCCTGCTCGCGCGCCTGCCGCCCCTCGCCGGGGCCAATCGCCTGGGCGCTGCCTGGCCGGACGCCACGGTGCTG
Organism: Pseudomonadota bacterium; assembly: GCA_016702545.1. GTDB lineage: Bacteria > Myxococcota_A > Polyangia > JADJTL01. The sequence continues at coordinate 158,963 of JADJDT010000048.1, read as the reverse complement.
GCGACGCACCCGAAGTTGCGCCTGGCCGACGGGCAGCCGATGCCGGTGCTCGCGGTGCGCGCGGTGGGGCGCGGTCGCACGCTGGCGTTGGCCACCGACTCGCTCTGGCACTGGGCCTTCCTCGGCCTGGGGGAGCCGGGCGACGACCCCGTGGCCTACGATCAGTTCTGGCGCAACGCCATTCGTTGGCTGATCAAGGACCCCGCGTTGCAGCAGCTGCGGGTGCTGGTGCAGCGCGACCGCCTCCCCCTCGGCGCGGAGGCTCAGTGGCTGGTGCGGGCTTACGCCCTCGATTACGGTCCGGCTCGCGGGCTCGAGCTGGAGTACGGCGTGACGCGGTTGTCGGCGACGCTACCGCCCGTTCCGCTGCTGCGGCGCCGGGCGCACACGAACGACCAGGGGGAGCTGCAGCTCGGCTTTCGCGCGCCCCAGGCGGGCGCCTACCGACTGTGGGCGCGCGCCGTGATCGGGGGTCGCCGCAGCTATGCCCGTGAGCTGCTGCTGGTGGAGGCTGCGAGCCTGGAGGGTCGCGAGCTCCAGGCGCGCGATGGGGTGCTGCGCGAACTCTCGCAGCGCAGTGGCGGGCAGTTCCTCGGCGCCGTGAGCACGCTGCCTGCGCTGCCCTGGCGGCCGTCGCAGGTGCTGCATGTCAACTGGCGCCACGACGTCGAGCTGTGGAATAGCCCCTACACGCTGGTCCTGGTCGTGCTGCTGCTGGGGTTGGAGTGGACCGCGCGCCGGCGCTTTGGGCACTTCTGAAGGGCGAGCGGAACGATGAGCAGACCCCCCATCAGTCGCCGAGGGCCCTGGGCTCCCAGCCCAGTGATCGCTGCCCTGCTCGTGCTCGGCTACTTGCCGGGTGCCGACGCGATTGGCCCCAGGAGCCGCCTTCGCCTGGCTGAGCTGCGCCTCGGCGGTGACCAGACCATGGCCCGCGCCGGCGCGCTCGAGCGCCTGGCCTGGGAGATCAAGCAGCGCACGAGCGTCGATGTGGCCCCGCAGGCCGCGTTGCTCCAGCCGGTGGACGCCGCGCTCTTTTCGCACCCGCTGGTCTACTTCGCGGGCGATCGGACCTTTGCGCCACCCGAGGAGGCCGTCCTTCAGCGCTGGCGACGCTTCGTCACCTACGGCGGCCTGCTTTGGATCGACGGCGCCGAGCCGCGCGCCGGCCAGGGCTTCGACCGCAGCGTGCGACAGCTCGTGCGCGCGCTGCTGCCCGAGAGCACCCTGGTACGGCTCCCGCCGGAGCACGCGATCTACAAGTCGTTCTACTTGCTCGAGCGCGCCGTCGGGCGGCTGGCGCTGGTGCCGGAGCTGGAGGGCATCGAGCGCGACGGGCGGCTGCTCGTGGTCTACAGCCAAAACGACCTGGGGGGGGCCTGGGCGCGCAACGCCTTCGGGCAGTGGGAGCTCAACGTCTATCCGGGCGGGGAGCGCCAGCGCGAGCTCGCCATTCGTTGGGGCGTGAACATCGTGATGTACGCGCTCTGTCTCGACTACAAGTCGGACCAGGTCCACATCCCCTTCGTGCTCAAGCGGCGGCGTTGGCGGTCGGCCTGGCCGCTGGACGCCGACCAGGCGCCGGGCGTGCTGCCGCCGCCGCTCAGCCCTGCTCCAGCGCGTGGACCTTCGCCAGCCGGCGGGCGTGGCGCGGCTCGTCGCTGAACTGCGCGCCAAGGAAGGCCAGCACCAGCTCGCGGGCCAGCTGATCGCCGATCACCCGCTCGCCGAGCACCAGCACGTTCATCGCGTCGTGCTCCACGCCCTGGCGCGCCGAGTAGATGTCGTGGCACAGACCGGCGCGCACGCCGTCGACCTTGTTGGCGGCCACGGAGCCGCCCACGCCGCTGCCGCAGACCATGATGCCGCGCTCGGCCTCACCGTCGCGGACGGCCAGCGCCACCCGCTCGGCGTAGTCCGGGAAGTCCACCGGCTCGGGGCCGAAGGTGCCGACATCGAGCACCTCGCAGGCGCGCTCGCGCAAGAACTGCAGCAGGCTCTGCTTCAGGACGAAACCGGCGTGGTCGCTGCCCAGGACGATGCGCACGAGGGTCTCCAGGTCAAAGGCTACGACGCTCGGTTCCCGTCCAAGGTGCCTGTCGGCCCCGCGGCCCTAGCCGGCGATGCTCTCGCCGCCGTCAATCCGCAGCGTGTTGCCGGTGATCCAGGCCGCCTCGGGGCGCGTCAGCAACACGATCGCGCCCGCCACGTCCTCCGGCCGCGTCAGCCGGTGGTAGGGGTTGCGCGCCTCGGCGTTGCGGATCATGTGCTCGTGGCCCGGGATCTTGCGCAGGGCCGGCGTGTCGGTGACGCCGGCCATCAAGGCGTTGGCCGTGATGCCGTGCGGGGCCAGCTCGACCGCGAGCTGCCGGCAGTGGCTCTCCAGCGCGCACTTGGCCGCGCTGACGGCCCCGTAGGACTTCCAGATCTGGATCGACCCGGCGCTCGTCATCGCGAACACGCGACCGCCGGCGCGCATCAGGTTGCGTCCGACCAGCTCCTGCGTCCAGTAGACGAGGCTGTTGGCCATCACGTCGAGCGTCATCTCCAGCGCGGGCGGGTCGATGCGCTCCTTGGCGTCATCCGCGACCAGCGGCTTCAGCGCGCCGAAGGCCAGGCTGTGCAGCAGCACGCGCACCTGGGAGCCCGCGCCCACCTGGTCGGCGATGCTGTCGAGCACCTGCGCGCGCTTGTTGGCCGCCGCGGCGTTGACGTTGAAGAAGACCGCCTGCCGGCCGGCGGCACGGATGCGTTCGGTCAAGGCCTCGATCTCGGGCAGCGCCGATCGCCGGTCGAGGTGCACGCCGAAGATATTGAAGCCGTCGTGCGCCAAGGCCAAGGCCGCGGCCGCACCGAAGCCGCTGGAGGCGCCCAGAATCAACGCCCAATCGGAGTTGCTCGTCGTCGTCATGTGGATCCACCGTGGCTTTCCGGAAGCGGGCGGCGATCCCCTCTGGGACTTGCCGTGCCCGAGCCTTCCCCCGCAGGTGCCCGAGCCGCCGCTGCAGCTCAGCGCGCGCTCATAGCATGCCGCTCGGAGCGTGGTCTACGGCTCGCGTGCCCGCGCTGCCCGCAGCTCGTCGCCGTGGCGCGCCACCGCGCGGCGCACGTCGGCGGGTCGCGCGCCGTACAGCAGGTAGGCGTCCGGGTGTCGCTCACCCAGCATCAGGGCGATCAGTGCCCGTTCGTTGCGCTTGCCCTCGCGCCAGCGCTCGACCAGGACGTTGGGCCCCAGCCCGCAGCGCCCGAAGCAGTAGTCGTCCAGCACCGCCATGACGTCACCCAGCTCACGCGCGGCGATCTCCTGCTCGGCGGCCTCGCGCAGGTCCTGGCTGAGGTGGCTGCAGCCCGGTCCGCGACAAACGCGCAGGACGAAGCCGTTTGTAGGGGTCGTCAAGGGAACACTGCCACGAGTTCGGCACCACGCCGCAGAGCGGGCTCGCGGGAGTGAATCCGCCGTCGTCCGCGCTACCGAGCAGCGCGTCGCCGACGGTGGCCCCCGAGCAGGACCATGCGCGAGCTGCACCGAGCGACGACCTTCGCATGCCCGAGCTGCAGCGCGCGACTGTCCTGCGAACGCTGCCCTCGGGCGGGCCGGGCGGGGGTGTGCCGCCCCGTTGGTACCGCTGGCTCGCGGCCGACGCGCCGCTGCGCGGCGTGCTCGACCTCGCGTGGGGCCTCGTCTTCGTTGGGGTGATGGTGGCGCTGTGGGCGGGCTCGTCCAGCCGCGCGCCGCTGCAGGCCGGGATCGAGCTCGCGCTGGTCACCGGACAGCAGCGCTTCGGCATCTTCCGTGGCGCCCAGCGCCTGGGCGGCGTTGAGGAGCAGGTGCGGCGTACGGCGAGTGGCTGGCGCTTGGTCCAGCGCTTCAGCGGGCGGGTGGCGGGGCCAGCGCTGGCCCCGATCTGGGCACCGTCGTGATCGAGCTGCGGCGCGACCTGTCGTTGGCTCGCAATCGACGTGGCGGTCGACGTCGCGCGCCTGACCCGGCTCGCGGGCAGCCTTGTCGCCGGCGTGCTCCCGGCGCTCCCGCCTGACCTCGAGCGCCTGACCGTACGCGGTGACTGCGACGGCGCCAGCGGGTACTGCGCGTTGGCGGGTCGCGTGCTCGGCCATCGCTTCGACCAGGCGGTGCGCGTCGGGCGCGGCCCCGTGCTGCCGAGCGCGATCTATCCGTTGCTGGTGCGAGGTGTGCTGGGCCAAGAGGTCGAGCTTGGCCTCTTCGATCCGTTGACGCTCAGTCGGCGCGTGATCACCTATCGCCTGCTGGGTCGCCGGACGGTCGCGATCGGCGGCCGCCGGATCGAGGCGATGCGCGTGCAACAGGACCTGGCTGGGCTGCGCCAAGAGCTGTGGCTCGACGCACGCGGTCGGTTGCTGCGCGAAGAGTGGCCGTTGCACGTCTACCTGCAACAGGAAGGGGAGAGCGATTGACGAAGCCGAGCACCAGCCGTGCGGGCGGCGCCGCTCCCGGGGCGCAGGAATCTTCGCAGGCGACCGCCGAGCCCGTGCTCGAGCTGCGGGGCCTACGACGCAGCTTCGGCGCCTTCGAGGCCGTGCAGGGCATCGATCTGACCGTGGCCCGTGGGCAGGTCTTCGGCCTGCTGGGCCCCAATGGCGCCGGCAAGACCACCACGCTGCGGATGATCACCGGGCTACTGCGGCCCAGCGCGGGCGCGATCTACGTCGGTGGCGTCGATGCCTGGCGCGAGCCCTTGGCGGCGAAGCGGCAGATCGGCTTCATTGGCGACCGGCCCTTTCTCTACGAGAAGCTCACCGGCAGCGAGCTGCTGCGCTTCGTGGGCGGCCTGTGGGGCATGGAACCCGCCGATCTCGAGCAGCAGGCCCAGTACTGGTTGGAGCGCTTCGAGCTCAAGAGCTGGGCTGGCGAGCCGGTCGAGGCCTACTCGCACGGCATGCGGCAACGGCTGCTGCTCTGCGCCGCGCTGCTGCACCGTCCGGCGCTGCTGATCCTCGACGAGCCGATGGTCGGCCTCGACCCGCGGGGTGCGGCGCGACTGAAGCAGGTCGTGCGTGAGCTGGCCGATCAGCAGCAGCTAGCGGTGGTGCTCTCGACCCACACGCTCGAGGTCGTCGAGCAGGTCTGTGACGCGCTGGCGATCATCGACCGCGGGCGGGTGATCGCCGCCGGCTCGCTGGCCGAGGTGCGGCGCGCTCACGCCACGCGGAGCGAGCGACTCGAGGAGATCTTTCTCCGCCTGACGGAGCGCGCGCCGGCGGGGGCTGACCACGACCCCGCGGCGGGAGGGTAGGGCCGTGCCGCTCGCCACCGGCAGGGTCCCCGCGCGTCTGGTCTGGCTCGGCAGCGTGTTGTGGCCCAAGCTGCGCCTGCAGCGCGCCACCCGCGGCCAGCTCGGCGTGCGCTTCGCCTTCACGGCGATGGGGCTGCTGCTGGCGCTCGGCCTCTACGCCGCGGCGCTCTGGTTCCTGCGCCTGTGCTACGGCATCGAGGTGATCGGGCCGCTGCTCTGCCGGCGGCTGCTCGACGTGGTGTTGCTCGTGCTGCTCAGCGTGCTGCTGCTGAGCAACGTCGTCACGGCGCTCGGCAGCTACTTCCTCGCGCGCGACCTCGAGCTGCTGGTGCCGGCTCCCGTTCCGCCGCGCGTGCTCTTCAGCGCCAGGCTCGTCGAGCAGGCGGCGCAGTCGACGTGGATGGTCGTCGCCTTCGCGCTGCCGGTGCTGGTGGCCTTCATCCAGGTGGCAGGCACGCCGCGCTCGTATCTCGCGCTGGCAGCGGTGGCGCCGCCGCTGCTGGCGTTGCCCGCGCTGATCGGGCTGATCGTCACGCTGCTGCTCGTGCGGGTCTTCCCCGCCGCCCGGGTCCGCGGGCTGATCGTGGGCCTGGCCTTCGTCGCCTTCGTCGTGCTCTATGTCGCGCTGCGGCTGCTGCAGCCGGAGCGGATGCTCAACCCCGATGGCTTCGCCTCGCTGGTCAGCTTCCTGAGCTCGTTCTCCGCCCCCTCGGGCGGCTGGCTCCCCTCGCACTGGGCGGCGGTGGTCATCGGCAGCACCTTTCGCGACGACGCCGGCGCCAGTCGCGATCACGTGCTGCTGATCGTCGCGCTGTGGTCCGGCGCCGCCAGCCTGCACGCCCTGGCCTCACTGCTGCATCGGCGCTGCTACGCCGCGGCGTTCTCGCGCAGCCAGGAGGGCCGCGCCGTCGCGCCCCTGTCGCGCTGGTGGGCGCGCTGGCGTCAGCGGCCCCTGCCAGCGGACGGCGCGATCCGTGCGCCCGGGCGGCATGGCGTGGCGGCCGACTGGGCGCGCCTCCCGGCGGCCCTCGCCCCGCGTGGTGCGACGCGCGAGCTGATGGTCAAGGACCTCAAGCTCTTCGTGCGCGACCCCTCGCAGTGGTCGCAGCTCGTGCTCTTGGCCGCGCTCGTCTTCGTCTACCTCTACAACTTTCGCCACTTCCGCCAGCTGGGCGACAGCGGCCTGGTGGGCCCCCTGGCGCTCTACCTGCTCGGCCTCGGGCTCTCCGGCTTCGTCACCACCGCCGTGGGGGTGCGTTTCGCCTTCCCCGTGATCTCGGGCGAGGGGCGCATGCTGTGGTTGCTCTTCGCGGCGCCGCTGCATCGGTCGCAGCTACTCCGCGCCAAGCTCGCCTCGATCCTGCCCGCGATGCTCTTCGTCGCCGAGCTGATGGCCATCGCCTCGGCGCAGATCCTGCGCGTCGGGCCGGCGTTGACCGCTCTCAGCGCAGCGGTGGCGGCGCTCACGGCCACCGCCGTGGCCGCGCTCTCGTTAGGGGTCGGCGCGCTCTTGCCCGACTATCGCGCCGAAAGCGCGGCCAAGGTGGCGGCCTCCTTCGGTGCGTTGGTCTGCATGACGCTGGCCATGCTCGTCGCCTTCGCCCTGGTGGGCTGCGCGGCCTACCCCGCCGCCGTGATCGCGGGGCAGTATGCCTTGCACCCCGGCCGGCTGGCCCTCTGCGCGCTCGGCGCGTTGCTCACCACCGCCCTCGCGGTGGTGCTGCCGCTGTGGCTCGGTGGCCGTGCCCTTGACCGACAGCAGCCCTAAGGACCCGCTCGGAAATAACTCATCCATCTGGCCGTCGATCCATCCCGCCGGGCTGCGTTGCAGCTCCTCGCAATACCAACAGTATTCCTTCGTCGCTGCGCCTTGCCCGGCGGGCGCCTCAACGCCCAGTTGATCAAGTCATTTTCGAGCGGGTCCTAAGTCGACGGGCAGCGGCGGCCACTGCTATATTCGGCCCAGACCTCCTGCATGACGGCCGCTGACCCTAGCCCTCGCATCTTGCGCTTGCCGCGCCGTGGGCGCTTGCTGGTGGCCACTGATCTGCACGGCAACCTGCAGGACTTCCGGCGCCTGCGGGATCTCTTCGAGGCCGCGCGGCAGACCACCGAGGGGGCCGCGCACCTGCTCTTCACCGGTGACCTGATCCACGGGCCGGACTACAGCCTGCCCGACTGGCCCGACTTCATGGGCTCCTACTACGAGGATCACTCCGGTCCCCTGCTCGATGAGTTCATCGCGCTGCAGGCGGCCTTTCCCGCGCAGGTCCACGCGCTGCTGGGCAATCACGAGCATTCGCACATCGGCGGTCCGCACACGCCGAAGTTCTGGCCCGACGAGACGCGGCACTTCGAGGAGGTGGTCGGGTCCGCACGCGCCGCCCGCTACCGCGCGCTCTTCGCCGGCTTCCCGCTGGTGGCGATCACCGGCTGCGGTGTGGCCGTGACCCATGCCGCGCCAAATCTGGTGATCGATGGCGCCCATGCGATCGAGGCCCTGCGCTACGACGGGTATGAGCAGATGCGCCTCGATCAGCTCGACCAGATGCCCCCGCTGGGCCGCTTGCTGTGGGCGCGCCGTTGCCCGAAGGCCGTCGCGCGGGCCTTCCTGACCGCGCTGAGCGGTAGCGAGGGGCCAGCGCTGCACCTCGTCGTCTTCGGCCACGAGGTCGTCAATGACGGCTTCAACCGCGTCGGCGACGAGCAGCTCGTGCTGTCTAGCAGTTTCGGCCTGCGCAACGCGCACAAGCACTACCTCGAGCTCGACCTCGCCGGCAGCTACCGATCCACGGCAGACCTGGTGCTCGGTCGCGAGCTGCTCGCGCTTTACGCGGGCGAGCCCTCGGGGTAGGTAGGGGCCCGCGCCAGCAGCCCCGCGCAGGGTGCGTGGACCGCGGCGCCGAGGCGAAACATGATCAGAGGCGAAGCGTCGAGGTACAGCGAGCCGGAAGAAGGCGACCAGACCGCGAAGGGCTGGGCGCCGAGGGCAAGGCGCGCCGACGCCGGAATACTCGGGGTATTTCCAGGAGGCGCAACGCGGCCCCTCGGCGTCCAGAGCGAGCGAGGTGGTCGCCTTCTATCGGGGAGCTGTACCAAGCTGGTACTGTGTGGCGGCACGCTGGCCGTGGCCCTGGTGGCCACCGCGGCAGGATGCCACCGCGAGGCCCCTCGCGGCGGGGCGGCGCCGGAAGCGGTGGTGGCCGCCCCCGCGGCTGCCGACGATCCCGCGGTCGCCGACCTCGGCTTCGATCCGCGGTTGCCGATCGACGCCGCGCGCTTGCCGCGCCCTGTCGGGGAGCCCCCGCTCGAGGTCGCCGTGCGCTACATCCTGGTGACCCACAGCGGCTGCGAGCGGGCCGTCTCGCAGCGCAGCGCCGCGGCGGCGGCCAAGCGCGCGGCGATCCTGGCGCAGCAGGCGCGGCAGCGCGGCGCCGACTTCGTCGCGCTGGCGCGGCGCTTCTCCGAGGCACCGGTCGCGGCTCGCGGCGCCGTCGAGGTCTTTCGCGACGGTGAGGCCGAAGCCCCCTTCACCGCGCGTGCGCTGGCGCTGGGCGAGGGCCAGGTCGGCGACCCCGTCCAGACCAAGTACGGCTACTACGTGATCGAGCGCGTACCGCTCGAAGAATATTCGACGGCCCATGTGCTCGTGACCTACGCCGGCGCCAAGCTGGCGCCACCCGCGTTGCAGCGCACGCGCGAGGAGGCTCGAGCCCAGGCCGAGAAGGTGGCGCGGCTCGCTGCCACGCCCGAGGCGAACTTCGCGTTGCTGGCCAGCCGCTTCTCGGATAGCCCCTCGAATGTCCGTGGCGGGGTGATCGCGCCGCTGCGCCCAGGGCGGCTGCTCGAGGGCTTCGAGCCCTATCTCGCCGCCGTGCGCGGGCTAGCCGAGGGCCAGGTCTCGGGCGTCGTCGAGACACCTTACGGCTTTCATGTGATCAAGCGGCTGCCGTTGCGCAAGGCGCTGGTGCGCCACATTCTGCTCGGCTGCAAGGAGTGCGATGCTCAGCCGCGCACGCCGCGCCTCAAGCGGGAGGCCTATGCTTTGGCCCTGCAGCTGCTACGGCGGCTCCGCGAGCCCGGCGCCGACTTCGCCGCGCTGGCGCGCGAGCTCTCCGACGATCCCTCGGCCGAGCACGGCGGCGAGCTGCCGCCCTTCGCCCGCGGCGAGATGGAACCGCGTTTCGAGCAGTACGCCTTCGGGCTGCGGGTCGGTCAGATCGCCGATCTCGTCGAGACGCGTTTCGGGTACCACCTGATCCAGCGTTTGCGTTAGATGTGCTCGGCGGAAGTCGTGATCCGCCCGATCGCTGCGTTGCGGCTGCGCTCCGGTGCTCACGTACCAGCCCGTACGCTCCGCTCCGGTGCTCGCCGCGCCTTGCGCTCGAACGGCTCACAACTTCGGCCGAGCACATCAAGCGCTCGAAGGTCAGACCCAGATCGCGCCGAGGTCCAGGGCCACCGCATCGAAAGGTTCGATTCGGGCCGGCACGGGGCCCTGGTGCACGCCCGCGACGACCCAGGCCCCGCGCTCGAGGCGGTAGACCTCGACGGTGTAGAGCGTCGGGTTGACCAACCAGAGGTGGCGCACGCCCTCGCGGCCGTAGAGGCCGAGCTTCTTGCCGCGGTCGAGGGCCTCGGTGCTCCCGCTCAGCACCTCGCAGACCCAGTCCGGCGCCACGCTCAGTCCGACCGGCGCGTGCTCGGCAAAGGCCTCCAACGGAAAGCGCTCGCGGCGCCAGCCGGCCAGATCGGGCACCAGCTTGTCGGGGCGCGGACCGAGGTGCAGCTCGGGCTCGAAGAGCAGGATCCACCCGCCCGGGCCGCCCTCACCGCTGTCGAAGGGGCCTTCCAGCCTGGCGCCGAGCTTGGTTGCCGTGCGCGCGTGACGCGGGCGCGGACGCGGGCTGAGGTGCAGCTCGCCGTCCACGATCTCGGCCACCAGCTCCTCCCCTGCCGCCTGGAAGGCCGCCTCGACCTCGGGTGGGTTCCCGGCAGCAAGCTCGACCGCAGGCGCGCCCATGGCGCGAGTATGCGCGGCGTCCGCCGAGGCAGCAAGGTCGCGCGAGAGGGCGCGTGACAGGTCCGTCAGCAGGTTTCGCGGGAGCGCCGGCTCCGCGCTGTGGCGCCTTCGCGCCACGGGTCGCGGCTGCGGCGCGTCAGTGCCCGCCGCGCAGGACCGGCGGGTCGGCGGGCGCGTTGCCGCCGGCGCCCGTCGGTGCTTGCTCCCGCACCAGGAGCCAGAGCGCGGCTGAGACGGCCAGCGACGCGCCGGCGATCAGAAAGATGATGTTCTTGTTGGGTGCGGCCTGGATCACCCTGCCTAACGCCAGGCTGACGAAGAGCTGCGGCAACACCACCGAGAGGTTGAAGATGCCCATGAAGAGCCCCATCCGGGCGCGCTCCACCTTCTCACTCAGGATGGCGAAGGGCAGGCTGACGATCGCGCCCCAACCGATCCCGACGACGGCCATCAGCGCGTAGAGCAGCAGCGGACGGTCGGCCAGCGTGGCGATCGCGACGTAGCCCAGCGCCATGATCGCCAGCGCCACGATGTGGGTGCGGACGCGCCCCAGCCGCCGGGCCAGCGGGCCGAAGACCGGCCCCGGCAGCAGAAAGCCGACGGCATTGAGCACGAGGAAGGCGATCGAGATAATGCGCCCCGATTGCGTGGCGCTGTCCGCCGCGCTGGTGCCGACGGCGATCAGCCGCTGCTGGATGAAGGCGATGATGTAGACGAACATCGTCTGCACCCCGATCCACGAGAAGGCGTGCGCGAAATAGATGCGCCAGATCTGGCTCTGGTCGCTGGTCGCCGGGCCCGCGCTCTGCTCGTGCGCGGCCTCGAGGCTGCGTGGCTCGCTGACGAAGCAGGTCGGAATGATCGAGAACAGCAGCACGATCACCATCCCGACGCTGATCAGCACCTCGTTCCCGAGGGTGGCGCCGATGAAGTAGGCCGCGACGCCCCAGAAGCCGGACACCGTCTGCATCCAGGTGAAGCCCTTGGTGCGGGCCTCACCCTCGGGCGTGACATCGGCGATCAGCGAGCGCGTCGGGTTGAAGCTGACGTTGATCGCCAGGTCCAGCGTCAGCGCGATCAACGTCGCCACGATCAGCAGGCTGTTGGCACCCAGCAACCCGCCGATCGCGGCGTTGACCCCGCCGATGCGCGGCAGCAGAAAGAGCATCAGCGCCGCCAGCGTGCCGCCGACGAAGATGAAAGGTCGGCGCCGTCCGCCCCAGAACCAGACCTTGTCGCTGACCAGGCCGACGATCACCTGGCCGAAGATCCCCGCCAGCGGGCCGGCCGCCCAGACCAGGCCGACCTGGTGGATGTCGAGGTGGAACTTGGTGCTGAGCAGCCAGCTCAACGCCGAGATCTGCACCGAGAGCGCAAAGCCCATCGCCGTCGCGGGCAGGCTGACCAGCGCATAGAAGCCGTTGGTGAGTCTCTTCTGGAACTCGAGCATCGGAGGTCCTGTTCGTGAGAGGGCCAGTCGGGTGCGCGGTGCTGTGTGATCGTAGGCCTTGCGGATCGTTGCCCGCGGACCTGCTGCCGCGACTAGGTCGCTGCCGGGACGTGCTTGGGCTTCGGCTTGTTCAGGGGGTCCTCGGCGCGGCAGTAGACGTCGCTCAGGCGCTTGAGGCGCGTGGCGAGATCGGGTGTCAGGGCGTCGGCGGCGCAACGCCACTCCCAGTTGCCGCCCATCGTGCCCGGCACGTTGAAGCGCGCCTCGCTGCCCAGGCCGAGCAGATCCTGCAGCGGCGCCATCGCCACCAGCGCGGGTGAGGCCCAGACCGCGCGGACGAAGTCCCAGGCCAGGTTCTGACCGTCCGAGCCGAGGTACTCCTCGGCGTAGGCGCGGTCCTGGGGGCTCGCGGTCGCCTGCCAGCCGCGCACCGTGTCGTTGTCGTGCGTGCCGGTGTAGGCCACGCAGTTGGTCTCGTAGGTGTGCGGGCGGTACTCGTTCTCGCCCTCGAAGGCGAAGGCGAACTGGAGGATCTTCATCCCCGGGAAGCCGAACTGCTCGCGCAGCGCGACCACGTCGGGCGTGATCAGCCCGAGGTCCTCGGCGATGATCGGCAGCGACCCCAGCGCCTCGCGCAGCGCCGGGAAGAGCGCCGCGCCCAGCCCCGGCTCCCAGCGCCCGTGCTCGGCCGTCGCGTCGCCGTAGGGCACCGCCCAGTAGGCGGCAAAGCCACGGAAGTGATCGATGCGGAACAGGTCGTAGCAGGAGAGCTTGGCCCGCACGACATCGATCCACCACGCATAGCCCGTTTCGTGGTGCTGGGCCCAGTCGTAGAGCGGGTTGCCCCAGAGCTGGCCCGTGGCGCTGAAGTAGTCCGGCGGCACGCCCGCCACCACCGTCGGCAGCCCCTGGGCATCGAGGCGGAAGAGCTCCCGCTGGGCCCAGACGTCCGCGCTGTCGTAGGCGACATAAATCGGCAGGTCGCCGATGATGCGCACGCCCTGGCCGTTGGCATAGGCCTTCAGCTCGTGCCACTGGCTGAAGAACAGGTACTGGGCGAACTGGTGCAGGGCGATGCCGTCGGCCAGCGTCACGCGAGCCTGCTCGAGTGCTGCCGGCTCACGCAGGCGCAAGGGCGCGTCCCAGCAGTCCCACGACGCCTCGTGCACGGTGCTCTTGATCGCCATGAAGAGCGCGTAGTCATCGAGCCAGGCCGCCTGCTCGCTGCAGAAGCGCGCCAGCTCCTCGCGCATCGCTGGCGTCGCGCGCTGGCGAAAGCGCCCGTAGGCCCGCTCGAGCTGCTGCCAGACGAAGTGGATCACCTGCTCGAACTCGACGCGCGCCTCGCCGAAGGGGCGCTCCGGCCGCAGCTCGTCGGCGCTGAGCCAGCCGGCGCGCTGCAGGCGCTCGAGGTCGATCAGCAGCGGATTGCCGGCGAAGGCCGAGAAGCATTGGTACGGCGAATTGCCGAAGCCCGTCGGCCCCAGCGGGCAGACCTGCCAGAGCTGCTGCCCGGCGGCGGCCAGCCAATCGACGAAGCGATGGGCTGCATCCCCCAGCGTGCCGATCCCCTGCGGCCCCGCCAGCGCCATCGGATGCAGCACCACCCCGCTACACCGTTCCAGATACACATTTCACCTCGCGAGCAACGACCGCCCCAACCACGCGACCCGGAAAACAGACCCCATCGTTTAGCCGTCCCCGCTGGCGCGAGGCAAGCCCTTTCGGGACCTTCGCGCGCTTTCAACGGCCTTCGCCGCCGCAGCGCGGTCAATCAAGTCGCCAGGCGAAGCTGGCGAGGGCTGGAAGGTCGACCGTCCAGCCGGCCGCTGAGCGTCTGGGCGGGCCGATCGGCCGGCTGGCGAGCAGCGGGACCAGCTTCTCGGCGGTCACGTCCAAGAGCGCTCCGTCAATCGCCCTTGGCCCGAGGTTGTGGGCCACGACCACCCGCTCGCCACTGAGCTCGCGCAGGTACAGCAGCAGAGCCGGGTGGGCGGGCTGCGTTGCGAGCAGGGTCAAGACCCCTCTCGCAGGGCGCGTACGGCCTTGTGCGTGGCGATCAGCGTCTTGTACCAATTGTGCAGGGAACGGCGGTCGCGCGCTTCGCTGGCGACGTTGATCCGCCGATGGTCGGGGGAGAATCCGTACCACGGCGACCCGGTGGTGAAGCCGCCGGTCGTACCGCCGGTCCAGGGCATCGGCGTGCGCTTGTCTCGATCCTCCGCGTCTGGGGCGCCGTCCTGCAGGCCGAGTTCCTCGCCGTAGTAGAGGTAGATCGATCCGGGAAGCGTCAGCAGCACCGCTGCGGCTGCGCGGAGCCGGCGGCGATCCCCTCCTAGTACCGTAGCGATCCGCGGCATGTCGTGATTGGCGAGAAAGGGTGCGTCCGTCACGCCTGCGGGGTAGAGGTCCCGCATGTCCTTGAGCTTGTCGATGATCGGCCCCGCCGCGCCATCCTTCACTCCGCCCAGGAGTCGCGCAGAGAGCGGGAAATTGAAGCTCATGCTGAGCTGATCCCCGCCGGCAACCGACGTCGTTGAACCGTAGTAGCTCGCGAGAATTGCCGTCCCGGCGCGCTCCGGTTGCACCCAATTCTCGCCCACGAGCACGGCATCCGGTTTGACGCTGCGCACATAGGACGAGAAGTCGCGCCAGTAGGCGTGCGTCTCCAACGTGTCGCGCTGACCCCCGTGCTCGGCATTGGAGCCCGTCTCAATCAGATAGCGCGAGCCGTCGACGCGTAGACCGTCGATCCCACGGCTGAGCCAGAATCCTGCCACCTCTCTCATCCGGGCTCGCACTTCGGGGTTGCGGTGATTGAGATCGGGCATCTCGCGGAGAAACGCAGCGTAGAAATACGCGCCATTGCGCTCGTGCCAAACTGGGCCCTTGCCACCCTCCCAGGGCTGGACCCAGTCGCGAGGGGTTGCGCTCCAGACGTACCAATCGCGGTAGCGCGCCTTCGGGCCCGTCGCCGCGTCGAGAAACCAGGGGTGCTGCGCGCTGGTGTGGTTGATCACAAAGTCCATGATCACGCGGATGCCGCGCTTGTGGGCCTCGCTGACGAAGCGCTCGAAGTCGGCCATCGTGCCGTATTGCGGGTTGATGGCCTCGTAGTTGGCGACGTCGTAGCCGTGGTAGGACGGCGACGGATGGATGGGCATGAGCCAGATCCCGTCTACGCCGAGGTCGGTGGTCGTCTCCGTGTTGCCGTCGTTGAGGTAGTCGAGCTTCGCCGTCGCACCGTTGAAGTCGCCGTGGCCATCGCCATCCGAGTCGGAGAAGCTCCGTACGAAGAGCTGGTAGATCACGGCCCCGCGCGCCCATTCGTGCTGCCACTGGACGCCGGCGGAGGCCTCGCCTTGCAGCATCCCCGCTCGCATGCAGCACGGAGCGCGCCGCACCTTCCCCGGCGCCGACGCGCCGAAATGCCCGGCGCTGGTCAGGGGGATTGGCGCCGAGGTGCTACAGGCAATCGTCGGCACCACGAGCCAGGGAAGCAGGCGCGAGAGCGACAAGCGACGCACAATAGGCCTCCCTTGGGCTGGTGGCAGATGCGCGCGCTCGGCGACGAACTGCCGCCGAGGCGTGCGCGCGACCCCTTCGAAGGGACCTCAGAGGGCCGTTTATCCCACCTGAGGTGGGGTCCATCAAGCTGAGGCGTCGCCGTGGTGAGCGTGCGGGGCTCATCGGCCCGCGCCGGTCAAACGACGCCCTGCTGGCGATCCTCGTGCATGTGGCACTTCTTGTACTTCTTACCGCTGCCGCAGCGGCAGGGATCGTTGGCGCCGAGGCGCGGGTGGCTGCGACGAATCGGCTTGACCTTCTCCACGGCCTCGGGCGCCGACGCCGCGGCCTCGCCGCCGGCGCCGCCGGCGCCGCCGGGGCCTTCGAGCTGGCCGCGCCCCAGCGTGACCTGGCGCTGCTTGTGCTCGTAGCGCGGCAAATCGGCGTCCTGCTGGACCTGGACGCGGAAGAGCTTACCGAGGGCGTTGACCTGGATCCGGCCCATGGTCTCCGCGAACATCGTGTAGCCTTCCTTCTTGTACTCCTGCTTCGGGTCGCGTTGGCCGTAGCCGCGCAGGCCGATGCCCTCGCGGAGGTGGTCCATGTTGCGCAGGTGGTCGATCCACTGCGTGTCGATCTCATCGAGCAGGAAGTGGCGCGCGAAGAAGAGCAGGTACATCGGCCCGAGCTCCTGCTCGCGCGCTTCGATCAGCTGCTCGACCTGCTGCCACGCGGCGGCGGCTAGCGCCTGTTGCTCGAGCGCGACCTCCCTGAGGTCGATCCGGGCATTGAAGGCCTTGGCGAGCTGCTCCTCGAGCCCGGCGAGGTTCCACTCCTCGGCGTGCGCCTTCTCGTCGCAGTGCGTAGCGATGGCCTCGCCGATCAGCGCGTCGCAGCCATCCATCACGCGCTCGCGCTGCTGAATCAGCGACTCGGCCACGACCTGCGTCGCCTTGTCGAGGCAGGCCGCGCGGTCGCGCCGTTCGCGGCGCAGGTCGACGACGGCGCCGAAGAAGCGGTAAAGCTCGTGGGTGAGCTGCTGCGCTTGCGCCTCGTTCAGCTCGGCGGTGGCCCCTGTCGGCACGCCGGGCGCGTCGGTCGCGTCGGCTGCGGCCTCGGGCGCCGTCATTTGGGCGAAGAAGGCCTCGACGATCTGTTGCACGCGCGGGCGCATGGTCTCGGCCAGCGACTCGACCGTCCACTTGCCCGAGGAGGTCGGGGCCTTGCCGCCCGTCTCGCCCGCGCGCCGCTGGGCCTCGCTCAGCGCCGAGGCATCGGGGACGAAGCGCCCCTCGAGCACCTCGCGACGCAGCGCGTAGATCGCCTTGCGCTGCTGATTCATCACGTCGTCGTACTCGAGCAGGTTCTTGCGGATGTCGAAGTTGTGCCCCTCGACCTTCTTCTGGGCGTTGCCGATCGCCCGGGTGACGAAGCGGTGCTCGATCGGCTCGTCGTCGTTCATGCCGAGCCGCTCCATCAGCCCCGAGATGCGATCGGAGCCGAAGATGCGCAGCAGGTCGTCCTCGAGCGACAGGTAGAAGCGTGACGATCCCGGGTCGCCCTGACGACCCGCACGACCGCGGAGCTGGTTGTCGATGCGGCGCGCCTCGTGGCGCTCCGTGCCGATGATGTGCAGCCCACCTGCGGCCAGCACCTGCTCGCGCTCGGCGGCGCACTGCGCCTGGAACTTGATCAGCGCGGCGTCGTAGGCCTCGCGCGCGGTTTCAGGATCGGCGACCGCGCGGGCCAGCGCGACCGGATTGCCGCCCAGCAAGATGTCCGTGCCGCGGCCGGCCATATTCGTCGAGAGCGTCACCGACCCCTTGCGACCAGCCTGGGCGATGATCTCGGCCTCGCGTCCGTGGTGTTTGGCGTTGAGCACGTTGTGCGCGATGTTCTGCTTGCGCAGCAGCTTGGCCAGCACCTCGGACTTCTCGACCGAGGTGGTGCCGACGAGCACCGGCTGGCCACGTTGCTGGCAGTCGAGGATCTCCTCGACCGCGTGGCGGAACTTGCCCGCCTCGGTCTTGTAGATCACGTCGTGGAAGTCCTCGCGTGAGGGCGCACGGTTGGTCGGGATGACCATCACGTCGAGCTTGTAGATTTTGTAGAACTCCTCGGCCTCGGTCTCCGCGGTGCCCGTCATGCCCGCCAGCTTGCTGTACATGCGGAAGTAGTTCTGAAAGGTGATCGTCGCCAGGGTTTGGTTCTCGGCCTCGATCGTGACGTGCTCCTTGGCCTCGATCGCCTGGTGCAGGCCATCGGACCAGCGCCGGCCCGGCATCTTTCGCCCGGTGAACTCGTCGACGATGATCACCTGGCCCTCTTCGTCGACGAGATAGTTCACGTCGCGCTTGTAGAGCGTGTGCGCCATCAACGCCTGTTGCACGTGGTGCAGCCAGTGGATGTTGGCCGGGTCGTAGAGGTTGTTGACGCGCAGCTTGCGCTCGATCGCCTCGACGCCCGCGTCGGTCAGCATCGAGCTGTGCGCCTTCTCGTCGACCGTGTAGTGCACATCCTTGACCAGGCTCGGGATGATCGCGTTGACGTGGTGGTAGAGGTCCACCGCGTCGTCGGCGGGACCGCTGATGATCAGCGGCGTGCGCGCCTCGTCGATCAAGATCGAGTCCACCTCGTCGACGATGGCGTAGTGCAGCTCGCGCTGGACGTAACGCTCGATCGAGTCCTTCATGTTGTCGCGCAGGTAGTCGAAGCCGAACTCGTTGTTCTGGCCGTAGGCCACGTCGCAGCGGTAGCTATGCTGCCGCTCGCTGTCGGAGAGGCCATGCACCACCGTGCCGACGGTCAGGCCGAGGAAGCGGTAGAGCTGGCCCATCCACTCGGCGTCGCGCGTGGCCAGGTAGTCGTTGACGGTGACGACATGGACCCCACGCCCGGTCAGCGCGTTGAGGTAGACCGGCAGCGTCGCCACCAGCGTCTTGCCCTCGCCGGTCTTCATCTCGGAGATCATGCCGCGGTGCAGCGCCATGCCGCCGATCAGCTGAACGTCGAAATGGCGCATGTTCAGCGTGCGGCGTCCGGCCTCGCGCGCGACGGCGAAGGCCTCGGGTAGCAGGTCGTCGAGCGCGGCGCCCTGGTCAAGGCGCTGCTTGAAGGTGGCGGTCATCGCCCGCAGCTCATCGTCGCTCTTGGCGCGCATCGCGCTCTCGAGCTCGTTGATGCGCACGACCACCGGCTGCATCCGACGCAGCTCGCGCTGGTTCTTGGTACCGATGATTTTCTTGATGGCCCAGTTGATCACGATCGGGGTCCTGTGGTCGGGAGGAGCGGGGGCCGGGTCGGCCGGGTCGGCGCGCTAGGGCGCCAGACGGCGTGGCTTGGTCAGGGTGGCACGTGCACCCGTGGGCGCGAGCGTCAGCTGCCACTCCACGAAGTCGGCGCGCGGCAGCGTCAGCGGCAGCTGCAGCTTCGCCACGCGCTCGCGGGTGCAGCGCAGGAGGTCCGCGGCGAGCGGCGTGCCGCGGCGCGTGGTCACGAACCCCCGCACGACGCGTCCCGTCGGCTGAACGAAGAGGGCCGCCTTGAGCTCGACCGATGCGGTGATGCGCCCGAAGCAAGAGCGGAGGCGCTCGGCGACGATCAATCCGGGGTCGACGGCCTTCGCTGTCGGTGCGGCCGGCTGCGCGGCCGGAGCCGCCTCGTTCGTCGGGGCCTCCTTTGCGGGGCGTCGCTGGGCGTCGTCGCCCGCCGCGGGGCTGTCGTCGTCGGGCGCCGCTGCGTTGGACGCGGCCGGCGTCGGCCCTGGTTCGGCCGCCGGGCTGGCCTGGGCTGCCGCGCGCGCTGCCCGCGGCGGCGTCGCGGCCGGACCCCTGAACATCGTGAAGGCGACGGTGCCCACCAGCCCCAGCAGGACGGCCATGGCGAGGCCGAGT
This sequence comes from Pseudomonadota bacterium, assembly GCA_016702545.1. Lineage (GTDB taxonomy): Bacteria > Myxococcota_A > Polyangia > JADJTL01. The sequence goes on along the minus strand of JADJDT010000048.1, from coordinate 139,817 downwards.
AGGAGCCTCGAGTGGGCGGCCGCTCCGCTACCGCGGCTCGCTGCCGCGGCGAGCTCGGCGGTCGGCAGACCCCGCCGGCTGGCCGCCGTCTCGGGCGTCTCGTCGAAGAACTCGGGCTCGCGCTGGCGCACGAACTCGGCGATCCACTGACGCAGATCGTCCTGAAGGTCGATGAAGCGCAGCCCCATTCCCGGCGCGGCGCGGCTCGCCACCTTGTCGCCACGGTGCCAGCGCACCTCACCATTGACGCGCAGCCGCGGGCCGCCGACGCCCTCGAACGAAAGCTCGATGGCGACCTCGGTGCCGACCGGCAGCGGCTGGTAGGTGGCGACGAAGACGCCGCCTTCGCTGATGTCGTTGGCGATTCCAGCATAGAGGTTGTGCTCGCTGGTGAGCGAGATCTCGGCCTCGATCGGAGCGCGCGGACAGGCGCGTCGATCGGCTGGGTCCACGGCGGGTTCCGCGCTTTCGCCGGCGGCGCCTGCAGGACTGCTGCTGGCGGCGATTGGATCGCCGGGCAGCGCCGTCGCGCCCTCGGCGGGTGTCACCGCCTCACGTCCGTTCCGGGCGCGGCGTTGCTTGCTCATCGCGCTTTCCCCCTTCAGGAAGCCAGAGGTCGAGCCAGCCGCCCCTGACGCGGCGCGGATGATGCCACGCGGGCGCGGCGCTGCACAACCGCCGACGCCTCGCCGAGGGCCCACGGGAGCCGAGATCCGGCGGGCCGAGCCTGACGCCCTGCGGCGGCAAGCCACACTGTGAAGGCCGCATCGGGGCGCGGGTGAGCACCGCGGTTCACAGCACGCCGCTGCTGCCGCTGCCGAGTGCTCTTGAACTCAAGCATTCCCTTTGGTTGAGAGGCTCCCAAGGAGGCGGCACGCCAGTTGCTGTTGGCCCCGACCCATGACGCGCCGCTGCCCTCCGACCCCGCCGAACGACCTGCGGGAGGGCAGTGATGGAGGTGCGGCAGCCAACGCCCGACGGAGAGGGCCACGAGGAGGTGCAGCGATGAAACGGTATCTGAACGGCTACGCAACCCTGATGGTCCTGCCACTTACCGCCCTGCTGGGCTGCATCTACGAAGAAAACGCCGACCCCACCTGGTGGACCTACTGCGACAGCGCGCGCTGCTATGCCTGCGACTCGGTCGGCTGCGAGCCGCTGCCCGGCCGGCCCGACAACGTCACCTGCACCAACCCGGGCGGTTGCCCGACGACTGGCTGCCCGGCCGACGGCGGTACGTGCGGTGCGGCGCCGCGCCCCTGCTCCACGGCGAAGCCCTGCCAGACCGGCTATCAGTGTTCCGACAGCGTTTGCGTCCCCAAGCCGGCGGAGCCGCCTGCGCGGCCCCAGTGCACCCAGGGCGGCGATTGCGCCAACGGGCTGTGTCTCGACGGGCGCTGCGCGACGGCGGACGGCAATACGGCGGAGGAGCCGCGCTGTGAGACGGCCCGGCACTGCGGGACCGATCGCACCTGCTTCGACGGGCAGTGTGTGAACCGCTGCCAGGACTCGGGGCAGTGCGGGAGCGGGCAGGTTTGCAAGGCGGGCGCGTGCGTCACGGACGCGGCGGCGCCGAGCTGCCTGCTGGCGGCGCAATGCGGCGAGGGCGAGGTGTGTCTCAACGGCAGCTGTCGGGTCGACTGCAGCGCCAGTGCGGTCTGTGCCAAGGCGGCGGATATCTGCACGCAGGCCATTCATGTGGACCAGCGCGCCGTGCGCCTGTGCCGTCCCGACCCGCGACTCGGCGCGCCCGACTGCACGCGCAACCACGACTGTGGCGTGAATGAGCTGTGCGTCGACGGCACCTGCCGCAAGAGCTGCGCGGCAACGGCGACGTGCACGGCCTGCGCCGATGCTGCCACCTGCGTGCCCCAGGTGTTCTGCCTGCCGGCAGCCGAGGCGAAGCCCGACTGTCGCCTGAGCCGCGATTGCGCCGCCGGCAAGGGCTGCCTCGATGGGCGCTGCGTCGCGCTCTGACTCACACGGTGATCTTCAGCGTGCCCCCGACCGTGTCGAGCTCGGACCAGGCCCCCTGCGGCAGCGCGACATTCTCGTTGCCATGCCCAACCGCAGCGCCGAAGGCCACCGGCACCTCCAGGGCAGCCAGCCGCTCGGCCGCAACCGCTGCGCCGCGCAGGGGCTCCGACCTGCTCCAGGTGCTGCCCCGCGTGGCGTCGCAGCCCACCAGTTGACCCACGACGATACCTGCAGCGCGCTGGAGCTCTCCGGCCAGCAGGAGCTGCGTCAGCAGCCGGTCCACGCGGTAGGGCGCCTCGTCGACCTCCTCAAGCAACAGGATGCGACCCGCGAGCGGGGGAAAGTAGGGTGTGCCGCAGAGGTGCGCCAGCACCGCAAGGTTGCCGGCGAAGAGCGGTCCGCGTGCGCGTCCCGGCCGCAGGCCGCGCAGGCCACGCAGCGTGAGGTCGGCGACGCGGCCCTCGAGCAGCGCGAACAGCGCGTCGAGCTGGGGGCGCGGTAGCCGAGGCAGCTGGGTGACCACCGGCCCGTGAATGCTGCGTACGCCGAGGCGCGCCGCCCAGGCGTGAAGCGCCGTGACGTCGGAGAAGCCGACGATCGGCAGGCCGCGACTGCGGAGCGCGGTGTCATCGAGCCGTTCGAGCAGCCGCATACAGCCGTAGCCGCCGCGGGCGCAGAAGACCGCTGTGACCTCCGGGTGCCGGAGCGCGGCATGGATCGCCTGCGTGCGGGTGTCGTCGTTGGCCGAAAGGTAGGGCAGGGCGCTGCTCGGCTCACGATGGGTGCCGGCAGCGCCGAGTGGATCGTAGGCCAGCACGATGCGGTAGCGCGCGGCCAGGATCCCGAGCCCGGCGGCGTAGGCCTCGGCCTCCACGCCGCCCGCGGGGGCAACTACGGCAACGCCTTGCCCAGGTTCTAGGAGCCTGCCGGAGAACTGCTGCGCCGGCCGATCGCCGCGTTGCGGCGGCGCTCCGGTGCTCACGTACCTGCCCGTACGTTCCGCTCCGGTGCTGGCCGCGCCTTGCGCTAGGCCGGCTCGCGACATTCTCCGACAGGCTCCTTGTGCGCCAGCCATGCGGCAGGTCTCCCTTGCGGGTGCCCCTGCAAGGAGGTGCGCCCGCCGCGCCGATTCTGCCGCCGCCGGGGCCCTGCACACAACGTCTCGTTGCGTGCCCGAGCCGTCCGGTCGTGCGTGCGGTGGGCGCGGGTGCCCGCGTTGACACCCGCGTGGCGCCGCTGGCAGAGTCGCGCCGTGCGCTGGCTGGCTGTCGACTGCGGCAGTCGCTCAATGGGGCTGGCGGTGGGGGACGACGCCAGCGGCGTGGCCTCGCCGCTGCGCACGATTGAGCGGCGAGGGGGAGTCCACGACGTGGATCGCCTGCTCGCGTCTTGTGCCGAGGTCGAGGCCGAGGGGCTGGTGCTGGGCTTGCCGCTGCAGCTCTCAGGCGTCGAGGGGCCAGCGGCACGGCGGGTGCGCCAGCTCGGGGAGCGGGTGGCGGCACGCTTTTCCGGCGTGGTCTGCTACTGGGATGAGCGCTTCACCACGGCCGAGGCCGAGCGTCTCTTGATCACGGCCGATGTCAGCCGGCAACGGCGGCGCCAGGTCATCGACCATGTCGCTGCGGCGCTCATCCTGCAGGGGTTCCTCGGTAGCCGGGGACCCACGGCGTCCTCACCGACGGTCGAGCCGCCCGCCGCTGCAGACCTGCGGTCGGGGCGATGAGCGGTCGCGCGCGGCGCCGAGCGCTCGCTGTCGTCCTGCTGACCCTGGCCGCGGGATTGGCCGGCGCGTGGGGGGCGATCCACTATGCTCTGGGCTTCGCCGACCGCCCGGCCGAGCTTCCCGGCCGCAACGTCGAGGTCGTCGTCGCGCCCGGGGTGCGCTTCATCACCGTCAGTCGCGTGATGCGCGAGCGCGGCCTCGTGCGGAGCGCGCTCGCGTTTCGCCTCTACGCCAGCTATCGGGGCCTCACCGGGCGAGTGCGGGCAGGGCGCTATGTGCTGCGCACGTCGATGACGCCCCGCGAGCTGCTGGCGCGCCTGGTCAAGGGCGTGCCCGCGCCGACGGCCCTCGTCACGATCCCCGAGGGCAGCAATGTGCTCGACATCGCACGCGCCCTTTCGCGGGCCGGGGTGGTGCCGGAGCACGACCTGCTGGCGGCTGTGCGCGACGCGGGGCTGATGCGCCGCCTGGGGGTGCCCGGCGCGGCGGAGTCGCTCGAGGGCTTTCTGTTCCCGGACACCTACCGGCTGCGGGTGCGGTCGCGCGCGGACGAGGTCGTGGCGATGCTCGTGCGGCGCCACGACCTCGTCTACCTCGCGCTGCAGCGCCAGTACGCCAAGCGCGTCTACTGGCTGCGCCGTCGGCTGGGATGGGGGCCGCGCGAGATCGTGACCCTGGCCTCGATCATCGAGAAAGAGACCGGGCAGGCAGCCGAGCGGCCGTTGATCGCCGCCGCCTTCTTCAACCGCTTATTGACGCCGCACCTCACCGCGGGCCTGCTGCAGACGGATCCGACGATCATCTACGGCTGCACGGTACCGCTGCGGCGCTCCGCGGCCTGTCAGAGCTTCGCGGGTCGCATTCGCCGGATTCACCTCGAGGATCGCGAGAACGCCTATAACACCTACACCCATCCGGGCCTGCCACCGGGTCCGATCAGTAACCCCGGACGCGCCGCGCTCGAGGCGGTGCTCAATCCGGCCCACTCGCGCGCGGTCTACTTCGTGTCGCGAAACGACGGCACGCACGTGTTCTCGGCCACGCGGGCCGAGCACGAGCTGGCCGTGGATCGCTACCAGCGCGGCCACTCCGGCGCCCGCGCCGCGCCGTCAGTCCCGTGATGCCCGCCGCCGTCGTCGAGCTGCCGGACGCGGTGATTCGGGCTGCCGCCCTGCGCAAGCACTACTTCGCCTCGGCGGGGCTGCCGGCGCTGCTGCGTGGCCGCTGGCGTGGACGGCGGATCGCGGCCTTGCAGGGGGTCGACCTGGTGGTGCGCCGCGGTGAGATCGTGGGCTTGCTCGGACCCAACGGCGCGGGCAAGTCAACGCTGCTCAAGCTGGTGGCGGGGCTGCTGTTGCCAGACGAAGGGGAACTCGAGGTTCTCGGTCGCCCGGTGGCGCGCTTTGGCGACGCGCTGCGAAGGCACGTGAGCTACGTCAGCGCCGACGAGCGCAGCTTCTCCTGGCGCATCAGCGGCCAACAGAACCTCGAGTTCTTCGCCGCGCTGCACGGTCTGCACGGTAGCGCGATGACGGAGCGCGTGCGCTCCGCGCTGGCCCGCGTGGAGTTGGAGGGGGACGCCGATCGCGCCGTGCGCGAGTATTCCAGCGGCACGCGGCAGCGCCTCGCCTTCGCGCGAGCGCTGCTCGGCGACCCCGAGATCTTCCTGTTCGACGAGCCGACGCGGGGGGTGGATCCGCGGCGTGCGAGCGAATTGCGGCGCTTCGTGCGCGAGCGGCTGTTGCAGGGACGGACGGCGGTGGTGGCCACTCACGACCTGACCGAGGTGCAGCAGCTCTGCACGCGCGTCGTGACGATCGAGCAGGGAAAGATCGTGGGCGGCGGCGGTCCCGAGGACGCCGCCCGCCTGCTGGGATTGTGACGCCCCGCGGGACGGGGCGGCCGCCCCGGGGCGCGCTGGCCGTCGCGCGGGCGCAGGAGCTGTGATGCTGGGTACGGTGGCACTGGCGTTCATCCGTCGCGGCGGCCAGGAAGCGGTGTCGTATCGCGGGGCCTTCCTGCTGCGACTGGTCGGGTTGGCGACGACCCTGGCCGCGATGTTCTTCTTCTCGCGCTTCGTCGACGGCCAGGGCGTCGCGTTGCCGCTGCGCTACGGGCGCGGCTACCTCGCCTTTGGCCTGGTGGGCTTGGTGCTGCTCAATCTGCAGCACGCGGTGGTGGCGGCCTACCCGACGACGATTCGCGCCGCGCAGCTCGCCGGCACGCTCGAGGCCATGCTCGCGACGCCGACGCCGAGCTGGATCGTGCTGCTCTGCGCGCCGCTCTACGGCATCCTCGCGGCCTTCGGTGGCGCCTTGGGCATGCTGGTGCTCGGCGCCCTGATCCTGCGCACGGGACCGACCAGCGCTGGATGGCCGCTGCTGGCCGCGGGGTTGATTCTGGCGCCGATCGCCTTCGCCGCGCTCGGCTTCCTCTCCGCCACGCTGACGATGTTGCTGCGTCGGAGTGACCCGCTGAGCTTCTTTGTGGGCGGGGCCTCGGCACTGGCCGGTGGTGTGTTCTACCCGACGGGCGTGCTCCCGGGCTGGCTGCGCGCGATCGGCGGCCTGCTGCCGATCACGCACGCGCTGGAGCTCGTGCGCTGCGCCGCCTTCGGTCGCGTCGACGGGCAGGGCGCGATGCGCGCGCTGCTCAACCTGGCGCTGGCCGGTGCGGTCGCCGCTCCGCTCGGCCTGGCGAGCTTTGTCTGGGCGGTGCGGCGGGCGCGCCGGGATGGCAGCCTGAGCCACTACTAGGCATGCATTCAGGGGGCTTTCGCAAAGCCCCCTCGTCGCGGGGAGTGAATCCCCGCGACTTCACCCCACAACGCTCGCCTGTCGGCTCGTCTAGGCCCAAAACAAAGCCGTGGCGCGCTCGTCTGGTGCCTAGGCATGCATTCAGGGGGCTTTCGCAAAGCCCCCTCGTCGCGGGGAGTGAATCCCCGCGACTTCAAGCCGCGCCATCACCCCAGCATGCTCGCCTGTCGGCTCGTCTAGAGCGCCGAACAGGTTAACGACCCGTAGCGAGACGGTCGAGGGCGATACCGAGACGGGTGCTCGAGGAGGGAGCACGGGAGACGTGCTGCTGGCACGTCGAGGATGCGGACCGACGAGGCCACCCGTCGCAGGGAGCCATCGGCCGTCGCAGCAGGGGCGGAACCTGTTCGGCGCTCTAGGCCCAAAACAAAGCCGTGGCGCGCTCGCGTTGTCCCGCATTGCCGCGCCCAATCGTGAGTGTTACCGTAACGAAATGCACTCATAAATGCTGGGTTGCGGCGCGGCTGCGCGGCAACCGTCGCCCGATTCAGCAAGGGAGCAGCGATCTCATGAGCAACACCGTGGTCGAGACCGGCGCGCTGGTGCAGACGATCGCCAGCCTCCAGGACTACCAGCAATACGCGGATCTGCACTGGGAGGGCTCCTTCGAGGACTACCTCGAGATCGTGCGCAAGAACCCGCAGGTGGTGCGCAACGCCTTTCAGCGGCTCTACGACATGATCATTTCGCATGGTCGCGAGGAGTACATCGACGCGAAGAAGAAGCTGGTGCGCTTCCCCTTCTTCCGCGACGAGCGCAATGGCGGCAAGGATGCGATCTTCGGGCTCGACATCCCGCTGATGAAGCTGGCCAACATCTTCCGCAGTGCGGCGCTGGGCTACGGACCGGAGCGGCGCGTGCTGTTGCTGCACGGACCCGTGGGCAGCAGCAAATCGACGATCGCGCGCTTGCTGAAGAAGGGCATCGAGGAGTACTCGAAGTCGCCCGAGGGCGCGCTCTACACCTTCTACTGGAAGGACCTGGGCGAGAGCAGCGGGCTGGCGCTCTACAAAGAGGACCTCCATCCCTGTCCGATGCACGAGGATCCGCTCAAGCTGATCCCGCCCGACTGGCGCGCCGAGGCCTTCCAGCGGCTCGGGCTCAACGCGCAGGGGCGCTCGACGCTGCGGGTGCACGGCGACCTCGATCCGCAGTGCCGCTTCACCTTCCGGCGGCTGATGGAGCACTACAAGGGCGACTTCGCCAAGGTGGTGGAGCACGTGCGCGTGCGCCGGCTGGTGCTCTCCGAGCAAGACCGGGTCGGGATCGGCACCTTCCAGCCGAAGGACGAGAAGAACCAGGACTCGACCGAGCTGACCGGTGACATCAACTACCGCAAGATTGCCGAGTTCGGCTCCGACTCCGACCCGCGGGCCTTCAACTTCGACGGCGAATTCAATATCGCGAATCGCGGCATCATCGAGTTCATCGAGATCCTCAAGCTCGACGTGGCGTTCCTCTACGACCTGCTGGGGGCCACGCAAGAGCGGATGGTCAAGCCGAAGAAGTTCGCGCAGACCGACATCGATGAGGTGATCGTCGGCCACACCAACGAGGCCGAGTTCAAGAAGCTGCTCAACAACGAGTTCATGGAGGCCTTCCGCGACCGCACGATCAAGGTCGACATCCCCTACATCACGCGGATGAGCGAAGAGGTGCGCATCTACCAGCGCGACTACAACGAGCACACATCCCGGACACGCACATCGCGCCGCATACGCTCGAGATGGCGGCGATGTGGGCGGCGCTGACGCGCGTCGAGGAACCGAAGAAGCACAACCTGACGCTGCTGCAGAAGCTCAAGCTCTATGACGGCAAGACGCTGCCCGGGTTCACGCAAGACAACATCAAGGAGCTGCGCAAGGAGGCCAAGCGCGAGGGCATGGACGGCATCTCCCCACGCTACGTGCAGGACAAGCTATCCAACGCCCTGGTCAGCGAGAAGAACCATGGCTGCATCAGTCCCTTCCTGGTGCTCAACGAGCTCGAGAGCGGCCTGCGCTCGCACAGCCTGATCAACAGCGATGACCAGCGCAAGCGCTACCGCGAGCTGATCGGCATCGTGCGCCAGGAGTACGAGGATCTGGTGAAGAACGACGTGCAGCGCGCGATCTCCGCCGACGAGGACGCCATCGGCAAGCTGTGCGGCAACTACATCGACAGCGTCAAGGCCTACACCCAGAAGGAGAAGGTCAAGAACCGCTACACGGGCCAGGACGAGGAGCCCGACGAGCGGCTGATGCGCTCGATCGAGGAGAAGATCGACATCCCCGACAGCCGGAAGGACGACTTCCGCCGCGAGGTGATGAACTACATCGGTGCCCTGGCGATCGAGGGGCGGAAGTTCGACTACCGCACCAACGAGCGGCTGCACAAGGCGCTCGAGCTCAAGCTCTTCGAGGACCAGAAGGACTCGATCAAGCTGACCTCGCTGGTCTCCGCGGTGGTCGACAAGGACACGCAGGAGAAGATCGACGTAGTCAAGGGCCGCCTGCTGCGCAACTACCGCTACTGCGAGATTTGCGCCTCGGATGCGCTGAACTTCGTGGCCTCGATCTTTGCCCGCGGCGATACCAAGGCGCCACGCTGAGGGCGCCGCGGCGGCCGCCGGAGTGAGTCGTGACGCAGAAGATCGACCAGGACCACAGCCGCTTCCGGAAGATCGTGCGCGGTCGGATCAAGCAGAATCTGCGCAAGTACATCAGTCAGGGCGAGCTGATTGGGCGCCAGGGCCAGCAGTCGGTGACGATCCCCTTGCCGCAGATCGAGACCCCGCGCTTTCGCCTCGGCGCCAAGCAACAGGGTGGGGTGGGTCAGGGCCAGGGCAAGGTCGGTGACGGGCTGGGCGAGGGTGAGGGCGAGGGTGGCGCCGGGGCGGCCGGTCAACAGCCCGGCGAACACGGGCTCGAGGTCGAGGTCAGCATCGAAGAGCTGGCCAGTATCTTCGGCGAAGCGCTCGAGCTGCCGCGCATCGAGCCCCGCGGGCGTGATCGCATCGTCGCGGAGCGCTACCGCTACACCTCCGTGCGGCGGACGGGGCCGAACTCGCTGCGACACTTCAAGCGCACCTTCAAGCAGGCCCTGCGGCGGCAGGTGGCCATGGGCACCTACGACGTCGAGCGGCCCTTGATCGTGCCGGTGCGCGACGACGTCCGCTATCGCTCGTGGCGCCGGGAACCGCTGCCGGAGACCAACGCCGTCATCATCTACATGATGGACGTGTCCGGATCGATGGGGGACGAGCAGAAGGAGATCGTGCGGATCGAGTCGTTCTGGATCGATACCTGGCTGCGGGCGCAGTACCGTGGCCTCGAATCGCGCTATCTGATTCACGACGCCACAGCCAAGGAGGTCGACCGCGAGACCTTCTTCCGCACGCGGGAGAGCGGCGGGACGATGATCTCCAGCGTCTACAAGCTCTGCGCCAAGATCATCGGCGAGGACTACAGCCCGAGCGAGTGGAATATTTATCCGTTCCACTTCTCGGACGGCGACAACTGGTCGGTCGACGACACGGCGCTCTGTATGCGCTTGCTGCGCGAGCAGATCGTCCCCGCGGTCAACGTCTTCTGCTACGGCCAGGTGGAGAGCCCCTACGGCAGCGGGCAGTTCATCAAGGATCTCCGGCAGGGCTTCGATCCGCAGCGCGGCGATGTGATCGCGTCGGAGATCGCGAACCGCGAAGCGATCGTCGATTCGATCAGGACCTTCCTCGGCAAGGGGCGCTAGCGTGGCAGCTCTGCCCTCCAATCTCCAGCAGATGCAGCTCGAGGTCGAGCAGGCGGCACGGGAGTGCGGCCTGAAGCTCTTCGATCAGGTCTTCGAGCTGCTCGACTACCAGACCATGAGCGAGGTGGCGGCCTACGGCGGCTTCCCGACCCGCTATCCGCACTGGCGCTACGGCATGGAATACGAGCGCCTGTCGAAGAGCCACGCCTACGGGTTGTCGACGATCTACGAGTTGGTGATCAACAACGACCCCTGCTACGCGTACCTGCTCGAGGGCAATAGCTACGTCGAGCAGAAGCTGGTCATGGCGCACGTCTCCGGCCACAACGACTTCTTCCGCAACAACTACTACTTCTCGCGGACCAACCGGAAGATGATCGACGAGATGGCGAACCACGCGACGCGCGTGCGCCGGCTGATGGAGCGGCTGGGGGTCGATCGGGTCGAGTCCTTCATCGACGTCTGCCTCTCGATCGACAACCTGATCGATCCGATGTCGCTCTACATTCAGCGTGAGCGGCGGGGCGGCGAGGAAGGCGATGAGGCGGGGCCGAGGGCGCGCGGGACGGCGTTGCGGCTGCCGGTCCACGCGTCCTACATGGAGCGCTACATCAATCCGCCCGAGCTCTTCGCCGCGGCGGACGAGCAAGCGGAGGCGGAGGAGCAGGCCGAGGCGGATCGGGCGCCCAAGCTGCCGGGGCGGCCCGACCGCGACGTCTTGCGGTTCTTGATCGAGCACGCGCCGCTCGAGGGCTGGCAGAGCGACGTGTTGGCGATGGTCCGCGAGGAGGCCTACTACTTCGCGCCGCAAGCGATGACGAAGATCATGAACGAGGGCTGGGCGAGCTACTGGCACTCGAGAATCATGACGGAGCGCATCCTCACGGACGCCGAGGTGATCGACTATGCGGAGCTGAACGCCGGCGTGCTGGCGGGTGGCTTTCCCTTCAACCCTTACAAGCTGGGCGTGGAGTTGCTGCGGCACATCGAGGAGCGCTGGAACATGGGGCGCTTCGGCAGGGAGTGGGAGGAGTGTGACGACCTGGCCGAGAAGAAGAGCTGGGATCGGCAGCTGGGCCAGGGGCGCCAGCGGATCTTCGAGGTGCGCGCGCTCTACAACGACGTGATGTTCATCGACGAGTTCTTCACCGAGGAGTTCTGTCGGGAGCAGCTGTTCTATGCCTTCGGCTGGAACGAGCGCAGCTCGCAGTGGGAGCTGCAATCACGCCAGTTCCAGCAGATCAAGGCCAAGCTGCTGGCGATGTTGACCCGTCAGGGGCATCCCTTGATCGAGGTCGAGGACGGCAACTTCGAGAACCGCGGCGAGCTGCTGCTGCGGCACCGCCACGATGGCGTCGATCTACGGTTGGATTGGGCGCGGGACACCTTGGTCAATCTGCACCGGATTTGGCGGCGCCCGGTCAGTTTGGCAACTCGGGTCGAGGACCTGCCCAAGCTACTGCGCTTCGACGGGCGGGACCACAGCGAGAAGACCTGGCAAGGCTGAGCGCTGTGCCTGGCCGCCGGTGCTTCAGCGAGCGAATCAGCGATAGAAGCTGTCGAGCAGCGCCCGGTGCTGCTCTTCGACGACCTTGCGCTTGAGCTTGAGGCTGGGCGTCAGCTCACCGCGCTCGACGGTGAAGTCCTGCGGCAGCAGGGCGAACTTCTTGATCGTCTCGTAGCTGGCGAGGCGCCCGTTGAGCTGGTCGACCGCGCGCTGAACCAGCGCGTGAACCTGGGGCAGCGCGGTCAGCTCCGCGTGCGTCCCGGCGACGCCCTGCTGCTGCGCCCACTGGGCGAGGGCTTCGGCATCGAGCGTGATCAGCGCGGAGCAGAAGTTCCGCCGGTCGCCGTGGACCAGGACATGGCTGAGATGCGGACAGAGGACCTTCAGCTTGCCCTCGATCGCCTGCGGCGCGATGTACTTGCCGCCGGAGGTCTTGATCAGGTCCTTCTTGCGGTCGGTGATCCGTAGGAACCCGTCGGGGTCCAGCGCGCCGATGTCGCCGGTGTGTAGCCAGCCGTCAGCGCTGAGGGCCTCGGCCGTTTGCTCCGGGAGGTTGTGGTAGCCGCGCATCACCCCCCGGCCACGCAGCAGGATCTCGCCGTCTTCGTCAGCGATGCGCACCTCAGTGGCGCCGATCGGGTGGCCGACGGTGCCGAACTTGTAGGCGCTGGGGCGGTTGATGAAGCTGCCGGCGCTGGATTCCGTCAGACCGTAGCCCTCGAGAATGAGGATCCCAGCGCCGTGGAAGAACTCGGCGATGTCGACCGAGAGCGGCGCCGCACCGGAGATGAAGAAGCGCAAGCGTCCGCCGAAGCGCTGGCGGAGCTTGGCGAAGACCAGACGATCGGCGAGCCGGTGCTGGGCGGCGAGGGCCAGGCCGAGCGTCTGACCGCGCTGGCGCCGGCGCGAGACCTCGCGGCCGACGCCCTCGGCCCAGTGGAAGAGGCTGCGCTTGACGCCGCCGGCCTCGGCGATCCCGGTCAGGACCTTGCTGTAGACCTTCTCGAAGATGCGTGGCGACGCGGCCATGAAGGTGGGGCGGACGACGGCCAGGTTCTCGATCAGCTTGGGTACGCGGCCGTCCACGGTGGTGGGGAACCCGATGTGCAGCTGCGCCAGCTCGAGGACCTTGCCCAGCACGTGCGAGAGCGGCAGCCAGAGATACTGGTGGTCCTCGGTGGTCAGCAGACCCAGATCGGCGATGCCGGCGCCCTCGAAGAGCCAGCAGTCGTGCGTCAGCTCGACCCCCTTGGGGCGTCCCGTGGTGCCAGAGGTGTAGATCAGGGTCGCGAGCTGCTGGGGCGTGATCGTGCGGATGATGGCCTCGTATCGCCCGGGATGCTCGGCGTCGAAGTGGCGGCCGAGCTCTTCGAGCTGATTCAGGTCCATCACCCAGTCGCCGTGGTCGCCGCAGCGCTCGAAGGTGATGACTCGGATCACCTGGGCGAGCTGGGGCCGCTGCGCGACGAGCTTGGCGACCTGCGCCTCATCTTCCGCGAAGACCACGCGGCTGGCCGAGTCGTCGATGATGAACGCGCAGTCTGTCGCGGTGTTCGAGGGATAGATCGTGGTGGTCGCGCCGCCGGCGCACAGCACACCGAGATCCGCGAGGATCCACTCGATTCGCGTCGACGACTGGATCGCGCAGCGCTCCTCGCGCTGAAGCCCGAGGGCTTGCAGCCCGCAGGCGATGCGGCGCACACGCTCGGCGGTCTGGCGCCAGGTGAGCGAGGCCCAGCTATCATCGGCGCGCGGATGGCGATAGGCCAGGGCGTCGGGCGTGGACGCGGCGCGGTGGAGGAACAGCGCCGCGATTGATTCGAACGACTGGGTGCTCACGCCTGCCTCCTCCTGCGGGGCGGCGGCGGTCGCGACCCGACCCGCGGTCGCTCTGCCCGCCGACGGTGTGTTGCTCCACGCCACTACGGAATGCCCCCATCATAGCGCAGGATCCGTCGCCGAGCGCAGCGCTCGGGGACGGCCTAAACTTGGCCGGGCCGGCGCAGGCGGCTAGGCTGCCCCGCGGAGGCGTGTTGCCGATGCGTGGGTCAGCGTCGGCGCTCGGTGTGGGGCTGCTCGTGGCCGTCGGTCTCTCGACGGCGCGGCAGGCCGCTGCAGCGGCGCCGCTTCAGCTCGGGCCGATGGTGGTGACCTCGACCGCCTCGGGGGAGACGACGTTGCGCGTGCCTTGCACCGTGACGCCGGCGTTCGCCATCTTCAACCTCGATGCTCCACGTCGGCTGGTCGTCGATGTGGCCAACGCTCAGCTGGCCGGTGCGCAGCGTTTTACCGATGTCGGCAGCTGGGCCGTGTCACATGTGGCCGCGGCGCCGGTGGACCGTGGTCAGAGCTGGTCCGGCGTGCGGCTGACGATCGGTCTGCGCCACGAGGCGGCGACGCGCGTGCAGCTGGACGGCCGCGATCTGCTGATTCGGGTGCAGGCGCTGGAGCCGGCCCCACCGGCCGCGGCGAGCTCGGGCCCGGGCGCCGCTCCAGCGCGCGCGCCGCAGGTCGTGGCGCCAGCGGCCCCAGCGGCCACGGTGCAGTTGGCCTCTCGCTCCGGGGGCGCCGCTGGGCCGGCCCGCGTGCGGGCGGCGCAGGCGCGAGAGGACGCTGCGGCGGTCGCGCTGCAGCAGACCCAGGGAGAGGCCGAGCGGTTGCGCCAGCGCTTGGCCGAGGCCGAGGCGACGGCGGCTGCCATGCGGCACACGGCCGAGCAGCAGCGCGCGCTGCAATCCGCCACGGTAGGACGTTTACAGCACGCGGAACGGCAGCGCGAAGAGGGTCTGCAGCAGCAGCGTGAGCAGCTCGAGCGTCTGACCCGAGCCGGCGCCGCTGCGGAGCAGGCGCGTCAACGAGCCGAGGAGCGTGCGGCGCAGCTCGACCAACGGCTGGCCGCCGCGTTGACCGCGGTGGAGGGGTTGCGTCGCGACGTGGCCGGGCAACGCACGCGCGAGACCCGCACAGCGGAGCGGTTGCTAGAGGATCAGCAGCGGGCGCAGCAGCAGCTCGAAGTCTTGCGCGGCGAGGCCGCCGTGGCGCGGAGCGAGAGCGCGCGGCTGCGCGGTGAGGCGGCACGCCTGGCGGAGCTGGCCCGGACCAATGCCACGATCGCGTCGCAGGCCGGCGGCGCGCGCGCGGAGCTGCAGCGGGCACGGCGAGACGCCGAGCTGGCGCGGCTCCAGGCGGATCAGGCGAGACAAGCCCAGGGCGCGGCGATCCAGCGCGCCAAGCGCGAGGTGCGGGAGCAGGAGCAGCAGCAGGTGCGTGAGCTTGCGGCGCGCTTGGTGCGGGTCCAGGCCGAAGCCGAACGGGCCCGCAACGAGGCAGCGTCTGCGCGCATGCGGATGGCTGAGCAGCAGTCCGCGATTCAGCGGGCGCTGCGCGAGGCCGAGGCGCTCCGCGCCCAGCTGGCGGCGGCCCAGCGCGAGCAAGAAAACGGACAGCGACTGGCTGCGGAGGCCGAGCTTGTCCGCCAGCGTGCCGAACAGGCGGCCCAGCGCTCGGCGCAGGTGGCAGAGGTGGCCGAGCGCGCGCGGCTCAAGGCCGAGCGGCAGGCCGAGCTGGCGGCGACCGCGGTGCGGCAGGCGCAGACGGCGCCGGCGCAGCAAGATCTGGAGCGGGTGGAGCGCGAGCGCCGAGCGACCAACGATCTGACGACGGCGGCGCAGCGCGCGGAGCAAGACGCGCTGCGCGCCCGGAGCGAGGCCGAGCTGGCGCGGCGTGAGGCGGCGAGCTCGACGCAAACCTTGCGCCGGCAGCTGGCCGCACAGCTGGCCGCGGCCAAGGCGATGGAGCTGGAGGCGCAGCTTGCGCGCCAGCAGGTCGAACATGCCCGTGGCGAGGCCGAGCACGCGCGAGCGGACGCCGAGCGCGAGCGCACGCGCGCGCGCCAGGCGCTGGGCGAGCTGGAGCAGGCGCGACGCAGCGAACAACAGAGTCACGGAGCCGCGCGGCGCGTCGAACAGGAGCGCGCGGTGGCGCGCACCGAGCTGAGTGCGGCACGCGAGAGCCTGGCCGAGGCGCGCCGCGTCCAGGCCGAGGCCGAGCAGGCGTTGGCGCGCGCGCATGCCGAGCAGCAACAGGCGGTCGTTCGGCAGGCTCAGGCGAGTCAGCTGCGGGCTGAGGCGCAGCGCTTGGTCGACCGTGAAGCGGGGCTGCGCGCGGCGAGGACGAGGACAGAGCCAGAGCCGTCGAGTCGAGCGGAGGCCTCGCGGCGTGCGCCAGCGCTGCCGGTCGAAGCAAGTCAGCGACGCCTCGCGTCCCCCGTCGTGGAGCCGAGGCCGCGGGCCGCCACGCCGGCAGCGAATCCGCTCCCTGTGGTGCGGATGCTGCCGCCGCAGCGGGCGGCGCCGCCGCAGCCGCGGGTGCGGTTCAGTCGTGCGCGAGGCGAGGAGCAGGTGTGGGTGCCCCTGGGAGGCCAGAATGTCTATCGTCTGGACAGCGACTGGGCCAAGAGCGTCGTGCTGCTGAGCGGCGGGGAGGGCGCGGACCTGCCCGCCGAGGCACGCCTCGTCAACGGCGAGGTGGTGTCGGCGATCAGCACCGCCCCGCTCCGTTCGAGCGTGGTGCGGATCGTGATCGAGCTCTCGCGGCCCGCCACACCCACGGCCACGGTGATCGAGCAGGACGGCAATCGCTACCTGCGCGTCAGCTTCCTCCTGTAATGGGCCATCCGGCGCGCCCGGCCTGAGGGTGCCCGTGGATCCGCAGGGAGCCTCGGGCTATGATAAACTCCTCGGTCGCAGTGACTCGCCCGCCCCGGCCCTGGGCTCGCGGCGGCAGGGCGCTGTGAGCACTGGGTACCGCGATGGCGAAGAACACCGAATCCCTGCTCAAGGAGCTCGAGTTCCGGATGGTCGTGACGACGGCCATCCTCAGCACGCTCGATCTCGACTATGTGCTGTACGTGATTCTCTCGGGCATCACCTCGCGCGATGGTCTGGGCTTCAATCGCGCGTTCCTCCTGCTCGACGATGAGGAAGGGCGCACGCTCAAGGTGCGCCTGGCGGTCGGCCCCCGCACGGGTGAGGACGCCCAGCGCATTTGGACCGAGATCGAGCGCGAAGAGGTCAACTTCCCGGACCTACTGCCGCGCTTCGAAGCCTTTCTCCAGGACACGGTCAGTCAGGCGTTGACCCGCGAGATGGCGAGTTTCAGCGTGCCGCGCAATCGCCTCGAGGCGCTGGCGGCGACGGTCTTCCAGGCCGATGGGGAGGGCGAGGCGGAGGGTGACGCGCCGCTCGTCGGCGTGCTGGCTCGCTGTATGCTCAACGGCACGCCGTGGTGCAGTAACGCGCTGACGCTGCGTCACGAGGTCGGCGGAACCGCGGGTCGAATCGTCGAGCTTCGGCATGTCGCGGTCGTGCCGCTAGCGGTCGAAGGGCGCCTGATCGGCGCCATCTTCGCCGACAATCTCTTCACGGGGCACAGCGTCGCTGCCGAGGAGCTGCGGAGCCTTCACGCCCTGGGCAACCTCGCCGCGCTGGCCATCGATCGGGCGCGACTGCATCAGCGCACGGCCGCGATGGCCGAGGTCGATGGCCTTACTGGGGTCTACAACCGGCGCTATTACAGTGCGGCGGTCGACCGCGCCCTGGAGAGCGCGCGGCGCAGCGCCGATAGCGTGTCGATCATCCTCTTCGACCTCGACCGCTTCAAGCGCTGCAATGATCAGCATGGCCATCTGATCGGCGACGAGGTGCTCAAGGACGTGGCCCGCATCCTGACCGCCGGCGTGCGTGGCTCAGATGTGGTGGCGCGCTACGGTGGGGAGGAGTTCATCGTGCTGCTGCGCAGCACGGGCCAAGAGGCCGCCGTGCAGGTGGCAGAGAAGCTGCGCGCCAAGGTCAAGGAGAGCCCGTTGGCCGAAGGGCAGGTCCACGGGGTGACGCTCAGCGCGGGCGTCGCGACCACGAGCGGAGAAGAGAGCGCGCACGCGCTCTTCGATCGGGCGGACCGGGCTCTATACCGCGCGAAGCTGGCCGGGCGAGACCAGGTCGTGTTGGCAACCGACTCTTGAGGGGCCTGACAGGGTCCTCCTGACAGGGTCCTCCTGACAGGGTCCTCCTGACAGGGTCCTCCTGACAGGGTCCTCCTGACAGGGTCCTCCTGACAGGGTTCTCCTGACAGGGTCCTCCTGTTCGTCTAGCCGCGGATGCAGCGCGACCGAGGGCGCGGGTCAGAGCTAGGCTGGCGGCGTGTCGGGTGGCGACGCGAGCTCCTCGTCCGCAGCGTCGCTCGCCCCGTCGTCGATCTCACCGCTCGTCTCGTCGTCGTCCGTCTCGTCGTCGTCCGTCTCGTCGTCGTCCGTCTCGTCGTCCGTCTCGTCGTCCGTCTCGTCGTCCGTCTCGTCTCGGCTCGAGGCCGCGCGATCATCCCGCTCGAGGCTGCCGGCGCTGGGCGGAACGATGATTCGCGCGCCCGGCTTTGGTGCCACGAGCATGTTCATCCGGCGGCCTTCCATCAGCGGGAACTGCTCGACCACGGCGCAGTCCCCCAGCGCGGCCAGCACCTTCTGAAGCACCAGCTGCCCCATCTCCGGGTGGACGATCTCGCGGCCACGAAACTGAATCACCAGCCGGGCCTTGTTGCCCTCGGCTAGGAAGCGCAGCACGGAGCGGATCTTGACCGCGAGGTCGTGCTTGTCCGTCTTCGGACGCAGCTTCATTTCCTTGATCTGAACGACCGTCTGCTTCTTCTTGCTCTCGCGCTTCTTCTTGGCCTCTTCGTACTTGAAGCGGCCGTAGTCGATGATCTTGCAGACCGGTGGCTCCGCCTTGGGGTTGATCTCGACCAGGTCGAGACCCTTCTCCTCAGCGATCCTGCAGGCGATGTGCGTGGGCATGACGCCGAGCTGACGGGCGTCCTCGCCGATCACGCGCACCTCGCGCGCCAGAATCTTGCGGTTGACGCGGTGCGCGTCCTGCACCAGGGGACGACGGCCCCTGACGTTTTTTGCGGGGGGTAGCGGTGGTATGAGAGCACCTCCTGTGCGGCGGTAGGCAGGCCGCACCAATAATGACGATCGAACGCTGTTCAACCTCGCAGAGCACCGCGCCGAGATCAAGCCCCCGGATCGCGGCCGGTAGAGCGCAGCATGGTGCCAGTGTCCCGTGGGCCGTCAAGTCCCCGACTGGTGGGGGCCTGCTGGGGCAGGCCTTGTTGAGGCACGGCGCAGGGGACGTCGTCGCCGCGTGACGCCGATGATTGACCGTTTGGGCGCCCCGCTTCTATCATGCCCCGATGGCAGCGAGCTACGCATCGTGTCTGCGGACCGGCCCGATCGCGCTCGTGGTGGCCGCGTCGTGTTTTCTGCTGGGTTGTGCCGATTCGGCGCTGGCGGGCCTGGCCGGCCAGTGGGAGGGCACGCTTTCGTGCGGTGGCCAGAGCAGCGACGTGCGGATCAGCATCGAGACCATCGACGGTGCGACGCTGAGCGGGACGGCGGTGGTGCGTACTGGCGACGTCGACAAGAACCTCAAGCTGAGTGGCAGCCAGCGCGAGGAAACGCGAAAACTGGCCTGCCTCGACGACCGCTGCGGCGCGACCGCTGATTGTGTCGCCCGCGGGGGTGGAGCCTGCAACGCGGCGGGGCTCTGCGAGGCGTGCCTCGAGGATCGGTTAGTGACGCTGGTGACGCTGACGCTGAGCGATGAAAACGTCAGCTTGGCCGATCCACGGCTCGAGCTCGTACGACTGGGTGACACGACCCTCGATGGCCCGGTGCTCTGGTTCTGTCCCGGCGCGCGTGACGGCGCTGGCACTGCGGTGCTGCGCAAGCGCTGAGGATCGTGGCACGCCCGGTCGGGATGGGCGCGTGGCCCAACCACGACGTGCCCGACGGCGGCGATGTCCCGACCCGGCGGAATCGGAGGGGAGTTGGATGGCGGATCGAGAGCAAGACGAGGTGATGACCTTGATGCGTGAGGTGCTCGGCGAGCAGTACCTCCAGCTCGAGGTCGAGAGCGTCCTGGTGGAGGAGAACGTCCGCGAGCAGACCACCTCGGTGAGCTGCGAGGTGATCTCGAGCGCGGGTCGCAGCGTCATCGCCGGCCGCGGCGTGGGGCTGGTCGACGCGCTCTACGCCGGCGTCGTCGCGCGTTTCGCCAAGGAGTATCCCTCGCTGCAGACGATTCGCTTCGACTCCTTCACGATCCACGGACATCTCGAGACCAAGAAGGGCTTCGCGGGGACCGATGCGAAGGCGGAGACCACGCTCCAACTCGCCAACTCCGAGCAGCGTCCCTTCACCTTCAGCGCGTCGTCGCGTAGCGTCACGGCGTCCGCGATCCTCGCCATCCTGGCTGCCGTGGCCTACTTCATCAACAGCGAGCGCGCCTTCACCACCCTGTTTCATGCGCTGAAGGATGCCCAGGCGCGCAATCGCGCCGACTTGGTGCAGCGCTACACCAACGCCATGGCGCGCTTGGTGCAGAACACCTCCTATTCGGAGGTGATCCGCAAGATGCGTGACGAACTCGGCTAAGCGAGCTGGCGGATCACCACTTTCGCCAGCACAGCTAAACAGAGTCGCCTTGAGCGTGGATCAAACAGGGTCGCGTGGAGCGCGAGGCGCCCGCCGGGCAAGGCGCGGCGAGCACCGGAGCGGAGCGTACGGGCTGGTACGTGAGCACCGGAGCGCAGCCGCAACGCGGCCCGGCGGGATGGATCGTGCTCCACGCGACCCTGTTTAGTTCTGCGGGCGGAACGTGCCCAGCATCGCGGGGCTCACACCCACCGCGGCCAGCGCCTGATCCCAACGCTCTTCGAGTGGGGTTTCGAAGATCAGGGCCACGTCGGCGCGCGCCGGAATCCACGAGCCCTGCGCGAGTTCCTGTTCGAGCTGGCCGGGGCCCCAGCCAGCATGACCGAGGAAGAGCTGGAACTGTGGCGGGCCGACGCCCGCGGCGATGGCGCGCAGCAGCTCCTGGCTCGGGCACAGCCGCAGCTCGTCTGTGACCGGCAGCTCGTCCTCGCGCAGGCTCGCTGCCGGATCGGCGCGGTAGAGCAGCACCCCGCTCTCGATCGCCACCGGTCCACCGATGAGCACCGACTGCGCTGGGTCAGCGTCGTCGGCGCACTCGAAGCCCATCTGCAACATCAGCTCGAGCGTGGTCAGCGGCGCGGCGCGATTGATCACCAGACCCATCGCGCCGTCCTCGTTGTGCAAGCACATCAGCACGACGGCATGCTCGAAGTTCGGGTCTTGGAGCGCCGGAGCGGCGACCAAGAGCCCTCCGGCAACTGACGCCGAGTTCCAGCTCATCGGCCCCCCATACCCCATGCCGTGCCGCGCGCGCAAGCCGCGCCGCCACCGAGTTGGTCCCTGGCCCCGCTCCCCTTGTTTGGGCGACGCCTGCTCAACCTCAGGGGGCTTTCGCAAAGCCCCCTCGTCGCGGGGAGTGAATCCCCGCGACTTCACCCCATAACGTTCGCCTGTCGGCTCGTCTAGCCCGAAAACAAACGGCTTGCGCTCAAAGCGCTTGTTTTCGGCCTAGTCTTGCTTCCGGGGGCGGATGGTTTCGGGTCGCGTGCGGCGCAGCCGCGGGCCGGCCGGTGGCTGTGCGGCAGGGGTCTCCGTCCCGGCAGGGGTCTCCGTTCCGGGTTCCGGGTGCCCGAGCTGTCGTGCGGCCAGCAGCTCGCCAAGGCGGTGAATGACGTCGTGCCGGGACCCGCCCCGCTCAAGCTGGCGGCGCAGCGCGGTGCGCGAGGCGCGATCGCCCTGCGCCAGGCTCGTCTCGGCGAGGCAGTGCAAGGCCGCGTGCAGTAGCAGCGAGGCCTCCTGGTCGCCGCAGGCGGACGCCCGGTGCGCCGCCAGCACCCGCAGCAGCTGTTCGGCGGGATCGAGCGCCAACCACTGATGTGCGGGCAGCGGGCGCTCGGGGTCGTAGGAGCAGAGCTGATCGAGCGCGGCGCTGGTCTCGATGGCGCCGCACGAGAGGTCTCGAAGCATCGCCGGGCGACCGTCGGGGTGCTGCGGCGGCGCCTTGCCGGCGCGCTTCTCCACCCGCGCGCGGGCCGCGGCGGGTCCCCGCTCCTCGAAGGCGAGCACCTCGAGTCGATGAATCCATTCGTCGGCGAAGTCGAACAAATAACCGAAGACCTGACCGACGCGCAGCGCGAGGCTGTCGAGCGCGATCAGCTCGGTTTCGTTGACCGAGGCCCCTGCGGGATCGGCAGCCGGATCGCGCTGCCAGCCGGTGAAACGCTGAGACCCGGGCTCATAGGGGGCGCCCAGCAGGAAGTCATAGGGACCGTCATCGTGCCAGCCGAAGGCACAGCGAAGGAGCTCGTGCAGGGCGTGCAGACTGGCGTCGAGCGGGATCGCGAGCTGACGTCGAACCGGCTCGATCATCCGCACCGGTCCGCCGACCAGCTCGACAGCCAGTCGCACCACCCGCACCGTGCCGCGATCGGCCTGGTCCTGCTGCCGGGATCGCGCCGCGAAGAGCGAGACGACGTGGCCGCTTTGCAGCTGGGGCGTCAGGTCCCAGCGCGTGCCGCGCCACCCGGTGACGTACCCGCCATCGTCGCACACCTGACAGCGCCAGCTCACGTGGTCCGTCTGCGCTGGTCGCAGGATCTCAAGCCGTCCGGGGCAGGGGCGACCGCGTGGTCGGCAGCGACAAGGAATGGTCGAGCCGTGGCGCTCGTGGTCGGGCAGTAGGTTGCCGAGCGCAACGATACGCCCGGCGAACTGGAGCAGCCGCGTGGCCGCAGCGGTGGGTTCGCGCCCGTTGCACAGCGTCGAGATGTCGATGCGCGGGCGCTGCTCTCGCGTGGGATCTTCAGTGGGACGATCTTGCACGAGACGAATCCCCGACGACGAGCGCCGTCATGTGAGACGTTGTGGCCTGGCGCCGATCCCGGTCACGGCCGTGGTGGATCCAGACCCGATCACCGCCGCACTCGCCGACGACCTTAGCACGGCGGCTCCTCGATGTTCGCCGCTGACTCCGCGTGCTGCCGCCGCCATCGTTACTGGCCGATCCGCTGCAGATGCTCGCCGACGACCGCCAGCAACGCGGTGACATCGATCGGCTTCGCGAGCACCTGGGCGATCCCGAGGTGCTCGAGCACACGCCGGCTGTCGTGGTCGAGATGGGCCGTCAGTACGATCAAAGGCATTCTCGCCGTGCGCTCGTCGCCGCGCAGCGCCGCTGCGAGCTCCACACCGTTGAGCTGTGGCATGTTGAGATCGACCAGTGCCAAGTCTGGCCGCGATTGGCGCGCCAGATCGAGTGCGGCGAGGCCGTCGTCGGCGGTAAGCACGATGAGCCCCGGGAAGCCGACCGTCAGCGCGGTCGAGTAGATTGCCCGCATCTCGGGGTCGTCCTCGGCCACCAGCACGCGCACGGCGGCGGATCGCGAACTCGCCATCGCCTGCTGCTGGCGGGCGCCGTCGAGCGCCTGCATGAACTCCTGACAGGTCGAGAAGCGCTCGCCCGGCGCCTTGCTCATGGCGCGCGTTAGGACCTCGGCCATGCTCTGGGGGATATCCGAGCGGATCTCGGCGACGGACGGTGGCGCCCTGTGCAGATGGAGTTGGAGGATCTCGCCCACGGTCGGCGCGTCGAAGGGCGGCTCCCCGGTCAGCATCTCGTAGGTCGATACGCTGAGGGCGTAGAGATCTGCCAGGTGGAGCTGGTGGTCCGGTACGTTGTCGCGGCGAATCAGCTCGGGGGCGAGATAGAGCGGCGTTCCGGCGAGGTCGCGCACGTCACTCGGTTGGGCCACCGTCTCCACCAGCCCGAAGTCGGCGATCGCCACGCGGAAATTGGGCCCGATCAGCATGTTCGGTGGTTTGACGTCCCGGTGGACGATGCCGCGGTCGTGGACGGCCTGGAGGCCGCGACAGGCCTGCCGCAGAATGCCCAGCACGACGTCGAGGTAGAGCTGCTCCTCGCGCTGGTTTGCGGCCTCGATCAGGCTGCCGACGGTGTAGCCCGGCACGTACTCCATCACGAAGTACGGGTGGCCGCGAAAGTCGCCAAAAGCGAAGATCTGCACCACGTTCTCGGCGCGTACGCTGGCCATCGCCACGGCCTCGCGGCGAAACCGGTGCGCGACGCGAGCCTCGGCGGCGTAGCGCGGCGCGAGCACCTTGATCGCGACCGAACGCTCGAGGCGGACGTCGTCGCACAGGTAAACCAGCCCCATCGATCCGCGGCCGAGCAGGCGCCGGACGTGATAGGTGTCGTCGAGCGTGATCCCGATCGGAATCGGGCCTGACTCGTGATGGGCCGCGTCGTGGTCACTCATGGCCAGTGCCGCATGTTCCCACAGTCCGCGCCGAGACGACAGACCGAGACACGACAGGCCGAGACGGCAGACCGAGACGGCCGACCGAGACGGCGGACTGGGTCGATCGTCCCCGGCGAGCCTTCCTGCGGACGGGCGTGGCAGGGGCGACCCGCGGCGCCGCCGAGTGGACGGCTCGACAGCGCAGATCGGCCACGCTATCTCTCGGTGGGCCCGGACTGCGGCGCCACCGGCGCCAGCCTACGCTCCGCGCTAGATCTGAGGCGGTGCGTCGTGGTGCTCGTCGAGTGCGTGCCGAACTTCAGCGAAGGGCGCCGCGCCGACGTCATCGCGCAGATCGCGGCCCGACTGGGCGAGGTTCCCGGCGCGCACCTGCTCGA
This sequence comes from Pseudomonadota bacterium, assembly GCA_016702545.1. GTDB lineage: Bacteria > Myxococcota_A > Polyangia > JADJTL01. The sequence goes on along the minus strand of JADJDT010000048.1, from coordinate 115,421 downwards.
CATCGAGGCTGGGGCCGCCGTCAATCGCACGGTGATGACCGTCGTGGGGACGCCGGACGCGGTCGCTGAGGCGCTCTTTCGTGCCATGGATGAGGCCGCGCGGCGCATCGACATGCGCCAGCAGCGCGGTGAGCATCCGCGCATCGGTGCGACCGACGTCTGCCCCTTCGTGCCGCTGGCCGGCATCACCCTCGCGGAGTGCGCTGCGGTCGCCACCCGCTTCGCTGCGCGCGTGGGCGCCGAACTGGGGATTCCCTGCTACCTCTACGGCAGCGCGGCGCGCCAACCCGAGCGACGGGAGCTCGCCACGGTGCGACGGGGCGGATACGAGGCCTTAGCCGCGCGGATGGTCCAGCCGTGCGGCCAACCCGACTTCGGTCCCGCGACAGGCTTGCCACCCTGGGGCGCCACGGCGATCGGCGCGCGCGCGCCGCTGATCGCCTACAACGTCAATCTGGCGACCCGCGATCGCGTGCTCGCCCGCGCGATCGCCTGCGAGGTGCGCGAGAACCGCAGTTCGCCGGGAGGCGGACTGCCGGGCTGTCGCGCGCTTGGCTGGTACATCGCTGAGTACGGCTGCTGCCAGGTCACCGTCAACGTCTTGCGCTATCGCGAGGCGGGGCTCGATCGGATCTTCGCCCGCGTCCAGGAGCTGGCGCTGGCGCGCGGCGTTCGGGTCAGTGGCAGTGAGATCGTTGGCTTGACCCCCAAGGCCGCGTTGCTGGGTCCCGGCTGGCGCGCGCGTCGTGGGGCGCGCGGTGAGGGGTGGCGCGCCGCGGCCGCCGAAGAGGGACCGTTGCTACGCGCGGCGGTGGCGGCCCTGGGCCTCGATCAGCTGCGTCCCTTCGATCCGGCGCGAAAGGTACTGGAGTACCGTCTGGCAGAGGTGCTTGGTGGCGCGATGCCGCAGGTCGACCTGTAGGCCCACGCGCTGGCCAACGCAGGGGCCAGTGCAGGGGCCAGTGCAGGGCCTTCCTCGGCCTCGGTTCGCATGGTAAACGGTCTCCATTCCTGCGTGGTGTTGCTCGATGTCACTGCCTTGCATCCATGATGTCGTGCCCGTGGAGGGCTTCTTCGGCCTGCCGATTCGTCCGTTTGGGCTGCTGGTCAGCGTCGGTGTCATGATCGGCTACGCGCTGGCCCGCCGTCGCGCCCGGCTGACGGGTCTCGATCAGGAGCTCTGCGCCAACGGCATCGTATGGACCGTGGTAGCCGGCTTCGTGGGGGCCCACTGGGTCTCGGTGATCTTCTATTTCCCCGAGGACCTGTGGCGTGACCCGCTGGTGCTGTTGAAGTTCTGGAAGCAGCTGTCGTCGTTCGGCGGGTTCCTCGGCGGTACTGTGGGCGCGTGGATCTACTTCCGTCGCCACCGGCAGTCGCTGCTCAAGTACGCCGACGCGATCATCTTCGGTCTCGTGCCCGCTTGGTTCTTCGGGCGTCTCGGCTGCACTGTGGTGCACGATCATCCGGGCGCCCCGACGAGCTTCGCACTGGGGGTGAGGTGCGGACCAGGCGCAAGCGTGGTCCACGACCTTGGGCTCTACGAGGCCCTCTTCACCCTCGCGCTCATCGGCGTGCTCTATGGCCTCCGGCGCGTGCGTCCCTTTCATGGCTTCCCGCTCGTGTTGATGCTCGTGCTCTATGCTCCCGTGCGCTTCCTGCTCGACCGTCTGCGCGTCGACGACCGGACCTACTGGGGCCTAACCCCCGGCCAGTTCTTCGCCGCCCTCGTGCTGCTGTTGGCAGCGGCGTTGGCCGCGCATGGCCTTCGCTTGCGTCGCCGGGGCGACTGGCCGGGTGCGCCGGCCCCGGCGCGGTTGCCTGGCCAGCGCCTCGTGCCCGACGCTGTGCCGCCCCGGCGCGGACCTGGGCGTCGTCGCCAGCGGAAGTAACGCCGCGCCCTCGCGGCTCCCCGCCCTCTCTCTCTCCGCGCCAGGCCGGCGCGGAATGTGCGCTGGCCGACGCCCTCTGGCATAGTGTTGGCGCTTTTTCCTCGGCTCCGTCGTCGGGTCCGGTGCTGCACGCATGGCGGCCCGATCCGTCTGCGAGCCCGCTGCCGGTCGCGCGCGGGGCTTTGTTCGGCCCCGGCTCGGCCCATGGAGGCACCGACCCATGCACGAGAATTTCGATCCAGCGACGCCGGAACACCGACTGCGTAAGTTCGTCGTCGCGTCCCTGATCCTCGGCGTGGTGGTGCTTGGTGTGGCGATCTTCGTCGGACTGCGGCGCCGCACCAGCGCTGACCGCCCGGCGGCGCCCTCCGGCGCGCTCGCGTCCTGGTGCGAAATACGGCGTAGCTGGGCGCGCGAGGACGGCACGCTCAGCGCCGACATCCTGCTCAAGAGCGTGCGCCCCGACCAGCGCAGCGAGCGCGAGGGGCTTCTGGCCCAACGAAACGCGGTGGCCGCGCGATTTCGCAATCAACTCCTTCCGGTGCTGGGGGAGCTCAATGATCAGCGCGTGCTGCTCGTCGAACAGGCCCTGGTGAAGGAGGGCAAAGCGCGCGCAAACACCGCCGTCCGCCTCGCCAACCTGCTCACCGAGGCTGACGCCGCGGCCGGCGACGGCGCCGCTGACGCGCACCTGCGCGACCGCCTGGAACAGCTGCGTGCCGCGCTGGCGACCGCCGCCGAAGCGCTGAAGCAGCGTATCGTGACCGAGCGTCAGGCGGCCGACGCCGAGGTTGCGCGCGCACTGGCGGCCATCCCAGGCTGCCACGGCGTCTACCGCGGCCCGGTCACCGATGAGAACACCGGAGACAGCCCCTATGTGTCCTGGGATGAGTTGGAGATGCGCCGAGAACAGCTCGCCAGCAGCATCGCCGCGAAGATCCGCCGCCTCGAGCCGGCGGAGCAGTTCACCAATCAGGTCTATCACGCGCTGGTCCGGCGCTATCGCCCGGTCCTCTCGAACTGCTTTCA
>JADJDT010000048.1:0-107500 GCA_016702545.1 Pseudomonadota bacterium | reverse complement strand
CGTATAGGGTCTGACGCCTGCCCGGTGCTGGAAGGTTAAGGGGAGCTGTTAGCTCTTTCGGGAGCGAAGCTGCGAACCGAAGCCCCAGTAAACGGCGGCCGTAACTATAACGGTCCTAAGGTAGCGAAATTCCTTGTCGGGTAAGTTCCGACCTGCACGAATGGCGTAACGACTTCCCCGCTGTCTCGGCCAGGGACTCAGCGAAATTGACATGGGGGTGAAGATGCCCTCTACCCGCGGCAAGACGGAAAGACCCCGTGAACCTTTACTACAACTTGGCACTGATTTTCGGGTTAATCTGTGTAGGATAGGTGGGAGGCTTTGAGACCGGGACGCTAGTTTCGGTGGAGCCAACGTTGAAATACCACCCTGATTGATCTGGAAATCTAACCTAGACCCGTTATCCGGGTCGGGGACAATGCCTGGTGGGTAGTTTGACTGGGGCGGTCACCTCCGAAACAGTAACGGAGGTGCGCGAAGGTCCTCTCAGCCTGATTGGAAACCAGGCGCAGAGTGCAATGGCATAAGAGGGCTTGACTGCGAGACTTACTAGTCGAGCAGGTGCGAAAGCAGGTCATAGTGATCCGGTGGTTCCGCATGGAAGGGCCATCGCTCAACGGATAAAAGGTACTCCGGGGATAACAGGCTGATCTCGCCCAAGAGTTCACATCGACGGCGAGGTTTGGCACCTCGATGTCGGCTCATCGCATCCTGGGGCTGAAGTAGGTCCCAAGGGTTTGGCTGTTCGCCAATTAAAGCGGTACGCGAGCTGGGTTCAGAACGTCGCAAGACAGTTCGGTCCCTATCTGCCGTGGGCGCAGGATTGCTGAGGAGATCTGTCCTTAGTACGAGAGGACCGGGATGGACTGACCTCTAGTGTTCCGGTTGTTCTGCCAAGAGCATTGCCGGGTAGCTATGTCGGGAAGGGATAACCGCTGAAAGCATCTAAGCGGGAAGCCCACTCCAAGATAAGCAATCCCTTGACCTTCGGGTCGCTAAAGGCCACTGGAAGACCACCAGTTTGATAGGCTGGGTGTGGAAGTGCAGTAATGCATGGAGCTAACCAGTACTAATCGGCCGTGCGGCTTGACCATTACTCCTCATCGTGGGCAACGACACGTTGGCTACGGGATGGAGGTCAGACCGGTGTCCATTACTCGATTCATTGGTGTTGGCGTTCGCCCGATAGAGTAGAAGGCGGGGACGCGCCAGCGACTTACGATACTTGGTTTTGCAACGGTTTTCCGGTGGCTATAGCGAAGGGGTCACACCCGATTTCCATCTCGAACTCGGTAGTTAAGCCCTCCAGCGCCGATGGTACTGCACGGGCGACTGTGTGGGAGAGTAGGTCGCTGCCGGAGATTATCGGGACCCCGTTCCAGGATACTGGAACGGGGTCTTTTTTTTTATTCTTGGCCGGACGGTCGTGGCTTGAGCGGTCGTGGCTTGACAGCGGCGCGTCGCCGCCGGCATCCTCGTGCGCGGGAGGCGGGCACCGCGGCTTCAGTCGGCGGCCGCCTCGGGAGTGTGCCCGTCGATGAGCCGCGATCCAGGACGGCCGCCCCACGAAAGGTCCGAGAGGCGCGCGACCCAAGTAGGGGCGGGTTGGCTGCACGAGTTGTTGCGTCCGGTGGCGCGAGGGCTCGTTTATCGTGCGCTTACGCCCCGTGGCGGCCTGCGGGCGGCCTATGCTCTGCTCTACCACGCCGGCTTTTTCGGACGGGAGCTCCACGAGTGGGCGCGTCGTTCCCTGCTGGCGACGCCGATGTTTCTCAGTCAGTGCGCAGAGCATGGTGTGGACATTGCCGTTGAGCGGATGCCGTATTTGAGCGGGCCCTGCCGGCTCGAGCTGGGGAGTCGGATTCGTTTTGGCGGGCAGGTGGACATACTCGCTGCACCGACGGGCGCGCCGCTGCTGAGGATCGAGGACGGCGTCTATCTCGGTCACATGGTCAGCTTCGCGGTCGCGCGGCGGATCGAGCTTGGGCGCTACGTCAGCGTGGGCGGGCATTCACACATCTCCGACACCGACGGGCACGCCCAGGACAACCCGGACCGGCCGAGTTGGGAGGTGCCTGCCGGGGAGGGTGATGTCGCCGAGGTCGTGATCGAGGAGAACGTCCAGATTGGGCACGGCTGTCTGATCCTGAAGGGCGTGCGGATCGGGGCGCGATCCGTGATTGGCGCGGGCAGCGTCGTGCGGACGAGCATCCCTGCCGATAGCGTGGTGATGGGGAATCCGGCACGCGTGGTCCGACGGCTCCAGCCGGTGGGGGACGCCGCCGCCGGAGCCCCGTAGGGGCGTCCGGGGGGCGGCCTTCAGCGGCGTCCTTGCGCCCGGCGGAGCGCCGCGGCTCGACCGGCGCTACCCTTCCGTGCTGACCGGCGCTGACGCCACCGAGCGAGGTGAAGCATTCATTGGCTAGGCGCGGGGGGCGCCTGCTGGGCAGGCAACCGACGAGCAACGACGCCAATGATTTCGGGAAGCCCGCGCGGGAGTCAACCCGATTTGTGCTCTAGGGCGTTCGGATGCCGGCGGCGAGATCAGGAAGCAGACGGAAGGGGGAGGCTCGATGAGACGCAGGTATTGGGGCGCGTGGGGGGCGCTGCTGGGGTTGCTTGCGGTTGACGGCGGAAGGGCTTGGGCCGCGCGGGTGCTGCATGTCGATGACGATAACGGCACGCCGCAACAGACGGGCAGCTCCAGCCGGCCCTTCAAGCGCATCGGCGCTGCGATTATGGCCGCAGCGAACGGGGACACCATTCGCGTGGCAGGCGGCGTCTATCGGGAGAACGTGGCTGTGTCGGGGAAGGTGCTGGTGCTGCTCGGCGGGTTCGTCGGGGGCACGGCGTCAAGCTACGGGTCAGGTGACGGGGGTGACTTCTCGGCGCGCGAACCCGACCGCTATGTGAAGCGGATCGATGGGTCTGCGGCCGCCAAGGCAGCGGTCACGCTGAGCGATGCGGGCACCACAGTGCTCGAGGGCTTTGCGATCTCGGGCGGGCGCGGGTGGACCGCGGAGCAGTATTCGTACGGTGGTGGGGTCTATGTCGACGGGGGCTCGCCCACGCTGCGGGACAACCTCGTGGAGGGGAACAAATCGCGCACCGCCGGCGGTGGGATCCACCTGACGGACACTCACGCCACCGTGGCGGACAACGTCGTTCGCAGCAACGAGTCTGAGAAGGGCGGCGGCATCTCGATCGACGGCGGCAACGTGACGCTGCGTAACAACGTGATTCGCGACAACGTGGCGTTTGGCGACCACGGCGGCGGATTGATTGCGTCGGGACCGAAGCTCGAGATCGTGGGCAACCGCTTCGTGAGAAACGAGGTCGGACGGCAGCCGGGCTACGGTTGGGGCGGGGGCTTGATCGTCCACGCTGCCGGCACGACGGTCCATCTGGCGGGCAACGTTGTGACCGAGAACTATGCGCCCTCGGCGGGCAGCGGCGAGTTCATCGATGACGGCGCCGAGGCGCTGATCGAGCACGAGTTGATCTACCGCAACCGCTGCCCGACAGACGGCGGCGCCGGGCTCTACGTCGACGGTCTGGACGAGAGCGGTCCGGGCTCGAAGGTGACCTTGGTGCACGTGACGGTCGCGGACCACCCCTGCAAGCTGAAGCTCGGTGACGGGCTCTACGTCGAGCACAAGTCGAGCGCGGTGATCCGCAACTCGATCTTCGCTGGGCAGGAGACGGACTTCTTCGTCGACGACTCCTCGACGCTGGAGGTCGAGGCCACGCGGACCCGTGCGGTGCAGCCCGGCCGCGGGAACCTCACGGCCGATTGCCTGTTTGCCAACGCCGCCGGCGGTGACTACCGCCTACGGTCGAAGCGTGGCAGGTGGGAGCAGCCGCCAGGAGCGGCCCCGCGCTGGGTGCGGGACACGCAACACAGCCCCTGCATCGACGCCGCAGCCGCAACTGCTCCCTTCGAGCGGGAGGGCGCGCCGAACGGTGGACGTGCCAATCTTGGGTTCGATGGCAACACGGAGCGGGCGAGCAAGAGCGATGACGGCTCCGGCGGTGGGGCCGACGGCTCGGTCGGGGCGGTCTTGGATGGCGGCTTGGGGCCAGGGGGATCGTGGGGCGATGCTCGCTCGGGTCCAGGTACCGTCAGCGACGCGGGCGTGCACGGGTCGGCGGACGCAGCAGGACCTCGGCCGACGAAGAGCGGCTGCGCGCTGGGCGCTGGGGAGCGCGGGCCGGGCGCCTGGGCGGATACGGTCTGGATCGCGGTCACCGGGTTCACGCTCGCCCGGCGTCGTCAGCGGCGTGTGGCGCCGATCGCGCGCGAAAGCACCTCTCGATAGATGTCGGCGGCGAGCCGCTGCTCGTCGCCGAGCGCCAACGCATAGCGCTGGCCGGCGGCCGCGATCTGCCGGCGGAAGGCGTCGTCCTCGGCTACTCGCAGCAGTGCGCCGCGGAGGGCCTCCGGATCGGCCGGCGGTACGATCACCGCCGTCTGCGCATCGAGCAACTCGCGGGTCGCCGCGCTCTCGGTGATGACCACGCACTTGCCGAGTGCCATCGCCACCAGATAGGTGCCAATGCCTGAAGGTGAGAGCATGCCGGGCTCGATCGGCAGCACGACGGCGCGTGCGGCGGCGAGCCAGCGCAGCCAGGAGGCCGGGCTCCCGTCGTCGCAGACGGGCTCGACGTTGGCGGGACAGCCCGCGCTGCCGGGGACGAAGGTCGTGCCGTGGCGCTGCGCGGCGCGACCGAAGGGCGCGAGGATCACGGTGCGGTGGGGCAGTCCTTCGACGGCGCGACAGAGCGTGGTGTAGTCGCGGTTCGATTGGCCGCACGCGAGGAAATAGCCCTCGTCGCCGGTGGCCGTACGCCGCACGGCCTCGAGGTCGTTGACCTTGAAGGGGACGTAGCAGACGCGTTCGGCCGGGATCTCGTAGAGCCGGCACAGCTCGGCTGTATCCTTGAAATAGAAGATGAACAGGTCGACCGCCCGCAAGAGGCTGCGGATGCCGCGCAGGCGCACTCGCTGCCTGAGGCCTGTCGGGCGCCGCAGAATCAGGTCAACCGAGACCAGGTAGGGGCGTGCGCCCAGCAGGCTGCGCTTCGCGGCGGCCGCGAGCAGCAGCTGGCGCGGTGCCACGTTGAAAACCGCGAGGTCGGCGCGTCGGAGCGCTGCGAGATCGCCGAGCAACCCGGCGGGGCTGCCGTCCGAGAGCCTTTCGGTCAGCAGCGCCTGTCCCTGGTGGCGCCTACCATCGAACCAGCCGGCGTTGGTCAGGATGCGAAGCGGCGCCATGGCATCAACCGCGGTGGGTGGTCCAGCCGAGCTGGCCGGTGAGGAAGCGCCAGAGACCCGCTGCTGCGGCGGCGTTGAGCACGACGAAGGTGTGGCAGGCGCGGGCGATCCCGCCCGCTGGGGAGCGCCCCCAGGCCGCCCGAGCCGCCAGGCCGTAGACCGTCAGCTGGCCGAGCAGGGTCAGGGCGTACCACCCGCCACAGCAAGCGCCGTGGGCGAGCAGCGCGACGTTGGTGACGAGCAAGAGCAGCAGCGCAAAGGGGCAGGCCAGACGCAGCAGCTTGTGCGACACGAACTGAAAGAGCAGGCGATTGCGCTGCGGGTCGAGCAGGCCAGGGAGCTGCTGCAGCAGTTGGTAGTTGCCAGCGAGCGTACGTGCCTTGCGCGCGAACTCGCCGGCGAGCGGCGCCTCTTCGTCCTCGACCTGCGCCGCGGGTTCCAACAGCACGCGATAGCCGCGCATTGCAATCTGCAGCGGCGTGAAGACGTCGTCCAGCAGGCAGCTCGCGGGCAGCGGCTGGAAGAGCAGGCGGCGAATGCCGTAGAAGGCGCCGGTGGCGCCGACCGTCGAGTCGATCGTGCTTTCGGCGTGGCGCAGCGCGCGTTCGTAGCGCCAGTAGAGTCCCGGGCCGCGGGTGGTCGGGAGGGTCAGCTCGCCGCTGACCGCGCCGACGCGTGGATCGGCGAAGGCGGACAGGAGGGCGCGCAGCGCGGGCGGCGCAATACGCTGCCGGACGTCGCAGAAGACGACGATCTCACCGCGCGCGCGGGCCACGCCTTGGTTGAGCGCCGTTGGCTTGCCGGCCTGCGGGGCGAGCGGCACCAGCAGCACGCCGCGATCCGCGTACTGCGCGGCGATGGTGCTGGTCGCGTCGGTCGACCCGTCGCTGACGACAATCAGCTCGCGCTGGTCAGTCGGGTAATCGAGGGCCAGGAGATTGTCGAGCTTCGCGGCGAGGTGCCGCTCCTCGTTGTGCGCGGCGAGCACGACCGAGACAAAGGGCTCGTAGCTCGCCTTGAACGCCGGTTGTGGACGCCAGCGCGCCCACAGCAGCAGGAGGGCAGGATATCCAAGGTAGGTGTAGCCGAGCAGCAGCAACGCCAACCAGTAGACCAGCCAGCCGACGAAGGGCCAGGCGACGAAGGGGAGGCCGAGCGACATGCGAGTCGATCACGCGCCGCCGTGGGCCACGGGCCGCGACAGCCGCTCGTAGATCGCCAGCAGCTTCTGCGACTCGGTCTCCCAGTTATAGCGCTCCTGGACGAAGCGCTGCCCATTGGCGCCGAGGGCGCGGGCCTCGGCGGGATGCTCGGCGATCCAGGCCAGCGCGTCGGCGATGGCTGCGGGATCGCGCGGATCGACGAAGCGCGCGCAATCGATGCCGCTGACATACGACCGCCAGACCGGGAAGTCGCTGGCGACCACGGGCTTGCCGAAGAGCGCGGCCTCGAAGAACTTGTTGATGTTGACGCGCTCGTTGTCGCCCCACGGCAGGAAGGTGGCCAGGCAGGCGTCGGCGGCGCAGATGTACGCGTAGGCCGCCGCCTGGCTCGGCAGAAAGCCGAGATAGTCGACGTAGCGCCAGCCGGGGAGCGCCTGGGCGCGCGGGATCAGGTCGTCGCTGGCGGTACGGCCGATCAGCCAGAGCCGGGCGGGGTGCCGCTGGTTGAGCCGCTCGAGCGCCTCGACCATCTGGAACAGGCCGCGGTCCTCCTTGATCAACCCGACATAGCAGACGCGGAGGAAATCCTGCCGCGCGTGGGCTTGAGCGAGGCGATGCGCCTCGGCCACCAGCGGTCCGGTGGTGATCGGGGGATTCTCGATCAGCGTCGTGCGCGCACCGAAATGCGCCACCTGGGCCGCCTGGGTCACGATCACGTCGTCGAAGACGCGCGCGCCCAGGCGCTCGAGGCCGTCGACCGCGAGCGCCAGCGGGTGGCGCAGCAGGCGCGGGAGCCACTCCTTGTCGAGCAACAGCAGGCGGTAGTTCTCGTGCGTGTCGTAGACGACACGTCGGCCGAGCAGCTTGAGCGCCAAGCCGATCAGCAGCGTGTCGGGATTGTGCAGATGAACGATCGAGGCGCCGGTGCGCAGCACGCGCCACAAGAGCCAGGGCTGCAGCGGGAAGCGCTGCCAGCGCCGCGCGTAGCGCAGCGGCAGCACCTCCACGCCGTCTTCGTCCAGCGCCGCCTCGGCGCGGGCGATCAGCTGCACCCGATAGCCGGCGCGCGCCAGCGACTTGGCCTCTTTGCGAAAGACGCGGATGTCGTCGTAGGGGTGGACGGGAGCTAGCACGCAGACGCTCTTGGATGGGTTGCGCATGCCGTTCTCCCGCGCCGACCAGTATGCCGGCGCGGCGCAGTGGCGACAAGGCGCTGTAGCTGGTGCCTGCGGCTGGTGCTGCGGTGTCGTCGCGGCGGTGATGCGGCGGCGAGCAGCGTGTTCGTCGGCTACCGGGGCCTGCGAAATGCGCCTATGCTCGCGGCGTGGCGGGTGGCAGCCTCAGCGTGGCCCAGGTGCTCTGTTCCGGCTCGTTTGCCGGGGCGGAGGCGGTGGCCTGCGCTCTGGCGCGGGCGCTCAGCGGGCGTGTCGAGCGGTCGCTGCTCTACCTGGTGCTGGAGACACGGGCGGGCAGGGTCGCCTGCGCTGAGCTCGAGGCCCGCGTGCGTGGCTTTGGGCTCGAGGTGCGTTGCTTCGCCACCGACCGGCGCTGGTCGTGGCCCTTGCTGCGGCAGCTCGCTGCGGCGCTGCGCGCGGATCGCATCGACGTGGTGCACAGCCACTCCTACAAGGCCGCGGTGCTGCTGCCGCTGCTGCGGCCCTTGCTGCGCGACAGGCCGCGTGCCTTGGTCTTCACGCTGCACGGCGTCGATCTGCCGCCGTCCTGGGGGCGGGTCATGCTCGGCGCGCTGACCGCGGGTGGCGCCCTGATGGCTGATGCGGTGGTGGCCTGCAGCCGACCGCTCGAACGCGCCTACCAGCGCTGGCCGCTGCTGCGTGGCAAGACGTGGCGGGTGCCCAACGCTTTGGGCCCCGAATGGCCCCTGCCGCGCGAGGAGCTCGACCGCCAGCGGCCGGTCTGGCGCGCAGCGGTGGGAGAGCGCTTCGGACTCGACGAAGAGGCCTGCTGGATCGGTATCGTGGGTCGGCTGGTGGCGGTGAAGAACCACGGCATGCTGCTGCGGGCCGTGGCCGAGCTCGAAGGGCGACGGAGCGGGGCGCCGTCCTTGGCGCTGCTGGTCGTGGGCGGTGGGCCGCTGCGCGAGGCGTTGGTCGCCGAGGCGCGTCGACTCGGGATCGAACGACGGGTCGCCTGGAGCGGACAGGTCAACGACCTGGAGGCGATCTACGGCAGCATCGACGTGCTGGCGTTGGTTTCGCACCACGAGGGCACGCCGATGGCGATCGCCGAGGGGATGGCCTTCGCGCGGCCGGTGGTGGCGACGCGGGTGGGTGGCATCGTCGACCAGGTGGTCGAGGGCGAGACGGCGCTGCTGGTCGAGGCCGGTGATGAGGCCGGGTTGGCGGCGCAGCTCGAACGCCTGGTCACCGATCAGGCGTTGCGCCTGCGGCTGGGGCAGGCCGGCTGGCGGCGGGCCGTGGAGTGTTTCTCTGCGGCGTCGTGGGCGGAACGGCATCTGGAGATCTACCGCTCGGTGCTGGGGCGCGCCGATGGCTGAGCGCGGCCGAGTGCAGGGGGGGGCGTCGTGCCGGGGGTCGCAAGCGGACGGCCCGCAGCACGTCGTGCATGTGCTGCAGTGGCTCGAGGTCGGTGGCGGCGAGTCGGTGGCGCTCAACCTTGGGCGTTGGCAGCAGGCGCAGGGGCAGCGCGTGGGGGTGGTGGCGTTCGCCGCGGGGCCGCTGGCGAGCGAGTTCGAGCGCAGCACGATCGCGGTCCAGCTGCTGGGCAAACGCGCGGGTTTCGATCCGCGCCTGATGCTGCGGTTGGCGGCGCTCTTCGCGCGTACGCGGCCGGAGATCGTCCACACGCACGACCCTCAGTCGTTGATCTACGCGGCGCCGGCCGCGCGCTGTTGCGGGGCGCGGGTGATCCACACCAAGCACGGCGACACCGTGGACAGCCTGCGGCAGCTCGTGTTGCAGCGCCTCGCCGCCAGCACCGTGCACCGGTTCGTCGCGGTCTCACCGAGCGTCGCGGCGACCGCTCGCCGGCGCCACGAGGTCGCGCCCGCCAAGCTGCAGGTCGTGCTCAATGGGATCGACACCGCACGTTTTCGCCCGAGCGCCGAGGACCGCGCCGGTCTGCGGCGTGAGCTTGGGCTGCCACCGGGGGCGCGCCTGATCGTGGCCGTCGGGCGGCTCGAGCCGGAGAAGGATCCGGAGCTGTTGCTGCGCGCCGCGGCGCCGCTGGTCAGCGCCGGCGTGCGGCTGGTGTGGATCGGCGAGGGCTCGCTGGCCGATCGCTTGCGCGCGCTGGCGGTCGCGCTGTCGCCCGAGGGTTGGTTGCAGTTGGTGGGATTGCGACGCGACGTGTCGCGCTGGTTGGCGGCGGGTGACGTCTTCGCGCTCTCGTCGCGGACCGAGGGACTGCCGCTGGCGCTGCTCGAGGCGATGGCGGCCGGTTTGCCGGTCGTGGCGACCCGCGTGGGCGGCGTGCCGCTGGCGCTCGACTCGGAAGGGACGGGCCTGCTCGTCACGCCCGGCGATGAAGCGGAGCTGCGGCGAGCGTTGGCGCAGTTGGTCGACGATCCGGTGGCCGCGCGGCGCATGGGCGCGGCCGCACGCGCGACCGTCGTGGCGCGCTACTCGCTAGCGGCGATGGCCGAGGCCTACGCGGCGATCTACCGCGGGTAATCGCCTTAGGGCTTGTGACAAAACAACTCGATCGTTGTGGCCGCCGATCCATCGCGTCCGCCAGCGTCGCTCCTCCCCCCCGTCCCCCCCCCCGCAGGCCTCCTCCGCCGCGCCTTGCCGGCCGCGCGCCTCGGCAGCCACAGTCGACCGATTTGTTTTGTCACGAGCCCTTAACCGCCGGGCAGGCGCTCGCTCAGCGTGCCGAGCGCATCGGCGGCGAAGGGGGGCACATGGCCGAGCGGCTCGAGCCCCAGCCGGCGGAGGTCCTCTTCGCCGTGGACGCGGGTGTCGAAGGCGGCTACCGCCAGGCCGACGATCGGTAGCAAGAACAGCAAGCAGAACACCCCCACCAGCGTCAGGCGGAGGTTTCGCGACAGCGCCTGCGCCGGGCTCCGACTCCAGTCGACCAGGTCGAAGTGCAGCAGCAATCCGCGCCGCTCGAGGCGCGCGCGCAGGTCGCCGACGCTGCGGTCGTCACCCAATCGCTCCAATCGGGCCTCGCTGGCGGCGATCGTCCGCTCGAGCTGCGCCAGCTCGACCAGCCGGCCCGGGCTCTGCGCAGCACTAGCCTGCGACAGCTCGTATTGCGCGGCGGCGCGCTGGTGGCGTAGGGCATCGACCTTCTCGGCGGCGCGCCGCTCGGCGGCCGACGTGGTGCGAGCCAGCTGGTCGGCGACCTCCGCGCGGGCCTCGGCTTCGTGGGCGACGATGATGTGGCCGAGTGCCCGCACGGTCCGCTCGGCCTGGCCGACGTCGTAGTAGCTGAAGGTAATGCGGAGGCGCGCCGAACGGGGCGAGCTGGTGTCGAGATCTTCCTTGAGGAAGTAGTTCTGAAAGACCTCGATCTCGAGGTCGTTGCGTAGGGCCTCGACGGCGCGGTGCACGCTCAGTTGCTGCAGCTCGGGAAAGAGCCCGAGGCGCTGCACGAGCTGGCGACAGCGGCTGCGGGTGAAGATGCCGTCGCGCACGTAGTCGCGCAGGCGCCTCTTGGTCACGGGGCGCTCTTCGCCATGAGCTCCCTGGGTGTGCTCGAGCACTCGAAAGGTGAGGCTCGCCTGGTAGCGCCCACGCTCCATCGCCTGGCGGACCACGGCGCCGCCGGCCGCGACGAGCGAAAGCAGGAGGATCGTCCAGGGGCGCAAGGCCGCCCGTCGGCGCAGGCGCCGGAGCTCGAACCACGCCGCGCGGAAACCGCGTTCCTGGTCGAGCCAGCTGACTGCGGGCATGGGGCCTAGTCTCCGAGGCGCGGCCCACGGGGGTCCGCTTGACAAAGCCCGCCGGCGCCGGCATCGTCTGCGGGCCAGTCTGCGGTCCTATCATCGAGTAAGGCAAGGTGTTTCGGGTGCAGATCGGCCCCAGTCACGCTGCTGTGACTTCAAGGGCCTGCACCGCATCGCCGCGCCAAGACGGCCACGTAAACGGTTGATACTACGAGGGCGTGACTTGGGACCGGATGCACCCAGGTGTTTTCCGCAGGCACCGCCCTGCAGGGGCAGGCCCTACGCGAGTGTCTGGCGAGGACGGGAGAGCACGTGAGCGAGCATGCGATCGTGACAGCGGCGCCGCGCGGTGCGCGGCCCAACCGGGGGTCGATCCGGCCATGGTCGAGCTGGGCCGCCGCGCTGGGTCTCGTCTGCTTCGGCCTGGGCTGCTCGACGCCGCAGCGCCGCTACAACTACAACCGTGAGCCCGATCCGCGGCGAGGCGAGTTCGTGCTGGGGCCCGCGGATGAGCTGCGCATCACGGTCTGGCGTAATCCGGAGCTCTCGAGCGACGCCACGGTGCGGCCCGACGGCACGGTGACGATGCCGCTGATCGGCGATCTGCCGGCGGCGGGACTGACGGCGCGCGCGCTGCGTCAGGAGATCGCTCAGCGCCTGCGGGCCTACGTCAAGGAAGGCGCGGTGGTGTCCGTCGCGCTGATGCGCGTCAACAGCTACCGCTTCACGGTGGCGGGCAAGGTCAACCGCGTGGGGATGTACGCGGCGCGTCATTACGTGACGGCGTCGGAGGCGATCGCGATGGCCGGTGGACCGACGCGCTTCGCGGCGGCGGAGCAGACGCTGATTCTGCGCCGCGACGACCATGGCCACGTCCGACGCGTGCCGATCGACTACCAGGCCGTCGCGGCGGGTCGGGCGCCGCTGCAAGACCTGGTGATCCTGCCCGGCGATACGCTCTACGTGCCGTAGCGCGGGCCCGGCCCTAGGCCCAGAACAAGCGCGTCCCGCGCTCGTTCTGGGCCCAGATATTACTCAGGGGGCTTTCGCAAAGCCCCCTCGTCGCGGGGAGTGAATCCCCGCGACTTCACCCCACAACGCTCGCCTGTCGGCTCGTCTAGCCCGAAAACAAGGGGCTTGCGCCAAAGCGCGCTTGTTTTCGGTCTAGGTCGTCTTCGGCTAGTCGTCTCCGGCCACTCGCTTATCGCGCGCCCACTCGAGCAGGTTCTTCTTGCTGATCTTGTTCGAGGCGGTCTTCGGCAGCGCCGAGAGGAAGGTGACGTACTTCGGCACCATGAAGGGCTCGACGCGCTGGGCGCAGTGCCGAATGACCTGCTGCGGGGTGTAGCTCGTGCCACTGGCCAGCACCAGGTAGGCCCGAATCGCCTCGCCGTAGAGCTCGTCGGGCACGCCGATCGCCGCGGCCTCCTGCACGCCCGGCAGCGCGTAGAGCGTGTGCTCCACCTCTTGCGGGCTGACCTTCTCTCCACGGCTCTTGATCATGTCGTCGCGGCGACCGACGAAGTAGAGATAGCCGGCGCTGTCGATGCGGAAGTAATCGCCGGTGTAGAGGTGCAGCTCGCCGGGAATGTCGCCGGGCCTGAGCCGCTCGGCGGTGGCCGCCGGCTTCTCCCAGTAGCCGCGCATCACCTGGGGCCCGCGCACGACCAGCTCACCGACGCTCTCGGGCGGCAGGCGGTGCCCCTCGTCATCGACGATCATCACCTCCATGTTCGGCATCGCGTGGCCGACCGAGCCGCGACGTTGAGCGAGCTCCTCGGGCGGCAGATAGGCCACGCGCTTGCACTCGGTGAGGCCGTACATCGCGAAGATCCGCGCCTGCGGGCACAGGCGCTGCAGCAGCTCGAGGTGCGTCGGTGAGAGCGCGGCCGCGGTATTGGTCGCGTAGCGAATACCCGGCAGGGTCAGCCCCTGCTCGATCATCGGTCGGAGCAGGGAGACGAGCGTAGGCACCACCGGCAATCCCGTCACCCCGTGGCGCTCGATGCTCTGCACCACCTGGGCCGGGTAGTTGAACGAACGCTCCAGCACCAGGGTGCCCGCGAACTGCGCGACCATCAGCCACTGGTACAGCCCGTAGTCGAAGGACATCGGTAGCACGTTGATCACGACGTCCTCGGCGACATTGCCCAGGTAGGTCGTGATCGACTCCGCGGCGGACACCATATTGTGGTGGGTCAGCATCACCCCCTTCGGGTCCCCCGTGGTGCCCGAGGTGTAGATCAGGGCCGCCAGGTCGTAGGGAATCGTCGCGCAGGGCGGGGCGATGGGATCGGCCGCGGCCAGCGCGTCGCTGAAGCCGTGGAGCTCGGCCGTCCCGATCCTGCCGCTGACGGGCAGCGGCTTCGCGGCATCCTGGACGATCAGCGCGTGGCGCAGGTGCGCGGCCTGGGCCAGGGCGGGGGTGTAGATACGGGCCAGGAGCGCGTCGGCGATGATCACCTTGGCCCGGCAGTCGTTGAGCAGATAGGCGAGCTTCTCGCTCTTGGTCTGCGGGTTGATCGGCGAGAAGACGGCGCCGGCCTTGAGTATGCCGAAGACCGCCAGGCAGCTCTGCAGCGAGTTGTCGAGGTAGACCAGCACGCGATCGCCGCGGGCCACGCCCAGCCGGATCAGGCCGTGTGCCAACCGGTTGCTCTGCTCGTCGATCTCCCGCCAGCTCAGCCGCTCTTCACCGCAGATCAGCGCGGTCTTCTGCGGCGCGCGCTCGGTCGCGCGCTCGAGGTACTCGTGCAGCAGGGTGACCTGCCCAACCCTCATCCGCGGCCCAGCTTGCGCTCGACGTAGGCCACCAGCCGGTCGATCGTGTCGAAGTTCTCGGGCAGCGCCTCCTCGTTCTCGACCTGCAAGGAGAAGGTCTCCTCGAGAAAGAGAATCAACTCCATCATGCGAGCGGAGTCGACGATCTGGGCGCGCTCGAGCGAGGTGTCGTCGGCGAGCTGGTCGGGCGCGGCGCCGTCGAGAAACTGCTCGAGCACGAAACCGCGGAGGGTTTGACGCACGTCAATCATGGGGCACGTCGCTCACGGTGAACAGGCCGCGACGGGCGGCGCTGAGTGGCGGCAGTATCGAGGCAAAGGGGGGAGCTTTTCAACCGTCGGTTGCAGCGCCAGTGGGTGGCAGGGCCGTAACCGCCGGCTGCGCTGACCGCCGGCGGTGGTGTATGGTGCGCGCGCAGCGACGGGGATGCGTGCGATGCAGGCGATGAGCGCAGCAGAGGTCGGAGGGGAGCCGCAGGACGCCGACCTGCGGGCGGTGGACGAGGTGGCGCAGGCGCGCCGCCAGATCCTGGGCGAGCTCGACCGACGCATCGTCGGCCAGCGCCAGGTGATCGATCAGCTCCTGATTGCCCTGCTGGCGCGCGGCCACTGCCTGCTCGTGGGCGTACCGGGGTTGGCCAAGACCTTGCTGATCTCGAGCCTCGCCGAGCTGCTCAACCTGAGCTTCTCGCGCATCCAATTCACGCCGGACCTGATGCCCTCGGACATCACCGGCACCGATGTGCTGCAGGAGAACCAGCACAGCGGCGAACGCTCGTTTCGCTTCATTCGTGGTCCCGTCTTCGCCAACCTGGTCCTGGCCGACGAGATCAACCGGACGCCGCCCAAGACGCAGGCGGCGCTGCTGCAGGCGATGCAGGAGTACCGCGTCAGCGCGGGCGGCGAGACGCACGAGCTGGCCCTGCCCTTCTTCGTGCTCGCGACGCAGAATCCGATCGAACACGAGGGGACCTATCCGCTGCCGGAGGCCCAGCTCGACCGCTTCATGTTCCAGATCGACGTGACCTATCCCGAGGAGGACGAAGAGGTGGCCATCGTGGGGCGCACGACCAGTGCGCACCACGCGCCCTTGGCCAAGGTGCTCAGTCCCGAGCGCATCCGCGCCTTGCAGGAGTTCGTGTTGCGCGTGCCGGCGGCGGATCACGTGCTGCGCTATGCCGTGCGTCTTTGCCGCACGACGCGCCCGGCCGCCGATGCCGCCTCGTCGCTGGTGCGTGAGTACTTGGCCTGGGGCGCCGGTCCGCGGGCGGCCCAGCACCTGGTGTTGGCCGCCAAGGCCAAGGCGCTGCTCGACGGGCGTTACGCCGTGCGGATCGCTGACGTGCAGGCCTTGGCCCGGCCGACGCTGCAGCATCGACTGGTGCGTAACTTTCACGCCGAGGCCGACGGCGTGAGCACGGCGCAGATCGTCGACGATCTGCTGCGGCGCGTGCCGGAGTGAGCCAGGCACAGGGCGCCGCCGGTCCGACGGGAGCGCCGGAGGCCACCGCCACGGCGCTCGATCGACAGCTCGATGCCGCGGCCCTCGCGCGCTTGGCCAGCCTGCGGCTGCGGGTGCGGCGCGTCGTCGACGGTGCGCTGGCGGGCCTGCACCGCTCCCGCCACCACGGCGCCAGCGTCGAGTTCGCCGAGCATAAGGAGTACGCCCCCGGGGACGATCTGCGACGCCTCGACTGGAAGGCGCTCGGTAAGTTCGATCGTTATTACGTGCGCGAGTACGAGGACGAGACCGAGCTGCGGGCCTACCTGTTGCTGGATTGCAGCGGATCGATGGGGTACGGGCGACCGTTGTCGAAGCTGCAGTACGCGGCGGTGTTGGCAGGGTCCCTGGCCTACCTGCTCAGTCGCCAGCGCGACAGCCCGGCGCTCGCGGCGTTTGCGGACGACGTGATCAGCTATGTGCCGCCGCGAGGGCGTTCGACGCACCTGGCTGTGCTATTACGTGCGCTGGACGCGCTGCGGCCGGTGGGCAGCACGGACGTCGGGCGCGCGATCGAGCGGCTGATGGAGCTCTGCGGGCGGCGGGCGGTCGTGACCGTGATCTCCGACATGTTCGACACTGGTGGACGGGGGCTCGCGCTGCTGCAACGCCTGCGCGCGCGGGGGCACCAGGTGGTGCTGTTTCATCTGCTGCATCAGGACGAGCTGACGCTGCCCTTCTCCCAGCTCACGCGCTTCGAGGCGATGGAGGAGACGCGGCACCTGCTCGTCGATCCCGCGGGTGTGCGGCAGGCGTATCTGCGGGAGTTCGAGCGTTTCTGCCAGCAGGTGCGCGGCGCCTGCCGCGAGGCCCAGGTGGCCTACCGGCGCGTCAGCACCGCCGACCGGCTCGATCGCGTGCTGGTCGAGCTGCTGCGCGGCCGGCTGGCCGCCTGAGCGGGGAGAACGCGACGCGTGAGCTGGTTGGCGCCAGCGCTGCTGTTCGGCACGGGGCTGGCGGCGGTGCCCTTGATCGTGCATCTGGTCGGCCGCCATCGGGCGGTGCGCGTCCCCTTCGCGGCGCTCGACTTCCTGCTGCGCGCAAACAAGACCCTGGCGCGGCGGCTGCGCTTTCGGCAACGCCTGCTGCTGCTGCTGCGCACGGCCTTGGTCGTGGCCCTGGCGTTGATGATGGCCAAGCCCGTTTGGGAGGTCGCGTCGGGCCTGCCAGTGCTGCACCTCGGCAAGCAGAGCGTGGTGCTGATCATCGACGATACCCCGAGCATGCGGCGCGTGGCGGACCAGATCACGCTGGTGGTCCGCGCCAAGCAGCGGGCGCGAGAGCTGCTGCGGACGATCTCGGCCAGCAGCGAGGTGGCGGTGCTGTCGGTCAGTGATCCCAGTGGTCCGCTGGCGCTGTTGTCGCGCGACCGACGCCGCGCCTGGGCGGCCCTGGAGCGGTTGCAGCCCGGTTTCAGCCCGGCGACCCTGGCTCCGGCGCTCGAGCAGGCGCTGCGCTTGCTCCAAGAGGAGGCGCCGGTCGGTGGTCTGGTGCTGGTCCTTTCCGATTTAGCGGCGCACGGGTTGCCGGCGGCGTTGCCGGCCTGGCCATCGAGCGTCGCGCTGCACCCGATCGATGTGGCGGCGGGGCTGCCGCGCGGCAATCGTGCCGTCGTGGAGCTGAGCGCGGCGCCCTCGGGTGCGCCAGGACGCCGTTCGATGCGGCTCTCGGCGCGGGTCTGCAACTTCGCCCGGGTGCCGTCGCGCACACCGGTCTTCCTCTTGATCGACGGCCGCCGGTTGGCCCAGGGGGAACTCTCGCTGGCGGCGGGTGGCTGCGCCTATCAGCACTTCCAGCACAGCTTCGCGCAGGGCGGCGCGCACGAGGTCGCTGTGGCGCTGGCGCCTGATGCGCTGACCCTCGACGATGTGCGCTACCTGCGCGTGGAGGTCGCCGGCGAGGTGCGGATGCTGCTGGTGAACGGCGATCCGTCGCCCGTTCGGCAGCGCGACGAGCTGTTCTATCTGCAGGCCGCGCTAGCCGCCGACGGGGGTGATCGGCAACGGGTGGTGGCGCGCGCCGTGCGGGCGGACGACTTCGACGCGCGTCAGCTCGCGGCCTTCGACGCGGTGGCTTTGTGCAATGTGCGTGCGCTGGCCGCGGCCCAGCTGGCGGCGCTGCAACGGTACGTGGTGGGCGGGGGGGGCCTGCTGATTGCCGTCGGTGATGCGGTCGAGGCTGAGCGCTACAACGCGATGTTCGGCGCGTTGTTGCCCCAGCCCTTGCGGGGCGTGACGAGCGCGAACGCCGAGGCGGCGAGTGAGCTGCATCTCGGCGCGCTCGATGCCGAGCATCCGCTCGTGGCTTCCTTGGCTCGCGAGCCCGGCGGGGCGGGCCTGGGGCGGGTTCGTGTGCGACGAGCCTTTCGGTTGGAGCCAAGTACGCGTGGAGGGCAACGGGCGGTGCTGCGCTACGACGACGGATCCCCGGCGCTGGTGGAGGTCCAGCTGGGGGCGGGTCGCGTGCTGCTCTGGACCACCACGATCGATCGTGACTGGACGGACCTGCCGATTCGCCCCGGCTTCCTACCGCTGATGCAGCAGGTGGCGCGGTACCTCGGTCGCGCCCCGCTGGCTGGAGCGCATCGCGACGTCACCGTGGGGATGCGCTCCGAGGTTACGCCGCCGCCAGGGACGACGGAGCTCCGGCTGCTGATCGCCCCGGAGGGTGCAACGCGGCGCTGGGGTGGGGCCGCGCTGCGCGGGGGCCGAGTGATCGAGGTCCTGGCCGATCAGCCGGGTTTCTATCGGCTGAGCGCGGTCGTGGGCGACGAGGTGCGGTCTCTGCAAAATGAGAGCTTCGCGGCCAACGTGGACCTGGCGGAGTCGCAGCTCGCGGCGGGCACGCTGCCGGCGCGAGCCGCGCGCGGGGGAGCGGCCGCGGGTCGCGCGCGCCAACAGATCGAGCTCTGGCACGCGGTCGGGCTGCTCGCCCTGCTGCTGTTGCTCGGCGAGTCGTGGCTCACGCGGCGCGGCTGAGATCGTGGGCGGCGCTCGAGCGCTAGCGCTAGCCCGAAAACAAGCGCGTTCGAGCGCAAGCCGTTTGTTTTCGGGCTAGACGAGCCGACAGGCGAGCGTTATGGGGTGAAGTCGCGGGGATTCACTCCCCGCGACGAGGGGGCTTTGCGAAAGCCCCCTGAGTCATCTCGGTTGATGGGTGAGCTGCTGGCATAGGCGCGCGTGGCGCTCGCGACGGGGGCCCCGGGGTAGCGCCTGCGTCAGGCTGCAGTGCAACTCGGGGGCGAAGGGGTTGACCCGCAGCGCGACCTCGAGGTGCGAGGCGGCGGCCTGGTGATCGCCCGTGCGCAGGTAGGCCACGCCGATCGTCGTCTGCGGGCCGGCTAGCTCCGGGTAGTAAGCCAGCAGCGGGGTCAGCGACTCGATCGCTTGCTCGGGTGCGTCGAGCTCGAGATAGGTGCGAGCGAGCGCGTTGGCGACGAAGGGGTCGCGCCCGCCGAGCAGCGCGAGCGCCTTGCGGTACTCGACCACTGCCGCTGCGCGCTGCCCGCGCTGCCGCAGCATATCGGCCAGGCGGAAGAGGTCTTGGGCGCGGCGCGCGCGCAAGGCGCGGATCTGCTGTTCGTGGCTCGGCTCGGGGCCGAAACTGAGCGCGGGGGGCACCAGCCCCGGGTAGGGGCGCAGGCCCAGCCGCGTGAGGTATTGGCGCCAGGCGCGGTCGAAGGCGCGGCGGTCGAGGCCCGCCACCAGGCCGATGGCCTCCCACGCGTCGGCCCCGTCGGCGATCGCCTCGACCAGGCGGCGCGGTGCCGTCGGGCCCTCGCGCGCGACGAGGAAGCTCATCGCCGTCTGGGCCTGGGCGAAGGCGAGGGCGGTGGCCTGCTGGGTCGGCAGCTTGGCCATCGAGGGGTGCATTTGCCCCCAACCGATCAGCCGGTGGCGCGCCAGTGCTTGGTCGAGGAGATGCTCCTGAACCGCGGACAAGGGCGGCGGCGCGGCATCGTCCGTGCGCCAGCGGGTCTCGAAGAGCTTGGCGAGGCCCTCCTGCAGCCAGATCGGCAGCTGATTGCGGGCCCTCCGGCTCAGCACCAGGTGGACGTACTCGTGGCTCAGCGTGTCGAGCCAGGGGTAGCCGCGCGGAAACGCCGCGGGACTGACCACCATCAGCCGGTTGTACTTGCAGATCGCGATCGTCCCCGAGCGGCGAATCTCGTCGACCGTCAGGGGCGAGGCGCGGGCCAGATCGTCGGGTGCGCCGTAGAACTCGACGACGATGGGTTCATCGGGCGCGAAGCCGAGATCGCGCGCCAGCCGCCCGCGCAGCGCCTCGAGCGCTTCGCCAGCGAAGGGGGCGAGGAGCTGATCGCGCCCGCGCGACGTGCGGATGACGAAGTGACCGCCCGGGCTGCGCGTGCTGACGAAGGAGCGGACGAGCTCGGCGGTCGAGCGTGCGACGCCGGCCAGCTCGCGTAGCGGCGCGGGCAGCAGGTGGCGGGTATCCGCCGCGAGCGCGCGCTCGAAGAGGCTGACCGCAGCCTCGTGATCGCCGCGATGAAAGCGGACGCTGGCGGCAGCCGCCAACACCTCGGGCTGCTGCGGTGCGCGGGCCAGCAGGGGTTCGAGGGCCGCCTCGGCGGCCTCGATCTGCCACTGGGCCAGGAGAAACTCGATCTCGAGCGCGCGCTGGGCGGGGCTGCCGCTGCTCGGGCCGGCCTGCGCGAGGCGCGCCAGCGCCACGCCGTGCAGCAGCAGCCAGCAGGGCAAGAGCCAGCCGGAACGGCCGCGACGACGGTCGCTCATCGGACCAGCTCGCGGTAGTACTGTTTGACCTGCTGGGCATAGCTGCTCGGCGCCGACTCCGCCATCGCGTCCAGCAGCTCACGGCGAAAGGCGGGCGGCGGCGCGAACGACTCAGCGCCGGGAATGGCCACGCGCTCACGTTCGCCGCCCGCACCCTCCGCCGGGCCGGGCCGACGCGACTGCTCGAGCAGCAGCTGCAGCTCGGCCAGCTGCTGCAGCGCCCCCTGCTGCGCGCTGTGCGCGCGTTGCGGCTCGAGCCCACCGAGCTGGCCGGTGGCGTCGCGCATCATGCGCCGGGCCTGTCCAAGCAGCTCGCGCCCGCGTTCGCCGAGCAAATCGCCGGCAACGTCGCCGTCACGCGTGCGTTCGAGGCCGGCAGCCTGCTTGGCCAGGCCGCGCTGTTGCTGGGTCAGCTCGCGCAGCTGTCGGCGCTCCGGCTCCCGCAGCAGGGTGGACGGTCGTGGAAGCGCTTGTTCGAGGTCTTCCGCGATCTGCTGCGCGAGGCCGAGCGCGCGCTCGACGTGGGCGATGGCGCGATCCTGGGGCTCGCGCCAACCGGGCACGTCATCGCCTAGCGTGTCCTCACGCAGGTCGGCACCGACCTGCTCCAACCCGTCCGCCAGACGTTGGGCGAGTTGGGCGGCCTGGTCGAGATCGTGCGCGGCGAGGCGCTCCTGCAGCCAGCCGGTCCAGCGCAGCGTGCGCTCGATCTCCTCGCGATGGTACGAGGCCAGGCGCTGGGGCGCGGTGGTGCGCAGGTGGCGCTGCACCTGCTCGGCACGGGGTTGCTGGCGCGCCACCAACCCCGCCAGCCGATCTTCCAGCAGCTGCGCGCCGCGCTGGCGGTAGCTGCGTACCAGCGACTCGGTGGCGCCGGCGAGCTGCTGCTGTTGGCGCTGCAGCTCGTGCAGTGTGCCGAGAGCGGCGTGCCAGACGCGCTCGCGCTCGTCGAGGCGTGCCGATCGGAACTGCTCCACGTTCGCGTCGAGCAGGCGCTGCAATTGGTCCAGTTTGCCGTCGAGCTGCGCCATCAGCGCCTCGACGCCGCCGAGCTGCCGCGCATGGAAGAGCCGGCGGAGCTGCTCCAGGTCGCGTCCGACGGCGAGCCCTTCGACGGCCGAGGCGTTGAGATACTCGTCAGGCAGGGTGGCGTGGAGTCGGTTCGTCGCTTGCATTAGCTGCGTCGCGCGCTGCCCGAGGCGTTCCATTTCGCGGAGGATCCGCGCGCGCAGGGCGGGGCTCGGCGCTTCACGCCAGCGGGCGATCAGGGTGGCCAGTCGGGCACGGTCCGACTGCAGCTCGCGTGCGGTGACGCCGAGCGTTTGCAGCTGCTGCTCATCGATCAGGTCGGCCAGCAGCAGGGTGTCGCGCTCCAGCGCGACGATGCTGCGGCGGTAGTAGGAAGGTGCCGCGGCGGTGCCCGTCGGCGCCGATCGAAGCAAGGCGTGCCAGCGTTCGACGAGCGCAGCGACGCTACGGATCACGACCGCGGAGACGAGCGGGTCGCGTCGCAGTTGCTGGTTGAGCGCGCGCAGCGCGGCTACCCAGCGCGTCTGCTGCTCCAGCAGCGCGGCGAGGCGGGAGCCGCCGGGTGCGGGCGCGGGCGGGTGTCGCAGGGATCGCGGCCGGCTGCTCGGCAGCAGCAGGTGCTCGGCGAGCAGGGTCAGGGCCTGCTCGAGCAGCTGGCGTTGCTGCCCCAGCGTCTGCGCGTGCTGCTGCTCACGATTGACGATGGTCAACCGCTGCACACTCGACCGGGTGCTCGTCGGACCGTGAATCACGTCGTTGTCCGTCGCCTCGATCCAGTAGCGAAGCGTGAAGGTGCCGGCGAGCTCGAGCGCTCCGAGGTCCCAGACGTGCGTCCCGCTCGCGTAGCGGGCCGGCGCGCCGATCACTGGGTGTTGCCACAGCGTGCGTGAGGTGGGGGGTTGCGTGTCGATGCGGTAGACGAAGCGGACCTGAGAGAGGCCCCAGTCGTCCTCGGCGCCGAACCCCAGCTCGATCTGCTGGCGTGCGTTGACGGCGGTGTCGTTGGGTGGGCCAACGAGGGCGACCTTGGGGCCCAGATCCGGCTCGATCTCGATGCGGCGCTCGATCGGGTCCCGCAGCGCGCGCGCGCCGCCGGTCAGCAGCTCGAAGTGGTAGCGCGCCGCGTCGCCGACCGTGAGCACCCCGGACAAGACACCGTGCGGGCCGACGCCGAGCGGTTGTCGCAACGCCAGGCCTCCGTCGCCGCCGCTGACGACCAGATCGGCGTGGCTGACGGGCACGGTGCTGGTGGCCCGCACGAGCACCTGGGTGCCCGGTGGGGCGGTGATGTCCCCCGTGGTGTCGGGGACGCGTACGACCGCGCGACCCATGTAGGCCGGATACCGGTACTCGAGCACGACCGCGCCGACCAGCGGCTGGCGCGCCACCTGCGGCGCCGCCCGCACGGCGTCGACCAGCTGGCGGGCGGCCAGCGCCCAGTAGCCCGGGTGCCAGGCGAGGGCGGCCGTCCAGGCCAGTGCAGCACTGCCGCCGAGCAGCGCTGCCGGGCGCCAGCTTGGCGGCGTCAGGACCCCGGCCGGCGGCAGCTGGCGCAGCGCCTCGGAGGTCTGGCGCGCGAGGGCGGCCAGTAGGGTGGGCGAGCAGGTGCTCGGCGCGGCGCCCGCCAGCTGAACCGACGACAGCAGGTCGCTCCGCAGCGCGCGGTGCTGGGGGCCGAGCCGCGCGACGAGTCGTGCCGGATCGCGCCAGCGCGAGCGGAGGCGCCACCACGACCACGCCAGGGAAAGGAGCCAGCTGGCAGCGGCGAGGAGCGCGGCCAGCTGGGGCCCGCGCGCGCTCTCCGCGGCCGGGGTGAGGGCCAACAGCGCCAGCGCGGTCAGCGCCGCGGCGCCGGCGAAGAGCGCGAGCAGCGCCGCGCTTTCGGCGCGTCGCACGCGCCGGCGCAGACGCAAGATGAACCGATCAATTTCGCTCGAAGAGTGCACGCGGAATCCGGCGCGAATATAGCCGAACAGTATGTGTTCACGGCCATCAATGCGCTGCGATCACTGACGGAGTCTAGATCCACTGCACGCGAGCGCGACCAAGCGCTCGCGCGGCGCACTACTTGTTGTGCGCCGGACTTGGGGGTGGGGCCCCCGAAAAGTCGCGCCTTTTCGGGGCGGGGGTATGGGACATACCCCCGTGAACACTTACGCCGAGCATAGCATTGGGTAGGCCGGTCCGGCGGCGCGCCGGGCCGTGCTATGAATCGGCGGTGCTCGACGGACCTCGTGCGGCAGTGAAAGGGCTGGCGCGGCGAGCCGGCCTTGGCAGGCGCCACGCCGCCGGCCGGGGATGGCCGTGGCGGCGGCTGGTCGTCGTGGCTGGCGTTGCGCTGGTGCTCGCGTTCGGCGCCAGCCTGCCCCCCGTGGCGCGCTGGTATGTGCGCGCGCGCGTCCTCGGGGGCGTGGCGGCGCGGCTCGGGCGCACGGTGCGCGTCGGGCACGTGCGGCTGGGCTGGGGCCGCTTGCGGCTCGAGGCTCTGGTGGTGAGTGGGCCCGCCGATCCGCCCGGCGCCTCGCTGCTCGAGGCCGACGCCGTGGCGGTTGCTGTGCCGTGGCGGGCACTGTGGGCCCCGCGCTGGAGTGGGGTGCGGATCGTGCTCGAGCGACCGCGCTGGAACCTGTGGCGGCGTGCCAGCGGCACCGATAATTTCTCTGACCTGCGCGCGCGGTGGCACGGGATGCGCTCGGCCGCGCCTGCCGCGACCCCCGCGGCCGTGGCCCGCGTCGGACCCGAGGTCCAGCTGCGCGACGGTCGGCTGCGCGTCGACGATCAGCGCCGGGGGCTCAGCCTGAGCGTAGGCCGCATCAACGCGCAGCTGGGCTCCAGCGGCGAGCTGTGGGTCGTGGGCGATCGCGTGGAGGCGCGGCTCGCGGGCTGGCCTGGTCGCCTGTCGTTCGAGCGGGTGCGCGCCGAGCGCGCGGCGGGCGCTGGGCTCGCCGCGCTGCCGTTATTGCGTGTGCAGGGCGGGCGGGCCGAGATCATCGCGCCGCTCACGCTCTCGGGCATCTCCGGCACGATTGGGCCGCGCGTCGGGAGCGAGGCCGTCGATCTGGCGCTGAGCGGCAGCTACGGTGGCGCTGCGGCCACGCTCTGGCGCGCGACGGGCAGCTTCGACCGGCGTCAACGCGGCGGTGAGCTGCTGCTCGAGGCGGCGCGCTTCGAGCTCGACCGGATCCGCGAGATCCTCCGTCAGACGCCGGTGATCATGCCGGAGCGCACGACCATCGATGGGCGTCTGCTCTTGCGCTACGGCGGCGGTCAGCTCGCCTTCGCCGGACGGCTCGCGGTCGAGGACCTCAACCTCTTCCACCCCGGGCTGGCGCGCACCCCGGTGCTCGATCTCTCGGCGCGGCTTGGCTTGGCCGGGACCTACGCGGGGCGCCGCCTCGAGCTGAGCAAGCTCGAGATCGAGGCCCGTGGCCTGACGCTGGCGCTCAGCGGGTCGCTGGACCGCAGCGGGGCACGACCCGTGCTCGAGGCGCGCCTCGTGCTGCCCGCGCTGCCCTGCCAGGCGGCGCTCGATGCCGTGCCGGTGGCGCTGGTGCCGCGTCTGCAGGACTTTCGCCTCGGCGGCAATCTGGCCGCCGACCTCACGCTTCAGATCGACTTCGCTCGCCTCGACCAGCTCCGGCTGAGCGGTCGCTTGGGCCTCGACGCCTGCGAGGTGCTCGAGGCGCCGGCGAGCGTGCGGGCCGAGCGCTTTGCGCAGGACTTCGAGCACCTGGTCGAGGTCCGCCCCGACGAGTGGTTGACGGTGCCGGTGGGTCCTGACAACCCCGACTTCGTGCCCTTCAAGGAGGTCTCGCCCGACCTCGTCAGCGCGTTGTTGACGACCGAGGATGCGGCCTTCTTCCGCCACCGTGGCTTCATTCCAGCGCAGTTCGAGAAGGCGCTGGCGCGCAACCTCGAGCGGGGATCGTTTCGCCTCGGCGCCTCGACGATCACGATGCAGACGGTGAAGAACCTGCTGCTCAGCCCGGAGAAGACGCTCGCCCGTAAGCTGCAGGAGGTCTTCCTGGTCTGGTACCTGGAGCAGGCGCTGAGCAAGGAGCGCTTGATGGAGATCTACCTCAACATCATCGAGCTCGGCCCGGGGATCTATGGCATCGGGGCGGCCGCCCGCCACTACTTCGGCAAGCCAGCGGCGCAGCTCACGCCCCTCGAGGCCGCGTTCTTCGCCTCGATCTTGCCCGCGCCGCGTCGCCGCTATGTCCACTGGTGTCGGGGCGCGCTCGATGCGCCCTGGGATCGCTACGTGCGCCGCGTGCTGCGCCGCGTGTGTGGCAAGGGCCTGATCGACGCCGCGGCCTGCGCGGCCGCCGCCGCCCAGCCGCTGGTCTTCGCGCGCGACCTGAGCGCCCCGACCCCCGCCGCGTGCGAGGAGCAGATCGCGGAGACGGAGCACAGCTGGCAGGAGGCGCGCCGCCGCCGCCTGGTCGAGGCGATCCGCCACGCCGCACCCGACAAACTGCCGCTCTACGCGCGCTAGGCCGTGCGACCGCCGGGGATGGGCGCTCCCGCCGGGTGATTAGCTTGCCAGCCCGCGGGGAGTGTACGATATTGGCCTACATGCGCCCCTTCCGGTCAGAACTCCGCACGTTACGCAGCACGGCAATTTGGGGGCTCGCACTCGCCTTCGCCTGGCCCGCCGCCGCGGGCGCGGACGCCTGGCTGACCACGGCTGGCGACGCCGGGTTGGGTACGGTGGGCGAGGCGGTCGCCTCGACGCTCAGCGCGGGGCTCGAGCTGCGGGCGCGGGAGCTCTCGCTGGCGGTATTCGGTCGCGTGCGCCTGGTGATCGATGAGAGCCGCGACGAGCCGGGGGGCGTGCGGCGTCGCGACTACGACGAAGTCGCCGACTACGTCCACCTGCTGCGCACCCTGCGCTACGAGCGCCGGATCGAGGGCGTGGAGGCGCGGCTGCTCGCGGGCGAGCTGGTGGGGGTGACGCTGGGGCACGGCACGCTCCTGCGCGAGTACAGCAACGTCGCCGATCCCGATCACCTGCACACGGGCGTGCGGGTTCAGTTCGAGGGCGAGAGGGTCGAGCTGGACGCGTTGATCGACAACGTGCTGGCCCCCGCCGTGTTGGCCGGCCGGGTGGCCTGGCGGCCCTGGTCGGCCGCTCCGGCGCTCGCGGTGGGGGCCTCGGTGGCCTTCGATCCCCGCGCGCCGCGCCGCGCGTTGGTGGCGCCCGGCGGCGCGCGACTCTACGACGCGGCGTACCACCCGCGGGTCGAGACGGCGCTGCTGCCGCTGACGGGGGTCGATATCTCCTATGCCCTGGGCGACGGCGGCCTGGTTCGCGTCGTGCCCTACGTCGACGGCAACACCTCGTGGCGCGGGCTGGGTGGCCACTTCGGCGCGCAGGCGCAGCTTGCCCTGGGTGCGAGCGGCGTGCTGCTGCACGCCCTCGGCGAGTACTGCCTGGCGGGCGGGGGCTATGGGCCGACGCTGATCGACACCTTCTACGACGTGACGCGTTACCAGTCGGGGCTGGCCTTTGGCGCGGCGTCGCAGGCGACCGCCGCCCAGCGGGCGACGGTGCTCGAGGCCCTGGCGGCCGAGGCCTACGCGGGCGGCGGCTTCACGCTCCAGGGCGGTGTCGAGGCCGGTGAGCACCTGACGGTGCAGGTCGGCTACCGCGAGCATCCGGGGCCGGACCGCCGGCGGCTCTGGGCGCGGGTCATCACCAATCCTTTGCCGCCGCTGACCGTTGGCGCGCTGGTGCTGCTGCGGGGGCTGGGCCCCGGAGAGGGCCCGGTCGCGCGCGCCGGCGTCGCGGTGCTGGCCGAGGCGCGCTATCAGCTCGGGCGCTACTGGTACGCGCTCGGGCAGTACACGCGCACCTGGGCCGTCGACGCCGCCAGCGGCCTCTTCATACCGCTGCAGGGCTTCAACCTGGCCCTCGGCACGCAGTGGGCGAGCTAGCTCGCGCCTTTCGATGCCCATTCGTCGCCCACCGACGGGTTTCGCGCCGCCGGCGCCGCATCCCGCCCTGGAGCCGGCGGCGATCATTCGCGCGCTCGGTCCGGTGCTGGCGCAGCGGCGTCGCCGGCGCGTCGACCACGTGGTCGCGCATCGGCTGTGGAGCGTCACGGTCGTGCTGGAGGCACCCCACGACCCGCACAACGCGGCGGCCGTGCTGCGCAGCTGCGAGGCTCTCGGGCTGCTCGACGTGCACATCGTGCCGGCGGCCGGCGGCTTCGCCTTCTCTCGGCGGGTGACCCAGCACGCGGACAAGTGGCTCAACGTCTACCTGCACCGCAGCGTCGAGCGCTGTCTCGAGTGGCTGACGGCTGCCGGCTTCCAGTGCTGTGCGGCTCGTCCGCCGCCGCTCGGCGGGGCGGCCCCAGCGAGTACCTGGTCGTTGCCGACCGAGCGGCCGTTGGCGTTGGTCTTCGGCAATGAGCATGCGGGGCTCAGCGCCGCGGCCGCCGCGGCCTGCTCGCGCGACTTTCATCTGCCGATGCACGGCTTCGGTGAGAGCCTCAACCTCTCGGTGGCCGCCGCCCTGGCGGTGGCCGCGGCCGTCGAGCAGCGACGGCGCTGGATCGGTGCCCCCGGAGACCTGCCCGCGGCCGAGCGCGAGCGGTTGCGCGCCGCCTACTACGTGCGCGCGACGACCCACGGCCTATCGCGGCTGCTCACCTTGCTCGACCCCGACCCGCGGCATAAGGTCCGGCCGTGAAATCGCCGCCCCGTCGACGTAGGGCCCCCACCTCGCCCTCCAGCGCTCCACCCAGCGCGCCCAAGCGCCCTTCGCTCGTGCTCCGCGCGGTGCTTTGGCTGCTGGGCCTCGGTGCCCTGGCGGTCCTGCTCGGCGGTCTGGCGCTCGGCGGCGCGCTGCTCTACTACGGCGCCGACCCCCGACTGCCGCGCATCACCTCGTTGCGCGATTACCGGCCGCGGCTCCTCACGACGGTGGTGGATCGCCACGGCGCGCTGCTGGGTGAGCTGGGCCAGGAACGGCGCACGGTGGTGTCGATCGAGCAGCTTCCGCCACAACTCGTGCAGGCCGTCGTCGCCGCCGAGGACGCGGCGTTCTTCCAGCACCGTGGCCTCGATTACCTCGGGATGCTGCGCGCGCTGGGCGCCAACCTCCGCGCGGGGCATTTCGTGCAGGGCGGCAGCACGATCACGCAGCAGGTCGTCAAGACCTTCTTTCTCACGCCCGAGCGCACGATCCGTCGCAAGATCCAGGAGGTGCTGCTCGCCCAGCGCCTGGAGCAGCAGCTCGGCAAGCGCGAAATCCTGGCGCTCTACCTTAACCAGATCTACTTCGGCCACGGACGCTACGGCGTGCAGGAGGCGAGCGGCTTCTTCTTCGGCAAGGAGGTGGCGCAGCTGGGCCTGGCCGAGTGCGCGCTGCTCGCCGGTCTGCCGCAGTCGCCTCAGCGCCTCTCGCCGCTGCGCCATCCCGAGCGCGCCAAGCAACGCCAGACCTATGTGCTGCGGCGAATGGCGGAGTTGGGCTTCATCTCCTCGCAGGTCGCCCAGCGGGTGGTGGCGGAGCCGATTCGGGTCGTGCGACGCAAGCGGCCCTACCTGGGCAGCGCGCCCGAGGTGATGGACCTCGTGCGCCAGCGACTGCTCGAGGCCTTTGCCGCCGACCGCTTCGACTCGCTCGGGCTGCGCGTGCAGACGACGATAGACGGTGGTCTGCAGCTGGCAGCGCGCGAGGCCCTGCACGGGGGCCTGCAGGCCCTCGACGCGCGCCACCGCTGGCACGAGGCCAAGCGCCGGCTGAGCGACCCGCAGCAGCGCCGGTGGCGGCGGCGGCTAGGGCGCGCCCAGGCGCAGGTCGCGCCGGGCCAAGAGGTCGAAGCGCTGGTCGAGGCGGTCGATGACCGGCAGCGGCGGCTGACCGTCGACCTCGGTGGGCGCCGCGCCGAGGTGTCGCTCGACAATCCGCGCTACGACCCGGCGGGCGTACCGTTGTTGCGGCGCTTCACCGTCGGCGCGGTCGTGCGCCTGCGCGCCGTCGAGGCGCAGCGCTTGGTCTTCGATCCGGGGCCGCAGGGGGCCGTGGTGGCGTTGGATCCCCGCAGTGGCGACGTGCTGGCGCTCGTGGGCGGCTACGACCAGCAGCCCGGTGGCTTCAACCGCGCCTTGGCCGCGCTGCGGCAGCCGGGTAGCGCGTTCAAGCCCTTCGTCTATGCCGCGGCGATCGACTCCGGGCGCTACACGCCGGCCTCGCTGCAAGAGGATGCCCCGGCCGTCTACGGCAGCTGGGCGCCGCGCAACTTCGACGACACCTACCTTGGGCCGGTGCGGCTGCGGCAGGCGCTGGCGCATTCGCTCAACAGCGTGACTGTGCGCCTGCTCGACGAGCTCGGCGTGGCGCCGGTGCGCGAGCTCGCCCGCCGGCTGGGCATCAGCTCGCCCCTGGGCAACGACCTCAGCCTGGCGCTCGGCAGCTACGGCGTGCGGCCGCTCGAGATCGCGACCGCCTACGCCGCCTTCGCCAATGGGGGGCGGCGCGTCGAGTCGCGCGTGATCAGTCGCCTCGGCGCCAGCGCGATCGCGCAGAGCGAGACGCAGCAGGTGCTGCGCCCCGAGGTGGCGTACGTGGTGCAGAGCATGATGCAATCGGTGGTGACCGAAGGCACGGCGACGGGGGCCCTGGCGCTCGGTCGTCCGGTCGCTGGCAAGACCGGCACGACCAACGACCACAAGGACGCCTGGTTCATCGGCTTCACGCCCCAGCTGCTAGTGGCGGTGTGGGTCGGCTTCGACAACCCACGTCCGCTGGGGCGCGGGGAGACGGGCGGTCACGCAGCGCTGCCGATCTGGCTGCGCGTGATGCGCGAGGCGCTGCGTGGTCAGCCGCGGCTGCCCTTCCCTCAGCCGCCGGGTGTGGTGCAGCAGCGGATCGATCCGCGGACCGGATTGCTCGCGGCGCCCGGCGCGGTCGAGGCGATCGACGAGGTCTTCGTCCAGGGGACCGAGCCGCAGCAGGAGGCGCCGCCCGCGGAGCAGGTGGATCCGAGCACCGTGATGATGGGGCCGCCCGGCCCCTGAGATGGCGGAGGCCGCGTCGCCAGCGCAGCGTGCGGGAGGAAGGCGCTCAGGGCGCGGCGTCGCGCGCGGGCTCGGCGAAGACCGCGCCGTCCTCGAGGCGCAGGCCTGGGCACCCTTCGGGCCTGGGAACGGAGCGACCGCCCTGCCGTCGTGGGGCATTCGGGATAGACGCGGCGGCCCGGGGGCCCCTACCATCCGGGTCGCGCCAGCCTCTCACGGGCCCCTCGTGGCGCGCTTCGGTGCAGGTGGCAGGAGGTAGCAAAGGTGGCAACGCCGCGCGCTCCCGTGCTCGTGTTCTGTTACGACCTGCAGGCGGTCAGCCGCTTCTGTCGATCCTGTGCGCTCTCAGTGGTGATGCCGCGCCGCACGACCATCGAGTGGGTCGCGTCACCCGACGCCGTGATCCAGGCGCTCTACCGGGTGTTGTTCTGGAAGGGGGCGCCGGGGACGGTCGAGATCCACAGCGCGCGGCCCGCTGAGATCGAAGCCGAGACGAATGAGCTGCAGCTGCGCTTCTCCGCACCTGGCTCGAGCTAAGCTCGGCGGGGCATGGGCCGCTGCTCGCCAAGCATTATCTCGAGAACCTGGAGCGGATCCGGGATGGCGCGCGGGAGGCGCTCCAGCAGCTCTTCCGCGACGCGAGCAGCATCAATGCGCAGGTCGCCCGTGAGCTCGGCAGCGGCATCACCTACCTGGCGACCATCAAGCTGCTCTCCACGATTGGCCTGGCCGGCGCAGGTGTGGGCGGCACCCTCGTGCTGGTGGGCGGCGAGGCGCTGCTGGCAACCGGGGTGAGTCTCGGCTACTCGCTGAGCTGTACCGTGATCAAGAACTGGCGGGCCAGCGGGCTGGCGCAGGCTGTGGCCGTCGACCTCGGCAAGGCGACGTTGAGCGAGGGGGTCGACCAGGCCGCCGAGGCGGGGGCCGTTAAGGCCCTGGCGCAGCACGCCAAGAACGAACAGGTGCTGCGTTCGGTCCAGGGCATGGTGCGGCAGTCGAGTGCGCGGCTCCGTGCTCAGGGGCTGAGCCGTCGGCAGGCCCAAATGACCAGCAAAGGGCTGGCCCACGCGCAGGGGCTCGAGGCCAGTGCTACGCAGCAACTGGCGCTGGGTCGCCCGCTGCTGCGGGTGGCCAACGGCGTGCGGGTAGCCGTGCCCGTCGTCTTCGCCGCCTGGGATGTCTGGGACGCGATTGAGGACTTCCGCGAGGACCTGCCTGATAGCTGACGACCCCTCCATGCGCGCGACACGGGTGGGGGCTCTCCCCACGGCCGAGCGACGTGCCCCGAAGGTGAGACGACGGCCTCGGTGTTTCATGGTTCGGGCGACCCGCGCGACGCGCCTCTTTTTTGGCCTAGTAATGAACCTGCAGCGTGGCCGAGAGATTGGTGCTGTGCGCGTGACCTTCCTCGAGAAAGGCCAGGGTGCCGCCGCTGCTCAGGCCAGCCCAGATCGCGGCCTCGCCGTCCGGTCTGGTGAACACGCGGTAGTCGACCTGCCCGAGCAGATTGAGCCCGTGGCCGGCACCGGCCGCGACGTCCACCACTAAGCCATAGGCGCCTTGGCCCGTGAGTCGAAGCTTCGTCCCTGGCAGGCACCAGCTGCCGCGCAAGCCAAAGGCTAACTCGCCATAGTCGACGACGCGCGAGCCGCCTCCAAGGTCGTCGTAACGGTCGTCCAGCGCCCTCAGCTCGTCGTAGAACTCGCCACTGAACATGGACATCCCCACGTGTGTCACGATGCCCAGCCCGGTAGCGAGTTGATAGCCAAGCTCGATGTCGTGGCGAAAGCCAGAGCCAGCGAGTGCTGAGATGCCGAGCTGGGCACCCATGCGATAGTCCAAGAACAGGCCGCGGTTGAGCTGAGCGGCGACCCGTTGCTCATTGGCCAAGCGCGCGGCGGCGTTCGCTGGGGTGGCCCGGTTCGCTGGGGTGGCGCGGGTGGCCGCAGCGGTTGCTGCGGCGGTGGTCGGGGTGGGCCCAGCGGTCGCTGAGCTGGCCGGGGTGGCCGCGTGGGCGGCTCCGCCGAGGAGCAGCAACGCGAGCGCCACGCCGACGCCGCGGCGCCTTTCGTCAGGGCCCTGCGCGCCGTACTGCGTGCCGCTGTGCTTCCTGCCATGCGCTGTCATGACATTGACCTCCCTTTTTTGATGCTGGGTTCCGCGAGCGTTCTTGATGCTGGGTTCCGCGAGCGTTCTCGGCTGAGGCGCGCAAAGGTTGCGTGTGCGCCGTGGACCTCCCCCCGCTTTGGTGGACGGGTCAGTAAGGGGGACCTGAACGCTTCTGGCCGACGAGGCCTGCGTCTAGGCCCAAAACAAGCGCGTCCCGCGCTCGTTTTGGGCCTAGATATGACTCAGGGGGCTTTCGCAAAGCCCCCTCGTCGCGGGGAGTGAATCCCCGCGACTTCACCCCATAACGCTCGCCTGTCGGCTCGGCTAGACCGAAAACAAACAGCTTGCGCTCAACCGCGCTTGTTTTCGGTCTAGGGGACCGAGCCGCAGCAGGAGGCGCCGCCCGCGGAGCAGGTGGATCCGAACACCGTGATGATGGGGCCGCCCGGCCCCTGAGATGGCGGAGGCCGCGTCGCCAGCGCAGCGTGCGGGAGGAAGGAGCTCAGGGCGCGGCGTCGCGCGCGGGCTCGGCGAAGACCGCGCCGTCCTCGAGGCGCAGGGCCGTCAGCGCGCCGCCCCAGACGCAGCCCGAATCGAGCGCCTCGATGCCCGGGGCGCTGTGGCGCCCCAACGCCGCCCAGTGACCGAAGAGGACCGTGAGGTGCTCGGCGTGCCAGCGCGAGAACCACGGCACCAGTCCGGGCGGTCCCTGCGTGGGCGGGCCGCTGTAGGCATAATCGGGCTCGCCCCCGGGCTGCAGCATCCGCAGGCGGGTCAGCAGGTGCAGCGTCAGCGCCTGACGCTGGAGCGGCGGGAGCGCCTCGTCCGTGCTGGCCCAGGGCGCCGCCGGGCCGCTGCTCCAGCGCTCGAGCAGCGCGCGCCAGTCGGGGCCCCGCAAGGCCGCCTCGGCTTCGCGGGCGGCGGCCTCCGCATGGGCCACCGTCCAGCCTGGCAACAAGCCGGCGTGGACCAGCAGCCAGCGTCCCTCGCGGTGCAGCAGCGGGCGGTGTCGCAACCAGTCCAACAGCCGCTCGCGATCGCGCGCCGCCAGCAGCGCCTCGAGCGTGTCGCGCTTGCGTAGTCCCGCGACGCCGGCGGCCCGCGCCAGCAGGTGCAGGTCGTGGTTGCCCAGCACGCAGACCACGCTCTCGCGCTGGGCGCGCGCCCAGCGCAGCACCTCCAGCGATCGGGGCCCGCGGTTGACCAGATCGCCGGCCAGCCAAAGGCGGTCGCGGCCGCGGCGATAGTCGATGCGCGCCAGCAGCGCCTGGAGCGTGTCGTAGCAGCCCTGGACGTCGCCGATCGCGTAGGTGCTCATCGGGTGGCGTCGCCGAGCGGGGGCGGGGTGACCTGCCGCAGGTCCCAGAGCGCGCGCAGCGCCCTGGGCAGCGGGCTGTGGAGCTCGATCCAAGCCCCGCTGACCGGGTGCCGCAGTCCGAGCGCGTGAGCGTGCAGCGCCACCCGCGCGGCCACCGCGCCACCGTAGCGCGTGTCGCCGAGCAGCGGCAGCCCCACCGCGGCCAGGTGCGCGCGAATCTGGTGCGGTCGTCCGGTGCGTAGCGAGATCTCGAGCAGCGCGTGGTCGCCGCGCTGCCCGAGCCACCGCAGCCGGGTTTGTGCCGGCCGCGCTCCGGGGCCGTGGGCGAGCTGCGCGTGGCCCCGGACGAAGAGCAGCGGCAGCTCGACCACGCGCTCCCGCCAGGTCGGCCGCCCCACGACGAGGCCCAGGTAGCGCCGCTCCAGCGCGTGGGCGCGTACCTGCTCGGCCAGCGCGGCACGGGTCGCCTGGCGCCGGCTGACCAGCAGCAACCCCGAGACCTCGCGGTCGAGGCGGTGCAGCAGGCGCGCCTCAGCGCCCCAGCGGGCCGCGACCTCGTCGGCGACGGAGGGCTCGCCGCCGCGGCGCGTGGCCAGCGCGGGCACCCCCGCGAGCTTGACCAGCACGGCCAGCTCGTCGTCGACGAAGGCCAGCGCGGACGCCTGCTCAGAAGGTCCTAGAACCCCCTCTGCGGTGGCGAATACGACGATCTTCTGCGCGGGCCGCAGGCGCTGTGAGGCGTCGCGCTGGCGACGACCATCGACGTAGACGGAGCCGGCCGCGACCTGCTGGTGGGCTCGCGCGGGTGGCCAGTCGAGGCGTTCGCCCATCACGCGCAGCAGTGTACGATCTGCCTCGTGGGCCAGCACCGTCAGCACATGCTTGACCATCGTGGGCGCACCCTGCGTCGGCATGGCTTCGGTCTAGACGGAAAGCCCTGCGCCGTGCAAGGGTCCGCGCCTCGGCCGCGAAAGGGGTCCGGAAAGGGTCCTGAGGGGTCGGGTCGGGAGGGCGCGAGAGTAATTTTTTGTTTGGTGCTCCGGCTGAGACGTAGTATGAGAGGCCGCGTCGCATTCCGGGGGGCGTTCCCCGAGGACTTAACTAAGTGAGGATGTCGACCGCGTGGCCCGAACAAGCGAGCCCGCAAGGTCGACGCAAAGACAGAGGAGACGGAATATGAAGATCAAGCATCTGGTACTGGGTCTGCTGATGGGCGCCGCGCTCGGCTTCGGCACCGCCTGCAGCGACGACGACGACGTCAAGGTTGACGCAGCCGTCAAGAAGGACAGCGGCGCGGTCAAGAAGGACGGCGGCGCGGTCATCAAGGACAGCGGCGTGGTCAAAGGGACAGCGGCGCGGTCATCAAGGACAGCGGCGCGGTCATGGCGGACGGCTCCAAGGGTTAGTTCTCTGCCCGACGCGGTGCCGTGGCCGGTGGTGGCCCTGGCACCGCGAGCCTTTCCTCGCTCCCCAGCTTGACCGCCGATCGTCCTATGCCGCATGACCGAGTCGTGCTGGTGACGGGAGCGACGGGCGCGCTTGGTGGGGCCACCGTTGAGTTCCTGCTTGCCGATGGCTGGCAGGTAGCCAGCGCTCAGCGCAGCGCCGGGGGGCCTCTCAAGTCCTCCGGTGCAGTCGCGCAGCCAACCAACGATCGCCTCTACGGCGTGAGCTGCGAGCTCGCCGATCCCGAGGCGGTGAAGCGCATGGTGCAGTCGATCGTGGCGCGTTGGGGCCGCCTCGACGCGCTCGTGCACTGCGCCGGCAGCTTCCAGCGCGTGCCGCTGCTCGAGCAGAGCGCCGCCGATTGGCTGCGCGCCTTCGACGACAACCTGCACGGGCTCTTCCACCTCAGTCGCGCGGTCGCGCCCGTGATGCAAGGGCAGCGCTGGGGTCGCATCATCACCTTCGCCGCGGCCAACGCCGACCAGGCCATCGGCCAGCCGCTGGTGACCGCGCACGCGATCGCCAAGCTCGGCGTGTTGGTGCTCACCCGCTCGCTGGCCCGAGTGCTGGGGCCAGACGGGATCACCGCCAACGCGATCTCCCCCGGCTTCATCGCCTCCGGCGGGCTGTCGGCCGACGATCTCGCCGCGATCGCGCCGCAGATCCCGGCCGGGCGTCTCGGCCGCCTCGAGGACGTCACGGAGGTGGTGCGCTTCCTGCTGTCGGAACAGGCGGCCTACGTCAACGGCGCCAACCTCCAGGTCAGCGGTGGCTGGGGCGTTTGAGCGCCGCGCGGCCGGTGGCCGATGAGACCCACAGCTGCTCGATACAGCTCGCGAGCGTCGGAGCTCCCGCGTCGACCAGCTCGTAGCGCACGCGCACCACGGGTTTGTTCAGCGACGCGAGGCGCGCCAGGTCGATCGGCGTCGCCGACAAGATCACATCGGCGTTGGCGGCGTTGATGGTGGCGGCCAGCGCCGCGACCTGCTCCGGCGAGTACCCCATCGCGGGCAGGGCCACCCCGAGGTGCGGATAGGCGCGATAGACCTCGCGCAACGACCCGACCGCCGTTGGTCGCGGGTCGACGATCGCGGCCGCGCCGAAGCGCTGCGCGGCGACGGTGGCTGCCCCGAAGGGCATCGCGCCGTGCGTCAGCGTCGGGCCATCCTCCACCACCAACACGCGCTGGCCGGCTAGCGTCGTCCGCGGCGGATCGAGCGTCAGGGCGCTGTCGGCGCGCACGACCGTGGCGCGCGGGTTCGCCTGGGCGATGTTGGCGGCCACGAGCTCGACCTCCGCGGTCGAGGCCACGGAGAGCTTGCCGATCACCACGACATCGGCCGCGCGCAGGTTGACCTCGCCCGGATGCGAGTCCAGCTCCTGTCCGGCGCGCAGCGGATCGGTCAGCGTGATCCACAGATCGGGTCCGACGAAGGGCGTGTCGTTGTTGCCCCCGTCCCAG
This sequence comes from Pseudomonadota bacterium, assembly GCA_016702545.1. Classification (GTDB taxonomy): domain Bacteria; phylum Myxococcota_A; class Polyangia; genus JADJTL01. The sequence continues at coordinate 70,754 of JADJDT010000048.1, read as the reverse complement.
ACCAACACGTCGCCCTCGCGCTGAGCCTGCTCGACGATCGCCGCGTAGTCGGTGCCCGCGAAGACGGTCGTGCCGCGCTCGAGGTGGGGCTCGTACTCCTCGCGCTCCTCGATCGTGCAGGCGTGGCGGTCGAGGTCCTCGTAGCTGACGAAGCGCTGCACCGCCCGCGCCGCGGAGAGCGCGCCATAGGGCATCGGGTGGCGCAGCACGACGGGGTGCTGTCCGCGGCGGCGCAGCAGCTCGACGACATAGCGCGCCGTCTGGCTCTTGCCGCAGCCGGTGCGCACGGCACACACGGCGATCACGGGCACCTTCGCCGGCAGCATCGTGCGCGCGGCGCTGAGCAGGCGGAACTCGGCGCCCGCCGCCAGGGTCTGGGCGGCCAGGTGCATCACCCGCTGGTGGGCCAGGTCCGAATAGGAGAAGACGACGACGTCCACGGCGAGTCGGGCGATCAGCGACGCCAGCTCGGGCTCCGGGAAGATCGGAATGCCCTTCGGGTAGCGCGCACCGGCCAGCTCCGCGGGATAGCTTCGGTCGGCGATGCCCGGGATCTGCGCGGCGGTGAAGGCCACCACCTGATAGGCGGCGTTGTCGCGAAAGCAGACGTTGAAGTTGTGGAAATCGCGCCCTGCGGCGCCGAGGAGCAAGACGCGCTCGGCTGGCATCGTGACCTCCTGAGGCCGGCAGCCGGCTCGGCGCGCGCGGCCCAGCTCGTGGCCCATCGGCTCCCGTCCTTCAAGTGTACCCCAGCGCGGTGCCCGCGCTCCCGCGTGGGGCCGACCGCGGGCGCGGGGCGGGCCACCCGCGCCTACCGCGGGGGGGCGATCTCGGCGATGTGGTTTTGGCGGGCGTGGGGCGCTGCGCTATACTTCGCCGATGTTTTGCGCCATCCGGGGGACGACTCGATGAGTGAGCAGCGCGTGGAGGCTGGGCACGTCTCGTTCCTCGAGATCCTCACGGCCCTGCACCACACAGCGGGCCCGGAGTTCGTCAAGGGCGCGCTGATCAAGACGGGCATCAGCGCCGCCCGGACGACGCCCGAGCGCGAGTTTGCGACGATCGAGGAGTTCATCCAGTCGATCGACAAGCTCGACAACCCGATTGCCCAACTCGAAGGTGCCGCGCGCCACTACGGCAATGGGCTCTTCGGTTTGCCCGAGTGCCCCTTCGCCGCGGCCATCGCGTCGCAGCTCGGGGCCGGCAGCGCGCTCCCCGATCCCTACCGGGACATCGCCGACGAGATGAACAAGCCGACCGCGCTCAGCGACCAGATTCGCGTCGGCCGCGGCACCGTGGTCAGCCCCTTCTGCGCCCTACACCAGCCGATCCGCAGCGCGATGGGCGAGCGCATTCGCGTGGCTGGCCGGGCGCTGAGCATCTATCAGCTCGGCTGCCGGTCGGTGGACGGGAAGAGCGGGCTGGCGGATCACTGGATCCAGCACACCGGCTTCGATCGCCGGCTGATCGAGCAGGTGCTGGTCGAGAACATGTGCTGCTACTGCATCCGCTTCGAGCGCGACAACTGAGCCTTCGCCGCGGGGGCCTGGGCCGGGTTGAACCTAGGGATCCCCCGCCGCGTTCACCCCCGCCGCATTTCGGTGGCTAGCGGCAATGCGGCAAAGCGCCGTCGATGCACGTGTCCCATTCCATGGCCACAAGACCGGGCCAGCCGCAGACTATCGACGGCTGCACGCACCCGGCGGGGCAGGGGCAGGCCTCGCAGCAGATATTGCCGAACTCGCCCTGCAGCGTGCCGTCGCAGCTGAGACTCTGCAGCCATTGGCAGTTCGCGCAAGGCTCGGTGCCCCAATCGCACTTGGCCGCGAAGGGCTGCGGCCCCATCCCGAAATTTACCGTACAGGGACCCGACATCCACTTCTTCAGCGATCCACACACGGCCTTCTTGACCGGATTAGAGCTGCAGGTGGCGCAATCCGCCGACCGGCCGTGGGGTCGGTTGCCGCCCAGCAAAGCCGCCGAGCACTTGCCGCAATACCTACCGCAGGAGTAGACCTCGTCGTCCCCCGTGTCGTCGTGCGTCGGACTCCCCGGAAAACCGGCCCAGTGCAGGAGTTCGTGCAGCATCAGGTTGCAGCGCCCGTTGGCATCCAGGTTGTCCCACATGGCGGCGTTGAGGTTCATCTTGGAATCGAAGAGCTTCCAACGGTGCGAGCCGGTCGGCGCCTGGTACTTCGTCTGCGCCGTCGAGTTCGTGCAGTTGTTGCCGCAGGCGATCTTGAGGTTGGTGACGCCCACCCCGGCGAGGGCATTGCGCAGGCCGAGGGCCATGGGAGCATTGGTGCTGTCGAGGCAGCGCTGCCCGTAGGTGGTGGCACAGTCAACGGCCTGCGCGATCTGCGTGGCGTGATCCGCACTGCACTTGCCATCTAGGTCGGCAAGGCCCTTGGCCTCGGCGACGCTGATCGGCGTGGCCCGGAGCAGCGCGAAAGCTGCTGCTCGAGGGAAAGCTGCAGCCGAGGCCAAGTGAGTCACAGGGATTGGCCTTGGTGCTGGGACCGCTGCAGGCGCTCCGGAGCTGTGGCTCCGTGGTGTCCGACTGGGTCGTGAAGTTCCCGTCCGCCCGGGCGTCCACCTCGACCAAGCGGTGGAAGGTCTCCGCCCCGCTGTCGAAGGTGAAGGTCGTGCGCTCATCGAGCACGCCGCCGCCGTTGCGGTCGCGCCAGATTACGTAGGTGGCGGGGGGCCCGACTCGGTAGGTCTCTTTGCGGTCGGCCTTGCCATTGGAATTCTCGTCCAGGGTCGCGGTCCAGTCCCCCATTCGCCGCCGCATCCCGGACGTATTCGGCCTTGGCGTCCTGGTCCAGGTCGGCCTCGACCCGGCTGCTGCCATCAGGATTCTTGGTGACCTTGTACTCGGCGAAGCCGTCGCCGTCGAAGTCAACGCTACCGCCGCTCTCAGCCCGGGCGAGTTGATCCGCGAGCCGGACGAACGCGGCGGTTCCAGTGTAGGTGAGGAACGTTCCTGAGCCATCGGCGCGGGCATCGGTGGTCGCACGGGCGTCGCTCGCCGCCCGCCCATCGCTCCCCCCGCCTTGGTCCCCGCCGCCCCTGTCGCGAGAGCTCGGGTTCGAAGCATCTGTCGCGTTCGAAGCATCTGTCGCGTTCGAAGCATCTCTCGTCGGTCCCTTGTCCCGGTCCGCGCGGGGGCTCCTCGCCGGACAGCCCGGCAAGAACGCGACGGTGAGGGCTAGCAGCGTGACGGCAAGACGACTCATCGGGCTCTCCTCGCTTCCGCGTGGCGGGTGCACGGCAGCAATACCGGAAGCCAGGTGGCGGCACAAGGACGGGACCGGTCGCCGGGACCGGTCGTTGTCATGGCCTTGGGCAAACTGGCGCAGGAACGGGACGGAGACCGTGGTCTTCCCGCGTGGTCGTCGTGCCCCCAGGACTGTCACATTCAGGCCGCCGTCCGCTGCGGCTGCTCGCTGGGCTGGTCCTTGAGACAGCGCTCGGCGATCGCACGCCCGACGTCGGGGTGATCGTGGAGCCACTGGCAGGCCGCGGCTCGGCCCTGCCCGAGCTGCTCCTCGTTGTAGGCGAACCAGGCGCCCGATTTCTTGACGATGCCGCGCTCGATCGCGAGGTCGAGCAGCTCGCCGTCGCGATTGATGCCGCGGCCGTAGAGGATCTCGAACTCGGCGCAACGGAAGGGCGGCGCCACCTTGTTCTTGACCACCTTGACCTGCGTGCGACTGCCGACGACCTGCTCGCCGTCCTTGATCTGCGCGATGCGGCGCACCTCGAGCCTGACGCTGGCGTAGAACTTGAGCGCCGTGCCGCCCGTGGTCGTCAGATTGCTGCCGTAGGTGACGCCGATTTTCTGCCGCGTCTGGTTGATGAAGAGGATCGCCGTGCCCTGACGATAGCTCGCGCCCGTGAGCTTGCGCATCGCTTGGCTCATCAGGCGCGCCTGCAGTCCGACGTGGGCGTCGCCCATCTCCCCTTCGAGCTCGGCGCGCGGCACGAGCGCCGCCACCGAATCGACGACGATTAGGTCGATGGCGGCGCTGCGCACCAGGTGGTCGGCGATCTCGAGCGCCTGCTCGCCGCAGTCGGGCTGGGCGAGCAGCAGCTCCTCGAGACGGACGCCGAGCGCGGCGGCGTAGGCCGGGTCGAGCGCGTGCTCGGCGTCGATGAAGGCACAGAGGCGCCCCTTGCGCTGGACCTCGGCGATCGCGTGCAGCGCCACCGTGGTCTTGCCAGACGACTCCGGCCCGTAGACCTCGATCAGGCGGCCGCGCGGTAGCCCGCCGACCCCGAGCGCGCGATCGAGCTGCAGCGAGCCGCTCGAGAAGACCTCGATCGGCGTCGCGTTGCTGCCGCTGCCGAGGGCCATGATCGCCCCGGCGCCAAACTGCTTCTCGATCGCCGCCACGGTCTGCGCGATGGCCTTCAGCCGGGCCGCCACCTTGCTCACGACGGTGTCCTTGCCGACGACGCTGTCCTTGTTCATCTAGTGCTCCTTGGTTGCCCGTCGATGCCTTTGACGGGGTGACGGATGCGAGGGGGTGTTTCACCCGAGCCAGCGCTCCTGTTGCAGCGCCAGCGCCAGCGCGACGTGCTCCTCGCCGACTTGCTCCGTGGGTTCGAGGTCCGCGAGCGTGCGCGCGACGCGGCAGCAGCGATGCACGGCGCGGGCGCTGAGGCCGTGGCGCTGGGCGTGCTGCTCGATCAGTCGACGCGAGGGCGGAGAGAGCGGGACGTGGCGTTGCAGCGCGCGGGGACTGAGCTGGGCGTTGCAGTGAATCGCGCCGCGGGCGTAGCGCTGCCGCTGGCGCTCGCGAGCGGCGGCCACGCGGGCGGCGAGCGCCGCCGAGGGCTCGTTGGTGCCCGGCGCGAGCACCTGCGCCGTCGGTACGGGCGAGACACGCACGAAGATGTCGAAGCGATCGAGCAGCGGGCCGGAGATGCGACCGGTGTAACGCTGGGCCTCCTTTTCGCCGCAGGTGCAGCAACGAATCTCGGAGCCGCGATAACCACAGGGGCAGGGATTCATCGCCGCCACCAGCATGAAGCGCGCGGGAAAGGTCAACGCCAGGCGTGCCCGCACGATCGTGACGTCGCCGCTCTCGAGCGGCTGGCGCAGCGCTTCGAGGGTCGGCCGCTGGAACTCGGGCAGCTCGTCGAGGAAGAGCACGCCGTTGTGCGCCAGGCTGACCTCTCCCGGCCGCGGGTGCGATCCACCGCCGATCAGCCCGGCGCTGCTGCAGGTGTGGTGCGGCGCGCGAAACGGACGCCGGCTGACCAACCCGACCTCATTCAGTCGGCCGGCTACGCTGTGCACGCGCGTGGTCTCGATCGCCTCGTCTGCCGACATCGCCGGTAGCACGCCGGCGATGCGTCGCGCGATCATCGTCTTGCCGGCGCCGGGCGGTCCGATCAGCAACAGGTTGTGACCGCCGGCGGCCGCCACCTCGGCGGCGCGGCGCGCTGCGGCTTGACCGCAGACCTCGGCGAAGTCCGGCTCGCCGACCCGCGAGGGCTCCGGCGTCGGGGGCGGCGGCGTGGGCGTGGCCGGCACAGCCCCGCTGAGCAGCGCCACCGCCTCGCTCAGCGAGTCCGCGCCGAGGACGCGCAGCCCGGCGACCAACGCGGCCTCGCTCGCATTGGCCCGGGGCAGCACCAGCGCGGAGAAGCCCCAGCGTCGAGCGCCCTCGGCCACCGTCAACGCCCCGCGAATCGGTCGCAGTCGCCCGTCCAGCGCCAGCTCACCGGTCAGCAAGGTTTGTTGGGGATCGAAGGTCGCCAGGCCGCGCGCCAGCAGGCCGCCCAGGGCAATCGGCAGATCGAAGCTGGCGCCGTCCTTGCGCAGCTCGGCCGGCGCCAGGTTGACCGTCAGCCGCACGCTGCCGAGATCGAAGCCGCTGTGCGCCAGGGCCGTGCGGATGCGCACCGCTCCCTCGCGCACGGCGTTATCGGGCAGGCCGACCAGGTGGAAGCCCGGCAGCCCCCGCCCCGCGTCGACCTCGACCTCGACCGGCACGGCCTCGACCCCGATCACCGCCGCCGTATGCAGTCGGCACAGCATGCGCTGCTGCCAAGCACGCGGCGCGCCAGTCGGGCGCGGCGTGATCTCAGCCAGTTACGCCGCGACGAAGCCCCCTTGCCCGAGATCCGGTCCGGGTCGGCCGTCTTTCGGCCGCGGCCCCTGCTTGCGCGGGTGCGGCGGCCGCGGCATACCCGGGAGGTGCGAGCCGCTACGGCGCGCCTTCGGAGGTCGGTCAACTTGAAGCTCCGCATGTTGATCTTCGCGGTGTCGGTGAGCGGCATCGCCCTGGGCCTACACGCCTATCTCTGGCGCCGGCTGGTGCGCGATACGGCGCTGCCGCCGCCGTGGCGGCTGGCCGCCGCCGTGCTGCTGGCGCTCTTGCTGGTTGCACTGGTCGCCGCGATGCTGCTGCGGCGCGTGTTGGCACCGGAGGTCGTGCGCTGGTTCGTGCAGCCGGTCCACGTTTGGCTCGGATTGCTGCTGCTGCTAATGACCGTGTTGGCGGCTGGCGAGGCGCTCGGGCTGGTCGCCTGGCTGACGCGCCGGCTGACCGGGCAGGGCGGGCCGATCGACCCGCAGCGCCGCTTGGTGCTCTCGCGCCTGCTCGGCGGGGCTGCCGTGGTCTGGGCCGGCGGGGCGGGCGCGTTCGGCGCGCGCTCGGCGATGGCCGGGGCGCGCCTGGTCACGCGCCGGGTCGAGGTGCCGCTGGCCGGGCTACCCGCGGCCCTCGACGGCTTTCGTCTCGTGCTGCTGACGGATCTGCACCTCGGCTGGTCGTTGCGTCGCCCCTGGCTCGAGCAGGTCGTGGCGCGGGTCAACGCGCTGCGCCCCGACCTGATCGCCATCACCGGCGATCTGGTGGATGGCAGCGTCGATCAGCTGCGCGATGACGTGGCGCCGCTGGCCCACCTGCGCGCGGCGCATGGCAGCTATTTCTGCACCGGCAACCATGAGTACTACTCGGGGGCCGTCGCCTGGTGCGAGGCCCTCGACGCGCTCGGTGTGCGCGTCTTGCGCAACGAGCGCGTGTCGATCGGTCGCGGCGCGACCGCCTTCGACCTGGCTGGGGTGGACGACTACAGCTCGGCGGGCTTCGCCCCAGGGCACGGCCCGGATCTGCCGCGGGCCCTGCAGGGGCGCGACCCGCAGCGTGCGCTGGTGCTGCTCGCCCACCAGCCGCGAGCGGTGTTCGAGGCGGCGCGGCTGGGCGTTGGGCTGCAGCTCTCGGGACACACCCACGGCGGTCAGATCTGGCCGATGAACTACCTCGTCCGCCTGCAGCAGCCCTACGTCGCGGGCCTGGTGCGCCACGAAGGCACCTGGCTCTACGTCAGTCAGGGGACGGGCTTCTGGGGCCCGCCGATGCGGCTGGGCACGGTGGCGGAGATCACCGAGGTGACGCTGCGCAGCGTCGGTTAGGGGTCGTGGCTTGGGGGTAGGGGTTAGGGCGACTCAGCCGCCGGCGCGCTTGGCTCGGGGGCCTTCGGCTGGGCGATCTGATCCGTGATCTTCGTCTTGGTGCGCGGTCGGGCGTTGATGCGGTAGACCGCGTGGAAGCCGAACTGCTCGTTCTTCAGCTCGACGACGTGCCTGCCCGGCTCGATCGCCACCTGCAGCGGGGTGTGCCCTACGCTCTTGTCATCGACGAAGACCTCCGCCCAACCCGGCCGCACGTCGGACGCCAGGATGGTTTCGGCGCCCTCCGATTTGCCGATCGAGATCTTCCCCTTCCCGCGGGACCCGCCGGTGGCTGGCGTCGCTGCTCCGGTCGATGGCGCGCTCCCCGCGTGGTCGGCCGCCGCAACCCCGCCGGAGCCGCCGCTGGTGACCCGCCCGGGCTGGTGCGTGGGGGCACGCGAGCCCCCGCCGTCGCGTGCGCCGGGCCGGGCGGCCGTCTGGCGCGCGGTCGTCGCCACGGGCATCAGCACCGCCTCGAGCAGCAGGCGGGGCTGCTGCGGCGTGAGGACGGCCCGCTGGACCCAGAGATTGTAGTCGGCGCCGCCGCGCACGGTGACGAGCAGCTCGCGGCCGAGCGGCAGCCCCGAAATGCTGCATGGGGTGCGGGCGCAGCGCTGCGCCCCATCGACGAAGACCGCCGCCTCGGGCTTGGACCACACGTCGAGCCCGCCCGCGCTCGGCTGCTGCAGTCCCGCGGGCGCCAGGGCGCCGCTGCTGAACAGCCGATCTTCGCGCCGCATCAGCAACAGCAGGACCGAGGCCGCCGCCACCAGCACGACCACCAGCGTGAAGGCGATCCAGGGCCCCGGGTTGGTCGCGCGCTCCGGAACCTGGCGCGGCTGCGGCCGCTCCAGGGCGGTGCGCTCCTCACGCCGCGGCGGCGCTGGGCGCGAGCGCTCGACTCCCCCGCCGCGACCCGGCCCCGCGTCGCGTGCCGGTGGTGGTGAGGGCGAGCCGCCTCCGGTGGTGACGTGGTCTTCGAGCGCCTCGCCAGGTGCCGGTGGTAGCGGGGACGCGCCCCCGGCGGCCGTGGGGCCATCGCCGGCGCCCGCCCTGGGGGTGCGGCGCCCGCGCAGCCGCTCCTCGAGCCCGACCACCGGACGTCGCATCTCGGAGCCGAGGTAGACGATCGACGGGTCGGTCGAGGGAGCCGGCTGCGGCTCCTCCGACTGGATCGGAATCTCGGTGTCGCGATCCTCCGAATGGGAGGTGATCGAGCGCAGGCCGGAGAGGTTGCGGTGTCCGGGCGAGGTCGTCGGCTGTACCGAGGGGACCCGTTCGGTGCCGCGGATCAGGCTGGGCGGGCCGGCCGCCGCGAGCGAGCGACCCGCTGCGGCCGCATCGTTTGCCGCCGCTTCCTCGGTCAGCGTCAGCGGCGGCACGAGCGCGTTGACGTAGTCGCCGAGCTCCTTCGGGAAGGCGATCAAATCGTGGTCGCGCCCGAAGTTGAGCAGATCGTCGCGCAAGCCGGCGCAGTCCTGATAGCGATCGCTGGGGGAGTTGGCCAACGCGCACATGACGATTTTTTCGAGCTCGGCCGGGTAGTCGGGACGCAGCTCGCTCGGGTGCGGGATGACGCCCTCGGCGACCTGCCGCATGTTGACCTGGCCGCTGCGGGTCACGCGCGGCAAGCGGCCGGTCGTGAGCTGGTAGAGCACGACGCCCAGCGAGAACACGTCCGAGCGCTTGTCGACCTCGTCGCCCGTGTATTGCTCGGGCGACATGTAGTGGACCTTGCCCTTGACCACGCCGACCTCGGTCACCTGCACCTTGCCGACGGCCTTGGCGATGCCGAAGTCCGTGACCTTGACGGCGCCCTCGCGGCTGCAAAGGATGTTGTGCGGGCTGACGTCACGGTGGACCAGGCTGAGCGGCCGACCATCGAGCCCGGCCTGACGATGGGCGTAGTCGAGGCCCTGCGCGGCCTCGGACACCACGCGCAGCACGAGGCGCATCGGTACCCGGCTCTTGCGGCGGCGTTCGATGCGGGCCAGCGTGGCGAGGTCACAGCCATCGACGTACTCCATCGCGATGAAGTACTGGTCCTCCTCCTGGCCCAGCTCGTAGATCTGGACGATGTTCGGATGCGTCAGCTGCGCGGCGATGCGCGCCTCGTCGAGCAGCATCTCCGCCACGCTGCTCATGCTCGAGAACTGCGGCAGCAGCCGCTTCACGACCGCCAGGCGGCGAAACCCAGCGACGCCCTCCTGGCGCGCGAGAAACACCTCGGCCATGCCCCCGGTCCCGAGGCGGCGCAGCGTCTTGTATACAGCGGGCGAGCCGCGACGGTCGGAGAGCATGGGTTGAACCACTGCCGCAGAGTGTACTGACCGCCTGCGGCCTCAGCAACGGCCAGACGCTCGATAGAGGCGAGAAATTGCGCGGCTTGACCGTTGCCAGCCCCACGGCTAGATTGCCGTGGTGCGTCACTTCGTTCGCCCCGCTGGCGTCCTGCTGGCGGCTTTTCTTCTCGTTGCTCCCGCTCCTACTCTCGCAGCGGCGGATGATCCCGAGGCGATGCTGCGCGAGGCCGAGCGCTCCTATGAGAACCTCGAGTACGAGGCCGCCCTGCGGATCTTGATCGCGGTGCAGCAGCTCAAGGAGCTGACACCGATTCAGCGGGCCCGGGCCTATCTCTACATGGGGGTGGCCTTCACCGCGCTCGGTCGGGCCGAGAACGCCGTGCAGGCCTTCGTCGAGGTGCTGAAGATACGGTCCGACTTTCGCTTGCCCGACGGCGTCTCGCCGAGCATTCGGGCGATGTTCTCCCAGGCGCTCAAGCGCCAGGGGATCCCCGAGCCGAGCGCCGCGGGTGGTGCGGCCGCGGGGCAGGCCGGCGGAGGCGGGGAGACGGGCGGTAGCGCCGAGGGTACCGGGCAGCCGGTGGCGGGGTCCGCGGTGGAGATCGTGGCCAAGTCGCCGAGCAAGGTGTCGCCCGGTCGGCCCGTCACGATCGACCTCGCGATCGACGATCCGCGCCAACAGTTGCGCGAAGTGGTGGTCCGCTGGCGACGCTACAAGGGGCCCGACTACTCGACGATCCACCTGCGCCCGCGCCCCGGGAAGGAGCGCCTCGCGGCGACGATTCCCGCGCAGGAGGTCGGCGCCGAGCCGGGACGCGTGCTCTACTACGTCGAGGCCCGCGATGCTGATGGCAACGTGCTGGCGCGCGACGGCGACGAAGAGCAACCACGCGGCGTAGATATCGGCGGCGCCGGCGGCGCGGCGGCGGCCGGCGGCGCGGCCCGCAAGAGCCGGCGGTGGCTGTGGTGGACGTTGGGCGCCGGGGGCGCTGCGGCGCTGGCTGGGGGCGTGATCGCGGCGGTGTTGCTGGGGGGTGGGGGCGGTGGAGGACCGGGAGCGAATGCGGACGTCACGCTCACCATTCAATGACGCGCGGGACGGGCGGGGTGAGCGGACCTCGCGCCCTGGGATCTCCGACCGTCCGGGGCCGGGGCGGGCCCGGCTGGCTGCGGCGGCGCTGCTGCTGCTGCTGACCGCGTGTGGCGGGGGCGCTCCCGACCCGATCGCGCGCCTGCAGGCCGCGATCCTCGTCGATCGCACGGTCTTCCGCTTCGTACGACTGTTCAACGTCGCCGCGTTGCAGGCTGCCACCACCACCGGGGCGGGTGTGGCTTGCTCGGAGTTCCCGAGTCAATACCGTCTGGGTGATGCACGCCTGCGCCTGGCGGGGCCCAAGGCGCGCGTGCAGCTCGAGTGGCAGGGCCAGGAGCAGGAGGGGGCGGCCGGGCTGCGCGTCGCCGCAGGCCAGCCGCTCGTCTTCGTGGTCGAGGCCCTCGCACCGCACACCCAGGGGGCGGTGACCACGTCTCATGTCGTCGCCCGAGGCTGTGCGACGCACGAGGGCTTCGTCGCCGGCAGCGCCGACAATGCGGTCGCCGTCGATGCGCGCGCCAGCACGGGCGCGCCCTGTCAGCAGCCGCAGGACTGCGAGCGCACGCTCGACCGCTGTGTGCTGCAGCAGCCGGACTTCGCGAGCGGCTACTGCACGCGGAGCTGCGTCGGCGACCAGGACTGCATGCCCGGGTCGGTCTGCTCGCGCGGCGGGGGCTTCTGCGCGCGGATTTGCGGCGCGACAGGGAGCGTGACCGACTGCGAGGGCGGGCAGGAGTGCCTGCCGCGGCTCACCATCGGCGGCACCTGCGCCACCGTCTGCGGCCCCCCGAGCTGGGATCCCGCGGGGGCCTGCACCTGAGGGTAGCGGCGCGCCGGGCCCTCGGCGCGCTGGCGCCTGTCTCAGGGTTCCCATGCCAGCGCGACGAAGACGCGGGCCGGCGGCAGCGGGAAGCCCACGCTGTCGACGGCGTCGCGCTTGTCGAGCAGGTTGCGGCCCTCGAGGCTGAGCGTGAGGCCGCGGAGGGCATAGCGGGCGCTGGCGGCCCATAAGGCGCGCCCTTCCTCACGCGCGTTGCCGAAGCGATCGAGACCCATGCCACTCTGCGCGGCGAGCGAGCTCGCGAGCACGAGGCCCCGCAACCACCGCGGGGGGTGCGGCAGGCCGGTGGCCGCCCAGCTCAGCTCCGAGCTGACCTGGTGCCGCGGGTGGGCGGGCAGGGCCAGTCCGGTCTCCGCGAGGCGCGTGCGCAGCAGGCAGTAGGCCCCGCTGACCTCCAGTCCGGCGCCGAGGGCCAGGCGCAGGCTGACCTCCGCCCCCGTCGTCGTCGCGCCTTCGTAGTTGTCGGGGCGGACCAAGAAGCTGCTCACGGGGGCGACCAGGATCACGTTGTCGATCCAGCGCCGGAACACCCCGAGCTCGAGCGCGACCTGGGGCACGGGCTCCCAGCCCAGGGCCGCGTCGAGCGCCAGCGCATCCTCGGGCTGCAGGTCGGGGTTGGGGCCGAAGCCGTCGACCCGTAGAAACTGCTCCTGATAGGAGGGAAAGCGCAGGCTGCGGCCGAAGCTGGCCCGGAGCTGCAGGCTGCCGAGTCGAGGGCGCGTCTCGCGCCGGTCGACCCAAGGTTGTCCCAACACGCCGATCGCTGGCACCCAACGCCCGCCGAAATCGCTGGCGCGGGCCCAACGCAGCGTCGGCGCGAGCACCAGCCGCGGGCCCAGCGGGGCCAGCTCCGCCGCCAGCCACAGGTCGGTGGCCAGCCGCTCGCGCTCGCCGGCCTCGCTGCCGAAGAAGAGGTCCGAACGGAGCTCGAGGCCCGGCCGCAGGCGCACCCAGGGTCGCAGGGGCAGCGCGGCGTCGAGCGTGCCGCCCAGGCTGACGCCGTTGCTCTCGCTGGTCACGGGCGGCGGCGCGGGCTCGCTGAAGCGGAAGTGTCCGTAGCGCTGAAACAGCCGCAGGTCGAGCCGGCCGCCACGGGCGCCGAGCAGGGCGCGCCGCGTGGCGTGCACCGCGAGTAGCGCCCGGAGATCGCGCTGCCGCGCGCGCTCGCTCGGTCGCTGCATCATGCCGGGCGCCCCACGCCAGGCGCCGCCGAAGGATGCCAGCAGTCCGTAGCGCCACGGGCCACCGCCGAGTTCGTCGATGCGCAGCAGCAGCTCGCCGAGTTGACCCTCGTTGTTGCGGCGCCGCGTCGCTTGGCCATTGTGGTCCGTGAAGGGGAAGTCGCCCGCGGTGCGCCGATAGGCGGCGCTGAGCGCCACGCGGGCCGGGCCGATCGCGCCGCGCTGGCTGGCATGTGCGGTGAACGTCTGCCAGGAACCGTAGCTCGCCCCGAGTCGCGTGTGCGGGCTGCGAACCAGCGGCGGCGTATGGAGCAAAATGGCGCCGCCGAGCGCCCCAGCGCCGAAGCGGCTCGAGCCGCCCGAGCGGTAGACCTCTACGCTTGCCAGCTGACCGGGATCGAAGAGCGAGAGATCGATCGTCGGCTGGCCCGGATCGGTCAGTCGAATGCCATCGAGAAAGATCGCCACCTGGTGGGGCTCGACGCCGCGCAGGGTGACCAGCTTGGGCTGCCCGCTGCCGTAGTCGCGGATCTGCAAGGTCGGCACGCCGCGCAGGCGGTCGGCGAGCTCGGTGCCGGGGGCGGCGTTCGCGGTCGTGATGCGGCTGATCAGCGCGGTCGGATCCGGATCGTTGGCATCATCGGGGGCGCCCCGCACGACGGTCTCGTAGCGTGGCGGGGCTAGGGCCGGCGCTGGGGCCGGGGCCGAAGTGGCCTTGCCGGGCGCGAGCGCGAGCAGGGCGATCGTGGCCGAGGTGAGCCGTCGCCACGGCATTCGCAAATCCCAGGTTGTCGGCGGACGTCGCGCGCTCAGAACTTGATGACCATGCGCGCGCGCAGCGTCTGCGCCAAACCGGCATCCTTGGCGTCGCTGAGATAGATGCTCGCCGGGCGGTCGAGCGCGCCCAAGGGGATCAACAGGCCGTACTGCAGGCCGGCGGTGAAGCCGTCGTCGAGGTTCTGATAGTAGAGGTCGAGGTCCATCTCGAGCCCCAGGCTGCGCGCGTTGCCCGGATAGGCGGTCGGGTTGTTGGCGAAGCTGTAGATCAGATCGAGGCGGCTGCCGAGCGCGCCGAGGAAGTCGAACTGCAAGGAGGGCTTGAGATAGGTGGCGTTGGCCACCGTGCCGAGGATCTCGCGAAAGAGAATCAGGTCGACCAGAAAGTCGGGGTTGAAGCGCAGCTCGTTGAGGGAAGCGTCGCGCAGGTTGGGGTCGATGGCGCGCTGGCGCCGACGGTTGAGGTCGAAGAGCTCGCTGTCGTCGCCCGAGGCACTGCCCAGCTCGAAGTCCAGCTTGAGCTTGTCGCCGAAGAAGTGGTAGCGCGAGCGCGCGACCAAACCGTACTGCAGCAGGCGGCGCGGGCTTATCGAGCTGGTGTCGTCCGAGACGTTTTCGATGCGCCCGCCGATGATCAGCGCCTCGGCCTCGAGGCGCAGCTTGCGCCACGCGAGCCGGGCCCAGCCGTCGGCCGTCCAGGACCAGGCGTGGCGTTCGACGAGCTGGGCACCGAGCTGGTCCTCGGTGCGGTTGAGCGTGCCTGTGCCGCTACCGTCGGCCGCGGCGTTGACGTAGTCGAAGGACTGCTGGCGCCAGAGCACGTACGCCCCGTAGCTCGTCACGAGCTCGCCGCGCGCCAAGCGGTCCGCTTGCTCCGTCTCGTCGGCGACGCGCGTGATCATCAACGCGAGCTGATCGACGTCGTCGAGCTGCTCGAGGTCGATCACCGAGCCGTCGCGCCAGCGCCCCCCGTAGGCCGGGCGCCCGGCCAGCACGGTGGCCGAGCTGGGGCCGCTGGCGGCGAAGTCGTAGGCCAGCCCGAGGCGATGCCCGGCGATCGGCGCGCTGACGAAGGCCACCCGGTCGAGGTTGTTGCCGACGTTGCAGTCCCAGCACTGGCCGTCGTTGTGCAACACACCGAGGCCCCAGTGCCAGGGCATGCGGCCGAAGCTGAGCTGGCCGAGGGGGGTGTCGACCTCGCCCCAGACGCGCTTGACGACGATCGCCGCCGTGGCGCTGTTCTCGCCGGCCACTGGCGCCGCCTGTGAATCCGAGAAGAAGGCTGTCGGCGCCGAGGGGAGGTAGCCGGTCGAGGTCAGGTTGTCGGGCGTGCTGCCCAGCGAGAGGTTGTCGAGCACGTCGAGCTGCGTGCGCACCCGCACACTCTCCGAGACGTTGAGCCGCGGTTCGAGCCGTAAGCGGAGGTTGGCCCCCGAGAGCGTCCGCTGCGGGCAGTCACTCGCGGAGATCCCGCGGTCGTCCCCGGTGCCGACGACCGTGCGTGTGCGCCGCACCGCGCAGCGGTTGGTCTCCGAGCGCTCCGCCAGCGGACCCCAGTAGGGCGCATAGGTCGCCGCGGCCGTGCCGACGCGGATATCGTTCTGGCTGAGGTTGAGGTTGTGGCGCAGGTCGGCGCGCAGCCGGAAGTAGCCGTCCAACTCGAAGAACTCGATGCGCTTCTTGACCGCCGTGGGCCACGCCGGCAGCGGCGGTAGCTCCTCCTCCGCGGCCTCCTCCTCGGGCGCCGCCTCCGCCGGACCCTCCTTGGTCTCGGACTTCGGATCGGGTGCACCCATGCCGCCGCGCGGCTGAGGCATCATCCCCTGGGTCGCCGCACCCGGAACGAAAAAGACCGTGCTGAGCAGCACGGCGAGCCCGCCGAGCAGTAGCCGCATCGAACCCTCCAGCGTCGCCACCGATCGCCGTCGTGCCGCCACCCGGAGCTGTGCCACCCGGAGGCCCGACGTTTGGGGCGGCGACACTATAGCCACCGCGCGGAGTTAGGGTCAACGAGGGGACGCGCGCTGCCAGGGTGCGAAGGGGCCAGGATTCACCTTGACCCCTGCACGGTGCCGAGACTGAAGGCAGCGCTCGTCACGAGTGGGACGATCGTTGGGCGGGCTAGGTTGTAGCGCACGCGGCCGAGGCCACCTCCGCCGCCCCCACCGGAGGCGCCGACGCCGGCCAAGGTGGCTCCCGTCGCCCCCGCGCCAGCGCGGGTGCCGCCCGCGGCGGGCGTGAAGGTCGGGTCCCCGTCTTCGCCGGGTAGATCCCCGACTCCGCCCCCGCCGGCGCCGTTGGCAGCAACCACGCCCGTGCCCACGATGCTCAGAGCCTCGAGCAGCACCGCACCACCCGCGCCGCCGCCGCCGGACGACCCGCCGCTCGATCCGCCGCCGCCGCCCGCTGTGATCCTCCCGTCGACCCGCAGGGTCTGTGCGCAGGAGATCTGAAGGGCCCCGCCGCCGGCGCCTCCGCGTGCCTGGCCTCCGTGGCCTCCGCCGCTGCCGCCGACCAAGGGCACGAGGGTCTCGTTGCCGTAGGTGCTGCCAGCGGTGCCGTAGGAATACCCCCCCGCGGTGCCGAAGCCCCCACCGCCGCCGCCCGCACAACACCCTCCGGCCCCACCCGCCCCCATGCCCGTATTGGGGGCGCCACCACCCGGCCCGGGGACATCGCGCTTGGCGCCGACGTCGACCAGTCCCTCCACGCTCGCCCCGCCGCGGATCAGCAGCACGAGGGGCCGCTCGCCCGTCGCCGCGAGCACACTGCCGAGCGGCACGACGAGGCTCGCGAGGGTGAAGACGCAGGCCCCCCCCTCGATCGACCCGGCGAGGAAGCCACCGGTCGGGTAGGCGCCGATGCAGGTCGTGGTGTTGATGCTGTAGGTGCCGGAGAGCGGGTCGAGCGTCTGTACCGCACCCCAGGTGAAGCCATTGGAGGGGACGATCTCCCCACAGCCGGCGTCGTCGCAGCCCAGCGGGCAGTCGCAGCGCGCTGCATCGCCTGCGGTCCCCTCGCCGGCCCCGCGGTCACGCATTGGCTCGCCGGTCCCGCGGTCACGCATTGGAAGGTCCGCCCCGGCGTCGCCGTGTCGCAGCGCGACATCGTAGGGGACGGGCGTGGACACCCGCGCACAGCGCACGCCGAGCGCGAGCGACAGCAGCACCGGCAGGAGGTGTGCCGACGCCCGGAGGGAACGCTGCCTTGGCATGTCCGCTATTCTAGGCGCGAAGCGCGGTGCCTCCAACCAGCTTCCGGGCGCGGAGCGCGGCGTGACGGAACGCCCACGCGGCCTCTTCCACGCCACCACGAGCAGCCAGGGCCGCCGGACCCCCCTTTGCCGCGGCCGGCGCTTTTCGCCGCGACGCGCGGTATGCTGCGGCGGGCCGCGCTGGCGAGCGGCCGGGCGAGCGCGTCGGTGCCGGCCAAGCCGGTGGCGGTGCGCGACCGAGGTGATCATGACGGCATCCCAGGCCCCCCTGGTGCGCGGAGCACTCGCGACGGCGGCGCGTGGTGGCTGGGCGATCGGCGCCCTGCTGCTGCTCGGCGCCTGCGGTGGTGAGACCGGCCTGCTCTTCGCGATCACCGGCGACGCCATGCGGACCCTGGAGGTCGAGGTCGGCGTCGAGCGCAACGGGCTCTATGTGCGGGACAGCCGTGTCTCGGGCCTGCGCGTGGAGGTGGCCAACCGCTCGCTGCAGGCGCGGCCCTACGAGTTGCTCTTGCGCCAGCCGCCTGACATCGACGCTCCGCTACGGGTACGCGTGCTGGTCCTCGGCTGGCGCGCTGCCGCGGGCGGCGGCGAGGCCCTGGCCAGCTTCGGCTTCTCCGAGCCGCAGCGCTTCGTCGGCGGGGCCGTGCTGCGCCGGGCCTTGCGCCTGCAAGGGGCGCCCGCCCAGCTCCAGACGGTGGCCGGCTGTCGGGTGGCCGCGATCGGCGAGCGCCGCTTGACGCTGGCCCCAACCGACAACCTGGACTGCGACGCCGTCCGCCGCGGTGACACGCCCCCCGACTGCAACGACGGCGACGCCCGGGTCTTCCCCGGCGCGCCGGAGCTCTGCGACGGACGCGATACCGACTGCGACGGTCAGCCAGGGCCCGCCCAGGTGCCCTGCTTCGGCCGCAGCGGTGAGGGCGCCGCTGCCGCGTGCCGCGCGGGGACGCGGAGCTGCGAGGGTGCCGAGGGACAGGCCCCGGCGGGGCCCTGCGTGGCCGACGGCGCTGCACCCCCGGTGTCCCAGCTCTACTGCGATGCGTCGGAGGCCTGCGGCGTGAGCGTCGACGCGCAGCGCTGTATCGAGCAACGCGTCAGCCCGACGCGGCTGACTTGCACGCTGCAGGTCACCGACACGGGTTTGGCTTGCCCCGGTGCGGCCCAGGTGCTGAGCGCGCCGGCCGAGGCGAGCGCCTGCGAGTGGCGCCTGATCGAGGCTGGAGCCTTCGGCGCGGGACTCGGAACACCCGGGACGCTGAGCTCCGCCCAATGCGCCAGCGCGCTGGTCGTGCCCGAGACCCTGGCCTTGCCGGCCAGCGACCGCGTGGTCGCCGAGCTGCGCGTCGAGGCGCGGCCGACGCGCCTGGTCGAGCTGAGCCTGACGACGCAGACGGTCGCGGTCTGCGAGGCAGTACCTCTCGTCTGCGCCCCTCCCTAGGGCCGGGAAGTTGCCCGGCCCGTCGTGGGTATCCTAATGTAGGTGCATGTACATTTTAAGAGCACCTCGCGCGGCCGAGCGCCAGCCCCACTTTCAGAGCGAAGCCGGCGATTTTACTCTATTTCACGGTGACTGCCGCGAGGTTCTCGGCGAGCTGCCGCCGGGCAGCGTCGACCTCATTTTTGCGGACCCGCCCTACTTCCTCAGCAACGGCGGGGTGACCTGCCAGTCGGGTCGGATGGTCAGCGTCGACAAGGGCGCCTGGGACGTCTCGCGCGGCGTCGAGGAGAACCACGCCTTCAACCGCGAGTGGCTGGCGGCCTGCCAGCGGGTGCTGTCGCCCAACGGCACGATCTTCGTCTCGGGCACGCGCCACGTCATCTTCAGCGTCGGCTTCGCGCTGCAGCAGCTCGGCTTCAAGGTGCTCAACGACATTACCTGGTACAAGGTCACGCCGCCGCCCAACCTGAGCTGCCGCTACTTCACGCACGCCACCGAGACGATTCTCTGGGCCGCGCGCGACAGCCGCAGCCGCCACCATTTCGCCTACGATCGGATGAAGCAGGACAACGGCGGCAAGCAGATGCAGAGTCTGTGGTCGATCGTGCCGCCGCTGAAGGCCGAGAAGCGCTTCGGCAAGCATCCGACGCAGAAGCCGCTAGCCCTGCTCGAGCGCATCGTGCTCGCTGCCAGCGACCCCGGCCAGCTCGTGGTCGATCCCTTCTCGGGCAGCGGGACCACCGGGGTTGCTGCGGCACGCCTCGGTCGACGCTACCTCGGCGTCGACCTCGAGCCGGAGTACCTCGAGCTGGCCCGCAGCCGCTACGCGGACCTCTCCGGCGAGCGCTCGACGCCCACCGTCGGCGCGCCCGCCACCGAGCGTCGCGGCCCCGCCCGCGTGCAGCCGCGCTGAGCGGGCGCGGGTCTATGGCGACGGGCGACAGGCCCTCTTACGACGGCGGCGCCGCCAGCCTATAGTGCCCCGATGACGTCGGACCATGAGCCTCAGGCAGCTTCTTCCGCGCCGTCGTCAGGCCCCGCGTGGGAGGGCTCGCAGCTGACCGCGCTGGCCGCGCGCCACGGTACGCCCTTCTTCCTCTACGACCTGGATGCCGCGCTGGCGCAGCTCGCGCGCCTGGTCGCGCCGCTGCCGGCGACGGCCTCGGTGCTCTACGCGATGAAGGCCAACGCCAACGCGCGCGTGCTCGAGCTGCTGCGCGGGCGCGTCGGTGGGCTCGACGTCTCGTCGATCGGCGAGGTGCGCCTGGCCTGCGCGGCTGGCTACGCGCCAGCGACGATGAGCTTCGCCGGCCCGGGCAAGAGCGACGAGGAGCTGCGCGAGGCGCTGCAGCTGGGTGTCGGGCTGATCAGCGTCGAGTCCCCGGGCGAGCTGCGGCGCCTCGGTGCCGTGGCGCGGCAGCTCGGTCGCCGCGCGGCCATCACTCTGCGGATCAACCCGGCGCACATCCCCAACGCCTTCATGATGAAGATGGGCGGGCAGGCCTCGCAGTTCGGCATCGCCGAGGAGGAGCTGGAGCAGCCCCTGCGCGCGGCCCTGGCCGATCCGGCGCTCGAGCTGCACGGGCTGCACGTCTACGCCGGCACGCAGTGCCTCGACGCGGCGGCGATCCTCGACAACGTGCGCGCGACGCTGACGCTGGTGGCGCGCTTGGCCGGCGAGCACGAGCTCGCGCCGCGCGTGGTCAACCTCGGCGGCGGCTTCGGCATCCCCTATTTTGCGGGCCAGCAGGCGCTCGAGGTCGAGACCTTGGCGCCCCAGCTCGGCGAGCTGCTGACCCAGGCCCAGGCCGCTGAGCCGCGCTTCGCCGCGACGCGCTTCGTGCTCGAGCTGGGCCGGTATCTGATCGGCCCCTACGGCGTCTATGTGGCCCGCGTGGTCGAGGTCAAGGTCACGCGCGGCAAGCGCTTCGCGATCCTCGACGGCGGGATGAACCACTGCTTCGCGGCCACCGGCAACTTCGGCCAGCTCGTGAAGAAGAACTACGCCGTCTCCAACCTGACGCACCCCGACGCCGCGCCCGAGCGTCAGGAGCTGGTCGGCCCGCTCTGCACGCCGCTCGACTCGCTGGCCCGCGCGATCGACCTGCCGCGCGCCGAGCCCGGCGACCTGGTGGCCTTCCACGCCTGCGGCGCCTACACCTTCTCGGCCAGCCCGCTGCTCTTCCTTGGCCACGACACCCCCGTCGAGCTGGTGCAGCACGGCGGCGAGGTGAGCGTGGGCCGGCGACGGCTGGCGGCGACGCACTTCGCCTGAGCTGAGCAGCGCCGCGTCGAACTGCCGCCCGCCGATCCGCTGGCCGCCAGCGCCGAGGCTGATCCGCCCACGGAGCTCGAGCTCGCGGCACCCGCCGAGAGCGCTTACCCGAGCGCCCCTGCTCTCGCCGAGTCGTACCGAATCGTGCCCGCCGCCGGACGCCGGCGGGTGCCGCAATGGTCAGAAGCGCACTGAGGTGCCGAAGAGCAGGAAGTTCTTGCGGGGCGATGCATAGCAGTCGTCACACGACCAGTTGGTGTCGATGGCCCCGCCGACGACATGGCCGAAGCTGGCAAAGAGCGAGAGGTCGGCCAGGCGACCCGCCCATCCCGCGCTGAGCTGCGGATTGAGCATCAGGCCCCAATGGTTGTCGTAGCTTGGCGCGGCCAGCGCGCGGCCGGTGAGCGTCAGGTAAGTGCGGCGCGGGCTCATCCAGGTCACGACGCCATAGACCCCCGATTGCAGGCCGAGCTCGGCCCCGACGCCGTAGTACCAGGGGCTCGTGCTTGGCAGCTCGAGGTAGAGGTCTAGGCTCGAGAGCACGAAGACCAGGGGAACCTTGAGCTGGATCGCGTAGCCGAGGTTGTTCGCGCGTCGCGCGCCGAACTGCAGGTCGACCTCGGCGAAGGGCCGCAGCTCGGTCGGCTCACCCTCGAGGTGACGCGTGGGTGGGGTGCCGCCGATCAGGACGCCGCCGACGGCGAGGTCGAGATCCACGCCGGGCTCGATGCGCGCGTTCTTGCGCGCAACATGAGGCAGGCAGGCGGTGAGCAGGCAGGCGGTGAGCGCTTGCGTGGTGAGTAGCGTCAGCGTTGCGAGCAGGCGGCTTGGAAGTCTCGGTTTCATCGTCGGTCGCCTTTCGCGCTGCGGACCCGCCGCTGAGGTGCGGCACGGCTCGCGTAGAAGCAAGCGCTGTGCCCCTCCGGGCATCCTCGCCTGGCCTGGATCGGGGGCTGCAGCGGCAGAAGACCGTGCCTCCGCCGTGGCCTTCTTGCGACACCTGGATGAATCGCACCACAGGTCGGTGCGGCGCGGCGCGCTTGTTCTGGGCCTAGGAGTCTGTCGGGAAATGTCGCGGTACGTGAGCACCGGGCAGCCACTTCGGCCCAAAAGTGCCGAAGACGAGCCCCAGGGCAGCGGCGGCGCCGCGGTAACGCGCGATGGGTGGCGCAGCATTCCCGACAGGCTCCAGCCCGAAAACAAGCGCGCTTGGGCGCGAGCCGTTTGTTTTCGGGCTAGACGAGCCAAAGGCGAGCGTTATGGGGTGAAGTCGGGGATTCACTCCCCACCAGGGCTGCGAAAGCCCCTGAGTCATATCTGGGCCCAAAAGGCGCGGGACGCTTGTTTTGGCCTAGCGACCGCGGCGCCGGCGCCACTGGGCCAGGCCGATCAGCGCGAGCAGCAGCAGCCACGGTGATCGCAGGTCGGCGGCGGAGGGGGTCAAGGCGCATCCGGAGCCGCTCGGGCGATCGGCGCGCCGCGCGGCATCAGCAGCACTGCGCCGGGCATCCAACGGCGTGGCGGCGGCAGCATCGCGCGACCGCGTGCCCGCGTCTGGCGCCGCCCGGCTGTCGATGCCGACCTCGTGGGGCGGCGCGGCATCGGCCCGCGGCGCGCTGCCGTCGGCGGCCGGGCCCGCGTCGGGCTGCAGCGGGGCCACGCGGTAGACGATCTCCAGCGCGGGTCGGCGGGCGGCCTCACTGGCGTCCGAGGTGGTGATCTGGTTGGCGTTGCCGTTCTCGCAGAACGACTCGCGGCGGCGCAGCGAGAGCCCGTGATTGGCCTGCTGTCCGCTGATCCAGCTCAAGTACAGGCTGGTGATCGGGATCGAGACAAACCCGTCGTAGGCGTAGCTGGGGTGCTGCACCTCCGCAGTGGCCACCCCGAGCGAGGCGCTGGGATCGGCGGCGACAGCGGGCTGGTTGTTCCAGGTGGCCGTGTTCTCCTCCCAGGCTTCGGTCACACGGTAGACGTCGTAGGTCGTGGTGGCGACCTGGTAGGGGAAGTAGGCCGTCCAGGCCTTGCTGTGGAACACCAGGTTGACCCGCTCGACCTGGCTTGCGCTCGGAAGCCCCGCCAGGTCGAAGCGCAGCAGGCCCCACGCGATGAAGGGATTGCAGGACGAGTTGTAGAGCCCCATCTCGTCGTCCGCGTAGGCGAACACGGTGCTCGGGCTGTGCTCGGCGACGACGAGGTCCTTGCCGGCGCTTGGCCCGCCCTGATCGGAGCCGTCATTGGCGCCGCCGCTGGGCGCGTAGCGGTAGGTCCAGCTGCCGTTCCCGTTGTCCACGCTGCCCGGGAGGGGCTCGGCCGCGCCCGCTGTTCGCCCGACCAGGCTCAAGATCAGGGCGCAGACGCCCATCCAATAGAGCTGCATCATCGATACCTCCCACTATGGTGGGTTGCTCCCCACCGTCCGAGTCTCCCACGGACAAAGGGGGCGGATCACGTTTCGGTGCAGTGGTCGCCGGTGGTTCCCGACCGCTTTTCGTGAAATGGTCCAACGGATCGAGTCGCGCTCGCGCGCCCGTGCCTGGCCGCCACGCGCGCCGGCGGCGAGAAGGCAGGGGCGCCGCGAGGGATGAACGAGGGAGCCTGTCGATGTCGCGACGATCGATGAAGCCGCGGCTACCGCAGGGCCCGACCCGCTCTGCCTCGGGCAGCACCACCCCGTACATCACGGCGCGCGGCCGACGGGTGCTCGTCGAGGAGCTCGACCGGCTGTGGCGGAGCGAGCGCCCGCGGGTGACGCAGGAGGTCTCCGACGCAGCGGCACTCGGGGATCGCTCGGAGAATGCCGAGTATCTCTACGGCAAGAGGAAGCTGCGGGAGATCGACCGACGGATGCGCTTCCTCAGCAAGCGGCTCGACGAGCTGCGAGTGGTCGAGCCGGCGCCGGAACAGCACGGACGCGTGTTCTTCGGTGCGTGGGTCACGGTCGAAGACGGCGAAGGCGAGACCTCTCGCTTCCAGCTCGTCGGGCCGGACGAATACGACCCCAGGCTGGGCCGCATCAGCGTGGACTCGCCGATCGGCCGGGCGCTGCTCGGCAAGGCGGAGGGCGATGAGGTGCGCGTGCAGCGCCCCAAGGGAACGTTGCTGCTGACCGTCATCGCGATCACCTACGATGAGGGAGGGGATGGTCGGCCGCCAGGTTAGCGGTTTCGCCGAGACCCACTCGCATCCTCGAAGCGGGTGGCCGCTGATGGCCTCGACTCGCGGCCGAGCTTCCATCGGGCAAGGCATGCAGTGAGCTCAGGGGCGGCGAGAGGCGAGGGAGGCCGGGTGCGAGAAGCAAGAGAGTCTCACGCTCGCCACCGGGGGGCGGGCGGCCGCGAGGCGTTGGGTTCAAAGGGGCCCTGGTGGACTGCGCCGCAGCGCGCCGAGCAGCACCCCCAGCAGCTCGCGCGCACCTTGCGGGGCCAGCAGCAGGGCGGCGGCGGGGTAGGCGAGGGCGCCGAGGCCGACCTCGGCGGCCAGGCCGAGGTAGGTGTTGTCGAGGTCGGCGGGGGCGAGCACGAGCCGGCGCAGCGCGAGCACGGCGCCGGCCATCACGGCCGCGGCCGGCAAGCCGGTCAGCGTCGCGGCGAGGAGGCGTCGTAGCGGGATACCATCGAGCTGTTTGATGACGTAGAGCCCGCCGAGGCTCTGTAGCGCGAAGGCGGGGCCGACGGCGGCGCAGGCCCAGAGCGGGCCGAGGGGCGCCAGCAGGGCGATCAGGCCGAAGACGGCGGCGACCTTGCCGAGCTGCAGCAGCGCGATCGCGCGGGTGCGGTCGCAGGACTGGAGGTACGCCTCGACCGTCCAGCTCACGGGCCGCGCCAGCGAGAGCGAGGCCAGGAGCGCCAGCATCGGGCTGGCGAGCGCCCAGCGCGGGTCGAAGCAGCTGTGGATCACCGTCGGGGCGACGACGGCGAGGCCGATGGCCAGCGGGCACATCAGCAGCATCAGCAGGCGCAGCGCGCGCAGCAGCGCCGCGGGCCGGTCCTCGCGCGCGATGCGGGCGAAGGAGGGCAGCAACACGTCGCCGATGCTCTCGCCGAGGTAGGTCGCCGGCATGTCGGCGAGGTTGTAGGCCAGGTTGTAGTGGCCGACGACGGTGGGGCCGAAGAAGCGCGAGAAGAGCAGGTTGTCCCAGCGGCGCGAGGCGTGATTGGCCAGGTGACCGAGCGCCAGCGGCAGCCCGAAGGCAAAGAGCGCGCGCGTCTGGTCCCGGGTGAGCGCGTGCGGCTCGATCCAGTCGCGCCAGTGCGTCAGCACGGTGAAGAGCAGCAGCAGCAGGGCCCACTGCGCGATGTTGGCGTAGACGATGGCGTAGCCGCCGAAGCCGGCGATGGCCAGCACGATCACCAGCGCGGCGAAGACCACGTCGCCGGCGGCGCGGCTGAGGCCGAGCGCGCCGAAGCGCATCTGGCGGTGTAGCAGCGTCTCGGGGCCGGCCGAGACGCGGTCGAAGGCCGACGAGAGCGCCAGGCCGAGCACGAAGTCCGCCGCCAGCGGCGCGCGCATCAGCGTCGCCAGCGGCGTGCGCAGCGCGACCAGCGCCGCCAGCGCGACGAGGCCGAAGCTCAGGTGAAAGAAGGTGGCGTGAAAGGCCGCGGAGCGTCCGGCGCTGGGTTTGGCCACCAGGTACTGGTAGAGCCCGCAGCGCGTCAGCTCGTCGGCGCTGACCGCCAGCACCGAGGCCACCGACACCGCGCCGTAGTGCAGCGGGCTGATGTAGCGCGTGACGACGAAGGTGCTGAGCAACCCGGCGGCGCGGCCGACCAGCCCGCAGAGCACGGTCCAGACGGCGCTACGGGCCGTTTTCTGCGCGAGCGACACGGCGGCGACCTTAGGCAGCGGCCGCCCTCCTGGTCAAGCCGCGCGCGGAGAGTGCTCTTCACTCGCATGGTCGTTGACGCTGGTGCGTGGTCGCGCGAGGGTTACGGTGCGATGGACCGTATTCATGAGCAGCCAGGGGGAGGCGTCGATGGTGCGAAGCGTGGCGTGGAGGCGCAGTCGTTTGGTGTCGCTCATGGTCTGGCCGATGACGGTGGTCGTCATCGGAGACCCAGCAGCCGTGGTAGCGGCTGTTTCCCAAGGGGAGGCCCCGGCAGAGCCCTCTGCGGCGGGCGTTGACCCCGTGCAGGGAATCGCGACGCGGCGCGTCAGCTATACGGCGAATACGCTGACCGAGCGCGAGGCGGGGACCGATCCGAAGGCCTTGTTCGATCGTTGGATGAACGACGCGAGGGCGTCGCACGATCGGATCCATCGAGTGGCGCCCACCGTCCTGCTGCCCCCGGAGCAGGGGTGGTTCGGCACGGTCGATCGCGAGACGGGTCAGCCTTCGGGTACGCCCGCCGTGGTCGAGTCGTCTGACGACGAGGGCCTGGTGCTTCGGCTCGCGTTGGGCAACCGTGCCGCGGCGCACCTCAGGGATAATCCCCGGGCGGCCTTCTCCTTCTTCTGGCCGGATCTGCAGCGGCAGGTGCGCTTCGAGGGCCTTGCGGAGCTCCTGGACAGCATGGATCCGCAACCGCTGGCCGGATCGGCGCCGCTGGCGGTCGAGGGTCCCGCGAAGGTGAGGGGGATCGCGTTGTCCGCGGCAGAAGCGGTGGCGTACTCAGACGAGCTGCTTCACGCATATCTTCTGGCGGTTCATGAGGCCTACGCACGCCTCCACACCGAGCAACCGGATTTGCCTCAGATCGACCCTTTCGCGATGCGCCTCGCTACGGCGCGCCCAATCGAACCGCAGGGCGGGTCGCTAGACGGCGAACGCGAATTCGGGCCCTCGCAGCGCGTGGTGCTCGTCAAGAACGGACCCGGCGATCCGGGGATCCTGTTCTTTACGAATTATCAGGGCCGAAAGGGGCGTGATCTTGCCGCGAACCCCCTTGCTGCGGTCTCCCTGGAGTGCCCACTGATCGGTCGCGCACTGGAGTTCGAGGGCACGGTTGACCAGGTCCTGCGTACACGGTCGGTGGCGTATTTCCTGACGCGGGATTGGCAGTCTCGCGTCGGAGCCTGGGCCTCAAATCAGAGCGAAGTGATCTTTGGGCGACCGGAGCTGCTGCTGAAGGCGATTGGGTATGCGTTGCGCTTTGCACCGCAGGGAGGACCGCCTTGCCCGCCGCACTGGGGAGGCTACACGGTCAGCCCAACGGCCTGCTGGCAACGCGAATTGGGTCAGGTGGCGAACGCCACACTCGATGCGAGCCCGGATGGGGCGATGCGGGTTCGCCTTCACCCCGAGGCGTGGGAGTTCTGGCAGGGCCGGAAGAGTCGCATGCATGACCGCCTCCGTTACGAGTTGGCAGGGGTGGCCGGTTATCGTCGGGAGCGCCTCTCCCCCTGATCCTCGCCCCACCCCGCGCTCCTGGCCCCTCACCCCGCCGTGCGGCCGGCCGCCCGCGACGAGCGCCCGGGCTGGACCGCAGCGATGAACTTGACCGTCGGGTGCTCCTCTTGGGCGCGGCGCAGCGCCCAGTCGCTCTCGAAGAGCACCAGCGGGCGGCCCTCGACGTCGAGCACGCAGGTGCTGGAGCCGGGGCGCTCGAAGCGATCGAGGGTCACCTCGCCCTCGATCCAACGCGCGTGCTGGTAGGGCAGCTTCTCGAAGTGCGCCGCCGCCCCGTACTCGTGCTCCAGCCGATACTGCGTGACCTCGAACTGCAGCACGCCGACGGCCCCCAGCAGGGGCTCGCGCTCCAGTCGCCAGCGATCGAAGAAGAGCTGAACCGCGCCCTCCTCGGCGAGCTGATCGAGGCCCTTCTTGAGCTGCTTGCGCTTCATCGGATCGGCCTCGCGCACGCGCACGAAGTGCTCGGGCGAGAAGCGTGGAATGCCCTCGAACTCGTGGCCCTTCCCCTCGCAGAGGCTGTCGCCGATGCGCAAGAGGCCCGGATCCCACAGCCCCATCACGTCGCCGGAGAAGGCCTCCTCGACCTGCACGCGCTCCTGCGCCATGAACTGAAACGACTTGCTCAGCGCGAGCGTCTTGCCGGTGCGCGCGTGCAGCACCGGCATCTCGCGCCGGTAGACGCCCGAGCAGATGCGCGCGAAGGCGATGCGGTCGCGATGACGTGGGTCCATGTTCGCCTGGATCTTGAACACGAAGGCGGAGAAGGCCGGCGCGTCGGGCGCCAGCAGGCCGCGGCTGGTCTGGCGCGGTCGTGGCCCCGGCGCCAGCTCGACGAAGGCCTGGAGCAAGGGCTCGACGCCGAAGTTGGTCATCGCGCTGGCGAAGAAGACGGGGGTGAGCTTTCCGGCGAGGAATTGCTCGCGATCCCAGGGCGGGCTCGCGCCGTCGAGCAGCGCCAGCTCTTCGAGCAGCCGCGCGTGCGCCCCGGCACCGAGCGTGGTCCGTAGCTCGGGGACGTCGACCTCCGCGAGCTGCATCGGCGCCGGTCGCGCGCCGCCGCCCTGCGCGCGCTCGAAGCGCAGCAGCTGGCGCTGGACGCGGTCGTAGACGCCCTGGAACGAGGCACCGGAGCCGATCGGCCAGTTCTGCGGCTGGCAGGGGATCTCGAGCACGCGCTCGATCTCGTCCAGCAGGTCGAGCGGCTCGCGCCCGTTGCGATCCATCTTGTTGATCACGGTGACGATCGGGATGCCGCGCAGCCGGCAGACGCGAAAGAGCTTGATCGTCTGCGGCTCCACCCCCTTGACGCTGTCGATCAGCATCACCGCGCAGTCGGCAGCCGCCAGCGTGCGGTAGGTGTCCTCGGAGAAGTCGTTGTGGCCCGGCGTGTCGAGCAGGTTGAGTCGGCGGCCCTGGTAGTCGAACTGCAAGACGCTGGTCGAGACCGAGATGCCGCGCTGGCGCTCGAGCTCCATCCAGTCGCTGGTCGTCTGGCGCCCGCTGCCGCGCTGCTTCACGGACCCCGCCAGGTGAATCGCCCCGCCGTAGAGCAGCAGCTTCTCCGTCAGCGTCGTCTTGCCCGCGTCGGGGTGCGAGATGATCGCGAAGGTCCGTCGCCGCGCGATCTCCGCTCGGGCCCGCTCGAAGTCCGTCCCACTCACGCTGCCCTCCTGGCGCCCATCGTCTCGACCAGCCGCAGGGTCATACCCGCTCACGCGAGGAACGGATAGCCCCCCTGGTCTGTCTGCCTGCCTGCGCTCAGCGCCGGTGGGTGGTGTAGAAGAAGCGCTCGAGCTGCAAGGCAAGCGGCGGCAGGGTCGCGCCGTAGAGGATCACGCGGCGCAGGCGGTAGGGGTGCTCCAGCGGCCCGTTGGCGCCGAAGACCGTGGTGCAGGCCGCGCGGTAGCCGGCGGCCGCCACGGCGGCGACGACCGCCGCGTTGAAGTCATCACTGCGGCCGTTGGGGTAGGCGAAGAGGTCGACCGCGCGGCCCAGCTCGCGTTCGAGCTGCGCCTTGCTCGTCGTCAGCTCCTCGCGCAGCTCGTCCTCCGTGCAGTGCGAGAGGATCGGGTGCGAGACGGTGTGCGCGCCCGCCCGGAAACCGGCAGCGTCCATCTCGCGCAGCTCGTCCCAGGTCACCATCTCGTCCCGCAGGCCGCTGAAGTCCTTGACCCCGAGCAAGTCAGAGAGCTCCTGCAGCCAGGCCTCGCGCTCGTGGCTGCCGAGCCGCTTGAGGTGTTCGCTGAGCTCGCAGTAGGTGGCGATGCGCTCGGTCGTCGAGGTCAGGCCGAGCGCGACCCCGCGGCTCGGCGGGACGGTGCTCTGGGCCGTCTGTGACAGCATCGCGGCGAGTCGCGAGAACCACAGCGGCTGCTGGTGCCCGATGGCCCCCGTGGTGATGAAGACCGTCGCCGGCAAGCCGTGCCGGCGGCGCACCGGCAGGGCCAGCCGGTAGCTGTCGGCATAGCCGTCGTCGAAGGTCAGCGCGACCATCCCCGCCGGCAGGCGCCCCTGGCCGACCGCGGTGACGAGCTCGTCGAGCGGCACGACCTGGTAGTGCCGCCGCAGGTGCGCGCAGAGCGCGTCGAAGAGCGCCACCGGCATGCAGTGGTGGAACGAATCCGCGTCGTCGGCGATGCGGTGAAAGAGCAGGATCAGCGCTCCGCGCTGCAGCCGCGGCGTCAGGCCGAGGCGCTTTAGCGCGACGTCGGCAGGAAGGGCCGCGCGGCGCCAGAGGCCGAGCAGCCCGCTGGCGTGGGGGACGTTGAGCAACCGTTCCTTGTCCACCGACGGTAGGCGCATCCGCGTCGCAACCCCTCAGCGTGGCGCTTCGGCGCTCGCCGCGCCGGCGCCGTCGAGCAGCGCGAAGAGCCGGTGCCGCGCGCGCTCGAGCGCCTGCACCGGCTGCGCGCAGGCGAAGGCGTGCGGGAACAGCGCTTGCGCCAGCTCGATCGTCTTGCTCCGGTCGCGGCGGGCGGCGAGCACCAGATACTCGTGGTCCTCGAGGCCCTCGCGGAGCATCTTCGCACGAATCGACTCGATCGGGATGTGCGTGCGTCCGCCGATCCGGGCCGGGGTGCCCGGATAGAACAGCGTGCCGTCCCCGTGCCCCGAGAACTTGCAGAGCCCGTTGGGCTCCCAGGCGGTCGCGAGCTGCTCCGTCGCGGCGAAATAGAGCTCGCCGCTGAGCCCGTGGAGGAAGGCGATCCAGGGGAACGCGCGGTTCTGCACCGCGGAGCTGTCGATCACCCGCGAGGGCCAGCCGGTGTCGGCCAGCTCGGGCGAGGGATCGCCGCACTCGCCGCAGCCGTGCGACATGCAGGACTGGTAGCTCCACAGCTCGCGGCCCGGCCGCGTCGCCAGCCAGGCGCGGTAGTCGGCACGGTGGACCGCGTCGCCGCTCTCGGGCCGCGGATCGAGGTAGTTGACCACCGGCACGAAGATATCGACGAGCTCGCTCACCTTGTGCCGCCGCGCGGCGCCCAGCGCTGCCGTGAGCGCCAGGCGCGCGCGTGGATTGAAGCGCCGCAGCGGCTCCGCGGCCTGGCGCAGCGCGGCCCAGTCGTGCTGGGTGTCGGGGTCGGGCTCGTCGACGGGGAAGTAGAACAAGCGCTCGAGGAAGCCCTGCGCGCGGGCCAGCGCGAGCCAGCGCCCGAGACGATCGGGTTGCTCGTCGAGGCGGATCGCGGTCAGTCGCGCGCCCGCCAAGCGCGTGTGGCCGCGACCATCGATCAGCGGCTGCAGCCAGCGCTGAAAGGGGCCGGCGCTGCCGCCGAAGGGGGGTTGGAAGGCCACGTCGGAGATGCTGAAGCGGTGGTCCAGCGCGGCGGCCAGATAGCGCGCCCGCAGCTCGCACGCCGGTTCCTCGTCCCATTCGGCGGAGCAGGATGGCGTGCCCGTGTGGGCCATGCAGGGCTCCGCGAAGTCCATGCCGAAGGCCGTGCGCAGCGTGGCCGTCGAGGGCAGCGTGAAGGCGCCCACCCGCAGCGCCAGCGGGATCGTGTCCCTCGCGCGGGCGGAGCCCCGCGGGCCGCGCAGTCGCTCGAGGACCAGGCTGCCGCGGTAGAGGCCCGGCGGGGTGCTGGGCGGCACGAAGACGTCGACCCAGATCGCGCGCGTCTGCCGGGGGGGTACGTCGAAGGGGAAGGCATTGCGGCGCTCGCCCACGTAGGCATCGACATCCGGCAGCAAGGGATCGGGCCACGGCCCGGCGGCGCCCTCGCGGTTCGAGGGCGTGCCCACGTCGTAGTAGCCGACGCGGAAGAACGTGAGGTGTCGGCGATCGATGACGTGGCCCGCGGCATCGGTCAGCGCGGCGCCATGCGTCAGCGAGACGGCGCGAAGGGCCTCGTCGCCGGCGACGACGATGATCTGGAAGGGCTCGAACTCGTTGCGGGCGGCCTCGAGCGCGGCGCTCGGCCGCAGCGCTGGACGATCGCTCGGTCGCACCTTGAGCGTGGCCGAGACGACGCCGTAGGCCGGGAGACCGTGGCTCGCCCACCCGCCCGGCGCATCGAGCGGAGCGCTGCTCGCGGCGGCTGCCGCCGGGATCGATAGCACGGGCGAGCCCGGCGGGATGGATCGACGGCCAGATGGATGAGTTATCTCCGAGCGGGTCCTAAGGGGCGCACCGGGCCGTGGCGTCGGCGCGGTGCTGGCGGCGTGAGGGACCGCGCCGGACGGCACGCAAGCGACCGCCCAGATCAGCGACGACCAGGTCAGTGACGACCAGGTCAGCGACGAGAGCAACGCCACGCGGCGGGCCGAGCCGTCGAGGTGGCCCACCTCAGGGCCGCCTGCGTCGGGTATCGCGGGCCCGCTGGCGGCGTCGCCTTTGCGCCAGCAGCAGCAGGCCCGCCAGCAGCAGCGTAGGGCCCCCCGCGGCACCGTCGCCGCCGATGGCGCAGGCGCTGCGGGCTCCCAGCCCATCCTT
Source organism: Pseudomonadota bacterium (assembly GCA_016702545.1). Taxonomy (GTDB): domain Bacteria; phylum Myxococcota_A; class Polyangia; genus JADJTL01. The sequence continues at coordinate 38,876 of JADJDT010000048.1, read as the reverse complement.
GTCGCTGGGCCCCGCCGGATCCTCGTCGGCGGCGCCGCCGTCGCGGCCGTTGGGGACCGTGACCGAGCTGCCGCCCGACGCGGCACCTGGCGGCGGAGCCTTGCCGTCGATCATCGCGTAGAGCCGAGCGCGGGCCTCGTCGAGCCGCTCCGGGGGCTGTGCCGTCTCGTAGGGGTGCGGGAAAAGCGCGCGGGCGATGGCCAGGGCCTCTGCCTGATCTTGGCCGGCCGCGAGCACCAGATACTCGTAGTCCTCCATCCCCTCGCGCAGCAGCTTGAGGCGCATCGACTCGATCGGAATATCGGTCTTGCCGCCGATGCGTGAGGGCTTGCCTGGATAGAAGAGCGTGCCATCGCCGGAGCCCGAGTATTTGCACTGGCCGTTGCGCGCCCAGGCCGTGCCGAGCTGCTCGACGGTCTCGAAGTACAACTCGGCGCCGATATCGTGCGTGAAGGCGATCCAGGCGAAGGCCCGGTTCTGGATCGCCGAGCCATCGATCACGCGCAGCGGCCACCCGCGCTCGAACTCGTTGGGTGAGGGCGTGCCGCACTCGCCGCAGCCGTGCGACTGGCACGACTGGTAGGACCACAGCTCGTGCTTGGGATCGGCGGCGAGCCAGGCCTCGTAGCTGCGGCGCTGGTTGCCATCATAGGGCGTGCCCGCGTTGGGGCGCTCCTCGAGGAAGTTGATCACTGGCACGAAGATGTCGACGTGTTGGGCGACGCCGTGGGCGGTCGCCTCGCGCAGCGTCGTCGTCAGGATCGTCTTCGCCGCAGGGTCCGCCGCGTGCAACGCCCGCGCTCGCGTGGCGAAGCGATTCCACTCGCCCTGACCGTGCGGCTCATCGACCGGGTAGTAGAACAGGCGGTCGGCGAAGCCCTTGCGGCGCGCATAGCCCAGCCACGTCGCGAAATCGTCGCCGCCCAGGCGAATCGTGGTCAGGCGCGCGCCGCGTAAGCGCGTGCGTCCGCTGCCCAACACCAGCGGCAGCATCAGCTCCTCGAAGGGCTCGATGCTGCCCGGCACCGGTGGCTGGAAGAAGGGGTCGTGGATCGTGAAGCGGTGATCGAGCGCGCAGCGCACATAGCGCTCGCGCAGCTCGAGCGCCTTGCGCTCGTTCCAGCGGGGATCGCAGGACTCCGTGCCGGTGTGCGCCATGCAGGGCTCGTCGAAGTCCATCGCGAAGGCCGAGCGCAGCGAGGCCGTCGAGGGCAGCGTGAAGTCCCCCACCTGGAGCTCGATCGGCAGCGTGCCGACCGCCGAGCCGCTGACGGTCACCGCCAGCTCACCGGTGTAGCGTCCGGCGGTGGCTGTGGCAGGGACGAAGATGTCGACCCAGACGACGCGGCTCTCGGCGGCGGGTACGCGGAAGGGAAAGGCGTTGCGGCGCTCGCCGACGATCGGATCGAGGTCAGGGATCAGCGGGTCGGGCCAGCGCCCCGCGGCCCCCTCGGTGTTCGACGCCGTGCCGACCTCATAGTAATCGGCGCGGTAGAGCGTCACACTGTCGGCGGGCAGGGTGGCCCCGCCAGGGCCCGAGAGCGGCTGGGAGAGCAGCACGCCGATGCCGTCGACGCTGCCGCCGCTGCTGCTGAAGACCACCTGGAAGGCCTCGAACTCGTTGCGCCCGGCGAAGAGTCGGGCGCCGCTCTGCACCGGCGGCCGCTGCGCCGGACGCACCTTGAGGTTGGGCGACACGACGCCGAAGCGAAGCTCGGCCGCGTGGGCGGCTGTCGCGCCGCCACCCGGCGGGCCGAGGACGAAGAGGGTGACGATGGCGACCATGGCGACGAGGGAGCAGACCCTGCGCATTGAAGACCTCCACGAGCGCGCGACCAGCCCGTCAGGCTAGCACAGGGCCCCGTGACCGCACGCCACGCGCGCTAGCCGGCCGCCATCCAGAGCCGCGTCACCACGAACAGACCGCCCGTGAGCCCCACGGTCAAGCCGCCGATGGCGACCCAATCGAGGGCACGCAGCGGCATGCGCCACTCGGGATCGTGCGCCTTGACGGCACGGTAGAGGCTGCCGCACAAGGCGATGAAGGTCCATGGCATGTAGCGGTAGGTCAGCGAGAGGAAGAAGGCCCCGACGACTGTCGAGCCGAAGGCGGCGAGGGTGGCGAGCGCCCAGGCGCGCACCTCGGGCTGATCCGCGTAGCGCAGGTAGACGACGATCGGGATCTTGCAAGAAACATAGAGCAGGCCGATCCAGAACAGCATGCCGACGAGGCCCAGCTCGGCGATGGCGAGCACGAAGGAGTTGTGGGCCGTCAGATAGTGGTGCTCGGTGAACTGGTCGAAGCCGACGCCGAAGAACGGGTGGTAGCGGAACATGTTCATGCCCTCCCACCAGCACTCCATGCGCTCGATCGAGGACGCGTCGGTGTCCGCGCGGCCGCCGGCGATCACCGATAAGAGGGCGACCGTCAGCAGGCCCAGCACCAGCACGCCCTTGAAGCGGAAGCGGCGGATCACGTACACGCTGAGCGCCGTCCCGACGCCCATCAGGCCGCCCCGCGAGCGGGTGAAGTAGACGCAGAGCAGGATCAAGGCACCGCCCAGGCCGCCAGCGAGCCAGCGGCCGGCGCTGGGTCGCACGGTGATCAGCGCGATGATCAGCGGCAGCACGGAGGCGAGCACGCTCGCCAGCTCGTTGGGATCCTGCAGCGTGCCGCGGTAGCGCACGCGGTCCGAGATCGTCGTCGTGCCGAGCAGTCCCACGTGCTCGCAGAGGTACTCCTTGCCCGGATCGGCGCCCTGACCCAGGCAGTCGGTGGCGGCGCGACAGGCCCGGCCGTCGGGGGTGCCGCCGACGATCGCCAGATTCACGTCGGGCTCGGCCGCGACGCAGCCGAGGGGCGCGAAGTGCTGATGGACGCCGACCGCGGCGAGAAAGACGGCCAGGCCGACCAGCAGGCGGGCCATCGCGTCGAAGGCGCGCAGCGACTGCAGGCCGTGCGAGATCAGGAAGTACCAGGTGAAGAGGATCGCCAGGTCGAGCAGCGCGATCGGAGGGTCGGGATGCTGGAGCGCGGCGCTCAACGCGGCCCAGGCGAAGAAGAGCAGCACCCAGGCGAGCTGCGGCGTCGGCTCGGGCCGCACCAGCCGGAGCTTGATGTCGACGACCATGCCGAAGACGGCCAGCGCCGTGAAGATATAGAGCAGCGGGAGCTGCTGCAGCAGCTCGTAGACCTCGTGCGGGCGCACGAAGAAGAAGAAGACCAGCGAGACGATGCCGGGGAAGGAGAACATCGGCGGTCAGCGCTCACGGATCTGAATGCGCCGCCTTCGCGGGCGAAGCTCAGCCGATTCACTCGCACGTGCGCCTCGCCATGCGTCCCAGCGCTCGGGCGCTGGCCAAAACAAGCGCGTCCGCGCTGCTTTGGGGCTAGAATGACTCAAGGGGCTTTCGCGAAGCCCCTCGTGCGGGAGTAATCCGCGACTTCACCATAACGCTCGCCTGTCGGCTCGTCTGAGCCCGAAAACAAACGGCTTGCGCTCGAACGCGCTTGTTTTCGGTCTAGCGCTTCTGCAGCAGGTCGCGGATCTCGGTGAGCAGCTGCTGGTCGGCGGTGAGCGGGGGCGGCCCGGCGGGGGCGGGCTGTTCCTCCTGCTTCGTGCGCATCGCCCAGCCGAGGAACTTGACGATGAAGATGTAGAGCGCGAAGGCGACGACGATGAAGTTGACGATCTCGCCGAGGAACTTGCCGTAGGGGATGACCTTCTCGCCGACGACCAGCTTCCAGCCCTCGTAGCCCTTGTCGCCGGGCAGGATCAGCCCGATCAGCGGCATGATGATGTCGGCGACCAGCGAGCCGACGATCTTGCCGAAGGCACCGCCGATGATCACGCCGACGGCGAGGTCGATCACGTTGCCCTTGAGCGCGAACTTCTTGAACTCCTGGAGCAGCGACGACACCGATTGCACGGCCGCGGTGGGGGTGCGCTTGCGAGTCTCGGTCACGACAAAGCCTCCATGTCTTCGTGGCCCAAGCGGCCGGTTGGCGTGCCTCGGCGCGGGGGAGCGCTTCGAGCCACCGAGACGTATAGCGCGTTCGCGCCCCGACTGACCAGCGCCGCGCGCGCACCCACCGCCATGGGTGCCCCTGCTTGCCGAACGGCGCCGATGGCGTCATAAGGGGGCCATGCGGCGCGTCTCCTCGATCGTGGCCTACGTCCGGTCGAAGCATCCCGAGCGCTGGCTGGCGGCCTACCTGCTGCAACGCCTCGGCGCCTGGCGCGAGCGTGTGCCTGCGCGCGGCGAGCGCCACCTATTGGTGGCGGTCTGCGACCACTTCGAGCCGCTGTGGGCCGCCGACGATGGGTGGGCCGCGGTGCCGGAAGAGGTCGGCGCGGCTCGCGTGCGGGCCTGGCACGAGCGCTTCCCGCTGCTCGCCGCGGGCTATCGCGACAGCGAGGATCGCCGCCCGCGGCACACCTTCTTCTTCCCCGCCGAGCAGTATCGCCCGCACTTCCTCGAGCCGCTCGCCGACCTGGCGCGGGCCGGGCTGGGGGAGGTAGAGCTGCACCTGCATCACGATCGCGACACCGCGGCGGGGTTGCGCGCCACGATCCACGAGGCGCTGGAGCGCTTCGCGGCGCATGGGCACCTGGCGCGTGATCGCGCCGGCCGGCCGCGCTACGCCTTCATCCACGGCGACTGGGCGCTGGCCAACGCCCGTGAGGACGGACGGCGTTGCGGCGTCGACGACGAGCTCGCCGTGCTGGCCGAGACGGGCTGCTACGCCGACTTCACCTTCCCTGCCGCCCCCGACGAATGCCAGCCGCCGATCTGCAACCAGATCTACTGGCCGGTCGGCGACCTGACGCGGCGCCGCGCGCACTACCACGGCGAGCGCGCCCGCGTCGGTCGCTGGTACGACGATCGGCCACTGCTGATCCAGGGGCCGCTGGCTCTCGCCCTGCGCGCGCGCCGCATCCCCGTGCAGCTCGACAATGCCGATCTGACGCATGCCTTCGTCGCCAGCCCTGCGCGCCTGCGCACCTGGATCGCGCAGCACGTTCATGTCGCCGGGCGGCCCGAGTGGGTCTTCGTCAAGCTGCACACGCACGGGGCCCCCGAGGACACGGCGGCGTCGCTGCTCGGCGCGGGGGGCCACGCGCTGCACCGGGCGCTGGCGGCGGTGGGCGAGGGCCCGGGGGGCTGGCGGCTGCACTACGTCACGGCGCGCGAGATGTTCAACGTGGCGTGCGCGGCGATGCAGGGCTGCAGGGGCAATCCGGCGCGCTATCGCGACCATCTGCTCCCACCGCCCCCCGCGGCTGCCGGCTAGGAGCCTGTCGGAGAATTGCTGCGCCGACCGATCGCGGCGTTACCGCGGCGCGCGCTACGCGCCCGCCGCTCTCGCCCTACGGGCTCGTTCTTCGGCATATAGTGGGCCGAAGTGCGGCTGCGCTCCGGTGCTCACGTACCGGCCCGTACGCTCCCGGGGGGGCCCCGGGGGCGGCAGAAGAAAGAAACCCCCCGGGGCCCGGGGGGCGGCGGGGGGGCGGGGGGGGGCCCGCGGCGGGCGAAGCGCCCCGGGGGGGGGGGCGGGCGGCGGGCGGGGGGGGGAGCCCCCCCGCCGGCGCAAGCGGCCGCGGGCAGAAGGCGCGGGCCCGGGCCCCAGCGCGGGGGGGGGGGGCCGCCCCCCCGCGGGCCCGCCCCGCCCCGAAAAAGGGGGCGGGGCGGGCGCAGAAGGGGGGGACCCCGGGCGCCCGGGCGGCGCGGGGAGCGGGCCGCGGGCACCGCGCGGGGGGGGGCCGCGGGGGGGCGAAAGGACGGGGCCCCGGCCCGCGGGGGGGCGGGGGGGAAGGGGGGGCCCCGCGGCGGCCGCCGCCGGCGCCCCCCCGGGCGGGGCCCGAAGCGCCCGAAGGGGGCGGGGCGCCGCGGCGGGGGGGCGCGGCGGCCGGCGAAGGGGGGGCGCGGGCCCGGGCAGAAACGGAAGGGGGCGGCGCGGGCGGGGGCGGGCGCCCGGCGGCGGCGGGCGGGGGCCGGGCGGGGGGGGGGGGCGGGCGCGGGGGGGGGCCGGGGGGGCCCGGGGGGCGCGCCCGCCGCGCGCCGGGGAAGAGGACAGGGCGCCGGGCGCGAACCCCGCGGGGGGGGGGGGGGGCGCGGGGCGGGAAGGGCGGCGCGCGCGGCAGGGGGGCCCCCCCGCCCGCGGGCCCCCCCGGCGGCGGGGGGCGCCGGGGCGCCCCGGGCGCGCGGCCGGGGAGGGCCGGGGGGCCCCCGGCCCCCCCGCGCCGGGGGGGGGGAGGGGGCCCCCCCGAAGGGCGCCCGGGCGCGGGCCCCCCCCCCGGGCGGCCCCCCCGGGGGCCGCGGGGGGCGCCGCCCCGGCGCGGGGCGCGGGGGCAGGCGCGAGCCGGGCCGCCCGAGAAGCGCCAGGGGGGCCCCGCGCGGCGGGGCCGGGCCCGGGCGGCCGGCGCGGGCCGCCGCCGCCGGGCGGCCCGGGCCCCGAGCGGGGGCGCGGGCCCCCCGCGGCCCCCGCCCCGCCCGACGGCGCGGGGCCGCCGGCGCGGCCCGTCGGCGGCGGCCCGGCGCGGCCCCCCCGGGCGCGCGGGGTCCGCTCCGGTGCTCGCCGCGCCTTGCGCTCGGTCGGCTCGCGACATTCTCCGACAGGCTCCTGGAGCGATCCGGGTCTCAGGGTCGGCGGTTGCCTCAGGGTCGGCGGTTGGTCGGGTCCGAGGCCCCGCCCTCGGGGAGCGCGGTGGGGCGCTCGCTGGGCAGCAAACGCTGCCATTCGGCCGGGTCGCTCGGATTGAGGCGCTCGCGTGGCTGCAGCGTGGGCATGCGCTCCGGCGGATAGCGGAAGGTCACGGACACGAGCGCCAGGTGCCGGCTGATCTCGGGGAGGGCCAGCGCCCCACCCACGGCGCTCTGGTAGCTGAACTGGTAGCGCAGGGACCACTCCATCCAGGTGTGCAGGCGCCAGAGCAGGGCCGCGTCTCCGAGCAGCAGGTCGACGCCCGGGCCGCCGATCGCGCCACGGACCAGGTCGACGGACTGACCGTGCTCGTAGCCCACGCTGCCCTCCGCCAGCCAGCTCGGTGCCTCGGTGCGCGCGGCGGCCAGCGGTAGGCGAGCGCGCAGGCGCAGCTCCTCGAGCAGGAAGGTGTCGGCGAGGAAGAGGTTCTGCCGCACGGTATGAGCGAAGCTGAGCTCGGCCTCGGTCTCGTTGACGGCATAGCGCAGCGCCGCTTGCGCCGCCGGATGGAAGAGCTGGGCGTTGGGGTCATCGGCCGCGGCCGCCCGTAGCACCCCCAGGCGCAGCTCGCCGCGCCACTCGGGGTCGAGCTCGTAGCCGCTGGTGGCGAGCAGCGTCGTGACCATCAGGTGGGTCGCTGGGACCCGTGGTGGCGCCGGGGCGGCGGGCTGCTCCGGGTCGCGCGGGGCGGAGTCGTAGGCCAGCGTCGACGTGTACTCCTGCGCCAACCGGGCGCCGAGCTGCAGCCGGTCCCAGCTGCGGGTGAGAGCGAGACCCGCTTCCGTGCTCACCGTCTTCGGTTGCGTCGGCGTGTCTTGCGGCAAGAAGGCGCTCACGCGCAGGGTCTGCTCCAGCGCCCAGGGCGCCGCGAAATCGACGAACCAGCCCTGGTCGGCCTCGAGGCTGAGAAATTGATCGCGGCCCGAACGATAGGCGGCCGGCGTGCCGCCGGAGGCCGCGCTCAGCAGCGTCAGCATGTTTTGGCGGCCGTAGGAAACACTGGCATTGAGCACCAGGCGTTGGCGCTCGCCGAGCTCGTAAAACGACAGCCAATCAGCGCGGTGCGCGTACGAGTTGACGGCGCTCTGGTCGAAGAAGAGCGTGGCGAGGAAGTGGTAGCCGAGCTGGTGCGCCATCCGGTCGTCACCAAGCGTGAGCAGCACGCCCGGCTCGAGCTCGGTGAAGCCATCGCCCTGGGCCGTGCGCGCGCCGGGCTCGTCGCTCGAGCGCGGGCTGAGATCGACGTTGTCGGTCAGCCCCGCGCCGATGCGGCCGGTGGTGAGCAGGCGGGCGCGCGCGCGCGCGGCCGGCGCCTGGCCGAGCCCCATCGCTCCGATCAGCACGGAGAGCAGCAGCGATCCCGGCCGGTTCACGCGCGGACGATAGCACAGTCGAGTCTTGGTCGCGGTGCTCGCCGGCGGTCGTCTGGGGCCGCTCTTCGACAGCCACCGCCGGCCCGCGCAAGACGGCTGCGGCCGCCCGCCGAATCGCTGATACGATGGCGCGATGGCAGCGCCCGGCCTCTTCGAACGGTTGCTCGCGCTCGGCTCTGGCGCCCTGGCGGTCGACGCCGAGCCCGAGGTCGCCGCGGCTTGCCTCAGCATCGCGCGTCGCCTGCAGCGCAGCGGCCGCGCGGCGATCGGCCTGTGGCCCTGCGGTAGCGCCGTGGCGATCCCGCCCTTGGCGCTGCACCTGGGGGATGCGCTGGTGCGCTTGACGCGGGCGCACGTCGCCGTGATCGACGCGAACGTGCGCTATCCCGCCTTCGTGGCCGGTGCGGCGAGCGCGCCGCCGGCCGCCGCGGCCCCCGGCGAGGCGACCACGGAGGCGCCCCGGGCGATCTTCATCGAGCGCTGGGTGGGGCCGTCGTTGGCGTTGCTGATTCCCCCGCATGCCGGCGCGCCGGGGGCGGGTGTGCGGCAGCTCCAGCTCTTGCTCAACGCGCAGTGGCGCAGCTTCAGCTATCTGCTGGTCGATCTCAGCGGCTTCGATCGCTTCGGCGACCACCTCAACGCGGCGGCGTTGCTCGACGGCGTGGTGTTGGTGGCGCGGGCGGGTCGATCGAGCGAGGCCGAGCTGATCCGGATGCGCGACGAGCTGCCCCCGCACCTCAACCTCGGGGTGGTGCTCACGGGGTGAACCCGCGAGCCTAACGGTCGAGCAGCACGCTGCCCACGACCTTGGCGTCCGTGAGCTGCTCGAGCGCGCGCTCGAGCGCCCGTTTGTTCGACCGCCGCGCGCAGAGCGTGAAGAGCACGCCGTCGGCGAGCTCCTGCAGCAGGTTGACGTCGGCGCTGCCGAGGACCGGGGGCGCATCCAGCACCAGGTAGTCGTAGCCGATCTGCTTCAGCTCGCTGATGGCGTGCGCCAGGGCCGGCTCGTCGATGGTCCTCGGCCGCGTGAAGCTGGTGGGATCGACGGCCAAGACGTGAAGCCAGGGCGAGGCCACCTCGGCCATTTGCCAGGGCTCGCCGTAGGGCTGCTGCTGATGATCGCTGATCTGTTGGGCGACGCAGCGCGGCGGCTTGAGGCCGAGCATTCGCGCCAGGCCCGGCCGCCGCAGGTTGGCCTCCAAGAGCAGCACCCGCGCGCGGCCGCACTCGGAGAGCGACAGCGCCAGGTTGATGGCGCAGGTGGTCTTGCCCTCCCCGGCCTCGGCGCTGGTGACCACGATCACCCGCGGGTCGCCGCGCTCGCTCAGGCGATAGCGCAGCACGCGAAAGCTCGCCGCCTGCGGCGACTCCGGCTGGTGCGCGAGAAAGAGCAGCGGCTCGCCGCGACGCAGCTCGGTCGGGGTGGCGATGATCGAAGGGACGAGCGCGTCGCCGCTGGTGCCGCCGCCGCTCCGGCGCACCGGTGTGGCGCGCGCGGCGGCGATCAGCGTGCGTTTGAAGTGCTCGGGCTCGGTCGGTGTGAAGGGCGCGGGGGCTTGGATCGCGGCGACCGGCGCTGCCGGCGTCGGCGTCACGGGGGCGCGGGCGGTCGTGGTCAGCGCGGCGCTGCTGGCCGGCGGCACGGCGCTGCCTAGTCCGGGGGTGGGCCGACCGGCCGCGGGGGCCCGCCCGAAGGGGTCGGGGGCGCGCGCTCCGGCCCCCTGGGCCGGCAGGATCATGCTCTCGAAGTCGAAGGGAGGGCTCGACGGCCGCGCTGTGGGGCGTATGCCGGTCGCGGGCGTCGGGCGCTCGCTGGGGCGCATGGTTACGGGCAGCCTGCCGGTGGGGCTGCCGGCGCTCTTGTTCGAGGGATCGGTCACGCCTCTCGCTCGTCGCGTAAAGCGCGGCTGCTGAGCCGCGGCACCTCCACCAGGACGGCCAGCGGACCGCTGCGCTCGACGTCTGCGCGATCGTAGATCCGCTCGTCGATCGAAGCGAGCGCGAGCATCAGCAGCAGCCCCAGGATCAGCGAGACCGCGGCACCGCCCGCGAGCACGGCCGAACGTCCGACGCCGGAGGGGTTCGCCGGCAGAAAGGGCGGGTCGATGATGCGCAGCTGCGAGGCCTGTCCGGTCAGCTCCGAGGTCGCTTCGATCGAGGCCCGGAACTGCTGCCCCTCGAGTCGCAGGTAGCGCTCGCGTGCATCGCGCACGCGCCGGTTGAGGCCGTTCCACTCGGTCTCCAGCGCCACGATGCGATCGGCCTTGCTCTCGCTGTCACGGGCCGCGCCCGGGGCGGCGCCGGCGACGTCATTGCGGGAGGCCTTGCTGGCCGATTGGCGCTCGATGCTCTGCAGCTCGGTCCTGAGCGCATCTCGGTCGACGGAGGTGGTCGGCCGCCGCACCGCCGCCGAGGCCGCCAGCGTCCGGCGGACGCGCTCGACGCGTCCTTCGGACGTGCGGAGCCGTTGCTGCGCCGCCGCGACGTCGGGATGGCGCTCGGTGAACTCGGCTTGGGCGCGGGCCAAGTTGGTGCGCGCCTCGCGGAGCTCCTCTTCGGCGGCGTCCTTGGCGGCGAGCAGGTCGGGGTCGGGCGGCAGGCGGACCACCTTGCTGCCGAGGTCGAGCTGGCTGCGGATGCGCTCCGCTTGTCGGCGCAGCGCCAGCACCGAGGCGTCCCCGCGGCGCGCCTCGGCCTGCTGCCGCACCTGGGCGGCGCGGACCGAGGCGCCGGGATCGAGCGCCGTGCGCCCCGAGACTTGTTCTTGCGCGAACTCGGGGTGGGCCGCGAGGAACTGCGCGAGCGCGCGCTCGTGGTCCTGGAGCTCGCGCTGCAGCCGATTGGTCTCGACCTCGAGGAAATGCTGCGTCGCGTTGACCTGCTCGCTGCGCAGCCGCAGCTCCTCTTCGATCAGCGACTCCGCGAGGTCGCGGGTGACCCGCTGGGCGAGCTCGGCGCTGGGCCCCTTGAAGGCGATGTGGAAGGTGTCCCCGCCGCCGACGCGATACTCGATCGCGGTGCGCAGCCGGTCGACGGCCTCGACGTAGCCCCGTCGCCGCACGATGCTCGAATAGAGGCCATGGCGCTTGATCAGGCGCTCGAGCCGCGGCCGGGCGACCAGCAGCTCGCGCATGCGCAGCCCGACGTCGTTGGAGGGCGCTTCGACCGTCCCCTCCGGACCACCCAGGTAGCTGGCGCGGATGATTTGCCGATAGAGGATGACCGTCTCGGAGATGTAGATGCGTGGCTTGAGGAACGCCACCGCCGCCGAGACCCCGAGGCCGAGCACGGTCAGCAACAGCCCCTTCCAGAGGTGCCGCAGGCTGCGGCGCAGCAGCAGCGCCAGCCGGTGGAGCTGATCGCCGGCCCCATGGATGCGGTTCTGTTCAGCCGGGCTCATCCTCGCCTCAACACGCGCCCAAGATGCTACTGTCCATGCACCGGCGGCGCAACTGGCCGGGTGGGACACTGGCCGGGTGGGACACTGGCCGGGTGGGACAGGGATGCTCAAGAGCGTGAAGCTCGCCAAACGCGCGCTGGACCTGGTCGGGGCCGCCAGCGGCCTGCTGGTGCTGGCGCCGCTGTTCCCGCTGCTGGCGCTGGCGATTCGTCTCGACAGCTCGGGGCCGGTGATCTACCGCCAGCGCCGCGCCGGGCGGCTGCGCGACGACGCGGACGCGCAGCGCTCGGCGGGCTCCGATCCGTCCTTCGAAGCGTTCGACATGTTCAAGTTCCGCACCATGGTGGTGGATGCCGAGCGGCAGACCGGAGCGGTGATCGCCGCCGCGGACGATCCGCGCATCACGCGTGTCGGCCGCCTGCTGCGCCGCTACCGCCTCGACGAGCTGCCGCAGTTCTGGAACGTGCTCAAGGGCGACATGAGCCTGGTGGGACCGCGTCCCGAGCGTCCCGAGCTGATCGTCAACCTGGCGCTGGCGATCCCCTTCTTCGAGGAGCGCATGCGCGACATCAAGCCCGGCATCACCGGCTATGCCCAGGTGTCGCTCGGCTACAGCGGCCGACCGCTGCGCGACAGCGCGCTGCTCGAGCAGCTCCACCAGCTCGTCAACCCCTACGGCCTGGACTACGGCAGCGACGGGGTCGAGGTCGAGGCCGACGATATGCGGGTCAAGCTGCTCTACGACCTGCCCTATGTCGCCGCGATGGAGCGCTTCCGTAGCTGGGCCGCGCTCGAGCTGCTGATCCTGCTGCGCACGCCCCTGGTGATGCTCAGGGGGCTGGGGCGATGAGATGAAGGGCCGGCGCGTCCAGTGGAGTTGTTGGCTCGCCGGCGCGGCCCTGGCGCTTGGCGCCTGCGGTGAGCCCCCTCGCGGGGATCGAGCCGATGGGCTCAGTCCGCGCGACGGCGCCACGGCCGGACGGGACGCGGCCCGCTTGCTCGATGCGTCGCGGGGCGACGGCCGGGCGGGCCCGCAACAAGGGAGCTGCCCGATCTTTCCCGCCGACAACGCCTGGAACACGGACATCAGCGCCATGGCCGTTCACGCCAACTCCCAGCGCTTCATCAACCGCCTCGGTGCAAACACGGCCCTGCACCCCGACTTCGGCACGGTCTACCGCGGCGCACCGAACGGCATTCCCTACGTCATCGTCGCGCCGAACCAGCCCAAGGTGCCGGTCGCCTTCGACCCCTATGGTGACGAGAGCGACCCCGGCCCCTACCCGCTGCCGCCCGACGCGCCGATCGAGGGCGGTCCGAACGGGACCGGCGATCGCCATGTGATCGCCGTCGATAGCATCGGCTGCAAGCTCTACGAACTCTACCGCGCCTTCCCGCGCCAGGGCGGGGTGCGCTGGGAGGCCGAGGGCGGCGCGATCTTCGACCTGCGTAGCAACGCGCTGCGGCCGATCGGCTGGACCTCCGCCGATGCGGCCGGGCTGCCGATCTTTGCCGGGCTGGTGCGCCGCGGTGAGGTGCTGCGTGGCCGCATCGACCACGCGCTGCGCGTGACCTTCGCTGTCACACGGCGCGCCTTCGTGCTGCCGGCGACGCACTACGCCAGCAGCGCCACCGATGCCGACTTGCCGCCGATGGGCCTGCGCCTGCGCCTCAAGGCCAGCTACGACCTCGCGGGCTTTTCGACCCCCATCCAGGTCATCCTGCGGGCGCTGCAGCGCTACGGCATGTTCGTCGCCGACAACGGCGGCGATTGGTTCCTCTCGGGGGCGCCGGATCCGCAGTGGAGCGACGACGAGCTGGCCGAGCTGAGGCGCGTCCATGGGCGTGATTTCGAGGTCGTCGAGACTGGGCCGATTCGCACGCGCTACTGAGCCCCGCGCAGCGCGATCGGCACAGGGTCCGGTCGGCACCGGCCCGGCCTCCGAGCGGCCCATCTGCTGCGCCTTTTCCGTGGCAAACGCGACGCCGATGGCTTAGCGTCGCACCTCCTGGTTCAGGCTTTCGTGGAGACGTTTGCGGCGCCGGCCGACGCGCCGGGGGAGGATGCCGTCATGGCAATGAATGGCTCTTGGGCTCTGCGCAACGCGAGGATCACTGCCGCGTGGGCAATCACTGCGTTGCTCGCGGCCTGCGCTGCGGGTTGTTCCGATAGCACCGAGGGCGGCCGCGACGGCAGCGTGCGGCGCGACGCTCGGGCCGATGCGGCCCTTCGGCGCGACAGCGCCGTACCCCGTGACAGCGCAGTGGCCGCGCGCGACCGTGGCAGCGCCGACGCGCGGGCGGCGGACGCCGCCGCCGGCGGGGACGGTGCCGTGGTCGCCGTGCCCTGCGCGCTCGATCCGCGACGCCAGGGCCGGCAGTGCGGCGGGAGCTGCGTCGACGTCGCCCGTGACCCGCAGCACTGTGGTGTCTGCGGTAGAGTCTGCGGGGCAGGGACGGCCTGTGTCGGCGGGCTCTGTCAGGCTCAGTGCCCGCCCGGGCTGAGCGCTTGCGGCGGGCGCTGCGTGGACCCCGCCACCGACGTCAAGAACTGCGGCGCCTGCGGCACGACCTGTGCGGCGACTCAGGCCTGCGTCGCCAGCGTCTCGGGGCCCGTCTGCGGCTGCCCGGAGGGCACCACCAACTGCGGCGGCACGACGCCGCTCTGCGTCGACCTCACGCGCGCCCCGGCTCACTGCGGGGCGTGCGGCGCGGCCTGCAGCGGCGCCACGCCGCTCTGCACGCCGGTCGAGGCGGGTACCCCTCGTTGCGCGAATCAGTGCGCGACGGGCCTGCAGAGCTGCGGTGGGAGCTGCGTCGAGCTGGCGACCGATCGCAACAACTGCGGCACCTGCGGCAACAAGTGCGCGGCCGATCAGGCCTGCAGCGCGGGCCAGTGTGCCTGTCCCGCCGAGGCGCCCAACGTCTGCAACGGTCGGTGCGTGTCGCGTGCGACCGATGCCGAGAACTGCGGCGCGTGCGGCAACGTCTGCACGGGTGGCAAGGTCTGCAGCAACAGCAACTGCGTCTGCCCCACCGGCCTCGACAAGAACCCCGACGAGAGCTGCGTCGATTGGAGCGCGGATAGCGCCAACTGCGGCGCGCCCGGGAATGTTTGCCCCAACAACACGCGCTGCCTGGGCGGCACCTGCCGCTGTCCCTCCGGCTTGCAGGAGTGCGACGGACGCTGCATCGACATCAACAGCGATGGGGCGCACTGCGGCCGTTGCGACGCCGCGTGCCTGGCCGGGTCGATTTGCGTCGGTGGGAGCTGCGTGTTGGGCGGGGCTGGCCTCTGCGTCGAGGGCCAACAGTTCTGCCAGGGGACCTGCTCGGAATCGCCTTGTCCGGGGAGCTGCGTCAGCCTCCAGAGTAACCCGAACAACTGCGGCGCTTGTGGCACGCGCTGCGCGCGCCACGAGGTCTGTCAGAGCGGGCAGTGCGCCTGTGCAAAGGGGACGCGCTGCCCAGGTAGCGCCGCGTGCCTCGACCTGAAGACCGACGCGCGGCACTGCGGCGGCTGCACCACCGCCTGTCAGGCGGGTCAGGTCTGCGACGACGGTGAGTGTCGTGCGCAGTGCGCGACCGGGCGGCTGATGTGCGGAGGGGGCTGCGTCGACCCGCGCACCGATGCCCAGCACTGCGGGGCCTGCGGCGTGGCCTGCGGCCCCGACGAGCGCTGCGCGGGGGGCGAGTGCGTGGGGCGCTGCAGCGAGAACCACTACGACTTCTTCTGTCTCGACGCCTGCTACAACGGCGACTCGAGCCCGTTGCACTGCGGCGCGGGCTGTGGCGAGGCCACGCAGTGCACGGCCAAGCAGACCTGCGTCTTCAACGCCCCAACCGTGCAGGGCGTCTGTGTCTGCCAGAACGGCCTCGAGGAGTGCCCGCCCAGCTCCGGCCGCTGCGTCAACGTCGACACCGACCCGCGCTACTGCGGCGACTGCGAGACCCCCTGCGACCAAGGCCAGGTCTGCAGCGAGGGCGAGTGCGTCACGCCGTGAGCTGAAAGGGGGCCCTGAGCCCCCCTGCGGCCGCCCGCGCCCGTGGGCGGCCGCTCTCAGCGGGGGCACCCTGGCCCACTTTGCCCGCTTGAGCACCCGCGGCGACCACCCGGCTGGACCCAGCTCCCCCGCCACCGCGAGGCCAACAACCCCGCGCCAGTTAGCGCTAGGGGCGCAGCTCTCGAGCACTGTTGGTCATCGACCGAGCGCGCCGCATGCTGCACCACCGGGCGTGGTGGCTAGTCCGCGACGATTTCCCCCGTGCCGAGGAGTTCCTCGAGCAGGTAGAGCGTCTTCTGCGGAAAGCGTTCAAATGGATAGTACTGGGTGATGACACGGAGGGCGTCTTGGTAGGCGGTGAGGTTGAGGTCTCTGAGCAGGTAGCGAATGTCGGCGACGTCGTGGAACTCCTCGCCGATGCGCGCTGCGAGGCACTTCATGGCTAACAAGTACGCCGGTTGCGCGGTCAGTAGTCGCAGATGACTCAGCTCGAGGTAGTCGTCGAAGGCGCCGTGGTCGCTCAAATAGCCCTTGGCCGCGTCGTTGAGCCAATTCTCGGCAGCGCCTGCTTGGAGGGCCACGCGTCGGGCCGCTTCGCGCACGCGCTGCGCCGGTCGGAAGAGCGCGTCGACGTCACGCGTTGACGCGCGAGCGCCGAAGACCAGACACATCACAGCACCGCCCACCAGGTAGACTTCGCCGCGGATGTCGTGAGCGGCTAGCTCCTGGTTGAGGAGCTCGAGCAGGCGCAGGATCTCCGCCTTGGAGAGCTGCGGTGCCATGGCGCTAGACCCGCCCGCCCACGGAGGTGTCGATGAAGATGTTGCGCCGACGGAAGGGCGGCGGTGAGCTGATCAGGAGGTGCAGGCGCAGGCCCTGGATCCCGCTCGCAAACACGGGCTGATCGAGCGGAGCGACGTCTTGGGTCCACTCGGGCGGCCCGACGCCCTTGCGGTGCGCGGTCAGCTCGACCATCGCAGCGAGATAGTTCGCAAGGTAGGAGTTCAGCGGCAGTTCCGGGTCGACGGCGACGGCGATGGTGAATTCGTCAGCGGTCAAACCCTCCAACCAGTCATTCAACTCTGCCCATAGGTAGGAGCCCTGGTCAGCCTGGCGCCCAAGTTGGCCGACCAGAGACGTGAATACCGCTTGCGGCGCGGGCAGGGCGCGTTGGAGCACCCAGCTGGACATATCCAGCCCTGCACGCTTGGCCGCGCGCCGAATCGCTGCCTTCTCCTGCGGTGAGACGCGGATTTGGAGCTGATAGGTCTTGGTCGTTGCTTTGTGGCCCATTGCCCCTCGACCGTACTTCCGACTGCGCGTGGTGTCAATGCGGCTGTATTGACATTATTGTCCTTTGAACGAAGGTGTTTGGGGCGGCGTGCCGATGGCCGAGCACGCCACAGCCCGCGGGCCGGATGGCGGCTGGACATCGGAGGGAGGTCGACCCAGGTCGCCAACCCCGGCCAACCCATCGCCGAACAACCGACGCGCGAGCGCGGGAAGGGCGCTCCATCGCGGCGCGAGGATAGCGCAGGGCGGCGAAGGGGAGGCCGTCAAGTGGACCCTCGACGTCCCGGTGGAGGGCGCTGGCCGTTCCTGGCTCGCTCCTGGCGACGGAGGCCTCATCGCGCGCGATGGAGCCGTCCGTCCGGCGTTCACGCCAACCAACTCGGGCGAGTAGTTCCGTTTCCGCTTCGGGAATGCGTGCACCCGCTGTGCGTGCCCTTGACGATCTCGAACACGGGAGGCCGCAGCAACGTTGGATGCCCAGGCGCACCTTGGCGTCGGAGGGGTGCCGGGCCGACAGAAATCGCCGGCCCATGGCCCGTGGTCGCTATTCTTGACGAGGGCGAGCGACCCGTGAGCCTGCCGGGCCACGCGCTGCGGCAATCGCCGCTGCCCCACGGTCGCCTTCCCTCTCGGCGTAGGGCCGCGGTCTCTTGGCATGGCGCCGATGACCAGGCGGAGCGGGGTGGCACGCGACTGGCCGAAGCTGGCCGATCAGAGGTCGCGCCAGAAACTCCTGGGCCGGGTGCCTCTGGGAGGAAGCAGCGGCCAGAAGACGACCTGTACCGGGCCATCGCGCTGCGCGTGCCGGACGACGATTTGAGCGCTTCGTTGGAGCACCTGCACTGCGGTGCGCATCGGGTCGTAGACCCTCCTGGAAGGCCGGCAGGCCGACGTGGAGCTCGGCTCGTTTCGGCGCCGGCGCATCCATCGGGCCTGGCTATCGGTGAACGGCCGCCTGTGTCTCCCCGTCTGCAGCGGCCCGTAGCCCGGTGCTGGGCGTCCGAAAGCGGCGCCGCGGCAACATTCGCTGCGTCGGAGCGGCGTGCAGCGCGGTGTCGGCTGGGCGAGGGCGCCGCGCGGCAGCGAGGCCCCGGCGAGTCAGCGTGCCTCGGTCGGTCGCGACGCGCCGCCTCGGTTTGATTGAAGATGGCGGAACGGTCCTCGTTCAGGGCCCGGAGGGCAGCTCGCGCCAGACGGACGAGTCGCCTGCGCAAGCGGGTGCCGTCGAGGTCGAGAAGGGATGGCCTGGGGCGCCGCCGCGCCGAAACATCGGCCGACAGAACGGGCCCCTGGTGCCTGTCTGCCAGGATTCGCGGACCAAGGCTGGGTGGCAGTCCCCGTCCGCGCGACAGTCGAGTACCGCTCTCCGTAGTTCGCCAAGCCTGGCGCCGGCGCCAGGGACGAACGTGCCGGCCAGCGCCGGCCTGCGGTTGGCGGTGAACCGCGCGCAGCCGAAGGAATGAGCGCCGGTAACGAATGAGCATCGATTCAGGGATCTCATCGTCAATCCGCGGAGTTCGCGCCGCCTGGCCTTCTCGTGACATTGGACATCGCGTCGTGCCGATTCGGTCGCGCCGCCGGCCGGCGTTACAACGCGGCGAGCGCAAAGCAATTGCCGATCCATAGCCGGACGTTGGCCCCCTGGCGTGAAGCACGGGTCGGCCGAAGAGGCCGGCGGCTCAGGCTTGTGTTGGGCTCGCGGCCGAACGCCCAGCATTCCGGGTAACACCACGCTACGCGATGAGCGCGCCAATCCGCATGCAGCATGTGGGCCACGTGCTGCCGCAACCCTACGCCCCGCCACCCAGCCGCGCCGCCAAGAGTGACT
Source organism: Pseudomonadota bacterium (assembly GCA_016702545.1). Classification (GTDB taxonomy): domain Bacteria; phylum Myxococcota_A; class Polyangia; genus JADJTL01. Next base: position 20,272 of record JADJDT010000048.1, on the reverse strand, counting down.
CGACCTCGACCAGCGCCCGGGTGAAGCTGTCGATGCCCTCGGCGAGCTTGGCCTTGGCCATCCGGTCGGTCTTGTGCATGTGGTCGAAGGTGTCGCGATCCATCGGGATTTTATCGACGGGCGTGCGGCGGGCCTGGGCGGGGTCGAGCTTGCGGGGCAGGGCGCCGTGGCGACTGCCCAGCTCGCTCAGCAGGCTCGGCGCGATCGTCAGCAGGTCGCAGCCGGCCAGCTCACAGATCTCGCCGCTGTTGCGGAAGCTGGCGCCCATGATCTCGGTTTCGTACTCGAAGTGCTTGAGGTATCCGAAAATGCGAGAGACCGAGAGCACCCCGGGATCTTCCTCTGGTGGGTAGCTCGCGCGCCCCGTGTTCTGCTTGTGCCAGTCGAGGATCCGCCCGACGAAGGGTGAAATCAGCGTCACGCCCGCCTCGGCGCAGGCGATCGCCTGGTGCAGGCCGAAGAGCAGCGTCAGGTTGCAGTGGATCCCCTCGCGCTCGAGCGTCTCGGCGGCGCCAATCCCCTCCCAGGTCGCCGCGATCTTGATCAACACCCGCTCGCGGCCGACACCGGCTGCCTCGTATTGGGCGATCAGGGCGCGGGCGCGGGCCGCGGTGGCGGCGCTGTCGAAGGAGAGGCGCGAGTCGACCTCGGTCGAGACGCGGCCCGGGATGAGCTTCAGGATCCGCACGCCGAACTCGACCGCTAGCCGGTCGACCGCCCGAGCCACCACGACGGCGGGCGTGGCCTGGGCGCCCGCGTCGCGACGTGCCCAGCGCAGGGCGTCGTCGACGACCTCGGCATACTCGGGCAGGCGCGCGGCCTGCCCGATCAAGGTCGGGTTCGTCGTCGCGTCGCGCGGCTGGTGCGCTTCGATCGCGCGCAGGTCGCCGGTATCGGCGACGACGACCGAGAGCTGGCGGAGCTGTTCGAGGAGCGTCGGACCCATCGCGATTACCTCCCGGCCGCCGCTGCGCCGCCCGCCGCCCCGGCCGCCGCGGCCGCGCGGAGCTGACGGAGGTCGTCGATCAGCGCTTGGGTCGAGCCGTCGTGCCCGCTCGACTGTCCGCTCGACGGGGCCTGGCCTTGCAGCTCGGGCAGGATCGCGCTGGCGAGCTGCTTGCCGAGCTCGACGCCCCACTGGTCGAAGCTGAAGACGTTCCAGATCACGCCCTGGGTGAAGATCTTGTGCTCGTAGAGGGCGATCAGCCGGCCGAGCATGCGCGGCGTCAGGCGCGGGAAGAGCAGGGTGCTGGTCGGGCGGTTGCCGGCGAAGACCTTGTGCGGCAGCAGGCGCGCGATCGTGGCCTCGTCGTGGCCCGCCTGCTTCAACTCCGCCCGCGCCTCCTCTGCCGTCTTGCCGCGCATCAGCGCCTCGGTCTGCGCCAGCCCGTTGGCCAGCAGCATGGCGTGATGCTCGCCGAGCGGGTTGTGCGAGAGCGCGGGCATGATGAAGTCGGCCGGCACCAGCCGCGTGCCCTGGTGCAAGAGCTGATAGAAGGCGTGCTGGCCGTTGGTCCCCGGCTCGCCCCAGATCACCGGGCCGGTGCTGTAGTCGGTGATCGGGCGGCCCTCGCGGTCGACGCTCTTGCCGTTGCTCTCCATGTCACCCTGCTGCAGATAGGCCGGGAAGCGGTGCAGGTACTGGTCGTAGGGCAACACGGCGTGCGTCTCGGCGCCGAAGAAGTTGTGGTACCAGACGCCGAGCAGCGCCATCAGCACCGGGATGTTGTCGGCGAAGGGCGTGCTGCGGAAGTGCTCGTCGACGTCGTGGGCGCCGGCGAGCAGCGCCTCGAAGTGGTCCATGCCGAGGTAGAGCGCGATCGACAGGCCGATCGCCGACCAGAGCGAGAAGCGTCCGCCGACCCAGTCCCAGAAGCCGAACATGTTGGCCGGGTCGATGCCGAAGTCCGCCACCGCGCGGGCGTTGGTCGAGATCGCGACGAAGTGCCGCGCCACCGCGGCCTCGCTGCCCAGGCGCTCGACCAGCCAGGCGCGCGCCGTTTGGGCATTGGCGATCGTCTCCTGGGTGGTGAAGGTCTTGGAGGCGACGATGAAGAGCGTCGTCTGCGGGTCGAGCCGGCGCAGCGTCTCGGCGATGTGCGTGCCGTCGACGTTGGAGACGAAGTGCATCCGTAGCCGTGGGTGGCCATAAGGGCGCAGCGCCTCGCAGACCATCAGCGGGCCGAGGTCCGAGCCACCGATGCCGAGGTTGACGATGTCGGTGATCGCCTGGCCGCCGTGCCCACGCCAGCCGCCCTCGCGCACCTGCTCGCTGAAGTGGCGCATCGCGCCGAGCACGGCGTTGACCGCTGGCATTACGTCCTGGCCGTCGACCTCGATCGGCCGGTTGCTGCGATTGCGCAGCGCCACGTGCAGCACGGCGCGGTCCTCGGTGCGGTTGATCTTCGCGCCGGAGAACATCGCCTCGATCGCCGCGCCCAGGCCGGCCTGCTCGGCGAGCTGCACCAGCAGCTCGAGCGTGCGCGCGGTGATGCGGTGCTTCGAGAAGTCGAAGCGCAGCTCCTCGAGGCGGCGCGAGAAGCGCGCGGCGCGCTGCGGGTCGTCGGCGAAGAGCGTGCGCAGGTGCAGGTCGCGCAGCTCGGCGTGGTGTTGTCGCAGGGCCTGCCAGACCGGCAGCGTGGTGGGATTGGGCACGGGACCAGACCTCGCTTGCAAGGGCGGGTAGCATAGTCAGCCGGGGCCCCTCCGTCGAGGGGCCGCGCGATCGTGGGTCAACGCGCGATCGTGGGTCAACGCGCGATCGTGTGGGGGGGCGCTGCGCCCGTGGACAGCGCGCTGCCGGATCGCTAGGCTCTTGCGATCACCCTGCGGGAGGCACCGTCACCGTGGCAAGCGCCTTCGACGCCAAGAAGCTCGACGAGGCCCAGCTCGCGACCTTCGACCAGGACTACATGGACGCAGAGACCTGGGGCTACGTGCGCGTCAACGTCGATCGCGACTTCCCCGCGGGCGAGTTCCGCTTCCTCGATGTCGGCGGTGGCAACGGCAAGTTCGCCGATCGCCTGCTGGCCCAGTACCCGCGCTGCAGCGGGACCGTGCTCGAGCCCTCCGAGCTGCTGCTCGGCAAGAATCAACCCGACGCGCGCAAGCGGCTGGTCTGCGCCGCGATCGAGGACGCCGCCGGTCGGATCGAGGGTCCCTTCGACCTGATCTGCCTCAACCTGCTGCTGCACCACCTGGTAGCCGGCTCCTACCGCCGCACGCAGGCCAACATGCGCACCACGCTGCGGCTCTGCCGCGGCTGGCTCGGCCCGCGCGGGCGCCTCTCGATCTTCGAGAACATCTACAACGGGCGCTGGCTCGACAGCTTCCCCAGCCGCGCGATTTTCCACCTCACCTCGTCGCGGCTGCTGGCGCCGTGGGCCGGGCGGCTGGGCGCGAACACCGCGGGCGTCGGCGTGTGCTTCCAGTCCTCGCGCCAGTGGAAGCACCTGCTGCGGGACGTCGGGCTTCGCGTGGTTCAGTACGCCGAGGACAGCCCCTGGGATCCGCCCTGGTATCAGCGAGCGCTGCTGCAGATCGACGAAATCCGCACCGGCCACCTGTGGTGCAAGGCCGTCTGATGGTGCAAGGCCGTCTGATGGTGCAAGGCCGTCTGATGGTGCAAGGCCGTCTGAGCAGGGCGGCCTGACGGTGCGGGCTCGTCGGCGCGGCGCGCGCGCATGCTACGCGCCCGTGGGCGGGCGGCGGTAGCGTCGCTCGAGCGCGCGGATCTTCTCCAGCCGGCGGTTGTAGCGCTCGCCGTCGGAGTATTTCGCGCCGACGAAGGCCTGCACCAGCTCGCGGGCCAGCAGCTGGCCGATCACCAGGCCACCGAGCACGAGCACGTTCATGTCGTCGTGCTCGACGCCCTGATGCGCCGAATAGACGTCGTGGCAGAGGCCGGCGCGAATGCCCTCGACCTTGTTCGCCGCGACCGCGCCACCCACTCCGCTGCCGCAGATCATCAGCCCGCGTTCGGCCGAGCCGTCCTTGACCCGCGCGGCGACCTTGGCCGCGTAGTCGGGGTAGTCCACCGACTCGGGGCCGTGCGTGCCGACGTCGATCAGCTCGTGGCCCTGGTCGCGCAGGAAGCGCAGCAGCTCGGTCTTTAGCGGGTAGCCCGCATGATCGGAGCCAATGACGAGGCGCAAGGTCTACTCCCTCTCGGCGCGCGGGGACGCGGCTGCCGGCGCGCCGTGCAACCAGCCCCACAGCGGATGCCCCTGGTAGCCCAACTCCGCGATCCGCGCCAGTAGCGAACGGGCCTCGACCCAGCGCTGGGCGCGATGCGCGAGCTCGAAGCGCAGCGCCAGCACGTGGAGGTCGTTGGCGAAGAGGGTCGTGGCCACGTCCAGCAGCTCCCGCACCGCCCCCTCCTCGCCGAGCCGCGCGTGGGCGGTGGCCAGGTAGCTCAGCAGCGCAGGCGAGGCCGGCAGCCTGGGCAGGGCGCTGGCGAGCAAGGTCTGGGCGTGACGGGTCGCCTCGCGATCGAAGGGCGCTCCCCGCAGCAGGGGCGGCGGGCCGCCGTGGTCTCGCAGCAACAGAAAGCCCTCGAGCGCGCGCGCGAACGCGGGTGCCTCGCGCCGCAGCCGGGCGCGGGTGCCGGCGTCGGGCAGCGCCGCCCCGGGGTGTAGCAGCTGATCGAAGTCGAGCGCCGCGGCGACGCCACGCAGCGCCTCGCCGCGAGCCAGCGCGGCCGCGCGGCCCGTGCTGCGCGCGTAGAGCGCGAAGCGGCCATCGAAGAACACGGGACGCCAGTCGCGATGCCGGCGTAGGTGTGCGCCGAGCGTGTCGAAGCGGCCGTCGCCGAGCTCGAGCAGGGCCAGGTCGAACGACAGGCGCAGCGCCTCGGCGTCGAAGGCGCTCGGCACCGGCAGCAGCGTGTCGAGGTAGTGCGCCAGCAGCGGGGCACCCAGGTTGTTGCGTGGATCGAGGTAGAGCTGCACGCGCGGCCCCACGGCCCACAGCAGGTAGGCGCCGGCGTTGTAGGGGTTGAAGAGGCGCGCGCCCGCCGGCGCGTGTGCGGCAAGGAAACCCGCGGCAGCCCTCGGCGTGTCGATGCGCTCGCCGACCGGCGGCGAAGGCGCTCGACGGTTTTGCCAGACGGTCGGGACGAGCACCGCGGCCGTCAGCGCCGCGAGGGCCAGCGCTGCGCGGCGCACGGCGCGAGCGGCCGCGGCGGGCCAGCGAGCGGTGAGCGCGCGCTGCAGGTTGCCCGCCAGGTCCGGCACCACCAGCACGCCGAGCAGCGCGACGAAGCGCTGTGAGCCGTGGGCCAGGGCCAGACCGCAGCCCACGCGCAACAGGGCTCCCACGCTGCGCCGATTCGCGCGCGGCAGAAAGCTGAGCAGCGCGAGCAGACCGAGCAGGTGCAAGGGCAAGAGACGCAGGCCCGCGTCGACCTCGGCGGGCGGGCGCCACTCGAGGATCACGCGGCGGTAGATTGGCGCGCCCGTCAGGTGTTCGAGCAGCTGGGCGTAGACCCGCGCGCCCTGCGGCCCGATCAGCGCCAGCAGCGGGCACGCCGCCAGCAGCCCGGCCAGCCGCCAGGCCGCCGGACGATCGCGTGGGTCACCCCAGCCTTGATCGACGCACGCGGTGCCGAGCAGCAACCAACCGACGACGAAGGAGCTGTGCAACTGCGCCCAGAGCACCCCGATGACCGCCAGCCCGGCCAGGCGCCCGAGGCTGCGGCCCGCGCCCGGCAGGAGCAGCAGCACGAGCGGAATCAGCCAATGGGCGTGGAGCGCGTTACGCGCGGTGAGCGCGGTGGCGGCCGCCGGCAGGGCGAGCAGCAGCAGCGCCGCGGCGAGCAGCGGGTGGGCCCCGCGGCGCACGGTGACGAGCAGCGCCAGGGCCCAGCCCAAGGCCGCCAGGCCGAGGGCCAGCGCCACGACCGCCCGCTCGCCACCCGCGCGCTCGGCCGCGTACCAGCCGAGGTCGCCCAGCCACTCGGGGTTGCTCCAGGGCTGCTGCGGGCGCGTGAAGGTGAAGGGGTCGGTCGCGGGGACCTGGCCCGTGGTCGCAATCAACCGCCCGATGGCGAGGCGGGCGTAGCTGTCGCGGTCCGTCAGCGCCCAGGGAGCACTAAGGACGACCGCCGCCGCGACGAGCGCAGCGGCGACAGCGGTGACCCGGGCGGTGGCGTGCGGCATCTCTGGCGCATGGTATCGTCGGCGCCGCCAAGCGCGAAGTGGGCAACGACACGATGCCGAAGTGCGGCTGCTGGAGAAAGATCGTGGCGGCGCTCGTCGGGTCGATCGCGGGGGCGCTGCTCTTGGCCGGCGGCCTGTTCTATTGGGCCTCCGCCGGGGCGCTGAGCGCGGGCGAGCGGACCGGGGAGATCGTCGACTTCGGTGACTCGGCCGGGCTCGCGTCGGCCCAGGGCGACGCGGCGGGCCGTCCGCTGACGATCCTGACCTGGAACCTCGCCTGGGCCCGCGGCACCGATCCCGACCCGGGCCACAATCCGCCCGTGGCGCGCGCGACCTACGACGACCATCTCCGGCGCATGGGGGCGCTGCTGCGCGCGCGCGCAGCCGATATCGTGTTGCTGCAGGAGATCGACTTCGGCGCCGGACGAAGCCACGGCATCGACGAGCTCGCCGCGCTGGCCCGCGCCAGCGGCCTGCGCTATGGGGCGCGCGCCTTGAGCTGGCGCGCCCGCTACGTGCCCTATCCCTACTGGCCGACGCGCGAGCATTACGGGCGCATGCTCTCGGGCGGCGCCGTGCTCAGCCGCTTCCCGATCGCCGCCAACCGGGTGCTCTTGCACTCCAAGCCCGCGAATCAGCCCTGGTGGTACCGGCCCTTCTACCTCTCGCGCTATACCCAGCTCGTGCAGCTACGGCGCGGCGACCAGCGGCTGTGGGTGGTGAATAACCATCTCGAGGCCTTCGACGGTGCGACCCGGGCGGCGCAGGCGCAGACCGTGCTGCGCGTCGTCAGCGAGCTGGCAGACCGCTTGCGCGAGGTCGGCGATGAGCGCTTGCTCGCGGTCGGCGGTGACCTCAACACCGTGCCGCCCGAGGCGCGGCGGCGTGCCGGCTTCCCCGACGCCCCGGAGGACGACTACACGCGGGACGACACGCTCGTCACGCTGCGGCGCCTGCCCGGTCTGGTGGAGATCGCCAGCCCCGAACGCTACGTCGCGGACGAGCCGCGCCACTTCACCTTCCCGACGTTGGCCCCCACGCGCCGCCTCGACTACCTCTTCGTCGACCCGCGCCTGCCCGTGGTGAGCTATGAGATGGTGCGCACGGGCGCCTTCTCCGACCATCTGCCCGTGGTGGCCATCCTCGGCCCCGGGGTGCTGTAGCCGACTTGCTGCGCGGATGACCTTGCTCGTGCGTGCCGCGCGGGCCTGACCCGCGGGCAATGCGGCCGAGACGTATCGAGCTAGCGAAGCGCGCCGATCGACGGGCGCGCCGCCTTGGGGTCTGTCAGCGGGGCGACCGCGGGGCGACCGCTCTCGCCTACCGCCTCGACGCGCGGGCGCGGCGCTGCCGGGACCGGCGTGGCCCTGGCCGGAGGTGAAGGCTCCGTCGCGGGGCCGGCGGCGCGCATGGATCGCGCTTCGTCGCGCGTCGCGCGCCGCCCCGCGGGCGCGCCGCGCTCCCGGGACGAGCGCAGGCCGGGGGGCTCTGCGCGGCCGTCGCCCAGCCAAGGGCGGAAGTCGAGCTCCACCACGTCGCGGTCCGGGGCTACGCCCAACGCGGGAGACTCGCGATCACCGAGGCTGGCCTTGACCTGTGTGAGCCTGCTACCAGGCGCGCGCCGGGTGGTGATGGGGCTCAAGCCCAGCTCCTGGCCCGTGGCAGCATCGATCAGCAGCAGACCCGCCGGCAGGGTCCTGAGCGTGACAGTCACCATCGCGTCTGCCTGCGGACGCAGAGCGGCACCCTGCCTGATGCCGCCAGGACCGCTCGTGGTGGCCACGTCACCCGTGGCGGCGCTTGGCGCCGCGCTCGTGCGCGAGGTCGTGGGCGCAGCGCGGCCAGTGGCCACGTTAGACCGCGGCGCCGCCGGGTCGAAGTCCGTCGGTGGGGCGGCGGGGCGGGGCCAAAGCCAGACGATCGCGATCACCGTGGCCACGGCCACCGCCGCGCCCCACGTCCAGGCCGGCCGGGCGCCGCGCCCGCCGCGGCCCCTCGTGGCGGCGGCGTGGCCCGGGCCGGACCCGGTCGGGCGCTGCGCTGCGTTGCCGTGCGCGGCGCCACTCCAGGGTGGCCCGCCCTCCGCCACGGTCGGCAGCGCCGGAACGACCTGGCTCGCCCGCGGGGGAGGCGGTGGCGGCGCTTCGCGCTCCAGCCCGTCGAGCTGCAGCTCGTCGGTCGCCGACACGGCCCTCGAGGGGCTCGTCGTCCGCTTGCGCTCGTCCATCTCACGCGTGGCATCGAGCAGCAGGCCCTCGAACGAGGCGTTCACTGTACGCTCGCAGGGGGAGGGCGGCAGGGTCCGCACGGAGCCCGCGCGGTGCTCCAGGAGCAGGCTCAGCGCACGAGGGCCCCGCTGGTCTCCGGCGGCCGCGTGGACGATCTCGCCGTTCTCCAGGTGGATCACGCTGCGGTCGGAGCCGAGCTGAATCACCAGCGAGCGGCGCGCGAAATGGAACATCTGCAGGATGTCGGAGAGCGCCAGGCCGTGGATCGAGCCGCGAAAGCCGACCTCGCACTCGATGGCCTTCTGGATCGACTGCGCGAGGTCCTCCGCGGTGAAGGGCTTCGACAACACGTCGACCGCCCCCAGCTCCATCGCCGCCTTGTAGTCACGCGCCGAAGCATTCGCGCTCATCAAGAGCGCCCGCGTGGTCGGGGAGACCTCCTTCGCCATGCGGATCAGCGCCAGCCCGTCGGTCGGGCCCAGCTGCAGATCGGTCAGCAGCACGTCGACGCGCTGGTTCAGCATCACCTCGATCGCGGCATCGGCGCTCTCCGCGGCGAAGGTCTTGTGACCCAGACCGGAAACCTGCGGTGTGATCGACGCGACGAAGGCGCGATCCCCGTCGACCAACAGCACTCCCGCCATCTGTGCTTCTCCCGTCGCCGGCCTGCCGGTGGGGCGCCATGCCCGCGTGGGCCGCCCGACCCATGCTCCCCCGTCGCGGGGGCTGAGCCGCGCGAACCGCCGCCTCGTCAAGCGATTCGAAGCCCGATTCTCGGCGATGCCGCAGGCGAGGTCAAACGAAGCGCCCGGGACGCGTCGGTCGACCGGGAGCTGCCGGAGGCGCGCGGCTGGCGCTGACAGTGTCCCGCCGAATCCTGGACCGCGGCAGCCGTTCTGTCCTAGGATGCCGATTATTCGAGATGGGTGTGGACGTGGTCGAGTCGGCGGGCTTCCGGCCGCCGCCGCGTCACCGATGCCCGGCGCGAGGCTGCCTCGCGACGGCGCGGTCGTTTTGTTGCTGAACGATCGTGCTGGCGCGAACGGCCGGCACAGGGAGGGTAGCGATGAGTCGAGCGTGGTCGTCCATGAGGTGGCTTCGTGCCACACTGCTGTTCCTGGCGCTGCTGCTTGGCCCCGCGACAGTGCTCGCAGAGGCGGCGGGCAGCGGCAACGCGCAGGCCGTCCGCGACGTTGAGCAGCTCTTCTCGGAGGGTGCGCTGCTCTTCAACCGAGGCGACTACCCCGGAGCGCTCGAGCGGTTCAACAAGGCCTTCGGCCTGATCCAGGAGCCGAACCTGCTCTTCAACATCGCCCGTTGCCATGAGGCGATGGGGCAGGTCGAGGCGGCCATCTCGCATTACCAGTCGTACGTCGACCACCCGCAGGCCACCGCTGACACGCGTCTGGATGCGGAGCAGCGGCTCGTGCGCCTGCGCCGGGCGCAGGCGGAGACGGCTGCTCGTGCCCGCGCAACGCCGCGCCGCGAGGCGGCGCCCATGGCCTCAGGTGCGCTCCCTCAGGGCGGCGCGGAGGGCTCGGCTCGCACCGCACGCGCACCCACCGGCTACTCGCCGTGGCAGTGGGTCGCGCTGGGCTCCGGTGCTGCGGCCGTCGGGGCTGGCGTCGGGATGTTGGTGCTCGGCATGAAGGACTCGAGCCAGGCCGACGACTGGAAGCGCACGGGGCGCAAGAGCGATAACCAGCCGGTCAAGGCGACCGAGATCGAGGATCTTCGCGACCGCGCGGCCCAGAAGAAGTTGATCGGGTACCTCGCGATGGGGGCCGGCGGCGCCGCGCTCGCCACCGGGGTGGTGCTGCTCGTGCTCGATTGGAAGCGCGAGAAGCCCGGTGAGTCGGAGGGCAAGACGGTCGCGCTCGACCTGTTCGGCGGGCCGACGGGCGCCGTCGTGGGCATGCACGGCCGCTTCTAGCGCAAGCTGGACCGCTGCTCAGGCAGGGCGCCGGGCGAGGTCCTTCGCAGGAACCATCGAGTGTGGCCCACTGAGTTTGGCCCGGTGCCGTGCCGGCCCGGGCCGGAATCAAGGAACGAGGAGGCGTAGATGCGACGTTTAATGATGCTGGTTGGCTTAGGCCTGTTGCTGCACGGCTGTTCGGACAGCGGCGGAGGCGATGAGGACAAGTCCAAGCTGCTTTGCGAGCGGCACGCCGACTGCGGATCGGGCTGGCTCTGCAACTCGAGCACGAGCCGCTGCGAGCGTGGGCTGAGCGGCGGGCTGTGGGGCGTGTCCGCGACCGAGTTGGTCGTCGGCATGACGGCGGCGCTCGAGAGTGGTCCCACCGACCTGGGGCGCGGCATGAAGGCGGGGATCGAGGCCTACTTCAATCACGTCAATACCCAGCTCGGGGGCGTCCACGGCCGTAAGCTCCGGCTGGTGGCGCTGGACGACAAGTACGAGCCCGAGCCGGCGCTGAACAACGTCAAGACCTTCGTCAGCGAGAAGAGCGTGTTCGCGGTGCTGGGCAGCGTGGGCACGCCGACGGCGGCGGTCACGGCGCCCTACGCGGTCGAGAACAAGCTGCCCTTCTTTGGCGCCTACACGGGTGCCGCCATCCTGCGCAAGGATCCGCCCGAGCGCTACGTCTTCAACTTCCGCGCGAGCTATCTGCAAGAGACGTCCGCCACGGTGCGCTACTTCACGCAGCTGCGCGAGCCTGGCATCCCCATCGACAACCTCGCCGTGCTGCCCCAGGGGGAGGACGCGACCGGGACGATGGACGGCTACGGGCAGGCGGGCTTCGATGGCGTGGCCAAAGCGCTCAAGGAACGGGCGCAGATCGAGAAGTCGGCGATCACCTACGCGACCTACAAGCGCAACACGGAGGACGTCGAGCCGGCCGTGAAGATCCTGCTCAAGTGGCTGGGCAACGGCAGACGCACCAAGAGCAGCGCCGGCAAGATCCACGCCGCCGTGCTGATGGTGCCCACGAGCGGCCCCGCCGCCGCCTTCGTCAAGGCCATGCTCAAGGAGGTCGCCGACATCCGCGCGGGTCGCTCGCAGGGGGCGTCTACAGGCTGACGTCCGAGGAGCTGGCCGAGATTCGCAAGGTCGACGATCTGGTGTTCTCCAGCGTCTCCTTCGTGGGGAGCAACGCCCTGGCCGACAAGCTCAAGGCCTTCGGCGAGTACGACGACGGCGAGATCCGGCGCAGCTACTGCGAGAAGGTCGTCGTCTCGCAGGTCGTGCCTCCGCCGGACTCGAACAGCAGCGGCGTGCTCCAGTATCGCGACCAGCTCAAGGCCTTCGACGCCAATCTCCAGCCGGGCTTCGTCTCGCTCGAGGGCTACCTGATGGCGCGCCTCTTCGTTCAGGCGCTGCAGACCCAGGGGCCTGACCTGACCACCGAGTCCTTCATCGCCACGCTCGAGTCCCTGAAGGACGTCAACCTCAGCATCGGGCCGACGTTGACCTTCGACCAGAACGACCACCAGGCCTCTGACAAGGTCTGGGGCACGGCTCTGAACAAGAGCTGCGCCATCGTCGGGCTCGACGCGTTCTGATCGTCGCCCCCCTCCCCTCCTACGAGGTCACCAGTGCCAGCGCCAGATCGTTGACGTTGGTGCCGGTCGGGCCGCTGCGCAGCAAGGCGCCGGCGGCGTCGAGCGCGCGATAGCTGTCGTTGTCGTCGAGGCAACGCTGGGCGTCGAGCCCGTGGGCGGTGATCGCGGCCCAGGTGCTGCCGTCGACGATCGCCCCGGCGGCGTCCGTCGGCCCGTCGATGCCGTCGCTCGCAGCGGCGGCGATCACCACCCCCTCGAGGCCGGCGAGGCCCAGCGCGGCGGCCAGCGCCAGCTCCTGATTGCGCCCGCCACGTCCGCGGCCGCGCACCCGCACGATCGTCTCGCCGCCGGCAATCAGCGCCAGTGGCCCCGGCGCCGCGCCGCGCTCCGCTCGCTCCCGCCACGCGCGTGCCGTCGCGGCCCACGCCGTGCCGGTCACGCGCGCCTCGCCGCTCAGCTCGCGGGTGACGATCTGCGGTCTGTAGCCCCGCAGCGCCGCGCCGCGCGCCGCCGCCTCACAGAGCAGGTCGACGCTGCCGACCAGGCGCGTGGTGACGTGCGCGACGCACTTGGGCGTCTCCAGCGCTAGCGCCTCGCGCGCCGCCGGCGACAGCGGGATCCGATGTGCGGCGACGATGCGCTGCGCGTCGGCGCTGGTCGTGGCGTCGGCCGTGAGGGGACCGCCCGCTATCGTGTCCAGGCGATCGCCGACCACGTCCGAGAGCACGAGCAGCAGCGCCGGTTGCGGCGCGAAGCAAGCGGCCAGGCGGCCACCCTTGAGCGCGGAGAGGTGCTTGCGCACGGTGTTGAGGGCGACGATATCGGCGCCGCCGCCCAGCAGCCGCGCCTGCACCTGCACCAACTCTTCGAGCGTGACGCCGGCGAGCGGTCGTTCGAGCAGCGCCGAGCCCCCGCCCGAGAGCAGAAAGAGGAGCTGCTCTTCGGGCCTTCGCGCGGCCAGCAGCGCCAGCACCGCCTCGGCAGCCGCCAGGCTGCTCACGTCCGGCAGCGGATGAGCGGCCTCGTGGAGCAGCAGCGGTGGCAGGGGGCCGCGCGCGTGGCCCCGGGGGGTGATCACCAGCCCTGCGCGCAGGCGCGCGCCGAGCGCCGCGTGGGCCGCCGCGGCCATCGTCCAGGCGGCCTTGCCGCAGGCCACCAGCCGCACCGGTACGTCGTGCGGCAGCAACGCCAGCTCGCGCGCGATCGCCGGTCCAGGCAGGGTCGCCTGCACGGCCTGCGCGACGATGCTCGCCGCGTCGGCTCGCAGTTGGCGCAGGGTCGGCGCCGCGCTCGGGTCGTGGGCGGGCATGTCGGGATCCGGGTACGTCAAGGCGCCTCGCGTGCGGCCCGCGCCGTAGCGACGACCTCGGACAGGTTGAAGAGCAGCAACCCGCGCGCGCTGCCGAAGCGGCCGAGCACGCGGTCGATGCCCGAGTACTCCAGCCGCGGCCGATCGTCGTAGTTAGCACGCCCCTGGGTCGGTGCGCCAATGGACGGAGGGCCATACATGCCGTACGGTGAGACGGATGAAGACCACGCTGGTCATTGACGATGGGCTGATGCGCAGGTTGCGGGTCGAGGCGGCGCGGCGCCGCACGACGATATCTGCGTTGGTGGAGGCCTCTCTCCGCGCGACCCTTGCGCGGCGTCCGGCGGAGGTCGATACGCCACCCCTGCCGGCCTTCGACGGGGGCAGGGCCCAGGTGGACATTGCCGATCGGGACGCCCTCTATCAGGCGATGGAGGGCCGTTGATGCTCGTCGTGGACACCAATGTGCTGTGGTGTACGCGGCCGACATGGCCTGCGTGGAGCACGGCGTCTGTCGCGGCCTGCTTGAGGGGTGGCGACGCGACGTTCTGCCCTGGTACCTGACCTGGAACGTGATCTACGAGTTCGCGCGCGTGGTGACGCATCCGCGCGTCTTCGCCAAGCCCTGGACGCCGCCCGCGGCCTGGGACTTCGTGCAAGCGCTGCTGCAGAGCCCGAGCCTGGGCCTCTTGGAGCATACGGATCGCCACGCGACCGTCGCCGCGCAGGTACTCGCCGAGGTCCCCGCCGCACGGGGCAACCTCGTGCATGACCTCCACACGGCGGTGCTGATGCGTGAGCACGGCATCCGCCGCATCTACACGCGCGACGCGGACTTCCATCGCTTTCCCTTCCTCGAGGTCATCGACCCGCTGGCGCCTTGAACGGTCGGTGGTGGGCCCCGCCGCTGTCGGGATCGCTTTGGTGGGGGCGGCTTCTCAGCGGTGGGATGCACGTGCGTCAGAGGATTGACGTACGTACGTGTTCGCTTCATCCTTGTTTCGGTCGATGGTCGTCTGCGCGGACCGTCTTCCGCGCGGACCGTCTTCCGCCCGGACCAGGGGCCGAAGGAGGCATGGATGCCGTACACGGCGACCGAGCTGCGAAACAACATCTACCGCGTGCTGGACCGGATCATCGAAACCGGCGAGGTCGTCGAGGTCGAGCGCAAGGGCAAGGTGCTTCGCATCTCGGTCGTTTCGTCGGTGCCGCCGGTCGAACGGGTTCGGGGCCTGACCGACCTGATCGTGGGCGATCCTGCCAGCCTCGAGCACGTCGATTGGTCGAGCGAGTGGAAGCCTTGATCTACCTCGACACCAACGCCCTTCTCTGGATTGCGGGCGCACCCGATCCAGCTCTCCCCTCCGCGATCGAGGCGGTGAACGCAGCCGAGGCGCTTCACGTCTCGCCGATGGTGGAGCTCGAGGTCGAGTATCTTTACGAAATCGGGCGTATTCGCCGCGACGCCGCGGCGGTGATGTCCCCATCTTGCCGCCGTCATTCCCTTGCGCGTCTGCGACCGTCGCTTTTCAGCCGTGGTGCAGGCCGCGCGCGCGACTTCGACCGCCTGATTACCGCGCAGGCCGCGATCGGCGACGACACCCTGCTCACCCGCGACGCCACCATCCGCGCCCACTACCCACGGGCGCTCTGGTAAACGCCGCGTTCCTCGGCGCGGCACCCGCACTCGAAGGACGCTGCACGGAGGCCGCGGCCAGGCGAGAAGAGCCCCGCGACCGCGCGCCGCGCGCTGGCGAGGACTCGACTTGTCCAAGTATTACCAGGTACTTGAGGGTTTAGCGCTGAGGAAAAAAAACCTTCATTACCGACCATAAGTTCGTCAAATCAACCCCGGTCCGGTCCCTTGGGGTCCCTTAGGTCCGGTCAAGGAGGGCACGCCGCGGAGTCGCGCTTCGTCTCGCCGATGGTTGAACGCTACGGTCTATTGGGTGCGGTTCATTGTCTCGGCGGAGAGCGCTTCCACCGCGCTGGCCAGCAAGTCGAGCTCGGCCTCGCTGTTGTAGTAGTGCACCGATGCCCGGACCATCGACGTCAGACGCCGCGCTTCCATGTCGATACGAGTGTAGTCGGCGACCGACACCGACACGTTGATCCTTCGCTCGCGCAGCTGTTGCTGAATCCACGCGGGGTCCTTCCCCTCGACGGTGAAGGTCACGATCCCGCACTTCACGCGACCCCGGTCCCTTACCGTCACCCCAGGCAGCGCCTCGAGCCGGGTGCGGAGCGCGGAGCCAAGCGTGGCCACGCGCTCCCAGATCGCCTCCGGCCCAATCGAGATGGCGTAGCGGGCGGCGACGCCGAGGCCGATCTTTGTGGCGACGTTCGTTTCCCAGTTCTCGAAGCGGCGCGCGTCGCCGCGCAGTCGATACTCCCCCTTGGAGACCCACGACGCGGCGTGCAGATCCAGCAAGGGCGGCTCGACGCGCTCGAGGGCTTCGCGGCGGGCGTAAAGGAATCCGGTCCCGCGCGGGCCACGGAGGTACTTCCTTCCCGTGGCCGACAGGAAATCGCAGCCCAGCGCATTGACGCTGAGCGGCAGCTGCCCCACCGATTGGCACGCATCGAGGAGATAAAGACACCCGGCGTCGCGGGCGATTTGGCCGACCGCTTCGGCCGGATTGACGAGGCCCCCGCTCGTCGGCACATGCGTGATGGCGATCAGCTTGACGCGCCCGTCCATCATCTCGCGCAACGCATCGACGTCGAGCTGGCCGTGCTCGTCGTCGGGGACCACGTCGATCGTGACCCCCGTGCGTCGCGCCATCTGCAGGTAGGCGATGAAGTTGCTGGCATACTCGGCGGTGGCGGTGAGGATCCGGTCGCCTGCGCCGAAGGGGATGCCGTAGAAGGCCATGTCCCAGGCGCGCGTCGCGTTCTCCACGACGGCGATCTCGTCGGCGCCGGATCCGATCAAATCCGCGAGCGCGACGTAGGTCGACTCGAGCGCATCGCCGGCTTCCGCGGCAGCTTCGTAGCCGCCGATCTCGGCCTCACGCCTGAGGTGCGAGATCACGGCCTCCAGGACGGGTCGCGGGGGAAGCGACGCGCCAGCATGATTGAGGTGCACGACCTGCGCGCAGCCCGGCGTGTCGGATCGTAGCGTGTCGAGGTCGACGCATTTCATGCGAGGGCGCGACCCGGGCGCAGCTGTCGCAGGAAGTCCGCGCAGGGCAAGCACAGCACGCCCTCTCGTTCGAGGCGCTCTGCACCGCGGTAGACAAAGAGCAGGCGGGCCTCGGGGTAGTCGTCAGCGAAGCTGCGCAGAGCCCGCAGGTCGCGGCCGTCGATCCGGCGCGTGTTCTTGATCTCGATCCCCCACAGCCCGTCCTCGCCGTAGACCACCACGTCCACCTCGACGCCCGATCTTGTGCGCCAGTACGACAGGCTGTTTCGGCCGCCGCTGTAGTCGTTCCAGGCGCGCAGGTGCTGGACGACCAGCCCTTCGAGGGCTGCGCCCTCGATCTCCTCGGCGCGGTCGAGAGGCCCCCGCGGACGCAGCGACCGGAACACGCCCGTGTCGAAATAATAGAACTTCGGATGCGCGGCGAGCGCCCGCTTGGCGCGGCGGGTGAACACGGGCAATTGGAAGGCGAGCAGCAGGTCCTGCAGAATCGAAAGGTAGCCCGCGACGGTATTGCGCTCGGTCTCGCATTCGCGAGCGATGTTAGCCACATTGAGCGGGCTGCCGTGCGAGAAGCTGACCACCTCGAGGAAGCGCGCGAAGGCGCCGATGTTGCGCACGAGCCCTTCCATCTGCACCTCTTGCTCGACGTAGAGCGCCGCGTAGCTGCGCAGGGTCTGCTCGGGGCTGGCAGCCGCGACGACGAGTGGCACCATCCCCTCGGTCAACGCTCGCTCGAGGTCGAAGCGGTCGCCGAGCTCGGCCGCGACGAAGGGGTGCATGTGCCGTAATAGGGCGCGCCCGGCCAGCAGGTCGACGCCGGCGCGCCGCACCTTGCGCGCGCTCGAGCCGGTCAGGATGAACTGAGGTGCCGGGCCCGCCGCCTGTTCGATCAGCGCATGCACCACCGTCAGCAGCTCGGGCACCCGCTGCACCTCATCGATGACAACGCACTGCCGAGCTGGGTTGCCACGCACCAGCTCGCGCAGCCGCTCCGGGCGCGCTGCATAGCTGCGGTAGACCTCCGGGTCGAGCAGATTGACTACGAGCGCCTGCGGATAGCGACCCTGGGCCCAGGTCGACTTCCCCGTGCCTCGCGGACCGAAGAGGAAGAAGGACTGCCCCGTATCCGCAAAAAATCTCGACACTGTTTCCATTTTGAGACGCAATTGTGAAGCATCGAAGTTGTTTTGTCGATAGGCGGTTCGGTTGGGCTTCTCGCGGTTCTGCCCGCCATGCGCGCGTTGGCGGGCCGCGTGGGCTCACTTCAGGCTGGGAGCGAGGATCTATTCCAGGACGAAGATTCTGCATTGTTTCATGAAACCAGGTCTTTGGGCGAGCATGGCGGATCGAGACCAGATCTCAGGACGCGGAATCTGCCTGCGTCAAATCCACCTACCTGCGTCAGATCAACCCGGGTGGGGGCTTTCGCACCCGCGAGCGGACCATGGACGGGGGAGAGGACTCGACTTGTGCGTTTGATATCAGAGAACTGAGAGATCAAATCTGAGAGGAAACGATGCCAAGATTGCGGATTCGAAGTGCGTCTAATTAACTCCGGTGCGGTCCCTGGTCGGATTCGAAGTGCGTCTAATTAACGCCGGTGCGGTCCCTGGTAAACTCCGGTGCGGCCCCTGGGGGGCTGCACTCCCTGGGTCGAATGCGGCGCCCCGATTAGGAGTTGTGCGAGTCCGAAACGCGGGCACTTTTCTTGCAAACTGCTTTGATTCAGTGCGCGCTGCTTGTGCAGCATCGCCGTGGGGCCTTTTTGAAACGAATCGGATACGCTGATAATCCTGACAACATCGGGCTGCGCCTTGGTCCTGAGGTAGAGGCGACCTCGATTGGCCCGGGGAGAATGACGAGCCGCTGACAGCTCCGCGATACCGCCCTCCGCTGCGAGAAGTTCTTGAAACTCGCGCGCAAAAGGACTCACGCCGAGTGCAAGAGTCTTCTGCAATACGAACGCGGCGGTGTTGTGAGCGCCGTCGAGCGCCGCCAGCAACTGCGTCACAAGGGCCCTCTGATCCGGCGCCGGGTCGCCGACCCCCGCCAGCGGGAGCTGCAAGACGAGCGCGCCCAGAATCGTATGGGCCGTCTGATCCGGCGCCGCGTCGCCGGCATGACGTGCCTTCTGTTTCGTCCCTAGAGCGCCCCGGGGTTGCGCGATAGCCAGGGCGAGCGCTGCTGCGGCGACCGCGTAACGGAGGTTTCTCCGCCCATTACCTAGAACTAGAATACGAGTTGCCATACGAAATCCTGTTCTCGACGCCGGCGCCGCGGGGTCATCCTTGGCGGCGCAGTCCTTGACTGCGGAGCCAAGCTCAGCCGTCGGTCCTCGGCGCCACGCCCAGCATCACAGACGGCCTGCCTGGCTCAAGCAACCATCATGCCGCGTTATGCTGGTCCGTCGGGTTGGGATGCCAGTGGAGGACGCGCTTTTCGCGGACAACGAAAAGAGGCGAGCAATTGTGAAATGTTGCGGCCTTGGTGCTGGCGAAGCGGGATCTGCGCTTGCTGCGGAAACGACCGCTGAGCGTTGCCAGGACCAAAGACCCAGGGGGCCGAAGATCGTTCATTGCGTGGTAACTGCACCAGCCAGGCAGGGGAGGCCGTCGGGCGCCCTCACGCCCTCAGTACACCGTCGCTTCCTTCGCGCTCCGCACGCAGCGGGTGTAGGGGTCGCTGTTCTTCCAGGCACAGGCCCCCCCGGGGCCGAAGGGGCCGCACTCGCTGAGGCTGACGCAGCGGTAGGTCGGCGCCCACTCGCAGGTCGTGACGACGTCGGGGCGGTCCGAACAAATCTGGCCGCTGCAGCCGCCGACGTAGCACTTCTTGGCGGGCGGGGGGGCGCACTCGCCCTTGCTCGCGATGCGCACGCCGGCGGCATTGGCCTCGCACTCGTTGCCGTAGGTCTTGCCGTCGCTGCCGCAGACGGGCTGCCAGATGGCGGGGCAGGCGACCGGTCCGTCCACGCAACGACCGAGCGTCGCGCCGGGCGCCTTGAGGCAGTGGCGCGGGGGGATCGGCTGCGGGGGCGGCACGCAGCCGAAGAGCGCGCCCAGCTTTCCGTCCGAGCTCCTGGTCGACGCGTCGGTGGGTCCGGCGCACATCGCGACGCCCGTGCCCGTCAGCCGGTAGTCCCAGTCCGTGGGGCTGCAGTCCGCGTCGCTTCGGCACTCGGGCGCGGGCGGCGGGGTGGGCTCGGGCTGGCGGGTCCTGCAGCGCGGCGGGGCGCAGGGCGCCGGCGGCGGGCAGGGGGCGCGGACGCACATCACCGGGCAGAGCGGCTGCGGGCCCAGCTCGCACTCGTGGTGCAGCGAGCAGCTCTTGGCATCGAGCTTCTCGCAGATCGGCATCGGCACCGGCGTCGGCTCGGGCGTCGGCGTGTGGCTCGGCTGCGGGATCGATCCGCGGCTGGCGCAGGTGATCTTGCACTCACCCTCTACGCCCAGGCGTGCCGCCAGCTCGAGCAGCCGCTCGGGGCTGGCGGCGGCCGCGAGGAGCTCGCTCTGCTCGGGCTGCTCGCGCAGCGCGAGCGCGCGCGTGGCAAAGGGCATCGGCCGGTCCTTGCCGGTGGTGACGACGCAGGCCACCTCCAGCTGACAGTCACGATCCATCACGCAGTCGATCGGGCCGTGGTCGGCACAGAGCGCAGGCCCCTGGCAGGGGTCGTTCGGGTCCGAGGGGCGACCGTCCCGGTCCCGGTCTGGACGCGCATCGCGCACGATTCCGTCCCGCCCCGTCAGCTCCTGGTCGCCTGGAGCCCAGGGCGGATAGCTGTAGTACTCCTCCGATTCGTTGCCGCAGCCGGCGGCCGAAGAGCAGGGCTACGGCACCGAGCGCCGTGAGCGTAGACGAGCAGACCCAACGAAGCCTCATCACGATTGTCCTCCTTGGTCTTGGACAGGAA
>JADJDT010000047.1 GCA_016702545.1 Pseudomonadota bacterium | reverse complement strand
TACTATGCGCGGCGTTGCTACCAGCCGCGTGGGCGATCAAGATCGCGCGGCGGGCAGCGCCAGCTCGCCGCCGGAGGCGTACAGCCGGCTGGCGTACGTGGCGACCCTCGACCGGCTGACGGAGCTGGGGTACAGCCGACGCTACGCCGAAGAGACGCGGGAAGGCACGCGGCGCCTGTGCTCGAAGGCCCGCACCTGCCGGCGCTCACGGCCGCGCACCTGGCGGCAAGCTGGGGGGCAGCCGGCGGGCACCGACCCGCGGAGGTGCAGACCCTGGTGCGGCCAGGTGGCGCAAGAGTTGACCCAACACTCACCCCTGCGGCGGCTGGTCGGCCTGATCAACCCGCGCTGGGCTGGTTGTGGACCGCTGAGCCAGTTGGCGGGAGCGCGCAGCCCGCTGACGCGCTGCGGCGGAAGCGAGGCAACGATGAGCAAGCCGCGACGCGTCCCAAGCGACCTGGACCCCGACGCGAAGGCTCGGGGCCGCCACCGACCCGGGCCGGCAAGCGGGCGCCAGCCTCGGACGAGCGGTGCAGATCGCCGGAGGCGCCTGCGCGCGCGCGTCCGTGAACACGTGATGGGACGCGACGAGGGTGTCGACCTGGTGCTGGTGGCCTTGCTCGCCGACAGCCACATCCTGCTCGAGGACTACCCGGGCTCGGGCAAGACCACCTCGCGCAAGGCGCTGGGCGAGTCGATCGCCGAGACCGGCCGGCCGACGAGATCGCCGACTTTCGGCGCGTGCAGTTCACCCCCCGGACTTGCTGCCCTCCGACATCACCGGCGTGATGGTCTTCGACACCGACAGCAGCACCTTCCAGTTCCGCCAGGGCCCGATCTTCGCCCACGTCTTGCTGGTCGACGAGATCAACCGCACCTCGCCCAAGGTGCAGTCGGCGCTGCTGGAGGCGATGGCGGAGAAGCAGGTCACGGTCGACAACATCAGCCATCGGCTCGACGAGCTGTTCTTCGTCATCGCCACTCAGAACCGCTCGACGTCGCCGGCACCTACCCGCTACCTCTGGCGCAGATCGACCGCTTTCTCTTCAAGGTGCGCATGGAGCACATCGATCGCGCGTCGGAGCTGCGCGTGCTCGGGACCTGGGGCACCTGCAGGCGCCCTGCACGCTGCCCCCGCGTCAGCCGCGACGAGGTGATCGACGCGCGGCGCGCGATCCGCGCATAGTGCAGCTGACGCAGCGACATGGGAATGCCTGGTCGATACGGCCGCGCTGCTGCGCGCCGATCGCCGCGTGGTGCAAGGCGTCTCGACGCGCGCCGCGCTGGTACAGGGCATCCCCGCGCTGCAAACCCTGGCGCTCTTTCGCGGCCGCGATTACGTCTCCAGCGACGATGTCGCCTATCTGCTGCCGCTCTTGCTCTCGCATCGCATGGAGCTGATTCCGGGTGCCGAGGACGCCGCCGAGATCGTGCTGGCTGCAGCCGAGCGCCCGCTCGAGCTGCTCTCGCGCTCGACCTTGCGCCCGCGCGCCGGCGGCCACGGCTAGATGTGCTCGGCGGAAGTCGTGATCCGCCCGATCGCTGCGTTACCGCGGCACGCGCTGCGCGCCCGACGCGGGCGGTCGACGCTCGCCCTGACCTTGGTGCTCCTCTGCGGCCGCGGCGGGTGGGCGCGTGCCACCACGACGCAGGACATCGCCCGCAGCCCGGCCGAGCGCAAGCTGCTCGCGACGCTGGCGCAGGACAGGCTGATCCACACGCGGCAGCAGGCCGAGGCGCTGCTGCAGGCCGACCCGCGGTCCTTCGTCGGACTGTATGCGTTGAGTCATGTCTTCCGCGAAGAGGAGGGCAATCTACCGCGCGCGCTGCACCACCTGCAGCGGGCAGCGTTGGTGCTGACGACCCGCCTCCAGCGCGCCCCGGCGGACGAGCTGCTGCGCCGCTGGGACCGCCGGCTGCTGCTGGAGCAGGAGACGCTGCTCGGCGAGATGGATCGTCGCCACGAACAGCTCGCGGTGCTCGAGCACTACGCCCAGCGCTACGGGCCAGCCGCCGATCAGCGCCGCGTCTGGCCGCTGATGAAGCTGCACCGCTACGAGGAGGCGACCCGGCTGGCGCGCACCGCCGCCGCTCGGCCAACGATCTGGACACGCGCATCTCCGGCTACAACGGCCTGCTCTCGGTCGAGTTCGAGCGCGAGCGACCGCAGCAATGCTTCGGTGTCGCCCTCGAGGGGCTGCGCCGCACCGGCGACCAGTCCTGCATCCTGCACCTCAACGCCGCCGAGGCCGCCGTCGCCGTCTTCCGCTTCGACGAGGTCGAGCGGCCGGCCAACCGCTCGTTGCAGGCGCCGCTGCACGACTGCCCGGCCTCGGCCCACACCCACCTCGCCAACCTCTACCAGCTGCAAGGCGACTTCCGCCGCGCCATCGCCGCGGTGCAGGAGGCCCGCGCCCAGACCGTGCCGCGCCGGCTGCGGCAGCAGTTCGAAATGAACTTCACCGCCTGGCTGACCCGGCTGCTCTTCGCGCTCGGCCGCTTCGATCGCGCCTTCGAGCTGGCAGAGCGCGTGCTCGACGCGCCCGATCGCGTCGGGCTGCTGAGCTACTCGGCCGAGCTGATGGAGACGATCTACACGCTCGACGACTACGCCGCGCTGCAGGCGCACATCGAGGATCTGCGCGAGCAGCGCAGCGCGCGCGAGGGCCTCGGCGATCGCTTGCTGCGCGGCGCGCAAATCGTTCGCCTGCGGCTGCTGGCCTGGGCGCGTCGGCGGCAGGCGGCGCGGCTGCTGGCCCAGCATGGCCTGCTGCGCGGGCTGCTGCGACCCTACCTCAAGCCGCTGCCGTCCTGGAATCTGCCGCTGCTGGGGGAGGTCGCGGGGGACGCCGTCGTCGGCACCGTAATTCGCGAGCTACGTCAGTCGATCGAGCTGCGCGCGGCCACCGACCCTTACGCCGCGATCGAGGGCGAGGGCGACGCGCGACGCGGCGAGGCTGCGGCGGCGCTCAAGCGCGGCCGCCTGGCGCTGCAGCAGTTGCCCGCCGAGGAGGTCCTGCTGCGCGCTCGCGTCGCCGCCTGGACGGCCGCCAGCGCCTACGCGCTGGGCGATCGGCGTCAGGCGCGCCAGGGCTTCGAAGCCGTGCTCGACCGCTGGCCGACGGCCCTGCGCGTGCTCGGCCTGCCGCTGCCGGTGCGGCTGCGCAGCGTCGCCACACCCGCGGCGCAGGCCCTGGCCGCGCGGCTGGAGCGCTCGCGGCGCCTTACGGCCGACACGCTCGGGCTCGGCTTCGTCGTCGACGTCCATCCGCTCGGCGAGGCACTCGAGGTCTGCCTGCTGGCGCCGCGCGGCCGTCGCATCGATTGCGTGCAGGGCCGCGCGCCGCGGGACGCCAGCGACGAAGCGGCCCTGACGGCGTTGATCGACACCTTCCACCGGCAGGCCTTCGCGCCGAAGATCGACCTGACGCAACAGGACATCAACAGCCTCGACGGCAGCGCGTGCAGGGGCCGGGCCGAGGACGTGCTCGACCAGGCGCTGGGGAACTGAGCGATGGCGCGCCGACCCTCCTCGAGGCTGCTACGCGGGCCGTTGATTGCGGGCCTCCTCGGCGCGATCGGCGCGATCGACGCACCTGCCGCCGGCAAGCCCAGCGCCGCGCCCGGGGCCGTCGGCCCCAAGGGACCGGTGTGGGAGCGTGCCGCGCCAGGCCCGGAGGCCGCTTCGCGACCCAGGACGACGGTGAGGGCTGCCTGCTGCACGGCCGCCGTGAGGGCCTTTGGCGCTCGCGACCGGGCGCGCGCGAGACCTGGCTCCGGCACTACCAGGCGGGCGCGCTAGAGGGGCCTGCCTTCAGCTACGGCCCCGACTGCGCCAAGCGCGTCGAGGGCGGGTACCGGCGCGGGGAGCGCGAGGGGCCGTGGCGCGAATACCATCCGGCGGCATCCCGGCCGCTACCGGCAACTACCAGCACGGCCGCCGCGTCGGCCTCTGGAGCTTCCACGACGCCAGCGGCACCCGCATCCGGCAGGGTCCCTTCGTCGACGGCAAGGCCGAGGGCACGTTCCAGGAGTGGTTCGCCAACGGCCAGCCGTGGCACGAGGTGGTCTTTCACGCTGACGAGCGGCAGGGACCGGCGGAGACGCGCTGCCGGCAGCGCCTCGGCACCTGGCAGCAGGACTACGACGAGCGGGTCGAGGGCTGCCAGGTCGACGGCCTGCGCGAGGGCGCGCTTGGGCCGGCTGGCACGCCGGTGGGCAGCTCGCCTGGCGCGGAATCTACCAGCACGGGCTGCTGCACGGGACCTTCAGCGAGTTCCACCCCACGGGCGAGCTGCTGCACTGCGGCGTGTATCGCGAGGACGTGCCCGTCGGCACCCATGTCTTTCGTCGCGCCAACGGCGCGGTCCTCGGCAGCGCGACGATCCTCGCCGGCAACGGCGACTGGGTCGCCTACTACCCCAATGGGCAGGTGCGCGTCCGCGGCCGCTACCGGCAGGGGCGCTGGGATGGCCTCTGGGTGCATTACTACGACAGGGGCACGAGCAAGGAGCGCGTGACCTACGTCGCCGGGCGCGCCGAGGGCCCTATCAGCGCTACTACGAGGATGGCTCGGTGGCGGTCACGGGGCGCTACGTCAAAACGCAGCGCGTGGGCAATGGGACGCCTTCTATCCCAACGGCGGCAAGGTCTGGTCGGGGCGCTTCGAGCGCGACCTGCGCCAGGGCCCCTGGCAGGTGGTATTACACCGGGCAGCTCAAGCAGCAGGGTCCCTTCCTCGCCGACCAGCGCCACGGCCTCTGGACCACCTTCGGACCCGAGGGCCAGCGCACCAGCGCCGGCCCCTATCGCTTCGGCCAGCGTGACGGCGAGTTCACCCTGTGGTGGGACTCTGGCGGCCCTGGCGCAAGGTGTCCTTCCGCCTCGACGCGCCGCTCGACCGCGAAGACGCCGTGTGCCTGACCCGCGGCGGCCAGCCGCTGGTCGACACCACCGCGCGGGTGACCGGCTGTCAGCGCTGCTACCCGCGCGAAGACGGCACGACCGGAGCAGCAGCGCGTCGGCTGGTGGAGCTGGTGGCACGCCAACGGCCAGCGCCAGCGCGCCGGTGAGTACGTCGAGGGCCGGCGCGAGGGCCCTGGACCTTCTGGTACGACAACGGCCAACGGATGCTCGCGGGCAGCTTCAGCGCGGACCGCGAGACGGGCCTGTGGCAGGGCTGGTTTCGCGAGGGCGCGGTGCGGGTCACGGGGCCTATGCCGAGGGCCTGCCGAATGGCAGCTGGACCACGTTTCACCCCAACGGCCGCCGCGCCGCGCTGGGCGACTATCCGACGGGAAGGCGCGAGGGGTCCTGGGTCGAGTGGCACGACAACGGCCGCGTCGCCGAAGAGGGATGGTACTACCTCGACGGCCAGCCGATTGGCCCCTGGACCAGCCGTTGGCCCAACGGCGCGCGCCGCAGCCAAGGCGCCTACCGCAACGGCAAACGCGCCGGCACCTGGACCTGGTGGCGCGCCGACGGCCGCCCGTGGCTCGAGCGCCGCTACCAGGATGGCCGGGAGGTCACGCGCGCCCCCGACCGCCAGCCCGCGCCGTAGCCGCTCCACCCGGCCCGCCCTTTGGCAAGGCCCGCTCAAGGCCCCGGGCCAACGCACAGCAAAGAGACGTCTCCAGGCCTCGCCGCTGCCCTGTTCTACCAAGCATCGTCGCGAATTTCATGACACTTGCGAGCGGCACACCCTCGCATCGATTTTGCGTTGCATGTCTTTGGTGTTTCGCCGTATTGTTTTCTTGCCTATAATTCCACTCGGAGGTCCTCATGTCGATGCGTCAAACTGTCCGGGAGCGGCTTCGCGTCGTGGGCTGCGGGTTGCTCGCCTCGGCGCGTTGGCGGCCCTCGGGGGGCCCTGCTGGGCTGCGGGGCCTGGCGGTTTGACAGCGCTGACACCGCCGCCGGCGGTGCGCGGACAGGCCGCCAGCAGCAACGCGATGAACGCGATGAACGCGATGAACGCGATGAACGCGATGAACGCGATGAACGCGATGAACGCGATGAACGCGATGAACGCGATGAACGCGATGAACGCGATGAACGCGATGAACGCGATGAACGCGATGAACGCGATGAACGCGATGAACGCGATGAACGCGATGAACGCGATGAACGCGATGAACGCGATGAACGCGATGAACGCGATGAACGCGCTCAATGTCGGCGACCTGCGCATCCCTCGACGACGCTGACCGACCTCCAAGTACACCTTCAGCCAGACCGAGGTGCTCTGCCCGCCACCCGCCTCGGTCCGCTGACCGTCGCCGGCAAGACCGCCAATGTCGTGCTACCGCGCTGGCTGGTGCTCAAGAGCCAGTTCGAGCGCGCGTCCGCGTCAACTGCGCCAATACGGTGCTGGCGAGCTGCGGCAATGGCGTGGTCAATAGCGGCGAGAGCTGCGACACCGGCATCGCGCTCCAGCCAGCCCGGCGCTTGCGCGACGCTGACCGTCGCGATTGACGAGGATCTGGACGCCAGCGGCGCGTCTCAACCCGCCGGCGGCGTCGACCAGACCGGTCTCCTACGAGGTCTTCAGCGGCATCGCCCTGGCCTGCGCCGACAAGGCCTACCGCCCCCTTCCTGCTGCACCCGTCAGCGGCCCCGAGGTCCAGGCGCTGGACGGCAACGGCAAGATCCCCACCTTCACGACCTACTTCCGCTACCTCTGCATCCAGAGCTGGGACGAGGCCCAGGGCAAGGCCGTCTACCGCTGCGGCAAGGGCCGCGTGGCCGACGGCGTCAGCGGCTATGCCATCAGGACGGCACCAACTCCCCGCGCCCCGTCTACCTCTCGAGCCTGACCTGGGGCGGCAACGTCTGGGACAAGCACTTCCAGTTCCTGCAGAGCCACCTGGCCTCGATCGTCGAGAGCAAGCAGGGCACCGCCCGGTGGCTGGCTATGCCCTCGACTACGCCTGGAACCTCAACCCGCGCGACGTCCATGCGGGCACCACGACCAAGAAGGAGGCCGACTACCTCGCCGCCGTCGCGCTCAAGACGGCGACCAGCCGCAGTGGCGTCGCCGTCAGCCCTACAACCGCGCCAACCTGACCGGTGGCCAGAGCTTCAGCGCCAACGAGCTGAACCAGGGTGAACCCGGCTACAAGACCTACCCCGACCTGGCCTCCAAGGGCACCCTCGACGGCATCGCCATCGACCTCCGCGTCGCGCCCTGGTACACGCAGAACTGCCCCTGGGCGGCAGACTGGGGCCTGCCGGAGCTAACGCCCCAGTCCGTCGCCGGCGCCTCCGTCTTCCCGATCGGCACGGCCGCCAACCAGGCCCTGCTCGGCCTCAACCTCGGCGACACCACCCCCCGCCGCTGCCCCAGCTTCGCCACCTGCGAACCGGGCCAGAGCTGCTGCATCGGCCGGGCTTCACTCGGACTCAGCCATAGCTGCGCGGTCAAGAGCGACACGACGGTCTGGTGCTGGGGCGCGAACCGCTTTGGACAGCTCGGACGCGGCACCATCGATGGCGGTGCGACGGTGGCGCAGCCGGTGCTCCAAAGCGCCGGTGGCCCAGCGTTGACGGGCGTCCTCGACGTCTCGTTGGGGGAGGACCACACCTGCGTTCGTCGCGGCGATGGGAGTGTGTGGTGCTGGGAAGAACGACTTTGGCCAACTTGGGGACGGCACGACGGTCACGCGCCCGACGCCGGGGCGAGTGACGGGTCTCAGTACCGCGGTCGCCATCGAGCAGCTTGCGGCGGCGCCCTATCACGTCTGCGCGCGGCGGACCGACGGCACGGTGTGGTGCTGGGGCCATAACAGCTATGGGCAGCTCGGTGACGGCACGACGTCAGGGCGGTTGAGCCCGGTGGCCATCACGGGGCTCGGCACCACGGTCACGCAGGTCGCGACCGCCGGCTATCACAGCTGCGCGCGACGTGCGGATGGGCGCCTCTGGTGCTGGGGAAGCAACTCGACCGGCAACCTCGGTGACGGCACGTTGACGACGCGGCTCGCGCCCGTCCCGGTCACGGCGCTGGGAAGCGCGGTGGTCGCGGTCGCCGTCGCCAGCTACCACAGTTGCGCACGTCGGGCCGACGGCAGCCTCTGGTGCTGGGGTACCAATGGGTACGGTGAACTCGGCGTCGGTGCCGGCTATGGACACGGGCCCTGGACCAGCCCGCTGCGCGTCACGGCGCTCGGCACCACCGTGGCCGAGGTCGTGGCCGGCGAGTATCACAGCTGTGCGCGTCGTACCGACGGGAGCCTATGGTGTTGGGGTGGCGGCGAGTCCGGCCAACTGGGCGACGGCAGCGGCGGAGGGGGCACGACGCGGCCCAGTCCGGTGCTCGTCACGGCGCTCGGTACCACCGTGGCCGAGGTCATGTCCGGTAGCACACACACCTGTGCCCGTCGCATCGACGGCAGCCTGTGGTGCTGGGGGCAGAACAGCGACGGTCAGCTTGGCATCGGCACCATGATGGCCGTCAACCTCGTGCCCGCGCGCGCCCTGGGCTTGCGCTGCAGCTGCGGCGACGGGGTCTGTAGCCGCAGCGAGACGCGAGGCGAGTGCGCGGCCGACTGCCGCCAGGAGAGCTGCGGGGATGGGATGTGCACCGCTGGCGAAGGCGAGGTCAGCTGCCCCGCCGACTGTCACCGTTTGGGTTATACCGGGGTCAGCGCGGGTGGAATGCACGCCTGCGCACTGCGCTCCGATGGCCGGCTGCTGTGCTGGGGCAGCAACGGCACCAGCCAAGTCGGCGATGGCACCACGGTAGCGCGCCACAGCCCGACGATCGTCACGGCGGTCGGAACGACCGTGATGAAGGTGACCGCAGCTAATTCGGCGAGCTGCGCGCGGCGCTTCGACGGCAGCCTGCTGTGCTGGGGCGTCAACGACAACGGCCAAGTCGGTGATGGCACCACGATCCATCGCTCGACCCCCACCGCCGTCGCGACGCTCGGGACCACGGTTGCGGAGTTCGCGCCGGGTGGGGACCACACCTGCGCGCGGCGCACGAACGGGAGTCTGTGGTGTTGGGGCAGCAACGTCTTCGGCGCCCTCGGCGACGGCACCACGACCGCTCGCTGGATCCCCATCGCCGTGACGGCGCTCGGGACCACGGTCGCGCGGGTGGCGACGGCTTCGAATTACAGCTGCGTCCGGCGCACCGATGGCAGCCTTTGGTGCTGGGGCCTGAACAGCTACGGCCGACTCGGTGACGGCACCACGATGACCCGCTTGAGCCCCACCGCCATCACGGCGATGGGGACACTCGCCGCCACCGTCGCACTTGGTGGACACCAGACCTGCGCAACGGGCACCGATGGCAGCCTGTGGTGCTGGGGCATGAACAGCTACGGCCAACTCGGTGACGGCACCACGATCTCGCGCGCCACGCCCACCCGCGTTACGGCGATGGGCACGACCGTCGCCGCAGTCGCCGTGGGTGTGCTCCATTCCTGCGCACGGCGCACCGATGGCAGCATGTGGTGCTGGGGCGACAACTACTATGGTCAGCTTGGCGACCGCACCTCGATCAACCGCCTGGTCCCGACGCGCGTCACGGCGCTCGGCACGACGGTGACAGAGATCGCGCTGGGCGGATCTCACAGCTGTGCTCGGCGCAGCGACGGCAGCGTGTGGTGCTGGGGCGACAACTCCTACGGGAACCTCGGCGCGCCCGTGGGCGCCAGCGTCTGGCAGCCGACCGCGCTCGACACCTGCGGTGATGGTGTCTGCGGGTTCGGCGAGGCCCAGAGCGGCGGCTGCCCTGGGGACTGTGCCACCACCTGCGGCGACTGCGTCTGCGACGGCGTGCTCGAGGACGCCGCGAGCTGCCCCGCGGACTGCGTGGCGGGCAACACCTGCACGGCTGGCACCTGTGGCAACGGCAAGTGCGACGCGACCGAAAACTGCCAGCTCTGCGCCACGGACTGCGGCACCTGTTACCCCTTCTGAACGGCGCGAGGGCGCCGTCGCGGGCTGTGTCGGGCCCCGGAGCCGACCTCCCTTCTGACGCCCGCCGCGCCACGCGGCTTCATCCCCCCCACGGACCATGGGTAGCCTCCAGATCCTTCCGCCCCAGTCGTGCGTACCTCCCACCGCGCTCGAGCTCGCTCGGCGTCGCGCCGCCGGCACGCGACGCGGGTGGCACCGGCCAAGGAGCTGGGCAGGGAGGGTGAACCATGGGAGTCGATCGCTGGTTGGTCGATCGGGGCTCGCAAACCCACGCAACGCCGCGCGAGCCGCAGCGGCAAGGCGGCAGCACCGGCCCAATGGGTCGGCACACTGGTCGGCATGCGGGGCCGCACGCGGGGCCGCACGCGATCGAGGTGACGACGATCTTCCGAGGACACCGTGCTCGGCATCCGCCATCTCGACGATCCGGCCGGCGGGCCGCCGACCGCCCTCACCCACGCCCTGACCGCACTCGGCGCTGCTGGCGCTCGGCGCCCTCGCCCTCGCGCTCACCGGTCGCGGCGGGGTGGGCGCCCTGCTGCTCCCCGCCGCCGCAGCGCTCGCGAGCTACGGAGCGCTGCGCCGCCAGCGTGAGCGCCCTCGACGCGACTTCGTCATCGGCACGGTCGCCGACGCCGATCTCAACCTCGCCCACGCCGCCGTGCCCAGCGAGCGCTTTCCGCTGGTGCACGCGGAGGGTCGCGGCTACGCGCTCCTCTTCACGCGCTCGATGAGTGGCGATGTCACGCTCGGCGACCAGCGCGTCGCGCTCGGCTGGCTGGCGGACAGCGACCGCGTCTGCCGAGCTAACGAGCACGGCGACGCCTTCGCCTACCCGATCCCGCAGGGCGCCCGGATCAAGCTCGACCTGGGCGCGACCACGCTGCTGGTGCACTCGGTCGCGCCCGCGCAGCGCCTACCCCACGCGCTCGGCCAGCGACCAGATTGGCTGCCGACCATGGGCGTGTCGGCCGCCGCGCACCTGCTGCTGCTCTTCCTGGTCTTCGCGCTGCCGCCCGACGCCAAGGCGCTCTCGCTGGACCTCTTCGACAGGCGACAGCGAGCTGCTCAAGTACCGCATCCAGGGCCAGGAGCGCCGCGCCGAGGCCCTGCCGCCGTGGCTCGTCAAACCCGCTACCGGGCTGAGCGAGGGCGGCGCCCCTGCCCCACGCAAACGCGGCCCGGAGGGCCGGTCCGGAACCCGCGACGTCCCCCCGCCAACGTCGGGGCCGGCTCCCCCTGCCGAACGGCGTTCCCCAGGTGGCGCTCGGGACGATCCGCGAGCAGGCGATCGCCCAGGCCCAGAGCGTGGGCGTGCTGGGACTGATCGGCGGGACGCGGGGCGGCCCACTCGCTGCGATCTTCGCCCTGGACACGGCGCTCGGCCCCGAGGCGACGCGGCCTGGGGCAGCCTGAGCGGCGAGGATCCTGGCGAGCCTACGGCGTCAACGGCCTCGGCGCGCGTGGCACGGGGCGCCATGGGGGCGGCGATGCCGTCGGCATCGGCGTCGGTCCGCTCGGCACCGTCGGCGCGCGCGGCCGCGGTGGCGAACCCGGGCACTACGGCGGGGCCGTCGCTCACCTGGCGAGTCACACCGCATCGACGCCCCGGGCGCAGACCGGTGCGATCGCTATCCGCGGCGGCCTCGACAAGGAGCTGGTTCGCCGGGCGATCCGCCAGCACCTCAACGCGATCCGCTACTGCTACAGTCGAGCGCTCTTGACCAACCACGCGCTCGAGGGCCGCGTCAGCGTCGAGTTTGCCATCGCCGCCGACGGCAAGGTCGCTACCGCCAAGATTCTCACGTCCACGCTCGCCGATCCCGCGGCCGAACAGTGCATCACCGCCGCGATCCGCCGCATCCCCTTCCCCAAGCCCCCGCAGGGCGACCTCGTGATCGTCTCCTACCCCTTCGTCCTACGCGCCCCAGGCAGCTGACCCGGACTGCCTGCTCGCCTGGCGCCCCCAGGGGGGGCTTGCGCTGCGCGTCTAGGATGGGCAAACTTGGATTCCTGGATTACAAGGACCACCGATGCCTAAATGGCCTGCTTGCGCGCCGGTCGTAATTCGGGAAGACGGCAGTCTCAGCAAAGAGCTTGCGGTGCCCTATTTTGTCCAGCCAACCGGGATCACCTGCCAGTCCACCTGCCTGAAGATGATGGGCGCTTTCCTCGAGCAGCAGGAGGCGGGTGACAGCGATAGTGTCCGCATCATCTGCAAGCTGCCGATCCAGGGATCTGGGAGGACCTCAACGCCCCGCGCGGGGAGGACCAGCGACCGTCGAAGACACGCAACGCCCATATCAACCTCAAGTGGTGGCTCGAGCAGCGCTTCCGGCGCATCAAGTTCGACTATTCCACGGTGTCGTGGCCGAGCATCGCGCTGGAGCGAATCGTCCGCTTCATCAATGGGGGTCTACCCGTGCTGGTGAGCGTCAGCCACAGCCGCGTCGAGGGTCACATCGTGCTCGTGGTGGGCTACCAGGACTACTTCCCCGCCAGCGCCGACCCGTCGTCCGCGAAGCTGGTGGTTCACGATCCCTACGGCCGCTTCGATCCCCTGTTCGCCGACTCCCCGCTTCCACCAGCTTCCCCGCCAACGCCTGGGGCAACCAGCCGGGCGGCGGCCGCTTCGCGCCGCGGCTACTCTCCGCCGCGGGGGCGAGATCGGCCCCGGCATGAACTGCCTGCTGCCGGTCACGGCCCTCTGCCGCCGGCGCGCCAGCGATGCCCACTACGGCTGCTACTACCTGCTCTCCGGCGTGCCCACCTAGGGGCACCCTGGTCGGAACGTGTCAACGAGCTCGAGACAGTGATGACGTGGAAGCTATTTGCCGTTCACGAGGGCGAGGGCCTCGGAACGACGCCTCGCTCGACCCGGCCGTAGAGGGGACGCAGCGTTAGGAGCTTCCCTACAAATTCGCCAAGGACGTTGTTTGGGCGCAAGCAGCGAAGGGAATGGGAGGGCATGGCAGGCGGAGACGGGGCGTTCCGCCCACGCCTAATGGAGGAGTGCCAGCGCGTGGGTAACTAGGGCGACCCAACGAGACTCGGACTGCGGCTCCATCAGGGAGTTCGGCTCCATCGCGGCTCGGCGGCTGATCGTGGGATCAGCAGCCTGCCGCCGTTGCGGCACGCCAACCCAGCGGCCGCCGCCACGCCCCAGCCACTCGAATTCGGCTTCTTCGAGCGCGAGGGACGCTCTCCTTGGGCGAGCTGCCGCAAGACCTCGCCGGTGAAGCCCTCGCCGCCGTTGATCACGATGAGTTCGGGCCCCCTGCGCGCCCGGGGCTACGACGAGCGCCACGCGCCCTTGGCGCCTCCCCGCGTCCGTGGCAGCCGAGGCACGCCAGGCGGCGTTGCTCGCGCCCTCGGGCCGGACAAGCGCGGGGGAACTCGTGCCACTCCCACGAGCGGCCTCCTCCGCGTTTCTCAGCAACGCGCGGAGGGCTGCATCGAGCGTTGGGCGCTCGATGGGTTGGCTAGCCATCGCAGCCTGCAGTCGCCGATTGGGCTCGGCTTCCGCCGGTCCTCCACCGTCCGCCACGCCAGCCTTCCATGCACCCCAGCTCGACAGCGCCAGCACTGCGCCGCACCCTCGGAACGACGGCTGTGGGACGGCCACCAGCACGTTGTTAGCCGCGGCCAACTGATCCAGGAGCGCGGGCAGCTCCCCAGGCTGGGGCTGGGCTTGCCGGCCTAAGCGTGCCTCCAGGTCTACGGCAGACTGCACGTTCCCGCGGAGCTGTTCCGCGCCTTCGGTCAGCAACGCGAGGACGTCGAGGGCGGTGCCGAGCGGCGACATCCCGTCCGAGGCCCCGAAGGAACCCACTGCGGCACGCGCCCACGGCTCCTGCAGATGCGTCGAGTGCGCTGCCAGACGACCCACCGCATCCCGAGCGCGGTCGACGAAAGCCCGGAAGGGCCCGTCCTCGATCGCGCCCATGGGGACCGAAGCCCTGGCAGGATGCCGGTCACGCAGCACCCTTAGCCCCTCCAACAGCCCTGCCACCGGAGCAAAGCCCGCGCGAAGCTCCACGACGGCTTGCAGGACGTCGTCGACGAACTCGCTTGCGGCTGAGGCGCCGCCGCGCACTGCCTCGAGCTCGTCAGCGGCAAGCTTGAGCGCCTGGGCGAAGGTCGAGAAGGGCACCTTGAGGTCGTGCACAACGACGGGTTCCAGCGCCAGCCGCAGCGCCTCGGCATCGACCCCACGAGGCGGAGTCACGTTGACCCAGGACCCCGGCCTCTTGAGATCGCCTACAACACCCCCAATCAACGTTTGGAACTCTGCTGCGGCGCTTCGGGCCGCCCCTTGCTCTGCCCGGGCGCCCCCGGCCCGGGCGCTCGCCAGGGTCATCACCAGCGCTACCGCCAGGCGCCGCGCGCCCCAGCCGCGCTGCAGCCGGCGACTTTGCGGTTCACGAGTCCTCGTGCTCATCCCCCCCCTCCCTCCCCACCACCGCGGCGGTAACCCACCGCTTCGCCCGCCCCGCTCTCGTTCAGTCGAGCTCTTTCACGGCGCGGCTGAACCAGCCCTGGCTGCGGCAAACGAAGCAAAAGCCGATCCATGCCGTTGATGCTGCGCAAACAACCGATATCGCGTTGGTGTTTGCCTTTGGCTCCGGAGGGCCAGGGCAGCGAGGCGAGCGTCAAACGTACCGGGGGGTCGGCAACGCTACGCGATCGTAGGGTTCGAGTGCCGCGGCGCAGCGGCGTCTGGCTGCACGACCCGACGCGGCGCTGGCCCTTAGCGTCCGGTGCGGACCCTCCGTCCCGATGGCACCGCCCGCCCGGAGGTGATATGCCGCCCGCATCATGCTGCGGGTTACCGAGCTCAAGCTGCCAGTGGATTGCCGCGAGGGCGAGCTCGAGGCGGCGCTTGTGCGGCGGCTGGGCATCAAGGCAGCCGAGCTGGTCAGCTACAGCATCTTTCGCCGCGGCCATGACGCGCGGCAGCCGGCGGCGATCGTCTTCGTCTACACCGTCGACGTCGAGCTGCGGGACGAGGCTGCCGTCGCCCGGCGCTTGCGTGGCGACCCGCGCGTGCGCCCGAGCCCCGACCTGCGCTACCGCTTCGTCGCGCAGGCGCCCCCGGGCTTCAACGAGCGCCCGGTCGTGGTCGGCGCCGGGCCCTGCGGCGTGTTCGCGGCGCTGACCCTCGCCCAGATGGGCTTCCGGCCGATTCTGCTCGAGCGCGGCAAGGCGGTGCGCGAGCGCACGAAGGACACCTGGGACCTGTGGCGCCGGGGCAAGCTCGACCCTGAGTCGAACGTGCAGTTCGGCGAGGGCGGCGCGGGCACCTTCTCCGACGGCAAGCTGCACAGCGGGATCAAGGACCCCGGCCACCGCGGCCGCAAGGTGCTGCGCGAGTTCGTCGCGGCTGGCGCCCCGCCCGAGATCCTCTACCTCAGCAAGCCCCATATCGGCACCTTCCGGCTGGTGCGCGTGGTGGAGCACCTGCGCGCCACGATGCAGGCGCTGGGGGGCGAGGTTCGTTTCCAAAGCCGCGTCGCCGACCTCGAGCTCGAATGCGATGCCCAGGGTGCACGGCGCCTGCGTGGGCTGGTGCTCGCCCAGGGCGAGCGCCTCGCCGCCAGCCACGCCGTGCTCGCCATCGGCCACAGCGCCCGCGACACCTTCGAGCTCCTGCTCTCGCGCGGCGTGCAGCTCGAGGCCAAGCCCTTCTCCATCGGCCTGCGCATCGAGCATCCGCAGGCGCTGATCGACCGGGCCCGGCTCGGCGCGGCGGCCAGCCACCCGCTGCTGCGGGGCGCCGACTACAAGCTGGTCCATCGCTGCAGCAACGGACGCTCGGTCTACAGCTTCTGCATGTGCCCTGGTGGCCAGGTGGTGGCCGCGGCGTCCGAGCTGGGCGGCGTCGTCACCAACGGCATGAGCCAGTACTCCCGGGCCGAGCGCAACGCCAACGCGGCGCTGGTGGTCGGCCTCGAGCCCAGCGACTTCCCCGGCGACGCGCGCGCGAACCCGCTCGCCGGCGTGGCCTTCCAGCGCCACTGGGAGGCGCAGGCCTTCCAGGCGGGCGGGGGCAGCTACGCCGCGCCGGCGCAGCGCGTGGGCGACTTCCTGGCGGGACGCCCCTCGACGGCCCTCGGCTCGGTGCAGCCCTCCTACA
The DNA here is from genome assembly GCA_016702545.1 of Pseudomonadota bacterium. Taxonomy (GTDB): domain Bacteria; phylum Myxococcota_A; class Polyangia; genus JADJTL01. The sequence continues at coordinate 13,669 of JADJDT010000047.1, read as the reverse complement.
CGCCTGGCATTCGGCTGACCGACCTGGCGCCCTGCCTACCCGACTACGTGGTGGCGGCCCTGCGCGAGGCGCTACCAGCCTTCGACCGGCAGCTCCCGGGCTTCGCGATGGACGACGCGCTGCTGACGGGCGTCGAGACCCGCACCTCTTCGCCCGTGCGCGTCACGCGCGACGAGGGCCTCGAGAGCCTCAACACCCGCGGTCTCTACCCGGCCGGCGAGGGCGCGGGCTACGCCGGCGGGATCCTCTCCGCGGCGGTCGATGGCATCCGCGCGGCCGAGGCCGTGGCGCTCGCCCTGCTCGGCCACCCGGCCACCGAGCCCGCGCCCGGTGCGCGCCTGGACCCTCCCAGCGCGCATCCCAGCGCGCCTTGACCCTCCGCGCGTCGCGGTCATAGGCTTCCGCTTCGTCCTCTCGCAGACGGAGTTGCCATGCCCCCCACCTCCGGTACCCGCAACAGCTTCGGCACGCGGCGCACGCTCGCCACGAACGCGGGCCCCGTCGCCTACTACAGCCTCAACGCGCTCGCCGAGGGCGGCGTGGCGGACGTCACGCGGCTGCCCTACTCGATCAAGGTGCTGCTCGAGGCGCTGCTGCGCGGCGAGGACGGGCACGCCATCGGGCGCGACGACGTGGCCAAGCTCTGCCACTACGATCCGCAGCAACCGGGCGAGGTCGAGATCCCCTTCAAGCCGGCGCGCGTGATCCTACAGGACTTCACCGGCGTGCCGGCGGTCGTCGACCTGGCCGCGATGCGCAGCGCCGTCGCCGCGCTGGGCGGTGATCCGACCCAGATCAACCCCCAGTGCCCCGTCGACCTGGTGATCGACCACAGCGTGCAGGTCGATGCCTACGGCTCGCCCAGCGCGCTGGCCCGCAACGCCGAGCTGGAGTTCGAGCGCAACCGCGAGCGCTACGCGTTTCTGCGCTGGGGGCAGCAGGCCTTCCGCAACTTCCGCGTCATTCCGCCGGCGAGCGGCATCGTCCATCAGGTCAACCTCGAATACCTCGCCACCTGCGTGCAGCAGGGCGTCGAGGGCGACCCGGCTCAGGGCGAAAGCGTGCTCTATCCCGACACGGTCGTCGGCACGGACTCGCACACGACGATGATCAATGGCCTCGGCGTGCTGGGCTGGGGTGTCGGCGGCATCGAGGCCGAGGCCGTGATGCTCGGCCAGCCGATCTACCTGCTGGCCCCCGAGGTCGTCGGCGTGCGCCTGGTCGGTGCCCTGCCGGGGGGCGTGACGGCCACCGACCTGACGCTGCGCCTCACCCAGCTCTTGCGCGCCCACGGGGTGGTCAACAAGTTCGTCGAGTTCTGCGGCCCCGGCCTGGCGGCGCTGGCGCTGGCCGATCGCGCCACGATCGCCAACATGGCGCCCGAGTACGGCGCGACGATGGGCTTCTTCCCGGTCGATGACGAGACCCTGCGCTATCTGCGACGCACGGGTCGCCCTGCCACCCGGCTCGACCAGGTCGAGCGCTACTGCAAGGAGCAGGGGCTCTTCCGCGACGCGCAGAGCAGCGAGCCGCGCTTCGCGGCCGTGCTGGAGCTGGACCTGACGACGATCGAGCCCTGCGTCGCGGGACCGAAGCGCCCGCAGGACCGCGTCGCCGTCTCGCAGCTGCGCGAGGCCTGGCAGCGGTCGCTGCGCGCCCCGACCGAGCAACGCGGCTTCGGCCTGTCCGAGGCGCAGACGCAACAGCGCGCGACCGTCAGCTACCCGGACGGCCGCAGCGCGACCCTGACCCACGGCAGCGTGGTGATCGCCGCGATCACGAGCTGCACCAACACCAGCAACCCCGCGGTGCTGCTCGCGGCCGGCCTGCTGGCCAAGAAGGCGGTCGAGGCCGGGCTGAGCGTGGGCCCGACCGTCAAGACCAGCCTGGCCCCCGGCTCGCGCGTGGTCACGGACTACCTCGATCAGACCGGGCTGAGCCCTTATCTCGACGCGCTCGGCTTTCATACCGTGGGCTACGGCTGCACGACCTGCATCGGCAACAGCGGCCCGCTGCCCGAGCCCGTGGTCGCGGCGATCGAGCAGGGCAAGCTGGTCGTCGCCAGCGTGCTCTCGGGCAATCGCAACTTCGAGGGGCGAATCAACCCGCAGACGCGCGCCAACTATCTGGCCTCACCCCCGTTGGTCGTGGCCTACGCCCTGGCCGGCACGGTCGACATCGACCTCGAGCACGAGCCGCTCGGCTATGGCCGCGAAGGGCAGCGCGTCTACCTCCGCGACCTCTGGCCGACGCCAGCCGAGATCGCCGCGCTGCTCGACGCGGCCCTCGACCCCGAGGTCTTCCGCCGCTGCTACGACGGCATCGACCAGGCGAACCCGCAGTGGAATGCGATTCCGGTGGGCGGCGGGACGCTCTACGCCTGGGACGAGGCCAGCAGCTATATCCAGCAACCACCCTTCTTCCTCGAGATGGCGGCGGAGCCACCACCGATCGCGCCGATCACGGGCGCACGCCTGCTCGCGCTGCTCGGCGACAGCGTGACCACCGATCACATCAGCCCGGCGGGATCGATCGGCAAGAGCACCCCGGCCGGCAGCTACCTGCTGCAGCACGGCGTCGCCCACCAGGACTTCAACTCCTACGGTGCCCGGCGCGGCAACGACCGCGTGATGACCCGCGGCACCTTCGCCAATATCCGCCTGCGCAACCAGCTCGCCCCCGGCACCGAGGGCGGCTTCACCACGCACTTCCCCAGTGGCGAGGTGTTGACGATCTTCGAGGCGGCCCAGCGCTATCGCTACGCCGGGGTGCCGACGATCGTGGTCGCGGGCCTCGACTACGGCATGGGCAGCAGCCGCGACTGGGCGGCCAAGGGCACCTACCTGCTCGGTGTGCGCGCGGTGATTGCGCGCTCCTTCGAGCGCATTCATCGCAGCAATCTGGTGGGCATGGGCGTGCTGCCGCTCGAGCTCGTCGGCGACGACGCCGAGGTCGCCCTCGGGCTGAGCGGACGCGAGCTGCTCTCGATCGCCGTCGGCGACGACCTGCGCCCGCGCCAGCGCGTGCGCGTCGAGGTCCGCGCCGAGGACGGCAGCGTCCACGGCTTCGAGACCCTCTGCCGCATCGACACGCCGATCGAGATCGACTACTACCGCAACGGCGGCATCCTCCACACGGTGCTGCGGCAGTTGTTGCGTCCGCGCTGAGCGCGACCAGGAGCGGAATTCAGGTGACGCGCCCATCCTCCCGCTCAGCCGACGCGACCCGCAGTTCCGAGGCCGCCGCCGTGCTGATGCCGGTGGCCTCGCCGCTGCCGCGCGACGTCACCGTCTCCTTCGAGTTCTTCCCGCCCAAGGACGACCAGGCCGAACAGAAGCTGTGGGCCGCGATCGAGCGCCTGGCCGTGCTACGCCCGGCCTACGTCTCGGTGACCTACGGCGCCGGCGGCTCGACCCGCGAGCGCACGCACGCGACCGTCGCGCGGCTGCGGCGCGAGACCGCGCTGGAGCCGGCCGCGCACCTCACCTGCGTCGGCGCCACGCGCGCCGAGATCGACGCGATCGCCCGGCACTACTGGGAGGTCGGCGTGCGCCACATCGTCGCCCTGCGCGGCGATCCGCCCGCGGGCAGCGCCGGCTACGAGCCACACCCGCAGGGCTACGCCTACGCCGCCGAGCTGGTCGCCGGCCTGCGGCGCGTGGCGGACTTCGAGATCAGCGTCGCCGCCTACCCCGAAGGGCATCCCGAGGCGAGCAGCGCCGAGGCCGACCTCGACGCCCTCAAGCGCAAGCTCGACGCCGGCGCGACTCAGGCCATCACGCAGTTCTTCTTCGACGTCGAGCGCTACTTCCGCTTCCTCGACCGCGCCCTGGCGGCGGGCATCACGGCCCCGCTGATCCCCGGGATTCTCCCCGTCACCCACTTCGCCCAGATGGCGCGCTTCGCCGCGCGCTGCGGCACCAGCGTGCCGCGCTGGGTCGCCGAGCTCTTCGCCGGGCTCGATGACGACCCGGAGACGCGCCGCCTGGTCGCCGCCTGCGTCGCCGCCGAGCAGTGCCGCGCGCTGCACGCCGGGGGCGTGAAGCAGTTCCACTTCTACACGCTCAACCGCGCCGACCTGACCTTCGCCATCTGCCACATCCTCGGCGTCCGCCCAGGGCCAGGGCCAGCCCCTTGCGGATCGGGACCGAGCGGGGCCTAGCCCGGCAATCGGGTCTTGAGATACCTGCTGCGACGAGCAGATGCAGCGGCAAAGCCGTTGGCCGACCGGATTCCGTTGGTTCCCTCACTTCGCTCTGGGTCCACCCGAAGGATCTTCCTTCCTCGAACCTCACGGTTCGCGCGCGGTGGCGGGTCGTTGCTCCCGACGGCCGAGAGTTGGTCTTGTGCTTGCATCGGATGGCCGCGCAGGTGTGCGGAACTGGCAGATCGAGTCGCCAGGCCAGGGGTCAGACGCACGAACGGGCATGTCCTCCCGCCTGAACGCGGTACACCGGGCGACTGTTCGGAGTGGACGGGAATTTCCTAAGCGATGTCGGTTGCACTTCCGAACCGTGGGCCAGGACGGCAGGCGCCGTGGGGCGGGGAACGAACGGAGCCCTGCCCTGGGAGCCTGCCGTGCCGCCCAGCCGACGGCTCCTTTGGGTGCAGCGCCTTTGGGTCGGCGACCGGGCATGACGCAGGCACGCGTCCTCAGTGCCTCCGCGTTGTGGGCGCTGCGTTAGCAATGCTCGCCGTGGCCACCCTCGACCTGAGGGTCTCTCTCGGCGCAGGTCCCGCCCGTGTCCGCCACCACACTGGTCCTGCGGCACGGCCGGCGACCAGCCACACCGCAAGCTCGGAAGGCCCCGAAGCGAGTCCAACGCGAGAGCCAGACTATCGGAAGCAACGTCTATCGCGCGATCGGGCTGCCAACTGGGAGACGGAGAGCCGCACATGGACCCTCCGCGGCCTGCGTTTCGTCCCCCAAGGCGTTAGGGACGCCTTTGGAAACCACCCCCAATGGGTATTCGCCCTCGAAGACAACACGGGCGAGCGCCGCGCCGAGATGGGCACTCATGACGTCCGCTCGCTCTTTCCGGGCTTGACCGACGAGATTGGTCGGCTCCGCGACCGCAAGGAGAGGGAGGTACTGCTACATCAAGCCCGACTGCAAAGGGCCTTGCGATACGCCCCGTTCTCTAACCTGAACATCACTGCGCTCAACCCGCTGCGAGAGTACTCGGAGAACTCTAACAGTCGGCGCTTCTTCCTCGGCGACGACCAGTTCGGCGCGGTCCAACAGGCCTACACCGCGATGGAGCAGGAGTGGTCCCGGCGCGAAATGGGTATCTCCGTGGATCGCTGGTTCGAGATTTTGGGCGACTTCGAAGGCTTCGGTAGCCGTCTGCAGGAACACCTGGCTCCGGTGCTCTCCAGTCACGACCTCAGCTGGTTGCAGGATGTGGTCGGCCGTCTCCACTCCGCAGACGAAGCTCTTTCCGCTGCGGACAGCAAGCGCCTGGTCGCCGTACACACCAAACTGCTGAGGCACCAGAACCACCTCGCGCTAGAGTCACTGGCTTGGGGAAGGCAGCAAGCGGTCCCCGTCGACCCCCACTGGGAGCCCTTCACACCGGCCTTCCATGCCAACCTCTGGATCGCTCGGTGGTTGGCGGAACTCGCGGGGCGCCCCGCGCCAGGGGACCAAGCCCCACCGCTCATCCTGGATGTGGGGGCCAACCAAAGCGTCCTGTACCGGATGCTCAGAAGGCTCATGAATAGCGGCGGGCTATCGGAGCATACCATCGACCTGGAGAGAGACCGGTCGGTGTACGACGGAGCACCCAACCCCTTTCGTGTCCGCGCAGACCTCGGAAAGGTCAATAACGCTGGCGCTCTCGTGGTCAACGAGGCCACGGATTCGCTGGCAAGGGCATACGTTGAAGCGCCTCACTCCTTCGACGTAGTAGTCGCCAGCTTTGTGCTCGATCAGCTCGACGGCCCTGCCCTTCGCAACGCCCTCCGGAATTTCGAACGTCTCCTGGCTGAACCTCCTTCGGGCCACCACGCAAGCAGCGACGCACGCCATTCCGCGACTGATCGTTGCGCTTCCCGAACACGCCCCGCTCGCCGGCTCGGCGTTTCACCGGCTGTTGGAGCAAGCTGGGTATCGCACGGAACTCTTGCTCACTCACGCATCGAATCACCTCACCGCTGACTACCGCGACAAAAGCCATCTTCCTCGCCCGCTGCTCAAGCAGCTCGCCGCCGCCGTCTCGAAGCCCTTTCACGTGGGCATCTTCGCCAAATCTGCTCCCGCACCAGAAGAGGTGTTCGCATCGCCCGAGTTCGCCACGATGTCGCTGAGACGGGGTGACCCTCGACGCGTTTCGTCGAATGCCGACTCGCGGCCAAGCCCCACCGCAACTCGGTTGTCGCCCGATCGCTTTGCCCTGTTTTCCCTCCTGGAATCCCTGCAGCCCGACGACATCGTGATTCGCACTCAACCCGCGGTGTCCCGCGACACGCTTGAGCATGACGAGGCGTACACATGGTTCGCGCCATGCTTGGCAGCAGCGACCTGGTATCGCCCTCAAATGTCAAAGACGGAGCAACAGGCGTTGGACCAGGTTCGGAAGGCCTGGGAGGAGGGCCAGACCGCTCATCTCACCGAAGCCCAGTTGACGTGGGTCCGTGGCATCGCGGAGCGTCCGCTCGTGTCTCGCGCACAAGCCCTGACAATCTCGACCCCACTGCGCAACGCCTTGGCCGCTCAAAAAGATCGTCTACTGGACGAGACCGTTAGCCGCCTGGCGTTGCGGTTCCAGGGGGGGTCTCTGGTACGACCACCGCCGACGCCACAGCGAGCGCCTTCACGCCTTCGCCCGCGAACACGCAAGGCGGTCCTGACGAACGTACCTTGCGCGCCCCTGGGGAGCCGGTAGCGGCAGGTCCAGAATTCCCAAAGGGCAACGGGCAGGACAGTAACCCGCTGACCATCGAGGGAATTCGCGAAGCAGTCCGCGCTTACTACGCGCGACGACACGGCAAGATGCCAACGCAGCAGTCCAAAGACGAGGTACCCGGAATGCCACGTTCTAGCTGGCGGGCGATCGATTCCGCCCTTTCCCAGGGACATCGGGGCTGCCGGGTGGCTCGTCACTGGCGCAGGTCCTCGAGCCGTTGAAGAGAGCATTGCTCCTGAGACTGAGCTCACCGTCGATTCCGTCGTCCGGGCCATTCGCACCTTCGTTAGTACCCACGGCACATTGCCGACGAGGGAGTCGCCGCAAGCGGTGCCCGGAATCCCTAGCCTGAGCTGGCGAGCCGTCGACCGTGCCCTACTGCGTGGGCAACGCGGGCTATCGGGCCGCTCCTCGCTGGCAGGGGTCGTCGCGTCGGTCAGGACTGAGCTTGGCCTTGACCGCACACTTACGCCGGACCTGATAGTCGAGGCGGCTCGCACGTTCTTCCAGCACCACGGCACCTTACCCACGAAGACAACCGACGAACCCGTACCCGGTCACCCGGGGGCTAGCTGGCAGGGCATCAACCGCGCACTGAACGAGGGATATCGCGGGTTGTCGGGTGGCTCGTCCTTGGCACGCGTCCTTCGGCCGCTCACAGCCGAGCTGGGGCTGACTCGCACGCTTTCGCTCGATGACATCAGTCAGGCCGCCTGCCTCGTTCCTCAGCGAGCATGGCAAAATGCCGACTCAGGAATCGCCGGAAGCGGTACCTGGATTGCCGACGGACTCGTGGTCGGCAATCCACAGCGCCCTGGTCAAGGGACTCCGAGGGCTACCGAGCGGCCAGACGTTGTGGCGAGTCCTTGAGCCACTGAGGACTGAGTACCGGCTCGATCGCGGGCTTTCGATCGACGACATTCGCCTGGCCGCGCGGAACTTCCTTGCGACGCACGGCCAACTTCCCACGTCGAAAACCAAGGCTCCGGCGCCCGAGCTCGGGGGAGACACTTGGAAGGCCATTGATCAGGCCCTGCGCCTTGGACGCCGCGGTTTGCCACCAGGGAGTTCGCTGGCGGTGATCCTCGCGCCGCTGAGGGATGAGGTCACGGTACCGAAGCGCCGCCGCTCCACACGCCCCGGAGAAGCTGGCCGCGAATCGCTGCGGCAGATGCCCGCGCCGCCGAACCCATAAGAAAGCCCGAGGCCGGTGCCAGGCACCCTGGCCGGGTGGCGGGCGGCTGAGCGGGAACCGTGGGCTGCGCGGATCGCTGTCGGACTCAGTTGCACGACGCTAGGTGAGGTCGGCCATCGGCTCTCTGGCGGATCTATTCGGGGACGCACGCCACTCATCAGCTAACACGGCGTAGACCACTGAGTCCCGCCACTGGCCCCGGAGGTAGTCGTCCTTGCGCAGATGTCCCTCGCGACGAAACCCTAGCCGCTCCAGGAGCCGCAGCGAAGGCACATTCTCGGGGTCTGCGACCGCACAGATGCGATGAAGGTCCAGCGACTCGAAGCCGTAGGTGACGAGCGCGCGCCGCTTCGCGCGGCGTAACCGTTGCCCCAGAACCGTATGCCGCGGCAGTAGCCGAGCTCAGTGAGTGCGTTTGCGCCACGGGCGCAGGTGCAAGCCACAGCTACCGACCAGCTCGCTGTCAGCCTGCCGCACTATCGCAAAGGCATGATCTTGACGGGGTTGCGCCGCGCGGTCGATCTGGCAGCGACGCAGGAACTCGACCGAGTCGCTCTCGTTGTTGGGCCCGAAGGTCAGGTACTCAACGACGCGCATGTCGGATGCGTAACGCTGGACCCCGGCCAGGTCATCCATCGAGAACCCTACGAAGGAGCAAAACGCTCGGTTTCGCAAACCACGCTCAGGCACTGCCCGTTGCTCCTCTTCTACGGTGCGCTGTGGTTTCCTCGCAGATCCGAACACCTTGTCGCATGCCTGGCGATGTCGTCGTCGCTTTGTGATGTTCCGTTATTGGCCAGATCCTGACCCGCGGTTGATCCTGGGCCCGGGTTGATTCACCGAGCGCCCTGAGCGCCAGGCGTTGTGGCGGAGTCTCGAGTCACCGAGGATCAAAATGGTTTCGGGAAGGCCGGTGCCAGGCACCGTGGCGGGCGGTCATCGCGCAAGAGCCCACTGCCGGTCGCAGCCGCGCGACCCTGGTGGCCTGTAATCGCGAGACGCCTTCAGACCTCGCCGAAGAAATGCTGAAAGAGCAGTCGGTGACCGATCGAAGAAACCACCCCGGGCGGGCGCCCTTCGAATCGCACTCGGAAGCGGTTAGTGTCACGCCCAGCTTGATCGCCGAGCGTTTGTTCAGCGGCAAAGGCACATTGGCCGCGAGCCTGAAAATCACTTCACCACCCGGTCCTCGTCGCCCAACACCGCGCTGAGGCCCATCGTGATGCTCGGTGAAACTCGCCTGACAGCTCGTTGCCGGTCAGGCGTAGGTGGACGGCTCCTCGGTCGTCGGCCGATAGCCCAGCTCGAAGATTTTCCGAAGCGTGAGCAATTCCGTGCTCCTGCTGTATTGCACCACCGCGCTGGGAGCGCCGGTCTTGCACCTCGAAAGCTGACGTAGCTGCCGCCCACGCCTGATGGAGAGGATCCGCGTTCCGAGCCCGTGCCCTCGGCCTGTGGTGCGGCGAGCATCATCGCCAGCGCCCCGGCTGTCGTCAGCAGCGCAGCGCGAGTCATCCGGTGCCCTCACCCGCCCGCCGCCCGCTTCTGGTCGTGGCCCGCTGCCCACGGGCTGCGCCGCTGCAGCCCGTTTCGAGACAGAGCGGTGGCTGCCGGATCCCCGACCCGGCCCTCGCAGAAGGTCGGCGAGGCTCCAGTCGGCGCGCTGTCTCCAGGCGCTCCGCGACCGCCTCGGCGCGCCTGAGCTCGAGGCCGGACACCACCGAAGACCGCCGATCGCCGTGCATGCGGTGCCGCAGCTGCTGGATCCAGCCGCAGCGTCGACAGATAGGCGCCGCGCCAGATCCGAGGAAGGGCCGGTGAGCGGAAGGGACTGACTGACATCAGTTGCCGCAAAGCGATTGGCCGCAGAAAGGTGTAGGAGCGCACGTCGGGGTAGCGGCGCAGCACCCAGCCACGCGTGTTCTTCGAAGCGCGTATACGAGATCGTGCGGATGCGCCCGGATCGGGCTGAAGAAGTGCCGCGCGTGCCTGGCGAAGCCCGGCGCACGTGAGACGTAGGGCACGAAGGGGTCGAGCACGAAGATCAGCCCGGCCCCGCGGCGGATGGCCCCGCGACGAAGCCTGAGGTACGCGTCACCCCGCCGTCTCCGTAGTAGCGCGGGCCACCGATACGCGTAGCGCTTGAAGGCCGGGTTGAGGCTAAGCGGAGGCGCGGATCGCCACGCTGATCGGCACGTCGTCGTGACCCTGGGCGCTGAAGATCACGTGCCCGCTCGTCCTGGTCGGTCACACTGATGAAGAGCGGCCGCGGCAGCAGGCGGTGTCGTTGGTCGCGCCTGGGCGCGCCGAGCGCGCGCCGGATCATCTTCTCGTGAAGCCATCGTGGCGCGGGAAGGGCGGGCACCATCAGCTCGGCCGACTCGAAGAAGAGCGACTTGAAGGAGGGTCCGCCGGCGAAGTGCTGGCATTCAGCTTGCGCAGCGCCGCTGCGCCGAGCTGCGCCCCGCGCCAGATCCGCCGGCCTGTGCGGGATAATCGAGATGCGAGAGGCGAAAGAGGCGCATGTCGATCGGCTCGAGCCGCCCACCCTCGACCCCCGCCACCGAGGCCATGAACTCGTCGATCGAGTAACCGGCGGCCATCAGGCCGGTGACGACCGCCCCCGCGCTGATGCCGAAGTAGAGGTCGAAGTCATTGACGCCCTGCCCCCCCAAGCAGTCGTCCAGGCACTTCAACGCGCCCATCTCGGCGCAGATACCGCGATGCCGCCCCCCCGCCGCGCAGAAGCAAAGGCGCGCGCCGCGGCGCGGCGCCGTCAGCAGCCGGTGCGTCTCCGGCCAGGAGCAGGCCAGTTCGGACCTGACCGGCGCTCGCTGGCTCGGTGGGCCCGGGCCTGACGGCGCCAGGGCGCTCGATCGTGTTGCCGCCGCAGCACCGCACCGATGCCACGCGCCGTCCCAGGGCCAGAATCAACCGGATCGCAGACTGCGGCGGTCTCGGTGGCCGGCAGCAAGGCGACGATGCGATGGTGCCGTAGCGTCCCGATGTCGGGCAGTCATCGAGGCGATCGATCAGCCCGATCATGTCGTCCGCGCGCGCGCGTCGAGGCAGCTGTCACTTCCGCGGCGCGGCAGCGCAGATCGATCACCGCCAGATTGACGTAGGTCGTCCGCAGCGCCTCCAGCAGCTGATCGGTGTCCGGCTGCAGCTCCCAGGAGGTGCGCAGCTCACCACCACAGTCGAGCCGCATCCGCGGGTTCGTCAGTGGCGCAGCTGCACCCGGTGACGCGTCTCCAGCGCCCGCTTCAGCGCCACGAAAGCCACCGCCAGCGACGGGTCCGAGATAGACGATGCGCTTCTGAGCTGCGCCACCCGACGGCGGCGGCGCGCCGCTGCGCCTTCACCCGGCAGGGGAACCCGTGGGTCGCGGCATCTTCACCCCGCCCCGGCCATCGCCCGGCGAATTTACTGCAGCACGGGGACAGCCCACGGTGCGGTTGCCGTGTCGCCTGGCCGGCTGCGGCGCGCTCAGAGGTCGAGCAGCAGCCGCCCGGCGCGACCACCGTCTCGGCGACGTGGCGCAGGAAGGTCACCACCTCGCGACCATCGACGCATCTGATGATCGTAGGACAGCGCGATAGAACATCGGCCGGGCCCGATGGGGTCGTCCTCGCCGACCACCACCGCGCGCTTTCTCTCTTGATCGCGTGCAGGCTCCAGGATGCCGCACTGGGGCGGGTTGAGGATCGGCGTCGAGAGCAAACGGGTTTACAGACGCCGCCGTTGGAGATCGCGAAGCAACCGCCCTGCAGTTCGCTGCCAGCTCGAGCCGACCCTTGGTCGCCCGCTCGGCCAGCTCGGCGATGCTGCGTTCGATGGCGGCCTCGCCGAGCTGGTCGGCGTCGCGAATCACGGGCACGACCAGGCCACGCTCGCCGCCCACCGCCACGCCGAGGTCGTGGTAGTGCTGCTCGACGAGCCCTCCCCTCGAGCTGCGCGCGTTGAAGGCTTCGGGCACCTGGCGCAGCGCCCTCGACCACCGCCTGACGAAGCGCGGCCTGGACAACCCGAGCTTGACGCCGTGGCGCGCACGGAAGGCCTGGTGGCGGCACGCAGCCGCCAGCACGGCGCCTGCGTTTCGACCTCGTTGAAGGTCGTCAGATCGCGGCCTGGCGCGTGGCGCCTCGTAACCAGGCGCTCGGCGACCCGGCGGCCGAGACTGCCGAGGGTGTGGCGCGTCTCGCGGGCCCCCGTGCCACCACCGTGCCGCCGGAATAATTCCGGACCTCGGCGCGCTCGTGGCGCCCTCGGGCGGTGCCGCCTGGTCTCCGCTCCCGCGGGCGGGGCCAAGGGAGTCCCCTCGAAGCGCTGAGCCTCGCGCGAGTCGGCGTCGCGAGGGCGGCAGCACCACCCTGGGCGGCACTCGCGACGGCGTCGGCACCGTGCTCGCCGCGGCGGGTGCTGCTCGAGACTGGCGCCTGGTATGCGGCCAGCACGGCAGGCGGCTCGCTGCTCGCGGCGGCCACCACCGGAGCCCCGCGTGCTCCTCCTCCTCCCGGATCGACCCCACCACCTCGCCGACGCGCACGCGCGCTCCCGACTGCACGCGTGGTGTCAACCGCCCGCCTGCGGCGCATCGACCTGCATCGTGATCTTGTCGGTCTCGAGCTCGAACAAGGGCTTGCTCGCGAACGACCCGCGCGCCCTCCTCGACCTGCCATGGGACCAGCACACGCGCTGATGGACTCACCGACCACCGGCACGACAACCGGAACGCGCATCACGCCACCTCCGCTTCGAACGCCCCGCCGCATGGCCGTAGAGTTCTCCTTGACCGTCCTTCCTGCTGGTCGCGGTGCTTAGTGCAATGACCCCGGGTATGGGCTGGCGCTGGCCTCGCGACCGACATAGGTGAGTCGCCGGTCTGGAAGAGCGCGCAGGCGTGCCTCGAGGTAGGTCCACGCGCCGCGGTTCTGCGGCCCTCTTGCGCCCAAACCAGCCCGGCGCCCGGCGTGCGCCGCCACGCGCTGCGCCGCCGCAGCAGCGCCCTCGTGCAGCGGGTAGAGCTGCTCGACGCGCAGCAGCGCGACATCGCCGACGCCGTCGGCCCGCGCCGCTCGAGCAGCCCCGCAGCAGCTTGCCGCAGTGCACAGCACCACCCGCCGCGCGCACAGGCGGCCAGGATCGGGCAGCAGCCTCGGCGAAACCGCCTTCGCACAGCGCACGCGCCGGCGAGACGACGCGGGTGGCGCAGCAGGCTCTGGGCGTCATCACGATCAGCGGCAGCCGCATCGCGCGCCGCACCTGGCGACGTGAAGAGGTGGAAGTATTGGTGCCGGCGTCGAGGGCACGCAGACTCGTACGTTGTGCTGCGCACAGCCCTGGAGGAAACGCTCGAGATAGGCGTTGGAGTGCTCCGCCCCCGGCCTCGTAACCGTGCGTGCGGCAGCAGCAAACACGATGCCGCAGCCGCGGCCACTTCGACTCGGCGCCAAGGATGAATTGGTCGACGATGACCTGAGCGCCGCTGACGAAGTCGCCGAACTGCAGCTCCCAGAGATCAGCATGCCGGGTTCGCTGAGCGCATAGCCGTACTCGAAGCCGA
>JADJDT010000046.1 GCA_016702545.1 Pseudomonadota bacterium | reverse complement strand
GCCGCGGCGTCCGAGCTGGCGGCAGTCGTCACCAACGGCATGAGCCAGCATCCGGGCCGAGCGCGTAACGCCAACGCGGCGCTGGTGGTCGGCCCGGGCCCAGCGATTTCGGCGACGTGCAGCGCGCGAACTCCGCTTCGCCGGCGTGGCCTTCCAGCGCCACTGGGAGGCGCAGGCCTTCCAGGCGGCGGGGGCAGTTGCTGCCGCGCCGGCGCAGCGCGGGCGACTTCCTGGGGGACGCCCCTCGACGGCCCTCGGCTCGGTGCAGCCCTACACGCCCGGCATTCTGGCTGACCGACCCGGCGCTCCGCTCACCTGTGACTACGTGGTGGCGGCTCTGCGCGAGGGCGCTACCAGCCTCTCGACCGGCAGCTCCTGGCTCAGCGATGGACGACGCACGCGCTGACGGGCGTCCACCCGCACCTTCGCCCGTGCGCGTCACGCGCGACGAGGGCCTTCGGAGAGCCCCAACACCTGGGCGGTCTCTACCCGGCCGGCGAGGGCGCGGGCTACGCCGGCGGGATCCCTTCCGCGGCGGTCGATGGCATCCGCGCGGCCGAGGCCGTGCGCTCGCCCTGCGCGGCCACCCGGCCACCGAGCCCGCGCCCGGTGCGCGCCTGACCCTCCCAGCGCATCCCAGCGCGCCTGACCTCCGCGCGTCGCGGCTCATAGGCTTCCGCTTCGTCCCTTCCGGCAGACGGAGCGTTACGCCCCCACCTCCGGTACCCGCAACAGCTTCGGCACGCGGCACGCTTCGCCACGAACGCGGGCCCCGTCGCTTCATTACAGCTCAACGCGCTCGCCGAGGGCGGCGTGGCGGGACGTCACGTGCCCGCCCTACTCGATCAAGGTGCTGCCGGAGGCGTTGCTGCGCGGCGAGTGACGGGCACGCCATCGGGCGCGACGACGTGGCCAAGCTCTGCCACTACGATCCGCAGCAACCGGGCGAGGTCGAGATCCCCTTCGCCGGCGCGCGTGATCCAGGACTTCACCGGCGTGCCGGCGGTCGTCGACCTGGCTGCGATGCGCAGCGCCGTCGCTGCGCTGGGCGGTGATCCGACCCAGATCAACCTCTTTCAGTGCCCCGTCGACTCCGGTGATCGACCACAGCGTGCAGGTCGATGCCGATGGCTCGCCCAGCGCGCTGGCCCGCAACGTCGAGCTGGAGTTCGAGCGCAACCGCGAGCGCTACGCGTTTCCTGCGCTGGGGCAGCAGGCCTTCCGCAACTTCCGCGTCATTCTGCCCGCGAGCGGCATCGTCCATCAGGTCAACCTTCGAATACCCCGCCACCTGCGTGCAGCAGGTTGAGGGCGACCCGGCTCAGGGCGAAAGCGCGTGCTCTATCCTGACACGGTCGTCGGCACGACCTCGCACACGACGATGATCAATGGCCTCGGCGTGTTGGGCTGGGGTGTCGGCGGGCATCGAGGCCGAGGCGCCGTGATGCTCGGCCAGCCGATTCACCTGCTGGCCCCGAGGTCGTCGGCGTGCGCCTGGTCGGCACCCCCGCCGGGGCGTGACGGCCACCGACCTGACGCTGCGCCTCACCCAGCTCTTGCAGCGCCCACGGGTGGTCATCTGGTGCGTCGAGTTCTGTGGCCCTGGGCTGGTAGTGCTGGCGCTGGCCGATCGCGCCACGATCGCCAACATGGCGCCCATGAGCGCGCGCGACGATGGGCTTCTTCCCGGTCGATGACGAGACCCTGCGGGCCATCTGCGACGCACGGCCGCCCTGCCACCCGGCTCGACCAGAGCGCTACTGCAAGGAGCAGGGGCTCTTCCGCGACGCGCAGAGCAGCGGAGCCGCGCTTCGCGGCCGTGCTGAGCTTGACCTGACGACGATCGAGCCCCGCGTCGCGGACCGAAGCGCCTGCACGACGTCGCCGTCTCGCAGCTGCGCGCGGCCTAGCGGCGCTGCGCGCCCTGACCGAGCAACGCGGCTTCGGCCGTCTCCTGAGGCGCAGACGCAACAGCGCGCGACCGTGAGCTACCCGGACGCAGCGGCAGCGCGATTCCCGACCCACGGCAGCGTGGTGATCGCGGCGATCACGAGCTGCACCAACACCAGCAACCCTGCGGTGCTGTTCTCGCGGCCGGCCTGCTGGCCGAGAAGGCGGTCGCGGCCGGGCTGAGCGTGGGGCCCGACTGTCAAGACTAGCCCGGCCCGGCCTGCGCGTGGTCACGGACTACCTCGATCGACCGGGCCGAGCCCCTTTATCCGACGCGCCCGGCTTTCTACCGTGGGCTGACGGCTAGTACGACCTGCATCGGCGCCAGCGGCCCGCTGCCCGAGCCCCGTGGTCGCGGCGATCGAGCAGGGCAAGCTGGTCGCCAGCGTGTTCTCGGGCAATCGCAACTTGAGGGGCGAATCAACCCGCAGACGCGCGCCAACTACCTGGCCTCACCCCGTTGGTCGTGGCCCACGCCCTGGCTGGCACTTTCGTGGTCGATATCGACCGAGCACGAGCCGCTCGGCGGCCGCGACGGGCAGCGTCTACTTCCGGGACCTCCGGCCGACGCCAGCCGAGATCGCCGCGTTGCTCGACGCGGCCTGACCCCGAGGTCTTCTCCGCCGGTGCTACGACGGTATCGACCAGGCGAACGCGCAGTGGAACGCGATTCCGGGGGCGGCGGACGCTC
The DNA here is from genome assembly GCA_016702545.1 of Pseudomonadota bacterium. GTDB lineage: Bacteria > Myxococcota_A > Polyangia > JADJTL01. Next base: position 20,875 of record JADJDT010000046.1, on the reverse strand, counting down.
TCCGTCCGGGACGAGGCCAGCAGCTATATCCGGCAACCACCCTTCTTCCTCGAGATGGCGGCGGGGCCACCACCGATCGCGCTGATCACGGGCGTTCCTCTCCGCGCTGCTCGGCGACAGCGTGACCACCGATCACATCAGCCCGGCGGGATCGATCGGCAAGAGCACCCCGGCCGGCAGCTACCCGTTGCAGCACGGCGTCGCCCACCAGGACTTCAACTCCTACGGTGCCCGGCGCGGCAACGACCGCGTGATGACCCGCGGCACCTTCGCCAATATCCGCCTGCGCAACCAGCTTCGCCCCGGCACCGAGGGCGGTTTCCCCACGCACTTCCCCAGTGGCGAGGTGTTGACGATCTCGAGGCGGCCCAGCGCTACCGCTACGCCGGGGTGCCGACGATCGTGGTCGCGGGCCCGACTACGGTATGGGGCAGCAGCCGCGACTCGGCGGCTAAGGGCACCATCGCTCTCTCGCGTACGGGCGGCGGATTGCGCGCTCCTTCGACGCGGATTCATCGCACCCACGGTGGGCATGGCGTGCTGCCGACTCGAGCTCCCGGCGATGACGCCGAGGTCGCCCTCGGGCTGAGCGGACGCGAGCTGCTCCGATCGCCGTCGGCGACGACCTGCGCTCGCGCCAGCGCGCGTACCGCCAGGTCCGCGCCGAGGACGGCAGCGTCCACGCCCGGAGACCCCTCTGCCGCATCGACACGCCGATCGAGATCGACTACTACCGCAACGGCGTCATCCTCCACACGGTGCTGGCAGTTGTCGTCCGCTGAGCGCGACCAGGAGCGGAATTCTGTGTGACGCGCCCATCCTCCCGCTCAGCCGACGCGACCCGCAGTTCCAGGCCGCCGCCGTGTTGATGCCGGTGGCCCCGTCCGCCGCCGCGCGACGTCACCGTCTCCCTTTCGAGTTCTTCCCGCCTGGCGACGACCAGGCCGACCAGAAGCTGTGGGCCGCGATCGAGCGCCCGGCCGTGCTACGCCCGGCCTACGTCCGGTGACCTACGGCGCCGGCGCATCGACCCGCGCCCGCACCCATGTTACCGTCGCGCGGCTGCGCCGCGAGACCGCGCTGAGCCGGCCGCGCACCTCACCTGCGTCGGCGCCACGCGCGCCGAGATCGACGCGATCGCCCGGCACTACTGGGCGCCGGCGTGCGCCACATCGTCGCCCTGCGCGGCGATCCGCCCGCGGGCAGCGCCGGCCACGAGCCCCACCCGCAGGGCTACGCCTACGCCGCGGACCTGGTCCCCGGCCTGCGCCGCGTGGCGGACTTCGAGATCAGCGTCGCCGCCTACCCTGGAAGGGCATCCGGAGGCGAGCCGCGCCGCGGCCGACCCGACGCCCTCAAGCGCAAGCTCGATGCCGGCGCGACCCAGGCCATCACGCAGTTTTTCTTCGACGTCGAGCGCTACTTCCGCTTCCTTGACCGTGCCCAGGCGGCGGGGATCACGGCCCCGTGATCCCCGGGATCCTCCCGTGTCACCCACTTCGCCCAGATGGCGCGCTTCTCCGCGCTGTGCGGCACCAGCGTGCCGCGCCTGGGTCGCCGAGCTCTTGGGGGGCTCGATGACGACCCGGAGACGCGCCGCCTGGTCGCCGCCGTGGTCGCGGCCGAGCAGTGCGCGCGCTGCAGGCCGGGGGCGTGAAGCAGTTCCACTTCTACACGCTCAACCGCGCCGACCTGACCTTCGCCATCTGCCACATCCTCGGCGTCCGCCCAGGGCCAGGGCCAGCCCCTTGGGGATCGGGGACCGAGCGGGCCTAGCCCGCAATCGGGCTTTGAGGATACCTGCTGCGACGAGCAGATGCAGTGGCAAAGCCGTTGGCCGACCGATTCCGTTGGTTCCCCACTTCGCTCTGGGTCCACCCGGAAGGATCCTCTTCACCTCGAACCCTCACGGTTCGCGCGCGGTGGCGGGTCGTTGCTCCCGACGGCCGAGAGTTGGTCTTGTGCTTGCATCGGATGGCCGCGCAGGTGTGCGGAACTGGCAGATCGAGTCGCCAGGTCAGGGTCAGACGCACGAACGGGCGTCCTCCCGCCTGAACGCGGTACACCGGGCGACTGTTCGAGTGGACGGGAAATTCCTAGCGATGTCGGTTGCACTTCCGAACCGTGGGCCAGACGGCAGGCGCCGTGGGGCGGGGAACGAACGGAGCCCCGCCCTGGGAGCCTCCGAAGCGTGCCCCAGTTGACGGCCTTGCAGCGGCGCCTTGGGTCGGCGATCGGGCAGACGCAGGCACGCGTCCTCAGTGCCTCCGCGTTGTGGGCGCTGCGTTAGCGATGCTCGCCGTGCTTACCCCTCGACCTGGAGGGTCTCTCTCGGCGCAGGTCCAGCCCCGTGACCGCCACTCAACATCAACCTGCGGCACGGTTGTCGACCAGCCACACTGCAAGCTCGTTGGCCCCGAAGTGAGTCCACCGCGTGAGCCAGACTTATCGGTGGCAACGTCCACCGCGCCATCGGATGCTAACTTGGGAGACGGAGAGCCGCACATGACCTCCGCGACCTGCGTTTGTCCCCAAGGCGTTAGGGACGCCTTTGAAACCACTCCCAACGGTATTCGCCCCCGAAGACAACACGGGCGAGCGCCGCGCTGAGATGGGCAATTTCCGCGACGTCCGGCTCGCTCTTCCGGGCTTGACCGACGATTGGTCGGCTCCGCGACCGCAAGGAGAGGGAGGTACCAAGTATCGTCAAGCCCGACTGCGGGCCTGCGATACGCCCTGTCTTCTAACCCTGAACATCACTGCGCTTCCAACCCGCTGAGAGTACTCGATAACCACCAACAGTCGGCGCTTCTCGGCGCTACCAGTTCGGCGCGGTCCAACAGGCCTACACCGCGATGGAGCAGGAGTGTCCTGGCGCGAAATGGGTATCTCCGTGGATCGCTGGTTCGAGATTTCGGGCGACTCTGAAGGCTTGGTAGCCGTCTGGGTATGAACACCTGCCCCGGTGCTCTCCAGTCACGAATTCAGCTGGTTGCAGGGATGTGGTCGGCCGTCTCCACTCCGGCAGACGAAGCTCTTCCGCTGCGGACAGCAAGCGCCTCGTCGCCGTACACACCCAAGAAACTGCTGAGGCACCAGAACCACCTTCGCGCTAGAGTCACCGGCTTGGGGAAGGCAGCAAGCGTCCCGTCGACCCCCACTGGGAGCCCTTTCACACCGGCCTTCCAGCCAACCTCTGGATCGTTTGGCGGTTGGTGTGGACCGCGGGCGCCCCGCGCCAGGGGACCAAGCCCCACCGCTCATCCCGGATGTGGGGGCCAAACCAGCGTCCTGTACCGGATGCCCAGAAGGCACCGTGAATAGCGGCGGGCTACCGGAGCATGCCATCGACCTGGAGAGAGACCGGTCGGTGTACGACGGAGCACCCAACCCCTTTCGTGACCGCGCATACCTCGGAAAGTTCAATAACGCCGGCGCCCCCGTGGTCAACGAGGCCACGGATTCCGCTAGGGCATACGTTGAAGCGCCTCACCCTTCGACGTAGTCGCCAGCTTTGTGCTTGATCAGCTCGACGGCCCTGCCCTTCGCAACGCCCTCCGGAATTCGAACGTCTCCCGGCTGAACCTCCTTCGGGCCACTACGCAGCAGCGACGCACAGCCATTCCGCGACTGATCGTTGCGCTTCCTGAACACGCCGCCCCGCTCGCCGGTCGGCGTTTCACCGTCTGTTGAGCAAGCTGGGTATCGCACGGAACTCTTGCTCACTCACGCATCGAATCACCTCACCGCTGACTACCGCGATAAAAAGCCATCTTCCGCCCGGGCTGCTCGCTGCTCGCCGCCGCCGTCTCGAAGCCCTTTCACGTGGGTATCTTTCGCCAAATCTGCTCCCGCACCAGAAGAGGTGTTCGGATCGCCCGAGTTCGCCACGATGTCGCTGAGACGGGGTGACCCTCGACGCGTTTTCGTCGCATCGCCGACTCGCGGCCGCCCCACCGGTACTCGGTTGTCGCCCGATCGCTTTGCCCTGTTTTCCTCCTGGAATCTCTGCAGCCCGACGACATCGTGATTCGTACTCAACCCGCGGTGTCCCGCGACACGCTTGAGTACGACGAGGCGTACATTATGGTTCGGCGCCGCGTTGGCAGCAGCGACCCGGTATCGCCCTCGTAAATGTCAAAGACGGAGCAACAGGCGTTGACCAGGTTCGGAAGGCCTGGGAGGAGGGCCAGACTACCATCTCACCGAAGCCCAGTTGACGTGGGTCCGCGGGTATCGCGGAGCGTCTGCTCGTGTCTCGCGCACAAGCCCCGACAATCTCGACCCCACTGCGCAACGCCTTGGCCGCTCAAAAAGATCGTCTACTGACGAGACCGGCAGCTGCCCGGCGTTGCGGGTTCCAGGGGTGACAGGCACGCCGACCGGGCGAGCTGGGTAAAATCGTCTGGGAGCTTGATTTGGCCCGCTACAGCCCTCTGATCTGCATCGGCTCCTCAACGCCTCACGAACCTCCGGGTTCGTGGTGTCTGGTACGACCTCACCGCCGACGCCACAGCGAGCGCCTTCACGCTTCGCCCGCGAACACGCAGCGGTCCTGACGAACGTACTTGCGCGCCCCCGGGGAGCCGGTAGGGGAGGTCCAGAATTCGCAGGGCAACGGGGACAGTGTCCCGGCACCATCGAGGGAATTCGCGAAGGCAGTCCGCGCTACTTACGCGCGACACGGCAAGACGCCAACGCAGTAGTCCAAAGACGAGGTACCCGGAATGCCACTGTTCTAGCTGGCGGGCGATCGATCCGCCCTTTCCCAGGGACATCGGCTGCTGCGGCTCGTCACTGGCGCAGGTCCTTGAGCCGTTGAAGAGGATCATTACTCCGAGACTGAGCTCACTGTCGATTCCGGTCGTCCGGCCATTCGCACCTTCGTTAGCACCCACGGCACATTGCCGACGAGGGAGTCGCCGCAAGCGGTGCCCGAACTTAGCCTGAGCTGGCGAGCCGTCGACCGTGCCCTCATTGCGTGGGCAACGCGGGCTATCGGGCCGCTCCTCGCTGGCAGGGGTCGTCGCGTCGGTCAGACTGATTTTGGCCTGACCGCACACTTACGCCGGACCTGATAGTCGAGGCGGCGCGCACGTTCTTCCAGCACCACGGCACCTTACCCACGAAGACAACCGACGAACCTACCTGGCCCGGGGCTGTTGGCAGGGCATCAACCGCGCATTGAACGAGGGATATCGCGGGTTGTCGTGGCTTGTCCTGGCACGTCCTTCGGCCGCTTACAGCCGAGCTGGGGCTGACCTGCACGCTTTCGCCTTCGATGACATCAAGGCCGCTCCTCGTTCCTCAGCGAGCATGGCAAAATGCCGACTCAGGAATCGCCGGAAGCGGTACTTGATCGTCGACGGACCGTGTCGTCAATCCGCCAGCGCCGGCTGGTCGTGGGACCCGAGGGCTACTGAGCGGCCAGACGTTGTGGCGAGTCCTTGAGCCACTGAGGTCGAGTACCGGCTGATCGCGGGCCTTGATCGACGACATTCGCCTGGTCGCGCGGAACTTCTTTGCGACGCACGGGCCAACTTCCCACGTCGAAAACCGGGCCCGGCGCCCGAGCTCGGGGGAGACACCTGGAAGGCTATTGATCAGGCCCTGCGCCTTGACGCCGCGGTTTGCCACCAGGAGTTCGCTGGCGGTGATCCTCGCGCCGCTGAGGGATGAGGTCATTGTACCGAAGCGCCCTCGCTCCGCCCTGCCGAGAAGCTGGCCGCGAATCGCCAGTGGCAGATGCCCGCGCCGCCGAACCCATACAGAAAGCCCGAGGCCGGTACCGGCACCCCGGCCGTGGGTGGCGGGCGGCTGAGCGGGAACCGTGGGCTGCGCGGATCGTTGTCGGACTCCAGTTGCACGACGCTAGGTGAGGTCGGCCATCGTCTCTGGCGGATCCATTCGGGGACGCCCACGCCACTCATCAGCTAACACGGCGACCACTGAGTCCCGCCACTGGCCCCGGAGGTAGTCGTCCTGCGCAGATGTCCTCGCGACGAAAACCCTAGCCGCTCCAGGAGCCGCAGCGAAGGTATTATCTTCGGTCTGCGACCGCAAAGATGCGATGAAGGTCCAGCGACTCGAAGCCGTAGGTGACGAGCGCGGCAGCTTCGCGGGCGTAATCGTTGCCCCAGAACTCGTGGCTGCCAGGCAGTAGCCGGAGCTCAGCAGTGCGTTTGCGCCACGGGCGTAGGAGCAAGCCAGCTACCGACCAGCCTGCTGTCAGCCCGCCGCACTATCGCAGAGGGCATGATCTTGACGGGTTCCGCTGCGCGGTCGATTCAGCGACGCAGGAACTCGACCGAGTCGCTCTCGTTGTTGGGCCCGAAGGTCAGGTACTCAACGACGCGCATGTCGGATGCGTAACGCTGGACCCCGGCCAGGTCATCCATCGAGAACTCACGAAGGAGCAAACGCTCGGTTTCGCAAACCACACGCTCAGGCAGACTGCCCGTTGCCCCCTCTTCCACGGCGTGCGCTGGATTTCGCATCTCGAACACCTTTGTCGCATGCCTGGCGATGTCGTCGTCAAGCGTGGACGTTCCGTTATTGGGTTGATCCTGACCCGGGTGGTTGATCCTGGCCCGGGTTGATTCACCGAGCGCTCCCGAGCGGCCAGGCGTTGTGGCGAGTCCTCGAGTCACCGAGGACTGCGTACCGGCCCGAAGGCCGGTGCCAGGCACCGTGGGCGGGCGGCTACCGCGCAAGAGCCCACCGCTGGTCGTGGCCGCGCGACCCTGCGGGCTCAGACCGCGAGAAGACGCCTTCAGACCTCGCCGAAGAAATGCCGAAAGAGCAGTCGGACACCGACGAAGAAACCACCCCGGGCGGGCGCCCCTTCGAATCGCACGAAGCGGCCGAGGGTCACGCCCAGCTTGATCGCCGAGCGTTTGTTCAGCGGCAAAGGCACATTGGCCGCGAGCCCGAAAATCATCTCACCACCCGGGTCCTCGTCGCACAACACCGCGCCGAGGCCCATCGTGATGCCGAGAAACTCGCTCTCCGAGCAGCTCGCCGGTCAGGCGCAGGTGGACGGCCCGGTCGCCGCCGATAGCCCAGCTCGAAGACGCCTCAAGCGTGAGCAATTCCGTGTTCCTGCTGTATTGCACCACCGCGCTGGGAGCGCCGGTCTTCGCACCCTCGAAGTTGACGTAGCTGCCGCCCACGCCCACGGAGAGGATCCGGGCGTCTCGGAGCCCGTGCCCCTCGGCCCGTGGTGCGGCGAGCATCATCGCCAGCGCCCCGGCCGTCGTCAGCAGCGCAGCGCGAGTCATCCGGTGCCCCCTCACTCGCCCGCCGCCCGCTTCGGTCGCGGCTCCGCTGCCTCACGGGCCGCCGCTGCAGCCCGCTCGAGACAGAGCGGTGGCTGCCGGATCTCGACCCGGCCCTCGGGGTAGAAGTCGGCGAGCTCCAGTCGGCGCGCCGTCTCCGAGGCGCTCCGCGACCGCCTCGGCGCGCCCGAGCTCGAGGCTGACGCCGAAGACCGCCAGATCGCCGTGCATGCGGTGCCGCAGCCGCTGGATCCGCTGCAGCGTCGACAGATAGGCGCCGCGCCAGATCTCGAGGAAGGGCCGGTGATCGAAGGGACTGACCGACATCAGTTGCCGCAAGCGATTGGCCGGCAGAAAGGTGTAGGAGCGCACGTCGGGGTAGCGGCGCAGCACCCAGCCACGCGTGTTCTCGAAGCGCGTATACGAGATCGTGCGGATGTTCTGATCGAAGTTGAAGAGCATGCCGCGCGTGCTGGCGAAGCCCGGCGCACGTGAGACGTAGGGCACGAAGGGGTCGAGCACGAAGATCAGCCCCGCCCCGCGGCGGATGGCCTCGACGAAGTTCGAGGTACGCGTCACCCCGCCGTCCTCGTAGTAGCGGCCACCGATGCGCGTAGCGCCGAAGGCCGGGTTGAGGCTAAGCGAGGCGCGGATCGCCACGCTGATCGGCACGTCGTCGTGACCCTGGGCGCCGAAGATCACGTGCTCCCGCTCGTCCTGGTCGGTCACACCGATGAAGAGCGGCCGCGGCAGCAGGCGGAAGTCGTTGGTCGCGCCCGGGGCGCCCAGCGCCCGCCGAATCATCTTCTCGAAGCCATCGGCGCGGAAGGGCGGCACCATCAGCTCGGCCGACTCGAAGAAGAGCGACTCGAAGGAGGGTCCGCCGGCGAAGGGCACCAGCTTGCGCAGCGCCGCCGCGCCGAGTTGCGCCCCGCGCCAGATCCGCCGGCCCAGCGCGGGATAATCGAGATGCGAGAGCCGAAACAGGCGCATGTCGATCGGCTCGAGCCGCCCACCCTCGACCCCCGCCACCGAGGCCATGAACTCGTCGATCGACGGCGGCCAGGGCGCTCGACTGCCGCTGCCGCAGCACCGCACCGATGCCACGCCGTCCCAGGGCCAGAATCAACCGATCGACCGCGGCGGTCTCGGCGGCCGGCAGCAAGGCGACGATGCGATGGAAGCCGTAGCGCGTCTCGATGTCGGGCAGCTCATCGAGGCGATCGATCAGCCCGATCATGTCGTCCGCGCGCGCGTCGAGGCAGCTGTCATCGGTCGCGCAGCGCAGATCGATCACCAGCAGATTGACGTAGGTCGTCTGCAGCGCCTCCAGCAGCTGATCGGTGTCCGGTTGCAGCTCCCAGGAGGTGCGCAGCTCACCACAGTCGAGCTGCATCCGCGGGCCGTCGGGGTCGGCGCAGCTGCACCCGGTGACGCGTCCCAGCGCCCGCTTGAGCGCCACGAAAGCCACCAGCGACGGTCCGAGATAGACGATGCGCTTCTGAGCTGCGCCAACCGACGGCGGCGGCGCGCCGCTGCGCTCACCCGGCAGGGAACCCGTGGGTCGCGCCATCTTCACCCCCGCGCCCTGGCCATCGCCCGGCGAATTTACTGTAGCACGGGGGACAGCCCACGGTGGTGCGGCCGCTCGTCGCTCCGGCCGGCCGAGGCGTGCGCGCTCAGAGCTCGAGCAGCAGGCGCTCCGGCGCGGCCACCGTCTCGGCGACGTGGCGCAGGAAGGTCACGGCCTCGCGACCATCGACGACCCGATGATCGTAGGACAGCGCGAGATACATCATCGGCCGGGCCTCGATGCGGTCGTCCTCGCCGACCACCACCGCGCGCTTCTTGATCGCGTGCAGGCCCAGGATGCCGCACTGGGGCGGGTTGAGGATCGGCGTCGAGAGCAACGAGCCATAGACGCCGCCGTTGGAGATCGTGAAGCAACCGCCCTGCAGCTCGGCCAGCTCGAGCCGACCCTTGGCCGCCCGCTCGGCCAGCTCGGCGATGCTGCGTTCGATGGCGGCCAAGCTGAGCTGGTCGGCGTCGCGAATCACCGGCACGACCAGGCCACGCTCGCTGCCCACCGCCACGCCGAGGTCGTAGTAGTGCTGCTCGACGAGCTCCTCCCCTCGAGCCGCGCGTTGAAGGCCGGCACGCGCCTCAGCGCCTCGACCACAGCTTTGACGAAGAAGGACATCAACCCGAGCTTGACGCCGTGGCGCCGCACGAAGGCCTCCTGGTGGCGGGCACGCAGCGCCAGCACGGCGCTCATGTCGACCTCGTTGAAGGTCGTCAGGATCGCGGCCTGGTGCTGCGCCTGCACCAGGCGCTCGGCGACCCGGCGGCGCAGACTGCTGAGGGTGCGGCGCGTCTCGCGGGCCGCCCGTGCCACCGGGGCCGCCGCGGCCGCCGGAACCACCCGGACCTCGGCGCGCGCCTGCAGCGCGTCGGCCGGCGCCGCCCGGTCCTGCCCAGGAGCCCGGGCCAAGGGAGCCCCTTCGAGCCGCTGAGCCCGCTCGAGCCGGCGTCGCGAGGGCGGCAGCACCACCCCCGGCGCGCTCGCCACCCCCGGGGCGGCACTCGCGACGGCGTCGGCACCGTGCCCACCCGCGGGCGCGGGGTGCCGCTCGGCGACCGGCGCCTGCGGCGCGGCCAGCACGGCAGGCGGCTCGCTGCTCGCGGCGGCCACCACCGGAGCCCCCGCGTGCTCCTCCTCCTCCTCGATCGACCCCACCACCTCGCCGACGCGCACGCGCGCCCCGACCGCGGCGCGCAGCGTCAACCGCCCGCTCGCGGGCGCATCGACCTGCATCGTGATCTTGTCGGTCTCGAGCTCGAACAAGGGCTGGTCGCGAACGACCCGCGCGCCCTCCTCGACCTGCCAGGCGACCAGCACACCCTCGCTGACGGACTCACCGACCACCGGCACGACAACCTCAACGCGCATCACGCACCTCCGCTTCGAACGCCCCCGCCGCATGGCCGTAGAGGGCCTCCTTGATCAGTCCTTCCTGCTCCTCGCGGTGCTTGCGCAATGACCCCGTGGCGGGGCTGGCGCTGGCCTCGCGACCGACATAGGTGAGTCGCCGGTCCGGGAAGAGCGCGCGCAGGCGCGGCTCGAGATAGGTCCACGCGCCGCGGTTCTGCGGCTCCTCTTGCGCCCAGACCAGCTCCGTCGCCTCGGCGTGCGCCGCCACGCTGCGCCGCAGCAGCGCCTCGTGCAGCGGGTAGAGCTGCTCGACGCGCAGGAGCGCGACATCGCTGACGCCGTCGGCCTCGCGCCGCTCGAGCAGCTCCCAAAACAGCTTGCCGCAGCACAGCACCACCCGCCGCGCGCGCACAGGCGGCTGGGGATCGGGCAGCAGCTCGGCGAAACCGCCTTCGCACAGCGCACGCGCCGGCGAGACGACGCGCGGGTGGCGCAGCAGGCTCTTGGGCGTCATCACGATCAGCGGCAGCCGCATCGCGCGCCGCACCTGGCGACGCAAGAGGTGGAAGTATTGCGCCGGCGTCGAGGGCACGCAGACCTGCACGTTGTGCTGCGCACAGCCCTGGAGGAAACGCTCGAGATAGGCGTTGGAGTGCTCCGGCCCCTGGCCCTCGTAACCGTGCGGCAGCAGCAACACGATGCCGCAGCCGCGCTGCCACTTCGACTCGGCGCCAAGGATGAATTGGTCGACGATGACCTGAGCGCCGTTGACGAAGTCGCCGAACTGCGCCTCCCAGAGGATCAGCATGCCGGGTTCGCTGAGCGCATAGCCGTACTCGAAGCCGAGCACGGCCGCCTCGGCCAGCGTGCTGTTGTAGACGCAGTAGCGGGCCTGCTGCGGGTGGAGCTGATTGAGGGGCACATAGGACAGGGGGCTGCCCATGTCCTGCCAGACCGCGTGGCGCTGCGAGAAGGTGCCGCGCGCGCTGTCCTGGCCGCTCAAGCGCACGGGTGTGCCCTCGCGCAGCAGCGTGCCGAAGGCCAGCAGCTCAGCGAAGCTCCAGTCGATCGCGCCGTCGCCGGCGCTGGCCTGCAGGCGCAGCGGCAACTGGCGCGCCACCTTGGGGTTGAGCTGAAAAGCCGCGGGCACGCGACAGAGCACCTCCGCCACCTCCCGCAGCAGCTCGGCGGGCACGCCGGTCACCACCGGCTCGAAGCCGAAGGGCGCGTCGAAGCCCTGCCACAGCCCCTGGAAGGCCTGGACCTGCACCTGCACGCTGCGGCGCCGGGCGGACTCGTGCGCCTGTTCGAGTCGCTGGCGAAACTCGCTGGCGTGGGCCTCGGCGTCGCCGTGCGTCAGCACCCCCTCATCGACCAAACGACGCAGGTACAGCTCGCGCACCGAGGGGCGCTCGCGCAGGCGGGCGTAGAGCAGCGGTTGGGTCAGCGCGGGGTCGTCCGCCTCGTTGTGCCCATGGCGGCGATAGCCCAGCATGTCCACCACCACGTCGGCGTGAAACTCCTGCCGGAAGCGCAGGGCGAGCTCGATCGCCGCGACCATCGCCTCGGGGTCATCGCCGTTGACGTGAAAGATCGGCGCCTCGACGATCTTCGCCACGTCCGTCGCCTGCGTGGTCGAGCGCCCCTCCTCCGGCGTCGTGGTGAAGCCGATCTGGTTGTTGATCACCACGTGCAACGTGCCACCGGTGCGATAGCCCGGCAGCCGCGAGAGGTTGAGCGTCTCGGCGACGACGCCCTGCCCGGCGAAGGCGGCATCGCCATGCAGCAGCAAGGGCAGCACGCTGCTCCGCAGCTCGGTGTCGCCGCGCCGCCGTTGCTTGGCCCGCACCCGCCCCTGGACCACGGGATCGACCGCCTCGAGATGGCTCGGATTGGCCGTCAAGCTGACGTGCAGGCTCGCCCCCGTGCGCGTGACCCAATCGGCGCTGTAGCCCTTGTGGTACTTGACGTCGCCATCGCCCTGGAAGGACTCCGGCAGGAAGTTGCCCTCGAACTCGGAGAAGATCATCTCGTAGGACATGCCGACGACGTTCGCCAACACGTTCAATCGCCCGCGGTGCGCCATGCCGAGCACGACCTCGTGCACCCCGAGCGTCGGCCCCAACTCGACCACCGCCTGCAAGGCCGGAATCAGCGTCTCACCGCCCTCGAGCGAGAAGCGCTTCTGCCCCGGATAGCGGCTGTGCGTGAACTTCTCGAACAGCTCGGCGTCGGTCAGCGACTGCAGGATCTCGCGCCGCCGCTCGGGCGCCAGGCGGCCACGCTGCCGCATCGTCTCGATCGCCGCCGCGACCCACTCGCGGGGCTCTCGCTGCTCGATGTGCAGGTACTCGACGCCGATCGCTCCGCAGTAGCTCTCCTGCAGCCAGGCCACGATCTCGCGCAGCGGCAGCCGCTGCGTCGCCTGTCCGCCCAGCGTCACCTCGAACGACTGCTCGAGATCGTCGGCCACGAGGCCCCAATGCTCGAGCGTCAGCGTGGCCGGCAGCGCCGCCGGTGGCCCCTGCTCCAGGGGATCGGTGCGGGCGATGCGGTAGCCCTTGCGCCGATACGCCGCGATCAGGTTATCGACCGCCGACTGGGCCCGCACGGCGTGCACCAGCGCCTGGCTGCCCAGCCCGCCCGTGGCACCGCCGGCAAAGGCCACGCCCTCGAAGAAGCCCTGCCACGACACCGGGACGGCCGTGGGATCGCCCTGCCAGCGGGCGAACATCGCCTCGAGGAACGCCGCATCGACGGCCGCCAGCCCCAGCCTCGCCGCAGGAGCCACCGCCGCGACTGGCACCGCCGCGCTCGCCACCTGACTCGGCCACCCTTCCCTCCCCGGGGGCCCCGGCCGTGCCACGTCCGTTTCCTAGGCCCGCGTCCCGCGCAGTCCAGGGCTGCCCGCCGCGCCAACGCGCCTGGCCCCGAAGCGCACCGCCGCCGGCGCGCTTGTTTTCGGCCTAGCGCAGAGCGCCACTACCCACCAGCGGAGGAGGAGGCCGCGCCCGCGCCGCCGCGCGTGGCCTCGATCTGCGGCGCCGGGCTTGCGCGAGGACACCGAGAGCGCTACGAAGCCACCTGCCACGACAGCCGCTGTCGGTAGCACCGGTCCCCTCGATGCGCGAATCGCCCCGCACCTACCCTCGCTCGGCTCTCGGTGGCGAACCACCCTGGTTGGGTTCGGGCCCGACGCTGGGCACCTGTGGCGTGCCGCCGCCGCGCCGCTCCCTGGCCGAGTTGGAGCGCGGCACGCTCGGGGTCATCACGGCCGTGGACGGGGAGCGAGGCTTTCGCCAGCGGCTGCTCGAGCTCGGGCTAACCCCGGGAGCCGAGATCCAAGCGGTTCGCTGCGCGCCGCTCGGTGACCCGCTCGAGGTTCACGTCCGCGGCTACAACCTCTCCCTGCGCCGCGCCGAGGCGCGCTCGATCAGCGTCGAGCCCTGCTCCGACGCGCACCACGGCGCCGTCCACCCCACCGGCGCGAGCGGGCCCGCCCGATCACCATGCCCCGGGCCAGGGGACGTCGGCCAAGCCACCCGCGCTGAGCCTGCGCCAACGCCAGCGCAGCCGCCCGGCCCAGCACGCGACCCATCGCTGCAACCGTGGCGCGTCGTGATCGCGGGCAACCCCAACACCGGCAAGACGACGTTGTTCAATGCCCTCACCGGCGCCTCCGCCCGGGTCGGCAACTACCCGGGCATCACCGTCGAACGGCTGACCGGTCGCTGCACCCTCGGGGCGCAGGGCCGCGCCGAGCTGATCGACCTGCCCGGCACCTATAGTCTCAATGCCCGCAGCCACGAGGAGCAACTGGCGCTCGACGAGATGCTGGGGCGGGATAACCCGGCCGGCGCCCCCGACGCCGTCGTCGTCGTGCTGGCGGCCACCGCGCTCGAGCGCAGCCTCTACCTGCTGCTGCAGGTGCAGGAGCTCGGCCTGCCGGTGCTGGGCGTCGTCAACATGATCGACGAGGCCACGGCCGCCGGCCAGACCGTCGACACCACCGCGCTCGCCGCGCACCTCGACGCGCCCTTCGTTGCGGTCTGTGCCCGCTCGGCCAGCGGGCTCGACCCGCTGCGCGACGCCTTGGCCCGGCTGCTGCTGCTGCGGCACGATCGCGACGCGGGGGCGGCCACGGCCCGCTGGTGCTGGCAACCCTCGCCGCCGGTGGCCGAGGCCCTCGACACGATCGAGCCCACCCTCGACGCCAGCGCCCACCTGCCGCACGCCGCCAGCCACCGTGCCTACGCGCTGTGGCTGCTGCTCAGCCTCCGCGATCACGACGACCTGACGGGCATCAGCGAGGCGACCCGCCACGCCACGCTGCAAGGCCAGCAGGCGCTGCGTGCAGCGGGCCACGATCTCGATCTCGAGGTGGCCAGGGCGCGCTACGGCTGCCTCGACGCCCACCGGGCCTGCTTCGTCGAGCAGCGGCCGGCGCGCCGGCGGCCGCTGACCCCGCGCGTCGATGCCGTGCTCACGCACCCCGTCGCCGGCATGGCGGTCTTCCTGCTCGTGCTCGGGCTGGTCTTCACGGCGATCTTCGACTGGGCCGCGCCGCTGATGGATCTAATCGATCACGCGGTCGGCGCCACGGCCGACCAGCTGCAGACCTGGTGGCCAGGCAGCCTGCTCGCCGACCTGCTGGCCAACGGCGTGATCCGGGGCGCCGGCTCGGTGATCACCTTCCTGCCGCAGATCGTGATCCTCTTCTTCTTCCTGACGCTGCTCGAGGGCTCGGGCTACATGTCGCGCGCCGCCTTCATGATGGACCGCCTGATGCGCGCGATCGGCCTGCAAGGCAAGGCCGTGGTACCGCTGGTCTCCGGCTTCGCCTGCGCCATTCCCGCGGTGATGGCCACCCGCACGCTCGAGAGCCAGCGGGACCGCCTGCTGACGATGCTGGTCATCCCGCTGATCAGCTGCTCCGCGCGGCTGCCGGTCTACACACTGCTGATCGGCACGCTCTTCCCGGCCGAGCAGCGCGTGCTCGGCCCGATCAGCCTCGGCATGCTGATGATGCTGGCGATCTACTTACTGTCGCTGGTGCTGGCGATGGGCGCCGCCGCCGTCTTCGGCCGCGTGCTGCGCAAGGGTGCCCGCGCCCCGCTCTTGATCGAGCTCCCGCCCTATCGCTGGCCGTCGGCCCGCACCGTGGCGCTCGTGCTCTTGCACAAGTCGCGGATCTTTCTGCGCACCGCGGGCACGGTGATCGTGGCCGCCAGCGTGGTGCTGTGGGTGCTGCTGACGCTGCCGCGACCGGCCCCCGAGGCCCCGGCGCCACCTTCCACGACCACGGCAGCCGCGCCCGCGACGCTGCCGTCGGCACCGACCGCGCCGCCTGCGGAGAGCGATCGCCTGCGGCAGAGCTTACGCCGGGCGCCTGGGTCGTTTCATCGAACCGGTGCTGGCGCCGCTCGGCTTCGACTGGAAGATCGGCATCGGTCTGATCGGCTCGTTGGCGGCGCGCGAGGTCTTCGTGGCGACGATGGGGCTGGTCTACGGCGTCGGCCACCCCGACGCCGAGAGCGGCTCGCTGCGCGCCGCGCTGCGTCGTGAGCACCGCCCGGACGGCAGCTTGGTCTTCACGCCGCTGACGGGGCTGTCCCTGATCGTCTTCTTCATGTTCGCGATGCAGTGCCTGTCGACACTGGCCGTCGTGCGGCAGGAGTCGGGGTCCTGGCGCTGGGCCCTGCTGATGATGGGCCATCTGACCGGATTGGCCTACCTGGGCGCGTTGCTGGTCTACCAGGGTGGGCGCTGGATCGGCTTCCAGTGAACAGCGGCGGTCGCCCGAGCGATCGCGATCGACTGTTGGCTCCGGTTCGCTTCGGTGCGCTGGCTTCAGTGCGCTTGGCTGGAGGGGGATTGCTGCGCTAGGCGCCAGTCGGCGACCTCGGAGGGGTTGGGCAAGAAGGCCTTGGGGTCCTGAGGCGCAGCGCCAGGCGCAGCACGGCATCCATCTGCGCCAGCGGCTTGACCTTCAGTCCGCCCAGCTCCTGGGCCTGGATCTCCTTCAAGTCCTTGCGGGTTCCTCGGGGATCAGCACCAGCGCAATCCCCGAGCGGTGCGCCGCCAGCAGCTTCTCCTTCAGGCCTCCGATCGCCAGCACGCGCCCCCGTAGCGTGATCCGCCGGTCATCGCCACGTCGCGGCGCGACCGGCAGGCGCAGCAGCGCCGAGACCAGCGCCGTCGCCATCGTGATGCCGGCCGAGGGCCCGTCCTTGGGGATCGCGCCCTCGGGGCAGTGCACGTGGACATCGACCCGCTGGTAGAAGTCCGGCTCGAGGCCGAGGCTGACGGCCCGGCTCCGCACATAGCTCAACGCCGCTTGCGCCGACTCCTGCATCACGTCGCCGAGCTTGCCCGTCAGCGCGAGCTTGCCCTTGCCTGGCATCACGGTGACCTCGGTCGCCAGGAGATCACCGCCGTAGGGGCGACGGCCAACCCGTTGGCGATGCCGATGTCGTCCACCGTTTGCTTGAGCGGCTCGGCGAAGCGCGGCGCGCCGAGCAGCGCCTCGACGCGGTCGGCGGTGACGCGGAAGCCATGCCGCTGCGGCGCGCGCACCTTCTTGCGCGCCAGCTTGCGGCAAACCGCGGCGATCTCGCGCTCGAGGCTGCGCACGCCGGCCTCCTTGGTGTAGCCATGCACCAGCGTCGCCGATCGCCTCGTCGCTGATCTGCACCGCGCAGTCCTCGAGCCCGTTCGCCGCCCGTTGCTTCGGAATCAGGTAGCGCCGCGCGATCTGCAGCTTCTCATGGTCGGTGTAACCGGGCAGCTCGATGATCTCCATCCGATCCTGCAGCGGGACCGGAATGCCGTGCAGGCTGTTCGCGGTCGTGACGAACATCACGTCCGAGAGATCGTAGTCTAGGTCGAGATAGTGGTCCACGAAGGTGTTGTTCTGCTCGGGATCGAGCACCTCGAGCAGGGCGCTTGCCGGGTCGCCGCGGAAGTCGACCGACATCTTGTCGACCTCATCGAGCAGGAAGACCGGATTGTTGCTGGCGGCCTTGCGCAGATTCTGATGATGCGCCCGGGCAGCGCCGATGTACGTGCGCCGGTGGCCGCGAATCTCCGCCTCGTCACACGCACCCCGCCGAGCGAGAGCCGGACGAAGTTACGGCCCGTCGCCCGCGCGATGCTGCGGCCGAGGAGGTCTTGCCGACGCCGGGCGGGCTGACGAAGCAGAGGATCGGGCCCTTGAGCTGCTTGACCAGCGACTGCACCGCCAGGTGCTCGAGGATGCGCTCTCGCCCTTGCGCATGCCGTAGTGGTCCTCGTCGAGGTGGCTCCGCCCGCTCGATATCGAGCTGTTCGGCCGTCTTCTGGCCCCACGGCAGCGCCAGGATCCAGTCGATGGTTGCGCACGACGGTCGCCCGGCTGACATCGGCGCCATCATCTTCAGCTTGCGGCACCTCCTTGCGCACGCGATCCTGCGCCTCTGCGGACATCGGCTTGTCGCGCAGCGCCTCTCCTCGATTTCCTGGATCTCCTCTTGAACTCGTCCGGCTCGCCAAGCTCCTTCTGGATCGCGCTCATCTGCTCGTTGAGGTAGTACTCTTTCTGATTGCGCTCCATCTGGCGCTTGACGCGCGAGCGGATGCGCCGCCCATCTGCGGGGTGTCGATCTCCGGCCTGCATCAGCTCGAAGAGCTGCATCGCCGCTGCGCGACGGACGGCATCTCCAGCAGCTCTTGCTTCTGCTCGAGCTTGAGCGTGAGGGTGCGCCGCCACCGTATCGGCCAGGCGCCCGGCATCCCCACCGTCTGCAGGAGACCAGGATCTCGGGTGGAATGCGCTTGTTCAGCTTGACGTAGGTCTCGAAGGTCGCGCGCGCAGCGAGCTCATCGCCTCGACCTCGACGCCGCTCGCCGGCTCCTCGTGGAAGGGCGCGACCTGCGCGGCCACGAAGCCCTCCTCTGCCACGAGCTCTCCACCACCTTACCCGTTGTGCCCCTCGGCCAGCACCTTGACCGTGCCGTCCGGCAAGCGCAGCTGCACGATCTTCGCCCAGCGTGCCTACGGCGAACACGTCGCCGGGCCGGGATCGTTGGCGCGCGCATCACGCTGCGCCGCGAAGGCGCACTTCCTTCGCCGCCGCCCCGCGTCTCGAGCGCGTGATCGACCTGCTCCCGACCGACGAAGAGCGGCACGCACTTATTGTGCGGAAGACGATGATGTCAAAGCGGCGGCAGCGGCACCGTGCGTGAGTCGTGGTTTCTCCGGACATGGATCTCCGGCGGCGCGCTGCTAACCCCAGAACAAACGCGTCCCGCGCTCAGTTCTGGGGCTAGCTATCACTCAGGGGGCTTTCGCAAAGCCCTCGTCGCCGAGGGTTGATCCCCGCGACTTCACCCCATAACGCTCGCCTGTCGGCTCGTCTAGCCCGAAAGCAAACGGCTTGCGCTAGCGCCCGCTCGTTTTCGGGCTAGCACGGCGCCACCAGCCCAGCACCCCACCGGCAGGCTCGAAAACGGCAGGCACCATGGGGTGGCGAAGGGCTCGTAGCCGAGTTCAGAACGGGACCGCGCGCCCCGCGCTGCCCGGCTGATCCGCGGCGGGCGTACGACCGTCAGCGCTCAGGCGCCAGCGGCGTCCTGGCATGGACCAGGATCGGCTGGGCGCCCTTCTCGATCGCGTCCTCGTTGATCAGGACTTCCCCTGTGTTGTCCTGCGAGGGGATGTCGAACATGATGCGTCGCAGCATCGCGTGCTCGAGCACGGCGCGCAGACCACGGCCCGCTGTTGAGCTTCTGCGCCTCGCGGCCCACCCTCGCTCGCCGCTTCTGCAGAAGCGCCTCCGGTGAACTTCAGCTTCACGCCGTCCATCTCGAACAGCTTGTCGTACTGCTTGACCAGCGCGTTACGCGGGCGCGTCAGGATGTCCACCAGCGCCTCGTGATCGAGCTCTTTGCAGCGGCGCGACGACAGCAACCGACCACCAAACCCCGGAATCGTGCCGAACTTGAGCAGATCCTCGGCTGCACCTGGCGCAGGTACTCCCACACGCCCTTGCGCTGCCGGCTCTTGACGTCGGCGCCGAAACCCAATCTGTCGCTTGCCGACGCGGGTCTCGATGATGGTCCTCCAGCCCGTTGAAGGCGCCGCCGCAGATGAAGAGGATGTGCGTGGTGCCCATCTGCGGAACTCCTGCGGATGCTTGCGTCCGCCCGTGGGCGGCACCGAAAGGCGATCGTCCCCTCGATGATCCTTCCAGCAGCGCCTTCTGCGCGCCCTCGCACCAGGGACGTCGCGCGATCGAGGGTTCTCTGCCTGGTGCGGGGCGATCTTGGTCGATCTCGCGTCGAGCGTGACGATGCCGAGGCTGCGCGCGCTCGCTGTCGTGATCCGGCGTTCTGCAGCAGGTTGACGATGATGTTCTCGACGTCCTCGCCGACGTAGCCCGCCTCGTCAGGCTGGGGCATCAGCCATCGCGAAGGGCACCGAGCACCCGCGCGAGCGTCTGGCAGAGCAGGGTCTTGCCGCAACCCGTCGGACCGATCAGCGGGATGTTCGACTTCTGCAGCTCGACGCTCGTCGTTACCCGCCAGGCGTCGATGCGCTTGTAGTGATTGTGCACCGCGACGGCGAGCGTCTTCTTGGCGCGGTCCTGGCCCACGACGTATTCGTCGAGCACGCCCTTGATCCGACCGGCTTGGGATGCGGCCCGGGCGCCGTGCCCACCCCCGCGTCCCTCCTTCTCCAGCTCCTCGGCGATGATGTCGTTGCAGAGCCCGATACACTCGTCGCATGTAGACGGTCGGCCCGGCAATCAGCTTCTTCACTTCCTTCTGGCTCTTGCCGCACAGAAGGAACAGCTCAGGGATTGCCATGGTTGTCGTCTCGCCGTCGATCCAAGGCCCTACTCCCCCCGTGCGCACCCGACCGGACTGGACGCTGCGCCCGACCTGGCTCAACCCCGACCTGGCGTTCATCCCGACCTGCCTCGATCGGGGACCGCCAGCCCTCGCCGAGGAGTTATGTCATCGGCGCCCGGAGTGGGCCAGCCGCGGGCCACCCCACCGGCGCCGCGCGCTCGCTTCTCGCGCGCTTGGCTCGGTCGCCGGCCTGCGCTCGGCGGTGCGCTCGAGGATCGCGTCGATCAGGTTTGTACTCCTGGCCTCTACCGCAGTCAGGTAGTCACGATCGGTGTCTTTGCTCACCGTATCGATCCTTGCCTGCGGCTGGCCGAGATTCTTGTTCAGCCTCGCGCGTGCGCAGGATCTCCCGCGCCTGGATGTCGATGTCCGAGGCCTGGCCCGAGAAGCCGCCCAGCGGTTGATGCACCATGATCCGCGCGTGGGCAGGGCAAAGCGCTTTCCCGCCGCGCCGGGCTTCGCCAGCAGCAGCGCCCATCGACGCCGCCTCGTCCCATGCAAACCGTCGCCACAGTCCGACTTCACGTACTGATCGTGTCGTAGATCGTCAGCCCTGAGGTGACGACGCCGCTGGGCGAGTTGATGTAGACATGGCGATGCTGCGTGTGGTCGGGGTCCTCGGACTCGAGGAAGAGCAGCTGATCACGGTGTTGGCGACGTCGTCGTTGACCGGCCCGCCAAGAAAGACGATGTGCGGTCCTTGAGCAAGCGGGAGTAGATGTCCCACCCGCGCTCACCGCGGTGGGTCTGCTCTATGACCGTCGGGATCAGCGAT
>JADJDT010000045.1 GCA_016702545.1 Pseudomonadota bacterium | reverse complement strand
CGACGAAGTGCGGCGATTGCGTCTGCGACGGGTGCTCGAGGACACCACGAGCTGCCCGGCGGACTGCATTCCGGGCGGGTCGTGCGTGCCGAGCGCCTGCGGCAACGCGCTGTGAGGCGGACGAGACCTGCGCGCTGTGCCCGGGCGATTGCGGCACCTGCTACACGAGCTGCGGCAAGTTTGGCTGCGAGCCGGGGGAGACGTGCTCGAGCTGCCCGGGGGACTGCGGCGCCTGCGCGGCACCGGTCTGCGGCAACGCGAGCTGCGATGCGGGCGAGAGCTGCGGCTCGTGCCCGGGCGACTGCGGGGCCTGCGGCGGCACGGCCTGGGGGCAGCCGGCGGGGGCGATCAGCGCGAGCTTGCAGGCGGTGAGCTTCCCGGTGAACACGACGGTGGGCTTCGCGGCGGGCAGCAACGGCACGCTGCTCAAGAGCACGGACCACGGCGCGAGCTGGACGGCGCTGAGCTCGGGCACGGCGGCGACGCTGCGGGCGCTGGCCTTCGTGGATACGCAGACGGGCCTGGCGGCGGGCGATGGCGGGGTGCTGCTCAAGACGACGAACGGCGGCCTGAGCTGGAGCGCGTTGAGCTCGGGCACGACGGCGACGCTGCGGGCGCTGGCGCTGCTCGATGCGCTGACGGCCTTCGCCGCGGGCGATGGCGGCGTGCTGCTCAAGACCACCAACGGCGGCGCGAGCTGGACGGCGCTCACGTCGGGCACGGCGGCCGCGCTGCGCGCGCTGCGCTTCGTCGATGCGCAGACGGGCTTTGCCGCGGGCGACGGCGGGGTGCTGCTCAAGACCACCAACGGCGGCACGAGCTGGGCTCCGCTGACCTCCGGCACGGCGGCCACGCTGCGCGCGCTGGCCTTCGTCGATGCGCAGACGGGCTACGCCGCCGGCGACAACGGCACGATCCTCAAGACGACGAACGGCGGCACGAGCTGGAGCACGCAGACCACCGGCGTGCACGGCGCCCTGCACGCGCTGGCCTTCCCGCTCGGCGCGCTGCACGGCACGGCGGTGGGCGAGGGCGGCCTGGTGCTGCGCACGACCGACGGTGGCGCCTCGTGGACGCAGGAGAGCTCGGGCACCAGCGAGACGCTGCTGGCCGTGACGATGCCGGCCGACTGGACGATGGGCGTGGCCGTCGGCGCCAGCGGCACCGTCGTGCGGCGCATCCCGCCCTGGGAGCCCTCGATCCTCTACGACACCGAGGTCGCGAGCCTGGCGCCGCCGACGGTCATCCCCAACACGGACATGACCAAGCGCGTGGCCTTCACCGGCAACAACAGCGGCTGGCTCTATGCGCTGAGCCCCACGGCGCGCGTGCCGCGCTACAGCCCGGCGCGCCTGGCCGACGCGGTGCAGGGCCGCAGCCCCGTCGGCACCCTGCCGGGCGAGAGCTTCCCGACCCTCTACGCCGCCACGGCCGCGGGCCTGGGCTACGCCGTCAATGCCAGCACTGGCGCGCTGCGCTGGACGACGGACGGCGATAGCAGCCTGGCCGGGAATCAGCCCTTGGGCGCGGCGCTGGTCGCGGCCCCCGTGGTCTCACCGACGCGCAACCTGGCCTTCTTCGCCACGCGCAACCTCACGGGCGCGCAGAACCGCCTCTTCGCCTTCGACGCCAAGACGGGCGCCTGTCGCTGGGTGCTCAACGGCTCCTGCGCCGGCGCCACCGGCACGCTGAACCTGGGCCAGCTCAGCGGCAGCCCGATCCACGACGCGACCGCGCGCAAGCTCTTCGTCACCAGCACCAGCCTCAGCGGCGGCGGCACCGTCTGGGCGGTGGACGCGGGCGACGCCACGCCCGGCACCGTGAGCTGGAGCCGCAACCTCGGCGACAGCGACGCCTCGCCGACCTTGGCCGAGACCACGCGCACCAGCCTCTACGTCGGCACCAACAGCGGCCGCCTGCACCGCGTCCGCACGGCGGACGGCGTGAGCTGCTGGAGCACCACGGGCAGCGGCTGCACCACCTTCGGCGGCAGCGAGCAGGCCTTCTGCACCGCCACCGACACGCTCGGCACCGCCTGCGCCGCCGGCAGCGCCATCGCCTCCGGCGTCGTCGTGCTGTGGAGCGGCACGCACCTCGGCCGCCTGCTCTTCGCCACCGCCGACGGCCACCTGCGCCTGCTCGAGGCCAACGGCACCCTCGTCTGGAAGACCGCCGCCCCGATCCCCGGCGCCAGCCTGCCCCTGGCCATCCCCGAGCGCGACAGCCTCTTCGTCGGCGCCACCGACGGCAAGCTGCGCGAGCTCAGCCTCACCACCGGCGCGGTGCTCAGCACCCAGACCGTCGGCCCCGGCACGGCGGCCGTCGGCAGCCCGACCTACGACACGCGCGCGAGCATGCTCTATGTCGGCACCAGTACCGGTGTGCTTTACCGCTTCAACTTGTCACCCTAGAACCTGCTGCCGGCCGCGCGTGACCGCCGGCGGCGGCTCCGGTCTCGAGGGGCGGGCGTGCCGCTCCTCCCGCCCGCGCCACTCACCCGGGCTCACCCCGTGCCTGCTCCGGCGTCCGCTGCCGCCGCTCGCGCGCGGCGCTCGCGCCGGCTCGCCCGCGGCAGTCGCGCCGGTGGGGCAGCTGCGTTCGGGGCCTACGTCACCTGCGTTCGGGGTGGCTTCCAACCAACTCCGCCTAGTACCCCATCGCATTCGTCATTGCGATAGCGGCGCGATCGGGCGCATACTCTCCCATTGAGGTGCAAGCATGCCCACGCTTGATGGCGGGAGAGTTGTGCGCGCGCTCGGGTGGATCGTGATCGCAGGGCTGACCGCGACCTTGGGCTGCAGCGCCGGCTGGAGGACGACGCGCCGCCGGTGGTGGGCGTGGTGGCGCGGGCGGCGACCAACGCCGCCAACAGCATGAACGCGATGAACGCGATGAACGCGATGAACGCCGCGATGAACGCGATGAACGCGATGAACGCGATGAACGCGATGAACGCGATGAACGCGATGAACGCGATGAACGCGATGAACGCGATGAACGCGATGAACGCGATGAACGCGATGAACGCGATGAACACGATGAACAGCGTGACCACGGGCACGCCGCTCGCCGTGGGCGCGCTGCGCATCCCCTCGACCACGCTGACCGACCTTGGGCGCTACACCCTGGCGCAGACCGAGCTGCTCTGCCCCGCCAACGCGCATCCCGCACAGCTTCGACCAGGGCACGCCGGGCGACCCCAGCGATGATGTCGCCGGCGCACCTGACCTTCCCGCGCTGGCTGGTGCTCAAGGATCAGGTCGAGCGCGTGCGCGTGGCCTGCGCCACGCCGGTGCCCGGCAGCTGCGGCAACGGCGTCGTCGATGGCGGCGAGGACTGCGACACCGGCATCGAGCTCGGCAACCCTGGCGCCTGCGAGACGGTCACCGTCGCCATCGACGAGGACCTCGACGGCAACGGCAGCTTCAACCCCGGCGGCGGCATCGACCAGAGCGTCAGCTACGAGGTCTTCTCCGGCATCGGCCTGGCCTGCGCCGACCGCGCCTACCGCCCCTTCCTGCTGCACCCCACCACCGGCCCCGAGGCGACCTCCAGCCCCGAGACCTTCGGCACCTTCTTCCGCTACCTCTGCCTGCAGAGCTGGGACGAGGCCCAGGGCAAGGCCGTCTACCGCTGCGGCAAGGGCCGCCTCGCCGCCGGCGTCTCCGGCTACGCGGTCAAGGACGGCACGCTCTCCGCCCGCCCGATCTACCTCTCCTCGCTGAGCTGGGGCGACGGCGCCGGCAACGTCTGGGACCGCCACTGGCAATTTCGCGAGCACCACATCGGCTCGATCCCCGAGCCCATCGCCGCCGGGCAACAGGTCGGCTACGCGCTCGACGCCGCCTGGGGCCTCAACCCACGGGACACGCACCCGGGGCGGCGCGAGCAAGGAGCCCGACTACCTGGCCGCCCTCGCCCTCAAGACCGCCACCAACCGCACCGGCGTCACCGTCAGCCCCTACAACCGGGCCAATGCCACCGGCGGCCTGAGCTTCGACGCCCGCGAGCTCAACCAGTGCGAGCCCGGCTACCACAGCTACCCCGACCTCGCCTCCACCGGCGCGCTCGAGCAGGGGATGCTGCTCAACCTCAGCGTCGCCGGCTGGTACCAGGACGGCTGCACCTGGGCGCGAGACTGGGGCCTCCCGACGCTGCCCACCCAGCAGGTCGGGAGCTGCCAGGTCTTCGACATCGGGGCGGGGGCCCTGCAGACCCGCATGGGCCTCAACCTCGGCGACGCCACCCCCCGCCGCTGCCCCAGCTTCGCCACCTGCGAGCCCGGCAAGAGCTGCTGCATCGGGCGC
>JADJDT010000044.1 GCA_016702545.1 Pseudomonadota bacterium | reverse complement strand
GCATGAACGCGATGAACGCGATGAACGCGATGAACGCGATGAACGCGATGAACGCGATGAACGCGATGAACGCGATGAACGCGATGAACGCGATGAACGCGATGAACGCGATGAACGCGATGAACGCGATGAACGCGATGAACGCGATGAACGCGATGAACGCGATGAACGCGATGAACAGCGTCACGACGGGCACGCCGCTCGACGTGGGCGCGCTGCGCATCCCCTCGACCACGCTGACCGACCTCGGGCGCTACACGCTGGCGCAGACCGAGCTGCTCTGCCCGGCGACGCGCATCCCGCACACCTTCGACCAGGGCACGCCAGGGGACCCGAGCGACGATATCGCCGCGCACCTGACCTTCCCGCGCTGGCTGGTGCTCAAGCAGCAGGTCGAGCGCGTGCGCGTGGCCTGCGCCACGCCGGTGCCTGGCACCTGCGGCAACGGCGTCGTCGACGGCGGCGAGGCGTGTGATACCGGCATCGCGCTCGGCCAACCCGGCGCCTGCCAGACCGTGACCGTCGCCATCGACGAGGACCTCGACGGCAACGGCACCCCCGGGAGACGAGCGTGACCTACGAGGTCTTCTCCGGCATCGGCCTGGCGTGCGCCGACCGCGCCTATCGCCCCTTCCTGCTGCACCCCACCACCGGCCCCGAGGCCACGGCCACCCCCGCGACCTTCGGCACCGACGGCCGCTACTTCTTCCGCTACCTTTGCCTCCAAAGCTGGGATGAGGCCCAGGGCAAGGCTGTCTACCGCTGCGGCAAGGGTCAGCTCGCCGCCGGCGTCTCCGGCTACGCGGTCAAGGATGGCACCCTCTCCGCTCGCCCGATCTACCTCGCGTCACTGACCTGGGGCGACGGCGCCGGCAACGTCTGGGATCGCCACTGGCAATTCCGCGACCACCACATCGGCTCGATCCCCGAGCCCATCGCCGCCGGCCAGCAGGTCGGCTACGCGCTCGACGCCGCCTGGGGCCTCAACCCGCGCGACACGCACCCGGGCGGCGCGAGCAAGGAGCCCGACTACCTGGCGGCCCTGGCGCTCAAGACCGCGACCAACCGCACGGGCGTGACGGTCAGCCCCTACAACCGCGCGAACGCCACCGGCGGCCTGAGCTTCGACACGCGCGAGCTGAACCAATGCGAGCCCGGCTACCACAGCGTCCCCGACCTCGCCTCCACCGGCGCCGTCGAGCAGGGGATGCTGCTCAACCTCAGCGTCGCCGGCTGGTACCAGGACGGCTGCACCTGGGCCCACGACTGGGGCCTCGCCACGCTGCCCACGCAACAGACGGGCGGCTGCCAGGTCTTCGACATCGGGAGCGGCCCGCTGCAGACCCGCATGGGCCTCAACCTCGGCGACAGCACCCCGCGCCGCTGCCCCAGCTTCGCCACCTGCGAGCCCGGCAAGAGCTGCTGCGTCGGGCGCTTTGCGCTTGGCGCAGGTCATACTTGCGCGGTCAAGAGCGACGCCACTCTGTGGTGCTGGGGCGACAACCGTCATGGTCAGTTGGGCCAGTTCAGTCCCGTGGGCGGTGGCGTAACGGTCGCCGGACCCGTGCTCGAGGGGGCTGCGGGCCCAATCCTGAGCGGGGTGCTGGAGGTGGCCGCCGGCGACGCGCACACCTGCGCTCGGCGGAGTGATGGGAGCCTGTGGTGCTGGGGAGCGAACTGGTACGCGGGCGAGGTTGGCGACGGCACCTACACGGATCGCCCGGACCCCGTCCGCGTCACTGCTCTCGGCACGGCTTCCGCAATCGAAGAGGTGAGGACGAAGGGGTACCACAGCTGCGCTCGGCGCGCGGACGGGCGCTTGTTCTGCTGGGGCTATAACGCCTACGGGCAGCTTGGCGACGGCACGAGCGATACCCACCCACTCCCGTTCGAGGTCACCGAACTCGGCACCACGGTCGCCGAGGTCGCGACGGGCTTGCATCATAGCTGTGCCCGGCGCCGCGACGGGACCGTCTGGTGTTGGGGCTACAATGAGTTCGGGCAGCTCGGCGACGGGACGACGGTGGACCAATGGAGCCCCGTCGAGATCACGGCGCTCGGTACGACGGTCGCGGAGCTGGCGCCCGGCTACATGCACAGTTGCGCACGCCACGCCGATGGCAGCGTGTCGTGTTGGGGGGCGCAGAACGGTAGCTGCGGGCTCGTCGGCGACGGATCGATGACCGACCAATGGAGCCCGGTGCCGGTTACGGCTCTCGGTACCGCGGCGGTCCAAATCGCCGCGGGCCGCGAGGCGACCTGTGTCCGACGTGCCGACGGGAGCTTGTGGTGTTGGGGTTGTGGGGGCTACGGCGCGCTCGGCGACGGAACGGGCGCCGATGGGCCGACCCCGGTGCCGGTCACAGCGCTCGGCACCACCGTCGCCGACGTCGCGCTCGCAAGTCACGTGTGCGTGCGGCGCAACGACGGGAGTCTTTGGTGCTGGGGCGGGTCGCTGCAGTACGGCCAGCTTGGCGACGGGACCGTGGTTAGCCGCAGGGTCCCCACGCGCGCTGTCGGGCTGAGCTGCGAGTGCGGTGATGGGGTTTGCGGCCGCACCGAGACGGCCGCCACGTGCCCTGCGGACTGCCGACAGGGGAGTTGCGGGGATGGGCGCTGCGCTGGCAGTGAAGGCGAGACGAGTTGTCCAGCGGAATGTCGGCGGCCCATCTTGGCCGAGCTTGGGGTCGGCGGTGGCCATACCTGTGCTCGGCAGTCGGACGGGCGTCTGTGGTGCTGGGGGCTCAACTGGAAGGGACAGCTGGGCGACGGCACAACGCTGGCTCGGATGAGCCCGGTGGTCGTGACCGGCTTGGGGACGTCCGCGGTCGAGTTCGCGCTGTCCGGTTGGAGCGGGCTCGCGCGGCGCAGCGATGGCAGCGTCTGGGGCTGGGGCGACAACGATTACGGGCAACTCGGTGACGGCACGACGATCAGGCGTGACGGGGGCCCCGTACCGATCACCGCGGTGGGCACCACGGTCGCCGAGATCGCCACGGTCGACTACCACAGCTGCGCGCGGCGCAGCGACGGCAGCCTGTGGTGCTGGGGGGCGAACGACACCGGCCAGCTCGGCGACGGCACGACGGTGCCGCGTCTGAGCGCCTGGCGCGTCACCGCACTGGGCACCACGGTTGCGAGTGTCGCGCTGGGAGCAGACGAGGAATACCGCTTCGGCCACGCCTGCGCGCTGCGCACCAACGGGCGGCTGTGGTGTTGGGGCTACAACGCCTACGGGCAGCTCGGCGATGGCACGACCGTGGTGCGTCGTCGCCCCGTCTCGATCACCGCCCTCGGTACGTCGGTGGCCCAGGTTTCGACCCGCGGGGACCACACCTGTGCGCGTCGCAGCGACGGCAGCCTGTGGTGCTGGGGCTCCAACAGCAGCGGGCAACTTGGCGACGGCACGGGCACGACGCGGCTCTTCCCCGTACCCATCACCACGCTCGGAACCACGGTCATCGACGTGGCGGCGGCGGAATACAACACCTGCGCACGGCGCAGCGACGGGAGTCTCTGGTGCTGGGGCAATAACTATGGGGGGCGCGTGGGGGATGGCACGACCCAGACCACAAAGTACAGTCCGGTGCGCCTCACAGCCCTTGGAACCATGGTTGCCGAGGTCGCCACAGGCCCAATCCACAACTGCGCTCGGCGCACCGACGGCGCCCTCTGGTGCTGGGGACCCAACGGGGAGGGCCAGCTCGGCGCGGTCGGGGTTGCCACCGCCTACCTGCCCGTTCCCGTGGCGGTCTGTGGCGATGGCGTTTGCGTTCTGACCGAGGGACAAAGCGGCGGTTGTCCGACCGACTGCGCGACAAAGTGCGGCGACTGCGTCTGCGACGGCGTGCTCGAGGACGCGACGAGCTGCGCGGCGGACTGCGTGCCGGGTGGGCTCTGCACGCCGAGCCAATGCGGCAACGCGCGCTGCGAGGCGGACGAAACGTGTGCGCTGTGCCCGGGCGATTGCGGCACCTGCTACACGAGCTGCGGCAAGTTTGGCTGTGAGCCAGGGGAGACGTGTACGAGCTGTCCGACGGATTGCGGGGCGTGTGCGGCGCCGGTCTGCGGCAACGCGAGCTGCGACGCCGGGGAGAGCTGCGGCTCCTGTCCGGGGGATTGCGGCGCGTGTGCGGGGACGGCCTGGGGGCAGCCGGCGGGGGCGATCAGCGCGTCCTTGCAGGCGGTGAGCTTCCCCGTGAACACGAGCGTGGGCTATGCGGCGGGCAGCAACGGCACGCTGCTCAAGAGCACGGACAGCGGCGCGAGCTGGACGGCGCTGGCCTCGGGCACGGCGGCCACCCTGCGCGCGCTGGCCTTCCTCGACGCGCAGACGGGCCTGGCGGCGGGCGACGGCGGCGTGCTGCTCAAGACCATCGACGGCGGCGCGAGCTGGACGGCGCTGAGCTCGGGCACCACGGCCACGCTGCGCGCGCTGGCGCTGCTCGATGGCCTGACGGCCTTCGCCGCGGGCGACGGCGGGGTGCTGCTCAAGACGACGAATGGCGGCACGAGCTGGACGGCGCTGACCTCGGGCACCGCAGCGGCGCTGCGGGCGCTGCGCTTCGTCGATGCGCAGACGGGCTTCGCGGCGGGCGACGGGGGCGTGTTGTTCAAGACGAGCAACGGCGGCACGAGCTGGGCCCCGCTGACCTCGGGCACGGCGGCGACGCTGCGAACACTGGCCTTCGTCGATGCGCAGACGGGCTACGCGGCCGGCGACAACGGCACGATCCTCAAGACCAGCAACGGCGGCACGAGCTGGAGCACGCAGACCACCGGCGTGCATGGGGCCCTGCACGCGCTGGCCTTCCCGCTCGGCGCGCTGCACGGCACGGCGGTGGGAGAGGGCGGCCTGGTGCTGCGCACGACCGACGGCGGCGCTTCGTGGACGCAGGAGAGCTCGGGGACCAGCGAGACGCTGCTCGGGGTGACGCTGC
The DNA here is from genome assembly GCA_016702545.1 of Pseudomonadota bacterium. Taxonomy (GTDB): domain Bacteria; phylum Myxococcota_A; class Polyangia; genus JADJTL01. The sequence continues at coordinate 404,647 of JADJDT010000044.1, read as the reverse complement.
CGGCCGACTGGACGATGGGCGTGGCGGTCGGCGCCAGCGGCACCGTCGTGCGGCGCATCCCGCCCTGGGAGCCCTCGATCCTCTACGACACCGAGGTCGCGAGCCTGGCGCCGCCGACGGTCATCCCCAACGTGGACATGACCAAGCGCGTGGCCTTCGCCGGCAACAACAGCGGCTGGCTCTATGCGCTCAGCCCGACCTCGCGCATGCCGCGCTACAGCCCGGCCCGCCTGGCCGACGCCGTGCAGGGCCGCAGCCCCGTCGGCCCGCTGCCGGGCGACAGCTTCCAGACCCTCTACGCCGCGACCGCCTCGGGCCTGGGCTATGCGGTCAACGCCAGCACCGGCGCGCTGCGCTGGACGACCGATGGCAACAGCGGCCTGGCCGGGAACCAGCCCCTCGGCGCGGCGCTGGTCGCGGCCCCGGTGGTCTCGCCGACGCGCAACCTGGCCTTCTTCGCCACCCGCAACCTCACGGGCGCGCAGAACCGCCTCTTCGCCTTCGACGCCAAGACCGGCGCCTGTCGCTGGGTGCTCAACGGCAGCTGCGCCGGCGCCACCGGCGCGCTGAACCTGGGCCAGATCAGCGGCAGCCCGATCCACGACGCGACCGCCCGCAAGCTCTTCCTCACCAGCACCAGCCTCAGCGGCGGCGCGACCCTCTGGGCGGTGGACGCCGGCGACGCCACGCCCGGCACCGTGAGCTGGAGCCGCAACCTCGGCGACAGCGACGCCTCGCCGAGCTTCGCCGAGACCACGCGGACCAGCCTCTACGTCGGCACCAACAGCGGCCGCCTGCACCGCGTGCGTACGAGCGACGGCGTGAGCTGCTGGAGCACGACCGGCAGCGGCTGCACCAGCTTCGGCGGCAGCGAGCAGGCCTTCTGCACCGCCACCGACGCGCTCGGCACCGCCTGCGCCGCCGGCAGCGCCATCGCCTCCGGCGTCGTCGTGCTGTGGAGCGGCACGCACCTCGGCCGCCTGCTCTTCGCCACGGCAGACGGCCACCTGCGCCTGCTCGAGGCCAACGGCACCCTGGTCTGGAAGACCGCCAGCCCGATCCCCGGTGCCAGCCTGCCGCTGGCCATCCCCGAGCGCGACAGCCTCTTCGTCGGCGCCACCGACGGCAAGCTCCGCGAGTTCAGCCTCACCACCGGCGCCGTCCTAAGCACGCAGACCGTCGGCCCCGGCACCGCCGCCGTCGGCAGCCCCACCTACGACACGCGAGCGGCGATGCTCTACGTCGGCACCTCCACCGGCGTGCTCTATCGCTACAACCTGTCGCCCTAGAGCACCAATCGGGTTGACTCCCGTCGCGAGGCTTGCCCTTGAAATCATTGGCGTCGTTGCTCGTCGGTTGCCTGCCAACAGCAGGCGCCCTCGTCGCGCCTAGCCAATGATTCCAATTGCTTCACCTCGCTCGGTCCGTCAACCCGATCGGTGCCCTAGCGGCCCAGTTCGCGCCGACCCAGATCCGCCGCGCCGAGCACACCCGCATCGTCGCCGAGCACCGCGTCCGCGATGTTCAGGCCATCGAGCGCCGGCACGTTGACCAAACGTCGAAAGTGGCCGAGCGTGCCCTCGCGCAGGCGCGGGCAGCCGACCCACACCGTGCCGCCCAGCAGCAGACAGCCCGGATTGAAGAGCGTGACCGCGTTGGCCAGCGTCAGCCCCAACCACCGCGCCGCCTCGTCGATAATGCCCCGCGCGCGCTCGTCGCCGCGCCGCGCCGCCTCGTCGACATGGCCCGCGTGCAGCGCCTCGAGGCGTCCTTGGACCAGCTCGAGCAACACCGCCGAGGGCTGCTCGCGCACCTGCTCGACCAGGTGTCGGCCGCCGGCATAGGCCTCGACACAGCCCCGCGCGCCACAACCGCAGGCGCGGCCGTTCTCGACCACCTTGACGTGACCGAGCTCGAGCGAGGCATTGCCGGCGCCGCGATACAGCCGGCCATCGCAGACAGCGCCCGCCCCCACCCCCGTGCCGCCGAACACACACAGCACGTCGGCCTTGCCGCGCGCCGCGCCGAAGCGCTGCTCACCCCAGACAATGACGTTGACGTCGTTGTCCAGCCACACGGGCTGTCCGAGCTCGGCCTCCGCCAGCCGCGCGAAGGGGACGTCGCGCCAGCCGAGGTTCGGCGCGTTGGCCACCACCCCGGTCGTGCCGCGCAGCATCGCCGCGATACCCACGCCCACCGGCAGCCGCTCTCCGGGGCTCAGCTCGCGCACCAGCACGGCCAAGGCCCGCGCCACCGTCTCCGGGCTGCGATCCTCACCCACGGCGCGCCGCTCTTGCCGCAGAATCGTCGCCTCGCCCTCGCCGAGCTCGACCAGCGCGCCACGCAGGTTCGTGCCGCCCAGATCGATGCCGATCGCCCGTGTTGTCACCATGCTCATGCTCCTGCACCCTGATCGCACACCGGGGAAGTTGCGCTGCTCATCGCTACACCCTTCATCGCCGGCCGTTCCAGCAGCGCGCCACGCGGCCGGCCTCGTGAGCGACCCGTTGACCGCCTGGCGGTCGCGGTGTTGACGCACGACCCATGCACACAACGCGGCGTACAACCACGCGGCGGACAGCGACTCAGGGGCGCGGGGCAGCGCGCTAGCGCCCGCAGCCGCGCGAGCGTGCGCAGGCGCGCGGCGTGGCGCCGGTCCGTGACCCGAGCGCAAGCGATCTCGCGCGGCAGGCAGGCGCAATCCCCGTCGTGCTCACAGCGCTCGGGCACTTGCGCCAGCACCGCCTCGACCTCGCGTTGCACCGCCGCGCAGGGCTCGCCCTCCTCCGCCATCGGCCGCCGCTCGCGTCGTTCGCGCCGCTCCGGCGCGCAGGCGGCGCCCCCCAGCGCCACGCCGATCAGGACCAGCCAGCGGCTGTATGCTCGCGCGCCGCGCACGCTAGCCCTCACCGAAGGTCGCCACCACCGGCGCATGGTCGCTCGGCTTGCCGGGCCCGGTCGTCAGCTTGCGGGCCTCGCGCTCGACGGCGACGGCCGTGCAGCGCCGCACCATCGGCGCACTGCCCAGCACGAGATCGATGCGCAGCCCTGCGTTGCGCGGAAAGGCCCCCGCACGGTAGTCCCACCACGAGTAGACCCCGGCGCGCGGATCGAGGTGCCGCAGCAGATCGACCAGCCCCCACTCGAGCAGCCGACCCAGGCGCGCGCGCTCCGGCTCACTGCAGAGCACCTGTCCCTGCCAGGCCGCCGGGTCGTGAACGTCCCGATCGTCGGGGGCGATATTGAAGTCACCGGCCAGCAGCAGCGGCTGCGCCGGATCGTACTGATCGCGCACCCACGCGAGCAGCGCGTCCAGCCAGGCGAGCTTGCGCGGGTACTTCTCGCTGTCGATCGCCTGACCGTTGACGACGTAGACGTTGATCACCCGCACGCCCTCGACCTCGGCCGCGATCACCCGTGCCTCCGTCGGCAGCGGATCGCCCGGGAAGCCCCGTTGCACCGCCTGCAGCGGGTGCCGCGAGAGCAAGGCCACGCCGTTATAGGTGCGCTGGCCAAAGACCTCGGCGCGGTAGCCCAGCGGGGCGAAGGCCTCGTGCGGGAAGGCCTCGTCGGTGACCTTCGTCTCCTGCAGGCACAACACATCCGGCTGCTGCTGCTCGAGCAGCGCCACCACCCGCTCGAGACGCGTGCGCAGCGAGTTGACGTTCCAGGTGATCAGCTTCATCGCCGAGGCTCCGAGCGCGGCGCGATGATGCCGCCGCGTCCCCGGCGGCGCAAGCGTGCCCTGCCGCTCGAGCCGTCAGCCAACGCCTCACGAGAGCAGCGGCTCACAGTGCAGATTCATCCCGTGGTCGAGGCAGATGCACGCCCCCTCCTCGAGCTCGCGCCAGACGTTCGGGCCGCTCGCCACCGGCTCGCTCGCCACCACCAGGTGCTTGACGATCCCGTCGGCGGCCTGGCCCTCGCAGCGGCCCTGCTCGAAGGCATAACAGGTCTCGCGCTCCGGGCAGCGCGTCTTGTAGGTCGAGTAGTAGAGTTCGCGTCCCTGCCGGAAGCCGAGCATCAGATTGCCGTTGGTCAGCAGCACCGTCAGTCGATTGGGCCGCGCCTCGCCGACATCGGGCGCCACAGCCAAGACCTGAGCGATCGTCGCCCGCAGCGCCGGCAGCACATGCGCCATGCGCACGCCCTCGTCGTGGAGATTGTCCACGCGGCGCGCGAGCTGCGACAGGAAGACATAGAACAACACCTCGCTGTCGGTGTCGCCGAGCACATAGCGCCGAAAGCGATCGTCGACGCAGTCCCGCACGCGCCGCTGCACCTCGGAGCGCGCGAAGCCGGCGATCTCGCCGTTGTGCGCCAAAAGCCAGCGCCCGTGCTGAAAGGGATGGCAGTTGAGCACGCGCGGCGCGCCCACGGTCGCCTGCCGGATGTGCGCGACGAAGGTGCGCGTCGCCACGACCCCGCTGACCTCGCGGAAGAGCACGTCGCCCAGCGCCTGCTCGTCATTGCGGATCACGTGCGGGTAGGGACCGACGTAGAAGCCGAGGCCCCAGCCGTCGCGATGCCGCTCGCTCTGGCGCGCCAGCGCGTTGTCCGCCGCGACCAACGACTGATGGATGCTGCTGTCGACCGCCGATCGAAAGCCGTAGAGCCGACACATGCGCGCATTATTGGGGCACGCGGCACGCACCGCAAATTGCCCCCGCTGCGCGGGCCCCGGTCGGGCGACGAGTACCGGCGGCTTTGCCGCGAGGTCAGTCGAGTGCGGCCAGCCGCGCGGCTCCAGCGCTGCCGGGGCCACCGCGACCGGGGCTCACCGGCGCCACGGCGACGGCCGCGTTGCACTCGGTGGGCAGGCCGAGCCGCTCGGTCAGGCTCTGCAGGCTCTCGGGCACGTCCCAGGTCCGTCCCTGCGCGGAGGCCGTCACCACCAAGCGGGAGAGGGCCTCGACCGCCTGCACCGTCGCGGCACTTGGTTCGCCCCGCAGCGCACGCGTCAGGTGGCCGAGGCTGGCCTCCTCCGGCTGCTGCCGCACGGGCACGGCGACCTGGACGGTGTAGGGGATCCCGAAGACGCGCTTGGTCATCGGCACCGTCAGCGCGAGACCGTGAGGCCCCTTGGCGACGCTGACCTGACCGATCTCGACCTCATCACTTGGCGCCTTCTGCGCCAGCGAGCTGACCGCCTCGCGGAACTGCGCGGCCGAGCAGGGGCGGTAGGTCATCACCTCGGGGTCCGCGGCGACGGGCCCGGCGAGCGCGAGCAAGAGACACGCGGGCGCGACGCGCAGCAACCCCACGCGCCGAGAGACTGGGCGCGACGCCGACCGTGGCGCCTCGGGCGTTCGCTCGGACACCGGTCGGCGCCAAAGCGACGCCCCATCGCCGAACGTGCACCGCGCCTCGGCCGGCGCAACCAGCCCCGTCGTCGCGGCGAAGATCAGCACGGCTGCAGCGCGAACCCGCATGGCTACCCCGCTCCTGTCGGTGCACCTCGCACCCCAACGATGGCACGGAGTAACTATCGTCGGCCTCGCGGCGGAGTTTAGGGGCGACGCGGCAGCTGCAGCACCACAGCCGTCGCAGCGTTGCCAGTCCTTCGGGGGGGGCGATAGCTTGAGAGCATCGTGGCTCAGCTCGCTCATCGGCCCCATCGCACGTTTGCTCAATACCTGGAGCTCGAAGCCTCCAGCAGCACCAAGCACGCGTTATTCGAAGGCGACATCTTCGAGACGACGGTGCTCAACCCCACGGTCATCGTGGAGGTGTTGAGCGAAGGCACCGCTCGCAACGACCGCGGCGACAAGCTCGAGCACTTCAAACAGATTCCAGCTCTTCAAGCCTGGGTCTTCGTGGCACACGACGATCCGCGGATCGAGGTGCACCAACGCATTGGATCCACCTGGCTATACGCCCAATGGCGTGCGGGTGAGGCGGCGCGCATCGACGCCATCGCCTGCCTGCTCGAGGTCAGCGAGATCTTCGCCTGATGGGCCGCCCGCCCGCTGCGGCCTCCCCCGCCCGTCCGCCCTGGCCTTAAACGGAACGTCCACTGACACCCCCGTTGCGCCCGAGAGACGCCCGTCAGCGGACTGCCCTCGCCGGCCGGCGAGAGCCCCGAAGGCAGCCGCCCAGGCGCCACGGGGTCGAGGCATCAACATCGGCGCACGGGTACCGCGTGACCCGCGCCATCACCCCGACATGCCCTTCACGAGCGCCGTGGATTCCGCGCAAGCGGACCTATAAAACCACAATATTTTCGTGTCGGGATCGTCGCGGATGCGGGTGTTGCGGCCCTTCGGGCGGCGTCACGTGTCGAGGAAGTCCAGGGCTACGCTGTCGGCGACCACGATGTCGTTGGCCAAGCGGCGCTTGCCGCGCTCCGGCGTGACGATGGTCTTCGCGAGGACGCGCCCCGGGCCCACGAGACGGACGATTTCGTCGAAACCCGCGTGCGACGCCGCCGGGGTCTCGGCCCATTTACACTCGACCAGCTCGAAGCGGTCGCCGCGTGGGATCAAGAAGTCCACTTCGTGGCCGTAGTGGTCACGGTAGAAGTAGATGTCTGCGGGTCGGCCGCTGTTGGCGGCGTGGCGCAGGATCTGCCCGAGCACGTGCGTCTCGAAGAGCGGACCGAGGAGCGCACTCGCGCGCAGGTCCTCCACACGGCGCAGGCCCGCGAGGTAACAGGCCAGACCCGTGTCGAGGAAGTAGAGCTTCGGGGTCTTGACGATGCGTTTGCCCAGGTTCCGATAGTACGGTTCGAGCAGGTAGACCACCCCGGAGGCCTCGAGCACCGACATCCAGCCCTTGACCGTGTTCGGGCTCAGACCGAGGTCGGCCGCCAGCGAGCTGTACGACAGGAGCTGCCCCGTGCGAGTGGCGCAGAGCCGCAGGAAGCGATCGTAATCCCGCAGGTTGCGTACCTGGAGGACGCTCCGGACATCGCGCTCCAGGTAGGTCGCCACGTAGTCGCCATAGAACCGCGAGGGATCGAGGCCTGCTGCGACCAACTCCGGAAACCCACCGGCGAGCAGATGCTGTAACAGACGCTCACGATCGATCGCACGATGCGACCAGCGCTCGATCTCGCGCGCCGACAAGGAGTGGAGTTCAACCACCGCCGCTCGGCCCGCGAGACTCTCCGTCACACCCTGCATCAGCGAGAACTTCTGCGACCCCGTGAGGAGAAAACGTCCGTTCTGCTCGCGATGGCGGTCGATGTCAGCCTTGATGTGGCGCAGCAGCGCAGGCGCGTACTGAATCTCGTCGATGATCACCGGCGGTGCGTGCTGGCTGAGGAATGCCTCCCCTGAGAGCTCAGCGGCCTCGGCGACCGCCGGAATGTCCAAAGAGACGTAGCGGTGTTGCGGAAACACCCGGGTCAGCAGGCTGGTCTTGCCAGACTGGCGGCTCCCGGTAAGCACCACGGCGGGCCGCTGGCCCGCAAGAAGCGCCAGGCACTGTTGAATTTCCCTTCCAATCCACACAATTGGGCATTGTGCATTTTCACTGACAACTGATCAACATCTTCAGTGCGCCCCATCCGGCCGTGAGCAAGCTCTCGCCGGCCGGCGAGAACCCCGAAGGCAGCCGCCCAGGCGCCAAGGGGTCGAGGCCTCGGGATCGTCGCTCGCTCGCTCGAACGCGCTCCAAACCCTCGAAAGTGCCCCCACGGGCGCTCCACGGGCTCGCGCAACCTGCGTGCTACTTTGGCGATAACACGGCCTCACGCAGGAGCGCCTCCATGCCACACCTCGCCCTTGCTGCCTCTTTCCCGCCTCCGGCGGCTCTCAGCCCGGATCTCCCTCCTGACCTCCATCCCGACCTCGACGCGCTCAGCGAGCAGATCGCCGACCTCGCCGCGCACCTGCACGCGGCCACCTACCGGCTGCTCTGCCTGATTCGCGAGTTCGATCGGCGGCACGGCTGGGTTAGCGGCTTCAATTCGTGTGCCCACTGGTTGGCCTGGCGCACCGGTATCGAGCTCGGTGCGGCGCGCGAGAAGGTCCGGGTCGCCCGCGCGCTCACGGAGCTGCCGGAGACGAGCGCGGCGCTGGCCGCCGGCCAGGTCAGCTATGCCAAGGTGCGGGCGCTGACCCGCGTGGCGACGCCGCAGACCGAGAGCGAGCTGCTGGCTATCGCCTGCTGCGGCACGGCCGCGCACGTCGAGCGCGTCGTGCGCGGGTACCGCCGCGCGGTCAGCGCCCAGCAGGAGGCAGCGGACACCCGCGCACGACACGAGGCGCGTGGCCTTCAGGTGTACTGGGACGAGGCCGGGATGCTCGTGGTCCGCGGGCGGCTGCCGGCCGAACAGGGTGCACGCTTCTTGGCGGCGCTCGAGGCGGCCAAGGCCCTGCTCTTGGAGGAACGGGGCCCTGTGGACGTTTCCGCGGAAACGTCTTCCCCCGCGCCGCTGACCGGCGCCGCCCCCGCGGCGGCGCTCGTGGCGACGCCACCGCGTCTCTTCGCCGAGACGCCGCAGGCCCAGCGGCAGGCCGACGCCCTCGTCCGCGTGGCCGAGGCCGCGCTGGCCGACGGCCTGGCAGGCGAGCGCGCCGCCGAGGCTCAGCTCGTCGTCCATGTCGACGCCGAGGTGCTCGGCCGCCCGGCCGCAGCCGGCGGCCGCAGCGCGCTGGAGCAGGGCCCGCACGTTTCCGCGGAAACGTCGCGGCGCCTGGCCTGCGACGCCAGCCTGGTCCGGCTGGTCGAGGGCCCGCTGGGCGAGCCGCTCTCGATTGGCCGCAAGACGCGCGCCGTGCCGGAGCCGATGCGCCGCGCGCTGCACAATCGCGACCGCGGCTGCCGCTTTCCCGGCTGCGGTGTCCAGCGGCGGCTGCACGCGCACCACCTCGAGCACTGGGCCGATGGCGGCCCGACGGCGGTGAGCAACCTCGTCGAGCTCTGCGCCTTCCACCACCGTCAGGTCCACGAGGGCGGCTGCCGCGTGGAGCGGAGCAGCGCTGGCGCCCTGCGCTTCTTTGACCCCCGCGGCCGAGAGCTGGCGCCGGCACCGACCGCGCCGCGAGTCCCAGGCAGCGCGGTCGCCACCCTGGCAAGCGCAAACCGCCGCGCGGTCGGGCAGCCCATCGGCGCCGCTACCCTGAACACCTGGAACGGGGTCGACGAACTCGACCTCGACTGGGCTGTGAGTTCGATCTTGTGGCGCGAGCAGCGCCCGACTGAAGCTGCCCCCGATTGACGCCGGAGTTCGGAGCGCAATCCCGGGGAAGGCCGCCCGTCAGCGGGCTGGTCTTGCCGGTCGGCTGGAGCCCCGAAGGCTGCCCCCCCAGGCGCCAAGAGGTCGGGGCATCAACACCGACGCACGGGTACCCCGTGACCCGCGTCATCACCCCGACATGCCATTCAGGACCGCCGTGGATTCTGCGCAAGTGGACCACGACAAGGGCAATCTTGTCTTCGTCATAGACGACTGCCGCCCCATTGAACAAGAACCAGAACGCAACTTAAATTGCTAATAGGAAGCGCGTTATAGCAACCCCGGCATCATAAGAAGGTGCGCGTACGGGGAGCGGCATAGGCCGGCGGGGAATAAGATGGCATCCATCCTTTGCAGTGCAGGTCGAAGTGCAAGCCACGAAGGAGGATGCCATGGATCGGTTTATTGGGCTGGACGCGCATGTGTCAAGCTGCACGTTGGCGGTGGTCGGGGGGAGCGGGCGGAAGATCCGGCTGGACGTGGTGGAGACGCAGGCCAGCGCGCTGGTGGCATACGTGCAGGGCGTGGCTTGGCCGAAGCGACTGTGCTTCGAGGAGGGGACGCTCAGCGAGTGGCTCTACGAGCTGCTGTCGCCCCACGTGACCGAGGTGGTGGTCATGGGGCAGAACCAACGGCGGCAGGGCCCCAAGAGCGACGCGCGGGATGCGCTGGGCTTAGCGCAGCGGCTGCGGGTGGGCGACACCGGCTTGCACGTTTGCAAGGACGGTGGTCATTACCAACGACTGCGCGCGCTGACGCGCAGCTACACCAAGCTGAAGCGCGACCAGACGCGGCTGAAGAACCGCATCGTCTGGCTGTACCACAGCCGTGGTGTTCACCCCGACACGCCGAGCGTCTACCACGCAACGCGGCGGCAGGAGTGGATTGTGCAGTGCCCGGCGGCGTTGCGGCCGGCGTTGCAGCTGCACTACGAGGCGCTCGATGCGCTGGCACCCGTCGTCGCGCACTGCGAGCAGCAGTTGGTCGAGCAGGTCGCATCGGAGCCCATCGCCAAGGTGCTGATGACCTGTCCTGGCATCGGTCCAGTGCGGGCGGCGCAGGTATTGACGACGGTCATTCAGCCGGCGCGCTTTCGCACCAAGCGGCAGTTCTGGTCCTACAGCGGGCTGGGGATCGAGACGCGCAGCTCGTCAGACTGGGTTCAGCTGCAAGGCCACTGGACCCGCGCCAACGTCGCCCAGTGCCGCGGCCTGAGCCGCCGACACAACCGCACGCTCAAGGAGGTCTTCAAGGGGGCGGCGATGGTCGTCAGCGCGCGGCTCAACACCGAGCATCCGTTGCGTCGCTATTACGACAACCTCCTGGGCAAGGGCATCAAGCCCAACCTGGCGCAGCTGACCCTCGCCCGAAAGCTTGCCGCCGTCCTGCTCGCCATGTGGAAACAGCAACAGGAGTTCAATCCGAGCATGATCTGATCCTACGGCAAGTGAGGCGCTCATTCGCGTCGCCTGCGTGGCACGCGGTGGTCCCGGGGGTGTCAGGAATTCTGTGTACGGGGCCGGCGGCGGTTGTTCATTCTGGGATACGCCCCTCGAAGTAGATGGCGAACTGCAGCAGCGCGTTGTTCCAGCGTCGGTCTCGGCCTCCCCAGTTCTTCTGCGCGTTGCGCACGGCCAAATATAACAGCTTGAAGGCCGCCTGCTCGTTGGGCATGTGGCCACGGGTCTAAGCACCTTGCGTAACTGTCGGTTCAGCGCCTCGATGGCGTTGGTGGTGTAGACCGCACGGCGAATCTCGGGCGGAAACGCCAGGAACGGTGTGACCTCGGCCCAGCGCCGCCGCCAGGCCGTCGCGATCATGGGGAAGCGCTCGCCCCAGGTGTCCTCGAAGCGGTCGAGGGCGAGCTCGGCGGCCTCGGCGCTGTCGGCGTTGTAGACTGTACGCAGCTCGGCGCAGACGGCCTTGCGGTCCTTCCAGGGCACGAAGCGCGTCGACGAGCGCACCATGTGCACGATGCAGGTCTGGAAAATCGCCCTGGGAAAGGCCGCTTCGACGGCATCGGACAGCCCCGTCAGACCGTCGGCGCACAGCACAAGGATGTCCTCGACGCCGCGCTGGCGCAGCTCCGAGAGGATGGTCAGCCAGAATTTCGCGCCCTCGGTGGCCTGCAGCCACAGCCCCAGCACATCCTTGGAGCCGTCGGGGCGCACGCCGACGACGATGTACACGCTCTTGTTCTGGACGCCCGATTTGTCGCGAACCTTGATCACCAACGCGTCGAGGTAGGCCACCAGGTAGACCCGCTCCAGCGGCCCGGCTCTGCCACGCCGTCATCTCCTCGACGACGGCATCGGTGACGCGGCTGATGAGGTCCGGGCTGACCTCGACGCCGTAGATTTCCTCCAGATGCGCCCGTATCTCGCGCGTCGTCATGCCACGGGCGTACATCGACAGAATCTTGTCGTCGAAGCCGTCGAAGTGCCGCTGGTGCTTGGGGATAAGCTGCGGCTCGAAGCTGCCTTCGCGGTCGCGCGGCACCTCGATGTCGACCGGCCCCTGACCGGTGCGCACCGTCTTGGCGGTCTTGCCGTTACGCCGGTTGTCCTGGCCGTCGGGTGGTGCCTCGCCTTCCTCGTAGCCCAGGTGGTGCGTCAGCTCGGCGCCCATCGCCCGATTGATCACCGCCCGCGTCAGGTGTTTGAGCAATCCGTCGGGGCCCGTCACCCCGGCCGAGCCCCCGTACTCCTTGACCAGCTCGTCGAGTAGCGCGTCGCGCCGGCTCTTCTTCTGAACCGCCCCGGGATTCCCGGAGACTCCATTACTTGAGAGGATGGGGCCATGGGAAGACCAAACAGGTACTCGAAGGAAGTGCGTGAGCGGGCGGTCCGGATGGTGCTGGAGCAGCGGAGTCGCACGCGTCGGAGTGGTCGGCGATGCTCGATAGCCGAGAAGCTGGGCTGCACGCCGGAGACGCTGCGGCACTGGGTTCCGGCAGGCTGAACGAGACGTGGGCAAGCGTCCGGGGCTGACGACGGCGGAGCGTGAGCGGCTCAAGGAACTGGAGCGAGAGAATCGAGAGCTCCGGCGCACCAACGAGATACTGCGCAAGGCCTCGGCATTTTTTGCACAGGCGGAGCTCGACCGCCGGCCGAGGCCATGGTGAAGTTCACGGACGCACACCGTGGGGACTACGGGGTCGAGCCCATCTGCGACGTGTTGCCGATGGCCCCGTCGACCTACTACGAGCACAAAGCGCAGGCCGCCGACCCCGAGCGGCGGGCCGCCCGAGTCAAGCGCGACGAGCGCCTGCGGGCGCACATCCGGCGTGTCTACGATGAGCACCACCAGGTCTACGGGGCCGAGAAGGTCTGGCGCCAGCTGCGCCGCGAAGACGTCGACGTGGCACGCTGCACGGTGGAGCGGCTGATGCGCCAGATGGGCCTGAAAGGGGCCGTGCGCGGACGCGCAGCGACCGCGCGACTTGGTCAAACGCGACTTCTCGGCCCCTGCGCCGAACCGGCTGTGGGTGGCCGACCTGACCTACGTCGCCACCTCGGAGCGGGTTCGCGTACGTGGCGTTCGTGGTCGGACGTGTTCTCGCGGTTCATCGTCGGCTGGCGTGTCAGTACCTCGTTGCGTTCCGACCTGGCGCTTGACGCCCTGGAGCAGGCGCTCGCAGCCCGCCCCGCCAGCGACGGCCTCATCCATCACAGCGACAGGGGCGTTCAGTACCTGGCGATTCGTTACACCGACCGTCTCGCCGAGGCCGGCATCCAGGGCTCGGTCGGCACCGTCGGCGACTCCTACGACAACGCGCTCGCCGAATCGGTCATCGGCTTGTACAAGACGGAGGTCATCCGCAAGCACGGTCCTTGGCGTCACGCCGAAGCTGTCGAGTTTGCCACCCCTCACCTGGGTCCACTGGTTCAACAACCGGCGGCTCCTCGAGCCTCTTGGCTGGAGTGCCGCCGCTGGAGTATGAGCGAGCGTTCTACGAGGCTCAGGCCGCCCAAGACCGGGCCGCCTGACTCAGACAACCGAGCCTCCGGCAAACCCGGGGCGGTTCAGTCTTTGCGCTTCTTGCCATCGTGGCCTCATCGCATATTTGCTCCAGGTCTGGCATGGACTCTTGCTCCTCATGTCGCTAGGCCGCCTGCCCGTACACAAAATTCCTGACACTCCCTGGTCCCGACCCGATGGCAACACAGGACCCTAAACGTTCGGGGGAAAGCATCCGCCCTGACCCTGGCCGCCGCTCGTCGGCAGGTCCCTAACCCTGGCTATGCTCCCCCACATGACCAAACGAAGCATTGGCCCAATAAGGCCCAGATAGATGGTTGGTCAGCTCTCGTCGAGCTAGATCCCGCAGGCTTCGTCGTCCACCGTTGCTGCGTCGGTTCCGCTGCCCGTTACACAGGTCTCGCCCCCGCGCGCTGCGTCACGTTCGGCCAACGTCGCACGCGTGCACCCCAGAGCGCTTCTGCCCTATCCAGGCCGTACGCCGGAGGTCGAAACCTCGATTTCCGCGATCGGGTGAGATCTGTCTTGACTCCGCCTTTTATAGAGGGTCGGGAAGGTCGGTCGGGTCGGTCGGGTCGGGGGGAAGGTCGGGTCAAACGTCTTGGCAGAGGGCGTAACGTCGTGGTATGCGGCGCCGTCAGCTCGCCCGAGGTGGTTCCGCAGAGCCGCCATTAGAATGAAGCGTGCCTGGGCACTTGTGATGGTTGCCCGGAGAGAGTTCTGAAGCCTGGTGCGGGACCCCGCCCGCGCCCAAGACCGCCTCGCACAACTCGCCGGGGACGTTTTTCAGAAGTGCTCTTGCCATTGCTTGCGGCCGATCGATCCCGCGTGGCTGAAGGAACGAGATAGTGCGCCATGAAGCGTAGGAACGTTTTTCGCGGACGGCCGTCCGACGCAGCGGCGACAAAGGCAGGTCTAGCTGTTGTCGCTGTCGTCTTGCTCGCCTATTCCCCTTCGGCTCCGGCCTCGCGTAAACAAGCGGTTCGTCCATCGGCGTCCGGCCCGCGAATGTCGCGGGGAACGGGGTCCTTGGGTGAGGAACAGAGCACGAGCCGGACCTGCTTGGATGCAATCGCCGAATTGATCGGGTCGCGTCCCGGGAGTACAGGGGCCGAGCCAGTGGGCGAGGTGGACGTCCCCGCTGATGTGCAAGACCTCGTCGTGGCGATCGCCGCCGCGGACCTTGTATTCGCGAACGAGACGTTGACCCAGACCACGAAGGCCGCGCGACGCGGCATGCTGACACCTCGGCAAATTGCCAGCGTCGTTGCCATCGCAACGAGGGATTTCAACTACTTCGAGAAAGCCGCCCGCTTCTCATGGTTCACAGGTCGTGTTGGTGCGACACAGGAGAAGCTCACAAAGCGTGCGCGTCGCACGGCTGCGCGGATCTGGATCCAGCTGGCTGAGCGGCTGAACGAAGCGATTGCCTCCTCCTCTGCCGCACAGCCGCAGCGCACAGCACCTTCGGGAAGAAGCAGGCGGGGTGCTTCAGGACCAGAATTCGAGACTATCGAAGCCGCGGTCGCACTGAGCCGGCACCTCTTCACGGTTGCCGACGAGCACCGCATCGTTGGTGCGGATTCGCCGGAGACCATAACGACGCGACTTGCTCAGGCGCGAAACCACCGCACCGGGCAGAGCGACTTTCGCGGTGACGCGCGTGCGCGATCCGAGGCAGCCCCGCCACGGCGGGAGGTTAGCCCCATGCGGATCTTGAACGGCAACGCTGGCAAGCAACGCAATTGAAATTCTTGCGCGTGGAGCTAGGCGCCGCGCGACGACCGATCCCAACACCGACCGACCGCAAGGAGCCTACGGGATGAAGAATAAGAGATTCCTCGGGGGAAAGAGGACCCGAGACCCGACTGACACCACCCAGTAAATGCCAACGACGACGCCGGCGACAATGCCCAATGCGGCGACGCTGTCCAGAACGGGTGACCGCGCGCTCGCCTGCCGAAGTTTCGTGGTAGACATGATTTCCACCACGGCGTCCGGGCCAAGGGCCCGTTGAATCGCTTCATGAAGCGCCTTTAGGTCTTCCTCTCCTAGGCCGGCCGGAAGATCAAACCGAGAAAGAGTCACCCCAGCTTCGTGCCATCTGGCGCGTGGTTCAGCCCCCTTCCTCGATTGTGTTTATTGTAGTCCTTCGTACTCGGTGGCGGAATCGCTGCCCAAACGAAAGCGTCTCCAGGAATCATCAACCCGCCGGCGCACGGCCCGCCTTGCCAGGTCTTAAGCCTCTTTCTCAGGGACGCCTGATCGCGCAAATAGGCTTCCTCGTGACGCTTCCATGCTTCGGTTCCGGGCGGGTTCGCTCCGTTAAGCTGCTCCACCCATCGAAAGATCAACCCGTGCGTGCCACGCTCTCCCGGACACCGCCTCTTGTCTCGAAACACTTGGTCCAGGATCTCGCGCTGCAATCGTTCGCAGTAGTCACCGTTCTGGGGCCTTCGTTCGCATAGGTCCTTTGGATCTATCGCCAAGCCAGACATTTGACTTCCCCCCACGATCCTCGTGGTCACGATCCCCGCAGGCCACAGCTACCCTCGAGCAGACGCCGTCCGCGCGCCCACCTAGTAGAGAACTCACTCCGCTCCTGGCGCTTTGGTTGTGTGAAGGTGCACGCCGAAGGGACGCATGTTCGCTCCCGAGTGTAGCGGGATCGATGCCTCGATCAAGCGGGTTCAAAACAGGCGAAATCATGCTGCCTCATCGAGCGGATGAGTAGCTGTCCCCCGAGCTGTCCCAGCTGTCCCCCGCTGTCCCCAACCCCCCGCTGGCCAACGAGGGGTGCCCAACGAGGGGTGCCCAACGAGGTACCTGGCACTGCCCGCCGGCCAGCACTGCCCGCCGGCCAGACCCCCGCTGGCCAACGAGGGGTGCCTGGCCAACGAGGGGTGCCTGGCACTGCCCGCCGGCCAGCACTGCCCGCCGGCCAGTCCCCCGGCCACCGAGGGGTGCCTGCACCGCCTGCCTGCCTGGCACCGCCTGCCTGCCTGGCGGCACTGCCTGCCTGGCAGCACTGCCTGCCTGGCGGATTTCCGCGGGGCTGGAGCCCGCCCGCGGACGAAGTTGCGTGGCGGGTGGTGCAACCGCGCGGCTCTCCGCCGTGACGGTTCAGGGACATCGGGTGCTGACGACCAGGCGCATCTTCTACTGCGCCGCCTCGAGGGTGCCTGGGTCCAGCCGGTGGCGCACGACGGGGGGCTAAGCCGGACTGCGGTGCCACTACAGCGCCCTGACAGCCAACCCGGTGCTCTCCAAGCGCCGGAAGTCGTTCGGGTTGCAGGTGGCGAGCGTGGCGCTGCATCGCAGCGCCACCGCCGCGATCATGCAATCTGCCAGCGAGCCCCGTCGCCTCCCAGTGTCGTTGAAGAGTCGCGCGCTCACGGCGGCGTCCTCTTCCGTGAAAGGAGCTCGCGATGACACGATCCTCGCGGCCAGCTCGGCATGGACCGGATCCAGCGGACCGCAGAGAAACTCCGCCCAGGCAACGGTGCTCATCGCGATGGGCACGCCCTCGCGAATCCACCGCCTCAGCTCGCGGTCGGCGGGCGAGCCTCGAACCAGCGCGCGGATCAAGAGGCTCGTGTCCAGATGAATCACGTGGCGTGCCGCTCGCGTCGCCCAGAGGCATCCCGCCGCTCGCGTCGCGAGGTCGTTTCCCAGACCTCGGCCGCCTCGGCGCTCAGGTCGAGCGACTGCTGCAGCGCGTCGAGCGCGTCGAGCGCGTCCTGCCCGCCCTGTGCCACACCTTGACTCGCTGCAAGCCTAATCGCGCGCCGCAACGCTTCGGATTTCGGCACCTTCCAGAGCCGGGCCATCCGCTCGAGCTGTTCGCGCGTCTCAAGATCCAAGGTATAGGTGCTCTTGACCGATGGTGAGGCCATACCCAAGGAGTATGGCCTTACTCCCAGTCGCGTCAAGGGACGAGCATAACGAGGAGGACCTGCCAACGACGGGTGCCGGGCACTGCCTGCCGGGCCTGGGCACCGCCTGCCGGGCCGCACCGCCTGCACGGGCAGGCGACATGCCTATCGTTCGCGCGGTTGCAGCGCCCATTGCCACAGCGGCTCGATGCGCACAGTGCCAGCGCGGGTCTCGAGGGTTTTCTCTTCATGCAGCGTCACGATCGTGGCGCTGCGCAGGCCCAGGTCGAGCATCGCCTCGTCGAGTGCTCGTAACTCGCGAGCGGAGGTCTCGGGGTCGGCTAGGCTGGCGCAGACCTGAATGAGCTCGGGCCCCGAACCTCGTCCGACCGCCTCGACGACGAAATCGACCTCGAAGCCCGAGCGGGAGCGGTAGTAGGTGATCGCGTCGTCGGCGAGTCGGCCATAGCGCCTGCGCAGCTCGAGGTACACGGTGTTCTCCAGCAGCGCCCCGATGTTGGTGGCACCCCCGCTCGTCATCGCGGCCGCGAGCCCTGGATCGACAGCGTAGACCTTGCGCGGGTTGACCACGCGCTGCTTCGCGGAGCGACTGCGGATCGCAACCAGGAAGCAGAGGTAGGCGTCCGCCAGGTGGTCCAGGTACTCGAGCAGCGTCTGCTTGCCCACCTTCACGCCCTGAGAGCGCAGCGCTCCATGCAGCTTGCTGATGGAGAAGCCCTGGTGTTGGCCGCAAAAGCGCCCGCACGAGGTGGCGCAAGACGGCCAGGCTCGTCGCTCCGTGACGCTCGACGACGTCTCGCAGCACGACCAGCTCGACGTAGTCCTGGAGCACCTGGGTGCGATCGAACTCGTTGGCCTGCTGGACCTCGGGGAAGCCCCGTGTGTCAGGTAGGTGACCGCATGCCCTGCCAGCTCCGATCGCCTGCGAGACCCCGGCGGCCGGGAGCTGCTGTCGATGCCGGCGGCGCGAGCCGCCTCACGCAGACTGTAGGGCAGCACCTCGACGGCCACGCCTCGGCCCCGCAGAGAGCTCGCCACTTCGGTGCTCAACAGCTTCGCCGACGAGCCGGTGAGCACTACCTGCACGTCCTCGGTGTCGAGGACCCGTCGAATGAATCGCTCCCAGCCGGCGACAACCTGGATCTCGTCGAGAAAGAGATAGGAGCGGAGCGCGCGTGACTGCGGATGGAGCCGAAAGAAGGTCTCGAGGGCAACATCGAGCGTAGCGACGGTGGGGTTGGCGAGCCGCTCGTCTTCGAGATTGAGGTAGAGCATGCGCTGCCTGGGGATGCCTGCCTTGAGGAGCCGGCGCATCGCGTCGAACATCAGGTAGGTCTTGCCCGCGCGGCGCATGCCGATCAACGTGTCGGCCTTGCGCTCCATCATCGGTAGACGGATCTCACGCTCGACCGTCTGGGGCAGCGGGCGCTGCTCGAAGTCCGCGATGAGGCGCTCGATGAGGGTGGAGTCCATCAAGCCTCCGCTGGACAAGGTCGTCCACGCTGAGCCCCCAGCTTCATCCCGTTCTAGTCTTCTACGCAAGTCCAAATACTGGCCATATCGGTCGTGCCGATAAGGTTCATGGCGCCGACCGCGGCTGCGTGAAGACGCACCGGAGCGAGCGACGCCGCCTGACGGGATGGATCGACTGAGGTGAGCCCTGATCACTGCACTGCTCGCTGGCCACTCACCGCAGCCACTCACCGTGCATTCTCCGCCGCACTCGGGTAAAGTGCCCCGCCAACGAAGCCATGCCGACCACGAACCTACCCACTCGCCCGGCCCGCGGCGCGTTGGCTCTCGCCGCGCTCGTGGGTGCCGCCGTGCTCGCCGGCGCGCCCGCGAGCGTCGAGGCCCGGCCGCTGACGCTGCGGCAGGCGGTCGAGCTGGCGCTGCGCAACGATAGTCTGATGGAGCAGGCCCGTGCCCGGCTGGCCGGCGCGGTGGCGCGCCGCAAGCAGGCGCGCGGGCGGATGCTGCCCTCGCTCGATGCGCAGGGCAGCCTCGAACTACTGGGACCGCGCGCTCGAGGTGAAGTTCGACCCCTCGAGCCCCCAGGCGGTGCGCATCCGCGATCAGCTCACGACCCAGCTCAGCCTGACGATCAGCCAGCCGATCGCCGGCCAGCTGCTCGAGGCCTACCACCTGACGAAAAACGATCAGGAGGCCGTCGCCCACGACGCCGCGCAGACGCGCATCGCCGTGGCCTTCGGCGCGGCCGAGGCCTACATCCGCCTCAAGCAGGCGAGCGCGGGCGCGGCGATCGCGCGCACGGCGGTCGAGCAGGTGCGGGCGCAGCTCGACCAGGCGCAGGCCTTCTACCGCGCCGGCGTGATCGGCCGCGACGACCTGCTCAACATCGAGGTCGCGCTGGCCCGCACCGAGGCCAAGCAACTGCGCAGCGACGGGCTGGTGGCGGTCGCGCGCACGCTGCTGCTCGAGATCACCGGCTGGCCGGTCGAGGTCCCGCTCGAGCTCGCCGAGCCCTTCGGCGAGCCGCCGACGTCCCTGCCCTGCACGCTCGAGGGCTGCGTCGAGCGCGCGCTGCGCCAGCGCGCGGATCTCAAGGGCGTGGTCGCGCGCATCGGCGCCGCCGAGGCCTACCGCGACCTGACCTGGTGGAACCTCGCGCCCCAGCTCACGGCCCTCGGCAGCTACCAGAACATGCAGGGGCAAAGCGTGTTCATGCCGAAGAACGCCTTCTTCATCGGCGGCATGCTGAACTGGAACCTCTGGGGTTGGGGTCGCACCGCCTATGAGGTCAAGGAGGCCGACCAGAAGGTGGTCGAGGGTCGCTCTGGGCTGGCGCTGCTGCGGCGCGGTGTGCGGCTCGAGGTGCAGCAGAGCCACGTCGCGCTCGAGGTGGCCACCCGCCTGCTCGCCGTGGCCAAGCGCGCCGTGGCCCAGGCGCAGGAGGCCTACCGCATCGTCGGCGCCAAATACGCGGCCCAGGCCAGCACGACCAAGGACCTGCTCGACGCCCAGCTCGCGCTGACGCGGGCCGAGCTGCTGCGCAGCAACGCGCTCTACGGCTGGTATCTCGCGCGAGCCGCCCTCGCCCGCGCGCTCGGCGAGCCGCCTCCGGCCGTGCTCGCCGCGGGGAGTTAGCATGACCCAGACAATGCGTTGGCGGCGGATCGCGCCCCTGGTCGCGACCGCGCTGCTCGCCCTCGGCGCCTGTCGTCAGAGCAAGAACGCCGTCCAGCTCCCGGCTGCGGACCCGAGCACGACGGCCGCAACCAGCGCCCCAGGCGCGGCCGCCGGCAACGAGGCCAACGCGCCGTCGGGGGCGCTCGGTGCGGAGCAGCCCACGCTCGGCGCCTCGCCTGCCGTCCGAAGGGGCGGCGCCACCGCCGCGAGGGGCTTGACCTTCAACGGCAACACGGAGGCCTTCCGGCGCAGCACCCTCGCGCCGCAGGTCGGCGGCGTGGTGGCGCGCGTGCTGGCGCGCGAGGGGGAGCGCGTGCGACGCGGGGCCGCTCTCGTCGTGATCGAAACGGCGAGCTTCGCGCTGCGGCTGCGCGGCGCGGAGGCCGCCCGGGCCGTCGCGCGGGCTCAACGCGACGCCGTGATGGTGGAGTGGCGCAAGCTCTCGCAACTGGTCAAGGCCCGCGCCGTCCCGCCGAGCCAATACGACACGATCAACGCCCAGCTCCGCACCGCCGAGGCGGCCGTGGCGCAGGCCGATGTCGGCGTGGCGCTGGCGCAGCACGACCTGGCCAACACGGTGGTGCGGGCGCCCTTCGACGCGATGGTCACGCGCCGGCTGATCGATCCCGGTGAATACGCCGCGGTCATGCCGCCGACGCCGCTGCTGACGGTCGAGGAGATCGACACCCTCGAGCTGCGCGTGCAGGTGCCCGAGACGGCGATGGCTCAGGTGCCGGTGGGCACCCCGATCGAGGCCCGCTTCAGCGCCATCGGCCGTTCGGTCTCGGCCCGCATCGCCCGCGTGGTGCCCGCGCTCGATCCGGCGACGCGCAGCCTCTCCGCCATCGCCGAGCTGCCCAACGCCGACCACGGGCTACGCCCCGGCATGTTCGCCGAGGTGCGCGTGCTCACGGCCCCGGCGCCAGGCGCGCCATGAAGCTGGCCGACGTCTCGATTCGCCGCCCGGTGCTGGCCTCGGTGATGGCCGGCGTGCTGCTGGTCTTCGGGCTGGTGGCCTACCCGCGCATCGGCATCGACCTCTTCCCCGATGTCGAGTTCCCGGTGGCGACGATCACCGCGATCTACCCGGGGGCCGACCCCGAGACGATCGAGACCAAGGTCGTGGACAAGCTCGAGGAGGCGGTCAGCAGCGTCAACGGCATCAAGGTGCTGCGCTCGACCAGCCTGGAGAACGCCGCGCAGGTGGTGATCCAGTTCGAGCTCGAGCGCCGCGCCGCCGAGGCGACGCAGGACGTGCGCGACAAGGTCGCGGCGGCCTTGCGCGAGCTGCCGCCCGACCTCGAGCCACCCGTGGTCGAGAAGTTCGACGTCGGGTCGGCGCCGATCCTGGCCTTGGTCCTCGCCGGACCGCGCTCGCCGCGGGAGCTGACGCGCCTCGCCGACGACGTGGTCAAGCAGCGGCTGCAGGCGATCCGCGGCGTGGGCGGCATCGAGCTGGTGGGCGCCCAGGAGCGCGAGTTCTCGGTCTGGATCGATCCCCAGCGGCTCGAGTCGCGCGGGCTCGGCGCCCACGACGTGGTCAGCGCGCTGCGCGCCCAGAACGTCGAGTTGCCGGGCGGGCGGCTCAACGTCGGCCAGCAGGAGCTGGTGGTCAAGACGCGCGGGCAGGTGCGCGACGCGGCGGGTCTGGCGGCCGTGATCATCACCGCCGCGGGCGGCGTGCCGATTCGCGTCGGGGACGTCGCCCGCGTCGAGGACGGCGAGGAAGAGGCCCGCTCCTATGCCTCGCTCAACGGCCGCGCCGCGGTCTCGTTGATCGTCCGCAAGCAGTCGGGCGCCAACACCGTGCAGGTCGCCGAGCTGGTGCACGAGGCGCTGGAGCAGCTTCGCGCGCGCCTGCCGCGCGATCTGACGCTCGCGGTGCCGATCGACAACTCGACCTACATCAAGAAGGCGATCCACGACGTGCAGTTCGATCTGGCCTTCGGCGCGCTGCTGGCGGTCGTGATCATCCTCTTCTTCCTGCACGACTGGCGCGCCACGCTGATCAGCGCGCTGGCGATCCCCTGCTCGGTGATCGCCACCTTCGCCTTCATCCAGGCGATGGGCTTCACCTTCAACAACATGACGATGTTGGCGCTGACGCTCTCGATCGGCATCCTCGTCGACGACGCGATCGTCGTGATCGAGGCGATTCATCGCCACGTCGCGATGGGCAAGCCCGCGCTGCGGGCGGCCGCCGATGCCTGCGAAGAGATCGGGCTGGCGGTGATGGCGACCACCGCCTCGATCGTCGCGGTCTTCATCCCGGTGGCGGTGATGCGCGGCATCATCGGCCGCTTCTTCCTGCAGTTCGGGCTGTCCGTGGCCTTCGCGGTCACCGTCTCGCTCTTCATTGCCTTCACGCTCACGCCGATGCTCTCGTCGCGCTCGCTGCGCGCCCATGGCGTCAAAGGCGGCCTGGCCGGCTGGATCGAGCAGCGCCTCAGTCGCCTCGACCACCGCTACCGCGGCCTGCTCGCGCTGGCACTGCGGCACCGCGCGCTCGCGCTGCTCGCAGCGATCGGCACCCTGGCGCTCAGCGTCGGCCTGCTGCGCTTCGTGCCGATGGAGTTCATGCCGCCCGAGGACCGCGGCGAGTTCATGGTCAAGCTCGAGCTACCGACTGGTACCGACTTACCCACCACCCGCGACTACGTCGAGACGCTCAGCCGGCAGCTGCGGGCCGTGCCCGGGGTCACGGCGACCTTCGCCAGCATCGGCAGCGGCGCCACCGGCGAGGTCAACAAGGGCGAGATCCAGCTCAGCCTGGTGCCTCGGCGAGAGCGGGCCTTCTCGCAAGAACAGGCGATGGCGCACGTCCGCGGCCTGCTCGCCCGGCAGCGCGCGCGCGCGCAATTCACCGTCGATCGCATCAGCCCCTTCGGCAGCAGCGGCTTCCGCGAGTCGCTGATCCAGTTCAACGTGCGCGGCAAGGACTTCGTGGAGATCAACCGCAGCGTCGACCAGCTCGTCGCCTTCATGCGCCAGAGCGGCGGCTACGTCGACCTCGACACGACCTATCGCAGCGGCAAGCCGGAGGTGTCGGTGACGATCGACCGCGACCGCGCGGCCGATCTGAACGTGCCCGTCTTCGCGATCGCCGCCACCTTGCAGACGCTGGTCGCCGGCGAGAAGGCCGGCGAGCTGAGCACCGCCGGCGATCGCTTCGACGTGCGCGTGCGCCTCGATCAGGTCTTTCGTCACGCGCCGGAGCAGCTGCTCAATCTCAAGGTGCGCTCGACCAGCGGACAGCTCGTGGCGCTCTCCAGCGTGGTCTCCATCAGCCGCGGCAGCGGTCCCGCGCTGATCGAGCGGCAGAACCGCCAGCGGCAGGTCACCGTGCTGGCCAACCTGCAAGGGCGCGCGCTCGGCGCGGCCGTCAAGGAGATGGAGGGGGCCGCCGGTCGGCTGATGCCACGCCAGCTGAGCTGGGACTGGGCCGGCATGGGCGACGTGATGAAGGAGTCGATGGGGCACCTCGCCACCGCGCTGCTGCTGGCGATCGTGCTGATCTACCTGATCCTGGCGGCGCAGTTCGAGAGCTTCATCCACCCCTTCACGATCATGCTCTCGCTGCCGCTCTCGCTGGTCGGCGCGCTCGGCGCGCTGGCGGCGACGCGCATGAGCCTCAACATCTTCTCGATGATCGGCGTGATCATGCTGATGGGGCTGGTCACCAAGAACGCGATCCTGCTGGTCGACTACGCCAACCACCTGCGCCTGCAGGGTATCGATCGCGACGAGGCGCTGTTGCGGGCCGGCCCGGTGCGGCTGCGCCCGATCTTGATGACGACCGCCGCGATGATCGCCGGGATGATCCCTGTCGCGCTCGGCCAGTCCGAGGGCGGCGAGCAACGGGCCCCGATGGCGGTCTGCGTGATCGGTGGGCTGATCACCTCGACGCTGCTGACCTTGATCGTCGTCCCCGTGGTCTACTCGCTGCTCGACGGGCTTGCCGCCCGCCTGCGCCGCCAACCCGCCGCGCTCGACAGCTCGCACTAACCCGCAGCTTCTCTCCCCACCGCTCACCTGAGTTGAGGCGCCCGTCAGGCAAGGAGCGAGCGAGGAGCGCGCGGAGCAGCCTTGTGGCGCTGTGAGCACGCACCGGAGCGAGCAACGCAGCCTGACGGGATGGATCGACTCAGGTGAGCGGTGGGGTTAGCTGCGCCAACACCTTCTGGGTGGCCCGCGGCAAGGCGTGCGCGCCCAGTTCGGCCCACGCGATCCAGCGCGCCGTGCGGTGGCCCTGCGGCTCGCTGCAGGCGCTCAGGGCGCCCCCCGCCGCTGCAGCTACCGCGCAACGGTAGGGGTAGAGCGTCACGCGCAGGTGCGTGAAGGCGTGCGGCACCGGCTCGAGCGCGGGGCCGACGCGCGCAGTCAGGCCGAACGCCTGCCGCAGGTAGGTGCGAAGCGCCTGCCGCTGCGCGGCCGCGTTGAGACCATCGGCCTCGGGTAGAGGCACCGTCGGCAGGTCCCAGAGGCCGCCGAGCAGGCCCTCGTAGGGGCGCTGATGCAGCAGCACCCGCCCCTCGCTCACGAGCACCGCGACGACCAGCCGTCGGTGCGGCACGACGCGCCGCGGAGAGCGCGTCGGATAGCGCTCGGGGGCGCCCTCGCCCTGCGCCACGCAGACGTTGGCGAGCGGACAGACGTCACAGCGCGGCGCGCGCGGGACACAGATTCGCGCGCCCAGCTCCATCAACGCTTGATTGTGCAGCCCCGGATCGGCGTGCCAGAGCAGCTCGTCGGCGCGGCGCTGGATCGCCGCCGCACCCGCCCCGCGGTCGGGCGGTAGCTCGAGCGCCAGCAGGCGCGCGAGCACGCGCCGCACGTTGCCGTCGACCACGGCCAGGGCTTGGCCGTCGGCGATGCTCAACACGGCCGCCACGGTGTAGGCCCCGACGCCAGGCAAACGCGCCAGCGCCACGCGGTCGCGCGGCAGCGATCCGCCGTGCTGGGCGACGATGACCTGCGCCGCCTGGTGCAGGTGGCGCGCACGGCGGTAATAGCCGAGGCCCTGCCAGTGGCGCAGCACCTCGGCCTCGTCCGCGGCGGCCAGGTCCCCGACGCGCGGGAAGCGCGCCAGCCAGCGCTCGTAATAGGGCACGACGGTCGCCACCTGTGTCTGCTGCAGCATCACCTCCGAGACCCAGATGGCGTAAGGATCGCGCGTCCGCCGCCACGGCAGGTCCCGCGCCTGCGCCCGATACCAGGCGTGCAAGCGCGCCACGGCGCTGGACACCACCGGCGCAAGCGGATCGCCCATGGGGAGCACCGCGAGCGAGCTAGGCCGCAGCTCAGACGGGGGCTTGCGCATCGCCAGCCAATCTAGTACCTAATTGGTACTTGTTCATGTCGGCTGCAGCCCCGACGGGGAGGCGCGTCTCGGACGCGCTGGATCGGCCGAGTCGCCGCCCACAAGCGGGCGCACAGGAGAGTTGACCATGAGTGCTCACGTCCTTCCCTCGCTACCCTACGCCTTCGACGCGCTCGAGCCCTACATCGACGCGCGCACGATGGAGATCCATCACGGCAAGCACCACGCGACCTACGTGGCCAAGCTCAACGAGGCCCTCGACAAGGCGCCCGAGCTGAAGGGCCGTGAGCTGAAGACCCTGCTGCAGCAGCTCGGCAGCGTGCCGGAGGCCATCCGCGGGGCGGTGCGCAACCACGGTGGCGGCCACGCCAACCACAGCCTCTTCTGGGGCATCATGGGCAAGGGTAAGGGCGGCGAGCCGGTCGGGCAGCTCGGGGCCGCGATCAAGCAAGAGATCGGTGGCTTCGCTGCGCTGCGCGAGAAGTTCAACGCTGCCGCCACCGCGCAGTTCGGCTCGGGCTGGGCCTGGCTGTCACTCGACCAGGGCGGCCGCTTGGTGATCCACGCGCTTCCCAACCAGGACAGCCCGCTGAGCGAGGGCAAGACCCCGATCCTGGGGCTCGACGTCTGGGAGCACGCCTACTACCTGAAGTATCAAAACCGCCGTCCCGAATACATCGAGGCCTGGTGGAGCGTCGTCGACTGGGAAGCCGTCGAGGCCAACTACCGCGCCGCGCGCGGCTGAGGGCGCTCGCGCGCGGGGGGAGGGCTCACTCACCACTCCCCTCGCCCGACGCCGGCCCGCCCCGCGCTCTCAGCAGGAGAGCGCGCGCAACAGATCGATCGCGTGCACGGGCGGGCGCTCGCCGCGCATCAGGTGGGCGATCGCCGAGTAGACCAGGCGATGGGCCTGCACCATCGCCTGCCCGGCGAAGCCGCTCGAACGCACCGTGACGTTGAAGTGACCCGGGCCGACGCCCGGGGTGACCTCCGCGCGCGAGAGCGGGATGGCCTGCTCGATCGCGCAGCGGATGATGTCGATCAGCTCGGCCTTGGTGCCGTAGCTCTTCCTGCCGTGACTGGGGTTCATCGTGCGATCCAACCCTTTTGCCCTCGCCGCCATCAACCTGTTCGGCGCTCTAGCACCCGGCCGCGCGCAGGGTCAAGGATAGCACCGGCTCGCACGCGCACCGACCCGCATCAGCTCACCCCGCGCACGGCCTGATCCACGGCCCGCCGCACGGTGCACAGCCATCCTGCGCCCTCGCCGGCCTTACTGCCCACCGCCGTGGCCTCGACGACCAGCGTCTCACTGGCCCGTTTGCCGCCCGGGACCTGCGTCAGGAGCTGCCTCAACTCGGCGCCGACGAGCCCGTTGAGCACTGTCAAGCCCTGGCGATTCGCGGCCAGCACCTCGCCCCTGTGATCGACCAGCAGGCAGCCAGCGCCGCTGCGCTCGAGCACGTGCACCAGCGCC
Source organism: Pseudomonadota bacterium (assembly GCA_016702545.1). GTDB lineage: Bacteria > Myxococcota_A > Polyangia > JADJTL01. Next base: position 377,639 of record JADJDT010000044.1, on the reverse strand, counting down.
GCGCGCACCACGCCCTCCGTTGCGTCCTCCGATCGCGACCCCGGGGTGGCCGGCTCCGCCGATCGGTCCAGCAGGCGATTCACCCCCTCGACGATGCGCCGCAGCTCGTGGGGCGCTTCGCCGGCGCCGCAGCGGCGATAGCGATCACCCGCGCGCCGCGCCTCGAGCGTGGCGTAGAGGCGCCCGAGCGGCGTGAGGATGCGGCGGGAGCCGCGATCCCGCCAACAGGCTGAGCGTGAGGGCCATCGCCGCCAGGAAGACCGCGGCCCAAGCGCCCCCCGTCCCCAACCGGCGAACCCGCGCGCTCACCGACCACAGCGCCCCGCGGTTGACGTCGACGAGCCGCTGCAGCGCCTCGATCACTCGCGCTCGGCTCGCTGCGTCGCCCCCCAGCGCCGCCGCCTGATCGCGATCGATCGCACGCAGCGGGTCGGCCTCGCCGGGCTCGGTGAGGTTGCCCTGCGCGCGCAGCATCGCGGCGACGAAGCGCTGTCGCTCGGCCGGCGCGGCCGGCCGCCCGCCCACCCGCGCCAGCAGCGTCAACATCTGCTCCGCCGACTGGATCGAGGCCACGTTCTCGTGCAGCGTGCGATCGACGGCGGGTCCGATGCGCGTCAGCAGCCCGACGGTGCCGAAGGCCATCACCAGGTTGAAGGCCAAGAGCGCCGCCAACCCGAGCCATAGATCCCGACGCAGTTCCATCGGCAGGCCCCTCTCAGCCGCGTTCCAGCAGCCGGCTGACCGCCTTCTGCTTCGAGACCACGACGAGCACGTCATCGTCGCGCAAAGGATCGTTGGGATCTGGCATCAGCACCGCCCCACGCCCCGCGCGCCGCACGGCCACCACCGTGATCGCATAGCGGCTGGGCAGGCGCAGCTCGGCGAGCGTGTGACCGACGAAGGAGGGTGGCGGCCGCAGCTCCGTGATCAGCAGATCCTCACCGAGCGGCAGCTCCCCCATCACCCGGTCGTGCATGATGCGGTTGGCGAAGCGCTCGCCGAAGTCGCGCTCTGGGTTGACGACCTCGTGGGCTCCCACGAGGCCGAGGATGCGGGCGTGCAGGTCGTCGTTGGCGCGCGCGATCACGCGCCGGGCGCCCATCTGCCGCAACAGGGCCGTGCAGATGATCGACGACTCGCGCGACTCGTCGCCGATCGCGCAGACGCAGACGTCGCGCCGCTCGGGCGAGGTCCGCGCCACGGCGCTGGTGTCAGTCGCATCGAACGCGGCCGCCTCGGCGCCGAAGCCCGCCGCCACCCGCACGCGCTCCTCGCGCCGATCGACCGCCAGCACCTCGAGGCCGCGCTCAGCTAGCGCGCGCGCCACCGACATGCCGAACTGCCCGAGCCCGATCACGATCGCCTGCTTGATCATCCCCGTACCTCTCTACCCCACATCAAGAGGTGTCCGGAAATCGTCGCGAGCAGGCCCGAACGCAAGACGCAGCGAGCACCGAAGCGAAACGTCCGACGAGCATCGGAGCGCAGCGGCAACGCAGCGGTCGGGCCGCGCAGCAGATTTCCGGATACCTCTTCAGCCGACGTCGATTTCCTCTTCAGGCCGGCGCCAGACGGCTGGCAGGCGGCGGTGGCTCAGGAACATGAAGAGCGTCAGCGGTCCGACACGTCCAGCGAACATACACACCATGATCGCCAGCTTTCCGACAGCGTCGAGCGCCCCCGTGCCGCCGATCGTCAGCCCGACCGTGCCTAGCGCCGAGATGACCTCGAAGAGCGCCGTCACCGGTTCCAGCGGCTGCGTCAGCTGCACGATCAGCGTACCGCCGAGCACCGCCAATAACCCGAGCGTGGCCACCGCCGCCGCGCGGTAGATCGAGCGGTGCGGCACTCGCCGGCCCGCCACCTCGACCGCACCGTGCCCACGAATCGCGGCCGCGACGGCGAGCAGCAGCAGCGCCGCCGTGGTGGTCTTGATCCCGCCGGCCGTGCCCCCCGGACAGCCGCCGATGAACATCAGCACCATCATCACCGTGACGCTGGCCGGACGGAAGGCGAGCATGTCGACCGAGTTGAAGCCGGCCGTCCGCGTGGTCGCCGAGTGCAGCCAGGCGTTGTGCAGCCGATGCCAGGGCGGTAGCGCGCCGAGCGCCCCGTGCCACTCGATCACGGCCAGCACCAGGGTGCCACCGACCAGCAGCACCAGCGTCGACACGAGCGCCAGCTTGACCTGCGCCGCTGACGCGACCGCGCGTCCCCGCGCGAGCTGCAACGCGCGGAGGAAGACGATCGGCGAGAGCCCGCCGAGCACGATCAGCGCCGCGACGACGTGCAGCACCGTGGGATCGCGCTGATAGGCCACCAGGTTGTCGCTCTGCAGCGCGAAGCCAGCGTTGCAGAAGGCCGAGACGGCCGTGAAGAGCCCGTTCCAGGCCGCCGCCGGCAGACCCTCGCCATGGGCCCAGAACCGCCAGGCGAGCAGCAGCGCGCCCGCGGCCTCGCAGGCCAGCGTAAAGCGCAGCAGGCGCAAGGTGCTGGCGAAGAGCTGGCTGCGGTCCTCGGCGCTCATCAGCTCGGCCACCACGCCCTCGTGCCGCAGGCTCATCCGCCGGCCGAAGAGTCGCATCGCGGCCGTCGAGAAGGTCATGATGCCCAGCCCACCGGCCTGGATCAGCAGCAGGATGCCGAACTGCCCGAAGCGGCTGAAGTCCGTTGGCGTGTCGAGCACGGTCAAGCCCGTGACGCAAACGGCGCTGACCGCCGTGAAGGTCGCGTCGAGCAGGCCCACGCTGGCTCCGTTGCCGGCGCAGACCGGCAGCGCCAGCAGCAGCCCGCCGCCCAGGCACAGCATCAGGAAGGTCGCGACCAGCAGCCGCGCCGGATGGTCGATCACCGGCTCCCACCAATCGACCTCGTCGACGCCGTGACGGGCCAGCCGCGGCAGCGCGGCGAGGGTGACCAGCGGCACGATCACGGTGAACTGCGCGCGCAGCGCCCACGGGCCGGGCCCCAGCGCGAGCCCCAGGATGAAGATGCCGCAGCCGACGGCCAGCGCGGCCGCCCGGCGCGGGTGCCGGCCGCCCTCCAACCCCAACCAGCGCGCCGCCAGCAGCGCCGCCACCAGCGCCGACGCGCCCAGCGCGCGCACACTGCCCGGATCCGTCGCCCCACCACCCGAGACGGCCACGAGCCAGACGATGCCTGCGCCCAGCGCGGCCCCACGCGCGCGGCGCGCCGGTGAGTCTCGGGGCGGCGTCCCCTCGCCTCGGGTCCGCCGCACCCCCGACGCGCTGAACACGGCGAAGAGCGCCCACCACGCCACGACCACCGCCAGAAGCGCCAGGAGCGGTGCCTGCGCGATCACGCCGAAGCTGAGCACGAAGGCCGCACCGAGGGCGATCACGACCAGCGCGCGACCGACGGCCGGAACGTGGGTCAGAAGCAGGCTGGCCGCTGCTAGCGCGAACGAGCTCGCCACCGCTGCCAGCAGGACCAGCTTTGAGTCGGTCCAGCGCTCCCCGCCGTAAAGCACGGCCCCCGCCACAAAGGGCAGCGGAGCGAGCGCGGCCAGCACACCGCTGGCGAAGTCGAAGGGTCGTTTCATGGGGTCGAGCGGCTCGCGCGTGCCGGGCGCGCATCTTCCGCTCGGGACGATACTCCGAATGCGCCCCGCGCCAAAACCGACAGCGCGCTGCGCGGCCGGGCGCGAGGCCCCGCCAGGGCGTGTGGTAGAGTGAACGAAACTGGCAAGGACGCCAACGATGAACAAGCGCTTCATCCTCGACACCAACGTCCTGCTGCACGATCCCGCGGCCCTGGAGAACTTCGGCGACGAAGAGGTCGTGGTGCCGATCTACGCGATCGAGGAGATCGATCGCTTCAAGCGCGAGCTGAGCGAGCGCGGACGGCACGCGCGCCTCGTCTCGCGTCGCCTCGACGAGCTGCGACGCAGCGGGCCGCTCTCGCAGGGCGTCTGCACGGCCGGTGGTGGCCGGCTGCGCGTGGCCTTCATCGATGGGCACAGCGACGGTCGCATCCTGCTGCACCGCCCCCCGGGGGGGTCCGACGATCTGATCCTCGCGCTGGCCCTCCAGGAACGGCAGCGCGATCCCCAAACGCCGGTGATCTTCGTCACGCGCGACGTGAACCTGCGCATTCGCGCGGACGCGATGGGGCTGCAGGCGGAGGACTATCTCGACGAGCGCGTCGACATCGCGGAGCTCTACAGCGGTGTCGCCGAGCTCGAGCTCGAGGCGGCGCTCGTCGATCGCCTGGCGGCCGAGGGCACGCTGCCGCACACCGAGCTGCTGGCCAACCAGTACGCCGTCGTGCGCGCGCGCGGCGACGCTCAACAGAGTCTGCTGGCGCGCTACGACCAGGAGCGCCAGCAGCTCGAGGCGCTGGACCGCCGCCGCACGCCCGCTGCGGCCTGGGGCCTGCGGGCGCGCAACAAGGAGCAGCGCTTCGCCCTCGACCTGCTGCTGCGCGACGACATCAAGCTGGTGACGCTGGTGGGCAAGGCCGGCACCGGCAAGACCCTGTTGGCGATCGGCGCCGGCCTGCAGAAGGTCGTCGAGGAGCGCAAGTACCGCAAGCTGCTGGTGAGCCGCCCGATCTTCCCGCTGGGGCGCGACCTCGGCTTCCTGCCGGGCGACGTCGAGGCCAAACTCAATCCTTGGATGCAGCCGATCTACGACAACCTCGACCTGCTGCTCGGCCTGGGCCACGGCGATCACGGCGACGACCCGCGCGGCGAACGCGACGACGAGCGCGGCGAGCATGGCCCGCGCGGCGCACACGGTCAGCGCGGCGAACGTGGCCCGCGCGGCGAGCGCGGGGGACGCGGCGAGCGGGGGGCACGCGGAGCACGCCCCGAGCACGACGACCGCGGCCAGCGCGGCGTGCAGGAGTTCGTGGCGCTCGGCTACGTCGAGGTCGAGCCGCTGACCTACATCCGCGGCCGGTCGATTCCCAACCAGTTCATCATCGTCGACGAGGCGCAGAACCTGACGCCCCACGAGGTGAAGACGATCATCACCCGCGTCGGCGAGAACACGAAGATCGTGCTGACCGGCGACCCCTACCAGATCGACAACCCCTACGTCGACTCCTCGAACAACGGGCTCGCCACGGTCGTCGAACGCTTCAAGGGCGAGCAGCTCGCCGGCCACATCACGATGATCAAGGGCGAGCGCTCGCCGCTGGCCGAGCTGGCGGCAAACGTGCTGTAGATATCCGCTGGAAATGTCCGCTGGAAATGTCCGCCCGCAAGGCCCGCCGCCCGGGGAGCTAGCTTGATGTCAGCCGTGATTCTGATCGTCGAGGACGAGCGCGACCTGGTCACCACGCTCGAGTACACGTTTCAGCGCGAGGGCTACCGCACGCGCGCTGCCCTGACCGGGCGCGCCGCGCTCGAGCTCGCGCAGCAGGACCCCGTCCCCGACCTGGTGCTCCTCGACCTGATGCTGCCCGACTGCTCGGGCTTCGAGCTCTGCCGCCAGCTCCGGCAGGACGAGCGCACCCGTCGCGTGCCGATCATCATCGCCAGCGCCAAGGGCGAGGAGATCGATCGGGTCGTCGGCTTCGAGCTCGGCGCCGACGACTATGTGGTCAAGCCCTACAGCGTGCGCGAGCTGCTGTTGCGCGTCCGCGCCGTGTTGCGGCGCCAGGCGCTGACGCCCAGTGAGGAGCAGTCGGCGCCGCTGACCTTCGGCGAGCTGCGGCTCGACAACGACGCCCATCGCTGCTGGGTGGCAGACGAGGAGATAGTGCTGACGGCGCTCGAGTTCCGCCTGCTGACGCTGCTGCTCGCGCGACGCGGTCGCGTGCAGACGCGCGAGGTGCTCTTGTCCGATGTCTGGGGCATCCAGGCCGAGGTCACGACGCGCACCGTCGACACCCACGTCAAGCGCCTGCGGCAGAAGCTCGGCAGCGCCGGCCGCTTCATCGAGACGCTGCGGGGCGTCGGCTATCGCCTGCGCGCCACGCCCGACGCGACGGAGGCCTAGCTGCTCGTGCGACTCGGCATTCGCTCGACGATTTTCGGCGCCTCGCTGCTGCTCTTCGCGGGCGTCGGCCTGGGCAGCGGCGCCTACCTCGAGCACAGCCTGCGCGTTCAGCTCGCGGCGCAGGTGGAGAGCGAGCTCGATCGGATCGCGCGCACCATCGTCGAGCTGCTGCGCAACGCGCCCCCGGGCGGTGGCGTCGACCAGCGCACGGCCAACGCGCTGGCCGGTCGATTGGGCCGAAGCACGGCAGCGCGCGTCACCATCATCGCCGCCGACGGCCGCGTGATCGGCGACTCCGCCTGCGACCAACGCGCGCTCGCCGCGCTGGGCAACCACGCCGATCGCCCCGAGGTGCGCGATGCGCTGCGCTACGGACAGGGGGTCGCGCGGCGCGCCAGCAGCACCGTGCACACCGAGATGCTCTACGTCGCGGTGCGCTTCGGAGAGGCGGGCGCGCTCGGCGTGGTCCGCGTCGCGACCCCGCTCTCGACCGTCGCCGCGGCCATTCGCCACCTGCGGGTCACGCTCGCGATCGGTGGTCTCGTCGGCCTGGTGCTGGTCATCGCGCTCGGCTCGCTGGCCTCGAGCGTCTTTTCCCGCACCCTGCGCACCCTGGTGCTGCAGGCCCGGGCCATCGCGGGCGACCACGCGCGCCGCCTCCCCGTGCCGGCGACCAGCGAGCTGGCGGTGCTGGCGGGATCCTTCAACCAGCTCGCCGGCGAGTTGCAGCGCTCGGTGGCCGTGCTCGCCAGCGAGCGCGACCGCCTGGCGACGATCCTCGAGGGCATGAGCGAGGCGGTGGTCGCGCTCGACGCCGAGCAGCAGGTCACCCTGGCCAACCGCGCCGCGACGAGCCTGCTCGGCCTCGACGCGACGGCCTCGGGCGAGGCGATCGCGCTGGCCGCTCTCGGTCTGGCTCCGCTGCGCGAGCTGCTCGACCGCGCCGCGAGCGCCGCGGAGGCTGGCACCACGGAGTTCACTATCGGTCGTGGCGGCGCCGCGCGGCAGATCCTCGCGCGGGCCGAGCGCTTGCGAGCCAGCCCCGGCTGCGTCGTCGTGCTGCACGACGTGACCGAGGTGCGCCGGCTGGAGACGATGCGCCGGGACTTCGTCGCGAACGTCTCGCACGAGCTGCGCACGCCGATCAGCGTGATCCGCGCCAACACCGAGGCGCTACTCAACGGCGCGCTAACCGACGCCGAGCACGCGCCGCGCTTCCTCGCCGCGATCCTGCACCACGCCGAGCGGCTGGGCCGCATCATCAGCGACCTGCTCGACCTCTCGCGCATGGAGGCGCAGCAACACGTCCTCGACCGCGGCGCGGTCGCGCTCGCGCCCCTGGTGCAGCGCGCGATCGAGACCGTCGCCGATGCCGCCAGCGCCAAGCAGATCACGCTCGCCCACAGCATCGCGCCGGAGACCACCGTCTTCGTCGACGAGTCTGCGTTGGAGCATGTGCTGCTGAATCTGCTCGACAACGCGATCAAGTACACGCAGGCCGGGGGCCACGTCAGCACCCGCAGCGCCCTCGGCGGCGGGCACGTCCGCGTCGAGATCTGCGACGACGGGCCAGGGGTCGAGCCGCAGCACCGTGACCGCATCTTCGAGCGCTTCTACCGCGTCGACCCGGGTCGCTCGCGCGAGATGGGCGGCACCGGGCTCGGTCTCGCGATCGTCAAGCACCTCGTCAATACGCTGGGCGGTGAGGTCGGCGTGGCCGCGGCCAAGCCGCGCGGCTCGGTCTTCTGGTTCACCCTACCGCGCGGGCCGAGCCGGCACACCGACGGAACCCCCCCCCCCCCCCCCCCCCCCCCCGCGGATCAGGGCAGCGCACTCGTCGGTGAGTGAGCCGCGAGCGCCGCGCGGCAGCGCCCGGCGCGGCGGTAGAGCTGGCGCGCGCGGTCGGTCTGCAGGACCCCGCGCAGCCGCTCGAGCTCGTCGTGCAGGCGGCGGTGGTGCGCGACCATCGTTCGCTTCGACGGCCCGCAGACCTTCGACGCGCTGGCGCAGCTCGGCGTTGAGCGCGGCGAAGCGATGCTCGCGCTGCCGCTCGAGCTCGGCAAGGCCCCTACTCCAGCTCCTGGACGCGATGATCGACCTCCGCGGCGGCCGCGTCGCCGCCCGGGCCGCGCTGCTCGGCCTCGCCCTGGGCCAGGGTGAGATCGGTCACGGTGTGACGCAGCACCGCCTCGCTCTCGCGCAGCTCGCGGCGGATATCCTCGAAGCGGTTCTCCAGCAACCCGCCCTCGACGACCAGCTGCTCGGCCTCGTCGCGGGCTAGCTGCAGCGCCTCGAGCTCGACCAGCAGCGCGGGGCCCGCCACGCCGGTGCTCGCCGCGTGCTGCGCCAGCGCGAGCGTGGTCTCGTAGAGCAGCTGACGCAGGCGCCCGGGCGAGGCCGGAAGCCGCTCCCCCTCGCCCTCGGCGGCCGGTAGCGGCGTGATCGCCCAGGGCGAGGTGAGCTCTTCTTCGGCAGGCGGTGCGAGCGCTGGCGGCGCTGCTTCGGCCACCAGGCCACGCAGCGCGTGCACCACCTGATCGAGCCCGCGAAAGCGCTCAGCGGGATCCTTGGCCAGGCACCGCACGAGCAGCGCCTCCAACGCCGGCTGCAAGACGTCCCCGCCGCTACGTCGCGAGGGCGGGACCAGCTCGCTGCCGAGCGCCGCCGTCGCGACCCGCTCCGGCGCGCCGACGAAGGGCGGCTCTCCGGTCAGCAGGTGATAGCCGAGCGCCCCGAGCGCATAGATGTCCACGCTCACCGTCGGCAGCGACAGGGCGCCGCTGAGCAGCTCGGGCGCCAGGTAGTCGACCGTCCCGTAGCGATCGAGGCAGCCTTGCAGCCGCTCCGACGCCCGGCTCGCTCCAGGCAGGGGCTGAGCCAGCGCCATGGCCAAGGCGAAGTCGCGCAGATGCACCCGTAGGCCACCGTCGGCCCCTTCGAAGACGGTCACGTTGTTCGGCTTCAGCTCGCCATGCACGACGTGCTGGCGATGACCCGCGGCGAGGGCCTCCGCGAGCTGCAGCAGCACCGCGACGGCGCGCGCCGGTGGCAGCCGCCCATCGCGCTCCAGCACGCGCGTCAGCGGCAGACCACGCACATAGTCCGTAGTCAGGTAGAAGCGCCCATCGGGGAGACGACCGAAGTCCACGAGGCTCACGGCGCGCCGGATCGTCGATCTGGCTCGCCTGCCGCACCGCGTGGCGGAGGCGCAGCCGCACGGGCTCCGTGGCCGTCAACGCCGGTCGCAGGACCTTGATCGCGAAGCGCCGCGCCAGCACCTCGTGCACCGCAGCGTAGACGGTGCCCAAGCGGCCGCGCCCGATGCGCTTGGCGATCGTCAACGTTTGCGTCAGTCTGACCCCTCCCGCTCCAGTCGGGGCGGAGGTCACGCGCACCGACCCACTCTCCTGCTGCTGCGCATAGCCCTCGATCATCGGCACACGCGCCTTTCCCCTCAGGGCGCGCGCGGCCGCCCCACCACGGCGAGGCGACGCCCCGGGAGGCACCAACACCGGGGATCGACGACAACGGCCGTGACCGTTCGGCAGAATTTCGGAGTGGCGCGAGGATACCCTGTGCGGCCCTCGCGTCGCAAGCTTTTCGCAGGATCGGTGCAGGACGTTTTCAGGATCACGACACGTCGATACAGGGTCACATGCAGGGGCAACGGCAAGCCCCGGCCGTTCGCGTGCAGGTCGGGCGCAGCTCGCGTTGACACCCGCCGCCAGGCCCCCTTAGGGTGGGCGCATGCCGCTAGTGCTGGTCCCGCAGCGCGGAGACGACGGCGTCACCACGTTGGCCCTGCATGGCCCCCTCGACGCCGCCGTGGCCGAGCCACTCGTCCAGGCCGTCGAGCGACTGGTGCGCCAGCGGCGGCCCGTGTTGCTCGACCTCGCGGGCGTACCGACGGTCGACGCGATCGGGATCGCCACGCTGGCCGAGTGCCTGGCACTCGCGCGCCAGCGCGAGACCTCGGTGCGCGCCTGCGGGGCCGTGCCCGCCGTGCGCCAGGCGCTGGCCGCTGCGCAAGCCCCGGCGCACGAGCTGCCCCGACCCCGCTTGCCACGGATCGAGCGGGTCGGCGCCGCCGCGCTGCGCCTCGCGCACGCCATGCTCGCCTTCGTGCAGCTGCTGGCCGACACGGCCTACTGGGCCATCATCGCGCCGCTACGTCGCCGCCTGCCGCCGCCCGGGGCCACCACGGAGCAGGCCGTGCGCATCGGCGTCGACAGCGTGCCGATCGTCGGGCTGACCGGGTTCCTGCTCGGGCTGATCCTCGCCTTCCTCGCCGCCTATCAGCTGCGGCAGTTCGGCGCCACGATCTACGTCGCCAACCTGGTGGCCCTGACGATGGTCCGCGAGCTCGGACCGGTGATGACCGCGATCCTGGTGGCCGGACGCAGCGGCTCGGCGATCGCCGCCGAGCTGGGAACGATGACCGTCAACGAGGAAATCGACGCGCTGCGTACGATGGCGATCGATCCGATCCGCTTCCTCGTCGTGCCCCGCGTCTATGCCATCTCGCTGACCCAACCCGCGCTGACGCTCTTCGCCATGGCGCTGGGCGTGCTGGGCGGCCTGCTGATCGGCCTGCTCTACCTCGACCTCAACGCGACCGTGTACCTCAAGCAGACGATCCAGGCGCTCTCGCTCAAGGACCTGTGGCACGGGCTGTCGAAGAGCCTGGTCTTCGCCTGGGTGATCGTAATGGCGGCCTGCCACTACGGGCTGCGCATCCGCGGCGGGCCGGCGGACGTCGGCCGCGCCACCATCGCCTCGGTGGTCTCCAGCATCTTCGCCGTGATCATGGTCGACAGCGCCTTTGCCGTCGTCGCGACGGTGTTCAAGTGACGCTCGGCCCGACCGCTGCGACGCCCGCGCGTCGCGCGGCGGCCACCCAGCCGGCCGTACCGGCCTTGCCGGCGGTCGAGATCTGCGGGCTGAGCGCCGGCTACGACGACCGACTCGTCGTCCACGATCTCTCCTTCGTCGTGCCGCGCGGTCGGATCGTCTGCCTGGTCGGCGGCAGCGGCTGCGGCAAGTCGACGGTGATCCGCACCCTCGTCGGGTTGCTCAAGCCGCTGGGCGGCTACGTGCGGGTGCTCGGCCGCGACCCGCTGCGCGTGGACGAGCGCGAGCGCATCGCCCTGCTGCGCCGCATCGGCATGCTCTTTCAGGGGGGAGCCCTGCTCGGCTCGCTGACCGTCGGCGACAACGTCGCGCTCGCGCTCCACGAGCATACGGACTTGCCCGACGGCGTGATTCGCCGCATCGTCGAGCAAAAGCTGGCGCTGGTCGGGCTGGAGGGGACCGCCCACTTGCTACCCGCGCAGCTCTCGGGCGGCATGCGCAAGCGGGCCGCGATCAGCCGCGCGCTGGCCCTCGACCCCGAGTTGCTGATCTGCGATGAGCCCTCGGCCGGCCTCGACCCGGTCGTCGCCGCCGGGCTCGACGCGACGCTGCGCGAGCTGCAGCGTCGCCTGGGGATGACGATGGTCGTCGTGACCCACGAGCTGGCCAGCATCGCGGAGATCGCCGACCATGTCGTGATGCTGGCGCGAGACGGCCGCCTGCTGGCCCAGGGCAGCGTGGCCGAGCTGCAACAGAGCTCCGAGCCGGGCGTGCGCGAGTTTTTCGGACGCACCGCCCCGCCGCCCGCCGCGGCCACGGGGCCGAGCATGCTGGCCGCGCTGGAGGGGACGGACTGATGGCAACGCGCGCACAACAGCTGCGGCTCGGCGTCTTCCTGCTGCTGGCGACGCTGCTCTTCGCCGTCGCCGTCGGCACGCTGGCCGGCCTGCGGCTGTGGAATCCGCGCGATCGCTATTTTGTCCGCTACCACGAATCGGTCAGCGGGCTGGTCAGCGGCTCCGCCGTCAACATGCAGGGGGTGCGCGTCGGCACGGTGGAGAAGATCGTCGTCGACGACGTCGAGACGGTGCGCGTCCAGCTCTCGCTCGATCCCGGCACGCCGATCAAGGCCGACACGCGCGCGGTGGTCGCCTCGCTCGGCATCACCGGCATGCGCTTCGTCGAGCTGACCGGCAGCTCGCGGCGCGCCAAGCGCCTGCCGCCCAACGGGGCGCGCTCCGAGGTCCGCGCCGGCAGCGCGCTGACCGAGGGCATCACGGGGCGCGCGATCGACGTGTCGCAGAAGATCGAGCGGGTGGCGAACAACCTGATCCTGATGACCGATGCCGCCAACCGCGACCGCCTGCGCTCACTGCTGGCGCACGCCGACGAGGCCGCGGGCGGTCTGGCGGCGCTGCTCGAGCGCGAGCGGCTGGGACGGCTGCTGACCAACCTCGACCGCAGCGCGACGGCGCTGGCCCGCGCGGCCGGCGCGGTCGACCAGCTCGCGACCGAGCTGCGGCCGGGCCTGCGCGCGTTGGTGGCCGATGCGGCGGCGGCGATGGCGACGCTGCAACGCACGCTGCAGCGCACGCGCCCCCAGGTGGCCCTCGACGAGGTCGCGCTGGCCGCGCGCGCGCTACGGACCCGCATCGAGCAGCCGGCCACCGGCCAGGCCCTCACCGCGCTGCGCGATGCGGCGCTGACGTTGCAGCAGCTCGGCGCCCAGCTCTCGGCCACCGCGCGACGCAGCGACCCGCAGCTCGCCCGCCTGCTGACGGTGCTGCAGGGGGCGGCCACCAACCTGCGCGCCTTCGCGCAGTCGATCCGGCGACCGTCCCTCGCTGCTGCTGCGCGGCGAGGCCGTCAAGGAGAGGGCGCCTCCATGAGCACCGCTGCAGACGCGCCTCGGCGCTCGCCTGGCGCCGGCCGGCCTGGCCGGCCCGCTGCGTGTCGCGGCGCTCGCCGGCACCTTGGGCCTGCTGGGCTGCTTCGGCAGCCCCGCCGCCGACGAGTTCTACTACGTGCTGGCCGCACCTGCGCAGGGCCGCAACGCGGCGCAGGGGCCCACCCTGGCCGTGACGCCGCTGCAGGTGGCACCGGGCTATGAATCGCAGCGCCTGGTCTACCGCGGCTCGGAGCACGAGCTGCGCTACTACGGCTACCGGCGCTGGGCCGCCGAGCCGGCCGAGCTCGCCACGCGCGCGCTGATCCGCCACCTGCGCGCCTCTGGCCGCTTCGCGCGCGTCGAGGACGAGTCCCGCCTGCCTCAGGCTGCGGGCCTGCTCAGCGGCGCGATCGAGGCGATCGAGGAGCTCGACCGCGGCGACGCGACCTACGCCCGCCTGGCGGCCACCCTGCTGTTACAGCGCCCGGACGGCACGGTCCTGCTCCGCCACGACTTCGACGAAACCCGCCCCTGCCGGACCCGCGACCCGCGCCAGGTCGTCGCCCTGCTGAGCCAAATCCTCGCCGACCAAGCCGCCCGTCTCGCCCCCCGCGCGGCCGGCGCGCTGCGACACCCGTAGCAGCATCCTGTCCAAGAAGCCCTGCGCCAGCCGATCGCGCCTTACTTGGGCTGCCGCGCGGTCCCTTGCAAACATCGCGCGAAACGCGCCTGTCTTGGGTCTCATCACGGAGACCCTCTCTTCGCGAGCAACACGACACCAGGCAACCCGTCGAAGTGTGAATCGCAGGTGAGGAGCTCGGCACGTTGTTGGCGCGCCGTCGCATAGACGATGGCATCGGCGGTCGCGAGCTTGTACTCACGATGGAAATCAGCGGCCAGCAGCGCGATCGCCGTGTCCAGCGCGACCACCACGCACTTCTGCGTGTAGGCGATCACCTGGTCGCACTGATCCTCGCCAAGCTCGCGCCTCAGCCAGCGCGACAGCTCGAGCTGCACGATGGTGGGCACGACGCAGTGCGCCTGATCCGGAATGCGCGGGCGCAGCATCACGGCGAGCGCGCTGCCGGTCAGCCACTCGATCCAGGCGGAGGTATCGACCACGCGCAAGGGCGCCGCCATCAGGGGCGGTCCTTCCGGTCGCGGTAGCCTTCCCGCTTGGCGCCCCTGGCGAGGCCAGCGAGCTGGTCCAACTCAGGCACGGGCATGACGAGCACGCCCCGGCCCTTCGGGATGAAGACGAACTCCTGGCCGGCCTTCCAGCGCTGCTCCTCGCGGACAGCCTTGGGAATCGAAATCTGGAACTTGCTCGAGAGCGTTGCGGTAGCGGGCATGGTCGTACCTCGTGCCGATCGATCGTGTTTCTGTAAGAGTACAGCGGACCCGCAAGCGCTGCCAGCGAGTTGCATCCCAGGCCGCGGGCCTGCTCAGCGGCGCGATCGAGGCGATCGAGGAGCTGGATCGCGGCGACGCGACCTACGCCCGCCTGGCCGCCACCCTGCTGCTGCAGCGCCCGGACGGCTCGGTCGCGCTACGCCACGACTTCGACGAAACCCGCCCCTGCCCGCCCGCGACCCCCGCCAGGTCGTCGCCCTGCTGAGCCAGATCCTCGCCGACCAAGCCGCCTCGCCCCGCCCGCGGCCGCGGCGCTGCGGCGCCCGTAGCCTCGACCACGAGCACCAGCGCGGCGCGCGCCGTGTCCCAAGACGGGTGAAACGTGCGGCGCCACAGCCTTGGCCAGGTGACGCCTCGTAGTTGCCATCCCTTCGCTGAAGGCCGTCGGCATCAGACCGGGCAGCGCCAAGCTGGGTGAGCACGTGCGTATGCGCCATCCTGCCAGCCGAACTCGAGCGGCCAGAGGCGGGACCCTCTGGACATCGTCAACGATGACGGGGTTCCAAGCCGACAGGCCCGCTGTGGCGGCTCCTCAGTTGCTAAAGATCGTCACCAGCCCAGGCGCGGCGAAGAGCTGTTGCGGCGCGATCGCTGGCTCGCGGGGATCGAAGCGGCCGGCGGCGCCGCCGAAGCGCCGCCGCATCAGCCGTCGGACGGGAGCGCTGGCGAGGTTGAAGTCGCCGGCGCGACGCAACACCCCGACGCTTAGCCCCACGGCGCGTTGATACAGTTTGTAGACCAGCTCGGAGCAATAGAGGCGATCATCATCCCAGCGAAAGTAAGGATCGTAGCGTCGGCCGATCCACTTGTTGGCCAGGGCGTGCATGCGTGCCCGCGCCGCGGGGGTCAAGCGCTCCTCCACATCCACCAGCCGCTTGACCACCACATGGCCCCGATCGCCACGCTCGAGCCACTCGGGCCACGGCGTGAGCTGAACGGGCTGCACGGCCTCCAGCACCACGGGCCTTCCGCCCAGCAGGAGCACGACGCCCATGTGCGTGTATCGGCTGCCCGTCGCCAGTGCTACCGCCTCGCCCTGACCCGAAAGCGACGTCTGAAAAACAAGGTCCCCGTCACGCAACACGAGCCCCGGCGGCGGCGGCGCGGCCCGCGCTGCGCAGGCTGTGCTGGACGGCAGTACGCTGACCAGCAGCCCCAACACCGGCCCGGTGCTGGCGGCCAAGAGACACGCCATCAACCGCCTGCCGAGCGCTGCTGGAACGCTACGAGCGAGCGGCATCCGACACCTCACCTGCCCCGTCTGGGACACCTGAGCTGCCCCGCCTGGACCGGCGGCGACAAGCATTCACAACGCTCAACGCGCTCCCATCACCGAAGCAGCGCCGATCGACTGTGCGCGAGCGCGACCAAGCGCTCACGCGGCGAACTCCTTGTAGCGTCCCAGACTTCGGGTCGGGCGTCCAAAACGCACGCCAGCCGACGGAAGGGCCCCCGTGAGCCTTGCCCGGCGGATCACCGGGCAGTCTGATCGACTGCGGCACCGAACGCGGCCCCCCGGCGGCCCCCCCCCCCCCCCCCCCCCCCCCCCCCCCCGCCGCCCCCGCCCGCCCCCCCGCCCCCCCCCCGCCGCGGCGGCCCCCCCCCCCGCCCCCCCCCCCCCCCCCCCCCCGCCCCGCCCCCGCCCGCGACCCGCGCCGCGCGCCCCCGCCCCCGCCGGCGGGCTAGGAGGCCCGCGCGACAAGGCGCTCGCGCCTCGGCAGACCCTTGACCTCCTACAGCAGGTGCCTCTAGCGCCCAGCCATGCTTCAATGGCGCGTCGCGTAGGGACTCGGGTTCGCGGCCGGCGCCGCGGCGGCCCCCGGCGCACGCCGGTCCGCACGCCGACGGAAAGGAGCCAAGAGATGCACCGCGTCTCGTGCCTGCTGGCGGCCCTTGGCCTTTGCCCCGACCGCGCGCACGGCGCCGACCGCGGCATCGCAACTGACCTCCCCCGGGTGGCTCAAGCGCTGCTCCAAGCACTGCAAGGCTCGAAGCCGCTGAAGGGCTTCCTCTGCGCCCGGGTCAGCGTCGGCTACCACACCGACGACCGGAGTACCGGGGAGTTCAACGGTCAAACCACGGTCACCGCCGCCGCGCTCGACGGCACGATCAGCATTGCTGGCAAGACCGGCGGGGAGGCCTGGGCGAGCGGGAAGAAGATCAAGCCGCGCGCAAAGGCGCTGCGCATCAACCTGCGGCGCGAGGCGCGGGAGATCCTCAAGGCGGTCGACGACTACAACCGCACCAACCGCGATCCCTCATCGCAGCTGCGCCCGGAGCTGGACGCGAAACAGCTCACCTACGAAATCTCCGACATCGGGACACGGGTGAAGTTCTTCTTCCGCCGCGAGGACCAGTCGCTGCGCGTGCACAAGCTCGAGTACGCCATCGAGGATCCTGGATAGAACGCCTCCGGAGCGCGGCAGGCAGACCCATCCTGGGCCGACCGCATGCGCCTGCACATCGCGTTCACGGATCCAACCCCATCGCGCCCTTAGCGTCGAAGGGGACTCCCCACCCGGGTTGAGGGCTGGCGGAGCCAGATCCTCGCCGACCAAGCCGCCCGCCTGGCCCCACGGGCGGCCGAGGCGCTACAGCGCCCATAGCGCACCGAAGGGGTCCACGCGCGTTGCGCAGCAGCCTTGGCCCCACAGTCGTCAGTGCGAACCCTCGTCCGGTGCCGGCTCGATCCACCAGCGACTCAGGTCGAGCTCCGCGACCTCGAAGGGCTCCGCGCGGACGCGCTCGGCGCCACCGTGCGCGCTCAGCCGAACCCAGCGTTCCGCCTCGAGGCGGAACACCTCGAGCGTCTGCGCAAGCGGGTCGACGAGCCAGAGGTGAGAGACGCGCTCGCGCGCGTAGAGGGCCGCCTTGCGGACCCGGTCGTGGCGCGCCGTGGCCGGCGAGACGACCTCGCAGACCCAGTCCGGCGCGAGCTCGCAGGCCGCCCGATCGGGCAGGACCGGCATGCGCTCCCGGCGCCAGCCGGCGAGGTCGGGCACGATGACGTCCTCGCGCAAATGAAGCTCGGGCTCGTTGAGGATCCACCATCCGCCCGGTCCGCTATCGCCCGGGCCGGAATCGAAGCTTCCGAAGAGAACGGCTCCGACCGCCGACGAGGCCCGCGCATGTCGCAACGCCGGCCTCGGGCTGGTCACGAGTTCGCCATCGACGACCTCGGCGACCAGGTGCTCGGAAGTGGCGAGCACGTCCTGATAGGTTGCTCGGCCCGCTGGGCCTTTCCTGGCTGGCTCTGGCATCGGCGCGACGCCTCCGTGACCGGGAGCGTAACACGTGCGAACGCAGCCCGGCGCGGCCCCGTGGCAACCCGCGCCCCAACATGACACGCCCGGGGCTCAGGCACGCCTGATCGCAGTCGCATTCCCAGAGCCGGTCCGAACCATCAACCCGGGTGGAGTTCCTCTCCTCCGTGTCGTCCTCCGCCATCATCCCAGGGCTGCGTCCTTCACATTCAGCTTCCCTGCGGTTCAGGCGGTGCTAGCGCGCGGTGACGACGAAGGGCACCGCGAGGGTGGCGAGGGTTTGGCCCTGGGGGTTGCGCACCTGCCACTCGAGGGTCAGGCGCTGGGCGCGGAGGGCGGCGCTGGGGAAGTAGAGCAGGCCGGAGATCTCGCCCTGGCGCTCGATGACGCCTTGGGGCAAGGCCAGGCGCTGGGCGTCGCCGAGCGCGGCGGGGCCGCCGTAGACGGTCGCCGCGGGTGGCGCCCAGACCGCAACGGGCGGGTAGTAGGCGAAGGGCGGTGGATAGAAGGGCCCGAGCCAGGGGTCGTACCAGGGGTAATACACCCGCGCCCGCGGGTGGACGTAGAAGCCTCGCCCGCGCCCCACCACCACACGCCCGCCACCGCGGCGCACGACCACGCGACACGCCCGCGGCGCGTGGCGCGCGGGTGGCCGCGCCGGCCCGGCCAGCCGGAGGGCGCGGGGGTCGCCTGCATAGGCCAGCAGTGCGCGCGGCGCCGTGGACAGGGATTCGGCGCTCGCGGGATTCGGTGCGGGCGCGGGGGCCGGTGCGGGCGTTGGGGCCGGTGCGGGCATTGGGGCCGGTGCGGGCATTGGGGCCGGTGCGGGCGCCGGCGCGGCGGGCCCGGCGGTCGGCGGCGCGCCGAAGGGACTGAGCGCCGCGTAGCGGAAGCCCTGCTCGTCGACCAGGGCGAAGGCGGTGTAATCGACCGCGACCGGCTGCGTGCCGCCGTTCCTCAAGCGCACGCCGATCGGCAGCAGGTAGCGCTCGAGGTCGTAGGGCGCGCCCCGCCAGGCGATGGGCTCGGCGACCAGCTCCAACCCCGCCGCGCTGGCTTGCCCCGCCGGGCCCCCGCCGGCCGGGCGCAGCAGATAGACCGGCAGGCAGGCCGAGAGCGCGACCGCGACGATCGACGCCACGACGCCGATCGCGCCGATCGCCGCCCACCGCTCGAGACCGGACCGCGCTCCTCTCATATCGGCTGCATACCACGCGTGTCGGTTGACGACCACGGACCCACAGCGGCCGCTTGATCGCGCGCCCCTGGGCTCGGCGACGCAAGCACCTCCGCGGGGCACTCAGGCTCAGGCACGGGCCAACTTGTCGCCACCGGCGGTCGAGGTATATACAGCGCCCCAGCAGTCACGGCAGGCACGGAGCAACAGACAGGCTGGAGGGTGGCTTAATGAGCGCAACCGAGCTGGCGACGAGCAACGCGACGCTCGATGTGGACCCGATCGAGACGCAGGAGTGGCTCAGCTCCTTCGACACGATGGTGCAGCAGCACGGGCACGAGCGCGCGCGCTTCATCCTCACGCGGCTGCTGCGGCAGGCGCAGGCCGGCGCGATCCCGCTGCCGGCCTTGGTGCAGACGCCCTACCTCAACACCATCCCCGCGGCAGCCGAACCCGCCTACCCGGGTGACGAGGCGATCGAGCGCCGCATTCGGCGCTACATCCGCTGGAACGCCGTCGCGATGGTGCTGCACGCCAACGAGAGCGACGGGCTCGGCGGTCACCTCTCGACCTACGCCTCGGCGGCGACGCTGTATGAGGTAGGGTTCAATCACTTCTTCCGCGGCGCCGACGACGGCCCCGGCGACATGGTGTACTTCCAGGGTCACGCCTCGCCCGGGATCTACGCGCGCGCCTTCCTCGAGCGCCGCCTGACCGAGGACCACCTGCGCAACTTCCGGCGCGAGGTCGGCGGCGGCGGGCTGTCGAGCTACCCGCACCCGACGCTGATGCCGGACTTCTGGCAGTTCCCCACCGTCTCGATGGGTCTGGGCCCCCTCTCGGCGATCTACCAGGCTCGCTTCAATCGCTACCTGCTGCACCGCGGGCTGGCCGACAGCAGCAAGTCCCGCGTCTGGTGCTTCGTCGGCGACGGCGAATGCGACGAGCCGGAGACGCTCGGCGCGCTGCACCTGGCCGCGCGCGAGAAGCTGAACAACCTGGTCTTCGTCATCAACTGCAACCTGCAGCGCCTCGATGGTCCGGTGCGCGGCAACGGCAAGATCATCCAGGAGCTGGAGGCCGTGTTCAACGGCTCCGGCTGGCGCGTGCTGAAGGTGATCTGGGGCCGCGAGTGGGACGGCCTGCTGGCGGCCGACCCCGAGGGCGCGTTGGCCGACAAGATGAGCCAGACCGTCGACGGGCAGTACCAGAAATACTCGGTCGAGAGCGGCGCCTACATTCGCGAGCACTTCTTCGGCCCCGATCCACG
Source organism: Pseudomonadota bacterium (assembly GCA_016702545.1). Taxonomy (GTDB): domain Bacteria; phylum Myxococcota_A; class Polyangia; genus JADJTL01. Next base: position 357,811 of record JADJDT010000044.1, on the reverse strand, counting down.
GCTGCGGGCGCTGGTGGCGGACCGCTCCGACGCCGAGCTGGCGCGCCTGCGCCGCGGTGGTCAGGACTTCCGCAAGGTCTACGCCGCCTACCAGGCGGCCGCGAGCGAGAGCGAGCGCCCGACCGTGATCCTCGCCAAGACCGTCAAGGGCTGGACGCTGGGCCAGGGGATCGAGGGTCGCAACGTGACCCACCAGCAGAAGAAGATGACGCTCAAGGAGCTGGCCGTCTTCCGCGATCTGCTCAAGCTGGATATCAGCGACAGCCAGCTGCTCGACCCGCCCTTCATTCGCTTCCCGAAGAAGAGCGAGGAGTTCGAGTACCTGATCGAGCGCCGCCACGCGCTCGGTGGCTTCGTGCCGGCGCGCAAGCAGGTGGCGCTGCGCCGCAGCGCGCCCGAGCTCGGCTTCTTCGAGCGCTATCTCAAGGGCAGCGGCGACCAGGACGTCTCGACGACGGCGGCCTTCGCCCGCATGCTGGGGCAGCTCTTGGCGCAGCGCGAGCTCGGGCCGTGGATTGTGCCGATCGTGCCGGACGAGGCCCGCACCTTCGGCCTGGACGCGCTCTTTCGCCAGTACGGCATCTACTCGTCGGTGGGTCAGCTCTACGAGCCCGTCGACGCGCATCTGCTGATGAGCTACCGCGAGGCCAAGGACGGTCAGATGCTCGAGGAGGGCATCTGCGAGGCGGGCTCGATGGCGAGCTTCATCGCCGCGGGCAGCGCCTACGCTACCTTCGAGAAGCCGCTGATCCCCTTCTACATCTACTACAGCATGTTCGGCTTCCAGCGCATCGGCGACCAGGTCTGGGCGGCCGGCGACCAGCGCTGTCGTGGCTTCCTGCTCGGCGCCACCGCTGGCCGCACGACGCTGCGCGGCGAGGGCCTGCAGCACTGCGATGGCCATAGCCCGCTGATGGCCGCTGCCTACCCGCACGTCGTGCCCTACGACCCGGCCTGGGCCTACGAGGTCGCCGTGCTGGTGCAGCACGGGCTCAAGCGCATGCTCGAGCAGGAGGAGAAGGTCATCTTCTACCTGACCCTGCACAACGAGGGCTATGCGATGCCGCCGATGCCCGAGGGGGTCACCCAGGGCATCATCGACGGCCTCTACTGCTACCGCCGCGGCACGGGCGCGGGTCCGCGCGTCCAGCTCTTCGGCAGCGGCGCGATCCTCGGCGAGGCCCTGCGGGCGCAGGAGCTGCTGGCGGAGCACTTCGGCGTGGTCGCCGACGTCTGGAGCGTCACGAGCTACGTCAATTTGCAGCGCGAGGCGCTGGCCTGCGAGCGCCACAACCTGCTCCACCCGCTCGATCCGCCGCGCGTGCCGCTGATCACGCGGGCCCTGCAAGGCAGCGAGGGGCCGGTGGTCGCGGTCAGCGACTACGTGCGCGCCCTGCCCGACCTGGTCAGTCGCTGGATCCCCGGGGGCCTCTTCACGCTCGGCACCGACGGCTTCGGCCGCTCGGACACGCGCCCGGCGTTGCGTCGCTTCTTCGGCATCGACGCCGAACACACCGCGCTGGCCGCGCTCAAGCGGCTGGCCGACGGCGGCGCGATCGAGCGTCAGGTCGCGGCCGAGGCCGTAGCCAAGCTGGGCCTGGATGCCAGCCAGCCCGACGCCGCGACCTATCTGCCGTAGGGCGTGATCACCCAGGGTTCAGCTAGTCGACTTGCGCCGAGCGCTTGGCCTATAATCCGGCCCATGGCTCCACGTCCCCGCCCTGAGGACTTCGCCGACACCACGCTGGCCCTGATGCCGGGCGACGAAGAGGATAGTGAGCTGATCCAGGTCCGCGATCGGGCCTATGTGATGATGCTCGCCGGCAGCCAGGTCGGCCAGATGTTCAAGATCGAGGGCGAGATGGTGATCGGCCGCGACCCCCGCTGCACCGTGCCGATCACCGATGACGGCATCTCACGCCAGCATGTGCGGCTGAGCGAGGGGCCCCACGGCCAGATCATGATCACCGACCTCGGCAGCCGCAACGGCACGCTGGTCAACGGTGAGCGCGTGCAGTCGATGGCGCTCAAGGACGGCGATCGGATCCATATCGGCTCGACGACGATTCTCAAGTTCTCCTACGCCGATCACCTCGACGAGACCTTCCAGCAGAAGATGTACGACGCGGCGGTGCGCGATCCCCTGACGCGCGTCCACAACCGCCGCTTCATGTTCGAGCGCTTGGCGACCGAGTTCCGCTTCTCGTCGCGGCACGGCTCGCCGCTGGCGCTGACCGTCTTCGACCTCGACCACTTCAAGCGCGTCAACGACACCCACGGCCACGGCACCGGCGACGCCGTGCTGGTGGCCTTCGCCGAGCGCCTGACCGCCGCCGTCCGCGACGAGGACCTGGTCGTGCGCTACGGGGGTGAGGAGTTCGTGCTGATCTGTCGCGGGCTCAACAGCGAGATCGCGCGGGTGGTCGCCAATCGCATCCGCGAGCAGATCCGGGCGCTGCGGCTGATACCGGCGCTGAGCGAGCTGATCGTTACGGTCAGCGGCGGCGTGGCCAGCATTCCCCATCCCCGCATCGCGACGGTCGAGCAGCTGCTCGCGGCCGCCGACGAGGCGCTCTACGCCGCCAAACAGGCGGGGCGCGATGGCGTGTGTGTCTTCGGTGAGCGTGGATCGGACCCGGGCGAGCGCTGAGCGCCCGCTGGGCGCGGGGCCCCTGCGCAGGGGCCCCGGATCAGTCAGGCAGCGGGCTTGAGCTCGGCCACGCGCCGGCGCGCCGCGTCCTTGTCCTTGTACCACTGAGCGTCGACCTCCTTGTAAGCCGACTGCGCCTCGGGCACGTCCTCCTCGGCGAAGATCGCCGAGACGGGACAGGCCGGCTCGCAGGCGCCGCAGTCGATGCACTCGTCGGGATCGATGAACAGCTTGCGGTCGACACCCTCCTCGTAGTGGATGCAGTCGACCGGACAGACCTCGACGCAGGCGGTATCCATCACGTCGACACAGGGTTCGCCAATCACATAGGCCATCTTCAGCATCTCCTCTTTGCTGCGCGCGTGCGCGCGGGTCGATGGGCGCCCCCGCCGTCCACAGCCCCGGGCGCGCAACCGTGCTCATATATAGCGCTATTGCGGCGAGGCGAGAAGCCCCGGTCTGCTGCCCGGGGGGCCGCGCAGCAGATTTCTGGACACCTCTTCAGTCCGCCTCGGGCTCGATCTCCCACGTATCGCCCTGGCGGAAGACCGCCTCCAGATCGGGCGGCTGACGCAGCCGCGCCTGCCGGATCTGCTGCTCCATCAGCTCGTCGTAGACGGGCCGCTCCACCGCACGAAAGACGCCCAAGGGCACGGGCAGCTCGGGGCTCGTCATGCGGTCGAGCATCATCGCCAGCGTCGGATCTTCGCGTTGCTCGTCGTGCACCAGCAACTGCTCGCGTTGCAGCTCAGGGTCATCCAAGCGCACGATCTCGGGACGGACGCCGCTAGCACGAATCCCCTTGTCGCGCTGCGCGCCGAAGATCAGCGGCTGCCCGTGCTCGAGCACCACCGTGCGCTCCGCGCGCCATTCCTTGTCGGCGAACTCGTCGAAGGCGCCGTCGTTGAAGATCACGCAGTTCTGGTAGACCTCGACGAAGGCGGTCCCACGGTGCCGCGCGGCGCGCAGCAGCACCTGCTGCAGGTGCTTGGTGTCGCGGTCGATCGAGCGGGCGACGAAGCTCGCCTCGGCCGCCAACGCCACGCTCAAGGGCCGCACCGGGTGATCGATGTTCCCGTGGGGGGACGACTTGGTCTTCTTGCCGAACTCGGAGGTCGGCGAGTACTGCCCCTTGGTCAGCCCGTAGATCTGGTTGTTGAAGAGGATGATCTTCAGGTCGACGTTGCGCCGCATGGCGTGCAGCAGGTGGTTGCCGCCGATGCTGAGCCCGTCACCATCGCCGGTGATGACCCAGACGTGGAGCTCGGGCCGCGCCATCTTCAGGCCACTGGCGATCGTCGGCGCCCGGCCGTGAATGCTGTGAAAGCCGTAGGTGCTCATGTAGTAGGGCAACCGGCTCGAGCAGCCGATGCCCGAGACGAAGACGAGGTTCTCGCGGGGAATGCCCAGCTCCGGCAGCACGCGTTGGATCTGCGACAGGATGGCGTAGTCGCCGCATCCAGGGCACCAGCGCACCTCTTGGTCGGAGACCATGTCCTTGCGCGTGAGCTTGACCGCGGGCGTGGACATCGTACTCACCTCGCCGGCGGCGACGACGCCGCCTCGTACTGCTGACCGATCTGGTCGTAGATTTCGCTGATACCGAAGGGCTGGCCCGCCACGCGGTTGTAGCCGAGGACGTCGACCAGGAAGCGCGCGCGCAGCAGCAGCGCCAGCTGACCCAGGTTGATCTCGGGCAGCCAGACGCGCTCGAAGCGGCCGAGGATCTCCCCGAGGTTCGCCGGGAAGGGGTTGAGGTAGCGCAGGTGGGCGTGCGACACGGCGCGTCCCTCGCGTCGATGGCGCTGGACCGCGCTGCGCAGCGCGCCGAAGGTGCTGCCCCAGCCCAGCACGAGCACGCGCCCCTCGTCTCCGCCCCAGACCTCCTGCGGCGGCACGTCCTGCGCGATCCGGGCGATCTTCTCGGCGCGCAGCTCCACCATCCGGTGGTGGTTCTCGCCGTCGTAACTCACGGTGCCGCTGCCGTCCTGTTTCTCCAGCGTGCCCAGCCGGTGCTCGAGGCCCGGCGTGCCAGGGACCGCCCACGGACGGGCGAGCCACTGGGGATCGCGGGCATAGGGCCGAAAGGTCTCTCCTGGACGTGCCTCGGCGTATTTCACCTCGATGCGTGGCAGATCGGCGAGCGCGGGCACGCGCCAGGGCTCGGAGCCGTTGGCGAGGTAGCCGTCGGACAGCAACACCACCGGCGTCATGTGCCGCAGCGCGAGGCGAAAGGCCTCGATCGCCATCTCGAAGCAATCGGCCGGGGTCGCGGGCGCCAGCACCGCGACCGGGGACTCCCCGTTGCGACCGAACATCGCCTGCAGCAGGTCGGCCTGCTCGGTGCGCGTCGGCATGCCGGTGCTCGGTCCGGCCCGCTGAACGTTGACCACCACCAGCGGCAGCTCGGTCATCACCGCCATGCCGAGCGCCTCGCTCTTGAGCGCGAAGCCCGGGCCGCTGGTCCCCGTCAGGCCCAGCGCGCCGCCGAAGGCCGCGCCGATCGTCGAGCCGATCGCGGCGATCTCGTCCTCGGCCTGGAAGGTCTTGACGCCGAACTGCTTGAAGCGCGACAGCTCGTGCAGGATCTCGCTGGCCGGGGTGATCGGGTAGCTGCCGTAGAAGAGCGGCAGCCCCGTGATCTGGGAGACGGCGAGGCAGCCGAGCGCGGTGGCCGTGTTGCCCGTGAGGTTGCGGTAGGTGCCGGGCTTGAGGTGCGCCGGACGCACGACGTAGTGCTCGGAGAACATCTCGGCGGTCTCGCCGAAGGCGTGCCCGGCCTTGAGCGCGAGCTGGTTGGCCACCGCTAGATCGGCCCGCCGACCGAACTTGTCGGCGATCAGCCGCAGCGTGGGATCGATCGGCCGGTTATAGAGCCAGTACATCAGCCCGAGCGCGAAGAAGTTCTTGCAGCGCGCCACCTCGTGGCTGCCCAGCCCGGTCTCGGCCAGCGTGCGCTCGTTCATGCTGGTGATCGGCACCTCGAACAGGCGAAAGCTGGCCAGGCTGCCGTCCTCCAGCGGACTGCGCGCGTAGCTCGCCTTCTTCAGGTTCGCGGCGTGGAACTCGTCGCTGTTGACGATGATCGTCGCGCCGCGCGGCAGGTCGTGGAGGTTGGCCTTGAGCGCCGCCGGGTTCATCGCCACCAGCACGTCCGGCCGATCGCCCGGGGTGAAGATATCTTCGTCGGCGAAGCTGATCTGGAACGAGCTGACGCCCGGCACCGAGCCGGCCGGCGCACGAATCTCCGCCGGGAACTCGGGCAGGCTGCTGACGTCGTTGCCGATCAGCGCCGAGGTGTTGGTGAAGTGCGTGCCGGCGAGCTGCATGCCGTCGCCGGAGTCGCCGGAGAAGCGGATCGTCACCCGCGAGAGCTCTTTACGCTCGACCACCCTGCCCGCTGCGTCGTCCGCGTGCATCGCGCCCTGCTCCATCGGCGCCGTCGCTGCGACCGCGCGCCCTTCGTTGGGCCAGTCTACCGTCGCGACCCCCAGGCCGCCATCCCTTGCAGGCCGCCAGCCCTTCGCGACCTCGGCGAGCCCGATCTTCGGCTACCGTCGGGCCGCCCTCACCCGCGCGCCTCACAGGGGGCTGCCGTCGGCAAGGGCGCGAGCGCCGCCGACAACGCCGCGGCGACCGCCGCCGCCGGCAGCGGCCGCGGTAGCTGCAGCAGGCCGACGAAGTGCTCGTGTCGGCGACCGGCGCGGTAGTCCGGCTCGCGCGGCGGATGCCGGAGATAGCGGCCGAGCAGCTCGACCCGGGCCTCGACCATCAAGGTGGCCGAGTAGTAGAGCAGCCCGCGCGCGCGGTAGAGGCAGGCGCCGGAGATCTTCCGCCCTGCCTGCACCAGATCACAGATCCCCTGGCGCTCGACGCCCGCCGCGCCCAGGCGCTCGAGACCGTCGCGCAGCCAATCGGAGAGGCGATCGAGGTGACAGCGATTGCCACCGATGCCCTCCAGCGGCAAGGCGGCCGAGACGATGACGTTGCCCGGGTCGATCAGCACCGCACAGCCGCCGCCGCGACGCCGCAGCACGGCCACGCCGTCGCGCCGGCAGGCCACCTCGTCGATCTCGCGCTCGACGCTGCTCCCGCGCCCGAGCACGACGACCGTGCCGTCCAGCGTGTAGACGCGCCGGACGGCGCGCCGCTGCTCTTCGACCTCGGCGATCAGCGCGTCGTCGGCGCTGAAGGGGTCGATCGGCAGCGTGGCCGCAGCCGCGCGCTGGTCGCTCGTGGTCAATGCGGCGCGGACGGGCGCTTGAGCGGCGGGATGTGCACCGGCAACCCCTCGGCCACCTCGGCGGCCTCCATCAGCGCCTCCGAGAAGGTCGGATGGGGGTGAATCGTGGCGGTCAGATCCTCGAGCACGGCGCCCATCTCGAGCGCCAACGCCGCCTCGGCGATCAGCTCCGAGGCATGTGGACCGACGATGCCAACCCCACGCACGGCACCGCCCTCGGCATCGGCGATGACCTTGACCAGGCCCTCCGTGCGACCGACGGTGCGCGCGCGCCCCAGCGCGCTGAGCGGGAACTTGCCCACGGTCACCGCCAAGCCGCGCTGGCGCGCCTCGGCCTCGGTCAGGCCAGCCCACGCCAGCTCGGGATCGGTGAAGACCACCGCGGGGATCGCGACGTTGTCGAAGGCCGCCGGACGGCCGGCGATGACCTCGGCCGCGACCTTGCCCTCGCGGCTGGCCTTGTGCGCCAGTCCCGGCCCGGCCACGATGTCGCCGATCGCGTAGATATGCGGCACGCGGGTCCGCTGCTGGGCGTCGACGGGAACGAGGCCACGGGCGTCCAGCGCGATGCCCACGCGCTCGAGGCCGAGGCCCTCCGTGTTCGGCTTGCGACCGACCGAGACCAGCACCTCGTCGACCTCGAGCTTGGTGCGCCCCGCAGCCCCCTCGGTCTCGACGATACAGAGCTCGCCGCGGCGCTCGAGGCCTACCATCCGCGTCTCGAGTTGCAGCGCGGCGAAGTGCTTGATCGCGCTCTTGCGCACTGGCTCGACGAGATCGGCGTCGGCGCCCGCGAGCAACTGGGGCAGCAGCTCGACCAGCGTCACGCGCGAGCCGAGGCCGGCGTAGACGAAGCCGAGCTCGAGGCCGATGTAGCCGCCGCCGACCACCAGCAGGCGCTCTGGCACCCGCGGCAGGGCCAGCGCCTCGCGCGAGGTCCACACCGCTGCCCCCTCGAGCTGCGGCGGCAACGCGGGCCGCGATCCGGTGGCGAGGATGCAGTGTTTGAAGCGCACGCTGGCGACCTCGGAGCCGCTCAGCCGCAGCTCCTGGGGACCGACCAACTCGGCGTAGCCGCGCAGCACGGCGATCCCGCGCTTCTTCAGCAGCGTCTGGATGCCGCCCGAGAGCTGGGAGACCACCCCCTCGGTGAACTGGCGCAACGCAGCCACGTCGAGCTTGAGGCCCTCGAAGGTGATCCCCATCGCCTGGGCCCGGCGCGCCCCCTCCAGCACCTCGACGGCGGCGATCAGCGTCTTCGAGGGGATGCAGCCCTCCAGTAGACAGACACCACCGAGCCGCTCGCGCTCGTCGATCAGCAGCACCTCATGCCCGAGATCGGCGGCGCGAATCGCTGCTACATAGCCACCGGGTCCGCCCCCGACGACGACGACCTCGGTCTCCTGCTGAATGCTTCCCATTACCATCGGAGATACCCCTAGCTCTCGAGCAACAGGCGCCCGGGGTCGGACAACCGGGCCACCACCGCGCTGAGGAAGCGCGCCGCATCGGCGCCGTCGATCAGGCGGTGATCGAAGACCAGGCTCATCGGCATGATCTTGCGGATGACGATCGCGCCGTCGCGCACCACCGGGCGGTCGGCCGCCCGCCCGAGCCCCAGGATGGCAGCCTCGGGGTAGTTGATCGTCGGGATCACCGCGGTGCCACCGAGGGTCCCCACGTTGGTGATCGTGAAGCTGCCGCCGCGCAGCTCGGCCACGTCGATCGAGCCGGCCCGCGCCTTGTCGGCGAGCCGCTGCAGCGCCTCGGACAGCTCGTCGATGCTGAGGCGGTCGGCCTGGTGGATCACGGGGACCACCAGCCCGCGCGGGGTATCGGCGGCGAAGCCCAGGTTGAAGTAGCGCTTGTAGACGATCTCTTGCTTGAAGGGATCGATGCTGGCGTTGAACTGCGGCGCCTTGCGCAGCTGGGTCAGCACCGCCTTGGCCACGAAGGGCAGCAGCGTCAGCTTGGTCTGCGGCGCCGAGCGCTTGGTGTTCTGCTCGCGGCGGAAGGCATCGAGCTCGGTGACGTCGGCCTCGTCCATGTGCGTGACGTGCGGCACGATGGTCATCGAGGCCACCATCTTCATCGCGACCTTGCGCCGAATCGAGCGCAAGGGCTCGACCTCGACCGGCCCCCACTGGCCGAAGTCGGGCAGCGGCTCGACCTCGAAGAAGGGGATCGGCGAGGACCCTGCCGGCGCGACGAAGCCGAGCACGCTGCCGGGCGCCACGACGGCAGCCGGGGGCGCGGCGCTCGGCGCGTCTGGCCCGCCGAGGCTGGCGCCACGGCCAGCGACGCGGGCGCGGCCAGCGCGCTCGCGTGACGCTGCAGGTCCTCTGCCGTAACCCGGCCACCCGGACCGGACCCCTGCACGGCGTACAGGTCGATGCCGAGCTCCCGCGCCAGGCGACGGGTCGCCGGCGCGGCCGCTACGGGCCCGCGGGCACCGCCCGCCGCGGGCAAGGGCGCGGCGACGGCAGCCTTCGTGCCCGAGGCCGCCGAGGCCACCGGGGCGGCCGTCGCGCCGCCGCGCGTGGCCCCGCGGGCCCAGCGGCAGCCGGGCGCTACGGCCGGCGCGGGAACGGGCGCGCTCGCGGCCACACCGTCGTCGATCACGACCAGCACGCTGCCCACCGCCAGCCGCTCGCCGACCGCGCCCTGCGTGCTCTTGACCGTCCCACCGCGCGGCGACGGTATGGTGACGGCCGCCTTGTCGGTCTCGATCTCGACCAGCGGGTCGTCTTCCTTGACGCGATCACCGGCCTTGACGTGCCAGTGCAGGATCTCGCCCTCTTTTACGCCCTCGCCCAGATCGGGCAGCTTGAACTCGTACAAGGAATCCTCCTTGAGGCCTTGGGGCCATGAGGCCTCGAGGCCTCGTCACGCTGCGGACGCGAGCGGGCCGATCAGTCGGCCAGCGCCTGCCCAACCGCCGCGATGATCCGCGCCTCGTTCGGCATGTACAGCCGCTCGCGCTGGAAGAAGGGCGTCACGACGTCGTAGCCGGTCACGCGCTGCACCGGCGCCTCGAGCTGCAGCAAGACCTGGTCGTTGATCCGCGCGACGATCTCGGAGGCGAGCGAGAACGAGCGCGCCGCCTCCTGCACGATCACGCAGCGCCCGGTGCGCGACACCGACTCGAGGATCGTGGCGGCGTCGAGCGGCGCCACGCTCTGCACGTCGATCAGCTCGACCTGCACCCCCTGGTCGCGCGCCAAGGCGTCGGCGGCGCGGCGGCTCGGGAGCATCATCGCCCCCCACGACACCAGCGTCAGGTCGCTACCCGTGCGCTCGACGTGGGCCCGTCCGATCACGCCCAGCTCGGGCTCCTCCGGCACCTCCTCGCGGAAGGCGCGGTAGAGCTGGGTCGGCTCCATGAAGATCACCGGGTCGGGGTCGCGGATGGCGGCGGCGAGCAGGGCGCGCGCGCTGCGCGGACCCGACGGGATCACCACCTTGAGCCCTGGCACCCCCGCCAACGTCGCCTCGCGGCTCTCGGAGTGATGCTCGTGTGCGCGCACGCCCGCGCCGTAGGGCATCCGCAGCACCAGCGGCACGGTCCACTGCCCCAGCGTGCGGGAGCGGTAGCGCGCGGCGTGGCCCTCGAGCTGCCCAAAGCCGAGGAAGACGAAGCCCGCGAACTGAATCTCGGCCACCGGGCGCAGACCTGCCAGCGCCATGCCGATCGCGGTGCCGACGATGCCCGATTCCGCCAGCGGCGTGTCGATCACGCGCTCGGCCCCGAAGGTCTTGTGCAGTCCGGCGGTGACGCGGAAGACGCCCTCGTTGACCCCGATGTCCTCGCCGAGCAGCACCACCTGGTCGTCGCGCTCCATCTCCTGGCGCAACGCGAGGTTGATCGCCTCGACCATCGTCAGCTTAGGCGCCATGGGCATCCACCGCCGTGGCCGCGGGCAAGGCCGCGAGGAAGGTCTGGCGCTGCGCCTCGAGTTCGGGATCCGGCGCGCCGAAGACGTGGTCGAAGAGCAGGTCGGGGCGCCAGTCCTCGCGCAGCTCGGCCTCCGCGACGGCCGCGTCGAGCTGCTGCCGCATCCGCTCCTGCAGCGCCTGCTGCTGGGCCTCGCCCCAGAGGGCCCGCCCCTCCAGATAGCGTCGCATCCGCGGCACGGGATCGCGCTTCCACCAGCGCTCGACCTCGGCGTCGCTGCGGTAGCGGCGCGGGTCGTCGGCGGTGGTGTGCATCAGCAGGCGGTAGGTCAACGCCTCGATCAGCGTCGGCCCCCCGCCCTCGCGCGCGCGCCGCAGGGCGCGGTCGGTGGCGAGATACATCCCCAGCGGATCGTTGCCGTCGACCTGCAGGCCCTCGAAGCCGTAGGCGATCGCCTTCTGCGCGATGGTCTCGGAGCGGGTCTGCTGCTCGCGCGGCTGCGAGATCGCCCATTGGTTATTGACGCAGATGAAGACGACCGGCACCTGCCAGACGGCGGCGAAGTTCATCGCCTCGTGGACGTCGCCCTGCGAGGTGGCACCGTCGCCGAAGAAGGTGACGACCGCCGAGTCCGTCTCGCGCCGGTACTTCATCGCATAGGCGATGCCGACGGCGTGCAGCACCTGGGCGCCGACGATCGCCGTCACCGGCAAGGTCCGTCCCGGCTGCGGCTGGAGGTTGCCCTCCTCGTAGCCGTGCCAGTAGCGCAGGCTCTGCGCCAGCGAGTCGCCACGCATCAGCCGCGCGCCGATCTCCCGGTAGTAGCCAACGAACCAGTCACGCTCGGTCATCGCCAAGGCGGGCGCGCAGACTGCCGCCTCGTGGCCGGTGCAGGTCGGGCAGGTGCCCATCCGGCCCTGGCGCTGCAAGCGCACCAGCCGTTGATCGACCTCCCGTCCGAGCGCCATCGCCTCATAGAGACGCACGGCATCGGCGGCGGACAGGCGCGGATCGAGCTTCTCGTCGAGCTGGCCGTGCTCGTCGAGCACCTGCAGCTGCGACACGCTGAACTTGGCGACTTCCTTCAGTGGCAAGCGAGTCCTCTCCAGGCGTTCGACCAGGGCACGACGCGCGAGCGCCTCGCCGGTCGGAAGACGACGGGTCGGAAAATACGACGGGTCAGAAGATGACGCCACCGCCAAACATCATGTCGTAGCGCACGCCGACGCGCTCGCCGGCGAGGATGTCGAGGGTGAAGGGCCGATAGCTCACCAACGCCCGATCGTTGATTACCAGGCGCACTTCACAGCCGAACTGTAAATCGAAGTAATTGGCGGTCGCGCCCCGATCGAACCGACCGCCGCCGCCGTCGAAGCTCAGCAGCGCATAGCCCACCTGCGCCATCGGCGCGATGTAGAGCGCGAGCCCGGCGACGGGCTGCACGTCCCACCAGAACTTCGGCCCGATCTGCAGCCCGAAGACGTTGTCGCCAAACGATTGGGCCAGCGATAGCCCGATCGCCGGCCCCTCCATCCCGCCCTGGAGATGGAAGCCGACCTCCTGCAGCAACTTCAGCTGCGTGGGAGCGTCGTCGACGCGGATGGCCGGACCGATGGCGAAGTTCGCGAAGAACGCTCGCGTGGCCGGACGCAGCTCGGATGGCACCGCCGCGACCACGGGCCGCGGAGCCCAGAGGACTCCGAGCAGCGCCAGTGCGGCGAGCGTTCCTCGCGCCAGACCGCCGGCCAGGGCACCCCGAAGGCCACCTGTGCCTGGGCGCGCGCGGACGACCGCGCGAGGCTCCTCTCTCTCTGACAGCATGGGCAGCTCCTCCCGGACGAAGGCTCCGACGTATGCTCCGACGAAGGCTCGGACGAAGGCTCGGACGAAGGCTCGCCCGAATAGCAGTCCGTTTCGGGCACTGTCAACGTAATCGTGCACGGCGGGCTAGCGCAAAAGGATCGGCCAGGTCAGCTTGAGCGGCGGGCCGCTGAAGGTCGGGAAGCGCGCGTCCTCCCGCACGGCGGCGAGCGCGCATACACCGACCGCCGTGCCGGCGAAGATCGAGAGCACTCGGCCGGCGCCGACGCGCCCAGTGCGGCCGTCGATCAGCAGCGCCACCGTCACCACGGCCGGCTGGACGTGGCGGCGCGAGCAGCGCTGGACCGCAGCCTGCGCCGCCTCGAGACCCCGCACGATCTGCTGCGTCGAGAGCGGGCGCTGGTCGGAGCGGGCTGCCGCTGCGCCGACGATCGGCGGCCGCGCGTCCGCGACGCTGGCAGGGGCGCGCGCGGCGGGCGGCTGGGCTCGTCGCTGGACGGGCGGTTGGCGTCGCCGCTTTCCTTCGGTTGCCGGCAGGCTCCGCACCCCGGCGGCGGGCCACGGTCGCCCATGGCGCGCCGTGGCCACGGCGATGCGCAGGCGTGACCGCTCCGGGCCGGCACCAGCCCCCGGCGCGATTGCTCGCAGGCGAGCACGATCCTCTTGCTTCGCCGCCCTGCCCTGCCCCCCGTCAGGGGAGACCGTCGCCCCACTGGCCACCCCCGGCGAGCGACCCGCGTCCGCGACGATCGGGCCCGGCCGAGCGAGCAGCGCAGGACTGGGCAGCGGCGCCCTATCTCCCAGCGGACTCGGCACCGCCAGCCCCACCGGCGCCATACCTGTGGTCTCGCGATCACGGGTCGCGTAGAAGAACAGCCCCGCCGCCAGCGCGAGCACCAGCACCACCGGCACGATCGCGCGCCCACGACGGTGGCCCGAGCCCGGTACGCGGTGCGGCCGCAGCTCGTGCGGGGCGAAGGACGCCCAGGCGTGGGTCGTCGCCAACGAGGGCTCTTCCACCCGCGGCCCCGTCACCGCGGGCGCGTACGGCGCCGCCTGGTGCACCTCTGGGGTCACCGCCAGCGCCAGCCGCTGAGCCTGCTCATCGAGCGAGAAGAGCACCGAGCTGTCGTGGCGCGCCGCCGTGAGCGGGACCTCGGCCGCGACCGGCGCCGCGATCGGTGCCTCCTCCGTACCGCGCGCGCTCAACCCCAGGTCGTCCACGCCGCCGCCAGCACCCGGACCGGTAAAGACCACCGAGTGCGGTGTGGCATCGACCTCGCCGAAGATCCCGGCCAGCGAGCGCTCCTCGGTGCGTCCGTCCCCGGGGTCGGGCCGGGGCTCGGCCTCGGCCACCAAGCTGATCAGGTGCTGCTGCTCGCCCTCGTGCCAGACGCGAGTCTTCTCACCCTCGATCTCGGCCGGGGCCCCGGCGGCCGACTGCCCGCCGAGGTCGGCGAACTCCTCCAGGTCGCGCAAGCTCGCCCAGCTCACCAGACCGGGACGCCACAAGCAGCAGCGCGTCGTCAGCTCGCCCTGCCCGATCGCCTCGCGCACCTCTTGGGCGGTCAGCGGTCCGATCCGCCGCTCACCCTGCGCGACGAACCAATGCCGAGCGCCCCGCCGCGCCAGCCAGGAGAGCGCCTCGGCCTGCGGCGCACCCGCGTCGAAGGCCTCGCCGCAGGCGACGCAGGTGAGGCGACCCGCGCCGCCGGGCCCTGGCGGTGCCGCGCCCACCGCAGCGGGAGCGCCGCAGTGCGGACACAACGCCCCCACCGTCGCCTCGGAATCACCCATCATCCGCACCCTCCACACCCTCGCCACCGGCACGGCTGCCGACGCACGCCTGACTTGCCGACCGCCAGCGGGAACGATACCAGCCCGTGGCGACCGGAGCCACGCCGCGACCACCTGCCGCGACAGCGCGCGATCGCGGACCTCGATCGAGCGGCCGGCCTTCGCCCTTAGGACCCGCTCGAGAACAACTCATCCATCTGGCAACTCATCCATCTGAGCGTCGATCCATCCCGCCGGGCTGCGTTGCAGCTCCTCGCAATACCAACAGTATTCCTCGCTGCCCTTGCCCGGCGGGCGCCTCAACGCCCAGTGACGGTTATTTTCGGCGCTTAGCCCGCGCGTCACCGCGCGCAAAGCCCTTGCGTCGGCGGTCCTTCTCGGCGAAAGGTGCGACCTTGGGCAGCCGGCCGGGAGGTAGCGCCAGGTGGGCAGTGGCGACTCAAGTGCGTTGGACACCAGGGGTCCGCTCGCGGGCCCGGGTGGGCGGCGGTGGCTCCTGCGGGTGCTTCTCGGCGGGTTGGTGCTCTGCGGGGGCCGGGCTCGTGGCGCGGAGCCGAGCGACCCGCCGGCGGAGCACTTCCTGCTGCGTCAACGGCTCGACCTACCCGCGATCGACGGCTTCGCGCGCCTGGCCCCGGCGCAGGGCGCGGTGCTCGAGCGCCTGCAACAGGCCTCGGTGCTCGAGCTTCACGTCTACGCGCTCGGTGACCGCGCGCTGATGGTGCTGCCGCGCGCGCACCCGGCCGGCGAGCTGGCGCTGCTGTGGCACAGCGACCACGATCGCCTGACGGTGCGAGCACCCGACGGGTGGACCCATCAACTGGAGCGCGAGCAGCTCGCGGACGTCCTTGATCGCGCGGCACCAGCCGAACGCACCCTCGAGCCACCCGTACTGGAGCCGATGGTCGCGGCGCAAGCGGCGACGCCCGCGGTAAGGGGCCCGCTCCGGCGCGGTGCCTGGCGGCTGCGGGCCCGGGCCAGCTACCGGCCGCTGGACCTGCAGGCGTCGCCCTGGGCGATCCGGCTCAAGCTCGACCTCCAAACCTCGCCGCTCGGCCTCGAGGGCGGCCCGACCGCGCCGCTGCTCTTCGCGCTGGCGCTGCCGCTCTGCACGGGGCGTGACGGGCTGCTGGCGCTCGAGGCCCTCGCGGAGCAGGTCGCCGGCACGCCCGTGAGCTGGCGCCTGACCGTGGTCAACGAGAGCCTCCCCGGCGGACGCGCCCCGGTCTGGCGCACCGAGGTCGTCGATCTCGGCGCGGCACCGCTGCCCGAGCGGCGCTTCGGCCTGGCCCGGGTCTCGCGCCGCCACGGGGCCGCCCTGCGCGTCAGCCACCAGTTGCCCGCCCCGACGGTCGCCGGCCTGCAGGTGGTCGCCCCAGCGCAGCTCGCCGCGCTGCGCGCGCCCTCCGCTCCCGCGGCCACGGGGGCCCTCGCCGGGGCAAGCGCCGGGGGGGCGAAAACTGCCACGGGGACCGCCGCGGAGGGCCGCCCAGCGGCGCTGCTCCTTCATAACCAGAGCGCCACCGCCGCGCTGATCTACGTCGATGGCGTGCTGCTGGGCTGGGTCGCGGCCGGCCAGTCCTTCGCCTTCGCGGGCCTCAGGCCCGGCTTCTATCGCGTCTTCGCGACCACGCCGACGGGCGTGCGCAGCTGGGGGCCTGAGGACCTCTACCTGCCCGGCGCGTGGACGCTGGCGGCGACCGCGTCCAGCAGCGGCTAGACGACCGCAGCCTGGCGGGGCCTCACTCGCCCTCGAGCTGGGCGCGCATCGCGGCCAACTCCCGCCGCCGCTCGGGCGAGGCCTTCGGGTAGTCGAGCTTCAGCGCGACGAGCTGGCGCACGATCAGCTCCGAGACGGCCAGCCGCGTGAACCACTTCTTGTCGGCGGGCACCACGTACCAGGGCGCCCAGCGCGTGCTGGTGCGCCCGAGGCACTCGGCGTAGGCGCGCTGGTAATCGTCCCAGTGCGCGCGCTCCTGGACGTCGGCCGTCGCGAACTTCCAGTTCTTCTCGACGCGGTCGATGCGCTCGAGAAAGCGCCGCCGCTGCTCGGCGCGCGACACGTTGAGGAAGAGCTTGAGCAGATGGATCCCGTTATCGACCAGATAGCGCTCGAAGGCGTTGATCTCGCGGTAGCGCCGCTGCCAGAGCCCCTTGCGCGCGCCCGCCGGCAGCTTCTGGCGCTCGAGGTACTCCGGGTGCACGCGCACGACGAGCACCTCCTCGTAGTAGGAGCGGTTGAAGATGCCGAGCATGCCGCGCGCGGGCAGCGCCTTGCTGCAGCGCCACAGGTAGTCGTGGTCGAGCTCCTCGGCCGAGGGCGTCTTGAAGCTCGTGACCTGGCAGCCCAGCGGATTGATGCCGCTCATCACGTGCTCGATCACCCCGTCCTTGCCCGCGGCGTCGAGGGCCTGGATCACGATCAGCAGCGCGTGGACATCCTGGGCGTAGAGCCGCTCCTGATCCTCAGCCAACCGCGCGACGTTGCGCGCCAAGCGCGCGGCCGCGGCCCCCTTGTCACGCAGACCCGCGGTGAAGGCGGGATCGTGGTCGCGCTCGAGATCGACCGTGGCCCCGGGTGGAACACGCAGCGTCTCCAGCCGCAGCTCCTCGCCGGCGCGCTTCACCTTCTTGCGCGATGCATGCTCCATCGGTTCTCGCCTCCGGGATCAAGGGCTGCGGCCGTGCCGGGGCGCGCCCGCGATCGCCGCCTACCTGCCAGCGCCGTGGACGCTGGCGACGACCGCGTCGAGCAGCGGTTGATAGACCGCCGCGCGCTCGACGGGCAAGCGGGCGAGCAGCACATGCAGGCGCCCCGCCTCCAGCCGGAAATAGGTCAACTGCGCCAGCTCGTGCGCGCCGGCCAGCACACGCACCACCCCGCGCCAGAGCCCCGGCCGCAGGCGCCGCGGCGCCGCATCGACCAAGGTCAACGCGCGCACCTCGCGCTGCTCGCGCGTGCGCTCGTTGAGCTGACGGTAGGCCACGGCGATGGCCTCGCTGACCGCCGCCTCGCCGCCGCGCTCGCCGACCCACTGCGGCGCCACCACCTGCTGCAGCGTGCGCGAGGCCGTCAGCAGCGGGTCCTGCAACACCAGGCGCCCCTCGTCGCGGGCGACCTCCCAATGGCTCGGCACACGCAGCGCGATGCCCGCGGCCGAGAGCTCGCGTTGCGGCAGATCGCGCACGATGGCGGTCTCGCCGCAGAGTAGCGCCAGCAGCCCCGCCCCGAGGCAGGCCAGCAACGCCAGCGCGCTCAAAGCGCCGGCGAGGTGTCGCCGCCAGCCGCTGTCCGGTCGGACCACCTGCGGTGCGGCCAACCACCCGGCCAGCGCGCCGGTCGCCAATCCGCCCAGGTGCGCGGCGTTGTCGATCAGGTCGACCTGCAGCCCGATCACCAGCTGCATGCCGATCACCACCAGCAGGTTGATGAAGAGCCGTTGGCGCCAGCCCTCGGGCACGTAGCCACGCAGCCGCAGCAAGGCCACCACGGCCGCTCCGAGCAGGCCGGAGATGGCCCCCGAGGCCCCCACCGAGAGCAGCGCTCGCCCGAGCGCGGCACTGGCCAGAGATCCGCCGCAGGCCGAGAGCACGTAGATCGGCACCCAGCGGCGCCAGCCGTACATCGGCTCCGTCATGCGACCGAGCAGGTAGAGCGCATAGGCGTTGAACGCCAGGTGCAGGTGGTAGGGGCCGCCGTGCAGGAAGGCGTTGGTCAGCAGGCGCCAGGGCTGCGCCCCGAGCGACAGCGGCGGGAAGTTGGCGCCGCAGCGCAACAGCAGCCAACCCTCGTCGGCCCAGCGAGGCAGCGCCGCGAGCCCGCGTTGCGCGGCGTAGACGCCGACCAGCGCCAGCAGCATCCCGACCGCCGCCGGCGCCACCTGCCAGATCGGCCCCTCGCTCTGCGGCAGCACGCGCGGGGCCAACGCCCGCTGCATCACCAGCACCACCAAGCGCCCGAGGCCCTCGTCGAGCGTCGCCGGCGCCCGCACCGCGTCGGGCCGCTCCAGGCGTCGCAGCGCGACCGCCCGCGCTACCCGATCGCGGGTCTGCTGCGCCAGCGCACCCCAGAGCTGCTGCGCCTCTTCGCCGCGACCGGCCCGCCCCAACGCCAGCGCCCGCCACAGCTGCCGCCGCGTCGCACCGAGCGCGAGCGCGAAACCCGGCACGGCGACCAATCGCTCGACCTCGTCGACGCGACCGAGATGCGCCAGGAACTGCAGGCGGGAGCCGTTCAGCAGCCCACCGGCCGTGTCGAGGCCGCCGGCCACGGTGGCGCCCATTTCGAGTAGCCAGAGATAGCGCGCGGCCTGCTCGAAGGCGCCGATCTCGCCATAGGCGCGCACCGCGCTGATGCACAGCGCGGGCGAGCGCCGAGCCAGCGCCGGGCCCCCCTCGGCCTCGAAGAGCGCGACCGCCTGCGCCGGTTGTCGGTCGAAGAAGCAGAGCGCCATCAGCTGCTCGATTTGCGCCAGGCGCTCGGGCTGCTCGGGCCCGCAGCGCGCCAGGCGCGCGCGCGCGCGCTGCAGCGCCAGCGCGACGCGCCCACGGCTGGCCAGCGCCAGTCCCTCGACCAGCTGCCGTTCGCGCTCCAGCCCCAGCCCGGGCTGCAGCAACTGCCGCAGCCCGACCAGCGCGTGGGCCAGCACGAAGTGCTCCTGCCGGCAGGCCACGCGGGTCAGCGCGACCAGCATCGACGGCGCGACCACGACCACGCAGAAGACGCCCAGCGCCAGCACACAGAGCAGCCCACCGGGGGGATCGGTGCGCAGCGCCAGCAGCGCCAGCAGCAGGTTGCCGCCCAACATCGCGGCGAAGCCCGCGGCCGTCCGGCCACGCCGTCGCCACAGCACCACGATGCTGAGGCCCAGCACGGCCACGACGCTCCAGAGCAGAAGGGCGCAGATCGACCCCAAGCCTCAGCACTCCGCGCGCGTCCGACCAGCCAAACCGAGCCCGCGCAAGCTCGGCCTGGGTCGTTCCGCACCGTCAGCGCTCGAGCCACGCTCCGATGCGACGATATTTGTCGTAGCGCTGCTCGAGCAGCGCCGCCGGCGTCAGCGCCAGCAGCGCCCCCAGCTGGCGCCGCAGCGCCGCGCCCAGCGTGACCGCCATCTCTCGCGGCGCGCGATGGGCCCCGCCAAGCGGCTCCGCAACCACCTCATCGGCCACCTCGAGCCGCAGCAGGTCCGCGGCCCGCAGCCGCAGCACCTCGGCCGCCCGCGGCACGGCCGCACTGTCCTTCCACAGAATCGAGGCGCACCCCTCGGGCGAGATCACCGAGTAGACCGCATGCTCCAGCATCAGGATGCGGTCGGCGACGCCCAGCGCCAGCGCGCCCCCGGAGCCGCCCTCGCCGATCACCACCGAGAGGATCGGCACCGGCAGCTGCGCCATCAGCTCGAGGTTGCGCGCGATCGCCTCCGCCTGACCGCGCTCCTCGGCGTCGAGGCCCGGATAGGCGCCCGGCGTATCGATGAAGGTGATCACCGGCCGCCCGAAGCGCGCCGCCAGCTCCATCAGTCGTTTGGCCTTGCGATAGCCCTCGGGCCGCGGCATGCCGAAATTACGCCGGACGTTGTCGCGCGTGCTGCGCCCCTTCTGATGACCGAGCAGCACCACCGGCCGGCCCTCGAAGCGGCCCAACCCGCCCACGATCGCCGGATCGTCGCC
This sequence comes from Pseudomonadota bacterium, assembly GCA_016702545.1. Lineage (GTDB taxonomy): Bacteria > Myxococcota_A > Polyangia > JADJTL01. The sequence continues at coordinate 337,732 of JADJDT010000044.1, read as the reverse complement.
GTAGAGCCGGTCGCCGCGCAGCTCGACGAAGTCCGTCAGCAACAGCTCGACGTAGTCCAGCGTATAGGGCCGCGCCGGATGGCGACTGAGCTGCACCACCTGCCAGGGGCTCAGCTCGGCGAAGGTTTGGCGCAGCAGCTGCGCGGCGCGCGCCTCCAGGCGCACGATCTCGGCGGCCACGTCCTGGCCCACCGGTGCCAGCTGCTTGAGCGCCTCGATCTTCTCCTCGAGCTCGACCACGTCGCGCTCGAAGTCCAGCACCGCGGTGTTCATCGTCACCTCGTGCCTGCGGTGTCAAAGGCCCAGCAGCTCACGCACCGCCGTGGCGCTGGGCGGCGAGGTCGCGTCGAGCCAACGCACCGCCGCCTCGTGCGCGAACCAGTTGCGCTGTCGCCGGGCGAAGCGCCACGTCTCGCGCCTGGTCTGGCGCATGGCCTCTTCCAAGTCAAGCCGGCCCTGCAGCTGATCGCGTAGTTGCCGGTACCCGAGGCCCCCCATCGGGTGGCTCTCGGCATGGCCGGCGTCACAGAGAGCGCGCACCTCCTCGAGCCAACCCCGCGCCAGCATCTGCTCCACGCGCCGGGCGATGCGCTCGCGCAGCAGGGCCGGGTCGAGCTCGAGCCCGACCAGCCGCGCGGCGTGGCGCGGCAGGGAGAAGCCGTGAGCCCGGCGCAGCTCGGAGATCGGCTGACCGGTCTGCTCGTAGACCTCCAGCGCGCGCGAGATGCGCACGAAGTCGTGCGCGTGAATCCGGGCCGCCGCCGCCGGATCGACGCGCTGCAGCTGCTCGTAGAGCGGTGCCGTCCCCTGCTCATCCGCCCGCTGCCGGTGCGCCGCGCGCAGCGCCGGATCGACCGCGGGCGCGGCGAAGAGGCCGTAGAGCAGCGCGCGGACGTAGAGCCCGCTGCCTCCCACCACGATCGGCAGGCGACCGCGGGCTCGGATCGCGCGCAAGGCCTCCTCCGCGTGCAGCACGAAGTCCGCCGCCGAGAAGCGCTGGGCCGGCGTCACGACGTCGATCAGGTGATGCGGCACGCCGGCGCGCTCGGCCGCGGTCGGTTTCGCGGTGCCGATATCGAAGCCCTGATAGACCTGCATCGAGTCGGCGCTGATCACCTCGCCGTCGAGCGTCAGCGCCAGCTCGAGCGCCAGCGCGCTCTTGCCCACCGCCGTGGGACCGACGATCACCAGCAGCGGATCGACCTCGCGGCCCGGCGCCGCCGCCGAGCTCACGCCTCAGCGCGCAGCAGCGCGCGCAAGGAATCGAGCTCGATCGCCAGCGCGGTCGGTCGAACCGCGCGACCGCGGGCAGCCGGCCACGGCGGTGGTGCCCACCACTGCAAGGCCTCGGCGCCACAGCGCCCCAGCGCAGCGGGAAGCTGCGGCCGCCAACGCGCGTCGCAGCGCGTGCGCGCGACGGCCCAGGCCACCGCCAGCAGCACCTCGTCGGCGAGCTCGGCGCTCGAGGCGTCGCCCGCTGACGCCACCGCCGCTCGATCGCCCCAACGCCGCGCCAGCACCGCGAAGACCTCCGTCAAGGCCGTGCCATCGAGCTCCGCGGCCGCCGGCCGCGTGCGCAACAGCCAGGCCGCGTGATCGAAGGGCTCGAGCTCGAAGCCCAGGCGCTGCAAACCGTCGCGGCGCGCGGCCAGGGCCGCCGCGGCGCGGGCATCGAGCGCGAGCACCGGCGGTGGGCTCAGCGCCAGCGGGGCGACCTGGCCGGCAGCGAGGGCACTGCGCAGGGCCGCGAGCACGACGGCGGCCCACCCGGCCTGCTCGTCGATGAGCACGAGACGCCGCCCCCACCCCGCCACCAGCAGGCCCTCGGCGGAAAAGCCGATCGCTCGGCACGGCTCGGCCGGAGGCGCCGCCGGCACCACCCGCGCCAGCGCCGCGCCGAGCCCGAAATCTCCCGTCTCGGGCTGCGGCGACGCGCTCGCGCCCCAGAAGCGTCGCTGCGCCTCCGCCGCGCGCGAGGACCCATCCCAGCCGCTCGTCGCCGACGCCCCGGCGCCGGTGGCCGAAGCGGAGCTCCGCAGCCCGTAGACCCGCACCGCGGGGGGCGCCGTGGGATCGAGGGCAGCGCCGGAGGGCCTGGGCGCCAGTTCACCCACGGCCTGGGCACCCACGGCCTGGGCACCCACGGCCTGGGCACCCACGGCCTGAGCACCCACGGCCTGGGCGACGGCCGCTACGACCGCGGCGCGCACCTGCTGCGGCTCGGCGAAGCGCACCTCGCGCTTCTGCGGATGCACGTTGACGTCGACCCTCTGCGTGTCGACCTCGACATAGATCACCCCGGCCGGAAAGCGGCCGTGCGGCAACTGCGCGCCGCAGCCGGCCAGCGCCCCGTGCAGCAGCGCTCGGTCGCGCACGACCCGCCGGTTGACCAGCAGCACCAGGGCCCGCCCGCTCGAGCGCGCCTGTGCGAGCGGTTGGAGCAGCGCCTCGACGACCACACCGGGGCGCGTCGCCCGACCGACCAGCGGCGCCTGGCCCCGCGCCGCCGCCAGGGTCTGCGCGCGCTGACTGCGGCCCGCGACGGCGGGCAGCTCGAGCACCCGGCGACCCTCGTGCAGCAGCGTGAAACCCACCTCGGGGAAGGCGCAGGCCAGCCAGGCGATCAGCTCCTGCACGTGCCCGGCCTCGGTCGCCGAGCTGCGCAGGAACTTGCGTCGTGCGGGGGTATTGAAGAACAGCTCCCCCACGGCCACCGCCGTGCCCGCGGCGCAGCCAGCGGGTTCTTGCTTGACCAGGCGGCCCGCCTCGACCTCGATCGCGACGCCAACCAACGCCGGCGCGCTGCGGGTGGTCAAGGTCAGCCGCGACACGGCGGCGACGCTGGGCAGCCCCTCGCCGCGGAAGCCGAGCGTGGCGAGCTGCTCGAGATCCGCGACGCGGCAGAGCTTGCTCGTGGCGTGGCGCTGCAGGCTCAGCCGCGCCTGGTCGGCCGTCATCCCGCAGCCGTCGTCGACGACCCGGATCAGCCGCAGCCCGCCCTGCTCGAGCTCGACCGTGATCCGCGTCGCCCCCGCATCGATGGCGTTCTCGACCAGCTCCTTGACCACCGACGCGGGTCGGTCGATCACCTCGCCGGCGGCGATCTGCTCGACCACCGCCGGGTCGAGCACGGCAATCGGCGGCCGCTCGGGGGGCACCTGCGTATCAGCGGGGGCGATCATCGGCGCAAGCTAGCATGGGCACGCCAGCGGCAAATACCTTGACACGCGCGTCGTCTCGCCGTTTCTGAGAAGCAGCGGTAGTTGTTCGCGCGGGGAGCGCGAGGCCACGCTTTGGGGCACCTAACACCGGCGTCAGTCTCACGATCGGAGCTGGCTCACGCGCATGGGTGACGTCTTCCTGGGCTCGGAGGGCATCCTCGCCTCGCGGCACCGGCGCGGCGGGGCCGCTTCGCCCCTCGCTGCCGTCCTGACGACCTGGATCACCGGTGTGATGCTGTGCGTGCAGCCCTCGCGTGCCAAAGACGGCGCGTCCGCGACCGCGACGCCGGAACGAAGCGCGACCACCACCGCCCGATCCGCCGGCCGCGCTGGCCGCACCTGGCAAGTCACTCACCCCTGGACCCGACGGCTCTTCCCTGGGCGGGAGCCAGCCGAGGCCTACGCCTTCAAGGCCCGCCGCGTGCCGGGTCGTGGCCTCGACGGGGCTGATCACGCCACGCTGGTGCTAATGCGCATCGAGGAGGGGCGCGTCGATCCGGCCCAGCCCTCGCAGCCGCCCGGCGGTACCTATCCCCGGCGCTATACCACCACGCGCTACGACGACCTGGCCCCTGAGCAAATCGAGACGCTGCGGGCGGAGTTCGCAGCCGATCCCTCGCACCTGCTGACGCGACTACCAATGGGCCTACAGGCGGGAGGTCGCGATGGGACTACGGCGGAGGGCCTGCGCGTCTTCCTGCCCGGTGCGAGGCAGGTGGTGCTGGAGGTCGATGGTTGCGAACCGCTGCCAATGTCGCCGGACCCCCGTGAGCCCTTGACCGGTGCGTGGGTCGCCGCGCTGAGCGCCCTCCGGCCCGTCGCGAGGGGCCCGGAGCACACGCTCGCCGGCCGCAGCTACGTGCTCCATGTGACCGACTTCGCCGGGGTCACCCGCACGGTGGCCGATCCGGACGCGCCGGCGCTGCGCGCCACGGCAGCCGACGGCGCCCGGAGCCTGCCCCCGGCCGACAGCGGCGCGCAGTGGCTGCCCACCGACCTGCAACCGGGCGGCCTGCCCTACCAATCGGTGTGGGCCGACCTGCCGAGCTTCCCTTGGAGCCGGGAGGCGATGGGCTTCGAAACCTCGACGGGCGCTCAAGCGCCCCCTGCGGGCAACACGGTGATCTACGAGACACAGCTGCCGGCGCTGACCCGCCACGCGAGCGCGGCTGCCGGCGACAAGGCCGGCACCCTGGCGGGCTTCGTCGAGAGCGTCGTCGCCCAACGACACCTCGATCGCCTCGGCGTTGACCAGATCGAGACGTTGCCACTCCACGCTCAAGAAAGGCACCGCTGGCCGGATGGGCACCTCACCGGCGCCGGCGACTGGGGCTACTTCAACCCCAGCTATCGTCAGGTCGCTGAGGCCCTGGCGCACGATCGGTCCCAACCGCAGCGAGAGCTGATGCGGTTCGTGGATGCCCTGCACAGCCGCGGCCGTCGGCTGCTCCTGGACGTGGTCTTCAACCACGGCGGGTATCTGCTGGCGCTGGCGTGGGGAAAATACCCCGTCTGGCGGATCGCCGGCACCGACGACGCGGGCCACACGCGCTACCACGAGGGATCGGGTTGCGGCCCCGAGCTGGCGACCGAGCTGCCGATGGTGCGCGAGGCGATCGTGCAGAGCCTGCTGCACTTCGTGCGCGCGTACCATGTGGACGGCTTCCGCTTCGATCTGGCGGGGCTGCTCGACAAGGAGCTGCTCTTCGAACTCGATCGGCGCCTGCCGCGGCACGTCGGGCTGATCGCCGAGCCCTGGGGCTTCGGCCGCGAGCTCTGGAACCGCTATGCGCACGCCCACGAGCTGGCGAGCACCCGCTGGCAGCTCTGGAACGACTTCTATCGCGACGCAGCGCTGCGCTTCATCGGGGCCCAGGGGCTCGCGAATCCCGATCCCTGGGAGACGCTACGCCAGCTCAAGGTTGGTCTGGGCGGCAGCCTCTATGGCCGCGGACCAGTGAGCGGCTGGATGCTCGATCCCCGGCAGTCGATCAACTACCTCAGCGCGCACGACGGGCGCACCCTCGCCGATCAAATGCCGCCGGAGGAGGGGGCGAAAGGGCGCAAGCGCCGGGCCGCTCTCGGCCTGATCATGACGCTCTTGGCTCACGGCACCCCGATGATCGCCGAGGGCAGCGTGTGCATGCGCTCAAGGGGCGAGCGTGACAGCTGGAACAACCCCGCGCTCAATGTGCTCGACTACACGCTGACAGAGACGCACGCGGATCTCGTCGATCTGCTGGGCGGGGTCGTCAAGCTGCGCGTGTCGCTGCCCCACTGGAACTACAGCGCCTTCCCCGCGCCCGGGCGCCCGGGTGGCCTGCTGAGCTTTCGCGACCTGCCGGATCAGCCCCGCGCGCTGGGCTTGCTGCTACCCGACCCGCGTGGCACCGAGGCGGCGCCGCTGGGGCCATGGCCGCTCTTCGCCGGCCTCAACGGACACAGCGAGGCGGTGACCCTGACGCTGCCCGAGCTGCCCGACGGGCAGGCGTGGGTCCCGATCGTCGACAGCAGCAGGTTGGACAGCGGCCAGTCAGCCTTCGACAGGGACGGCCTGACCGACGACCGCGGCCACCGCCGCTCCTGCCGCAGCACGGTGGCGGTCCCGGCGCTCAGCGCCTGCGTGCTGGCCCCTGCCACATCGACGGGGCCCGCGGGCGCAACGGTTCGGCCGCCACAGTAAGCGTGCGGGCCCGACGAATCGCACGGCCCTCAGATCGCGATCTCGGCCCAGCGCCCGTGGCGAAAGAGCGCGGCCATCGCCAGCGCGTAGAACAAGCGCCAGAGCACGAAGGCCAGCCACAGCCCGGTCAGCCCGTGCCCCGCCGCGATCGCCCAGCCATACGCGCCGGGTAGAAACAGCCCCCACTGCAGCAGCACGCTCAGCAGCATCACCACGCGCACCGCCCCTGCCCCCAGCAGCGCCTGCGACAGCACCGATCCGACCGCGTCGAAGGGCTGCATGGCAGCGAGCAGCACCAGCGGCACAACCCCGCAGGCCGCCGCCGCCGGATCGTTGAGCAGCATGCCGAGCCACAGGCGCGGCGCCAGCACCAGCGCGGTCGCCGGCACGACCATCGCCACCATCGCGACCCCGACCGCGGTGCGCACCCAGCACGCGGCCTGCTGGCGCTGACCCGCTCCCAACGAGATCCCGACCATCGTCGCCGCCGCCAGGCCGAAGCCGACGCTCGGCAGCAGGCACACCATGGCCAGCTGAATCAGCACATTCGAGATCGCCAGCTCGCGCGTGCCGAGCTGCCCCGCGAAGCGGTAGAACAGCACGAAGCCGGCCGAGAGGAAGGTGTTCTGCACGCCGGTCGGCACCGAGAGCCGCAGCACGCTGCGCCCTGCGCGCCGCGCGCTGCCCCAGACGTCGTGCAGAAAGCCGTGCGGCCGCGCGAAGCGCCAGGCGCGCAGCAGATACGACCCCGTGCCGACCGCCGCCCCGATCACCGAGGCATAGGCGGCGCCGCGCACCCCGAGCCGGGGGAAGCCGAGCGTGCCGTAGATCAGCAGGCCATTGAGGGCGATGTTGACCGCGTGGATCAGCAGGATCGTGCGCAGGTAGACCGTGCTGCGACCGATGCCGTTCCAGTAGCCGCGAAAGGCGAAGTTGGCGACGAGGAAGACCGCGCCCGCCAGCCGGATCGCCAGGTAGTCGGCCCCCAGGGCCTGCACCGCGGGATCACGCGACAGTCTGGCGAAGATCCACGTCGCGTGCCCGGCGAGCAGCAGCGAGCACGGCAGCACCACGGCCAGCGCCAGGACCAGCGCGGCGTGCAGGGGATCGACCGCACCACGGGCGTCGCTCTGACCGGTCCGCCGCGAGGCCAGCGCCTGCACCCCACTGCCGAGCGCCATGAAGAACGCCGACGCCAGCCAGTTGACCATGCTGCCGAGACCCACCGCGCCGAGCGCCGCCGAGCCCAGCCGACCCACCATCACGGTGTCGATCAAATTGAGCAGGTTCTGGCTGGCCATGCCGCCGATGATCGGCAGGGCCAACGCCAGGATGCGCCGCACGCGCTCACGCGTGCTTCCGCACGCGCTCACGGGTGCCGACCGCGCCGGTCGCTAGGAGCCTGTCGGAAAATTGCTGCGCCACCCGACCGCTGCGTTGTGCGGCTGTGCTCCGGTGCTCACGTACCAGCCCGTACGTTCCGCTCCGGTGCTCGCCGCGCCTTGCGCTCGGGCGGCTCGCGACATTTCCCGACAGGCTCCTAGCACAGGCTTGGGCGGGGGCTCCGGTCGTGGCATCACTCCAGCGCGCTGCAGACACGGTTGCGCCCCTGCCGTTTGGCCTCGTAGAGCCGATCGTCGGCCACCTTGACCAGCGCGGCAGCCGAGACTACCGCCGGCTCGAGGGAGGCGACGCCGACGCTGACCGTCACCCGGATCGCCGTCTGCTCGAACATGAACGTCGTCTCCTCGACCAGCGCTCGGATCTTCTCGGCGAAGCGGTGCGCGCCCGGGGCGTCGATCTCCGGTAGCAGCACGGCGAACTCCTCGCCGCCGTAGCGCGCCATGACGTCCTCGCGGCGGATCTGGGCCTTGACCGCCAGCGCCAGCTGCTTGAGCACGTGATCGCCGGCCAGATGCCCGAAGGAGTCGTTGACGGTCTTGAAGTGATCGATGTCGAACATGATCAACGAGAGCTCGCGCGCATAGCGCTGGCTGCGGCTGAGCTCGCGCTCGAGCGTCTCCATGAAGTAGCGCCGGTTGTAGACCTGCGTCAGCCCGTCGACCGTCGTCAGGCGGTAGATCTCCTCGTGATACGAGTGCTCGATGTTGCCGCCCGAGAGGAACTTGAGGATCGCCCGCCCGATCTTGACGTGCTCACCGTCGGTCAGCACGTGCTCCTGGATCGCCCGGTCGTTGACGTAGGTGCCGTTGGTGCTGCCGAGATCGTAGATCGTGACCCGCTCGCCGTTATTGACCATCTTGCAATGGCTGCGGCTGACGGCGTCCTGGTCGATCTGAATGTCGCTCTTGGAGGATCGGCCGACGATCACGACGGGCGCCTCGAGATTGTATTTCTTGCCGAGCTCGTGCCCGTAGATCGCGACCAGGCAGGCCTCGCGGGCTACCGGCCGCTGCGTCACTCGGCTCATCACCGTGACGACGGTCTTGTCGATGCGATCGTCGTAGGACACGAGGGGCTAACGTTAGACGACCGATCGGCGACCGGCAAGGGCCCCCTCTTTTTTGACAGACCCGAGTGCGCTCCCTAGAGTGCCCGTAGCCCCTTGCGACAGAGACCATGGCCCTAATGAACCGTCGACCGGCCATCGGCCTGGTCACCCTACTCGCGCTGCTGGTCGGCGGCGGCATCGCCGCTCACGGCGGCCATGGTCGCGCGGGACACCTGCCGACGCTCGTCCTCACCGCCGCGATGCGCAGCGTGGCCCGCCCCGATCGCGCGCCGGGCACACCGGGCACGGGAAGCATCGTCCCGGAGCGGGCCGAGCTGCAAGGCCGCCAGCTGGTGCAGCGGCTGGCCGACGGCCGCCGCGTCGTCTTCACGCTCGACCCCGTGTTGCAACAGCAGGCCAACGCGCTGTTGCGCGACTACGAGGTGCCCTACGGCGCGATCGTGATGTACGAGCTGCAGACGGGCGCCCTGCTGGTGCTGGCGGGTCGCTCGCAGCGTGACCCGCGGCTCGGTTCGCGTGAGCTATGTCTGACGCCCTGGGCTCCGGCGGCCTCCGTCTACAAGCTGATCACGGCCAGCGCCTTGCTGTCGCGTGGCGTTTCTGCCGACGCGCCGGTCTGCTACCACGGCGGCCTGCGCGAGCTCCAGCTCGACAATCTCCGCAACCAGCCACGCCTCGACCGGACCTGTCATTCGCTCGCCGATGCCGTGGCCCATTCGATCAACCCCGTCGTGGCCAAGCTCGCCGCGCGCTATCTCGACCGCGCCGCGCTCATCGACTGGTCGGCCCGCTTCGGCTTCAATCGACCGATCCCCTTCGAGCTCGCCGTGACCCCGAGCTCAGCCGAGATCCCGGACACCGAGCTCGAGCTGGCGCGCACGGCGGCGGGCTTCTGGCACACCGCCATCAGCCCGCTGCACGGGGCCGTCATCGCCGGCGTCGCCGCCAGCGGTGGCCTGCTGCGTTGGCCGCACCTGCTACGAGACGGCGGTACGGGCACCACCAGCGTCGCCGCGGGCACCGTCGACGAGGGCGCCGAGGCCACAGCCACCGCCGCTCTTCCGCGGGTCCTCGACCTCCGCGTGGCGGCCCGCCTGACCGCGATGATGACGCGCACCACCACCCAGGGCAGCGGCCGGCGTGGCTTCATCGGCCGCGGCGGCCGGCCTTATCTGCCCACGCTGCCGGTGGCCGGCAAGACCGGCTCGCTGGCGCGCCGCGACCCCCAGCTCGACTACAGCTGGTTCGTCGGCTTCGCGCCGGCCGATCGCCCCGAGGTGGCCTTCGCCGTGCTGCTAGCCAACCCGCCCGCCTGGCGCATCAAGGCCAGCACGGCCGCGCGGCTGCTGCTCGAGCGCTATGTGTCGCGCCGCCGCTCCCGCGGCTGACCACGCCGGCCGCGCGGCGGAGCAGCGCAGCGGGCGTGCCCAAGCCAAGCGCTTGCCTTGCCTTCCGTGCCAGCTCTGCTACCGTGCGCCGATCTCTTGGCCGTTGCGGTCCGCTGCGGGGCGGAGGGCTCCCGCGCCATTGCGCTGGGCCGCGCGCTGCGGCCGGGCGGGCACGGCCCCGGGCATCGGTGCGGCGGCGATAGCATGGCAGAACAATCCGACGGCGCTGCGGTCCCTGGGGTCGAGTTGAAACCTGGGGTCGAGTTGAACCCTGGGGTCGAGCGCGCCGACAAGCACTCGGGGGAGCACCGCGACGAGCACACCCAAGAGGTGTCGCTCAGCTCGCTGCTCGACGGGAAGTACCGCCTCGGTCGGCTCGTGGGCGAGGGCGGGATGGGCGCGGTCTATGAGGCCGAGCATACCGGTCTGGGTACCCGCGTCGCGGTCAAGCTGCTCAACGAGAACTTCGTCGCCGATCCGCGCGCGATCCTGCGCTTTCGCCGCGAGGCGCGAGCGGCGGCGGCGATTCGCCACGAGAACATCGTCGCAGTCTATGACACGGGCACGACCAGCGAGGGCGTCCCGTTTCTCGTGATGGAGTTGCTCGACGGCGAGAGCCTGAGCGCCTTCCTGCGGCGCGAGCGCGCCACCCAGCCGACGGTCGCGGCGGCCGTGGCCTGTCAACTCCTCGCCGGACTGGCGGCGGCGCACGCCAGCGGCGTGATCCACCGCGACCTCAAGCCCGGCAATGTGCTGCTGGCGCGGATGCCGAACGGCATGCGCGTGGTCAAGATCCTCGACTTCGGCATCTCCAAGTTCCACAGCGATGCGATGTCCACCGACCTGACGGCCACCGGTGCCGTCGTCGGCACGCCGCGCTTCATGGCCCCGGAGCAGGCGCGCGGCGAGGCCGATATCGATGCGCGCGCCGACCTCTATGCCGCGGGGGTCCTGCTCTATCGCATGGTCACGGGTCGGCTGCCCTTCGGCGGGACCACTCAGCCGGAGGTCCTCGCGGCGATCGTCAACGGGAACATGATCCCGCCACGGCAGGTCCGGCCCAGCATTCCCGCCGAGCTGGAGCGCGTGATCATCAAGGCGCTGGCCGCCGACCGGGCCCAGCGCTATCAGACCGCCGGCGAGTTTCTCGCCGACCTGCAGAGCGCCATGCCTGAGGTGGCCGCGGGCGACCCGGTCGAGATCACCCTGCCCAGCTCGGGCGATAGCCACGAGCCCGCGCTGCGCCAGCCCTCGATCCCGTCACTGATCGGTGTCGAGCCGTCGATCGTCACCGCCGGTGAGAGCCCGCGCTCGCGCCAACAGCAACGCCGGAGCGCCCGTCAGCGCCAGGCCCTGCGGATCGTGACGACCGTGCTCGTGTTGACCTCGATCGCCAGCGCCCTGTGGTATGCGGCACGTCCCGCCGACAGCCGACTGCTTGGCGACGCGCGCCTGATCGTCGGCCTGCGCCGGCCCGGAGCGCCGCTGCGCGTGGGGATCACGCAGTATCTACCGGCCGCCGAGCTGCTGGCGGCGCACCGGCCCCTGCTGGAGCATCTCGTGCAACAGCTCGACCGACCGGTCGACCTGCGCGTCGTCGAGGACTACGTCGACCTGGCCGCCAAGCTGCGCGAGGGTCAGCTCGAGCTCGCCGCGCTGTCGGCCTACGCCTATGTGCGAGCCGTGCGCGAGGGAGGCGGGCTCGACCTGCTGGCCACCCACGTCACCTCGGGCGGCGCCTCCTACGAGGGCTACATCATCGCGCGCGCCGATTCCGCGATCCAGCGGCTCGAGGACCTGCGCGGCCGCGTCTTCTGCTACACGAATCCAGCCTCGAGCTCAGGCTACCTCTACCCGCGCGCGGTGTTGCGCCGCGCCGGCATCGACCCCGACGCGGCCTTCAAGGCGACGCGCTTCATGGGTGACCACCGCGCGACCTTGCAGGCGCTCTACCACGAGGTCTGCGACGGTGCGGCCGTCTACGCCAGCATCGTCTTCGACGCCGACCGCCACGGCATCCCGGCGCAGCAGATCCGCATCCTGGCCAGCACCGACCGCATCCCCTACGACGCCTACTGCACCGGGACGAACCAGCCCGCGGCGCTCAAGCAGCGCGTGCGCGACGCGTTGCTCGCGCTCAAGGCCAAGTCCCCGCTGGCGCAGCGCGTGCTGCGCGGCAGCGGGCCGATCCTCGGCTTCATCGCCGTGAAGGACGCTGACTACGATTCGGTGCGCCAGATCGAGCGCTACCTCGACCCGCCCCGCAACGCCGCCAAGCCCTAAGGCTGTGGCGGGGTGGCGGGGTGGCGGGGGCGCGGGGGCGCGGGTCGCGGATTGCCGGTCGCGGATCGCGGTTGCCGTATCGGGTCTGGCGCGTTACACTCCGCCGGGCTTTCGCCCCACCTGGATACTCGAAATGTTGCTTTACAGTTGGTTGGAGCGCGCGGTCAAGGCCAAGGGTACAGCCCGGGCGCTGATCTACCGCGACACCTATCTCAGTTGGCGCGGCCTGCTGCACCGCGTCGATCGCCGCGCCGGTGAGCTCGCCGCGCTGGGCCTGCGATCCGGTGACCTCGCCGGCCTGATGCTGGGCAATGTGCCCGATTTCGTGATCCTGTCGCTGGCCCTCAGCAAGCTCGATTGCGCACCGCTGCCCCTCGACCCGACGACCAGCACGCGTGAGCTCGAGATGCTGCAAGCGCTGGTACCCTTGCGTGGGCTGATCACGCGCCCTCGCGGGGGCGACGTCGCGGCCGTCGCGGCGGCGGGAGGCGCGCCCGCGGTGGCGCGCGCGGCCCGGCCGAAGCTGACCCCCGAGAGCCGTAAGCGCCTGCAAGGGACCTTGCTGAGCTGCTCGATCTACCCGACGGAGCCCCGTGCGGCGGCGCCTTGCGCCGACGAGCAGATTGCCGCGGTGCTGGTGACCTCCGACTCCGCCGGCGATCCGAAGCCGGTGGAGCGCACGGCCGCGAACCTGCGGGCCGAGGCCGCGCACCTGACCGCCGCGCTCGGCGTGACGGAGGAGGATCGCGCACTGCTCAGCGTCCCGCTCTTCAGCTCCTTCGGCTTCGACGTCGGCATGGTGGCGTGCCTGCACGCGGGCGCCACCCTCTGTCTCGAGGATGAGGTCGGGCCGGCGCGCATCGCGAAGGTCCTGCGGGACCACAACGTCACGCTGCTGCCGGGCAACCAGACCCTCTTCTCAGATCTCGCGCGACTGCCGGCCACGCGGGTCAACGGCAAGACCGTGACCCGCTTCCTGTCGCTCGGCGGCGGGCTGACCGGGGCGGTGGCGGCCGGCTTCCTGCAACGCTATGGGGCGCGCCCGCTCGGCTGCATGCACACCACAGAGACGGGGACGGTCGCCGTCGACGGCAAGGGACAGGCCGGCGAGAGCGTCGGCAAGGTGCTCGACGGGGTCGAGATCCGGGTCCTCGATCCGACCACGGGGAAGGCCACGGCCAGCGGCCGACAAGGCGCGCTGTGGGTCCGCGGACCGGCGGTGTCCCCGCTGGCACTGGCGGCGCCCGCGCTGCCGGGTGACAACGTGCCCATTGGTAGCCGTGACAGCGAGGGCTGGCTGCGCACGGGCGATCTGGTCGCCATCGACAGGAGCAAGCGCGTGACCCTCTTCGCGCGCGAAGACGACCTCGTGCGGATCGACGGCAAGCGCGTCGCGCTCGGCGAGGTCGAGGGCTGCATCGAAGGACTGTCGATGGTCACTGCGGCCCAGGCCCAGCTGATTCGCGATCCGCTCGGTGGGCCGATGGTGGTCGCGCGCGTGGTGCTCAAGGACCGCAGTGGAGCGGTCGAGGCGGAGACGATCATCGACCACTGCGCCCGCAATCTGGCGCCCTACAAGGTACCCCGTCGCGTCGAGTTCTGCGACAGCCTCTAGGTATGACTCAGGGGGCTTTCGCAAAGCCCCCTCGTCGGCGGGGAGCGAATCCCCGCGACTTCACCCCGCGGCATCACCCCAGCATGCTCGCCTGTCGGCTCGTCTAGCCCTCGGCGCCCAGCCCTTCGCGGTCTGGTCATTTTCCAAGGCCCCTTTCGCTTGACACAGGCCTCGCCCCGCGGCTAGGTGTTACGTCCTTCTGTTTCGTAATACCTGCGTCGTGCGGGAGGAGATGGGGCCGATGAGTGCGACGAGGACTCCGGGAGTGGGCGGCATCATACGCGCTCGCTGCCGCGCGGCGGCGGTGCTCGCCTCCGCGCTGGTGTTCAACGGTTGTGGCGGCGATGGCACCGGCACGGCCGTGGTCGCGATCGACAACGACTTCGACAACCCCGCCCTGGCCCGTCAGCCGCCGTGGACGATCTGCGAAGCGTCGTACCTCGGGGTCGACTTCGGTCGCATCGCCCGTGGCGAGACCAGCGCCGAGCGCGAGCTGAGCCCGGGCCTGGACTACGTGCTGATGGTCGCGGCCTGGAACGATCCGAGCTGCGACCCGGCGCACTGTCTGCCCCTGGCCAGCAAGCAGGAGGAGGAGGTGGTCGACGGCCAGCGCCGCACCATCGCCATCAACCTGGCCAACCACCAGGGCCCCTGCCCGCCGGAGGGGGTCCCGCCGCTTCCCGAGGCACAGTACCAACGCATCCTCGAGCGCTGGCCCGCCTTCGGCTTCAAGCCCTACGCCGAACGCTCGCAGAACCCGCAGTGCCTCCCCTGAGGCAGGGCAAGGTCGCGTCGCCTCGCGCCCTGCCGCTGCTCGCGCTCGGCCTGGGCCTGGGCGGCGGCTGCGACCTCGTCTACCCGGAGGTCGCGGTGGTCAATCGCACCGCCGCGTCGATCCAGCTCCGCAACCCGACCTTCAGCGGCTGCGCCTGGGCCGCGGTGCTGGCCTACGGGGAGGCCACGACGCTCGAGCGCTGCCTGCCCGGCGCGGACCGGATCCACTTCGAGAAGCTCGAGTTCGGCACCCCCTCGGACGCTCGCTCGGACGCGACCGCGCTCCCGGTCTGGTTCCGCTACCAGACCCGGTCGCTGCGGCAGGTGGACTACGGTGAGCAGCAGGTCTTCGAGGTGACAGCCGACGACCTGGAGCAAGACTTCACGCTCCCGGGCCCCTACGGGCATTGAGGATGCGCGCGCTCGTAGTCGCGATCCTCGGCGTCGCGCTGGGTGGGTGGCTGCCCGCCAGGGCCCAGCCCACCAGGCCGTCCGCCGCCCGGCCGGGCCCCCGACCCACCGCCCCCTCCACCACCCGACCGGTGCCCCGGCCCCCAGCGCCCATCTATGAGACGGTCGTGGTCAGCGAGCGGCCGAGCGTACGCGACGCCTCGCAGGACACCACCACGGTCGATGGCCAGCGGCTGCGCGACAGCAGCCGCGGCAGCACCTTCGAGGCGTTGTCCCAGCAGACGGCCGGGCTCTACGTCCCGGCGCGCGGGGCCCTGCACGGTGTGGCCAACGGCGCCACCGGCGGGCTCCAGCTGCGCGGACTGGGCGGCAGCCCCAACACCCAGGTCCTCGTCGTGGAGGACGGAGTCCCCGACTACCAGGGGATCTTCGGCCATCCGCTGGCCGACGCCTACCTGCCCTTGTTGCTCGATGAGGTGGTGGTGGCCAAGGGCGGCGACTCGGTGCTGCTCGGCAGCAATGCGCTGGGCGGCGCGCTGCTGCTTCGCAGCCGCTGGCGCGAGCGCGAGGGCTATGAGCTGCAGAACGACGCGAGCAGCGGCAGCTACGCCACGGTGCGCGAGTCGGCGGCGCTGCTCGGCCGCTGCGGGGCCTGGGATGTCGCGGCCGGGCTGCACGCGCTTTCCACCGCGGGCCATCGCCTGGGCGCCGGTGGCAGCACCTTCATGACGACCACGGGGCTGCGCTATCGCTGGCCCTCCGGACTGCGGCTGACCGCGCGCAACAAGGTCGTGCATCTCGTGGGCAGCGACGCCGGACCGGTGACGCACCCCTACCGCGACCATGCCTACGAGGTCTGGCGCAACACGGCGGCGCTGCAGCTCGCCGGGGGCCGCGACCGGCTGCTGCACTGGACCCTGACGCCCTACCTCAACCTGGGGATCCACCGGCTCTTCGACGGCTTCCACTCGACGGACTACCTGGGCGGCCTCCAGGCCGAGCTCGAGCTGCGGCCGCACCGCCTCGCGGAGCTCGCGATCGGGCTCGCCGCGCAACGCGTCGGTGGCCGTGTCGAAAATCGCGTCACCCACGAGCGCCCGCCCGTCGCCGCGCTGCAGGATGCTGCCCTCTACGGCCAGCTCACCTTGCGGCCGCTCCAGCGGCTGAGCGCCGTGGTTGGCGCACGGGGCCTCTACAGCAACCGCTACGGGCTCGTCTGGCTGGCCAAGGCCGGCGCGCGCTGGGATCTCACCGATCGCCTGCAGCTACGTGCGCGGCTCGCGCGCAGCTTCCGGCAGCCGACGCTGCGTGAGCTCTACCTGCCCTTCCCGGTGGCCAACCCGACCCTGCGCCCCGAGTACGCGCTGACGGCCGACCTCGGCGCGGCTTACAACAGCGAGCGGATCGAGCTGTCCGGCACGGGCTACCGCACCGCGGCCGAGAACTTGATCAGGTACTTCGGGGTCTGGCCCAGCGCCGAGGTGGTGAACATCGGCCGCGTCGTGATCTGGGGCGTCGAGGGCCACGTTGGGCTCAAGCGGCTCGGACCCTGCTCGTTGTCGCTCGGCGGCAACTGGCAGGACGTGGGCCGCTACACGCGACAGAACCCCGACGCCAAGGTCAACCTCACGCTCGATGCCACGCAGCCGCTCGGCCCCCGACACAGGGTCGGCGCCACGGCCAGCGCCGAGTGGGTTCACGGGCTCTACATGGCCAACTACGGGCGCCGGCCGCTCGCCGCCGTCTTCGTGGCTGACTTGGCGCTGCGCTACCGCTATAGGTCGGCAGCGCGAGGGCTCGCGCTCGAGCCCTACGCGCTGCTGCGCAACTTCCTCGACCGGCGCTACGCCTACGTCGAGGGCTATCCGATGCCCGGCTTCCATGCGCTGCTGGGCCTGAAGGTGGAGCTGTGACGACGATCGACGATCGCCTCGCGCCGCGCGAGCTGGCCTACTGTGGTCTCTTCGGCGCGGCGGCCTTGCTGCTGCCCACGCTCTTTCACCTGCTGCAGCTCGGGCGCGCCTTGATGCCGATGTACCTGCCGCTGATGATCCTGCCCTTCTTCGTGCGCCCCCTGCCGGCGGCGACGACGGCCGGGCTGACGCCCTTGCTCTCGGCCGCCGTCACCGGCATGCCGCCCTGGTACCCGCCGGTGGCCGTGTTGATGGCCCTCGAGCTGGCCACGATGGCGCTGCTCTTGGCGCTGCTGGTCCGCCGCTGGCCCTCGGCCCATCCAGCGGCGCTGCTGCTCCCCGTGCTCGTGCTCGGACGGCTGCTCCACGTCGCGCTGGTCTACGGCTGCGCGCGGCTGATCGCCTTGCCCGCCGGCTTCCTCGCCGGGCTGTCGTGGCTCAGCGGTTGGCCGGGCATCCTCTTGATGGCGATCGTGGTACCCACGGTGGTGCGGATCGCCCGCGCAACGGCGCGGCCGGCCGGCCCGCTGGCGCGAGGTGAAGCGTGATCACCCCAACCGATGCCCGCGCCGCCTTCTTCGACGCGATCGCCGACCAGTGGGACGGCTGGGACGATCTCGCCGCGCTGGCCCAGCGCCTGGCGGCCGGCCTCGAGGCGCTCGGCCTCGAGCGCGACGAGACGGTGCTCGACGTCGGCTGCGGCACCGGCAACCTGACGCTGGCGCTGCTGGCGCGCCTCTCGGCCGCCGGCAGGGTGCATGCGATCGACGCCTCGGCCCGCATGGTCGCCGTCGCCCGCGGCAAGATCGCCGATCCGCGCGTGACCTGGCACGCCGTCGACGCGCTGCGGCTCCCGCTGGCCGACGCCAGCGCCGACCGCGTGGTCTGCTTTTCCGTTTGGCCGCACTTCGACGACCCCGTGGCGGTCGCCACCGAGCTGGGGCGCGTGCTGCGGCCCGGCGGTCGCTTGCACGTCTGGCATTTGCTACCCCGCGAGCGGGTCAACGCGATTCACGCGGAAGCCGGCCCAGCCGTGCGCCACGATCTGCTGCCACCGGCCACCGAGACGGCCGCGCTGCTGACCGCCACGGGCCTGCCGGCCACCGCGCTGCTCGACGACGCGGACGGCTACCTGGTCACGGCGATCAAACCGCGGCTAGGGTAGCCACGGATGCGAACGCCCTGGCATGACCTGTGGGGCTGCGGCGAGGGCCCCTGCGCGCGCCTGGCGCCACCGACGCGGCTGCTGGTGGCCGGCGCCGTCTTCGCCGCCTGCCTGGTCGCGCCCACCACGGGTGCCGCCGGCGTGCTCTTCATCGTCGGGCTCAGCACGGCCTGGCTGCTGGCCTGCCGACCACCGCTCGCGGTCGTTCGCCGTGCCGTGGGGCTCGCGCTCACGCTCTGGCTGCCGCTCTGGCTGCTGCTGCCGCTGCTCCCGCTGCTCCCGCTTGGCGCCGCCGGAAGCGCGGCGGGCGGCCGGTACGGAGCCGCGCTCGCGCTGCTGGCGGCCATGCTCCTGCGCGGCCTCGCCCTGCTGCTGATCGCGCTCAGCGCCGTGGCCACCTTGAGCCCGAGCGCGCTCCGCGAGGCCCTGCTCCGCCTGCCGCTGCCGCGCCTGGCCGTCGCGATCGTGCTGCAGATCGTGCAGCAGACCGCATCGCTCGTCGCCGAGACGCAGCGCATCACCGCCGCGCTGGTGGTCCGGGGGGCCACGTCCGGAGGGGCTGGGCGTAGCTGGCGCGTGCTCGGGGCGCTGCCCCGCGTCTGGCTGCCCCGCGTCATCGCGCGCGCCGAGCGCGTCGGTGACGCGATGGAGCTGCGCGGATACGACCGCGCCGCGCTGCGCTCGCTGCGGCCGCAGACGCTCGGCCGACGCGACGTGACTGCAGGGACCCTCGCCTTGGGCCTGCTGGCGATCGCGACCGCCCTGCGGCTGGGAGCACCGTGATGAACGAGGCCGCCCTGCGCTTCCGCGACGTCACCGTGCGCTACACGCCGGGCCAGGCTCCGAGCCTGATCGACGCGAGCTTCGCCGTGGCGGCAGGCGAGCGCGTGGCGCTGCTGGGCCTCAACGGCTCGGGCAAGACCACGGTGCTGCTGACCGCGGTCGGCCTGCTGGCGCACCGTGGGGAGATCGTCGTCGGCGGGCTGCGGCTGGCGCGCCGCACGCTGGCGCCGATCCGCGAGCGCGTCGGCTTCGTCGGCAACGTCCCCGAGGATCAGCTGCTGCTGCCGACGGTGGTCGAGGATGTGGCCTTGGCGCTGCTACGCCGCGGCGTCGCCCCCGCGGCGGCGCTCGAGCGAGCCACGGCCACGCTCACCACGCTGGGCCTCGCCGCCCACGCCGAGACGCCCGTTCATCGGCTCTCGCACGGTCAGAAGCAACGCGTGGCGTTGGCCGGCGCGTTGGTCAGCGAGCCACCGCTGCTGCTGCTCGACGAGCCCTCGGCCGGGCTCGACCCCCCCGGTCAACGTGCCCTGGCGCGGCTGCTCGCGGCCGTCGATGCGGCGATGCTCGTGGCGACCCACGACCTCGAGCTCGCCGCGCGGCTCTGCACCCGCTTCCTCGTGCTCGACCACGGACGCCTCGTCTTCGACGGCGCGGATCTCGACATGGTGCTGCGTCGTTGGGCACTCGACGAAGGAGAGGTAGGGCGCCCCGGCCGGGCCCCGCAGGGCCTCGCTGCCCGGATCCCGGCGCCCCGCGCGCCGATCGAAGCGGTTGGCCCCGCGGGGCATTTGAGCGAGGATGCCGCGCCATGACCCCTCGGAGCTCGACACCGCGCGCCTCGGCGAAGCGCAAACGCGCCGCTCCGCGACCCGCACCACGCGGCGCCCGCGCGCGCCCGATCGAGACCGACAAGTACGCGCTCTACCAGCGCGCGGTGCAGCTTCCGGAGCACGAGGTCGCCTTCTGCTCGCGCGTCTTCCGCCGCTGCTTCGACCGGCCCGCGCTGCGCTTGCGGGAGGACTTCTGCGGCACGGCGGCGGTTTGCTGTGCCTGGGCGCGGTCGCGCCCCGACCGGCGGGCGTGGGGGGTCGACCTCGACCCCGAGCCGCTGCGCTGGGCGCGGGAGCACAACCTCGCCGCCCTGACCCCGGCTCAGCGGGGCCGCGTCGTGCTGCTGCAACAGGATGTCTGCCAGCCGAGCCGGCCACGCGTCGACCTGATCGCGGCCCAGAACTTCTCCTTCTTCACCTTCCAGCGGCGTGACCAGCTCCGCGCCTACTTCGCGCGAGCCCGCGCTCAGCTCGACCGCGAGGGCCTGCTCGTGCTCGACCTGATGGGCGGGCCGCAGCTCTGGCGCGACGAGCACCGTGAAACCCGCCGCCTCGGGGGCTTCCACTACGTCTGGGAGCAGCACCGCTTCGACCCGATCACGCACCGCTGCCAGTTTTCGATTCACTTCCGCCTCGGCGACGGTCGCTGGCTACGCCACGCCTTCCGCTACGACTGGCGGCTGTGGACGATCCCGGAGGTGCGCGAGCTGCTGGCCGAGGCCGGCTTCGCGCGCAGCGAGGTGTATTGGGAGGGCACGGACGGCGCCACGGGCCAGGGCAACGGCCGCTATCGCCGCTGCGCCCAGGCGGCCAGCGACCCAGCGTGGGTCGCCTACGTCGTCGGCATCAAGTCGTCGGCGTCAAGTCGCCCACTCTGACGCGAGTCACAGACCACTGACGCGAGTCACAGACCACTGACGCGAGTCACAGCCCACTGACGAAGCGCCAGCGCCGTTCCGCCTGAAACAACTGATACCGATGGTAGTCGGTGAAGCGCCGAAAAATCGGCGGCGTGTTCGGCTGCTGATAGACGAAGGTCGCGTCGATCCACACGTCGACCGTCGCCGCTCGCCCGCGCACGGCGACGGCCTGGTACTCGAGCCGGTAACGCACGCGATCGCAGCGGCCGAGCCGCTCCCTCAGCGCCCGCTTCAGGCTGGTGTAGTCGAGGTCGTCGACGGGCTCGGGCGTGCCGCTCTGGTCGCTATAGGTCGGATCCACGAGGGTCAGCACCCGCGCCACATCCTTCTGCTCCATCGCCCGGCGGTACTGCTCGACGACCTCGATCACCGCGCGGTTGGCGGGCGTATCCACCACCTTGGTGTTTTCGATGTACTGCAGGTGCCGGCAGCCCCCCGCCGCGAGGGTCATCGCCAGCAGCGAAACGAACGAGAGCACACCGCGCAGGGAGCCCCGTGCGGCAGGGACGAGCTGTATCTTGCGTCGCATGGGGGGCATCCTACCCGCGCCGGTGGCGACCGTCCAGGCCGCCTGCGACGAATGGCGCGCGCAGGGGCCCGGCCCCCGGCGCGGCCGCCCACGCGCCACGCGCGTCGCGCTGTTGTGCTCGCTCAGAGGCCCGTCTATCATGCCTCGCACTGGGAGGGCTCCATGGCCGACGAACAGGGCGCCGCTGGCGCCGATCCGCGGAATCGGCGCGTCGACCCGCGCTACGAGATCACGGCCTACGTCGACTACACGGGCACCAGCGAGGTTTTGCTCTACCACCGGATCGAGAACATCAGCCTCGGCGGCATGTCGATTCAGACGGCCAGCGTCGAGGAGATCGGCACGGTCGTCGACCTGGTGATCAGTTTTCCGGACCTCAACACGACCATCGCGGCGCGGGGAGAGGTCAGCTGGGTCAACCGCGAGGAGCCGATGGACATGGGCATCCGCTTCCTCGACTTGGACGAGGAGCGCAAGGACGTGCTGCGCAAGTTCATCCAGGCGACGAAGAAGGGTGGCCCGATCTGACCAAGCCGCGCGCACGAGGCCCTCGGGGCTCCTTTTCGACCTCCCGGCGCCACCGTCGCGAGGCCTCGAGCCGTCGTGCCGGCGGGATCACCGGCGGCGCGCCCAGGTAGCTTGGCGGTGGACCCCTCCCAGCCCAGCAGGGGATCGAGCCCGCCTGCGCCAGAGCTTCCGCCCCAGCCTTCGGTCGAGCGTTCGGTCGAGCGTTCGGTCGAGCGCGATCGGCTGATCCACCAGCACCTCGGCTACGTGCGCAGCCTCGCGGGCAACGTCCGCCGCGAGCTCGGCGGGTCGCTCGACTACGACGAGCTGGTGTCCTTCGGCATGCGCGGGCTGGTCGAGGCGGCCGACCGCTTCGACGCGACGCGCGGCATCGCCTTCACGACCTTCAGCTACTACCGCATCCGCGGGGCGATCTTCGACGGTCTGCGCCAGCTCGGCTGGCTCAGCCGCAGCGAGTACGCGCGCTTCCTCGCGGCCAGCAACGAGCTGCTGGCCCAGACCGCCGAGCGCCCGGCCACGGGCCAGCCCGAGCTCGACACCGATCAGGCGCTCGGCGAGGTCGCCCGCACGATCGATCAACTCGCCACGATCTTCGTCGTCTCGCTGGGCGAGGCGGGTCTCGGCGACCTGGCCGACGAGCGCGCCCCCGACCCGGCGACGGCGACCGAGAGCGCGCAGGCCGGCCGCGCCGTGCGCGCGGCCATCGCCGAGCTCCCGGAGCGCGAGCGTGCGCTGATCGAGGGGCACTATTATCGGGGACTGACGCTCGAGGCCATTGGGGCGCAGCTCGGCCTGAGTAAGTCGTGGGCCTCGCGCCTCCACGCCCGCGCGATCGCCCAGCTCACCGAGGTCCTCGGCCCCGCCTTCGGCCCCTGAATCCAGCCGCTCGGCCGACCTACCACCCGAGGCGTCCGACGACGACATGACCTGACGACGACATGACCTTGACGTTGGCGGGGCGTGCACGCTAGGCACGAGGCCATGCCGCGATCGCTCCGCCCACGCCTCCTACCCGCGCGCTCGGGCCTCGCGCTGGGGTCGTGCCTGCTGCTGCTCGTCGGCTGCAGCGCCGAGCTGCTGCACGACCTCGACGACGGCGACGCCAACGCCGTGCTGAACGCGCTCGATCATGAGGGCATCGCCGCGCGTAAGCTGCGCGAGACCCAGGGCACCAGCAGCAGCTACACGGTGGCGGTGAACCGCGACGATGCGGCGCGCGCCTGGGGCGTGCTGCGCAGCCAGAACCTGCCCCCACCCAAGCTACAAGGTCTGGGAGAGGTCTTCGGCCACGTCGGTCTGGTGCCGACCAGTACCCAGGAGCGCGCCCTGCTGCATCACGCGCTGGCGGGCGAGCTGACCCGCACCCTGCAAGGCATCGAGGGCGTGCAGCAGTCGCGCGTCCATGTCGTGCTGCCCGAGCCCTCGCCCTTCGCCCTCCCGGACGCGGCGCGGCCCCAGCCGCGCGCCGCGGTGCTGCTGCGCGTATCGGCCGATTGCCGGCTCAACGAGGCCGAGGCGCAGCGACTGGTGGCGGGCGCCATCGACGGGCTCGACCCGGCGCGGGTCAGCGTCGTGCTGCACCGCACCCCGCGCTCGCGCAGCGGCGCTGTAACGGGGGCCATGCTGGCCTCCGTCGGCCCCTTTCGCGTCGGCCTCGAGTCGCGACGCGCGCTGATCGCCACCCTGGTCGCGGCCATCGCGCTGGTCTTGGCCAGCGGACTGGCGGCGCTGCTGCTGCTGCGCCGCAACCGCGGCTACGTCGCGACCCTAGCGCGCGCTCGGCAGGTGACGGCCGAGCACAGCGCCGTGGGTGAGCTGACGCAAGGGAGCCTGCTCGATCGCTCGCTGCGCCCGCGCCCACCACCGGGTAGCGGCGAGAATGGCCCGACCGGCCAGCGCTTTTGACAGGCGGGAGTTGCGGTGCTAGCACCCACCACACCGTGAGCATGCTGACGCTTTCCCAGATCGTCGGACAGCAGCGCCCGATCGAGGCGCTGCGGCGCGCGCTAGCGACCGACCGGCTGCCGCACGCGCTGCTCTTCAGCGGCCCACGCGGGGTCGGCAAGGCCACGACCGCTCAGGCCCTCGCCCTCCGCCTCAATTGCGAGCGTCCCGCCGATCTCGACGGCTGCGGCCGCTGTGGGTCGTGTACCAAGATCGCGGGCGGGCAACATCCGGACGTGGTCGTCATCGCCCCCGACGGGGCTTTCATCAAGGTCGAGCAGGTGCGCCAACTGCAGGAGCAGCTGCCCTACGCCCCGCACGAGGCGCGCTGGCGGCTGATCCTCGTCGACGGCGCCGAGGCGCTGCATGGCAGCGCCGCCAACGCCCTGCTCAAGTCGGTCGAGGAGCCGCGCCCGCGCAACCTCTTCGTCCTCGT
The DNA here is from genome assembly GCA_016702545.1 of Pseudomonadota bacterium. Lineage (GTDB taxonomy): Bacteria > Myxococcota_A > Polyangia > JADJTL01. The sequence continues at coordinate 313,833 of JADJDT010000044.1, read as the reverse complement.
CACGGCCGCGGCGCATCGGGTGGCCCCGACGCTGCTCTCGCGCTGCCAGCGCCTGCGCTTCACCCCGCTCGCCGCGCCGGCGCTCGTCACCGCGCTCCGCGCGCACGAGCGCGGCGCCGCGCACGGCGACGACGCGCTCCAGCGGGTCGCGGTGCTGGCCGAGGGCAGCGTCGGCCACGCGCTCGAGCTGCTCGACAGCGCCGCCCTCGCGCAGGCGCAGCAGGCGGCCGACAGCCTGCTGCGCGTGGCCGAGACGGAGAGCATGCTCGCTGTCTTCCAGACCGTCGCCGAGCTGAGCGGAGAGCGCGCCGTGCTGCCACAAACGCTCGAGCTGCTGGCGTTCCGCCTGCGCGACCTGCTGCTGCTCGCCACGGGGCTCGGCGGCTCGCGACTGCTCGCCAGCGACACCGAGACCGCGCTGGCCCAGCGCGCCCACGCGCTCGGGAGCCGAGCGCTGCTCCACCAGCTTCGCGCCGTGCAGCAGGCCCAAGCGGCGCTGGCGGGCAACGCCAATGCCGCCCTGACCCTCGAGGCGCTGGTGATCGCGCTGCGCGGCCGGGCAACGGAGCAGGTCCGATGAGCAACGCCGAGACGCACGACGGGCGGGGCGGCAGCGGCCCAGGCCCCCAGGGTGCGCTCCCGAGCGCGCCTTCAACCCACGACGGGGAGAGCGGCAGCGCCGGCCAGGGGGATGGTGGCGGCGGTGGCGGTGGCGGTGGTGGGGGCGGCGGTGGCGGTGGTGGTGGACGGCGGCGGCGGCGCGGGCGTGGTCGTTCGCGCGCCACCGCACAGACGGCCGCGGCGGAGGCCAGCCAGACGCCGGGGGCCGAGCCCACGCCGGCGCCGGGCCCCGGCGAGCCAGCGACGACGGCGCAGGCGACACCGGGGAGCGGCCCGCAGGCCGACGCACGGGGCCCCCGCCGAGACGGCCGGCGCGGCGCACCGCGTCCCGCTGGCCGCCAGGCGCAGCCCCAGCCGGGTCGACGCGAAGCGCCGCTCGAGCGCGAGCGTCAGCGGCAGAGCGCTGGCCCACCCCGACCGGCGGGCCGTCCAGCAGCGGATCAGCGACCCGCGCCGACCCGCGACCGCGCCCCGGGTGGCGCGCCGGGGCGGCGGCGCTCGCGCTCTGGCCGGATCGAAGCGCCCTCGGCCTTCCCCCCCGACGAGAACTGGGACCTGGAACAGGGACCCGCGAGGGGCGGCGAGGCGTCGGCACGCCCCGGCAGCGCCCGCACGGCGCGCGAGGACCAGGCGGGAGACCACGAGGGCCCTGTCGCGGCCGGGCCCGTGAGCGGCCGCTTCGCCTACGCCCCACCGAGCGAGCACGAGGCCGACGACCTGCTCTCAGCCGGCGGCGAGGATGCGCCCTCGCGGCGGCAGGGTCGCCTTTTCCGCGTGGTCGCGGTGCGCGTCGGTGCGACGCGCGTGGTGTCCGAGCTCGATGCCGGCGAGCTCGCGCTCGAGCCGGGCCAGCGGGTGATGATCGAGGGCGACCGGGGAACGCTGCACGGCACGGTCGTCCGTGCGCCGTGGCGTGCCCAGGTCGAGACCCCGCCGCTGCGGGTGCTGCGCGTCGTCGGCGATGAGGGTCCGGTCGCGACGAGCCGCAAGGCCGAGCTCGAGCGCGAGGCCCAGCGGTGCTGTCGCGAACGCATCAAGCAGTACGGCCTGCCGATGAAGGTCGCGCGGGTCGAGGTGCTGCAAAACGGCGGAAAGGCCGTGTTCCACTTCGCCGCCGAGAGTCGGATCGACTTCCGCGACCTGGTGCGCGACCTGTCCCGCGACCTGCACCTGCGCGTCGAGCTGCGGCAGGTCGGCGTGCGCGACGAATCCAAGCTGACGGGCGGGCTCGGCCCCTGTGGCCGCGAGCTGTGCTGTTCGAGCTGGATCAACGACTTCGCCCCGGTCAGCATCCGCATGGCCAAGGATCAGAACCTGGTGCTGAACCCGGCCAAGATCTCGGGCATGTGCGGGCGACTCAAGTGCTGTCTGGCCTACGAGCAGAGCATGTACCGCGAGGCCCGCCGGCACCTCCCGCGCGTCGGCGAGACCGTACAAACGCCCCAGGGGCTGGCCCGGGTCAACGAGCTCGATATCCCGCGCCAGCTCGTGCGCACCACGCTAGCCGACGGCTCGGTCCAGACCTATGCGGTGCACGAGCTCAGCCGCAGCGGCCGCGGCGGCGACAGCTCCGAGACTGCCGACGAACGCGACGGCGCCTGAGAAAGCCACGACATGCGGCCCTTCTACCTCACCACGCCGATCTACTACGTCAACGACGTGCCGCATCTGGGGCACGCCTACACCACGGTCGTCGGCGACACGCTCGCGCGCTACCACCGCTCGCGCGGCGAGGCCGTGCGCTTCCAGACCGGCACCGACGAGCACGGGCAGAAGATCGAGGCCGCGGCCGCGGCCCGCGGTCTGACCCCGCTCCAGCTCGCGGACGAGGTGGTCTCGCGCTTCCGCTCGACCTGGGGCGAGCTCGGCATCGCGCACGACGATTTTCTTCGCACCACCGAGCCGCGCCACGCCGCGGTGGTCCAACGGCTGTGGCAGCGCCTCGCGGAGCGCGGAGATATCTATCTAGGCGAGTACGATGGGGCCTACTGCGTGGCCTGCGAGGAGTACTACACCGAGACCCAACTGGTCGCCGGGAACTGCCCGGTGCACGCGCGACCGGTCAGTCGGCTCAAGCAGACGAGCTACTTCTTCCGGATGTCGCGCTACCAGGACGCGCTGCTCGAGCACTTCGAGCGGCACCCCGAGTTCGTGCAACCCGAGATGCGCCGCAACGAGATCGTCAGCTTCATCCGCAGCGGGTTGCGCGATCTCAGCGTCTCGCGCAGCACGTTGAGCTGGGGCATTCGCGTGCCCGGCGACGACACGCACGTGATCTACGTCTGGATCGACGCGCTGACCAACTACATCTCGGCGCTCGGTGGCTTCGACGAGGCCCCCGCCTACCGCCAGTTCTGGCCGCAGGCCATTCATCTGATCGGCAAGGACATCCTGCGCTTCCACGCCGTCTATTGGCCCTGCATGCTGCTCTCGGCGGGCTTGCCCCTGCCCCGCACGGTCTTCGCCCACGGCTGGTGGACGGTCAACGGCCAGAAGATGTCCAAGTCGCTGATGAACGCCGTCGACCCGGGGATGCTGGCGGGTGACGTCGGGCGCGACGCCCTGCGCTACTTCCTGCTGCGCGAGACCCCGCTCGGCCACGACGGCGACTTCGCCCACGAGGCGCTGATCCAACGCATCAACGCGGACCTGGCCAACGACCTCGGCAACCTGCTCAACCGCTCGCTGGCGATGGCCGCCAAGTACTGCGACGGACAGACGCCCGCGCTGCTCGCGACAGGCCCCACGGACCCCACCGATCAGGCTCTGATCGCGCTGGCCGAGCGCGTGCGGGACGCGGTGGCCTCGCACTTCGAGCGGCTCGAGCCGAGCCGAGCCCTGGAGGCCCTTTGGGAGCTGGTGCGCGCCACGAACAAGTACATCGACACCACGGCGCCCTACCGGCTGGCGCGCGCCCCCGAGCAGCGGTCGCGGCTCGACCAGGTGGTCGCGCACTTGCTCGAGGCCCTGCGCTGGATCTCCGTGCTGCTGACCCCGGCGCTGCCGGACAGCGCGGCCACGATGCGGCGCTACCTCGGTCTGCCCGCGCTGGAGCCGCAGCTCGAGGTCGATCAGTGGCCCGCGCGGTGGGGTGACGGCCCCACCCCGGCGGCGCTGCAGCGCGGCGAGCCGCTCTTCCCGCGCATCGACGACGAGCGTCGTCAGGCGCTGATCGCCCGCTGGACGGCGCGCGCCACCGGCGGCGCCGAGGTGGTGGCCGCAGCGCCCACTGTCGAGGCCTCCGCGGCCACACCCGCTCCAGCGCCGGCCGAGCCCTCCGACACCATCACGATCGACGACTTCGCGCGCTGCGAGCTGTGCATCGCCGAGGTGCGCGCGGCGGCGCGGGTCGAGGGCGCGGACCGACTGCTGCGACTGACGCTCGAGGTCGGTGGGGTCGAGCGTCAGGTCGTCTCGGGCATCGCCAAGGCCTATGCGCCCGAGCAGCTGCTGGGCAAGCGCGTGCTGCTGTTGGCCAACCTCAAACCGACGACCATTCGCGGGGTGCGCAGCGAAGGCATGATCCTGGCCGCCGGCGACGGGGCCGGACTGGCGCTGTGCACCGTGGACCGCGACATTCCAACGGGTGCCAAGGTCCGCTGAGCAGCCCTGCGGCGCCCTGCGCAACCCTGCGGCGCCCTGCGCTTCAACCATCCTTGACACCAGGAACGTTGACCCCTATACAACAGCGGCCGTGCGCCCAAGGCGGCGTGCGCTTTGCTCGCCCCGTGGCGGGTTTTTCTTCGGCGTGTCTTTCTTAGGCCTTTTCCCAGGCCAAGGAGTGAGGACGATGGCCCAACGGATGAGATTCCGCATGGGATTGCTGGGCAAGAAGGTCGGGATGACCCAGGCCTTCGACAGCGCGGGCACCTGGCAGGCACTGGCCGTGGTCCAGGTCGGCCCCTGCGTGGTCCTCGACATCAATACGCCCGAGCGCAACGGCTACGCGTCGATCAAGATCGGCTTCGACGAGCAGAAGCCGCAGCGCACGTCGCGGCCGGCGGCCGGCGTCTTCGCCAAGGCCGGGACCGCGCCGCAGCATGTCGTACGCGAGGTACGCCTGTCGGCCGAAGAGCTGGGTCAGTTCAAGATTGGCCAGACGCTCTCGGTGGCCGAGGTCTTCCGCCCGGGCGACGCGGTGGACATCATCGGCACCTCCAAGGGCAAGGGCTTCCAGGGCGTGATCAAGCGCCACCACTTCTCCGGCTTTCGCGCCACGCACGGCACGCACGAGTACTTCCGCCACGGCGGCTCGATCGGCTGCCGTCTGACGCCCGGCCGCGTGTTCAAGGGCATGAAGATGCCGGGCCAGATGGGCAACCGGCGGGTCAGCGTGCAGAACGTGCGCGTCCAAGAGGTGCTCGCCGAGAAGAACCTGCTGCTGCTCAAGGGCGCGGTTCCGGGGGCTCCCGGGGGCTACGTCACCATCAAGCACGCGACCAAGCGGCCGCTGCTGCCCTTCGAGCTGCTGACCGCGGCCCCCGCTGAAGGCGCGCCCGCGACCAACGCCGCCTAGGCGCCCCTGCCCTAGGCGCCCGCGCCCAGTGGCCCGCCCTCTTCGGGGGGGGGTGGGCGCCCGAGCAACCCTGGGATCGCGGCGCGCACGACCCACCAACGATGCCCGGCAAGCTCAACGACCGGCGCCAACGCCACGATCCCTACTACCGCCGCGCGAAGAGCGAGAGCTACGCCGCGCGCTCGGTCTACAAGCTGCAGGAGCTCGACGAGCGCTTCGGCCTGCTGCGCGCTGGCCAGCGCGTGCTCGACCTCGGCTGCCGCCCCGGGTCGTGGCTGCAGTACGCTAGCGCGCGCGTCGGGCCGCAGGGCCGCATCGTCGGCCTCGACCGCGAACCGCTGCCGATCACCCTGCCCTCGCATGTCCGGCTGATCGTCGGCGACGTGCTCACGATCGGCGGCGACGCGCTGCGCGGTGCGCTGCCCTGCTTCGATCTGGTGCTCTCGGACATGGCCCCGGACACCAGCGGCGTCGCCTCCAGCGATCAGCTCCGCAGCGCCGAGCTCTTCGAGCGCGCGCTGGCCCTCTCGCTCGAGCTGGGCTGCGCGCAGACGGCCTTCGTGGCCAAGATCCTGATGGGCGAGGGCTTCGAGCCGGCGCTGGCGAGCGTCAAGCGCGCCTATCGGCGCACCAAGGTCGTGCGTCCCGACGCCACGCGCCGCCAATCCACCGAGGTCTACGTCGTGGCGCTGGAGCGCCGCGAGGCGCCCGTGCCCGCGCCCTAGCCGGGGGAGCTTCGGGCTAGCAGCCCGTCAGCAACTCGGTCGGTCCTTTGCCCACGCGCAGCACCTCGATCTCGTCGTGGACGAGGCTGACGATCGTCGACGGCTCGTTGGTCAGCAGGCCGCCGTCGAGCACCAGCTCGAGCTGATGCCCGAGGCGCTGCAGCACGACCTCGGGGTCGATCATGATCTCGCCGCTCTCGGGATCCGTCGCGCTGGTCGAGATCACGGGCCGCCCCAGCGCGCGCGTGAGCTCGATGCAGGTCGCGTTATCGGGCCCGCGGATGCCGACCTCCGGCCGCCGCTCGCGCAGCACCTTGGGCACCTCGCGACTCGCCGGCAACACCACCGTGTAGGGCCCCGGCAGCAGCCGCCGCAACCAGCGGTGGGCGAAGTCGCTGACGTGCGCATAGGTGGCGACCGTCGAGAGATCCTGACAGATGAAGCTCAAGCGATGCCCGCGGTCGAGGCGCTTGATCAGGTAGACGCGATCGATCGCCTTGCGGTCGTGCAGGTCGCAGCCAATGCCGTAGACCGTATCCGTCGGGTACGCGATCACACCGCCACGCCCCAGCAGCTCGGCTGCCTGCCGGATCTTGCGAGGATTGGGGTGGCGCTCGTCGAGCACCAGCGTCTGCGCTCGGCCCATGACGGCAGCGCTATAACGCCGGCCGTGGGCAAAGTAAACCAGTGCTGACCGTGCGCGGTGACCGCGCCGGCCGCCTCAACCCTGGCCGGCGCGCCCGAGGATCCACCACACGGCCACGACGGCCGCCAGCAGCAGGACCGCCGAGGCGAGGATCCAGCCCCAGCCGCGACCGGCGCGCGCACCCGCGCGGCGTGGACTCGCCGTACCCAGACTCCAGGGCGCAGCCGCCTGATCTACGCCCGGCAGCTCCGCTGTCTGAGCCACGTGCCGCCCGATCGGCTCGAGCGAGGGCGTGACCACCCGGTCGGCGAGCGCCAACGGCGCGGGTGTCGGCGAAGGGCCCGCGACCGACCCCGGCGCGTCATCGCGCTCGGTCAGCGCCGCCAGCCGTCCGGTGGTCGACGCGAAGGGCGAGGGGCCGGGCGTCGGCTCGTCGCTCCAATCGGCGGCATCGCTCGCCCCCGCGGCGCCGAGCTCGGTGGGTAGCGGAGGCATGCCCTCGGCCAAGGGCGGGCTCAGCGGTGGCACGTCGAGCTCGACCCAGAGGGCGCCCGGCGGGAAGGCCACCTCCCTATGCGGCGCCAGCGCAGCCCCGTCGGGCCGCGCCGTGGCGAGCCGCCGCTGCCATTCCGCCTCGATCTCGCCCCAGGGGCGCCCGCGCTCCCCGGGCGTCCCGGGCGAGGCGCCCTGCCTCTGCTCGAGGTGGTCGTCGAGCGTACCCACCAAGGTCGCCTCGCCCGCCGCGTCGCCGACGGCACGCACGATCGTCGCCTCACGCTCCGCCTCGTCGTCGGCTGCCCCGCGTGCCACCCAACACCCCCTCGGACCCTCGGGCCCACCGCTGGCGACGTTCCCCAGCGGTCTCCTCACGGGGCTACCGTAGCCCGGCGCCCACCGCCGCGTCCACGTCGCCACGCGCTCGAACGCCCGCGACCCCAAGCGCGAGCCCAGCTTGCCCCGCCCCCGCACCGCGTGCGAGCCTGCTTCCCGCCCTGCAAGAGGTGATCGTGGCTCCGCGCAAACGCCGGCGTGATCCCCCGCCCCTAGCTCGCGACGCCGGCCCTCCCGAGGCCGTGACCCGCGCCTGGCTCGTCGTGCCACTGCTGCTCTACGCCGCGGCCAGCCTCGCCTTTCTCGCGCACTCCGAGCACGCGCGGCACGACTTCCCGCTGGACGACGCCTGGATTCATCAGGTCTACGCGCGCGCCTTCGCGCACGGCCACGGCTTCGCCTACAACGACGGCGGCCCGCAGGAGGCCGGCGCCACCAGCCCGCTGTGGGCCATCGCCAATGCCCCCGTGCAGGGCCTCGCGGCCGTCTTCGGGCCCGGCGCCGTGCCGTGGGGCGCCAAGCTGCTCGGCCTGGCCCTCGGCGGCATCGCGATCGTGGCGCTCTTCGTCATTTCGGCAGCGGCGCTGCAGAGCGGCTGGGCTGCCGCCGCGGCGGCCTCGCTCTTGGCCGTCGAGCCACGGCTGATCTTCTCCGCCCTCTCGGGGATGGAGACCGTGCTGTTGCTGGCGCTGTGGCTCGGCGCGGTGGCCGCGGTGCTGCGCCGCCGCGCGTGGTGGGCGCTGGCGCTCTTCGGCCTCAGCCCGCTGGCGCGCCCCGAGGCCTTCGCCCTGCTCGCCCTCGCCCTACCCGCCTGGGCGCTGCTCGATCGCCCCCGCCACCGCGCCCCGGGTCGGGCGGCGCCCGCCGCCGCCCTCGCGCTGCTTGCAGGCCCCACGCTCGCCTGGTCGATCTTCTGCCACGCGGTCAATGGCGGCTGGCTACCCAACACCTACTACCTCAAGGCCCACGCCTTCAGCCTCTCCGCGAGCAGCGTGGTGACGCTCTGGCGGCTCGTGATCCAGCACGGCTGGCTGGGCACGGCCGCCGGCGCCGCCGGGATGCTGGCGCTGGTGGGTTGGATCAGCGCCGGGCGCCAGCGCGAGCGCGTCTGGTTGGCGGCCACCCTCGGCCTCGCGCCCGGCGCCTACCTGCTCGGCGTCGTCGGCTCGCGCGCCCTGCGCCTCGATGGCTACTACTGGACCCGCTGGGTGGACCCGCCGCTGCTCGTCTGGGTGGCGGCCAGCGCCCTCGGTCTCGCCGCGCTCGCCGCCTGGGGCCTGGCGCAGCTCCGCGCGGCCGCGACGCCCCAGGCACGCTGGCGCCCGCTCGCCGCGCTGATCACGCCGCTGCTGCTGCTCCTGATCAGCACGCCACGCCTCGCCAACAGCTTCGGCGAGCGACGCGAGCGCCTGGCGAGCGACGGCCGCGCCATTCGCAAGATCAACGTCGAGCCCGGCCAGTGGATCGCCGCCCACGTGCCCCCGGAGGCCGTGGTCGGCGTCAACGACGCCGGCGCCCTGCGCTACTTCGGCCAGCGCCGCACGCTCGACCTCGGCGGCCTCAACTACAGCCCGCTCGCCACGCAGCACGCCACCCTGAGCGCGGCCGCCGAGCAGCTCGACTGGCTCGCCGTCTTCCCCGCGCACTACGCGGCGACCGGCCTGCTCGAGGCCTTCGATCCCGTCAAGTGGTTCTCGATCCCCCTCGCCGAGTACACCATCTGCGAGTGCCCGACCCAGACGGTCGTCGGCGTGGCGCGACGGCGTGACGTCGCCCGCTCGCCCGATCGCCGGACCACCGTCTCCCCCTGACTCGGACACGATTCGACCTTGACGGAGTCCGCGCGCTGGGCGAGATGCTCGGCAGCTCGGCTCGCAAACGTTCACGGGCCCACGGAGCTGCGATGGACCTCAGACAGCGTCTGACCACCCGCCGCCGCTGGGCCTGGCCGCTCGCCCTCGTCGGCCTGGGTTTCCTCGGCGCGGCCCGGCCCGCCCGCGCGGATCAAGGCCTGTTCGACGCCTGGCTCGCGACGCTGACGGCGCAGGGGGGCCCGGCGGCGGGGCCAGGCCGACGAGCCTTGACACCCGCAGAGTGGGAGCAGGTCCAAGGGGCCTTCCCGGCGTCGCTGCTCCGGCTTGGCCTGGACTTCCCCGGCGCGCTCACCGCGCAGGTGCAGGCGCGCGCAGACGTGGCGCAGCTGCACGAGGCCGCGCTGCGCGTGCTGGAACACGATGGCCAGTCGGGCCCGCCACCCGCCCTCCCCCCGGGAATCCTCGCTGCGGCGTTCAGCCCGCCGGACACCTTTCGGCGTGCGGTGGCCTACGGCGCAGCCTCGGGTGCGGGCGCCGAGCCGTCGCTCCGCGTTGGCCTCACGCTGGACTGGCACACGCCGCCTGCGAGCGGGCCGCTCCCGCGGCCCCGAGCCCCGGGCGCGCGCGAAGGCCTGCTCGTGCTGCGCAGCCCCCACGACAACTCGGACGTGCTCTGGACGCTGCCGGAAGCCACGGCGCAGGAGCTGCTGGCCTCACCGGGGCGCCTCGCGGCGATCGCGGACGCGGAGCTGCGCGCGCTCTTGGTGCCCTCTTGGCCCGGCGAGCGGGCCGAAGGGCGGCTGGTCGCCTGGCTCGGGCTCGCGCGGGGGCCCCTCGCGTGGTGGACGCAGCTCTCGGAGGCGCCCCTGCCGGGGAGGAGCGCGCCCGGCGTCAGGCTGGTCGAGCCGGCGCGGCTGCGCCTCTCCGCCCTCGTTGCCTTAATAGAGGGCTCCCGGCCCGAGCGTCTCGTGGGTCCAAGCCACGCGCTGGGCCTCGAGTCGCAGGACAACGATGCTCGGCTGCGCGGGCAATCCCTGACGGCCACGCGCCTGCTGGGGCCGCGCGCGTCGGTCCCGCCCTTGCGTTCCTCGGCGGAGGTGATTCGCACGGCGTTGACCGAACGCGCCAGGTCCGCAAACGCGCGCCCGAGCGGCCGGGTGGCCACCAGCGCTGACCCTTGCACGGCACCCGACCGCAGGGGACGCGACCGACGGCTTCCACCATGACCCTTGACCATCGCCCCGCGCCCTGTCATGAGGCGAGGGCGGTCGGGCGGCGGGATGGGGGGCGAATGGCGAGTCATGGCCTCGGGAACGGGCAAAGGGCCTCGCGCCGGCGCGGCCACCTGAGGGCCGGCGCCCTGCGGCTCTGCAGCGCTACCGCGCTGGTCGCGGCTTGGGCCCTGATTGGGGGCCAGGGCACGCCCGCCGCCGCACCAGCGGAGCAGGTGTCAGCGGGTATCCTGGGAACGACCTCTCTTGAGCGCGCCGATGCGGCCTTGAAGCAGCTCCGGCAGCTCCGGAGCGAACTCGCTGCGGCGCTAGGCAGCGACGTCTACGACCGCGTGCCTCTGCCGTCGGTCGGGGCCACACCGATTTTCGCGAACGCCCGCGAGCTGAGACAGGACGTCCAGCAGCTTGTGCAAGCGCTCGGGCTTTTCTTTGGCGAGTCCGCGACGCGTGCCGGGTCACCATGGTCGCGCCCCTTCGCTCTGCCGGTGTGGACGGCGCTGCAAGGTCTTAGAAGCCACGATCAGACCCAGGGCAGCGACGCCGCGTCGCCCTGGGTCCCTGCCGTGAAGGGCAGCGGAGGCACCCTCGCCCAGGCCGTCCTGAGCGGCCGCGATTCGCAGGCCGACCGCGAGTCGCCCCTCGCCACAACCGCATGCGTCGCCGGCATGGTCGCCGAGCTCACGGTGGCCGCGGGGCTGCGCCAGGCTGGCCTGCGCCCCACAGTGTTGGAGCCAGGCCTGAAACTGCAGTGTCAGACTCCGCAGTCGGCTCCCAGCCGATCGATGGGCTGGGAGGCGCTCGTCGACCTGTTGCTAGCTCCACCGCTCGAGACCGGTCACGTGCCCGTGATGGTCGAGGCCAAGATGCTCAACAGGGCCAAGTTCGCGCGCGATCCGAATGGGACCATCGCGGACGCCGCGGGTCAGCTCGCATCGACCCTTCGCCGGTTCGACCGCGCCAAGAACGCACCAAGGTCGGACGATGAGGCCGCCGTCCGGGCGAGACAAGTGCTCCATGACTACTATCCCGGAAAGCTACCGTCGTTCGAGCCTAGACGTGCGACCGCACCGTGGCTCGTGATCCTGGGCCTACACCCGGGTTCGGGGCTGCCGGACTTCGACCCCTACCCCGGGGTGGACCGCAGGCTCGACGGGCGGATCAAGTCGGCGCTCGCCTTCGCGGTTTTCCCAGAAAGCTCGGGCGCGCCGGGCCAGCTGCAATTGGCCCTTCCGGGCTCCGCAACACGCGGAGGAGAGAGATACGTGGCTCTGACCCCGGCCGGGCTCGACGCCGTGCTACGAGCTTCGCCCACCCGCGGGGCGAGTCGAGCATCGGAGGGGCCGAGGAGTCCTTGGGCGGGGGGCCAAAGGACCTCTGAACGAGCCTGGACGCGTCCCACCGCATCGCCTCATTAGGGGGGCAAAGGAGACAGCCCTGCGCCTCGCGCTCGCCGTCCTGCTGATCGTTCACGGCGCGATCCACCTGCTGGGCGCGGCCAAGGGTCTCGGCCTCGCGGAGGTCGCAGCGCTCCGCCTGCCTATCGGTCGTGGCGCGGGCGTCGGTTGGCTGGTGGCGGCGCTCGGCTTGCTCGCTGCGGCCGGGCTGCTCCAGGCGGCGCCGTCGCGCTGGTGGATCGTCGGGCTGCCGGCCTTGCTGCTCTCGCAGACCCTGATCGTGCTGTCCTGGTCGGACGCCAAGTTCGGGACCCTCGCCAACCTGATCGTGGTCGTCCCGCTGGTCTTCGCGATGCTCGAGGCCAGTCCGCGCAGCTTCGGATCGCTCTACCAGCGCGAGCGCTCCGGCACCTCGCGCAGCTTCCCGCCTCCGCCGCCGTCGTGACCGAGCGCGATCTCGAGCCGCTGCCGCCCCTGCTCCAGCGCTACCTGCGACGCGCCGGCGTGCTGGGCAAGCCCCGCGTGCTGGGATTCCGCGCTCGCTTCCACGGCCGCTTCCGTCAGGGCCTCGACGGCCGCTGGATGGCCTTCCGCTCGGAGCAGCGCAACTTCCTCGCCCCGTCTGCGCGGCTGTTCCTGATGCGGGCCTCCCTCTTCGGCCTGCCGATCGACGGCTACCACGACTTCGTCGGCGCCCACGCCCGCTTCCGCGTGCGGGTGTTCTCGCTGCTCGACGTCGTCGACGGCCGCGGCCCGCAGATGAACCGCAGCGAGACGGTCACGATTCTCAACGACCTCTGCGTCCTGGCACCGGCGGCGCTGATCGAGGCCCCCGTGCGCTGGACCACCATCGCTGCGCACGCCCTCCGGGGCGTCTACACGCGCGGCGATCAAACGATCGCGGCGGTGTTGACCTTCGACGCGCAGGGCGACCTGGTCGACTTCGTCTCCGAGGATCGCTCCTACTCCGCCGACGGCAAGACCTTCCGCAGGCTCGCGTGGTCCACCCCGCTGCGCGGCCACCGCGACTTCGCCGGCCTTCGGCTCCCGGAACGGGGCGACGCGATCTGGAAGACCCCCGAGGGCGACTTCGTCTACGGCGAGTTCAACCTCGACGAGCTCGAGTACTTCCCGTCCGCCCGCGGGGCGAAGGCTTCCCCTGGCCGGTGACGAGCACAGGCGGGGGGGGCCGCCCGAGATGGGGCCACCTCCCGCCTAACGTGCTCTAGTGGGCGGGCCACCGTCAGCCATCACTCAGTGAGATCCGACCCGGCGCTGACGCCTATCGACGTGCGCCGCGCTCGCGAACGTGCAACGACTCGCGCGAGGTATAGCAACATGCGCTGGTCCCATGAGCTGCTCACCATCCCGCTTCTGGCGCTCTTGACCGTTTGCAGCAATCCCGCACGACGCTCGGACGGTGCCGCCGACGGCAAAGCTGGCGACCTGATGGTCGTCCGCGACACTCGCGTGGTCGAGACTTCCCCGCGCGTCGACGGTTCGGTTCTTGACGGCGCGCGCCCCGACAGTCGGCGTGCCCCGTGGTGACCCCGGCTCCACTATCGACGCCTGGACCGTCCGGGCGCCAGGCGCGCCGTTCGGCATCGGACCCAGACCCGTGGCCCCTACACCGATGTCCTGCTGAAGAGCGCGACCGACTACACCCGGGTCGCCGCGCGTCTCGGTGGGGCGGGCGCTCGTGTTCTTCGGCCTCGGGCCGACCCCGCCTCCAACGTGATTGACGCCAACGACAACGGGCGCGAGCTGCAGCTCGCCATCTACGACCCGACCCGCGCCGCGCAGGGTTGCGCGCACAACGCCAGCTGCCCCGCCAGCACCGCGTGCCCCGGCGGGCTCACCCATATGGGCTGGGATCCGGTCCAGGGCGGCGACGAGTGCGGTCACGGCGGAAAGGTCCTCTCGCACGGCCAGAAGGGCGATGCCCTCGAGCTGGTGGTGCAGCCCATGCAATGGAACCCCGACTGGGACCAGCCGTCCTGCGTGGAGAATCCCTGCCCCGTCGCCGGTCGTCCCGTCGCCGTGACCTACACCTTCCAACTGCGCTACCTCACCGAGCATGTGGTCGAGGTGATGAGCCAGGTCGCCAGCCAGGAGACGATCGATCACCCGTCCACCGAGCAAGAGTTTCCCACGCTATACGTCAACCACGGCAACGGCGGACCGGACCTGGAGCTGCTGCTGGACGCCGCCGGCCAGGCCGTGACGATCGCCACGCCGGCCAACGACGGCTTCTTCGTCGGCAACTTCGACTCGCCTGCGCCCTGGGTCACCTGGCAGCGAAGCGGGCAGACCTACGGCGTGGGCCTCGCCATGGACCAGGGCATCAAGGCGTTCCAGGGCTGGCGCGGTGACCAGACCAGGACCTACTTCCACAACGTGCGAGCCCGGATCTCGTTTGGCCTCGGCGCGGGCCGAACCGTGCGCGGGCTCTCGTACCTTGCCCTGGGGGACTTCGCGACGGTGAAGAATGAGCTCGACGGTGTATTCGCCAGGCGGCCGCCCTTCGGCACCCTCGACGTGCCCGCAGCCGGCGACACACCCTACGCGCCGGGCCAACCGCTAAGGGTCGCCGGCTGGGCCCTCGACAGCGCGACGCTCGGGCCAGTCGAGGTGAGTGTCGACGGAGCAGTGGTCGCCACGCTGCCTTTGACCTCGGTGCGCCCTGACGTCTGCGCCGTCTACCCCGGCTACGCTGGTTGCCCGGCCGTTGGCTTCTCTGGTCCGGTGACGATCGCCGCCACGGGGCCCTGTCCGCATTTGTTGCGGGTCACGGCGAGAGACGCGCAGGGCAACGCCACCGTCCTCGGCGAGCGCCGCCTCGTCGTCTCTTTGCCCAAGCAGCCCGTTGAATGAGCCCCAAGACCCGCGCTCGGCGCTTTGATGCCGACAGGCTGTGCGCCTTCCGGCAGTCTCCGCGGCCGCCAGCAAGAGCCCTCGCGAGCGAGCAACCCAGGCGCCCTTTGCCTAGGAAGAGTCGATGAGCCACGCTGCGAGTCGAGAGCGTGCAGCTAGCGCGCCATCCGGATCACGCTGACGGAGGCCAACGATGCAGCTGGCCGATTTCCATGACCCCAACGAGGCCGCGCTCTGGCGGTCCACCGACGACGTCGTGATGGGCGGGCAGTCGTCGAGCACCCTGCTCGCAGGCGAACAGGTCGGGATCTTCTCCGGCACGCTCTCGCTTGCCGGTGGCGGCGGCTTTGCGTCGGTGCGCCGACGCGACCAGCCGGTCGATCTCTCCGCCTACGACGCCATCGAGCTCCGGGTCCGCGGAGACGGCCGGCGCTACAAGCTCAACCTCCGCACCTCCGACAACTTCGACGGCATCGTGTATCAAGCCGCCTTCGAGACCCAACCCGGAGCTTGGCTCAACACGACGCTCGCCCTCGCGGAGTTCGCGCCGCGCTTCCGCGGACGGCCCGCCGCCGGGACGCTCGACCGTGCCCGCCTGTCCAGCCTCGGGCTGCTGATCTCCGACAGGCAGTCGGGCCCCTTTCGACTCGAACTGTCGTCGATCATCGCGACATCGCATCGCAGGTAGCTGACGCTGACGCTGGCGCGGTCTCGTGCGCTCGTTGAGCCAGCCGCGCCTGCACCTGGTCGGAGCCGAGTTCTCGCAGCGCGTCCGTGGCCACCCAGCGGGCGCTGCGCGCGCCCGGATCACCCCCGCGCTCCCCGCCGGCCCGCTTATTGGCCGCGGCACGGATCCTCTCGGCGGAGGCGATGGCTGCGGCATTGAGCGCTCGGTTGCGCTTGCCGAGGTGGCCCCACAGAGCGAGCGCCAGCGCGTGATCGGTGCCCAGGAGCTAAGGATGCTGGCCGAAATTAGCTCGCCAACTTGCGCGGCCGATCCATCCCGCGCGTCTGCGTTGCTCGTCGGTTGCGTACAGGCAGTACGCGCCCTCCTCGCGCCTTGCCGCGCGGGCGCCTCGACCGCCAACCCGGCAAGCTAATTTCCGCCAGCATCCTTGGCGACCTTGCGCAGCTGGTAGATCGAGACGCCAAAGGCGTGCTCGACGTTGATGCCGTAGCGCGCCATGCCCGCGCGCGCCTCGGCGCTGCCCAGGGCCTTCAGCTCGGCGAGGAGCTCGGCGATGCGGTGGTCGGTCTGGTCGGTCTTCATCGTGGCAGTCTCCCGTCCCGCGGCCGCTCGTCCCGCGGCGCACGCGAGGATGTTACCCTCCGCAAGGTGCCTCGCCACGAATCAACTCGAAGCTCGTCGCCACGGATCCGCCTGATCGCGCAGCTACGCGCGCTGGGCTATGCGAATCGTGCCGCGCGTGAGCTGCTCGATACCGGCAAGGTGGCCTACGACGGCGTGCCCACCGCCGACGAGGGCCGGGAGGTCGATCCGGCGCGCGTCGTGATCGCGCTCAATGCCCCCCGCCTGCGGCCCAACCGCGATCTGGCCGTCGTATTCCATGATCGCCACCTCGCGGTGGTCTTCAAACCGCCGGGCATGCTGGCCGTCGCGGCACCCGGTCGACGACACGAGACCAGCGTCGTCGTCGGCGTGCGCCGCCTCTTTGGTGCGGCCTTTCCCGTGCACCGCCTCAACGAGCCGACCTCGGGGCTGATGATGGTGGCGCTGACGGAGGCGTGCCAGACGCAGATCAAGGCGCTGCTATTCCACCATCAGGTCGAGCGCGGCTACCTCGCGATCGTGCGCGGCCACTTCCCGGCCGCGCCGGTCAGGGTGACGACCAAGCTCGTGCGCGACCGCGGCGATGGGCTGCGCGGCAGCGACCCGGAGGCCGACGAGGACGACGCCAAGGAGGCCGTCTCGCACTTTCGGCTCCTGCAGCACCTGGGCCCGCGCGCGTCGCTGGTCGAGGCCACGCTCGAGACGGGTCGCACCCATCAGGTGCGCATCCACCTCGCCGAGCGCGGCTATCCCATCCTCGGGGACCCGCTCTACGGCTCGGGCGGGAGCGAGCGCCTCGCCCCGCGCTTGGCCTTGCACGCGGCGCGGCTGGGCCTGCGCCATCCGGTGAGCGGCGAGGCGCTGCTCTTCGAGGCCCCGCTCGCCGACGACCTCGAGCAGCTATGCCGACAGCTCCGCCGAACCTGATCGGCGCTCACGCAGCACCGGCACGACTTGCCCTTGGAGGTGGGTCCGGCGGCGTCGCTCCTGGTGCCGCCCGCGCCGCGGTCCTTGACACGCGGCTAGACTAATGAAAAATGCATCAACTCGGCGGCCGCCAAGTCGGCTGCCGGCGCCACCTTGAGGAGAGGCTCCATGGCAGTTTCAAAGAACAACCCGGCCGTCCGCGACAACCAGCGCCTCGTCGTGCGCTCGCCCAAGACGGGCGAAGAGCTGCGGATGGTCAAGCGTGTCCCTGGCGGCATGTTCTACGTCGCCGACAAGACGGGCGAGGCCTTCCCCGTGCGCAAGGGCGGCTACAAGGACTTCCCGCACGAGTGGGTGCGCAAGTAGCGCGTCGGCCCTTAGCCCCGCCGCTCAGCTGTGTTGAGACGCCCGCCAGGCGAGGCGCGAGCGAGGCGCGGGCGGAGCATCCTTCTCGCGCTGTGAGCACGCACCGCAGCGAGCAACGAAGCATGGCGGGATGGATCGACTCAGCTGAGCGGTGGGGCTAGTCGACCGTCGCGCTGAAGCTGACCCAGCTCGCACCACCGCGATCGTCGCGCACCACCACCCAGAAGCGGATCGGTTGGCTCGGGGCCGCCAGCGGCGCGGTCCAGGTCGAGGTCAGGTCCGTGACCTTCTTGTCGGTGATGAAGGTCGATCCGCGGCCACCGGTACGCCCGTGCGAGAGGGCACCGGCGGTCACATAGAACTCGTAGCTCAGCGCCTCCTCGAGCTGCTGCACGCCCGGGGCTCGCAGCGGATCGGCGCGTTCCCCGGCCGCGCCGGTGGTCACGACCAGATAGGACTCCTTGGCGCCGTCGGCCGCTACGGGCAGCAGCTCGCGCTTCGCGGCGACCGGGATGCGCGGCAGCTCGGTGGCCAGGCGTTCGCGGGTCCAGCGCACGCCGTCGATCTCGATCGCCGCCAGCTCGGGGTTGCGATTGGCCTCCTTGCCGGCGGGGACCGGCGAATAAGGCAGCGGCACGGTATAGGCCAGGCGCTTGAAGACCGGCACGACCTGCTGGCCGTCGAAGAGCCGCAGCTCGACCACGACGGGCAGGCCACCGAAGCCGCGGTAGGGATCCGCCTCGAGACTGGCCACCAGCAGCGCCAGCGTCGGCACGAAGTCGCAGGTGATGGCCTCGAGCCGCGAGCGCTGGCGCGGAGCGGCGGCGTCCTCGGCCAGCAGCTGACAGCGACCCGCCTCGTCCAGCCCCAGCGGCCAGCGGCGCCGGGCCTCGCGACAGCCGGTCGCCTCGGGCGTGCAGGCCCAGAGCTCCCACTCCACCTCGCGCTCGGGGTCGCGCGGATCGGCGGCCAGCGCCGTCAGGCGCACCGGGTCCACCGGTGCCGGCCCCTCCCCTGCGCTCAGCAGCTCCGGTGGCAGCTCGCGATACAGCAGCTCCGGCGGCTCCGCCTGCAGCGCGAGCAGCCGCAGATCCCGCACCTCCCAGCTCGCCTCGAAGTCGGGCGTGCAGGCCGCCAGGCTGGCCACAACAACCGCGCCCAACCCCAGAGCCCAGCCCCGCACGCGCTGCCGGCCCGAGGCCATCTCCGACTCATGCCCCCTGCCCCCCCCTTTCTCGGGCGCGACCCCGGGGGGGCCGCGCGGGCCGGGGGGTCTTTCCCCCGCGCGCGCCCTGGGTGCGCCGCGGCAGCAAAACCGCCCCCCCCACCCCCCCCCCCCCCGGGCGTTCCGCAGCAGGAAGAAAGGGCGAAACATGAGTCAGAAGCTCCCCTTGACGCCGAGCGTCGGCAGCAGCGGCAGGCCGCGCAGCGGCCCCGCCTCGCGGAAGCGGTAGTCGTAGAGCGTCGCCTCCGGGTTCTCCGCGTTGTAGACGTTCTGCACGTCGAGATAGACCGAGAAGCGCCAGAGGTCGAAGAGCCAGCTCTTCTCCACGCGCAGGTCGAGCTGGTGAAAGAGCGGCTCGTCGCCCGCACCCTCGGCCCCGAGAACCGGGCTGTAGAAGCCACCGTCGCCGTCGAGCAGGCCGCCGAGCACCGGCGTGCGCGGTCGGCCGCTGACCAGGCGGAAGCGCAACCCGGTCTCCCAGCCGCGCCCGAAGCGATAGCTCCCCACCAGCGTCAGGATGTGTCGCTGGTCGAAGGCGAAGCGCGCCGGTGGATCGCCGGCCAGCTGCTGCTGGCGAGCCCAGGACAGCGTATACGCCACCCAGCCATAGAGGCGCCGCGTGACGTCGTGCTTGAGCAACAGCTCCAGCCCGTAGGAGCTGCCCTCGCCATCGCTGACCCAGCGTCGCGGCCGCACGCCCTCCGCACCGACGATGACCTCTTCGGTGCGCACGGGGTTGTCGTAGCGGTAGTTGAAGTAGAGCTGAGCGTCGAGCAGCAGCTCGGGCACGAAGAGCGTGCGCTCGACCCCCGCCGAGAACTGCGCCGCGTGGGCGAGCACCAGGTTGGGGTTGCCGGTGAAGGCGTTCGACTCCTGGGGCTCCGGGGCCTTGGTATAGAGCCCCGCGCCACCCTTGAGCACCGTGGCCGTGTCGAGGCGGTAGCGCGCCGTCAGGCGTGGATCGACGGCCAGGCGCAGGTTCTTCTCGTAGTAGAAGAAGCCCTCCACCCGCACGCTCGGCAGGACCTGCAGCCGGCCGGTGAGATCGAGGATGGCGCCGAGATAGCCGCCGACGCTGCCCAGCAGCTGGTCGACGCGCACGGGCTGCACCTCGGCGGTCAGCCCGCTCCCGCCCCCGGGCGGCCCGCCGTCGTTGCCGCCGATCGGCGCCGCGGGGTTGCGATAAGGCGCCGGCAGCGGGATCTGCGCGTCGAAGGACGCCTGGCGCAATTCCACGTCGACACCCCAGCGCAGCAGCGCCGCGGGCCCCAGCCGCAGCTCGGCATCCTCGCGCAGGCCGCCGCCCAGGCTCAGGATGTCGACCCGCGTTGCCCCGGCGCCGAAGCCGACGTTCTCCACGCCGAGGAAGGGCTGCAGCCGCGAGCTGCCGCGGCCGCCGGCGAAGGAACGCTGCCAGGTCGCTACCAGGCGGTGAAAGCGCAGCTTCGCGCCGAAGTCGATCGCGGTGTCGTCCTCCGGCTCGTTGGTCGCGATGTCGAGGTGATCGTCGGAGCCGAAGACGAGCAGCGAGAGGCGGTCCGTCCCGCGCAGGCGTACTTCGACCCGTCCCTGGTAGTCGTAGTAGACGGGCACCACCGTGGTGGCCTTGCGGCTGCTGGCCGCCAGGATCGGCGGCAAGAGCGCGTCGATGTAGGAACGACGAACAGCCGCGGCGATGCTGACGCGCTCGCTGACGGGCGTGGCGACGAAGAGGGCCGCGTTGAGCAGGTTGAGGTCGACCGAGCCCCGCAGACGTTGGGTCTGCGTCGACCGGCTGCTGATGTCGACGGCGCCGGCGATCAGGCGGCCATAGCGCGCATCCGCGTTGCCGGCGTAGTAATCGACGCGCTCGATGAACTCCGGGTTGAGCACCGAGGGCCCGCCGAGGAAGTGGAAGAGCTGCGGGATCTCGACGCCGTCGAGATAGGTCCCGGAGTCCTCGGGGGCCGCGCCGCGGATCAGCAGCGCGCCGGCGATGTAGGGCGCACGGGCCAGGCCGGGGAGGTTCTGCACCACGCGCACCGGATCACCGAAGGTCCCCGGCACCGTGGTCAGCTCACGGCCGGCCAGGGTCACGCGCGAAACGCTCGTTTGCCGGCGTGCGCCGCGCACCACGGTGACGAAGGGATCGTCGATCAGCGGCTCGAGATAGAAGCTGATCGTGGTCTGCTCGCCGGGACGCACGGCGGCCTCCACGGTCTCGGGCTTGTGCGTCGGCGAGACCGCGCGCACGCGATAGACGCCCGGGGCCAGGCGCGGCACGCCGAAGCGGCCCTGCGCATCGGCGCGCAGCTCGAGGCCGAGGTCGGGGAAGGCGATGGCGGCGTCGGCCAGCGGCAGCCGCGTCCCCTGCTCGCGCACGCGGCCGACCACGACCTCGGGCGCGGCGGGCGCGGCCGCGGCCGCACCGGGCGCAGCAGCGACCGCGTCCCCCAACCAGGCGGGCAGCCGCGGCACGAAGGGGGCCTGCAGCACGAAGCGATAAACATAGCGCAAGCGCAGCGCTGCCGGCTGGCCATCGACCTCGGCCGGCGAGAACAGGAAGCGCCGCACCGCCGCCAGGGCCGCCTCGCCCAGGCTGGGGTCGGGCGCGCTCAGCACCGTCGCCGCCGTCACGAGGCCCGCGGCGTCGAGCGTCACGTCGAGCGTCACGGCGCCGGCGATCCCGCGCTGCTGAGCGACCGGCGGGTAGCCGGCCTCGACGAAGCGCAACAGCACCGGCGCCTTGGTCAGCCGCGGCGCCGCCTTGGGCGTGACCTGCTCGCGGATCGCGGCGTCGGTCTGGGCCCCGGCCGTGGGCGCACCCGCCAGCCCCGCCCAGGCCAGGCCCAGCGACGCGAGCGCGGCGCTCAGTCGGCGATCGTTCCTACGTGGGTAGCCCATGAATCCCATCAGTCGAGGACGAAGGTGAAGGTGTAGGCGATCTGCACGGGCACGGCCTGCGTACCGATCCGCGCCGGGGCGAAGCGCGTGGCGCGCCCGGCGATCAGCGCCTCGCGATCGAGCAGCGGGTGCAGACCCCGCAGCACCTTGACGGCCGTGACGCGGCCGCTCGTGTCGATGCGCAGCTCCACCACGACCTGACCCTCGATGCCCTGGTCGCGGAGCTGTTGCGGATAGGCCGGCTGCGCGCGCTGGAGCACGGTCGGCAGCGTCGTGACCGCCGTCAGGGGTGCCGGGGCAGCGGCGGTCGCGCCCGCCTCCTCGCCCGTGCCGCCCGGTTGCCCCTGGGCGCGGCCCCGCCCCACGCGCCGCACGACGGGGCTGACCGCCAGCGAGTCGCCCCGGGGCAAGGCCACCCCCTCACCGGTCGGCGCCGTCGCCTGCCCCTCGAGCTCGATGCCGAAGGTCTGCGGACCCGTATCGGGAGCCGGTGGCTCGGCCGCCTCGGGCTGGCCGGGGGGCGGCGCCGCGGCCGGGGGCGGGGGCGCTGCCGCCGGCCGCACGCGCGGACGCACCACCACGGGCGCCGGCGCGGCGGGAACCGGCGCCGGGGCTGGCGCGGGCGGCGGCACCGGCAGCGCAGCCGGCGGTGCCGGTGGGAGCTGGCGGTTGGTCAACTCGAAGGCCTCGCGTCGCGCCGCGTCCGGGGTCGCCCGGGGCATCAGCGCCAGGATCGCCACCAGTCCGCCGTGCAGCGCCAACGAGGCCCCCGCGGCCAGCGGCCACCCGCTGCCGCTCGCGCCGGGCCCTGCGGCCTCGCTCCTGCCCCACGCCGGAACCCGCCTACCTGCTGGGCGCTTCGCGCTTGAGCACGTTGATCGCCAACTTCGTCACGCCCTCCTGCCGCAGCAGGTCGATCAGCTCGACGACGCGTCCGTGCTGCACCGTGCGATCGGCGGCGATCACGGCCTCGAGCGAGGCACGCGCGCTGCGCTGCCGACGGACCAGGGCGCGCACGGCCGCCTCGGTGCTGCGCTCGCCGTTGAGCCCCAGCCGCCCCTGCGCATCGACGGTCACGGCGATTAACGTCACCTTCGTCGGCTCGGCCGTGGCGGCCTCGGGCAGCTTGACCTCGAGCGACTGCCGCACGATGTAGGTCGCGGTGACCATGAAGATGATCAGCAGCACCAGCATGATGTCGACCAGCGGCGTGACGTTGATCTCGCTGATGATGCGCCGACCGCTGCCGCCCCTGAGCGTCCCCCCGGCCATTAGCTCGTCCGCGTGCTGGCGCCGCCGCCGGCGCCCACCTCTTGCGCGCTCGCCAGCAGCGCTTGCGACAGGGCCTCGGTGGTCGAGAGCAGGCGGTCCACCTGTCGCTGGAAGTAATTGAAGGCGATCACGGCCGGGATGGCGACGAAGAGGCCGATCGCCGTCGCCACCAGCGCCTCGGAGATCCCAGCCATCACGGCGCTCGACCCGGCGCGGGTGTTGACCGCCAGGTCATTGAAGGCGCGAATGATGCCGAGCACCGTCCCGAAGAGGCCGATGAAGGGTGCGTTGTTGCCCAGCGTGCCGAGGAAGGTCAGGCGCCGCTCCAGGTACAGCCGCTCCCGGCTGAGCAGGCTGGCGACGATCTTCTCGGCGGCTGCCGGCTCTCGCGTCCAGGCGCTGTCCAGCGCCGCCTGCAACAGCGGGTCCTCGAGCTCTGCCACCGCACGCCGCAGCGCCCCGCTGTCGGCGCCGCTGAGCAGGGGCAGCAGGGCGCGGTCCACGCGGTCGAGCTGCCGGCGACGCCGGCGAAAAAACAGCCCGCGCTCGACCACGACCGAGATCGAGATCACGGAGAGCGCGAGCAACAGCACCATCACCCACTCGCTGCCACCAGCGATCGTCAGGTGCATCAAACGGTCGGTCAGCATGCCAAGCCCCTCGACGGCCAGCGCGGCCGCGCGCAGTATGCATGACCCCTTTTCGCCCCGCCACCCCCGACGCGTGGCACCCCAGGGCGTGCCGTCAGGGCGCCGTCGGCCCGGCGTCGGCCGCCGGTGGCCGTCGGCGTCGGCGGTGCTGCTCGCGCGCCACGTCCTCGCGCACCCGCTGCGCGCCCACCCCGAGGCGATCGCCATCGAAGGGCGTCCGCTCGTCATCGGACGCGCGCGGCATGTCGTCGAGCAGTCGCTGCTGGGCGCCGGCCCGCCGCCCGCCGCGCACCTGCTCGACCGCGTCGACACCCGGCTCGGGCTTGCCCTGCGCGCCGTGGCCACAAGCGCCGAAGAGCAGCGCCGCGAGCACCCACCCGCCCGCGCCGCGAGCGCGGGTCCCTCTGCCTTGCCTGCCCTGTCCGTCTCGCCAAGCCTGCATCGGCTCCTCCACTCGGCGTGCATCATACGCCTCTTGCTGCCTCAGGCGATCGAGCGCCGCCTGCCGGCCCGGGACCTCGACGCTGGCGGCCGCGACGCCGCCAGGTCGAAGGCCCGCGACGGCCGGACCCGCGACGACCGGGCCTCGTCGGCGGCGCGGACGCTTGGTATACCAGCGGCCGTCAGGAGCGCGCGATGGACACCGCCCTCAAGCCCTTGGAGTCGCTGCGACGCGAGCTGCCCGCGGTGGCGACGCAGGTCTATCTCAACACCGGGACCGCCGGGCCGCTACCGCTGGTCGCCGCCCGCGCCAGCGCCAGCGAGGCGGCCCGCGAGCTGCGCGAGGGCCGCGCCGACTTCACGACCTGGGGCCGCTTCTTCGCCGACCTCGCGCGGGCCCGCGAGGCGGCGGCCCGGCTGCTCGGCGCCGACAACGACGAGATCGCGCTGACGCACCACACCAGCGAGGGCATCAACATCGCGCTCTGGGGCCACGACTGGCAGGCCGGCGATCGCATCCTGACCACGACCCTCGAGCACGACGCCGTCACCATCCCCCTCGGGCTGCTGCGCGCGCGCTATGGCGTCGAGCTCGACTTCGTCGCGATCGGCCGCGGCGAGCAGGCGCTGCCGGCCCTCGCCCGCGCGCTCGGCGAGCGTCAAGCGCGCCTGCTGGTGCTCTCGCACGTGGCCTATGGCACCGGCGCCGAGCTACCGCTCGCGGAGCTGACGCGCCTGGCTCACGCGGCGGACACCGCGGTGCTGGTCGATGGCGCGCAGACCTGCGGCGCCCGCCCGCTCGACGTGCACGCGCTCGAGGTCGACTACTACACGCTCTCGGGTCAGAAGTGGGTCTGCGGCCCCGAAAAAACCGGCGCGCTCTATGTGCGTCGCGATCGCCTCGCGACACTGCGGCCGACCTTCGCCAGCTACTTCAGCGCGCGGCGCCACGACCACCGCGGCGCGATCGAGTGGCAGCCCGGCGCCAACCGCTTCGAGACCGGGATGGTCTATCGGCCGGCGCTCGCCGGCTTCGTCGCCAGCGCGCGCTGGCTGCTGGAGGTCGTCGGCCTCGAGCGCGCCTGGGCCCGCTCGCTGGCGCTGGCGGCGCGCGCGCGCGACGGCCTGGCGGCGCTTCCGGGGGTCGAGCTCATCACGCCGTCGGAGCAGGCGAGCCAGCTCGTGGCGTTCGATCTGCCCGCCTTCTCGCCGCCCCAGCTCTGGGGCCTCGCGGCCGAGCTGGCGCGCCGCGAGCGCATCGTGATTCGCGCGCTGCCCCACGCGCCCTTCGCGCTGCGCGCCTCGTGCGGCTGGTTCAACGACGAGGCCGACGTCGATCGCCTGATCGAGGCGATCGCGCGCGCCGCGGCGCGCGGGCCCGACGGCGTGGTCGTCGACGGCTACGGCGCCGGCCTGCCGCAGTCACGCGAGACCTGACGGGGCGCGGCGGGCAGCATCCGGGTACCGCGATGCCCGTGGGAGGCGAGACCGATGCTTCAAATCAGCGCCTGGGTGCTCCTGGGCCTCACTGCGGGCGTTGCGAGCGGGTTGGTGGGGGTCGGCGGCGGCATCGTGCTGGTGCCCGCGATGGTCTTCTTCTTCGGCCTGACGCAGCACCAGGCACAGGGCACCTCGCTCGCGGTGTTGGTGCCGCCGATCGGCATCCTCGCGGCCTGGACCTACTACCGCCAGGGTTACGTCCAGCCGCGGATGGCTCTCTTCATCTGCCTCGGCTTCGTGCTCGGCGGCCTGCTGGGGGCCCGCCTGGCGACGCAGCTCTCGAACCCGACCTTGACGCGCGTCTTCGGCGCAGTGCTGACGGCGATCGGCGTCAAGATGCTGCTCTTCTAATCTGCGCGACTAAACAGAGTCGCCTTGAGCGTGGGATGGATCGTGCTCCACGCGACCCTGTTTAGAGCTTCTTCGTCGTGTAGTACCAATCGGCCGCGCCGGCGGGGGTCTTGGCCGCGCGCTCGGCGGCGGCGGCCTGCGTCAGCGGGGGCGGCACGATCACCGGGTCGCCGGGGCGCCAGTCGGCCGGACAATGCACGCCGTGCGCGTCGGCGGTCTGCAGCGCATCGACCAGTCGTAGGAGTTCATCGATGCTACGCCCTACCGTAGGCGGGTAGTGCAGCATCGCCCGCACGAGGTTGCGCGGATCGACGACGAAGACGCTGCGCACCGCCGACGTCGCGGAGCTCGGCTCGTGGACCATGTTGTAGAGGCGCGCGACGTGCTGGTCGAGATCGGCGACCAGCGGGAAATCCACCTCGACGCCGAAGCGCTCGCGGATGTTGCGCAGCCAGGCGATGTGCGAGTAGACGCTGTCGATGGAGACCCCGAGCAGCAGCACGTTGCGCCGCGCGAGCTCATCGTGGCGGCGCGCCAGCGCGATGAACTCGCTGGTGCACACGGGCGTGAAGTCGGCGGGGTGCGAGAAGAGCAGCGCCCACTTGCCGTGCTTCCACTGGTGGAAGTCGAGCGGACCGTGGGTCGTCGTGGCGTGAAAGCTCGGCGCCGGCCCGTTGAGCTCGATCCGCGGCCAGTCCGTGGTGGTGTGCAACTCGATGTTGGTCGGCATGGGGCTGCTCCTCAACCTGCGCGGGCGGCGCCGCCCGCGCGGCCGGCAGTGTACGGCGCTGCAGCGAGCGGGCCTAGCGCCGACTTACGAGAGGATCCAGCCGCCGATGCTTCAAGCCCCGGTCGATGAGGCTCTTTATCTGGCAAGCGCGCGTGCGCTGCGCGAGGTCGGGGTCGGCGGACCGAGCTGGGCCGTCGGCCTGCGCCCGCGACTGGGCAAGGCCGCCGACGGCCTGGTGCTGGCGTTGGCACGCGCGACCGGTCGGCGCACCCCCTCGCCTCCCCGGTCCGATCGGCTACCGGGCACGGCGCACAGCCACAGCAGCGTTTGGCACCACAGCGTTTGGGCCCGGTCCGCCGACGACGCCGACGACGCCGACGGCCGTGCGGCCGCGCTCTTTCCGCTGCCCGATCCCCCACGAATCGTCAGCGTGGAGCAGCAGCGGCTGCCTGGCGGGGTGATCGAGGACCTGCGTTTCCCTTGCTACGAGGGCGCGCGCCGGCCGACGGCCCTCGAGTTACTGCGTCGCTACCCGGAGAACGCGACCGCCTACGCGCGGCGCTATGGCCACGACGCGCCCGGTCATCCCGCCGTGATCTGCCTCCACGGCTGGCGCGGGGGCCGCTACAGCCTCGAGGCGACCATCTTCGGCGCGCAGCGCCTCTACGCGCTCGGCTTCGACGTCTACCTCTACGTGCACCCCTACCACGGCCCGCGGCGCCCGCTCGGCGTGCCGCCGAGCGTCAGTCTGCACCCGTCGGCGAGCATCAGCCGCACCAACGAGGCGCTGCTGCAGACGGTCTGGGAGGTGCGCGCCCTGCTGCGCCACCATCGCGCGGAGCGCGGCGCCGACGGCGGCGTGATCGGCATCAGCCTCGGCGCCTACGCCGCCGCGGTGCTGGCCTCCGTGGCCGAGGAGCTGCGCTTCGTCGTGCCGATCCTGCCGATCGCCGACCTGACCGCGTTGCTCTGGTCGCTGGCCCCGCCGGGCCCGGGTCCGGCGGAGGATGGCCCGGCGCTCGACTTCGACGCCCACTGCCGGCTGATGGCGGTGCATGCGCCGCTGGCCCATCGACTGGTGCTGCCGCGCGAAGAGGTGCTGTTGATCGCGGGCCGCACCGACCGCGTCGTGCCGCCGACGCACGCCGAGGCGCTCTGGGAGCACTGGGGCCGACCGGCCCTGCACTGGTTTCCCGGTGGCCACCTGTTGCACTTCGGCCGCGCCGACTACCGCGACGCCCTGGAGCAGTTTCTACTGGCGCGCAATTTGCCGCAGCTCGCCCGCCCCACGACCTCGTCAGCGCGGGTTTAGCCCGCCCGCTGACGACGCCGCCTGATTGGGATCCCACAGCGTCTCGGCGACGCCCTGCACGTGATCGGCCCAGCGGCCCCAGACGAAGCAGGCATCGCCCAGGCGATTGAGATAGGCCAAGACCTCGGCCTCGAGCGGCGCCTCCTCCGTCAGCGTCACGCAGTGCCGCTCCGCACGGCGGCAGACCGTGCGACAGAGATGCATCGCCGCGCCGATGCGACTGCCACCCGGCAGGACGAAGGAGCGGAGCGCGGGCAAGGGCGCGCGCAGCGCGTCGATCTCGTGCTCGAGGCGCTCGACCTCCGCCGCGCGAATGCGCGGCTGGTCGGCGCGCACCCGCTCGGGGGGCGTGGCGAGGATCGCGCCGAGGTTGAACAGCTCGTGCTGCACGCGCAACAGGATCGCCGCGAGCCGCTCCAGGCCCGGGTGGACACTCAGCGCCTCGTCTACCGCCACGCGCGCCGCGCCAATGAAGGCGTTGAGCTCATCGACGGTGCCGTAGGCGGCGATCCGCCGGCAGTCCTTGCGCACGCGCGCCCCGCCCACCAGCGAGGTCTCCCCCTGATCGCCCCCGCGCGTATAAACCCGGCCGATCGCCACGCGCGGCGTCGCAAAACGCTCTTGGTCTGCCACCCCAGCTCCCCTCGTTCGCGTCCCCGTGGGGCCACCCGCCCGCCCCCGCCTCCCGAACCGCCCACGCGCCGCGCAGCGTACAGCGCGCGGCCCACGCGAACAACGCCGCCGCTGGACGCTTCGCTCCCGGACACCTCGCCCGGCTTGCCTGGCCGACCGCCCCTGCGGTAGGAGCGGACGATGGAGCCTCGCCCCTGGATCGTCCGCCTCGCGCGCCTGATCGCCACCGCCCTCGGCCTGGGCTACCTGCCCTGGGCCCCCGGCACCTGGGGCACGGCGTTGGGGGTCGGCCTCGCCTTCGCGCTCGCCGGGCTCCCGCTCGGCGCCTACCTCGCGCTCGTCGTCCTGGTGGCCCTGGTCGGCAGCTGGGCCGCCACTGTCGCCGATCGCTCGTGGGGCACCCACGACACGGGGCGCATCGTGATCGACGAGGTGGCGGGCTATCTGCTCACGGTCGCGCTGCTCGACCGCGCGCGCTGGGCGCCACTGCTGGTCGGCTTCCTCGTCTTCCGGTTGCTCGACATCCTCAAGCCGCCGCCGATCCGCTGGCTCGATCGCCGCGTTCCCGGCGGCCTGGGCGTGATGCTCGACGACCTCGCCGCCGGCCTGCTCGGCGCCGCGCTGCTGCTGCTCGCGCAGCGCACCGTCGCGCCCTGGCTCGGCTCGCTACTCCGCGAAGAGGTCCTGCGCGCGGGCTGAGCGCCGCCGCTGCCCTCCCCCGTCCGGTGCGGCCCGTCGGGGTGCCTTGGTGGGAGGCTCGCCGCCCTCATCCAGCAGAATCTCGTCGGCGTTGCCAGCCACCGCCCCGCGCGAGCGTAACCCAAGACCGCCCCCGAACCGGCTCGCGCGCGCAGCCGGCGCGGCACCGCGATCCCCGGTCGGGGAGCGTCATGCCTCCCCCCGGGCCTTGGGTTGGCGACCGATCGACAGCACAGGTCACCTGGAATCTCGCCGCGAGAATAGTACCGAGCGACTGCCACGGATGGTCGGCGTCTCCTCGCGGGCAAACCCTGCCTGCTCCGCGAGCGCAGCCGTCTCCGCCATCGCCACCTCGGACACATGGTGCTTGGGCTCGGCGACGAGCATTCGCCCGCCGGCCTTGAGGGCGCCGTGCGCCTCGGCGAGAAACCCCTTCGTGTTGGGCAGCTCGTGGACGACGGCGAAGGCCAGCACGAAGTCGACCTTCCCCGCGAGGTCCTCCACGCCGAGAGCTTCGCCGCGAGGCTCCCGTGTCTCGATGCGATCCTCGAGCCCGGCTCGCTTCGCCCGGCGAACGAGCGCCTCGAGCATCCTCGGCTGGACGTCGACCGCGATGACGCGCCCGGTCTGGCCGACCATGCGAGCGAGCTCGAGCGTGAAGAAGCCCATGCCCGGACCCGGCTCCAGCACGGTCATCCCCTCGTACACCCATGGGGCGAGGATCGCCCGCGGGTCCTGGTAGAGCCGGCGCAATGGCGTCGCCAAGAAATATCCGAGCCACCATGGACAGACGCATTGACTCATCGGGCCTCCTCGGCGCCAGCGCTGTGGTCGCCATTCCCGCCTGCCGATTCTCCGCGCTTCGCCACCGAGGCAGTAGCGGAATTCCGTGGTGCCCGCGAGCCCCGGCTTAGCCTTCTTTCACCAAACCCGGTCCGGGACCCTCTCCGCGGCTTGCCGCAGCTCCGTGAACGCCAGCATCGCCGCCCGGCCTTGCCCCCCTCGCACCGCCCCGCCATACTCCCCTCGCTGCGTAGCTCGGCTTTGGATTTCCTTCGCATTCAACCCGGAAGGCCCTCTCCCACCCGATCCGTGGTCCAAAGAGACTAGGAAGGCCATTGGGACCTCCTCGAATCGGCATCTGAAGAGCTCATCTCGTTTGATGATGGGCCCTTTCCCTTCCGCCTTCCCAGAGGAGAAGCAAATTGAGCACCCGAGCCATTAGCCGAACCCGAGCCATTCTATTCCGCCACCTCGCAATAGTGGCTCTCATTGTCATTCACGACTCCCCGTCCTCTGCAAACGACGCTGAATTTGGTGGAACAGGGGGCACAGTTGCCCCTCTTAAGAACACCAATGTCGCGATGTCAGAAGAGCGTCTTCATTTTCGCCTGGAACGCGACGAGACGCATCTCGGGTCTCGTCATTGGAACGTAAGCGTTGAGTACATCTTCAAGAATACTTCAGAGAAGGTCGTCAAACTGACTATGGGGTTCCCGTATCAACTTGTCTACACGGGTGGGGTCTTGAAAGACGGCACTGGAGCTGTCGCTCCCTATATTGAAGCCTTCCAAGTGTCGATTAACCAGAACTCATTGCCTAATGATCAAATCACGACAGTTCGCTTCAAAGAGCTCTTTGGCCAGCGAGGCATTAACACGTCCTGGAAGAAGGGCCAGTGGAAGACCACGGATGAGGACTTCGCAAGATACGAGGCATATACATGGAAGGCCTCATTTCTTCCTTTGGAGACGGTGCGGATTGCACACACCTACAAGACTCGCGCGAGCACCGGCATTGGAAGACCGTTCATGGTTGACTACATCTTGCGCACTGGCGGACTCTGGAAGGGAGGAAGGATAGGTCGCGCGATGATCGAGGTTGAGACAGGCTCTGCTTTTCGGCCGTGCGACAAGACGGAACACTTTTTGACTGCCATGAGAGACTTTAAACCATCCTTTTTCGGGGCAACAGAGCTTATTACACAAGCGCAAGATGCAAAGAGCGCCTTACCCTTGCAGTTCGGACAACTCGCAGAGCTGCGAAATACAGCATATGCTGCTCATGGGAAGATCTTTTCATTGCCCAACCTTGATAGTTTTTTCAGAAGGCAATGGTGGTATCGCCCCAACGCAAAGTACACAGATGCCCTACTGACAAAGGAGGGCCGCCAGCTTCTCAACATGATAGCCGTGGAAGAGCGCAGACTGGCAACCAAGCCTACGGAATGAAGGGTTCACGGTCAGGCCCCAACCGTCGGGTCCCCGGTCCCGTCGGGTCCGCAACCGTCGGGTCCCAGGTCCCGTCGGGTCCGGACCCGGGGTGATGGTGCGCGGACGCTTGGTGGCACGGGAGACGGATGGCTCGAGGTGAGCGCAGGCAGGTGACGGAGCCGGCGCGGGGACCACGCAGGGCCACGCGGCGTTGGAGTCGGACGCCCGGGCCGGTGGGGCGGACGCCTTTAGGCGCGCTACGGACGCAGCTCTCCTCGCTCAGCGCGGCGAGGCGTGGCAGCAAGAGTCGCGAAGAGAGCAGGCACCCTGACGCGAGCTCGCGTCAGGGTGCCTGGGCACAGCAGACACCTGCGTGGAGGCGAAGGCCCCAGGTGCCGAAGGGGAAGGTGGCGTCACGTTCGCCAGCGCGCCAGCGGCGCCAGGCGTCGCGATAGCCGTTGACGAAGTCGCGGAGTCGCTGCAGCGCCTCGATGCGAGCCCACTTGTTGCCGCCCGCGACGCGCGGACTCAATTGGCGCCGTGGCTCAGCGGGCGATGGTGTGTCGAAGGCCGATTGCCGCAGCACGCCGCGGCGGCCGAGCACGCCCCTCCCTTCGGCGCGATGCTTAATCGCAAGCTCGGCCTCGCGAGCGGCAACCGCCTCGCTCAACAGCGCCGCGTAACGCTCCTGCGGCAGGTGCGCGAAGGCCGGCAGCGGCGAGACGGCCAGGGCGGCCTCTTCGGGCAAAGCCCCCTTGGCGCGAAAGAAGCCTTTGGGACGCCTATAGCCCAGGACCCGCCCGATCCGCCCTGGCAGGCTAACGAGACCAGGCCAGTGATGGTGCTCGGTGACCAGGCCCGCCGCGACGGCGTTGGTCAGCGTGTAGACGGCCTTGCCGAGCTGGGCCTCGGCATCGACGAGATGGACCACCGAGGGCGGCTCGCTGGCCCAGAGGTCCTCCCAACGGCCCCAGTGCGCGTTGAGGCACTTGGCCGTGAACTCGAACAACCAGTGGCAGAACTCGGGCCGCCTGCCCTCGACGTCAGTGACCACGAGGTGCAGATGATTGGAGAGCACACAGAAGGCGTGTACCCGGACGCCGTAGCGCTGGGCCGCCACGGCCAGGCAATACCCGACGATCGCGTTCACCTTGGACGAGGGCCGCAGCAAGAACTGCCGCTGCGCGCAGCGACGCGTGATCATCACGGTCTCGCCGGTGCAGACGCAAACCGGCAAAAACGTCCCGACAGCGGGATGGCGTGCTCGATGGCGACATGGTCGCCGGTGACGACGACGCGCTCAAGCAGCAGGCGGACGAGACGCTGTCGGCCGTGGAAGTCGAGCTGGTCGATGCCGGTACGTAGTGTGGCAGCGAAGGTCGCGAGGTCGCCTCCGAGACGGTCAAGGCGTGCGCGGTCCAGCTCCGCGCCGGCAAGCTGTGCGAGGCGGTCGTACGTGGCGTCGCGCGCTGCCTCGAGCCGCTCGCGCCGGGCTTTGAGCTCGTCGACTGACAGGGCGCCGCGCTGGTAGGCGTCGACCAGACGTTCGATTTGCTGGGCGAGCTGGCGCGCCGCGCCCTCGAGGCGTGCGCGGTCGCGCGTCGCCTGCTCGGTGCCGACGCGGCTGGCGCGCCACGCTTCAATCTCCTTGGTGAGCATGCTTGGGCTTTGGATCCAGGTGGCGATCGTATCCCATACCAGCGCGTCGAGCTCGTCGCGGCGTACGCGCCTGGCCGTGCATCGCCGCCCGGGTTCTGTCGGAAGCGAGGCTTCGTGCCGGCAGTGGTAATAGAAGTACTCGTAGGCAGATCCCGCCCGACGGTTCTGGTGCGAAGAGGCCATGCGCCGGCCGCATTCGCCGCAAGTGACGAGCGTCCGCAGTAGGTAGTCGTGCTGGGTGTTGCGCATCGACAGCCGCTTGTGGCTCTTGATCACGGCGAGCACGTCGCGTTGGAGATCGTCATCGATCAGCGCTGGGATGGGAACCTGAATCCATTCCTCGGGCGGCCGCCTGCGCCGCGAGCTCTTGGGGCTGCTGCGATAGCGGCCAGGATGGCGCGGTCGCTTGGGCACGATCGCCTCGCGGCGGTTGTAGGTGGCTCGTCCTACGTACGCCGGGTTGGTCAGCACCTGGTACACCGTCGTCGACGTCCAGCGCTGCGCCTTGCGCGGACGTATGCCACGGGTGTTGAGCCGCTTGGCGAGCCCCCGCATGCTCAGCCCCTCGTCGAGCACCCAATGGTACATCGCGCGGACATGCTCGGCTTCGATCTCGTCGATGGCGACCATGCGCCGAGGCGGTTCACCGGTGCGCAGCACGGCGTAGCCATACGGGGCCACAGAGCCATAGGGCACCATCTGCCCGCTGCGTAGCCGGTGCAGTCTGCCGCGGCGAGTGCGCTCGATGATCTTGGCGCGTTCGTATTCGGCGATCACGCCCTGCATTTGCACGAGCAGGCGATCCTCAGCGCGCTCACCGACGGGGTGTTCGACGAAGTGCACCTCGACGCCGCGCTGGTTCAACTCCTCGATCAGGACATGCTGGTGAACATAGTTGCGCGCGAGACGGTCGGGACAGTAGATCAGCACCCGATCGATCAGACCGTCGGCTGCGGCATCGCGCAGGGCATCCAGCCCGGCACGATCGAGGCGCGAGCCACTGACCCCATCATCGAGGTAGCGTCGCTCGGCGGGCACCGTCACGCCCAGTGCGCTCGCTGCTCGCTCCAGGGCCTCGAGCTGCGAGGCCAGTGTTTCGTCCCGCTCCTGCCTGGCAGTCGACACACGGCCACACAGCGCGGTGCGCGAAGTCATCTCTCCACCTCCTGCGACTCATGACGTGGCTCGGCGCTGACCGGCGGTCGCGCCGCTGGCGATGTTGGATTGCGCGGTCGCAGACGCTCGCGTCCGTCCGCGGGGTCGATCACGAGTCTGACCATCTGGCCGAGCCGATCCATACCGTCGCACTGGCCCTGTGACCGCAATTCCACTTGCCAGAGGCGCCTGCGCATCGGGGGTGTACCTCCCGTCGCAGCCACCCTGATCCGGCCTACCGCATGGGGCCAAGTTTTCGCTCGGTGGACCAACCCCCTCGGCGCCTCTTCCCCCACGAAAGGAAAGCTTGAAAACTCGGCGGTTTAGAACAAACCGCAGCGGATTTGCTGGATTGTGTCCGTACTGTCTCACCGGCAATCACGGGACGCGGAAGGCTCATGCCGCGCCTGGACGTCGCAAGCGCTGTGCCTGAACCCGTCGGGTGCAAGGTCGCGGGGTTGCACTACTCGGCGCGCCCGCTCGTCCGGAACCCGGTCCGGGCCCGCCGAGAACCGGCCCTTTGCTCGCGCGGCGCCGGCCTCATCGGCCTACCCTGGCGACCGCCCTCCCCGTCCGCGGCCCCAATGCACATCAACCCGGGTACGGCCCGTGCGCGCAATGCACATCAACCCGGGTACGGCCCGTGCGGCCCAATGCACATCAACCCGGGCACGGCCCGTGCGGGTACGGCCCGTGCGGGTACGGCCCGTGCGGGTACCGCCCGCGCGTAACATCAACCCGAGTGCGGCCCGTGCGTCGCCCGTGCGTCCGCGGCCCCAATGCACATCAACCCGGGTACGGCCCGTGGCCCTCGGCCCGTGGCCCTCAACCCGGGTACGGCCCGTGCATGCAACAGCGCGGCGTAACGCTCCTGCGGCAGGTGCGCGAAGGCCGGCAGCGGCGCGACCGCCAGCCCAGCCTCTTCGGGCAAAGGGCCCTTGGCGCGAAAGAAGCCTTTGGGACGCTTATAGCCCAGGGGAATGCCGCCCATTCCGCGCTGTGACCGCATGTGCTACGCGTCGGCAGCAGCGGCTGTGAGAACGTCCGGGGACTTGACGAGGAGCGTACGAATGAATGGGGGCACCGTGCCACGGTTCGCGAGTTGGGCCATCTGCGTGTTTTCCTCGACAGCTATCGTCGCGGCCGCGTGCTCCAGCGATGACGTGAACGACGGAGCTGCCGAGGACGGCCGTGCGGGTCTGCGTCAGGACGGGGCCGGAAGAGCTCGGCTGTGGCGTCCTTGAAGGGGGTTGGCGGCGCGTGTCGGACCCATGCCGATTGCGGAAACTGGCAAGGTGCTCCCCTTTCGTGCGCCACAACGGCGAACCTGGAAGACGTCGACATTGATTGGTGGCTTTTCATAGATATCCCGATTAGGGACGGCTACTGCGTGCTCGCCTGCGATGAAAAGAGTGGCAACTGCCCTCCGGGTTCAACCTGCACGTCTTCCCTAATCGGCGCCAAAGCTGATTTGTGCCACCGCGGCTGTGTCGACTTTGCTGGGCACACCGACTGCCGCCCAGGCTTCCGATGCGATCCGGCGAACGGTGTGTGTCTGCCGGAACTCCCCCCCTGCGGTCCGAAATCCTGCCGCGGGTGTTGCTTGAACCAGTACTGCTACAGCGGCCTCGAGGACCATGCCCCGTTAGGCCGGAGCTGTGGCACGGGCGGCGAGGACTGCCATCCTTGCCCGTGAGGCTGCGAGGTCTCGCGCCCCGAGGCCCCGCACCTGCCCATATGCTCAACGGACCGCCGCGCGGCGCCGCTGCTGTCCGGCTTCGTCGCCTTTCGCTTGCTCGACATCCTCGAACCGCCGTCGATCCGCTGGCTCGACCGCCGCGTCCCCGGCGGCCTGGGGTTGATGCTCGACGACCTATCGTCCCGCCATGCCGAGGGGCCTTCACCAAACGCTCGGTGCAGTTCGGCTGACGAGCCCTCAGCCCAGGAGACCTCCCGATGCCCACGCTCCCCGAGGCAAACACGCTCCCCGACGCCACCACGCTCCCCGAGGCCGTCTGGTGCCAACTGCTCCTCGACGCGCGCACCCACAACGGCTGGCTCGATCGCCCCGTCGACGACAGCCTGCTGCAGCGCCTCTACGAGCTCGTTCGCATGGGGCCGACGAGCAGCAACTGCCAGCCCCTGCGCCTGGTCTTCGTCAAGAGCCCGGCGGCGAAGCTGCGCCTGCGACCGACGCTCAGCGCCGGCAACGTGGAAAAGACGATGCAGGCACCGGTGACCGCCATCGTCGCCTACGACACGGCGTTCTACGCGCAGATGGCGAAGCTGGCGCCCCACCGTCCGGGCGCGGGCCAAGCGCTCGGCGCGATGGAGCCCGAGGCCCGGCGGCGGATGGCGCTCCTGAGCGCCACGCTGCAAGGCGGCTACGTCATCCTCGCGGCGCGCGGGCTCGGCCTGGACTGCGGGCCGATGGGGGGCTTCAACGCCGAGCAGGTCGACGCCGAGTTCTTCCCGGAGGGCACCTGGAAGTCGATCTTCCTGCTGAACCTAGGCCACGGCGACCCCGCCGAACTCTACCCACGAGCCCCGCGGCTGGACTTCGACGAGGCCTGCCGCATCGTCTGACCGCCAGGGGTCCGGCACCCGGCGAATTCACGCGGGGCTCCTCCAAGCGGGCAAGCGCCCACGCAGGCCTATTGCTTCCGCAGCAGCCACAAGGAGGCTCGTCCCCCAACCCAAGATCCACGAGATGCAGCAGCGAAGGCTTGGCAACAGCAGCTCGATGTCGACCGGACATGGCCCCCAGAAAGGTCACAAGCCCATGTTCGGCGAGCGCCTTGACAGCTACTGCGCTGCCGAGGAGGCGTTATTCAGCGTCCGCACGACCCAAGGTTCATCGTCAATCATCAACCCGGGAGCGGCGCCGTCGGGCAGCGACTGCGCTGCCGGGAGCGGCCCCCGCGGGAGCGGCCCCGGGCGGGCCCCCCCCCCGGTCCCGGAGCCCCCCCCCGTTCCAAGCCGGGCGCGCCCTGGTTGACGACGGCCCTGGTTCGGGAGCGGCGCCCTCGTTCCGGCGGCAGCGGATTGGCCATTCCCTTCTGGAATCGCACTATGTGACAGTCATGCCTGATCGGCCGGCGACCCAGTGACGGTCGGCGCGGCTGGAGCGAGACGCAGGACACCGGGTCGGGCCCGGGCGGACGAGCATGTCAGACAACGGCAAGCCGGCGGCGGCGGACGAGCAGCAGCGGCGGACGAACGCCGGGATCGTGTCGCGTTCCTACGCGGCTGGGGAAACGGTCTACTCGGAAGGCGACGAGGGCGAGGTCCTCTTCGTCATCCAGCAGGGCGCGATCGAGCTGAGACC
This sequence comes from Pseudomonadota bacterium, assembly GCA_016702545.1. Classification (GTDB taxonomy): domain Bacteria; phylum Myxococcota_A; class Polyangia; genus JADJTL01. Next base: position 276,545 of record JADJDT010000044.1, on the reverse strand, counting down.
GACGAACCTGGCGGACGCCGATCCCCCAGACGTGGAGCGGCTCGGTCCGGGCGATACCTTCGGCGAGATGACCGTGATTCGGGGCTCGCGGCGTGAAGCCACTGCGATTGTGACCCAGGACGCCAAGCTGCTCTTGATCGACGCCCTGACCTACTCGCAGATGGTTCGTGACAACGCCGAAATCGCTGTGCGAATCATCCGGCGTCTCGCCATGCGGCTCGACGACACGACGCAGCGCGCGCAGCGCTATCGCATCACCAACGAGCTCCGGGTGCCCCGCGCGGGCGCCCCCGAGCCAGCGCTGGCCGTAGGAATGCCATCCCGTCCGCCGTGGCTGGCCGCTGCCGGTATCCCGTTGCCGGAGCCGGACGACGTGCGGACGATGAGGCAACTCGAGCAACCCTCCGCAGACCCGAGGCGACGGCGCGCCTTGATTTTGCTGCTTTTCTCCAGCACGCTGCTCTGCGCCGCGATCGCCTGGAGGACCCTCTCCCGCCCTGGCCTCAACCAGCCGACGACGGTTGCTGGCGCGGTCCGCGCCGCTGCCGACACCCCCCTGCCCGCAGCGCCGCCCGAGGCGGCGCGCGATCTCGCGACCGCGCCGACGCCCGCCGCGCCAACGGCGCGCGATCCGGTCGTCCCGAGCGCCCCACCGGCTGCCGCGGGGGCCTCGGCCGTCGCGACCCCTCCAGCCGACGCCCGCGAAACACGGTTGAGGCGTAGCGTCGCGGCGGGCGCGCGCCGCCGACCCGATCGCGAGCCTCCCCCCCTTGCCGTGAGGTCAACGGCCGCCACGCTGCGGATCGAGGCCGAAACGGCGGGCACCGTCGAGATCGACGGACTGTCCCGCGGCCCCGCGCCGGTCGTCGTCAATGTTGCGGCTGGCGTGCACGCGCTGGTCTTCGTTCCCGACGCTGACGCAGGCATCAAGCTGAAGCGCAGCGTCACGGCCGGGGCCGGAGTCGAGACCATCGTGCGCTTCTCACGGACCAGCCCCGACGCCCCCGGCGCCAGGACCGAGGCGTCGCCGCCGGATGACCGCGCTGCAGGGGGCGCCAGCGACGGATCGGCCTCGTTCGCCGGACCCGACGTTGCCCCGGGTGATAGCAGCCAAGCCGCCTCACCCCGTCGTACCGTACGCACCGACAACAAGAACCCGTGGAGGAATTGATGCACGTCCTGGCAGCTCGGTCCGGTTCTCGCCGCGCAGCACAGCTACTGCTCGCGACCCTGACGCTGGCGGTCACGCCTCCAGTCGTGGCACAGCACGGCAGCGCGACCGCTGGCGATGCGCTGGCACGGGGTCGCGCGCTGTTCGACCAGGCCGAGGGCCACTATGCCGCTGGCCGCTACGCGGAAGCGGTCAAGCTCTATCTGCGGGTGCACGCACTGACAAACCACCCCGACATGCTCTTCAACGCGGCCAACGCCTACGAGCGCATGGGTGAATTCAAGCTCGCGGCCACCTACCTACGGCGCTATGTGGCGAGCCCGGGCGCGGAGGACGTAACGGTCTGCATGGAACGCATCGGCCGCCTCGAGGCTACCCACGAACAGCGCCAGCGGGAGGTGCGATCGCTGCGGGCCTTCAGCCGGCAGGACGCACGGGCGGAGCGCGCCGCGAGGGCCAGCAAACGCTCGGGCCTTCTCTCCTACCTCTTGCTGGGGGTGGGCGCGGGCGTGGTGGGTGGCTCGGTGGTGACCGGCGTGCTCTCCAAGCGGGCGGGTGACGACGCCGCGGCGAACTGCGCTGAAGGCGGCGTCTGCCTAGCCGACGCCAAGGCCGATCTCGACCGCGAACGGCGCCTCGCGCTGGTGAGCGATGTGCTCCTCGGCGTCGGTGTGGCCGCGGTGGGGACGGGCGTCGTGCTCTTGATAATCAAAGCCTCGCGCGCCGAGGGCGCTGAAGCTCCCCAGCGGCGCGCCGCGCGCTGGCAAATCGACGCCAGTCCGATGGGCGGTCGGGGTGCTGCGCTGGGCCTTCGCGGCACCTTCTAGACGGAAACCCCTCGAAGCCAAGGGCGAGATATCGCGCTCAATCGGAAACAGGGCGCTGAGGAGGGGTGCGCGCCACGGGCTACAGGGTGAAGGTTTCCAAGCGCGCGAGCCTCCGCCAGGTGACATAGCAGGCGAGCATGCAGAGGTAGCCTTGCGGCCGCACGGAGTGTGCGAGTTCGAAGAGGCGGTTGCGCTCGCCGATTAGACTGAGCTGCAAGTGGGCGGTATTGCGGTCGCGGCCCAGTGCCGCCCACGGCCAACTGCGCCTCCGGCTGCTGGCGGGCCCCCCAGCCCAGACGCAAGCCCAGGCGGTGCCCCGTCCCGCTCGCGGCGGGTTCACACGCCGTGGAGAGGAGGAGCACCCGCCGTGGAGCCGGCGAGGCCCGCATGGCCCTTGCGGGTCAGGGTTCCGTGACCGTCACCCGCGCGAAGCCCCAGGGCGGTGTGCCCTCGGCCCTCACGACCTTCCAGGTCTCGATGGGGGCACGCGTCTCCTCGGTGGCCGGATCGTAGTCCAGGCTGCCCGAGGCGCCGTCGACGTTGACGGTCTGCCCCCTGGCGAGGCGATCGAGCACCAAGGCCCAACTCGACGGCTGGAGGTTGAACTTCTCGCCACTGCTTAAGGCGCGGAGGCCGCGCGCGACACCCAAGGCACTGGGGCCCCGCTCCCGCAGCTCCGACCAGGCGCTGGCAAACATGGCCAGCCAGACGGCATCGTAGCTGTTGGCGGTGAAGGCGGCGTTTGCCGCGCTTCCGCTGTACTTCGCGCTGTAGGCCCCCGCGAACTGGTTGAAGACCGCGCCCTCGGCGGGCGACAGACGCGTACCACGGATCTTTTGCAGGAGCAGGTCGGACTGCGGACCCGCGTCCTTGAAGAGCGCCGCGTCACGTGCCGTATCGGCGAAGAAGATGCCGCCGTCGCCGCCCAGCTTCGCGAAGGTCTGCTGCTGGTCAGGGGTCGCGGTGGCGCTGGCCACGAAAGACCTGTAGTCGGCCAGGTCGGAGGAGAGAAAGAGCACCTCTTCGACATTCCCCCCATCGATTTCCGCCGCGATGGCACTGACGCGCTCACCGATACCTCCCGCGGCAGAGAAGGGCGCCTCTTTGACGAGAGAGTTGGGATTGTCCGCGGAGAAACGCTCGACGAAGAGCGCCGCCAGCGAGTCACCGTAGGCGCCGGTCTGGTGGATCACCGCGACCTTCTTCACGCCGCGGCTCTTCATGTCGGCGGCGATCACCTCGGACTGCAGGCTGTCCGGTGGCACCGTGCGCCAGAGGAAGCCCGGTTCCGCGTCGCTCGGCGCAGTGTTGTCGATCGCCGCCAAGGCGGGGCTCGTCGCCGACGGCGAGATGACCACGACCTGGCCGGCGGGAAGGGCTTGGAAGGCCGCCTGCGTCCGACCCGAGCCACGGGGCCCGACGATCACCGGTATCGCCAGCTCTCGCGCCAGGAAGGTGCTGCCCAGCGCGGCTGCCTCGAGATCCGTCAGCTGGTCGCCCGCCGCCGCCGTGGTGTCGCAGCTGATGAGCGCGAACTTCCGGCCCTCGAGACCGTTGTTGTCATTGACCTGGCTGACCGCCAACTCGGCAGCCTGGATGTTGTCGTTGTTGTCCTTGAAGGAAAAGAGCGCGCCGATGAGGATGTCGTCCTTGTGGGCCGCGAAGTCCGACAAAACATCCGCCGGAAACGAGCGACTGCAGCGCGGGATGCTCTTGGCGGCGCTGCAGAAGCCCCCGCCCCCGCAGGTCGATCCGAGCCCGAAGGTACCGCGACAGCCCAGCGTCGTCGTGCAGGAGACCCGCTCCGTCGTGCCCAGGGAGCAGCCGGCAAGGCTGCAGGCGAAGAGCAGAGCGAGACCGAGCCGGAGCAGATACCACGTTCGCGACGTCGAGGACATCCGACAACCCTTTCCTTGCCTGCGGGAAAACGCACTCGCCACGACTCGGGTCACAAGACCCGCGGCCGAGGGCCGGCGACGAACCAAAGACCCGCCTGTCGAACGCAAACCCGCGAAGTACCGCGTGAGCGCGCGCTCACCATGCCTCCGGCGCTGCGGCCCTGCTGCTTCGCGGCCCGCGCGACGGTCGGGATCCCGCTCCCGCCGGATCGGACGGTACTCCAGGTCCCGCTCCCTCCACAATCGACCTGAGCCTCACCCGTTTCAGTTGGCAGTCGGAATGGAAGACCCCCCCCAAAGCGCGGGACTTGCACTCTGGTGAAGGTCGACGGTACCAGCGTCGAGGCTCGGAACGGCGTCGCGCTGGCGCTGTACGGTGGCGTGGTCCCCGAGGCCGCCAGCCGGGGTAGTGAGGTCCCTGGCACGGGCGGGCCGACGACCATGGCGAGTGGGGAACGCCTCGCGGTGGGGAACGCCTCACAGCCTGCTCGCGCGGACCGACGTTCCCCGCGCCGCCGAGGTGAGCGAAGCAGCCGCGCAAGGTCGAGCGGACCCTAGCCCCCGGAGACGTCACCGTTGAAGGGCTGCAGCCCCGAGCTCACGGCCTGCGCTTCCGCCACGCGCATCACCTACCTCTGCCGGTCGAGTTGCTCAGCGCGGCGCCGGGCGCTCGCGCCGTGGTCGCAACAACACCGTCGGGCGCACGCGATAGCCGGTGACCACCTCGGGCGACTCCTCAGGCGCCAGCTGCCGCGCGATCTCGTAGTCGCGCAGCACGAAGGCGTAGCGGTCGTCGAGGCCGCGATCGAGCACGATCGCGCGGTAGCGCCGCCGGGTCACGCGGTCGGCGATTTCGGGCGGCAGCGGCAAGCCGGCGCGCAGCACGTCGTTGGTGCCCATCTGATGGAAGTGCGTCGGTTGGCCGACCAGGTAGGGATAGAAGGGATGGTAGGGCACCAGCAAGGGCCCGCGAACCGACGCCAGCAACCGCAACAGCGCGCCCGCCGCGGCGCGATCGTTGGCGCTCGGCACGTGGGCCGCCACCGCGTAGCGCTGCGTCACGAGCTGGCCCGCCAGCGCGCCACCGACGACCAGCGCCGTCGCCGCGGCCCGCCAGCGCCGCCCCCGGCCCAACCCGCCGGCCCAGCGCACCAGATCGCTGCCCGCCACGCCCGCGAGCAGCGAGGCGAAGAACAGCGCCGGGATGTACGCGTTGGTCTCCGCCCACTGCGTCGCGAAGCCGATCGCCGCCGCCGCCACGCCGGTCAGCGCCACGGCCCACCACCACCAGCCGCGACCTTCACGGCCGCTGCCGAGCCGGCCGCGCCGCAGCAGCCGCGCCAAAGCCACCACACTCCATAACCCGAGCACGAGGGCGACCGCCGGGAAGCGCTTTGCGAGCTCGACCTCGGTCTGCGGCCAGATGCGCGTCCAGTAGACGTCGTGCCCCTGGTGCAGCTCGAAGACGTAGCGCCAGAACCAACCCCGCGTGCTGTGTTGCAGCCAGAGCGTCGTGCCACCCGCGACGAGCCCGACCACGACGACATAGAGCGGCCAGCGCCGCGGCGCGCGCAAGAGCAGCAGCCCGCCGGAGGCCAGCACGAAGATCGCCGCCGTCTGCTTGGCCAGAAAGGCCAGCCCCATCAGCGCGCCGGCCGCGAGCACGGCGCGCCAGCTACTCGCGCGCTCGGCCAAGAGCACCAGCGCAGCGGTGATCAGCGCGAGCTGCAGCGAGTCGTTGCGCGCCAGGTCGTACCACGAGCCAGTGTGGGGAAAGGTCGAGGCCACCAGTCCCACCGCCGCCGTCGCCCACAGCGCGCCCCACAGCCGACCGCCCGCGTGACGCCAGACCACCCGCGCCACCAGCGCGCAGGCGACGACGAAGGCCAGCACGGACACGCCGCGGGCCACCCCATAGCCCAGGCCCGTGACGCGCGCGACACTCGCCACGATCCACGGATAGAGCGGCGTGTAGAGGTGCGGAATGAAGTCCGCCGACGGCGGCGCGTAGATCGGCTGCCCCTGCAGTACGCGCAGCGCGTGGCAGAGCATGCCGCCCTCCATCCACTCGAGGTCGAGCGGATAGCCGACGCGTCGCACGATCACCGCTCCGAGCAGCACGAGGTGCAGCGCGCCACCGGCGGCCGCCAGCCCAGCGCCGAGCCAGCACAGGGCCGTCGGCAGCGTCGCTCCCAACGCCCGCCAGCCGATCCGAGGCCTCGAGGGCGTGGGCAGCTTCACGAGCCGAGCTCGGCGGGAAAGGGCCCCAGCGCGCGATCCAGCCGTTTCAAACAGCAGTAGAAGCGCGGCCGCAGGCCGCCGCTCGGATCGAGGCAGATCCAGTGATAGCCGCGGGCACGCCAGCTCTGCTCCTCGTCGGCAGCGGGGCGATAGGGCTCGTCCTGGTGCTGGCCGATGTGACAGATCAAGTCGGCACGCCGTTGCAGCACATACTCCAGCGGCGCGGCCTTGGCGTGCCCGGGCCGCGTGCCGCTGACCGGTGCGTGGTGGGCGATCCACGCGTCGTTGAGGCCAAAGGCGTCGAGCACCGGCAGGCGCGAGGCGTAGGCGATCGACCCGGCGCCGCCCACCGCGAGCAGCGTATCCGGCGGCAGGCGGTCCCGCAGCCAGCGGCCGATGATCACGCGATCGGCGGCGAACTTGTCGAGGTAGGCCGGCGTGTCGAGGCCCCAGCGGTAGTAGGCCTGCGCCTGGCTCTGGCGGTAGAGCCCCAGGCTGTTCCACGCGCTGAGCAGCAGGATGCCAGCGATCAGCAGCACGTCCCGCGCGACGCGCCCCGCGCCCGCCGACGCGCGCCCCGGGCCCGCGAAGACCGCACGGAGCAGCTCCTGGCCGAGCAGCGCGAAGAGTGGCAACAGCGGCACGAAGAAGCGACCAAAGGCCATGAAGTCGCCGCCCACGAGGACGATGTAGCCGAGATAGGGCACGACCAGCAGCGCCCCATAGCTCCACCAACGAGGGGCCAGCGGGGCGCAGGCTCGGAGGCCCCAGCTCGGCGTCCGCGCCCGGCGCTGCGCACGCGCGCCAGCACCAGCGCCACGAGGCCGAGCGGCGCCAGGCTCCAGAGCTTGGTCTCGACGAGGAAGTCGCGCAGATAGGGCCAGCCCCACTGCCGCAGCATCACCAGCGCCTGCCCCTGCGCCTTGACGTAGAAGGTATTCGGCAGCGGGTAGCCGTAATAGCGCCAGCGCCAGACGAAGAAGGCCCCGCAGGGCAGCAGAAAGGCCAGTGCGCCGACCCACTCGGCAGCGCTCGGCCGCAGGCGGCGTCCGTCCCGCAGCTTGCACGCCAGTCGGTGGAGCTGCGTCAGCCCCCAGAAGAGCGCCCTCGGGCGCGTCAGCGTCGCCAGCGCGAAGAGCAGTCCACCGGCCGCCGACCGCGAGGGGCGCGCCGGGCCGGCCGTGGCCAGCTCGAGCGCATGGAGCACGATGCCCGCGAGGACGAGCGCGCCGAAGAGCTGCGCCTCGAGGCCCCCACCGCACCAGGCGGCGAAGTGCGCTGCGCTGGCCAACCAAAGGGCCCCCAGGGCATCCCAGGGCGTCGCCCGGCCGCCGCGGTAGACGCGGCTCAGCACCACCACCAACACGAGCACGCCGGCGGCGGCGAGCGTGGCCAGCACGCGCGCCAGCGCCTCGGGCGCCACGCCGAGCTTCAGGCCGAGCGCCAGCAGCACCATCCAGAGGAAGTTGGTGTAGCCCTCGACGCGCTCGCCGAGGTTGAAGACCGGCTGGCCGTGCGTGGCGAGGTTCCAGCTATAGCGAAAGGTGATGTAGGCGTCGTCGGTGACGAAGGGGTAGCAGCGCGCGTGCAGCCACAGCGCGACGACCGCCAGCAGCGCCCCGCCGATCGCCCACCACCGCGTCATCGCCGCTGCTCTGGGGCTCGTGGTCGGCATCAGGGCTCGATCTGGGCGCTGAAGCAATAGTGGCGCCCCGCCGCCGCGGCGGCGCTGACGGTGAAGGCGAGGTCGGCACGGCGACCGGCCCAGCGCGAGGTATCGACGCGCCAGCGCTCCCAGCCCGCGGCGTTGGGCCGCTCGCGCACGGCGACCGGCGCGCCGTCCACCCCCAGCGCCAGGCGCACGGGGGCTCCTGTCGGGAAGGTAGCGACGGCCTGATCGGTCAGGCCGTGATCAACGACGATCGCGCGGCCGAGGCGCAAGCCCGGGAAGACCACGCGCAGCGCGGCGCCATCGACCGGATGGGCCCAGATGCAGCGCCTCAGCTCACCGCCGACGCGCTCTGCCGTCGGACCCACGTAGTTCCAGCTCCCGCGCGAGCACTGGAAGCGATCGACGCGGGTCTTGCCGCAGGCCTCGGAGGGGCCCCCCACGGCGCTCGCGAGCTCGACGCGCGCCAACGCGAGCTGCTCGAGCAGCAGCGGTGGCTGGCGGCGGCCCCCCAAGGCCGCGCGCGTCACGCCGGCGCCCACCACCAACACCAGCGCCGCGCCGACCAGCAGCACGCCCCGCCGCTCCAGACCGGCCCACCAACGCGCCAGCGACGCGCCCCAACGCGCAGCGAGGCGCCGGCGCAGCGGCCGCAGGCCGACGAGCAGCAGCGCGGCCACGGCCAACCACGAGAGCAGCGCGCCGATGACATTGACCGCGGGCCAGGCATAGTCGATGGCCAGGGTGCCATTGCGCGCCGGCAGGGCGACGAAGATCGGCTGCCGACCGAGGCCGGCCGTGGTGATCGGCAGCGCGGGCCCGTCGACGAGCCGCGCGCGCCAATTGGCGTAGTTGGCAAGGTGCAGGACCAGCCGCGACGACGGCGCCGCACCGCTGACCTGCAGGCGCACCCCGCCGCGCTCGGGGTCGAAGGCCAGCTCGCGCACGACGCCGGGCCCCTGCAGGGTCCAGCGGCGCGCGCTGTAGTCCTCGAAGGCATAGACGGCGATCGGCCCGAAGCGCTCGAGCAGGCGCGTGCGCGGCCCCGGTTCGGCCCCGCGCGTCACGACGTACTTGACCGAGAGCACGCGATAGAGCTCGGGGTCCGCCTGGTCGGGCTTGTGGATGAAGTTGGTGCAGGGCGTGAAGCCGAGCTTCAGCGCGGGGACGCCATTGGCGAGCGGCGCCGCCGCGAAGAAGTGATCGTTGTAATCGGCGACGTAGGCGATGCGAAAGAAGCCCCGCTCAGTGGCGGCGCGGGCGCGGCTCCAGGCGAGGAAGCGCTGATAGTCGGCCCACTCGGGCAGCGCCGCGCGCGTGCGCACGTAGCCCAGGTCGGCCCCGTGCTCGCTGCGCCAGGCCTGGGCGGTCGGCACGAGGAAGGGCGCCAGCGCCAGCGCGACCACCGCGCCGAGGGTCCAGCGACGCCACGTCGCGCACGCGCCGGGCGCGGCCGCCTGGACCCGCACCCGCGCCCAGAGCACGGCCACCGCGTAACCGCCTAGCAGAAACACGCAGAGCTTGGCGGGAATCGACAGGCGCTGAAATTGGATCTGCCCGAAGGCGGGCGAGAGCGCCAGCAGATCGAGGCGCTCGAAGGCCGTGCTCGAGGCCAGGAAGAGCAGCACGGCCACCCAAACCAGGAGAAACACCCCCGCGAGCTGCCGGCGCCGCAGCGCCACCAGGCCACCGAGCACGCCAAGCCAGACGACGATCGGGGTGCCGTTGGTGAAGAGCGTGCCCCGCCAGAGGTCCTGCGCCATCTCGGGCAGCGACTTCCAGGTCTCGCCGTAGCGGGCCATCCAGGCGCCCTTGGCCATGAAGGGCAGGAGCCAATAGGCCGCGAGCGCACCGCCGAGCGCCAGCGCGCCGAGGGCGCGCACCAGCACCACGCCCGCGCGCAGTTCGTCGTCGAGCAGGCGCACCAGCAGGTAGACCGGCACCCCGAGCCCGAAGCAAATGACCGCGGCGGGATGGGCCAGCAGGGCCAAGGCGGTGCAGAGCGCGGCCACCACGAAGTCGCGAGGCCGGCCGCGGCGCAGCACCGGATCGAGCGCCGCGAGCGCGGCGAAGGTGAAGGCCGTCGAGAGCACCTGCGGCCAAACCCCCCACCACACGGTGTAGGACCAGCCCCCCTCGCGATAGGCACCGCGGTCGAGCAGGAAGAAGAGCGCCGCGACGAAGCCCGCCAGCCGCCCGAAGTGCACCCGACCGAAGGCGTAGACCGCGCAGGCCGAGCCCGCAAACATCAGCAGGAAGGCGACGGCGTAGGCGCCCTCCCAACCGAGCAGCCCGAGGCTGCCGAGGTAGGTGCCGCCGATCAGGTAGTCGCCGAGCGGCGGGTAGTCCTCGCCCGCCGGCCAGCCGGCGAACCAGAGATCGCTCCAACCACTGAGCCGACCGCGGGCCAAAACGCGCGTCACGAAGTGCCAGGCACGCGTGAGGTGCACCGGATGATCGGCGGAGAGCGGCATCCGGCCGAGCAGACAGGGCCAGAGCAGCACCGCCGCCACGACGACCAGCCCGAGCCACGGCAGGGCCGCGCTCAGGCGCTGTCGCCAGCGCCCCGCAGCGCCATCGCCGATCACCCCTGCGGCGCCGCACGCGCCTGCGGCAAGCCCCAGCGCGTAGAGCCCCCAGGTCGCCAGCGCGGTACCGACCAGCTGCAGCACATAGGCGTCGGCGCGCGCCGCCAGGGGAAGGCCGAGCGCCAGGGCCAGCGCACCGAGCACGACGCCAAGCACCGCGGGCCGACGGCCCGCGCACGCCGTCCGCTCGGCGCTCCACCGGCCTCCGTGGCCACCTAGCGCACCTCGGCCAAAACGACGGTCCACGGCAGCGGCGCAAGCACGCGCCGGACCCGCAAGACGCGCTCGACCTCGCGCACGAAGGAAGCCTGGCTCCAGTGCTGCAGATGCCCCGGCGTGTTGCCCCACGCGCGCCAATAGGCGCCGCGGGCGACATTGAGCGCGCACCACAAGGGCTCGCGCGGCACGCTAAGCAGCACGTAACGCCGGCTGACACGGGCCAGCTCGAGCAAGGCCGCCTGCGGATTCGGCAGATGCTCCAGCACCTCGCAGGCCACGACGAGCTCGAAGCTGCGCGGGGCGAACCCGAGCTGCATCGCCGACTGCGCCGCCAGCGCGAGCCGCGCCTGGCGCCGCCGCGCATCCTGCAAGATCAGCGGCGAGTAGTCGGTACCGACGAAGCGCGCGGGCTGGAGCTCGGCCAGCCGCCGCAGCAGCTCACCCTCGCCGCAACCGACCTCGAGTACCGTCTCGGCCGCGCTCGCGCGATAGCACTCGCCCACGGCCGCGAGGAAGCCGCGCATCATCCAGCGCACCAGCGGATTGCGGCTGTTGTATTTGTCGGTGACGTTGCCGGCGATGATGCCGCGGTCCTGAAGCATGGCGTAACGACCCCGGCGCTTGGCTCTGACCTGACGGCAGCGCTTAACAGAGCCCGCGCGCGGCTGTCAACGCCAGCAGGGCCTCCCCAACCGGGCTTCACCGTGCGGCGGGGCCGGGGACGCGCCACGTCTGCCCTGATGCGTTGATTACGGCCCGGCCTCGTGGTAGGAGCCGGGCCTCGTGGTGAGAGGCTAGGTCGTAGGGGCGTCGGGCTGCGCCCCGGCGCCGACGGCCCACGAAACGCCCCCCCTCGCAGGAGGCTTCGGTGAGGACATGAAGATACTCGTTACCGCCAAGCGCGTGCCGGACCCCGAGCAGAAGGTCAAGATCAAGGACGGCGCGCTCGATCTCTCGGGGGCCAACTTCATCGTCAACCCCTTCGACGAGTACGCCGTCGAGGCCGCGCTGCGGCTGACCGAGAAGGTCGAGGGCGCCACCACGCGCTGCGGCGAGGTGACGGTGCTCGGCATCGGCCCCAAGGACATGAGCCAACAGCTACGCAGCTGCCTGGCGATGGGCGCCGACCGCGCCCTGCTGGTCGAGGGCAGCGATGAGGGCCTCGACAGCGAGCAAGTGGCGCGCGTGATCGTGGCCGTCTACCAGCGGGAGCGACCCGACCTGCTGCTGCTCGGCAAGCAGACGGTCGATGGCGAGAGCAACCAGGTGGCGCAGCTCGTCGCCGGCTACCTCGGCCTGCCGCAGGCCTGCTTCGCCTGTACGATCGAGGCCAGCGCCGACGGCAAGAGCGTGGTCGTCGGCCGCGAGGTGGACGGCGGCACCGAGACCAAGCGGCTGCCGCTGCCGGCCGTGGTGACCGTGGACCTGCGGAGCGTGCTGCCGCAGTCGGTGCGCAACCAGCAGACGCCGGCGACGCACGCCTATCCCGAGGGGCCGCGTTACGCCTCGCTCAAGGGCATCATGGCGTCCAAGAAGAAGCCGCTCGATTCGCTCGACCTCGCCACGCTGGGGGTCACGGCCACGCCGCGGCTCAAGCTGCTGAGCCTGGAGGCCCCGCCGCAACGCCAGGCCGGCGTCAAGGTGGAGTCCGTCGACGCGCTGATCGACAAGCTCCGCCACGAGGCCAAGGTCATCTGATCGCAGCACCGGTCGCAGCACCGGCAGGGCGCGCGTGCGGGCCAGCCCCCTGCGCCCCGGTCACGGCAGAAGAGGCAACATCATGTCGAACGTACTCGTCGTCGCCGAACAGCAACACGGTGTGCTGCGCTCGGCCTCGCTCAACGCGATTTCTTTGGGCCGCGCGCTGGTCGCCGCCAACGGTGGCGGCACCCTGACCGCGTTGCTGGTCGGGCATGAGCTCGGCTCGGCCGCGGCCGAGCTGGCCCGCTATCCGGTCGATCAGGTGCTTACCGTCGACCACCCGGCGCTGGCCGCCTACCTCGCCGAGACCCACGCCCCGGTCGTCGCGGCCGTGGCGCAGCAGCTCGCGGCCGAGCAGGTCGCCGCCACAGCCACCTCGACCGGCAAGGACCTGCTGCCGCGCGTCGCAGCGCTGCTCGACGCGGGGATGGCCTCCGAGATCGCCGCCGTCGTCGGCCCGCGCCGCTTCAAGCGCCCGATGCTAGCGGGCAACGCGATCGGCTTGGTCGAGGTGCTGACCAGCCGCGTGGTCGTCACCGGCCGTCAGACCGAGTGGCCGGCCGCACAGCCCAGCGCCGCCGCCGCCCCGATCACGGCCACCGCGGTCCCGCCCGGACCCGCGCTCGGCGCCGAGGTGCTGGGGCTGGCACAGCTCCCCAGCGAGCGCCCGGAGCTGACGGAGGCGCGGGTCGTCGTCACCGGCGGACGCGGTATGGGCTCGGGCGAGAACTTCAAGCACCTGGGCGCCCTGGCCGACGTGCTCGGGGGCGCCCTGGGCGCGACCCGCGCCGCGTGCGATGCCGGCATGGTGCCCAACGATCTCCAGGTCGGACAGACCGGCAAGGTGGTCGCACCCGAGCTCTACCTCGCCGTCGGCGTCAGCGGCGCGATCCAGCACCTGGCCGGCATGAAGAGCTCGCGGGTGATCGTCGCCATCAACAAGAACGCCGAGGCGCCGATCTTCCAGGTCGCCGACTACGGGCTGGTCGCCAAGTGGGAGGACACCATCGAGGACCTCACCACCAAGCTGCGCGCGCTGCGCAGCGCCTGATCCGGCCCCCCCGGGCCCCGCGCCGCGGCGCCCCGCTCGACGCCCCGCTTGACGCCCCGCTCGAACCACCGCTCGACGCCCCGCTCGAACCACCGCTTGCCAGGCTTTGGCGGTGTTGGCTATGCTCCGCCGCGCCCGGCGCTACGAGTTCCATGCCCCGCGCTCGCCTTGCCAGGCTTGAGTTTCGCTCGACGGAGGACCGAATGCTGTACCGCTTCAGGGCCGCTGCTGCCCTCTCTCTGCTGACGGTCGCCGTGTGGGCGTGCAGCGACGACGCCTTTCCGCCGGCGGGCGATGCCGCGATCGACGCGGCCCGCCGCGACGGCGGAGCCCCCGACGCCCGGCGCGATCGCGGCGCTTCGAGCGCCGATGGCGGAGGCTGCCGACTGACCCTCGTCACGATCAACGGCCTGCCCCTGGCGACCGTCACGAAGCTCGGCCCGCAGCACGACCGCGACGCCGCGCGCAACGGGATCCAGCTCGACCTCGAGGTGCGGGCCACGGGAGCACCCACCGGTCGCGCGATCAGCCTCGGCGTCACGGGGCTCGACCCTGCGCCGCAAGCGGCTCTGGCGACCGGCAGCCTCGCCTCGTTCTTCGGGGTCACGGTCAGCGAGGAGGTGAGCATCGTCGAGCTGGATCCGCAGGCGACCGGCTGCAGCGGCGAGCTCGTGCGGCTCAACGTCCAGCACGCGCCGCGCTGCACGATCGCCCAGCCGGCGGCCGACGCCATCCTGACGACCGCCGACGATCGCATCAACCGCAACCCGGGCAGCGGCACCTTCGATGGCACCTTCAACTACGATGTGATCGTCACGACCGAGCATGCGCCCACGGGCAGCCCGGTGACCCTGTCGCTCGGCACGGCCACGCAAGAGAGCGTCAACACCGATGCCAGCCGGGAGGCCCGCTTCGGCGTCGTGCTCAGCCCCGGCCGCAACACGATCCGTGCGACCGTCGCGACGGGCGAGCTGCGCGGAAGCTGCGAGACCGCGGTTTCGGTCGTCGTCACCGGCCCGGTCTGCAACATCGTCGGCTTCACCGGCGGGTCGGTCCCCACCGCGCAGGCCGGCGCCGGGCTGGGTCCGGCTCAGGATGCCAACAGCGACGCGAGCGATGGCGTGCAGACCGCGCTGCGGGTCGATACCGACAGCACCGCGGGCAGCATCGTGCTCGAAGAGGGCGGCCGCACGCTCGGCACCCTGACCCCCGGCGACGGTCACGCGACCTTCGCGCTCACCCTGGCGGAGCAGCGCTCCTACTTCTTCCGCGCGTTCTGCAAGAACACCACGAACGGCAACGCCAGCGAGAGCCCGCGCTTCAAGGCCTTCGTCGACCTGACGCCGCCCCCCGCCGTCACCGACCTGGCCTGCCGCGTCACCGACAATCGCCGCGGCCTGATCGGCTGCGACTGGACCAGCGTACAGGACGCGGGCAGCGGCGTGGCCAAGTACCTGGTGCGCTATCGCCCAGGCTCGCCGATCGACGCCGCCGCCTTCGACGGCCCGGGCACGCTGCCCCTCACACCCGACCCGGTCGCGGTCCCGGTCGGCGAGCAGCAGCGCGTCACGCTGAGCCGGCTGGCGCTCAACACGACCTACTACACCGCGGTCAAGGCCGTCGACGCCGTGGGCAACGTCTCCCCGCTCTCCAACCTCCCCGCCGCCTCGTTGGTCGATTTTAGGGTGCAGGAGATCGCCGGGTTGCCCGGTTCGAAGTTCGGCACGCCGATCGCGGTCGGCGACTTCAACTGCGATGGCTTCACCGACATGGCCGTCGGCCTCTTCGAGGCCACCGTCGACGGCCTGAGCAAGGCCGGCGAGGTGCAGCTCTACTTCAGCAACGGCACCAACTTCCCCAGCACCTATTCCAAGAAGCTCAGCGGCACCCAGGCCAACGGCAGCTTCGGCGTGCTCTTGAGCGCCCTCGACTACGACGGTGATAACTGCGCGGATCTCGCCGTCAAGGCCAGTGGCCACAACGGATCGCGGGGGCAGGTTTACCTCTATCTCGGCCGGCCATTCTGGACCTCCGACCGGAACGACGTCGGTGCAGGCATCGGTGCCGAACTCGTCTTCAAACTGCCAGCCGGCGCCGCGGCGACGGAACGCCTGGCGATTGGCCTCGGCGCCACTGACCTCGACGGCGATGGTCGCGACGACCTCGCGCTCTCGCACTGGATCACGGATGGACCAGGCTGGTCGACGGTCGTCGTCGACTACGGCGAGCCCAATCTACCCTTGATGGAGGACGGCGTGTCGCCCCGCGAGCGCGAGCTGCCCACCAGCGCCGATCTGGTGGTGAGCGGCGGGAGCTTTGGCAGCCTTTTCGGCGGCCGCATTGTCAGGGGCGGCCTGCTCGATGGTGATCGCTTCGGGGACCTGCTGATCGCCGCGAGCACCGAACAGGTCGAGGGCATCCAGCACGGCGCGCTCTATGTACTCCGCGGCGCCGAACGGACGGCCGCCCCGCAGCAGCTCGCGCTGACCGACGCGAGCCGCGTGATTCGCGTCGGCGGCACGGCCGCCGAGGGCAACACCCTCTTCGGCCGCCTGCTCGCGGCCGTGGGCGACGTCGACGGCGACGGCATCAACGAATTCGCGGCCAGCGATCCCACGCTGGGTGGCGGCGCCGGCGCCGTCTATCTCTTCAGCCTGCGGCCCAGCGCGCCGAACAGCGTGGCCCAGGCCGAGGCGGTGATCCGCAATGACCTTACGCCCACCACCGGCAACAACTTCGGCATCTGGATGGCCGAGGGCCTCGTGCCTGGCCGTGCCAACGGGGTCGATCTCGACGGCGACGGCTTGGCGGAGCTGATGATCGGCATGGTGCGCGAGGGCGCCACGGCGGTCGGCTCCGCGCGGCTCTACTTCGGCAGCCGCGCCGGCCTGGCCGGCCGCCTGGCGAGCAACGCGGATCGCATCTTCCGGCCGGCCTCCGGCGGCACCACGGGCTTCAGCAACCCGAACGTCTTTCTCGGCGACATCAACGGTGACGGCTTCCCCGACCTGGTGATCGGCGAGTGGACGTACAACGCCCGAACCCCCCCCGGCGGCGCCTGCGCCAGGCTGGCAGCGCCGCGCCTACTCGAACCGCCCGAGGCAATCTGGCCGCGCGTCCGCCATTTCAGGCCCCGAGGGGGGGGGGCGGGGGGCCCCCCCCGGGGGGGCCCCCGGCCCCGGGGGGGGCCCGGGCGCGCCCCCCCCCACCCAAGGCCTAACCGTCCGTGTCGCCGATCGCCGCAGTTCCAGCACTCAGCCCGACCGCCCGCTTCCGGGTCGCGAGCGCTCAGGTCTCACGCCGCCTCGGCGACGAGACCGTGCTCCTCGACGTCAGCGGCGGCGTCTACTACAGCCTCAACGAGGTCGGCAGCCTCGTCTGGCAGGAGCTGCAGAGCCCCCGCACCCTGGCAGCGTGCTGCGAGGCCGTGGCGACGCACTTCGACGTAACGCCAGCGGCCTGCGAGCCCGATCTGCGCCAGCTCCTGCACGAGCTGCTGGAGCGCGGACTGATCGAGGCGCTGGACGCGCCGGCCGCCTGAGGGCGCGCGGCCCGCGACGACCACGACCATGCACCGCATCTTCGGCCTGCTGCGCCTCGATGATCAGCCCGCCGACCGGGGTGCCGCCCGGCGCCTGGCGCTGGCCATGGCGCACGGCGTGTGGACCGACCTGCGGCTGCACTGCGACGGGCCGCTGGCGCTCGGTGAATGTCGCCGTGCGACGCTGGCGCCTCCGCCCGCGGCGGACGCGAGTTCGGACCCCTCCGATCGCGAGCCGCCCGACGCAGGTCTGGTCGCGGCGGCCCGGCTGGACAACGCCGAAGAGCTGCGGGCGCGGCTGCTGGACGGTGAACGCGCCAACGGTCGACTGACGACCGACCATGCCCTGCTGCGCGCCGCCTATCGCCGCTGGGGCCCCCGCTGCCCGGCCGAGCTGCTCGGCGACTTCGCCTTCGCCCTCTGGGACCCCGGCCCAAGGCGGCTCGTGCTCGCCCGCGATCACCTCGGCGTCCAGCCGCTCTACTACTGCCACCTGCCTGGTCGCCTCTTCGCCTTCGCCTCCGAGCTCCGCGCCCTACTGGGCCTCCGCGAGGTCGGCGGCGCCTGCGACGAGCGGCGCATCGGCGAGCACCTCTTGCTCGACTTCGGCGCGACCTCGCGCACCTTCTACCGCGACGTGCAGCGTTTGCCGCCAGCGAGCACTCTGCAGCTCGATCCCGGGGGGCTGCACCTCGCGCGCTACTGGTCGCTGGCTGATGAACCGGCGCAGAGCGCGTCGCTCTCGGCCGAGGAGGCGTCCGAGGGCCTCCTGCGCCACCTGCGTGCGGCGGTCGCCGCTCGCGTGCCCGTGCGTGCGGTGGGCCTCGGCAGCCTGCTCAGCGGCGGCCTCGACTCGTCGACGGTCACGCTGCTGGCGCGCGAGGCGCTCGACGCGCAGGGCCGCGACCTGCCGCTACCGACCTTCTCGGCCGTCTTCGACGAGGTGCCTTCCTGCGACGAGCGTCCGCACATCGCGCGGGTCACCGGGCATCGACCGGGCCTGGCGAGTCACTTCGTCCGCGTCGATCATCTCGCCCCGCTGGGCACCCTCTACGGCGCCCCACCGACCCCGATCGAGCCCCTCGCCGCGCCGAACACCTACATTATCGAGCTGCTCTATCGGGCGGTCGCCGCGCGGGGCGTCGTCGGCGTCCTGCTGGAGGGGCCTCGACGGCGACCTGACCCTTTCGCATGGTCGGGCTCGGCTGGCGGAGCTGGCCGGCCACGGTCACTGGATCCGGCTCCTGCACCAAGCGCGCGCGATGGCGAGGCGCCGGCCCTCCCCGCTCGCGCGCGTGCTATGGGCGCACGCGCTGCGGCCCTGGGTGCCACCCGCGCTGCTCTCGGCCTTCCGCTCGCTCATCGGTCGTGCCCCGGCCCCACCAGCGCTGCGCCGCGACTTCGCCCGGCGCGTCGGGCTCGAGCAACGCTGGGGCGCTATGGCGGCCGAGGGCCAGGCGGCCGCGCGGTCGAGCGCGCGCTCCACCGCCACGGCATCGAAAACGGCCTCCTGACCTGGGCCCTGGAACTGGCTCACGCGCTCGGCAGCCCGCACGGGCTGGCACCCCTCTTCCCCCTCTGCGACCTGCGGGTGCTGCGCTGGTGCTATGGGCTAGCGCCTGCCCACAAGCTCAATGATGGTTGGACCCGCCTCTCGCTGCGGCGGGCCCTGGTCGGCGTGGCTCCCCCGGCCGTCGCCTGGCGCCCCGACAAGTCCAACCTCGGAGCCTGCTTTCTGCGCGCCTTCCTGCAGCACGAGGAGCCCATCATGCGCGAGGTCCTTGCGGGTCGCGACCACGGCCTGGGTGCCTACCTCGACTTGGACGTTGCGCGACGGGCCTTCTCGCAGTACAAGCAGGCGCCGCGCTGGGTGCACGCACGCCCGCTTTGGACGGCCGCCACGCTCGCGCTCTGGTTGCGCTCGCGCCGCGGCGATTGACGGCGCTTGAGATTCACGGCGCTTGACGCCATTGAAGGATGACGCGCGATGAGCAAGCCTCAGACGTCCGCGCAGGGGAGTTCTGAAACCCGGGACCCACCCGTAGCGCGCCGGCCCTACCGCTCGCCGCGGCTGCTGCGCCACGGCAGCGTGCGCGAGCTGACGCAAGGCGCTGACGACGGTCCCGGCGACCTGGGTAATGGTCCCAGCGGTACCTAGCCTCGAACGCGCGACGCCTCGGATGCGCGACGCCTCGGATGCGCAACCCTGGCCGCATATCGCTCTCAGAGCGTGCTTGTGCACTCGCTTCCCGCCGCCTGCAACCGCTGGAAGGCGTGCCCGATGGCGACGATCACCCACCACCTCGCCTATGGCCTGCGCATCGCCTCAGAGCTGGCGTTGCCCGAGCTGCCACCGGCCGCCGCCGATGAGGGGCCCCCGGACCTGAGGGTCGCGTTTGGCTGCGTGCCGCAGGGCCCTCTGACGGCAGGCGCCCCGCCATCCGCGCTCGCCCTCGGCGTACAGCGGCTGGTGCTGGGGCCCGACGACGTGCGCTACGTCGGCGATCCTGTCGGGCGCTTCGCCGTGCGCGGCGGTGCCGAGATCATCATCGATCGTGCTCCCGGCGTCTCCGACGACGCGCTGCGGCCCTACGTCCTCAGCCGACTGCTGGGCGTCGCACTGATCCAGCGCGGCCAACTCGTGCTGCACGGCAGCGTGGTGGCCGAGGACGGTCGCGCGCTCGGGCTACTCGGTGCCTCGGGCGCGGGCAAGTCCACGCTCGCCGCGGCGCTCGCCGCGCGCGGCTGGACCGTGCTCGCCGACGAGCACGTCGTGCTCGATCCCACCGCCACCGACGAACCGCGGGTGCTGTTCGCCTCGAGGTGCCTCAAGCTGGTGGACGCCTCCGCTCGGGCCACCGGTCTGCTCGACAGCCTCTCGCAGGCCACGGGCAGCGTGCTCTCGCAGGCCACGGGCAGCGTGGAGCGCTACTATCGCCACGCCGCGCCGGCCGCGCCCTGGGCCACCGCCCTGCCGCTCGCGGGCCTCTGCGTGCTGAGCCGTGGAACCCACGAGAGCAGCGCCCGCCTCAGCCCCCGCGACGCCCTGCTCGCCTGCGTCGCCCACAGCTACGGTGCGCCGCTGCTCGACGCGCTCGGGCTGCAGGAGGACCACTTCCAGCGCTGCGCCACGCTGGTCACGCAGCTCGAGGTCCACGCGCTGACCCGCGCCGACGACCTCGGTCGCCTGCCCGGGCTCGCCGAGCGCGTGACGCGCCTCCTCGCCCGCGCCGCCGCCCCCCAACCCGAGGAGGCTGTTGGCGCGCCACGCCCTTTGTGCTAGCGTCCGCGCCGTTACGAATTCCAAAGGGAGCCTCCGCGTGCAAGACGAACGTCGCGCCCTCAGCCAGGTGAAGAAGATTCCGCTGCTCAAGGAGCTGCCCCGTCACGAGCTGGCCCGGCTGGCCGACGAGGGCAAGGTCTCCGAGCATCGCCGCCGCCGCGTGGTCTATATGCCGGGCGATCCCGGCGCCTCGGTCTTCGGCATCGCCGTCGGCCGGGTGAAGATCTCGCGCGTCACTCCCGACGGCAAGGAGCTGACCCTCGCCTATCGACTGCAGGGGGAGGTCTTCGGTGAGAACTGCCTCTTCGTCGGCGAGCCCCGCGAGGAGATGGCCGAGACCGCCGACCACACCACCCTGATCGAGTTCCCGCGCCAGCTGATCGAGGAGCTGCTCGCCGCCCACGCCCCGCTGACGCTCGAGCTGACGCGGGCCCTGCTCGAGCGGCGCCGCGCCCTCGAGCGCAAGATCGAGGACCTGATCTTCAAGGACGTCAACTCGAAGCTGGCGGAGCTGCTGCTGGTCCTGGCCAAGCGCTACGGCGTCGCCGAGCCCCGCGGCACGCTGATCTCGGTCAAGGTCACGCACCAGGAGATGGCCAACCTGATCGGCTCCACGCGCGAGACCGTCAGCCTGGCGCTCTCCCAGTTCAAGCGCCAGAAGCTGATCCACCTCGAGGCCCGCCGCGTGATCATCGCCGACAAGGACGCGCTCGAAGCGATCGTCTGAAGTCGCGCTCCGCCGCTCCCCTCAGCCGATCCCTTCAGCCAGCCTCGCGAGCCGCTTCGATGCCGAGGTGCAGCGCCAGTGCGCTGTCGACGGCCCTGAGCGTCTCCCGGCTGACGCGCCCGGCGCGAGCGGCGATCCGACTGCGGTCATAGGTCATGATCATCGACGCGTTGGCGACCCGGGCGCTCGGCAGGTCGGAGCGGGGTCCGCGCAGGTCCACCATGTAGGCGCGGCGGGCGCGCTCCGCGCTGTAGCGCTGGGTCGGAATGACCGTCACAGCCTGACCGAAGCGATTCGCAAGGTCGTTCGAGACGACGAGGCAGGTCCGCGTCTTCCGCGGCTCAGCGCCCACCGAGGGATCGCAGTTGATCCAGAGGATGTCGCCTCGACGCACCTCGGCGGGTTCATCGCTCTTCATCTTCATCGCCGAGCAGCTCCAGCTCCGCCGCTTCGAGATCGTCGAGCAGCTCCTTCGCGTCGGATCGACCGTCGGCGTAGTCCGCGGCGAGCCGGGCACGACGTGCCCGTGCCTCGCGCCGCTCCAGCGCCTCGCAGAGCAGCCGCCGCGCCGCCGTGGCCTGCGGCGTCCCGGACGCCTTGGCGTACCTCGAGAGCTTCCCGTACGACACTGAATCGAGGGTCAAATTGACGCGCGCCATGACACTAGGACTAGCACTGCGACAGACCCGCAGCAAGGGTCGGTGACCTGCCTGGGTTCTTCGGACCACGGACGGGGCAAGCAGCGCCCCGGGTCGGGACGCGCGCGGGCCCCTCCCCCGCCCCTCCCGCCAGCGCTCAGCGACCTCGCGCAACCAGTGAACCTTCGCCACCGGCTTGGGGGCCAGGCGTTGGCCGCGGGCGGCGACGCCGACGAGGGCGATGTCGGCCAGGGGGAAGAAGCTCTCGTTGACGCGCTGGCGCTTGGCGGGTGGGTAACGGAGCTGGAGCTGCCCCTGCGCGTCGGCGGGGAGCAAGAGCTCGATGCGGCCGCCGGCGTCCTTGATCAGCTGGTACTCGCGGTCACGGACGAAGCTCTGGATCTGGACGCGCTTGCCGTAGGCGAAGCGCTGGGCGTCGCGGTAGACCACCAGGAACGAGGCGCCGGCCTCCGAGTCGAAGAGCTGGCAGTAGATCACCTTCGCCGGCAGCAGCACCTTCTCCGGTGGCGCCATGATGCGATAGGAGCCGTCGCTCGAGATGGCCAGGATGCGATCGTACTCGCTGACCGTCAGCTGGTACTCGTTGCCGCGCACCGCCGAGCCGAAGAACGACCCCTCGGCGTCGTAGCTGACCTTGACGTTCTGCCGCGCCACGGCCCGCTTGTCGACGGTGTCGAAGGTCGTGATCTCCGTGCGCCGCGGGAAGCGCTCGCCGTACTTCTTCAGCAGCCCTTGCACGTAGGCGATCGTCGTCTTGGTCATCTGGCGCAGCTTGGCGCGTAGCTCCTTCATCCGCGCCTCGACCTCGCCGATCGTCCGCCGGTGCTTCTCGATGTCGAAGGCCGAGATGCGGCGAATCGGCAGCGCCAGCAGCCGCGCCACGTCCTCGTCGACCATCGGTCGCACGAAGCGCTCGGCGTAGGGTGCCATGCCGGCGTAGGTCTCGCTGCGCAGCAGCGCCTCGGTCTTGGCGCTCTCCAGCCGCTTGTAGACCCGCTGCTCGATGAAGATCTGCTCGAGCGTCAGCCAATGGCGCCGGTCCTCGAGCTGGCCGAGCTCGTGCTCCAGCTCCGCCTGCAGCTGCGCCTGGAGCTGCGCCGTCAGCAGGCGCAGCGTCTCGCTGACCGTCAGCTCGACGGGGTGACGATCGCGGATCATCACCATGTTGGAGTTACAGCTGACCTCGCACTCGGTGTAGGCGTAGAGCTGCGGGATGACCTCGGCGGTGCTCACCCCGCGCGGCAGCGAGACCTCGATCTCGACGTGCTCGGCGGTGAAGTCGTCGATCGCCGCGATCTTGACGCGCCCCTTCTGCGCCGCGGCCTCGATCGAGGCGATCAGGCTCTCCGTCGTCGTGCCGTAGGGCACGGCGGTGATCGCCAGCTTCTTGTCGCCCCGCTCCTCCAGCCGCGCCCGCACCCGCACGCGCCCGCGCCCATCGTCGTAGTCCGACGCGTCCATCAGCCCGCCGCCGGGGAAGTCCGGCAGCAGGTGGATCGGCTCGTGGCGCAGCAGCGCGATCTGCGCCTGCCACAGCTCGCCGAGGTTGTGCGGCAACAGGCGCGTCGCCATGCCGACGGCGATGCCCTCGTTGCCCAGGAGCAGCGCCACCGGCAGCTTGGCCGGCAGCGCCACCGGCTCGCGCTTGCGACCGTCGTAGCTGTCGACGTATTCGGTCAGCGCCTCGCTGAACATCGTCTCGCGCGCCAGGTCGGTCAGCCGGCACTCGATGTAGCGCGGCGCCGCCGCGCGGTGGCCGGTCAGCACCGAGCCGAAGTTGCCCTGCTTCTCGATGAAGAGCTCCTTGTTCGCCAGCACGACCAGCGCCTCGCCGATCGAGGCGTCGCCGTGCGGGTGGAGCTTCATCGTCTCGCCGATGACGTTGGCGACCTTGTGGAAGCGGCCGTCGTCGCTGCCCCAGAGGGTGTAGAGCAGCCGCCGCTGCACCGGCTTGAGCCCATCGCGCAGCTCGGGGATCGCGCGATCGATGATCACGTAGCTGGCGTACTCGAGGAAGTTCTGCCGCATCAGCGGCTCGAGGCTGCTCATTGCGCTGGTTCCCGGCCTAGAGCTCGCTGATCAGGTTCTCGACGATGAACTGCCGCCGCTCGGGGGTGTTCTTGCCCATGAAGAAGTCGAGCGTCTTGCTGACCTCGCTCAGGTTCTTGACCGAGACGGCGACCAGCCGCGCGTCGGCGCCGATGAAGGCGTTGAACTCCTGCGGGCCGATCTCGCCCAGGCCCTTGAAGCGCGTGACCTCGGCGCCACGGAGCTGCGCGAGCGCGGCGTCGCGCTCGGCCTCGCTGTAGCAGTAGATCGTCTGCTGCTTGTTGCGCACGCGGAAGAGCGGGGTCTCGAGGATGCAGACGTGACCCTTGGTCACCAGCTCCTCGAAGTAGCGCAGGAAGTAGGTCAAGAGCAGGTTGCGGATGTGCATGCCGTCGACGTCGGCGTCGGTGGCGATCACCACCCGCGCGTAGCGCAGGCCGTCGAGGCCGTCCTCGAGGCCGAGCGCCTGCATGATGTTGTAGAGTTCCTCGTTGCGATAGACGGCGTCGCGCTCGAGGCCGTGGCAGTTGAGCGGCTTGCCCTTGAGGCAGAAGATCGCCTGCGTCTGCACGTCGCGCGCCTGCACCATCGCGCCGCCCGCCGAGTCGCCCTCGGTGAGGAAGATCATCGTCTCCTCGCGCCGGGCGCCCTTGGGCTCGTTGTAGTGCTGTTTGCAGTCGATCAGCTTCGGGATGCGGATCGCCACCTTCTTGGCCCGCTCGCGCGCCTCCTTCTTGATCGACGCCAGCTCCTTGCGGATGCGCTCGTTGGTCCGCACCTTCTCGATCAGCGCCTCGGCGGCCTCCTTGTGCTTGTGCAACCAGACCGTCAGCTCGTGCTTGACCGTCTGCACGACCCACGGCCGCACCTCGGTCGAGCCGAGCTTGTTCTTGGTCTGGCTCTCGAAGACGGGATCCTGCACCCGCACGGCGACCGCGCCGACCAGCCCGTCGCGCACGTCCTCGCCGGCGAAGTTGCGCTTGGAGAACTCGTTGATCGCCTTCAGCACGCCCTCGCGGAAGGCGCTCTGGTGCGTGCCGCCGTCGTTGGTGTACTGGCCGTTGACGAAGCTGAAGTAGGTCTCGCCGTAGGTCTGGGTGTGCGTCAGCGCGAATTCGACGCGCTCGTGGCGGCAGTGCACGACCTCGTAGAGCGCCGGCTCGTCGCCCAGCTCGGCGACCAGCAGATCGGCCAGCCCGTTCTTGCTGCGAAAGGTCCGGCCGTTGTAGCTCAGGCTCAGCCCGCTGTTGAGGTAGGCGTAGTAGTTGAGCCGTTGCTCGACGTACTCGTCCTGCCAGCCGTAGCGGCGGAAGATCTCCAGATCGGGCGTGAAGCGCACCCGCGTGCCATCCGGCTCACGCCCGTCGCGCCCCTCCTGCTCCTCGATCAGTCGCCCGCGGCGAAAGAGCGCGCGCTTGCTCCGCCCCTCGCGCCAGCTCCAGACCTCGAACTCCTCGGAGAGCGCGTTGACCGCCTTGGTGCCGACGCCATTGAGCCCGACCGAGAACTGGAACACCTCGTCGTTGAACTTGCCGCCGGTGTTGATCTGGCTGACGCACTCGACGAGCTTGCCCAGCGGGATGCCGCGACCAAAGTCGCGCACGGTGAGCGAAGGGCCCTCGCGCGTGATCTCGACGCGCTTGCCGTGGCCCATGATGAACTCGTCGATCGCGTTGTCGATCACCTCTTTGAGCATCACGTAGATGCCGTCCTGCTGGTGACTGCCATCGCCGATGCGCCCGATGTACATGCCCGTGCGCAGGCGGATGTGCTCGAGGGCGTCGAGCGTCTGGATCGCGTTCTCGTCGTAACGCGCTGCAGGTTTCGAGCTCATCAGGCTGCGTTTCTGCCACATCGATCGATCGCGAGCAACCGCCGGCCGCGACGGCCCCGCGCTTGCCCCGCGGAGGGCTGCGGACCGGGCTGTAGCGTGGGCTGCAGCTTGGGCTTGCCTCGCGCCGCCGGGTGCTGGCAGGCTCGCCGCCGTAGCGAGGGCCCATGCGACCTGAGACCGAGACGCCCCTGCCGCACCTGGAGCGCCTGGCGCTGGCGGTGACGCGGCTGGCGAACGAGCCGGCGGTCGGCAAGGGGCTACAGTCGTTGTACCTCCGGCAGCTGACCTGGCGCGCCGTCCACGCGCTGATCGCGCGCCGCGTCTTCATCGATGGGCTGGCGACCGTGCGCACGCTGGCCCCGGAGCGCGGCGTGGTCGTCGCTTGCAACCATCGCACCTTCTTCGATCTATGGGTCGCGATGCTGCCGATCTTCGCCCACGGCGACGCCTGGCTGCGCCGCGCCTACTTCCCGGTGCGCAACAGCTTCTTCTACGACACGCCGCTCGGCCTGCTGGTCAATCTCGCGGTCGGCGGCGGCAGCATGTACCCGCCGATCTTTCGCGACCGCAGCCGAGCCGCCCTCAACCAGGACGCCGTCCAGCGGCTGGAGCGCGCGCTGGCGCGTCCCGGCACGGTGGTTGGCATGCATCCCGAGGGCACCCGCAACAAGAACGACGACCCCTACGCGCTGCTCCCCGCGCAGCCGGGCATCGGACAGCTGGTGCTGCGCAGCCGCCCGCTGCTGCTGCCGATCTTCGTCAATGGGTTGACCAACCGCTTCTGGGCCGAGCTGGGGCGCTCGCTGGCGCCGCCCGCCCAGCGTCGCCGGCAGCCGGTGACCGTCGTCGTCGGCCAGCCGCTCGACCTGAGCCCCTTCTACGGCGAGCGCCCACGCGCCAGCCTCTACAAGCGCACGGCCGACTTCGTGCTGGAGGCCATCGCCCGCCTTGGTGCCCGCGAGCGCGAGCTGCGCGCGGCCCTGGCCCGCGGCGGGCCGGCCGAGGGCGCGTGGTTGGCCTGAACGGGACGGCGCGATGTCACGCATCCTCCATGTCGACCCCGACACCTTCCTGCTCGACACCGTCCGGCTCGGGCGCCTGGTCTACGAGAGCGGCTTCCGCCCGCGGCACGCGATCTCGATCTGGCGCGGCGGCACGCCCGTGGGGCTCGGCGTCGACGCCTTCTTTCGCTCGCGCGGCGTCTTCATCCACCACTGCACCATCACCACCGCCTCCTACAGCGGGGTCGGTCAGCAGGGCGAGGTGCTGGTCAAGAACCTCGAGCCGCTGGCGCAGGTGGTCTGCCCCGAGGATGACCTGCTGATCATCGATGACGTGTACGAGTCGGGGCGCACGATCGCGCGCATCGTCGCCCTGCTGCGCCAGCTCGCCCGGGCCAACACGCCGCGGCAGATTCGCGTCGCGACCGTGCACCGCAAGCCCGGCCTGGCCCAGTACCGCGAGCTGCCCGTACTGGCGCTGCACGCCGTCGCCGACGACGTCTGGCTCGACTACCCGCACGAGCTGGTCGATCTTGTCAGCGACGACGACCCCGCCGACAGCCGCATCGCCGAAAAGAGCGGCGCGGTGTGGGAGGCGCTGCGGCGCGCGCCCGGCCCGCCCGACGCGCTGCCGCCCAGCGACCAGGGCTTCCTCTACGTCAGCCCCCGCGAGCTGCTGCTCGACGCGATTCGCCTCGGCGTCCAGGTGGCTCAGGACACCAGCTTCCGCCCGACCTTCATGCTGGCGCTGTGGCCGGGCGGCGCGCTGGCCGGGCTGCCGGTGCACGAGGTCTACAAGTACCAGCTCCGCAAGAGCGGCAGCGCCGAGCCGGCGCCGGATCACATCAGCATCGACACCTGGCCGGCGCGCAGCAGCGTCGATGCGGTGATCGCCGATCTGAGCTACCTGGAGCAGCGCGTCAATCGCGGCGACAACCTGTTGATCGTCGACACGACCTTCCGCGCCGGCCGGCTGGTCAACGCGCTGGTGCTGCGACTCAAGGAGGTGCTGCGCCGCAACCTCGACGACGAGCGCATCCGCGTGGCCTGCATCTACTATCATCCGGACGATCGCTCGACCTGGACGGTGCGCCCGCAGATCACCGCGCCGCACTACTTCGTCAAGCGCGTGAGCCAGGAGGTCGTCTCCCCCGCCAGCCTGCACAAGCTGCCCGACGCGCGCCGCGAGCTCCAGCGGCTCAATCCGGCGCTGGCGCAGGTGCTCTATGGGGCGTAGCGGGCGTGCAAAGGGCTTGACTCTGCGCCGCTTACAGGTCAGCTTTCCGGCGGCGGCACGGTTGTGCGTGTGCTTGCCACAAGCCGAACGCGCCCTTGCAGCGCGCGGTGGCGGCCCGGCCGCTCAGCCGCTGCGGCGCGCGGTTACAGCAGTTCAGCTCGGTTGAGGCGCCCGCTGCAGCTAGCGGGTCGCGAGCGAGTGACGCTGTGGCTTCGGCGGGCCCTTGCAGATTGCGGTTTTCTGCTGGCTCACGAGTTTCTTGCTGGCTCTCACGAAGGGGACCGACCAGGTCTTCCTGGCCCCGCTTCCGCGTAGGCGTCGCCACCTTGCGGCGGCTGACGCGGGGGGAGCCGGATCGAACCGCGGTTAGCTGACAACGAAGGCCGAGCGAGGACGCTAAGCAAGAACGGGGCGGTGCAGAGGCGCCGTGCGGGCGACACCGTCGGGCTGGCGGTGTCGTGGGCCAATGACCGGGTCATTACGGAGCCCGGTAAGAACCAGGGTGGAGCCAAGATGGATCCTAGTGCTGGAGGTAACGGGCGTCATCAGCGTCGGCGTGGTGGCCAAGGCCAGGGGGCGGCACCGCAGGCCGAGGGGCGCGGAGGCGGTAACAACATGAAGCGGCGACGCAAGCGTCGGCGCTTCGGTGGGTCGGGGGAAGGCCTCAGCCGCTTCGACGCACCCGCGCTGGAGCCCGTTCGCGACGGCAGCAGCGTGCTCGGCGCGCGGGTCCCGCAGAAGCGCGAGCGGCAGCAGCCCGATGGACCGCCCGACGCCTTCTCGCTCTTCTGCAGCTATCACCTCGGCGTCACACCTGAGGATGGCTACCAGAAGCCGAGCCTCAACGAGACCGCGCGGCGCTTCGGGCTCGCTCCCGAAGAGGTCAAGCAGCTGCTGACCCAGTACGGGCTCGATCCGGAGTCTCTCGCCCGCTCGAAGTTCGACCTCGAGGGCGCGCGGCTGGACATCCGCGTCGCGCCCGAGGGCATCAGCCGGCTCGAGATCGCCCGCGATCACTTCGCCGAGTACCAGGAGTGCGTGCGCCAGAGCTGAGTCAAGCACGCCGTGCCGCCTCAGCCCTGCACGACCTCGCGCAGCAGCACCGTGGCATAGGATCCCGCCGGCAAGGTGAAGCTGAGGCGCAGCGCGTGGGGATCCACCGCGGCGCAGCTCGGCTCACCCAGGGCCACCGTCAGCGCGCGCCGCCCCCCGCGGGCGAGGCGACCCCAGAGCGCGAAGTCCTCCGGCTCGACGCCGTGCTGCGCCAGCACCCCGTCCTCCCAGCCACGCGCGGCGCTGCCCAAGGGCCCGCGCACCAGCCGCGGGCCGCAGATCGGACCGGTCGTCACCAGCTCACCCGCGTCGAGGCGCGCCTGGTCGGTCGCCGCGTCACTGCTCGTGAAGGTCGCGCGCCCGCCCCAGCGCTGCAACACATCACCGTCGAGCACGCGGTGGAGCAGCCCCTGCTGCAGTCGCGCCGCCAACACCTCGTTGAAGAGCTGCGACTGCAGCGCGGAGATCAGCAAGCGGCCGCGGCGCTTGTCACGCGCCGGCCGTCGGCCCTGCTGCAACGCCTCGCGCGCGAGCTCGGCGTTGTCCCCCGCGACGCCGAAGCGCTGGGGCCCGTAGTAGTTCGGCAGCCCCAAACGCACCAGCCGCGCGAGCACAGCCTGGGCGCGCGCCTCGGCCTCGTCGACAACGCCGCGCAGGACGATGGTGAAGCGATTACCCCGCAGGTGCCCCGTGCGCAGCTTGTGGCCGTGTCGCTCGGCCTGCAGCACCATCAGGCCAGGAAGCTGCAGCGCCGCCAGCGCCGCGGGCTCCACGCCGCTGAAGGAGAGCCACTGCCGCGTCACGGCGTGGCGATCCTTCAGCCCGGCGTAGCCGGCCTGGGCTGGGTCGGTGCCGAGGGCGGCGCTGATCAACTCGATCGCGCGCCAGGTGGTCAGCTCACGCTTCTCCAACCAGACGAAGACGTGGTCGCCGCTCCCGCTCGGCGCATAGGCCGGTAGCTCCTCGACGCAGAAGTCCTCGGCGTCGACCGGTGCTCCACCGGTACCCGCCAGATCGGCGCAGAGTCGGGGGGTCTCAGCGAAGGACAGCAGGGGCATGGTTCACGCGCGGGCGCGTAGCGCGCGCCGCGGTAACGCAGCGGTCGGGCCGCGCAGCAGATTTATGGACACCTCTTCAGCGGGTGCCGCCCTCGCCCACCATCTTCAGGTAGCTGCGGGCGCTCTTGTTGCTCGGGTCGATCTCGGCGGCCCTGCGCCACTCGGCCAGCGCCTCATCCTGGCGCCCCGCCGCATAGAGCGTCAACCCGAGCTGCAGCCGGCCCGGGAGATAGCCGGGATTGGTCTCGAGCACGTCGCGGTACTCGGCGATCGCCTCCTCCACCTGCCCCATGTCCCGCAGCGTGTTCGCCAGGCGCGTGCGCAGATCGACGAAGCTCGGGCAGAGCGCCAGCGCCTCGCGATACTCGCGCATCGCCTCGTTGTGCAGCCCTACGCCGTGGTACGCGCCGGCCAGGTCGGCGTGCATGTTGGCGATCTTGCCCTTGGCGAAGGCATCGAGCGAGCGCGGCTCGCGCTTCGTCCGCGCCATCGCCTCGCCATAGACCCGCTTGGCGTCGGCGTAGCGACCGAGCTCGTTGTAGGTCACGGCGAGATTGAGCGCGGCCTCGGTGTACGCCGGGTTGATGTCGAGCGCTTGCTCGAAGGCATCGGCCGCGTGCTTGTACCGTCCCTGCTCGTGATAAATGATGCCGAGCATGTTGTGCACGTCGGCGAAGCCGCGGTTCTCCCGCAACACCTGCCCCAGGGCCTGTTCGGCCTTGGTGTGCTCGCCGCTCTCGTAAAGCTCGCGGGCCTGATTGAGATGCTTGATGCTTTCTTCCATCGTCGACTCTTTAGTTCTCATCGATTCGCTCGAGGAATAGCTTGGCCTTGGCACTATTGACGTCGCCTGGATGGTCCCTGACCAGCGCCAGAAAGGTCTCTCTCGCGCGCGCACGCTGCTGCAGCTTGAGATAGGTCTGACCGAGCAACAGCCGCACCGAAGCCTCGACCCCGAGATCGGGATACTGGCGCAGCACGGTCTCCAACCGCAAGATCGCCGCCTTCGGCTTGTCATTGTCCAGGTAATAGCGCGCCACGTACAGCTCGTGCTCGACCAGGCTGCGCAGGCACCTGCGATAGGCCTCACGTCCCTTGGTCGCGTACTTGCTCTCGGCGTAGCTGCGGAGAAAGGCCGCCAGCTCGCGCACCGCGCCGCGCGTGGCGGTCTGGTCCTTCTCGTAGCTGGGCGGCACGATGAACCAGTCACTGGGAATCTGCTTCACGTAGGCCAGCGCGACGCGATAACCGGCGTAGCCGCCGAGCACCTGCGCGTGATTCGGATGCAGGCTGATAAAGATCTTGTAGGCGTCGATCGCCGCCGTGTAGCTCTCCTGCGCGAACAAGACGTCGGCCAGGCGCAGCTCGGCCAAGGTGGAGAAGCGCGAGAAGGGAAAGCGAGCCTTGACGGACTCGAAGTAACGCGTGGCGTCGGCGTAGTTCTCGTCCTCGAGCGCCTCGACGCCCTGACGGTAGCTCGCGGCCGCGCTCCGGCCGTAGGAGAGCGGCTGGCGGTTGGCGTTCGAGCCGGCGCAGCCGAGGATCGCGAGCAGGAGCGCTGCAGCCACCGCCGGCGCAGCCCAGCCGTCGAGGCGCGCGCGCCTGGCGACCCCCGGCGCGCGGCAGCGTGCATCATGGAAGCTCAGCGCCATCTCCGCCTGCCATCTCCGCCTGATCGTCGTCTGGGGCCCCGCAAGCGCTTGCAAGCCTTGAGAAATCGGGGCTTTCTCCACCCCGGAGCTTAATGATCAGCTGCCGTGGTGTCAACGAATGCTGCGGCGCAGGGTCGTGGCGCAGCGCGCCGCCGCCCGACCGCAGGCTTGATCCTGGGGCGCGCGGTGACCGATGCTGCGGCCGCGATGCGGTGGATTCTCTCATGGCTGGGTTGGGACGCTCGGCTGACGAGCGCGGTGGCCGACGGTGGCTGACCTGAGCGTGGATCTCGTAGTGGTCGGTGCCGGGCACGCGGGCGTCGAGGCGGCGCTGGCCGCCGCGCGCCTCGGCGCCCGCACGGCGTTGGTGACGCTCGATCCGCGGGCCCTGGCGCGGATGTCCTGCAACCCGGCGCTGGGCGGCCTCGGCAAGGGTCACCTGATCCGCGAGCTCGACGCGCTCGGCGGCGAAATGGGTCGCTGCGGCGACGCCACCGGGATCCAGTTCCGTCGGCTCAACACGCGCAAAGGGGCCGCGGTACGCGGCACGCGCGTCCAGTCGGACAAGGCCGCCTACGGCCGGCGGATGGCGCAGACCGTCCGCGCGCAGCCCGGGCTGCTCTTGCTCGACGGTGAGGTCTCGGCGTTGGAGCTGACCCAGGCCCGACTGAGCGGCGTCACCCTCGCCGACGGCCGGCGCCTGGCGTGCCGCGCCGCGGTGCTGACGACCGGGACCTTCCTCGCTGGCCTGATGCACTGCGGGGAGCAACAGAGTGCGGGCGGGCGCGCCGGCGAGGGTGCGGCCAGCGGGCTGTCCGCCGCCCTGCGCGCGCTTGGACTGCAACTCGGCCGGCTGAAGACGGGCACGCCCTGTCGCCTCGATCAGCGCACGATCGACTACGCCCGGCTGGAGCGGCAGCCCGGTGACGACCCCGCCCCGCGGTTGTCGAGCTTCAGCGAGTGGCCCCGGGGCCGCCCCCCACTGCCGCAACGCGACTGCCACATCACCTACACCAACGAGCGCACGCACGAGCTGATTCGCCGCAATCTGCGGCGCTCGGCGCTCTTCTCGGGGGCGATCCAGTCGGTAGGGCCACGCTACTGCCCCTCGATCGAGGACAAGATCGTGCGCTTCGCCGATCGCACGCGGCACCAGATCTTCGTCGAGCCGGAGGGCTGGCGCTCGATTCGGGTCTATCCCAACGGCATCTCGACCAGCCTGCCCGCCGAGGTGCAGCACGAGCTGGTGCACAGCATCGTCGGCTTCGAGGCGGCGCGCATCCTGCGTTACGGCTACGCCGTGGAGTACGACTACGCCGATCCCCGACAGCTCGACGCCAGCCTGCAGCTCCGCGGCATCGAGG
The DNA here is from genome assembly GCA_016702545.1 of Pseudomonadota bacterium. GTDB lineage: Bacteria > Myxococcota_A > Polyangia > JADJTL01. Next base: position 243,722 of record JADJDT010000044.1, on the reverse strand, counting down.
GGCTCTTTCTCGCCGGGCAGATCAATGGCACGACCGGCTACGAGGAGGCGGCGGCGCAGGGGCTGATCGCCGGCATCAACGCCGTGCGCCAGGCTGCGCCAACAGCCGCCGGTGGTCGCCGCGGCGCGACCAGGCCTACCTCGGCGTGCTGATCGACGACCTGGTGACACGCGGCGTCGGCGGCGAGCCCTATCGCATGTTCACCTCGCGCGCCGAGTATCGACTGCTGCTGCGCGAGGACAACGCCACGGCGCGGCTGACGCCGCTCGGACGCGAGCTCGGCCTGATCGACGACCCGCGCTGGGCGCGCTTCTGCGGCTGGCAGGAGCGCGTCGCCGCGCTGCGGACGGCGCTGGCCACCACGCCGGCGCCCTCGGCGACCCTGCGACCGGGGGCCACGCTCGAGCTGTTGTTGCGCCGCCCGGAGGCCTCGCTGGCGGGGCTGCGGCGCGAGGGGCTGCTCGATGGCCAGGCCCATCCCGCGGATCCCTGGGTCGACGAGCAGACCGAGCTGACGATCAAGTACGCGCCCTATATTGCGCGGCAGCACGAGCAGGCTGAGCGCCTGGCGCGCCTCGAGCAGCGCCGCCTCCCCGACGCCCTGGACTACGCGCGGGTGAGCGGCCTCAGTCACGAGGTGCGCGAACGGCTGACGCGGCAGCGCCCGCACTCGCTCGGTCAGGCCGCGCGGCTGCCGGGCATCACCCCCGCGGCGATCGCCACGCTCGAGGTTCATTTGCGCGGGTACGCGGCCACCCGTGCGGCCGAGCCCATCTAATCGCGCCAGCCGCCTCGCCACCGCAGAAGGAAAGCCATGATGCCCACGCTCGAAACGAAGCCCCCTGAAACCACCACGCCGGAGCCCGAGGCGCCCACGGAGGTCCCGCTCGACCGCGCCTCGGAGCCGGCTGACGCGGCGGCCTTCCTCGACGCCGTGGGCGCCGCCGCGCAGCGCCGGCGCCGCGCGATCGTGCTGGCGGTCGTGCTGACGCTCGCCGGGCTGAGCTTCTTCCTCGCGCTCTTCTTCGGGCTGACGCGCGGCTTCGACGCGCTGGCGCGGCAGGCCTCCGGCTCGCTCTCGGGGACGCTGGCGCCGACGCCACCCCAGGGCCCACGGGCGCCACAACCCGCCGCCCGCCCAGCGCCCACCAGGGCGGCCCGCACCGACCATCCCGCGCCCCCCGGGCTCTGATCACCTCGCGTCACCTCGCTTCACCTCGCGCCGTGCTATTTTGGGCGGGTGAGTCGCCTATCGCGCTACGAGCAGGAGGCCGCGCGCTTGGCGGAGTTGCCACGCGCCGAGCGCTTCGCCAGCCTGCTCAGCTTCCCGCTCGATTTCACCTTCAAGGTCATCGGCCGCGGCCCGGACTTCTGGCGCGAGGTGCGGCAGCTACTCGACGCGCGCGGACACGAGCAGGTGATCCTCGTCGAGCGACCGAGCGCCCACGGGCGCTTCTGCTCGATCACCTTCAGCCTGCACATCACCGATGCCGACGCCCTCGACGCGTATTATGGCGCCTTGCAGGCCCTGCCCAACCTGGTCTATTTGCTCTAGGTGCTGCAATGGGCGCTCACCCTCGTCTTGATGGCCACACTGGCGCTGGCGGCCCGGCCGGCTCACGCCGCCGAACCCCTGCCGCCCCAGCTCGCTGACGTCGCCATCGCCGAGCATCTCGATCGACAGGTCGATCTCGACGCGGCCTTCGTCGACCACCGCGGCCACCGCGTGCGGCTACGCGACTACCTCAAGCCCGACAAACCGCTGCTGCTGACCCTCAACTACTACCGCTGCCCGATGCTCTGTAATCTGCAGCTCAACGCGCTGGCCCGGGCGCTACGTGAGCTCGGCTGGCTCGCGGGCCGGGAGTTCGAGCTGCTGACGATCAGCATCAATCCGCGCGAGGGCTGGCAGCTGGCGCAGGCCAAGCGCGCCTCCTACCTGCGCCTGCTGCGACGGCCCGGCGCCGAGTGGCACTTCCTCGTCGGGGAGCAGCGCAGCATCGACGCCGTGGCCAACGCGGTCGGCTTCCGCTATCGCTGGCTGCCCGAGCAGCAGCTCTACGCGCACCCGGCGGCGATCTTCTTCCTGTCGCCGCAGGGACGCGTCGCTCGCTACCTCTACGGCCTGGACTACGCCCCGCGACCGATCAAGCTCGCGCTGATCGAGGCCGCGGCAGGGCGCGTCGGCTCGACGATCGACCGGCTGGTGCTGAGCTGCTTCCACTACGACCCCAAGACCGGGCGCTACACCCCCTTCGCGGTCGGCATCATGCGGCTCGCCGGCCTGGCCACGGCGCTGCTCTTGGGGGCCACCCTCTTGGCGCTCTGGCGGCGTGAGCGACGCGCCGCGGCCGCCCCCGAGGCCGCGAAAAACCGCCCTCCGGCTTGACGCTCGGCCTCGCGGGCCTAAGTTGCCCGGCAGCGCGGCCCGCGGGCGGCACGAACGCCGGTCGTCGGCGCCCGCTCAGAGGGGGCATCGATGCGCTTCGATCGCTGGACCGTGAAATCGCGCGATGCGCTGGCCCGGGCCGAAGAGCTGGCCCGGCAGCGAGACCACCAAGAGGTGGGCAGCTTGCACCTGCTGGCCGCGCTGATCGAGCAGGACCAGGGGCTGACCGCGCCGCTGCTGGCCCAGGCCGGCGTCGATCGGGCCACGCTCGAGGCCCAGCTCGAGCAGGCGCTGGCGCGGCGTCCCAAGGTCAGCGGGGGTGAAACCTACCTCGGCCAGGAGCTCAAGCGGGTGCTCGACGCGGCCCAGACGCAGGCCGACCAGCTCAAGGACGACTACCTCTCGATCGAGCACCTGCTGTTGGGCGCGGTCGAGACCAAGGGCTGTGAGGCCGGCCGACTGCTCGCCGGGCTCGGGCTCAGCGCCGAGACGCTCCGTCGCGCCTTGCTCGAGGTCCGCGGCAGCCAACGCGTCAGCGACCCCGACCCGGAGGGGAAATATCAGGCGCTGAAGCGCTACGCCACCGACCTGACCGAGTTGGCGCGCCGCGGCCGCCTCGATCCGGTGATCGGTCGCGACGAAGAGATCAGGCGCGCGATCCAGGTGCTGTCGCGCCGCACCAAGAACAACCCCGTGCTGATCGGCGAGCCGGGCGTGGGCAAGACGGCGATCGTCGAGGGCATCGCCGCGCGCATCAACGCCGGCGACGTCCCTGAGAGCCTGCGGGACAAGCGGGTGATGTCGCTCGATCTTGGCGCCCTGGTGGCGGGAGCCAAGTACCGCGGCGAGTTCGAGGACCGGCTCAAGGCGGTGCTGAAGGAGATCGCCGCCGCCGAGGGCCGCGTGATGCTCTTCATCGACGAGCTGCACACGCTCGTCGGGGCGGGCGCCGCCGAGGGCGCGCAGGACGCCGCCAACATGCTCAAGCCGGCGCTGGCGCGCGGCGAGCTGCGCTGCATCGGCGCGACGACGCTCGACGAGTATCGCAAGCACGTCGAGAAGGACAAGGCGCTCGAGCGTCGCTTCCAGCCGGTCTTCGTCGGCGAGCCCAGCGTCGAGGACACGATCGGCATCCTGCGCGGCATCAAGTTCAAGTACGAGCTGCATCACGGCATTCGCATCCAAGACGGCGCGCTGGTCGCCGCGGCGCGTCTGTCGCAGCGCTACATCAGCGACCGCTTTCTGCCGGACAAGGCGATCGATCTGGTCGACGAGGCGGCGGCCCGGCTGAAGATGGAGATCGAGAGCGTGCCGGCCGCCATCGACGACCTGACGCGGCAGATCACGCGGCTGGAGATCGAGCAGCAGGCGCTCAAGCTCGAGCGCGGCGACGCGGCCCAGGCGCGCATGGCCGCGCTGCAGCCCGAGCTGGCGGCGCTGCAGGAGCAAGTGCGGGCGATGCGCGCACGCTGGCAGCAGCAACGCGAGCTGGTGCTGAAGATCAAGGCCACCAAGCAGCAGGAGGACGCGCTGCGCACCGAGGTCGAGCAGGCCCAGCGCGCGGGCAACCTGCAGCGCGCAGCCGAGCTGACCTACGGCACGCTGCCGCAGCTGCTGAAGGACCAACAAGCGCTGCAGGAGCAGCTGCAGCGCAGCCAGCAGGACGGCGCCTATCTGCGCGAAGAGGTCACGGACGAGGACATCGCCCAGGTCGTCGCGCGCTGGACCGGGATCCCGGTCGCCCGGATGCTCGAGGGCGACGGCGAGCGGCTGCTGCACATGGAGCAGCGCCTACACCAGCGCGTGGTCGGTCAGGACGAGGCCGTGACGCGGGTCGCCCAGGCGATTCGCCTGGCGCGCGCCGGGTTGCAGGACCCCCACCGGCCGATCGGATCGTTCCTCTTCCTCGGCCCCACCGGCGTCGGCAAGACCGAGCTGGCCCGCGCGCTGGCGGAGTTCCTCTTCGACGACGAGCGCAACCTCGTGCGGCTCGACATGAGCGAGTACATGGAGAAGCACACCGTCAGCCGGCTGATCGGGGCCCCGCCGGGCTACGTCGGCTACGACGAGGGTGGCCAGCTGACGGAGGCGGTGCGCCGCCGGCCCTACAGCGTCGTGCTGCTCGACGAGATCGAGAAGGCGCATCGCGACGTCTTCAACGTGCTGCTGCAGGTGCTCGACGATGGGCGACTGACCGATGGGCACGGGCGCACGGTCGACTTCCGCAACACGATTCTGATCATGACCTCGAACCTCGGCAGTCAATATCTGCTCGAAGAGACCGATCCGCAGCAGATCCGGCAACGGATCGATCAGGCGCTGCGCGCGACCTTGCGCCCCGAGTTCCTCAACCGCATCGACGCGGTGCTGGTCTTCGAGCGCCTTGACCGCCCGGCGATCCGGCGTATCGTGGACGTTCAGCTCGCGCGAATGACCCGTCTGGTCGGCCAAAGAGGGCTCCAGCTCGAGCTGAGCGACGAGGCCAAGGACTACCTGGCCGAGGTCGGCTACGATCCATCGTTCGGCGCCAGACCGCTCAAGCGCGCGCTGCAGCAGCACGTGATGGAGCCGCTCTCCGAGCAGCTGATCGCGGGCACCGTCCGGAGCGGCGACCGCGTGGTGGTGGAGCGTGGCGCGAGTGGCTTGCTCGCGCGCGTCGTGGGACGCGCGGAGCCCTGAACCCCAGACGAGAACACCAGACGAGCGCGGCGCCGATGCAATACATCGACTACTACCAGGTCCTCGGCGTTGAACGCAGCGCCTCCGTGGCCGAGATTCGCAAGGCCTACAAACGGCTCGCGCGCAAGTTCCACCCCGATCTGAACAAGGCCGCCGACGCGGAGGCCAACTTCAAGCGCGTCAATGAGGCCTACGAGGTGCTGAAGGACGCGCAGAAGCGCCAGCGCTACGACACGCTCGGTCCTAATTGGAAGGACGGCAGCCCCTTCGAGCCACCCTCGGGCTGGCGCGGCACGCCGGGCGGCGGCGGCGTGCGAGTCGACTTCGGCGAGGGTGGCGGCGACTTCTCCGATTTCTTCGAGGTGCTCTTCGGCGGCGCCCGCGGCGGGGCCCGGCGCGGGGCCCGGGGCATGGGCTTCGAAGACCTCTTCAGCGGCGCGGCGCGCCGTGGGGGCGCCCCCGGCGCCGCAAGCGATTGGCCTGCGCCACCGGCCAACCACGACGTCGAGGCCGAGCTGACGATCGAGCTCGAGGACGTGATGGAAGGGCGCAAGCGCGCCTTCGAGATCAGCGGGCCGGGTGGCCGGCGGCGCTACGACGTCACCATCCCGAAGGGCATACGCGATGGCGAGCGCCTCCGCCTCGCCGGCCAAGGGGCACCCGCCTCGAGCGGGCGTAGCGGCCATCTCCTGCTGACGATTCGGGTGGCGCCGCACCGCCTGTTTCGCATCGAGGGCGACGATCTCGTGGTCGAGCTGCCGGTCGCCGCCTGGGACGCGGCGCTCGGTGCCAGCCTGCCCGTGCCCACGGTCGATGGCCAGGTGCAGCTCAAGCTGCCGGCGGGGGTGACCTCGGGGCAGCGGCTGCGGCTGCGCGGCAAGGGTCTGCCGCGCCACCGCGGCGGCCACGGCGACCTGTTGGCGGCCGTGCGCATCACCGTACCGAGCCAGCTCAGCGACGCGCAACGCGAGCTCTTCGAGCGCCTCAAGCAGACCAGCTGACAGGTCGGCGGGTCCTTACCTGCTGGCCGCCGCTGGTGCGCCCTTCGCGCGGCAGCGGCTTCTGGTATCATCCGCCCACTCGACTGAAACGATGGCGGCAGAGATGAGCAAACAGGACACCCTGGAGCGACAAGACCGTCCGCAGGGCGCTTCACCCCCCCCGCCCCCGCCGAAGGGCTCGCGGGGCACGCGCTCTGACGGCGCGACGCACCTGAGCGACAGCGACGTGGAGGAGCTGGAGCTGATCACCGTCGACGGCATCACCGACTCCGGCGGCCACGCGGCGGGGGCTGGCGCGACCAAGCCGGGCCTCGGCGCCATCGACCTCGATCCGCCGGCGCGGCCCGTCGGGGCGCCGGCGCCCGCGCCTCCAAGCGACCCGTATTCGGCCACGCTCGATTGGGAGGCCGAGAGCGCGTTCCTCGTGGCTGAGGCGCTGGCCGTCGGCAAGGCCCAGCCCGAGCACGCGGCCAACCTGCACCTCGCCGCCGCACACGCCGCCGAACACGCGGCCGGCGGCGTCACCACCCAGCTGCGCGCGGCGCTCGCCCTCGCACCCGATTGCCCGCACATCGTCGCCAGGGCGCGCCGCATGCTGCTCCGACAGGGGCAGATCGGCGCGGCGACCGAGCTCGCCGAACAGCAGCTCCGGCTGGGCGGCGACCACACCACGCGCATCGACGCCCTGATCGAGGCCGCGCACACCGAGCGGCTGCGACAGGGCGCCCCGGACAAGGCTCTGCAGCTGCTACGCCAGGCGCTCAAGCTCGATCCGGCGCATGTCCTGACGCTCTCGCTCACCGCCGGTCTCGAGATCGAGCTCGGTGACGCGCAGGCCGCCGCCACCCTGACGCGCCTGAGCGAGACCCTGACGGCGCCCGAGGAACGGGCGCTCTGCCTCTACGCCGCCGGCACGCTCCGCGAAGCACGGCCGGAGGAGCGCGAACAGGCCGAGCGCGATTACCTACACGCCGTCGAGCTCGACCCCGAGGGCCTGCCCGCCCTGCTGGCGCTCGCGGAGGTACTGCTCCAACACGAGCGCTGGTCGCAGCTCTGCGTCACGATGGAACGTCTGGCCGAGCTGGCGCTGGATCAGGCGGAGCGGCACCGTTGGCTACTGCGCGCCGGCGCGCTGCAGCTCGACCGCCTCGCGGACCTGGACGCGGCCGCGCGCAACCTCGCCCGCGCGGCGGCGCTGGCCCTCAACGACTCCGCAGCGCTGGCGCGGCTGACCTACGTCCACGAGAGCGCGGGCCACCATGCCGAGTTGGTCGCCGTGCTGCGCCAGCTGCGCGAGCGCACCCTCGACGCGCAAGGTCGGGCGGCGCTCTCGACGCGCATCGGTTGGCTGCTCCAGACCCGCCTCGGAAGCACCCAGGAGGCCATTTCCGCCTACCGCCAGGCGATCGAAGCCCAACCCGGGCACCTGCCCGCCGTCCAGGCCCTCGGCACGCTCTATCGACAGCGCGGTGACTTCGACAGCCTCCTGACGCTGATCCTTCCCGAGACGGAGTCGACCGACACCGAGCAGCGGCGGGCGTTGCGGTGCATCGAGGCCGCCGGCATCCTGGCCGACCGTCTGGGTCGTGCAGCCGAGGCGGCCACGCTCTATCAGCGCGCCCTCGATCTACAGCCCGGTCTGCCGCTGGCCTTCTGGCCGCTGCGCCGGCTGCTGCGCCGGCACCAGCGCCACACCGAGCTCGCTGCGCTGCTCACGCTCCAACTGCCCTACGTCACGGACGCCAGGCTCAGCCACGACCTCCAGCTCGATCTGGCCCAGCTGCAGGCCGGCCCGCTGCACGATCCCGAGCAGGCGATCGTCACCCTCAAACAGGCTCTCCCGCTCACTCAGAGCCGCGCGGCGGCGACCGAGCTGGCGGAGGTCTACCGCGAGCACGGACACCATGCCGAGCTGGCTGACCTGCTCTTGAGCGAGGCCGAGAGCCTGGAGGATCGCGACGAGAGCCTGACCCGGCGCCTGCAAGCTGCCAGCGTGCTGGAGGAACAGCTCGGTGAGCACGAGCGAGCACTGACCATCTATCGCGACGTGCTGCGGCGCGACCCGCGCAACAGCGCCGCCTTCCGCGCGATCGGCCGGCTCTACCACCGGCTCGGCCGCTGGAGCGAGCTGGTGGCGCTGCTCGAGCACGAGCTGACGCTGGGGCAAGATGCTCAGCAGTCGGCCCAGCTTTGGTGTCGCATCGGGCGCATTCAGGAGGACCACCTCGGTCGCGTGACCGAGGCCATCGCGTCCTACGTCCGCGCGCTGGGCTGCGTGGCCGACTCGAGCGTGGCCCTGCTCGCCCTGGAGCGACTCGCACGCGGCGCCGATCGCGTACCGGACCTCGTCGAGGTCCTGCAGCACTACGCTGCCGCGCGCTCGGAGCCGGTGGCCGCCGCGGACGCACTTTGCCGCGCCGCCGAGCTGTCCGACCATCGGCTCGGCGACCACGAACGCGCGCTGCGGCTCTATGAACAGGCGCTCGCCCGACTGCCGGATTTCCTGCCCGCGCTCTTCGGCCGTTACGGGCTCCAGCTGCGGCGCCAGCTTACCGCCGAGGCGGCCACCACGCTCGAGCAACTGCTGGCGCTGCCGGCCAGCGCGGCGGTCCGCAGCCAGCTCGAGCTGCAACTCGCTCGCCTGCGCGAGCTGCGCCTCGGCCAGCCACCCGACTTGGCACGCCATACTGCCGCCGCAGCCGCCCCCTACGGCGCCCGCCTGCGCGGCGAGCTCTTGCGCGTCTACCGCTCGACCCGACATGCGGCGCTCAAAGAGCGCCTGCTCGACGTCGGCCAGCGCACGCTCGACCCGGCGCTGGCGGCCGCCTACCTCGCCGAGGCGGCGCAGCACTTCGAGGCCGCCGGTGCGCTCGATCAGGCGCAGGCCGCCGCAGGACAAGCGCTGGCCCAGCAGCCGGGCGAGCGCAGCACCGGCTGGCTGCTGCAACGCGTGCTGCAGCAGCAGGGACGTTGGCGCGAGCTGGCCGGGCTGCTCGAGCAAGAGGCTGGGCAGGAGAGCGACCCGGCGATGCAGCTGCACCTGCTGGGCGAGAGCGCCAGCGCCCATCTGCGCGCCACCCAAACGGAGGACGCGCTGCGCGTCGCGCGCCAGGCGCTGACGCTGCAGCCGGCCCACCTGCCGACCCTGCGCCTACTGGCCCACCTCGCGGCGGCGCGCGGCGATGGGCCCGAGCTCGCGGCGCTCAACGATCGGCAGGCGGACCTTTGCGCCAGCGTGGCCGCGCGCCTGGCCGCCAGCCTGCACGCCGCCAGGCTGTGGGAGCTGCACGTCGGCGACAAGGCGCGAGCGCTGAAGAGCCTGCAACACGCGCTGGGCGATGACCCGACGCAGGGCGAGGCCTTCGAGCGCGCCGAGGGCCTGCTGCGCGAGTCTGGCGACTTCGCCGGCCTCTCACAGCTCTACACCCGGCGCATCCGCGCGACCTCGGCCTCGAGCGAGCGGGCGGCGCTGCTGCGCGCCCACGCCTGGCTGCTCCGCGACCACCTCAACGATCCGGCGCGCGCGATCGGCGAGCTCCACGAGCTATTGTCGCTCGTCCCGAGCGACGTGGCGGCGCTGGCGGCGTTGGCCGAGCTGCTGGGGGCGCAGCAGCGCTGGTCCGACGCGGCCGCGGCGCTGGCCGAGCTGGTGCGTCGCAGCGACCACGCGGCGACACGCCAGCGCGCACGCCTGCAGCTAGCGCAGGTCTGGCTCGATCGCCTGCACGAGCTGCGCGCGGCGCGCGACGTCCTGCAACAGGCCTTGAGTGAGGACCCCGGTGACACGGCCACGCAACAACTGCTGGTGCGTGTCTGCCTGGTCGAGGGCAACTGGTCCCAGGCGCGGCAGCTCCTGGATGCGCTGAGCGCTCACGAGGCGGCGGCCATCCGCGTCTGGGCCTTCCTGCAGCTTGCCGACGTGGCGCGCATCGGCCTGCGCGATGACGCGTTGCTCGAGCATGCCGAGCGCGAGGCGCTGGCGGATGCCGCCACCGAGCCGGCGCTGCTGGCGCGACTGATCGCCCACTATCGCGACCGCGAAGAGCCGCAGCGGCTGGTCGCGTTGATGGCAGCGACGATCCCGGCGCTCGGCGCGACGGACGCGGCCCACACGCTGCGACGGGCCGCCGCGGCCGTGCTGATCGACGATCTGCACCAGCCGGCGCGGGCGCTCGAGCTGCTGCGCGAGACCCTCGCCGTCAGAAGCGGTGACGTGCCGACCCAGTTGATTGCCGCGCGCGCGCTCGAGCAGCAGGGGGCGAACGAAGCGGCGGTGTTGGTGCTGCGCCGCGTGCTGCAAGGTGACCCGCGCTGCGCCGACGGCTACCGCGGGCTGGTGCGGCTCCTGCCCCTCGTCGGGCAACCGATCGTCGCCGCCGCGGCTGCCGCCGCGCTGGAGCTGCTCGGGGTCATCACGCCGACGGAGGCCGCACGACTGCAGGCCTTGGCCGAACAGGGCAGCCCGCTCGGCCAGCTCGAGGTGGCGACCCTGCCGATCGATCGCTCGCTCCACGAGCTCGACGAGGTCTACGCGGCCGCCATACCACACCTCGGCGAGCTCTATCGGCTGGGCGATGCGACCCTGCCGGAGGCGCCGCCGAGCGTCAGCGCGGTGGTCCAGCGGCTGGCGCAAGCGCTCGGCCTGGGCGCCGTTCACGTCACGGTCGGGGGCCAGCTACCAGCCTCCGGTCTCGTCGGCGCCCCGCTGCGGATCGTCGTCGGGGCAGCCCTCGCCCGCGAGCCGAATGCAGCGCGTTTTCGCTTCTGGGTCGGCCGAGCGCTGGCCACGGTGGCCAGCGCCGGCGCCCTGGCCGAGCGGCTGAGCGTGGCCGAGCTCAACGACCTGATCATCGCGCTGACGCAGGAGGAGCCGATCGACCCGTTGGCCCAGCAGCTGCGCAAGCGCGTGGTGCGCGCGCTGCCCCGCCGCGTGCGCAAGGGCCTCGAGCAGGTGGCCCTGCCCTCCACGCCAGCACCGGCCACCGCGCGCTGGCGAGCCGCCCAACACGAGCGCGCCGACCGCGTCGGGCTGCTCCTCAGCGGCAGCCCCCAGGTGGCCCTGGCGGCGATCGCCGAGGCGACCCAGGCGCGCGGTTCCGACCCCGGTGACGCGCCGCGACTGACGGCGCTGCTGAGCTTCGCGGTCAGCGAGGAGTACGCCACACTCCACCGCACGCTGTGGACCGCGCGCTCCACCGCTCTGTGATTCCCGCCGCTGCCACCCGCGCCGCTCGCGTCATCGGCTGGCTGGCGCTCGGTGGCCTTGGCGGCGCCTGTCACCGCGACCCCAGCGCGAGCCTGCGGCGCCACGGCGACACGCGCTCGACCTGCCCTGCCGAGCGGCCCGGACCGCCGCTGCCACCCGGCACCGCGCCCGAGCATGAGCTCGCCGAGTTCTGGCTCGCCCGCTACCCGGCGCCCATCGACGGCGCCCTGCTCGGCACGCCCGCGCGCCTGGCACACAACGCGCGCATCGCGCAGCTCGAGGACCATGGCTGGCCGGTGGGACGCTGGGACGTGCAGCAGCGCGCCGTCGATCACCGACAGCTTGCAGCGGAGCAGCAGCGCAAGCTTCAGCGCCTCGAGCGCAGCCTGAAGCGTGGCAGCCTGGTCGCGGCCGAGGGGGTATCCCCGCCACAGCTCCTGCACGAGCTGCGCGGCACGCTGGCCCACGCCGTCGCGCTCGACCAGCTGCGGGTCGTGCGCGCGAGCACCGCTCTGCGCTGCCTGCCGACCGCGGCGCGCGTGGTGGAGCCCGGCTGGCTCCCCGATTTCGACCTACTGCAATGCTCGCAGCTGCGCTTCGGGGAGCCGGTGCGGGTGCTGGCGCGCGCCGGCCGCCAGGCGCTGGTCTGGTCGAGCTACGCCACGGGCTGGGCCGAGCTGGCGGCGCTGTCGCCAGCGCTCACGCCGCTGCAGGCCGAGCGCTACCTGCGACCGCCGCGCTGGGCCGTCGTCGCGAGCGACGACGCGCCGGTCTGGTCACAGCCTGCCGGGTCGCCCCGGCAGGGCGGCGCCCTGCTCGGCCTCGCGCGCCTCGGTCTGCGCCTACCGCTCGCCGACGACGGCGCGCCACGCGCCCCTGCGCCACCGCCAAGCGCGCCCCAACCGACGCTGGAGTCCGTCGTGGTCGTACCCACCGCAGAGGGCCTCGGCCGCGGCTGGATCGCGACGGCGGCGCTCGCGCCGGAGCCCCAAGCGCTGACGGTGCGCCAGCTCTTCGCCCGCGCCTTCGCGCTGCTCCATCAGCCCTACGGCTGGGGCGGCACCGGCCACCGCCGCGACTGCTCGCGCCTGCTGATGGACCTCTTCGCCAGCTTCGGCATCGACCTGCCGCGCAGCTCGGCCCAACAGGCCGCCGCGGGCGTCGAACGGCTCGCCGTCGCGGGCTGGCCGGACACCCTCAAGGCGCAGGCCATCGCGCGGAGCGCCCAGCGCGGCGTCGTGCTGCTCTACCTGCCCGGGCACGTGATGCTCTACGTCGGGCAGCTCGGCGCGCAGCTCTACGCCCTGCACAGCCTCTCGGGCTACCTGGCGCCCTGCCAGGGAGGGGGCGAGACGATGTGGCGCCTCAACCGCACGGCCATCACCACGCTGGCCCTCGGCGAGCGCAGCTCCCGGCGCAGCTTCCTCGCACGCATCACTCGCCTGATGATTTTTTCGCCACCAGAGCTCGGGCCCGACCCGCCCGGGCCGATGCGCCCGCCTCCGGCGCTGCCAACACCTGAGCCACCGCACGCGCCAGCGGACCCTCGCCGCTCGTAGCCTGAGCGCGCGCGGCCCGGCGGGCCTGCCGCGCGTCGACCCCATACAAGGCCGCCAGCGCCGCCGCGCGCGATGCCTCACCGAGCTCGCGCCGCCGCACCGTCTGCTCCAGCAGCCCAGCGAGCTGCCGCGTCAGCTCAGGCGCGCGGCTCCCACGCGACCGGGAAGCGGCGACGGAGAGCGCCCCGATCACGCGCTCGTCGATCTCGCCCCGGGAGAGCCAACGCCGCCCGGCCGCCAGCAGCGCGCCCAGCGCCTCCGGACACTCGCTGGCCGCGCGAAACCCCGCCTCCGCCGCGACCGCCAGCGGCTCCTCGCTGACGAGCAGCCGGTCGAGCAGCGGGCAGAGCTGCGCGCGCTCGTCGGTGCGCCATGGCGGTCCCCCCGCAAGACCGCGCAGCACCGCGATCCGCAGCGCGGGGTCCTCGCGCTGCTGGACGGCCGCGATCAGGCGCGGCAACAGCGCCCTGCGCCCGTGCGTCCAGAGCGCCCCCTCGACTGTCGCGACCGCCCAGGCCGGGCCGCGCGCGGCGAAACGCCCGAGCACGTCCCGCTCCGCGCCCCGCGTGCCGGCGAGGAGCCCGAGCACCTGCGCGACCCGCTGGCCGAAGGCCCCGGGCTGCCGATGCTCCACCAGCCAATCGGTCAGCGTCGCGAGCGCGGCCGCTTCGGCCGCCCGGTCGGCCCACGCCCGCTCCTGGGCCAGGCCCTCGAGCCGTGCCAGCGCCAGCGACGGGAGCACGGGTCCCGCGGCCGACCACAGCGCGGCGTAGGCCCCGACGATCTGCCACGGCGTAGCCTGGCGCTCGATCGCTACGAGCTCCGCCTCCAGCGTCGGCGGCGTGCACCCGCGGGGCAGCAGGGCCCCAGCGGGCGTGTACCGGCAGCGCGCCTGGATACGTCGTAGCAGCCCCTCGAGCACGCTCGCCGGCCTCGACGCCACCTCCGCCGCGGCCACGACAGCCACGGGCACCCGCGACCGCCCACCCCCGCTCAGGGCGACCGCCGCGGGCTTGGCGCCAAGACCGGCCGGCGCGCGCCGGTCGCCCTGGCAGCCGACGACGACCAGCGCGCCGACGGCGAGCACCGCCGCAATAGCGCTGCCAAGCCACGGCCGGGACGACACCCTCGAACGGTCAGGTCCTCGCATCGGCGGCTGCTCCCGCGCTCGACGGGCACAACCCACCGGCTCTGCGCGCCCCCCCCTCTGGAGGACCCCCGGGGCCCGGCCGGGAGGCGCCGGCCAGCCTCTAGGAGCCTGTCGGAGAATTGCTGCGCCCCGATCTTCCTGTCCGTCTCCGTACAGCCGTTCCCCGCTCCCCCCGCTCGACGCCGCACACTCCCGGGCTCCTAGCAGCGGCCTGGTGAAGCTGGTGCGGCGGCTTCATTGCACGCACATAGCATCCCGGGTAACCTGAGTCACTGTTTGGCACGCGGGTCGAACGTGGGCCTCGCCGACCACGGGGGCTCGCCGGCCACGGCTTCGAGGGGGGCGCCCATTGATTCCTCAGCGCATCGTGCTCGTCGATGATGAGCCCGACATCCGCACCGTCGCCGAGATCGCGCTGAGCGCCGTCGGCGGCTGGGAGGTGCGCCTCGCCGCCTCCGGTGAGGAGGCGCTGGCGCACCTCGCCGCTGCCGAGGCGGATCTGATCCTGATCGACGTGATGATGCCGGGGATGGATGGCTTCACCGTGCTCAGTCGCCTGCGCAGCGACCCGCGCTGGGTCAAGCTCCCGGCGATCTTCATGACCGCCAAGGTACAGCCGCGCGAGGTGGCCCAGTATCTCGCGCTCGGAGCCTGCGGCGTGATTCCAAAGCCCTTCGATCCGATGGAGCTGCCGCAGCAGATCCGGGCGCTCGTCGCCGCGCTCTAGCGCGGCACCGCCGACCCGGCAGCGCGCAGCCAGAGCTGAACACGGAGTCGCCGAGATGAGCGAGGGAACCGACGCCGTGCGCAACCGCCCCTCCACGCCGTTGTCGGCCGTAGCGGCACCGGGGGCTGGCGCCGTCCAGGGCGGCCTGGCCGAGCGCCTCGCCGAGCTGCGCAAGAACTACGAAGCCCTCCTCGGCGAGAAGGTCGATGCTGTGGCTCGCGCGCTGGCGGGGGTGCGGGATCGAGGCCTGCTCGACGAGCTGAAGCGCGCGCACCAGCTCGCCCACCGCTTGCACGGCACGGCGGGGTCCTACGGCTTCGGCCCGATCGGCAGCGCCGCGGGCCGGCTCGAGCTGGCGATCGTCGACCAGCTGCGCGACCCCACCAGTGATCGCCGCTGGTCGGCCATCTCCACGGCGCTCGCTGAGCTCGAGCTCGAGGTGCGACCGTTCCGCCGCGCCCCGGCCCCTGCGGAGCTGGTCGTCCCCACGCCGCGGCGCTTGGCTGTCACCGGGCCCGAGCTGCCTCGGGTCGCCTCGACCCTGCTGCTCGTCACTGCCGACCAGGCGCTCCGGCTCCAGGCCGCGCAGGCCGCCACGCAGGCGCTGACCACCGTCGTGACGGCCGCCGACGCGGCGGACGCGCTGCTGCAGACTCGCACCCAGCCGATCGACGCTGCGCTGCTCGACGTCGATCCAGCGCAGCCGATGGCGACGATCGAACTGGCGCGGCGCCTGCGCCGCCTGCCCGGGCGCCTGTCGTTGCCGCTGGCGTTCCTCTCCCAGGAGGGATCGCTGCAGGCCCGCGTGGCCGCCACCCACGCCGGGGCGAGCCTCTTTCTCACCAAGCCCGTCAGCGACCAGGAGCTGACCAGCGCGGTGCGGCAGCTCTGCAACCGCGAAGCGCGCGAGCGGGTGCGCGTACTGTTGGTGGACGACGACCCGCACTTCCTCGAGGTGCTGCGCACGGTGCTGCAGGCCGAGCAGATCGAGGTGCACACGCTCAGCGATGCCCGCCGCGTCGTCGAGGTGCTGGACCACATCTCACCAGACCTGCTGCTCGTCGACCTGATGATGCCGGGGATCAGCGGCTGCGACATCTGCCGCGTGGTGCGCACCAGCCCCGCCTGGCAGATGCTTCCCGTGGTCGTGATCACCGCGGACGTCAGCCCCGAACAGCGCATCGCCGCCTTCGAGGCCGGGGCCGACGACTACCTGCCCAAGCCGGTCGTGACGCAGGAGCTGCTGGCCCGGCTGCGCCTGCGGCTCGAGCATGCGCGCCTGGTCCGCGAGCGCTCGAGCCGCGATCCGCTGACCGGAGTGCTGTCGCGCCGGGCCTTCGTCGAGGCCTTCGCCGCGCGCCTCGCGGATGCCCAGCGGCGCGCCGACAGTCTGGCGCTCGGGCTGATCGATCTCGACTATTTCAAGCGCATCAACGACCAACACGGTCACATGGCCGGTGACCGCGTGCTCGCGGCGGTGGGACGCGCGCTCGACTCCCGCTTGCGTGATGCGGATGTCCGCGGACGCTGGGGTGGCGAGGAGTTCATCGTCGCGCTGCCGAGCGTCGACCTGCCCACGGCCGGCGCGATCATCGGTCGCCTACGGGAAGAGCTGGCCTCGTCGACGTTCATCGACGATCGAGGGGCAGCGTTCTCCGGCGGCTTGAGCGCCGGCGTGAGCCTCTTCCCGCAGGATGGGCACAACCTCGACGAGCTGCTCGCCGTGGCCGATCGGCGCCTCTACGCGGCCAAGCACGCCGGTCGCAACCGGGTCCACACACGGGAAGAAGACGCGGCCCCTGAGCCGCCCGATTCGCCCTGAGCCGCCCGATTCGCCCCGCGCCGCCCGATTCGCCCCGCGCCACGCGGGCACAGAGTTCCCGCGCCCGCACGATGACTGAGGCTGCAACAGGCAGACGATCAGGCACGCCCGCAGGGCGCGTCAGGCGGCGCCGTCAGGTGACGTGACGTCAGGCGGCGGCTTGATAGCGGCGGACCACCTCGGCGCAGGCATTGACGGTGGTCATGTTGGGGTACTCGGTCTCGGGAATGGAAATGCTGTAGGTCTGCTCGAGCGACGACAGCAGCTCGAGCAGGAGCATCGAATCCAGCCCGAGGTCCTCGATCAGGTGCTGATCGAGCCCGATCTTCTCCGGGTGATCGAGCTCGCCGATCTCGGCAATCATCGATTGAATGGTGCTCGTGAGCTCCATTTCGTCTCTCCTCGCGTGTCTCCTCGGCGGAAGCCGTCAGCGCGCCTATCGTCCCTGCGCCATCCAGCGCCGGCGCCCGCGCTTGCCTACTGCGGGGCAAGCGGACGCACCCACCGCGCCAGTCAATTACACACTATCTGGCGCGTTGACAAGTGTCGTACGTCACACTCCGCCCTCAGCGTCGCCGCCAGCCGGCGGCGCCCCGTCGAGCCGCTCCTTGGCCCAGCGCCCGACCCACTGGCCCGCCTGTCCGAGCTCGTGCGCGACATACCCCAGGCCCGCGTTGCGCGCGCCATCGAGCTTCGTCCGTGCCAGCCACAGGGCGCGCTGCAGGTCGCTGGTGCTGGTGCTCGCCGTCGGCGGGAGGACCTCGAGCATCTTGCCAATCTTGGCCAGCGCTTCGAGCGCATAGCCCATGTCCGCGCGGCTGTGCGCCGCGGTCACGTTACAGCGCAGGCGCGCCGCGCCCTTCGGCACGGCTGGATAGACGAAGGGCAACATGATCACCCCGGCGCCGTGGAAGAGGTAGGCCCCGAAGGTCAGCGTCTTCTCTTCATCGCCCAGCATGATCGGCGTGACGTGCGCCTGGCCCTGGCCCGAATCGAAGCCCAGCTCGCGCAGGCCGGCGCGGAAGAACGCGGCGTTGTCCTCGAGGCGGCGGAAGTAGGAGTGGTCCCGCTCGATGATATCGAGCGCCGCCATCGCCGCCTCGACCTGCCCGACGGGCAGTGAGGCCGAGTAGACGAAGGACCGCGCCTGCAGCTTGAGGTAATCGATCAGCACGCGATCGGCGCAGACGAAGCCGCCCACCGCGCCAAAGGACTTGGAGAAGGTGCCCACCAGGATGTCGATGTCCCCGAGCACGCCCTTCAGCTCGCCCACGCCCCGCCCGGTGGGCCCGAGCGTGCCGAGGCCGTGCGCGTCGTCCACCATCAACGGCGCGTCGAACTCGCGGCAGACGGCCACCATCTCGTCGAGCGGCGCCATATCGCCGTCGACGCTGTAGAGCCCCTCGACGACCACCAGCTTCTTCTTGTGCTTGGCGCTGCCGAGCACGCGCCGCAGCCCGCGCACGCTGTTGTGCTTGATGAAGCGGACCTCGAGCTCCGGGTGATTGCCCTTCGCCAGAAAGATGCCATCGAGAATGCTCGCGTGGCTGAGGTTGTCGAGCACCACGGTGGTCTCACCGTCGAGGAAGCTCGACAGCACGCCGACCAAGGCCTGATAGCCGGTCGTGAAGACAGCGCAGGCCTCCTGGCCCAGCCACTGCGCCAGACGTCGCTCCAGCGCCTCGTGCCGCACGCTGGTGGCCTGAAGCCGCGAGCTGCCCAGGCTGGTGCCGAAACGCGCGGTGCCCGCGATCGAGCGCCGAATCAGCGACGGGTGCTGCGACAGGCCGAGGTAGTCGTTGGAGGTGAAGTTGATGTAGCTGCCGCGCCCGACCTTGACCCGCGGTCCGATGTTCTCGAACTGCCGAAAGAAGGGAAACGCCTGCTTGTCCTTCGCCTGCTGGACCAGCGCCAAGAAATCCGTCGTCTTGTCATGAAGCCAGGACACTCACCACCTCACTTCTCATGCAGTTCTGCTGAGGGGGAGCTCCGCGGCCTCGCCCGCGCCGCCCGCACCTGCAGCACGCGCTACGCCCGGCGCAGGACCAGTGAGGAGCAGTTGCCGGCGTAGCTGATGCTGTTGACCAACACCGTCCGCGGCGCCAGCCCGGCGCGCGCCTGACCCGACACCGCCAACCCCAACTCGCCGCCCTCGAAGCCGCCGCCGCCCTCGAAACCGCAGGTGGCGGAGATCACGCCATCCTGCAGATCGGCGAGGGCCGCGACCGCCTGCATCGCCCCGCTCGCCCCGTAGCTCTCGCCCCAGTACGATTTGTAGGCCACGACAGGCAGCGCCGCCGCCCGCGCGCCGAAGACCTGCGCGATCGCCTGCGCCTCGGTCCGATCGGCCACGACGGCACCATTGCCCGCCGCTGCCACGAAGTCCACCTGCTCCGGCCCGATCGCCGCCGCGTGCAGCGCCTGCGTCATCGCCCGTGCCGCGGTCGCTGGGTCGTTGGGCTCACAGAACGCGGTTTGCCCGCTGAAGGCCGCCCCTGCCCCCAGCACCTGCCCCAGCACCCGCGCGCCGCGTCCCTCGGCTCGTTCCCGGCTCTCGAGCACCAGCAGGCCCGCGCCCTCGCCGGGCAGCGTGCCGTCGCGGCGCCCGTCGAAGGGGAGCAGCCGCGCCGACGGCGAGCAGAACCCGCCCCGCTGCAGCGCCAGCGCCAGGTGCACGTTGATCGCCTCGACGCCGCCGGCGATCACGCAGCTCGCGCGACCGCAGGCGATCTGATCGGCCGCGAAGAGCAGCGCGTCGAGGCCCGAGGTGGCGTCGTTGGCCACCGTCGTGCTCGAGTGCGTCAGCTCGAACCAGATATTCGATTGGCTGGCTGGCGCGTTGATCATCATGTTCGGGAAGTCCAACGCGTTGACGCCGCGAAAGCCGCCGCGCTGATAGGTCGTGCTGAAGGCGATCTGGCTGCTGTAGCAACCGAAGGCGGTGCCGACCACCAGGCCCAGCTCCTCGCGCGGGCCCAGCGCCGCGAGTTGTGGGCCGAACTCGAGCTGCAGGCAAGCGATCACGAACAGGCTGGCCCGCCCCTTGTTCCGCAGCCCGCGCGCGCCGAGCATGGCCTCGGCGTCGAAGGCGCTCAGCTCGCCACCCCACAGCGGTGGCTCGGGCGTGGCGTCGCCCAGCGTGGCCAGCGGCGCCAGCCGGGGCTCACCCTGGCGCAGGCCCCGCCGCAAGGCCTCGAAGCCGAGGCCGATCGGCGTCAAGGCCGCCGCCCCGGTGATCACGACATCGGTTGCCCGCTGCACCGGTCTCTCCTAGGCGCCGACGAAGCGCCGCAGCAGCAGCGTCGCGCAGTTGCCGCCGAAGGCGTAGGCGTTGGAAGCGATCAGCTCGGTGGGGTGCGCCTGAGCGACGTTGGGCACATAGTCCAGATCGCAGTCGGGGTCCGGAGTCTCGTAGTTGATGGTCGGCGTCAGCCAGCCGGTGCGCAGCGATTGCACGCAGGCCACGGCCTCGATCGCACTCGCCGCGCTGATGGTGTGCCCCACCATCGACTTGAGCGAGCTGATCTTGACCCGCGCGGCGTGCGCCCCGAGCACCTCCTTGAGGATCCGCGTCTCGACGCGATCGTTCTCGCGCGTCCCCGTGCCGTGCGCCGAGATGTAGTCGAGCTCCTCCGCGGCGACCCCGGCCCGCGCCAGCGCCTGCCGCAGCGCGATCACGCCGCCGCGCCCCTCGGGATGCGGAATGGCCACGTTGTGCGCGTCGCAGCCCAGACCGTAGTCGAGCAGCTCGGCCAAGACGAGCGCGCCGCGCGCCTGCGCGTCTTCCAGTCGCTCGAGCACCAGCGCGCCGGAGCCCTCGGCCAGGATCATCCCGGCGCGGTTGAGGTCGAAGGGTCGCACGCGGTCGGGCGCGGTCGCCCGCAGGCGGTTGAAGCCGACGAAGGCGATGCGCGAGAAGGCGTCGCTGCCGCCGGCCAGCACGACGTCGGCCCGGCCGCAGCGCAGCACATCGGCCCCGTAGCCGATCGCGTAGTTTCCAGCCGCACAGAGCGCGGGGAGATTGAAGATACTGCCCCGGCAGTCGAACGCCGCCGCCACCGCGTAGGCGATGCGGCTCGGCAAGCGCTGGACCAGCTCGTGCGGCAAGGCACCCCAGCCGGAGGCCAGCGTGGCGGCCACCACGTCGTCGAGCCGCGCCGACTCGCCGAACGATCCGAACGAGACGGCGCGCCGCTCGGGCGCGAAGTGCGCGATGCCCTCGCCCGCGAGCCCGGCCTGCTCGACCGCCATCCGCACGGCCGCCACCGCCAGTTGCTCGCCGCGTCCGGCCAGCGCCGCGTGCTCGGCGCTCATGAACTCACGCGGCTCGAAGTCGTCGATCTCGCCACCGACGTGCGTCCGCAGGTCGGCGTGCGCGAAGCCGCGAATCTCACGCATGCCGTTGACGCCAGCCAGGGCGGCCTCCCAGAAGGGCCCCACCCCGACACCGATCGGCGTGCACACGCCCAGCCCCGTGATCGCGATTCTCACGGGTGCCACGGGCGCGCGGGTCCGCAGCGGCGGGTCGTCGGTCGTCACGTCCCTGATCCTTCCTGATCCTTCGGCAACCCGCCCCGGCCACGCGGCTCAGGCGCTGATCCCACCATCGACGACGAAGACCTGCCCCGTCACGTAGCTGGCCTCGTCGCTCAGCAAGAAACCCACGAGCGGGGCGACCTCGTCGGGGCGCCCGAGCCGACCGAGCGGCACCAGCGGTATGATTTGCTCGCGCTGCTTCGGCGTCAGACCGGCGGTCATTCCGGTCTCGATGTAGCCCGGGGCCACGGCATTGACGCGCACACCAGCCCGAGCAACCTCCTTCGCCAGCGACCGCGTGAAGCCCACGACCCCCGCCTTGCTCGCCGCGTAGTTACTCTGTCCCGGCACGCCGACCAGTCCCGAGACGGAGGCCACGTTGACCACCGCGCCCTGCCGCGCGCGCATGAAGCCGGGCACCAGCGCCCGGCAAACGTTGAACACCCCACCCAGGTTGACGCCCAGCACCTCGTCCCAGGCGGCATAGTGCATCATGAAGAGCGGTCCGTCGTGCCGTACACCCGCGCTGTTGACGAGGGCATTGACGCCGCCCGCGAAACCCTTGGCCCTCACGGCCAGGCGCTCGACCTGCGGTCGGTCCGTCACATCGACCGCCTCGACCTCGACCTCGACCCCGGTGCCGCGCAGCTCGTCGCGCAGCGCTTCGGCCTGCTCGCGCTGACGGCGGTAGGTCAGCAGCAGGTTCGCGCCACGGCTCGCCAGGTGGCGAGCGATGGCTTGACCGATGCCGTGGCTGGCTCCGGTCACCAGCACGTTCTTGCCCTTCAGCGAGCCCATCTCCGAGCCGACCTTCACCGCCGACACGCCACCGCTGTCGCGTCATCCAACCGCTTGATATTAAAGCAATGTTTACCTGGAGCGAGCATCGGCCGGGAACGTATGCCGGCCCTCCCGCCCTGTCAACGACAAAACAGGACAGACGCGCGCTCGACCGCGGTGCGCCCGCGTGCGGTGGACCCGAGCTGCGCCTTTGACTGCGGCGCATGGAGGGCTGTGAACGGTTTGCGCAGAACAGTTGCGCATATTTGACCTACCGACCCTTCGCGCCTAGCCTGGCACCAGACCCTACGAGGCGGCCCGCCGCGATGAAGAGCGCGGACAAGACGGCCCTGCTCGCCCGGCTGCGCTGCGACGCCGAGCGCATCGCCACCCACTTCGGGCTCGTCTGCCGCGACCTCGACGCGGAGCGCGGCAACGTCAAGCGCCGCTACGGCAGCTGCCACGCCGACGGGCGCATTCGCATCCGACTGACCCACGCGCGCACCGGCCAGCCGCTGCGTTACTCGAGCCTGATCGACACGCTCTGCCACGAGCTGGCGCACCTGCGGCACTTCAACCACGGC
This sequence comes from Pseudomonadota bacterium, assembly GCA_016702545.1. Taxonomy (GTDB): domain Bacteria; phylum Myxococcota_A; class Polyangia; genus JADJTL01. The sequence goes on along the minus strand of JADJDT010000044.1, from coordinate 221,289 downwards.
CCCGCGTTTCGCGAGTATTTCTGGCGCCTGCTGGCCTTCGCCCGCCGCGAGGGGATCTACCAGCCACGGCAGCGGCCGACGGGCGCCGAGGCCCCGCGGGCCCCCAGCCCGGCGCGCTCGACGACGACCGCCGCGGTGGCCCCGCCACCCACCGCCCGCCCAGCGCTGCTCAGGGCCGCGCTCCCGGTCGCCAACCGCCCCCCTGCCCCGGAGAGCCGGCCCGCATCCGCGAGGCCGCCAGGCGGCTGGTCGCAGGCGCTGCTGCCCTGGACTCAGCCCCTGGCCCCCTGGCCGATCACCGCCGCCGCTCTCGACCCGCCCCCGCGCGGAACACGCCCCAGTCGCCCGCCACGGCCCCACCCCGCCGCTGCGGCGGCGGGCCGCGCCGCTCCCGCGCGCCAGCTCGTGCTCTCCGCGCTCGCGCTTCCCGCAGCGCCGATTTGAGCGCTCCGCCCGCCCGTGCTACGGGTGCCCCGCCTCATAAAGGCGGGGAGATACCACCATGCACGGCTATCAGGGCAAGAAGGCATTCATCACCGGGGGATCGAGCGGCATCGGCAAGGCGGTCGCCCGCCTGCTGACCGAAGCGGGGGCCGACGTCGTGATCGGCGCTCGCCGTGCGGAGCTGCTCGACCAGACGCTCGACGAGCTGCGCCCCCGGCAGCGCGGGCGGGTGCTCGAGCGCGTCGTCCTCGACGTCGGCGACCGCGCCTCGGTGGCCAACGCGGCGCCTCAGGTGCTGCGGCAGCTCGGCGGGCTCGATCTGCTGATCAACAACGCGGGCATCGCGCATCCGGGCTACGTCGAGACGATGGACGACGAGGTCTTCGACGCGATGATGCGCGTCAACTACTTCGGCACGGTCTACACGACGCGCGCCTTTCTGCCGCAGCTCGTCGGCCAGCGCTCGGGGCACATCTGCAACGTGTCGTCGGTGCTCGGCTTCCTCGGCATCTTCGGCTACACGGCCTACGCTGCCAGCAAGTTCGCCGTCTGCGGCTTCTCCGATTGTCTGCGCCAGGAGCTGCTGCCGCACGGGGTCGGTCTCTCGGTGGTCTTTCCCCCCGACACCAACACGCCGCAGCTGCAGGAGGAGAACAAGATCAAGCCCCCGGAGACGCGGGCCATCGCGGGCAACGTCCGCATGATGGAGCCGGCGGAGGTCGCCCAGGCGATGCTCGCTGGCATCGCCCGGGGTTCCTACCACATCGTTCCGGGTTGGGGAGGGAAGCTGACCTACGCGGCCCAGCGCTACGCACCGCAGCTCGTGCGCTTCGTCATCGACCGCGAGCTCAAGCGCTCACAGCGGCCGCGCTCTTAGAAATCCATATCGTCCATACCGCCCATACCGCCCATGCCGCCCATACCGCCCATACCGCCCATGCCGCCCATGCCGCCCATGCCGCCCATGCCGCCCATGCCGCCCATGCCATGCCACCGCCGCCGTGGGCGTGGCCATGGTGGCCCGGCTTCTTCTCTTGCGGCTTCTCGGTGATCATCGCCTCGGTCATCAGCAGCAGACCGGCCACGCTGGCCGCGTTCTGCAGCGCGGTGCGCACGACCTTGGTGGGGTCGATCACGCCGGCCTTCGGCAGGTCTTCGTAGGTGTCCGTCGCAGCGTTGTAGCCGTACGAGACGCTCTTGTTGGCGCGTACCTGCTCCACCACCACCGAGCCCTCTTGACCGGCGTTGATCGCGATCTGGCGCAGGGGCTCCTCGAGCGCACGCGCCACGATCCGTACCCCCACCTGCTGGTCCTCCGTCAGCTCCAGCAGCGACAGCCGGGCCTGCGCCCGCAGCAGGGCCACGCCGCCGCCGGGCACGATGCCCTCGGCCACGGCCGCGCGCGTGGCATGCATGGCGTCCTCCACGCGGGCCTTCTTCTCCTTCATCTCGACCTCGGTGGCCGCCCCGACGCGGATCACGGCGACGCCGCCGACCAGCTTGGCCACGCGCTCCTGCAGCTTGTCGCGGTCATAGTCCGAGGTGCTCTCCTCGATCTGTCGCCGCAGCTGATCACAGCGCGCCTGGATGTCCTTCTTGGCCCCCGCGCCATCGATGATCGTCGTGTTGTCCTTGTCGATGGTCACGCGCTTGGCCCGGCCGAGCTCCTTCAGCGTCAAGCCGTCCAGCTTGATGCCGAGCTCCTCGGTGACCGCCTGCCCGCCGGTGACGATCGCGATGTCCTTGAGCAGCTCCTTGCGCCGATCGCCGAAGCCGGGCGCCTTGACGGCCGCGACCTTCAGCGTCCCGCGCAGGCGATTGACCACCAGCGTGGCCAGCGCCTCGCCGTCCACGTCCTCGGCGAGCACCAGCAGCGGACGGCCCGCACGCGCCACCTGCTCGAGCAGCGGCACGAGATCCTTCATCGAGGAGATCTTCTTCTCGACGATCAGGATGTAGGCATCCTGCAGCACGCACTCCATCCGGTCGGCGTCGGTGACGAAGTAGGGCGAGAGATAGCCGCGATCGAACTGCATGCCCTCGACCACCTCGAGCGCCGTTTCCATCGACTGCGCCTGCTCGACGCTGATCACGCCCTCTTTGCCCACCTTCTCCATCGCCTCGGCGATCAGCTCGCCGACGACCTGGTCGCCATTGGCGCTAACGGTGCCCACCTGGGCGATCTCCTGCTTACCCTTGGTCGGCTTCGAGATCTCGCGCAGGTAGGCCACCGCGCTGACCACGGCAGCGTCGATACCGCGCTTGAGGTCGATCGGGTTGGCGCCCGAGGAGACCTGCTTGAGGCCCTCGCGCATGATCGCCTGCGCCAGGACCGTCGCCGTCGTCGTGCCGTCGCCCGCGGTGTCCGAGGTCTTGGAGGCCACCTCGCGCACCAGCTGGGCGCCCAGGTTCATCGCCTTGTCGCCCAGCTCGATCTCCTTGGCGACGGTGACGCCGTCCTTGGTGACGGTCGGCGCCCCCCAGGACTTCTCCAGCACGACATTGCGTCCTCGCGGACCGAGGGTCACCTTGACGGCGTCGGCGAGCAAGTTGACCCCGCGCAGCATCTGCCGCCGCGCGGCCTCACTGAATACAACTACCTTGGCTGACATGATTTGATCTCCGTCGCAGCACCGGTCGCCCCGGCCACCGCAGGCAGGAATGCGCTCTCTTTCGGGGTGCCCTACTGAACGATCGCGACGACGTCGTCCTCGCGAAGGATCAGGTGCTCCTCACCGGCCAGCTTGACCTCGGTGCCGCCGTAGCGGTTGAACAGCACGCGATCGCCCTTCTTGATGTCGAGCGGCCGAATCTTGCCGTCCTTGAGCGGCTTGCCCGCGCCCACCGCCACCACCAAGCCCTCGACCGGCTTCTCCTTCGCGCTGTCGGGGATGATGATCCCGCCTTTGGTGCGGTCCTCTTCGGCCACGCGCTTGATCAGGACTCGGTCGTACAAGGGTCGAATCGCCATCGTTCATCCTCCCGGTTCGCTGGCTGCCAGCGGTTATCGAAGCTCGGGCGCGACCGACCGGCCGCAGCCCGAGCCGGAAACTAAACACATCCCGGCGGGTGTCAAGGGGCAGGCAGACGAATCGGCCGCCCCCAAAAAAAACCAAAAACCCCCCCCCCCCCCCCCCCCCCCCCCCCCCCCCCAACCCCCCCCCCGCCGCCCGGCCCCCCCCCCCGGCCCCCCCGGGGGGGGCCCCCCCGGCCCGGCAACCGGCCGGGGGGGGGGGCCCCGGGCGCCCCGCCCCAACGCAGCGGTCGGGCCGCGCAGCAGATTTATGGACACCTATTCAATGGAGCTGGTCGGCGATGAAGACCTGCCCGGCGGGAAGGCGCCGGAGGGCCTCGCGGTAGACTTGACGGCGGCGCAAGGCCAGCTCGCCCTGGGCCGTACGGTCGGTGAGCCGACCCGAGGCCAGGGCGCCGATCAACTTGCCCCGCAGGGCCCCGAGCTGCTCCTCGATCTCCAGCAGGTGGAGCGCCGTGTACTGCCGGCGATCGACGCGCACCCGCAGCACTGATGGCCCCGCGATGTCGCCCGACCACGGTCACCTCGGCCAGCTGCGGCACCTTGTCGAAGAGCGGCCAGGGTCGCGGCCAGCGTGGTCATGGCCCGCTCGAAGCTGACGCGCTCGACCGCGGCACCGCTGCCATCGTCGCGCACGAAGGGCAGCGTCACCTCGACGCTGCGCGCCTGGGGATCGGCGAGTAGCTCGGGCCGCAGCGCGCCCGTGTACTGCGGTTGCCGCCCCAAGGCCTCGGTCGCCAGCCGCAGCAGCGGCCAGGCCTGCCGGTTGACGACGATCAGGGCGCCCGTCGGCCCCTCGCGCAGCGTGCGCCCGAGCCAGTCGTCGCCCTCGGCTCGCGCCGCCACCTCGCTGCCGTAGTAACGCAGCTCGAGGCGCGAGGCTCCGCGCTCGACGGCACCGAAGCCGCGACGGTCCGCCGCCTGGCGCGCGAAGGCGTCCATCAACCGCGCCAGCTCGCCCCGATCGAGGTCGGCCTCGACCGCGACCGTCACGGCGATCGTTCCGCCGCCCGGCCCGAGACGGCTCTCGTCGCGCACCACCGTCGCGCTGATCCCGACGGGCGCGAGCAGCGGCTTGAAGTAGATGCGGTCGGACTGCGGCGCCGCACGTTGGTCCGCGGCACAGCCGCCCCACAAGCCGCCAGTCAAGCCGCCCGCAACCCCGGCGAGCGCCAACCCCAGTAGCCGACCACGCAGTAGCCGACCACGCAGTAGCCGACCACGCAGCAGCAGACCACGCACGACCATCAGACCCTCCCAGTCGCGACCGCGCCCGGTCCCCCGGCACCCGTGCCCCATGCGCTGACGGCGCGCGGGGACGGTACCACGCCTAACACTACTGTGTCGGATCTCTCCCGTCGCCTGGGCTCGTTCTCGAAATCACAGGCTTTGTCGCTCGTCGGTCGCTTGCCACCAGCAACCTCCCTCCTCGCTTCGCGCCCGTGATTCCGAGCCCTTCGCCAGGCTCGGTCCGAGATCCGACACAGTAGTGCTAATCGGTGCCGGGTTATCCGCCAGGCCGGGCCGGCCGGCGCCGGAGGGCCGGACGGTGCGGGTGGGAAGCTCGCCCTGACCCAGTCTTGTCGCAACCCTGCGGCAAGTCGGCGCTTGGATCGGCGCTTGCTGTTCCAGGCCTCGGCACGCATGCACACAGGAGGGCTCCAACATGGGCAGTAGCGTCAACAAGGTCATCCTGCTCGGTCACCTCGGCGCCGACCCCGAGCTGCGGCAGACCAACGCGGCCACGCCGGTCTGCAATCTCGCCGTCGCCACCAACCGACACTGGAGCGACCCTCAGGGACAGAAGCACGAGGAGGTGAGCTGGCACCGCGTCGTGGTCTGGGGTCGGCAGGCCGAGCTGTGCCAGCAGTACCTGCGCAAGGGCCGCCAGGTCTACGTCGAGGGGCGCCTGCGCTCCGCGAGCTACACCGACAAGCAAGGCACCAAACGGCAGGTCAGCGAGGTCGTCTCGGACTCGGTGCTCTTTCTGGCCGCCCGCGGCGCCGACGAGCGCGGCGCCGACGAGCGCCGCCCCGACGAACGCAGCTCCGATAGGCGCGGCGCCGACGACCCGCCGTGGCTCAGCGGGGCCGAGCACTGACCCAGCGGATCAGCGTCTCCAGATCGCGTACGCGCCAGGCCTTGCTCCTCGCGCCGAGCAGCACGAGGGCCACGGGACCGAGGGCGCGCAGCTCGACGACGACCGCCAGGCAATAGCCCGCCTCGGTATTGAAACCGGTCTTCGAAGCGAGGAAGCGCAGGCCGGGGCGTTGGCCCACCAGCGGATTGGTGTTGCGGTAGTGAATGCTCAGATACCCGCGCAGCGGCGTCACGCGATGCTCGGAGTGGCGCATCACCGCGCTCAGCACCGGATCGCGGCTGGCCGCGACGATCAGGCGGCCGACCTCCCAGGCCGTGCTGACATCGCGGGGGTCGATCCCCACCGGGCTGGCGAAATGCGTCTGACGCAGCCCCAGCTCCTGGCTCAGCGCGTTCATGCCGCGCACCAGCCCCCTGGCGTCGAGCCCGACCGCGCGCCCCAGCGCCGAGACGGCGCGGTTATCCGAGGACAGCAGCGCGGCGTGCAGCAGGTCGAGGTTGCGATAGGTCCAGTTCAGCTCGAGCCGCGTGCGCGCGCCGCCGAAGACCACCTACCAATCCGCGCGATCGATCACCGTGCCGGCCTGCGGCCGCAGCCCGTGGCGCCGTATCACCAGCGTGGCAGCGACCTTGGTCAGGCTCGCGATCGACCGCTGCTCGTGGATCCGCCGGGCCAGCAGCACCGCGCCGCTCGAGACCTGCAACGCCAACACCGCGCGCGCGCTGAGCACCGGTGCGCCGTCGTCCCCCGGCGAGGCGGTTGCGGGCGAGCCGGCCGCGGGCAACGCCGGCGCGGTTCGGGCGTTGGCCAGCAGCGGGGCGAGCAGCCAGCCGAGTGCGGCCGTGCAGCACAACGCCCGCTGGTGCCCCGTCGACCGGCGGCGTGGGGCGACACTCGCGCAGGCGCGGACCCGGGTCAGAGCCACGATCATCGCCCGTCGACCCGCAGCTCAGTACTGGAAGTAGCTGCCACCGATGAACTCCCGCAGCAGCGAGGTCTCTGGGATCGTCTCGTCGAACATCGGCACGAAGTACTCGACGAAGCGCAGCAGGCGGTAGGCGTCGACGAAGGACGGGTGCTCCTCGGGCACCTCGAGCAGGTAGCGCTCCGCGTACAGCCGCAACACCGCGTGCTCGTAGACCAGCTCGGAGTTGAAGATCACGTCGGCCGCCTCTTGGAACGGGAAGATCCAGCGCTGCTCGCCGCGGCGCACGCGCGCCCAGGCGGCGATCGTCTGTTGGGCCGAGTAGCCGCGGAAGAGCCGGTCGCGCACGATGCGGCGCAGCAGCCGCGTGTCCGAAGTGAAGATCCGGTTGTGGTCGTCGAGGCTGAGCTGGGTCATCGCATTGGTGTAGATGCGGAACTTGTGCTGCTCCTCGACGGCCGCAGTCAACCGCGGATTGAGCCCGTGGATGCCCTCCACCAGCAGCACCTGGCCCGGCGCCAGCCGCAGCGGCCGCCATTGGCTCTTGGGGCGCCGCCGACCGCGCACGAAGTCGTAGCGCGGGGTGAGCACCTCCTTGCCCGCCAGCAGCTGCGTGAGCACGCGATTGAAGAGCTCGAGATCGATGGCGTCGAGCGCCTCGAAGTCGGGCTCGCCGTGCTCGTCGAGCGGCGTCGCGCCGCGATTGACGTAGAAGTTGTCCGTCGAGAGCCCCACCGCCTGCGCACCATTGATGCGCAGCTGCAGGCTCAGGCGCGCGGCGAAGGTCGTCTTGCCGGACGACGACGGACCAGCGATCAGCACCAGGCGCGCGGGCTGGGCCTGATGGCAGATGTGGTCGGCGATCTGCGCGATCTTCTTCTCGTGCAGCCCCTCGGCAATGCGGATCAGCTCGCCGGCCTGGCCCTTGAGCGTCAGCTCATTGAGCTGGCCCACGCTGCTCACGCCGAGCAGCTCCAGCCAGTCCCGCCGCTCGCTGTAGACCTGCCTGAGCTTGGGCCGCTCCTCGAGCGGGGCGATCAGATCGGGCCGCTGGCGCGTGGGGAAGCGCAACAGCACCCCGGAGGGCCGCGGGAGCAGCTCGAAGTGCCGAACCAGTCCGGTGCGCGGCGCCACCGGGTAGTGGTGGATGTCGCAGAACTCGCCGCAATAGACGAGCGTCACGTGCGACTCCCACCAGGTCTTGAGCAGGCGGAGCTTGTCCTCCTCGCCGGCGGCGGAAAAGATGCGCTTGGCCTCGGCCAGCATCACCAGCTCGGTGCGCAGCGGCAGATCGCGCGCCACCAGCTCGCGCATGCGCTCTTCGAGCGGGGCGGCGTGCTCGGCGGCAAAGGCGCGCTGCGGGCGGATCTCCCACAGATGGCCATTGCCCATCGACTGCCCGATCGACGCCGCAGCCGGGCCGAAGAGCTGCCGCGCCGCCTCGAGCAGGATCAGCGAGGCCGCGCGGCGGTAGACCAGCACCCCCTCGCGCATCCCGTAGTGGACCGCCCGAACCTCGGCGCCCGCCGTCAGTGGGAAGCTGAGATCGACGCAGCGGTTGTGCACGATCGCCGCCAGCGTCAGCGGCTCCGCCGGCCCATAGACCGCCAGCACCTCGCCGACCGGCGTGCCGTAGGGAACGCTGTAGGATCGCTCCCCCAGCCGAATCTCGACCAAGCGTTGTCCGGATACCATGGCCGCAGACGATACGGAGGCCCGCCGACAAGAGCAAGTTGCCGCGCACCGCAAGCCGCAAGCCGCACGATCGCGGACCGGCGCGCGCCCTAGGCGGGGCGTGGAGGCGCCTCGGGGCTGGAGTTCTCCGCGCGTCCCGTCACAGTGCAGTGCGCGCGGCGGCAGGAGGGGCGCACGGTCATGCGCCGTGCCGCCCTGGAGGCCATCCGACCCTCGCAGCGCCCGGCCCGCCCCAAGCGCGGCCCGCGGCCCTTGTGACACACCACGAGCCCGGCGCTCTGGGCCGAGTACCGCACTCAGTGGCGCGCCTTCGTCGAGGCCTACCGACAGGCCGCGCCGCGCTACTGCGACGGTGACGTCACCGCGACCTTCCCGCCCGGCAGCTTCCCGCCGTCGCGTCATCCACGCGCCCGCTGCTTCTTCTCGGCGGCTGACCCGCCCGACGCCACCGCACGCCGTCGCTTCCCTGTTTGCGTCTGACCGCCTCCTGCGCACCGTGGCCACCGGCGCGGCGACCGGGAGCCCAGAATCTCGACGGCGACGCCACCGATACCAACGCCTCACGCGCCAAATCATGCGCGGGCGATCGCCGAGCAGGACGCCGCCCTTCGATTCGAAGCCCTAGCCCGAAAACAAGCGCGCTTTGGCGCGAGCCGTTTGTCTTCGGGCTAGACGAGTCGAAAGGCGAGCGTTATGGGGTGAAGTCGCGGGGATTCACTCCCCGCGACGAGGGGGTTTTGCGAAAGCCCCCTGAGTCATATCTAGGCCCAAAACGAGCGCGGGACGCGCTTGTTTTGGGCCTAGCCACGCTCGCCGAGCCCGACCGCCGCCATGCATCACGGCGTGGTTGGCACCACCCGCCGGGTCGGACGCCTCGGCTGTGGTAGGCGTCGCGGCGGCGAGGCACGGGACGCCTGACTCGCCTTTTACATCTTCCATGAGTCGTTCTTGACCCCTTTGATGAGTCGTTTCATGCTACTGACATGAGCAAACGGCTGCAAATCGTGGTTCCCGACGATGAGTACCGAGCGGTGGCCCGCCTGGCTCGGCGGCGGGGCCGGCCGGTGGCTCAGATCGTCCGCGAGAGCCTGCGCCGAACAGTGGCCGAGGAGGACGATCAGGATCCCGATCGCCGCATCGCCGCAGTGCTCCGCTTCGCCCGCTTCGCCGGCCCAAGCGGTGACATCGACCAGATACTCGCCGAGATCGAACGCGGGCGGGGAACGCCATGATCTACGTCGACTCCAACGTGCCGATGTACCTCGTCGGTGCTGCGCACCCCTGTAAGCAGCGCGTCATCGAGCTCGTGCCGCAGCTCCTGTCGGCGCGCGAGGTCCTGATCAGCAGCGCCGAGGCGTTTCAGGAGGTCATCCACCGCTACCTTGCGCTGCACGATCGCCGGCATCTGGACGCCGCCTACGAGGCCTTCGAAGCGATGCTCTCGCGAGTCGTGGACGTGACCAAACCTGATGTGGACGCGGCGCGGGTCCTGTCCGCTGGGCACGAAGCCTTGTCCTCGCGCGATTGCCTCCACGTCGCCATCATGCGCCGCCTGGGTTGTCGCAGGATCTGGAGTTACGATAATGGCTTCGAGCAAATCCCTTCGCTCGAGCGCGTGCGCTGACCGCCCAGGAAGGGAAGCAACCCGGCCCCGCCGGCTCGTCCTTGCTCCAAGATGGAGTGTCACTTCGAACACCTCCGGACTCCGACACGCCCTGGCGCACCGCCTGGGCACCACAAGGATGACGGTGCGATGGATTCATGGTTCTGGCGGCACGGCGTCCCGCCCCCGACACGCGCCAGACCGCGTGCGGATCCTGAGCTGCACAGGTTGAACTCCTCCATTCAACGGAAATCATCCAATCGACCCTGGGCGCATGCGGCGCGGGACGCGGCAGGGGACCAGGAGCGCGCCGTTTCAGCGTGTCGGGACGTCCTTGATGCTTGACCGCTCCCACCCTCGGAGTGCAACCACGTTGCGCCAGTAGAGGCTGTCCAGTGCCACCGAACACAGAACTTCCTCTCAACGCCCGGGCAGCGTCCGAAGGGTCCGGGGACGGTCTGCCCTCCCGCCCGATGCTCTGTGCGGGGTTGCTCGTCGCTTGTATCGCAGCGGTCTCCATCGCCGAACTGGCGGCGAGCTGGAGTATCGTCTTCGACGACGCCTTCATCTCCTACCGCTACGCGCACAACCTGGCCCGTGGCCACGGGCTGGTGTGGAACCTCGCCGATGGCCCAACGGAAGGCTATACGAATCTGCTCTGGGTTCTGATGCTGGCACCCGCGGCCGCGCTGGGCTTGGATCTTCTGCTCGTCTCTCGCCTCGTGAGCGTGCTCGCAGTGTTGGCCACAAGTTGGCTTCTTGGTCGCGCGTCAGTCGTCTTCCTGCAGGCCTCCCGTTCCGTTGCCTTGTTGGTGGGCGCGGCCTATCTATGTCTCAATCGACCGTGGTTCATCGCGGCTCACGGCATGGAGACCACTCTCTTTGCAGCACTGCTGCTGGGGGCGCTACTGGCTGCCGTCTCCTTCCTCGACGATGAATCGCTGAGCAGCCTCCTCCGCTTTGCTGTGCTCGGTTCCTTGGCCCTTCTCATGCGCCCCGAGGCGTCGCTGCTGCTGGGTGCCTTTGGCCTGATGCTAGTGATCAGGCGCAAGACTCTTCGGCGCGGCTTCGGGCGTGCCATGCTCTCGCTCGGCATCTCGACAGTGCTGCCTTGGGTGCTGATCGCCGCGTGGCGGTGGTGGTACTTCGGGTCGCTCCTGCCGAATCCGTTCTTCATCAAGGGTGCGCAGCCCGCACTGGTGCGGCCAATGGGCCTTCGCAGCGTGATGGACTACCTTCAGCACGTCGATGGGTTGCTCGCGCTTGCGGTCGTTTCGGCACTTTGGCCGAATCGACGTTTGCGACCCCACTATTGCGATGCTCGGATACTGGCGCTACTCGTCGCCACAGCCTTCGCTGGCTTCTTCTTGCGTATCGATACGCTGCAGGATGCCGGTCAGCGCTTCATGTATCCGGTGACGCCACTGCTTTTGCTGGTGGCCCTGCCAGTGTTAGTACCCCTCCTCTACCATCTCCTGACGTGGCCCGTTGGCCTCGGGCGTCGTCTCGCGGTTGGAATCGGGATCTTCGCGACTCTTATTCATGGGTCGCCCGAATTGGCTGCTCGAGAGTTCTGGCAGGTGGCCTCTGGCACGGCCGTCGGTGGAGGACAGGTTCACCCTGGCGTGGCGGCGACTGAGGCGCTGGTTGCTCGGAAGCTCGCGCGCTTCCCGCACATCGCTGAAACCTCACTCGCCTTCGGCGACGCAGGGACGCTCGCCGATTTCACCGACAGCACCTTCATCGACCTCGTCGGGCTTAACGCCCGCTTCATCGCCACCCAACGCGATATCGGCAGGCTGCTCGCCTACCTCTTCGACAAGCGTCCAACCATCATCATCGTGCCCACCAGGCGTGACCTTTCGCTGATCACCTTTCGCCACGGACCGCTCGGCGACTGGAGCACCTGGACGAAACACGCGAGCTGTCGGTGGCATGAGTACGGGTACGTGGGCACGACCTTCACGTTGGGCGCCTACGATTTGAGTATTCTCGTGCGCAGGGACGATAGGCACGCTGCCGAACTCGCGGCCTTTCTGCGGCGGCATGTCATCAGTGGCCGCGCACGCGCCTTCCCGCTGCCCGTCGGCGAACTCGGCGAGTGATCGCCAATGCCCCCTTGGGCCGCGCTAACCGGAGGATTGCTCTTCAACCCGGCATCCGAGTATCCCGCACCGCGGCACCGTGCTGCACCCGGTCGAGCTTCCGCGGGCGTCCGACCGAAGCCGCGACGGCGACGCCCGCGTCGTGCAGATGATCATGCCGGCCCCACGGCGCGGCCGCGATCGGGACTCACCTCGCCCGCTTCCGCTGCTTGGGCTGCGGGGGCTTCGGCAGGGGCAGCTCGGCGGCCGTGACCCGGATCAGCTCACAGAGGCGCTCGTCATCGTCGAGGAAGTCGGCGCCGATCACCAGCGACGGCTTCGCGCCTGGATACGCCGCGCCCTCCTCGATTTGCGCCCCGACCAACGCCCTACCGGCGGCCGTGATCTTGACGAAGAGCTGATTGTCACAAATCAGGGCGACGACCTTCTCGTCGCAATAGAGCGCGTACTCGCCGAACATCTTGCGCGCACGAATGCGCGGCAGGCTCGCGAGCTGGTCGAGCAGGAAGTCGATGGTGCTGGCCTGGGTGCTCAAGGATCCCCTTCCTCTCCGCGCCCGGGCGAGGCGCCCGCCCGCAGCAGATCCGTGAGGCGCCCGGCCAGCGCGGTGGCATGGGCGTCGGAGCCGCGCAGACGCGCGAGCTCGGCCGCGGCGCGCGCGACCTCGGCGCGATCGATGCGCCCCTGTTCGAAGAGCGTCCAGGTCAGCCAGAAGAGCACCTGCGGGTCGCCCGGCAGACGTTGCCGCAGCTTGCTCAAGAGCGGCAGGGCGCGGGTCCGTTGGCCCGACTCGGCGCAGGCGAGCGCCAGCGCGCGGGCGTCCTCGGCCGCCAGCCGCACGTGCGGTGCCGGCTCCAGCGTGCGGATCGCCCGCGCGTAGTCGCCCAGCTCGAAGGCCGTGCGCCCCAACAACGAGCGCGCATGCATCTGCTGCTTGCCCGGCGGCAACTCGGACAGCGCACGCTCGAAGGCCGGCAGCGCCGCGCGTCGGCGCCCCTGCTCGAGGTACTCGATGCCCGCCAGGTAGTGACCGACGGGCGTCTTGCCGACCAGCTCGCGCTCGATGAAGGCCAGCGTCAGCGGGAAGCCGCCGCGCAACTGCAACGAGGCCCGGCCGACCAGCTCCGAAGCGAGCACGATCAGCAGTGAGAGCAGGACGGGCACCCGCAGGCCCCGATCGCCGAAGCCGCTGGCGCGCGCCGCGACCCCACCCTCCGCCGACGCCGCGAGGGCCGCCGCCGGCGTGCGCCGGAAGAGCTCCGTCTTGTAGGCCAGGAGGAAGGCCCCACCGGCCACCGCCAACCCAGCCAGCTCGTCGACGATGTAGTGCTCGCCGAGGTAGACCAGCGCGAGCACCACGGCCGCCAGGTAGACCAAGGCCGGCACGCCGCGCCAGCCCCAGTGATAGAGCGCCACGCAGGCGAAGAAGGCCGGGAAGGCCGTGTGCAGCGAGGGCATCGCCGCGATCGGGTTGACGTCGAAGGCCCGCTGCAGCGTCGGCACGCTGAAGCTGTAGAGCGCGGAGCGGATCGGCTCGATCGGCGGCAGCGCGTGGAAGGTCCCCGCGGCCATCCAGGGCGGCACCGTCGGCACGACGAAGTAGAGCAGCAGCCCGGCGCCGAGCGTCAGCAGCATCCCGAGCTTGAAGCGACCGAAGTCGGCGTGGCGCCAGGTCCAGATCGCCAGCGCGAAGAAGAAGAAGACGACGAAGTGCGAAGCATGCACCAGCACCGCCGCCTTCTCCAACAGGCCCAGCACTGGCGGCTGGTACCAGGCACGCTGCAGCGCGACGGTCGGCACCCCACCGAAGAGCGCGCGCTCGGCGGCGATCGCGTAACCCATGTACACGGGCAGCTCGAGCTTGCTGGTGATCGCGTAGATCAGCCCGCGCAGCGCATCGAAGAGCACGATCAGCGACAGGAACACCGCCCAGTCGCGAAGGAAGACCTTGAAGCGGCGCGTGACCAGCGCCACCAGGAACAGCACCGGGACGATCGCGGTCTTGAAGATGAAGCCAAAGTGCCCCGTCAGCGCCAGCACGACCAGCGCGCCCAGGTAGAGCAGGATGATCGCGACGGGCACCCAGGTGGTCGAGCGGGGGCGGTCAGCGGGGACTTCCTCGGTCATCGAAGCTCCTTGTCGGCGTGGACGAAGCCACGCTGCTCTCGCCGCGGATCCAGAACCAACAACCAGTCGGCTGGACGAAGCGCGCGCCGAGGTGCGCGTAGATGTTATGCACCGCCGTGTTCCCCGCCTGAAAGGAGGCCGCGCCGACTCGCGCACCCCGCTCAGCGTAGGTCAAGAGCGCCCGATGATAGAGCAACTGACCGCTCACGGTCGCCTCACGGCTGAGCATGGCCAGCGTCAGCTCGATCCGCGTCTCGCGGCGCGCCGCGAGAAACCACCCCTGCACCTGGCCCGAGCGACTGCTCAGCCGCAAGCAGTCGGCCGGATGGGCGGCCAGCAAGCGATTGCCCCACAGGGCGTAGCGCTCGCTCAGCCGCGCGGCCGTGCAGCCGGGCAGGCAGCTGAAGCGCTCGTGCTGAAAGGGCGCCAGCCCGGCGGCCTCGAGGCGAAAGGGCGTACGGTCGGCCGCGTCCACCACCAGCTCGGCCGCGCTCTCGGACGGCGACGGCAAGCGATCGAGGCCGATGCGGAAATGGAGCTGCGTGTCGACCTGGAAGAAGCCCGCCCGCTGTAGGGCTGCCAGCGGCACGGCCGAGCTCAGCGGCGCCTTGAGCTCGACCCAGGCGAAGGCCCGCAGCCGGCGCTCACGCTCGGACTCCGGGGCGTCGAGCAGCTCGAGCTGGTCGACGATCCCGACCGGCTCACCCCACCAGCTGGTGTTGAGCTCGTGCTCGCGCAGCATCAGCGCACCTCCAGCCACTCGAAGCAGCTGCTCCAGTACTCCGCCCCGTCCCAGACCGCGCCGAAGTGGTGCATCTGGCCGAGCGGCACGACGCGCCTCACGGGGCTGCGGTAGAGCGCGGGCAGCCAGCGCGGACGGCGCTGCCCCTCGGCCAGCGCATAGCCGACCGTCTGCGTGTGAGCGGGCAAGCGCGCAACGGCCTGCTCGAGCTTGGCCCACGACAGCAGCAAGGTCATCGGCTCCTCGATCGGCGCGAGCTCGGCCCCACCCACTGCCAGCACTGCTGCGTGACGCTCGACGAGCACAGCGTCCCAGCCGCGCGCTGCGGCCAGCTGGCGCGCCATCACGTTGGCCGAGGCCAGGTGAACCGGCAGATCGCGGCGCACGACCTGCCGCCACCGTTCGGCGAGGCGCGCGCGCAGGGCGTGCGCCTGCTCGACCTCGCCGTCGAGCAGCACCACGCGCCGGGGCGAGGTGCAGCCGGCCTGGCCGTAGATCGCGAAGACCTTGATCAGGGTGTCGACGGTCGTCGCATTCCCCGCCCCGACCTCGATCCACGCCTCCGAGTGCCGCTCGACGAAGGAGAAGCCCGAGCTCTCCGTCGGATGGGCCAGGCCATGCACGGCGTCCGCGGCCGCACTGGTGCCGAAGACGATGCGCACCCGTGCCCCCGCGGCCAGTACGGCCTGCCGTGGATCGTCATGGTCGAAGGCGTGCTGCCCAATGCGCTCGAGCGCCGCGCCCAAGGCTCCGCCCGCCACCGCATGCTGCCGGGCAAAGGCGAGGAAGGCGGCCGTCAGGTCGTCGGCACTCGAGCCCGACTTGAGCGCGACCTCGTTGCCCGTGAGGCTGAGCAGGATCACCAGCAAGGGGCCCAGCAGGCTGACGTTGTTCGGCAGCCAGACCGCGACGCGCCCGCGCGGCCGCACGACCCAGTCCGGCGCGCCCGCGTCGGCCACCCGCTCACCGAAGGCCCGCACCAGTACGCCCTCGAGCTGGTCGCGCTCGGCGAAGGCCACCAGGTAGGCCCACTCGTCGCGGGTGAAGGCCGCGGGCAGCGTGCGGCACATCACCTCGCGCAGCGCGTGCCATTCGGCCAGCAGGGCGTCGAGGTCACCCGGCCAGGCCAGCGCCACCGTCCCCCGCGGCGAACGGTAGCAGCTCAGCTGCTCGCGCTCAGACATGGGCGCAGCCCCGCAGCTCGGCCTTGGGCAGCCGCCCCAGCAGCCGGAAGCGCGGGCCGTGGCGCCCGCAGGGACACTCCCCCGGCACGAGCTGTCCGAGATCCTCGGTCAGCACGCTGTGGCACGGGGCACCCCAGCTCAGCACATTCAGCAGCTGCAGCTGCCCTGCTTCGGTCGCCAGCGGGGCCTGCGTGTGCGGGTCACGCACGAGCACCTCGGCCCATAGGGGCACATGCCGCAGCCCCTGCTCGCACTGCGGATAGATGATGCCGACCTGCTCGACGAGCCCGTAGTAATCCACCACGCTGGAGCCGGCACCAGCACCCGCCAGCAGCGCCGTGTCGAAGCGCTCGCGCGTGACGCGCTCGGCCTCCAGGCGCTTCCAACCGCCGCTGTGGACGAAGTGGATCGCCTTGCCCCTGAGCAGGCGCCGCAGCCCCTCGGGCGGCTCGACGCTGCCCCACGCCCGCCAGAGCATCGAGGTGAAGCCGTAGACCAGCAGGCCCTTCGCGCCCTCCGCCACCTCGGCGACCTTCGCCCAATCGAGGCTGCGGGGATCCTCGCCGTCGCCGAGCACGAAGTGGATCGCGGAGGCCAGCGGCTTGAGGCTCATCGCCGCGGCCGTGCGCGCCGTGATCTCACCCCGCCGCAGCAGCGCGCGCGCGCTGTCCAGCACCAACAAGGGGCGGGGCTCGGGGCCCAGGAAGTCGCGCAGGATCGCCGCGCTGCTGCGGGCCTGCAGCGCCGAGCTGTGGCGGTCGAGCACGATCATGCTCGGCGTCGCACCCGTGGTCGCCGACGAGAGCAAGGTCCGCTGATGCTCGAGCTGGGGCCCCTGGGTCACGAGCCGCAGGCGCTTGAAGAGCCCGACGTGCAGGAAGGGCAACGCGGCCAAGGTGCCCTGCGGACGCCAATCGGGCCAGCAGCGGGCGAACTCGGCGCAGCCCGCCAGGTGGTGCGCGGTCAGGCCTTCGAGCTCGGCGAGCAGCTCGGCCGGGCGGCGCGGCGCGTAGGGCGGCTCTTCGATCAAGGTCACGCGGGTCCCCCGCTGGCGCCAGGCGCGGCGCAGGATTCGGGCGCGGTGAAGAACTCGAGCGCGCTCGGGCGCACCAGGGCGCAGTTGGTGCGCGTGCAGCGGTCGCGTAGCACTTTGGGCCAGTGGGCCCGCAGCAGCGGCCCCAGGCGCCGATTGAGCGCTTCGTCGCAGAGCGCCCGCGCGGTCGCCCAGACGGCGGTGGCCTCGAGCGCGTGCTCGGCGAGCAAGTGATCCACCTTGCCGGAGGTCTGCTCGTCGAAGCGCAGCACCGGCCAGAGCCAGGTCGCGCAGAGCGCGGCGTGCCCCAGCCGCTGTCCCGCCGCGTCGATCGCCCCGGCGCTCTCCAGCACGTGCGCAATGCCATGCACCAGGCCGACGCTGGAGCGGGCCTGCCCCGCGCTCGCCTGGGCGCCCAGCTCCAACCACTGCGGATCGCGCCCAAGCCCGACGGCGAGCATCCGGTGCATCAGCGCCGCCAGTTCCCTGCGCAGCTCGGGGCCCGCCAGCGGCGAGAGGAAACCCTCTAGCGCATGCGCCCAGACATCGCCGCTACCCTGCCGCAGCCGCCCCTCCGGCACGCTCTCCAACAGCTCGGGCCACAACACGCGCACCTCGGGCAGCAGCCCGTCATCGACCGTGATCTCCTTCCCTGCCGGTGTGTTGATCACCGCCACCGGCGAGCTCTCGGCGCCACTACCCCACAGCGAGGGGACGGCGATCAGGCGTAGCGCCGGATGGCGCTGCCAGCGCAGGAGCTTGGCCTGGTCGAGCAGCGTGCCCCCGCCCACGGCGATCAGCGTATCGAGCGGCGGCAGCGGCTCCACCAAGGGCTGGACGGCCGGCCAGCGCAGGGCCTGCGTCACCCGCTCGCGCAGCGAGGGCGTGGTCCAGTGCGCCGCGCGACCGAGGTCGGCCGCGCAGAGCTCCGCCCGCGTCCAGACCGCCTGCGCCCGGGCGCTGCGCAGCGCGGCGCTAGCCGCCACAGCTGATGCCCTCGCGCTGGAGGATGGCCACCAGCGCCGGCACCCCGTCGAGGCTCATCGCCTCCTCGGGGGTCAGGTGATAGCCGAAGGTCTGCTCGACGCCGACCGCCAGCGAGACCACACCGAGCGAGTCCCAGGTATCGACCTGCGCCCGCCGCAGGTCGAAGCTGAACTCCTCGGGGTCGAGCAAGAAGGTGTCGATCAACAGCGCCTTGAGGCGCTCACGATCCGTCATCGCTGCCCTCACCTCTGCCGCCAGTGCACGCTCCGCTCACCGATCGCCGCTAGCCCCACGCGATCGACCTTGCCATTGTCCAGCCGGGGCAGCGCCGGCAAGCCCTC
The DNA here is from genome assembly GCA_016702545.1 of Pseudomonadota bacterium. Lineage (GTDB taxonomy): Bacteria > Myxococcota_A > Polyangia > JADJTL01. The sequence continues at coordinate 202,968 of JADJDT010000044.1, read as the reverse complement.
GAGGCGCAGCGGCCAATGCGGCCGGGGGAAGTGGGCCCGCAGCGTCCGCAGCACCTGGCGCGCCTCGTCCTCGCTCGGCACCGGCGCGAGCACCAACACGTAGCCCGGCTCGCCGAGCGCGTCCGGCGTCGGCACGTAGCTCGCCTCGCCGCGCCAGTGCTCGAGCACCTTGCCGACCACGGCGCTGACCGCCACCTTCTCGCCGTAGCGCTTGAAGACCTCGCCATCACGCCCATCTAGCAGCCAGCGTCCGGCCGGCCCCGGCCGACCGAGGTCCCCCGTCGGCACGAGCGCCCCGGGCGGCAGCGCGTGAAAACCTTGCTCGTCGACGAAGCCGACCGCGGCGAAGGGGCTGCGGAACAGCAGCCGACCCGTCTGATCGCATTGCAGCTCGATGCCCGGCAGCGGCGCGCCGAGGTCGGCCGGTGATGCGCCGTCCTCGGCCCGTCGCAACGCCAAGCGCGGCATCGCCTCCGCGCAGCCATAGTTGTTATAGACCTGCGCCCGGGGAAACATCCGGTGGATCGTCGGCAGCTCGCGCTGGGGGAAGGGGCCGCCCGCGAAATGCACGCGAATCACCCCACCGAAGGCCTCCTGGCCGAAGTGCCGCGCCAGTAGCTGCGCCTGCGCCCCGACCAGGCAAAGCATCGCGTCCCTCGCGCCGTCGAGGGTCCGGCGCACCGCGGCCGGATCACCGAGCCCCGTCGTCATCCTCAGCGCGCGGCCGAAGAGCCGCGCCCACAGCCATTGGTTGACCAGCGCATAACAGTAGGTCAGTGGCAGCAAGACCACGGTCTCGGTCACCGGCTCGCTGTGCTGGACCTCGTGCAACAGCCGCGCGAGCTGCTCGGCGCGCGAGCGCGCCCCCACCACCAGCTTTGGCGCACCGGTGCTGCCAGAGGTCAGCAAGGCGAAGTGCCCCTGCTGCAGCGACCCGGGCAGGCTCGCGAGCGCCTGCTCGATCCACGACGGCGCCACGGGGCCCTTCCGCGGCACGAAGGCGAAGGTCTCCGCGGCTTGCCAGGCGGCTTCGAGCCGATCGAGATCGCTCGCAACCTCATCGTCGAAGAGCAGGCTTCCCACGACGATCACCGCTCCGGATCGGCCCCGACCCCGCCCGCGAGCACCCTCCGGGCCCTGGGCCCCCGCGTGCCACGCTGCGCACTGCTTCCAGCGGGTGCCGTGCAGTCTACTTCAGCGCCATCCAACGGTCGATTCTGTGCGCCGAGCTCGAGCACCGTCGCGCGGCGACGCGCTTCACGAATCTTCACGATCCGGACACATCGCCGCAGAGCCCGGGCTCCAGGCTGGGTCGTGTCGAGCCCAAGGCGCGGGTCGCCGCGCCAGCTCGACGGAACAACCAACCGGAGGGTGGAGCATGAGAGACTCGAGCAGAAACTCTGGCCTGTGCCGTTGGCTGCGGCTGAGCAGCCTCGCCGCGCTGCCGCTGATCGCCGCGAGCTGCGGCGCTCACGACGGCGACGCGGACAACGCAGAATCGGCGCAGCAAGCGCTCGGAGGCGCCACGGACCGAATGGGGCGCCGCCTCGAGCGCGCGTTCGACCTGCTGCAGGCGACTCCCGAGCAACGCCAGCGGCTGCGCCCGCTGGCTGAGCGCCTACACGGCAAGGGGGCCAAGCTGCGTGGGCTGCGCCGCGAGGTGCAGCAGAGCCTCGCTGCGGCCCTGCGCGGCACCAGACCCGACCCGGCCGCGCTCGCGGCGCTCAAGGCGCGCGTCGATGCCGCCGTCCAGGAGCTGACGCAGGAGGCCGTCAACGTGGTCGTGCAAGCCCACGGCGTGCTGAGCGCGCAGCAGCGCGCACAGGTCGCGAGCCTGCTGGAACGGCCTTGGCCGAGGCACCACGGCCGCGGGCACGGCCGCGGCCGCGGACCCTGCGCCCGGCGCGGCGGCGAAGGGTTCGGGGGCGACCTGCTCGGCCCAAGCGACGCTCCTGCGGACGAGCGGTAGGGATTGTCGCCGTGGCGATCGTATGATGCCGCGCATGTCGCAGCAGCCGACGGTCGCCACGGCCCTGCTCGTCGAGGACGACGCGCGCCTGGCCCAGCTCACGGGCGAGTACCTGCAGCACCACGGCATCGTCGTGACCCACGCCGCGGACGGCGCCCAGGCGCTGGCCGTGGCGCGCCGCACGCGCTTCGACATCGTGCTGCTCGACCTGATGCTGCCGGAGCGCGACGGGCTCGAGGTCTGTCGCGAGCTGCGCGCGCTCTCCGACGTGCCGATCATCATGCTCACGGCCCGGGGCGAGGAGACCGACCGCGTACTCGGGCTCGAGCTCGGCGCCGACGACTACATGGTCAAGCCCTACTCCCCACGTGAGCTGTTGGCCCGCATCCGAACCCTGCTGCGCCGGGTCCAAGGGCGCGCCGGCCCGCCCACCCGGGTGCTGCGCGTCGGCGCACTGACGGTGGACCCGGCCACGCGGCGGGCCGACTACGCTGGGCGCCAGCTCGTGCTGACGAGCTTCGAGTTCTCGCTGCTGCGCGCACTGGCCGAGCGGGCGGGCCGCGTGCTGGACCGCGAGCAGCTGATCGAGCTCGCGGGAGGCGACTCCGGCGAGACCTTCGACCGCGCGATCGACGTGCACATCTCGCGCCTGCGCCACAAGCTCGGTGACGATGCTCGGCGGCCGCGGCTGATTCGCACGGTGCGGGGCGCGGGCTACCTGCTCGCGGCCGAGGAACCATGAGCGCAGCCGACGATCCCACACCCGGCGAGCCCGCACCCGCGACCCGAGACCGCCGGCGCCGGGCGCCCGGCGCGCGCCCCGCGGCGCTTGTTCTGGCGCATCTACCTGCACAGCGTCGGATTGCTGGCGCTGGTGCTGCTGGCCTCGTTCGCCCTGGGAACGATCTTCGGCCGGCGGGCCCCCTGGCGCCGGCGCGCCTTCGGCCTCGCGCGCTACGGAGCCGAGCTGTGCCGCTCGAGACGCGTGAGCCCACCCGGCCTTGCGGTCGAGTTGACCGAGCTGGCGCGCGTCGTCGACGCACCGGTGACCTGCTACACGTGGCAGGGCCGCCTGATCGCCAGCGGCGGCGGCCGCCTACCGCCGCTCGCCGCCGCGGCGCTGCGCGAACGTCCCGCGGGACCGCTGCCGTGGCGGGTCGCCAGGCCTGCCGGCGTCGCCGCGCCCTTCGGCGCCGGCCCGCGGGGCGCGTCCGGACAGGCCTTCGCGGGTTATGTGCTGATCGGCTGGCCGCGCGATCACGATGATCCGCTGGTGCACCTGCTGCTCTGGCTGCCGGTCGTGCTGCTGGTGCTGGCGGTCGGCTCGATTCCGTTACTGCGCGCGATCCTCGCCCCGCTCGAGCGCGTGACGCGCGCAGCGCGCGCGGTCGCCGCCGGGGACCTGACGGCGCGGGCGGAGTTGTCGCGGGCCGACGAGTTGGGGGAGCTGGCGCGCAGCTTCGATCGGATGGTGGCGCGCGTCGAGCAGCTGCTACGCCACGAGAAGGAGCTGCTGGCCAACGTCTCGCACGAGCTGCGCACGCCCCTGGCGCGCCTGCGCGTGGCGCTCGAGCTGGCGGAGATCGACGCCGCGGCAGCCACGCCCGACCGGCTGCGCGCGATGGGCACCGACCTGGCAGAGCTCGAGCAGCTCGTCGACGACCTGCTGACGAGCGCGCGCCTCGAGCTGGCGCAGGAGGGCGGCGGCCTACCGCCCCTGCGCCCGGAGCGGCTCGGCGTGGCTGCGCTCGTCGACGGTGCCGCCCAGCGCTGCCGGGCGCGCCACCCCGCCGAGCCGATTTCGGTCGTGCTCGACGAGCGCGTGGCGCAGAGCGTCGTCGTCGGCGACGCGGTGCTGCTGCGGCGCGTGCTGGACAACCTGCTGGCCAACGCGCTGGAGCACGGCGGCGCGGGTCGCGGGCTGACCCTGGGCGCCCAAGGCGTCGCGGGGGGCGCGAGGAGCGACGCGATGCTCGAGCTCAGCGTGCGCGATTACGGCCGCGGCATCGCCGTCGCCGACCTTCCCCACGTCTTCGAGCCCTTCTTTCGCGGCGACCGCAGCCGCTCGCGCCACAGCGGTGGCGTGGGCCTCGGCCTCAGCCTCTGCCGTCGCATCGTACTGGCGCACCATGGCACGATCACGGCCGAGTGCCCGCCAGAAGGTGGCACGCTCGTGCGCGTGACGCTGCCCGCCACGGCGCCTGGCTACGATCCTCCGAACGCCGGTGTGAACGGCGCCGGCGAGCCGCGCGACGGCCCGCGCGCGGCGTGAGCGGGCCGCAGGGCAGGACCGGGGCTCCCGGCTGGGCTCGCTCCCGGCGTCGCGCAATAATTGACCCCCAACCGGTCGCTCGCTACCTTGCTGCGGTTCCCTCCTGCTCCAGCTCTAGGTGCCGCGATGCGGGGCTTCTTCCGACGCAACCAGCCGCTGCGCACAGGCGACGCTCCGCCTGCGGGGCGGCTCGCCGAGCCGGGGTCGGACGCGCCACCGAGCGCGCTGCCCGCCACCGACTGGGCTACCGTCGGGTGGCTGGTGGGGCTCGCGGCCGCGGCCGTGCTGATTCGGTGGCCGTTCTTCGGTGTGCCGATGATCACCGACGAGGGCGGCTACGCCTACGTCGCCCGCCATTGGACGGCCCAGACGCGCCTCTATCGCGAGATCCCCTTCGGGCGCCCCGAAGGGATCTTCCTGCTCTACAAGCTGATCTTCGCCACCCTGGGCGGCGACATCATCGCGATCCGCGTCTTCGCGGCGCTCTACAACGCGGCCACGACCCTGGCGCTCTTCGGCTTCGCCCGCGCCGTCTTCGGCTCGCGCGCCGCGTGGATCAGCGCCACCGCCTACGCCCTGCTCAGCAGCAGCCCGGTGATCGAGGGCTTCACCGCCAACGCCGAGATCTTCACGCTGCTGCCGCTCGTGCTCGCGGCGTGGGCGCTGTGGAAGCAGCAGTGGTTCTGGGCCGGATTGCTGACGGCCATCGCCACCAACCTCAAGCCCAGCGGCATCGAGGCCGGCGTCCTCGGCCTGCTGTGGCTCGCCTACACGCGCCCGGGCTGGCGCGCGCTCTTCGGCTTCGGCCTCGGCGGTCTGCTCGGCGTCGCACCGTCGATCCTCCACGGCCTCGCCATCGGCTGGAGCCACTACTGGTACGCGATGGTGCTGATGCGCCGCGAGGTCTACGCGCCCGAGGTCGTGGCCCTCGGCGCGACGCTGAAACGCCTGTGGATCGGCGTGATCGCGACGTACGCGGCCTGGGCTCTTCCGGGCGTGTTGTTTGCGTGTGCCGCGCTGCATCCGCTCGGCCGCGCGCGCGCCTTTGCGCTGGCCTGGCTGTTCTCGACAGGGGTTGGCATGGCCCTCGGCGTGTGGTGGGACGCGCACTTCTTCCTCCAGCTCTTGCCACCGTTGTGCTTCCTCACCGGTGTCGGCGCGCTCAAGGTCTTGGGCAGTCGCAGGCGCTGGATCTGGGCGACCGTCGCGACCGCGGCGCTGGCGCTCTTCGCGCTGCGCAACCTGCCCTTCTGGACCTACGATCCGCTGCGCACCTCGTGGGAACTCTACCATCGGCCAGGCTACGTCTTCAGCGCGCCCCTCGCGCAATACATCAGGGCGCGGACCCCGCCCCACGAACCGATCTACGTCGCCTTCGCCGAGGCCGAGCTCTACTACCTCGCGGACCGCCCCGCGGCCGTGCCGGAGCAGCTCTATTACGCGGTGGCCCGCTATTCGCCCCGGGCCTTCGCCAAGGTCGTCGCCGCGCTCGAGCAGCGCGTGCCAGCCCTGGTCGTGGTGGCGCAACCACCGCCGTCCAACCGCATGTCGCTCGCGGCCTTCCAGGTGCTGCTCTCGCGTGGCTATGTCTTCGAGCAGCGCTTCGGCAACCTACAGGTCTGGCGGCGTAAGCGGCCAGAGGAGCTGGCCTCGGCTCAGAGGGGGCACGCCTCGTGACCGTCTCAGTGGTGATACCCGTCTACAACAGCGCGGCGAGCCTGCCGCTGCTGATGGAGCGCCTGCAACCGGTGCTCGATCACCTCGACCCGGGCGCCGAGGTGATCCTGGTCAACGATGGTAGCCGCGACGAAAGCTGGTCGGTGATCGAACAGCTGGCCCAGCGCTACCGATCGATCCGCGGCATCAATCTGATGCGCAACTCGGGCCAGCACAACGCGCTCTTGTGCGGCATCCGCGCGGCGCGGCGCGAGATCGTCGTCACGATCGACGACGATCTGCAGAACCCACCCGAGGAGATCCCGAAGCTCTTGACCGCGCTCGGCGACCAGTGCGACGTGGTCTACGGTCGACCGGCGACCGAACAGCACGGGCTGCTGCGCGACCTCGCCTCGTACGTGACCAAGCTCGCGCTGGCCAGCGCGATGGGCGTCGCCACCGCGCGTCACGTCAGCGCGTTCCGCGCCTTCCGCACGGCGCTGCGTCAGGCCTTCTCCGCCTTCCGCGGCCCCTTCGTCTCGATCGACGTGCTGCTGACCTGGGGCACCACGCGCTTCACGGCCGTGACCGTCCGCCACGAGCGCCGCGCGATCGGCGCCTCGACCTACACCGTGGGTCGGCTGATCGCCCACGCGCTCAACATGATGACCGGCTTCAGCGTGCGCCCGCTGCAGGCGGCCAGCATCCTCGGCTTCGTCTTCACGCTCTTCGGCGGCGGCGTGCTCAGCTTCACGCTGCTGCGCTACTGGATCTCCGGCGGGGGGATCCCCGGCTTCCCCTTCCTCGCCTCGATCATCTCGATCTTCGCCGGGGCGCAGCTCTTCGCGCTGGGCATCATCGGCGAGTACCTGGCGCGCATGCACTTCCGCATGATGGACCGGCTGCCCTACACGGTGCGCGAACGCACCGCCGCTGAGCCGCTCGCGGACGGGGCGAAGGCCGGGGAGCCCGCCGCTCCGTGCTGAGGCAGCTCGCGCACCGGCTCGTCGCCCTGCCCTGGGTCTACGACCTGGTCCAGACGCTCGCGGGCACCCAAAGCGTCGACCGTCGCATTGCGGCCCAGGTGGGGCGGGCCGCGCGGCGAGTCGTCGTCGATGTCGGCGGCGGCACCGGGCAGCGGGGCCAGCTCTTCGCCGACGGGGGCCTCTACGTCTGCCTCGATCTCGACGCGCAGAAGCTGCGCGGCTGGCGCCTCCGCGGCCGGACCGGCCGCGCGCTGCTCGCCGACGCCACCCGCTGCCCCTTCGCCAGCGCCACGGTCGATCTGGTGCTGCTGACAGCGGTGGCCCATCACCTGGCGACGGAGCAATTGGAGCGAGCGTTGGCCGAGATCGCCCGCGTGCTCGGCCCGCAGGGGCTGCTGCTGCTCGCGGAGCCGACCTGGGTGCCGTGGCATCCCCTCGGTCGGTTGCTCTGGCACTTCGACCGCGGGGCGCACCCGCGCAGCGCGGAGACGCTCGGTGCGCTGGTCCGGCGGGACTTCGAGATCGTCCACGAGGAGCGCTGGACGCCGCTGCATCGGGTCGTGTTCTACGTCGCCCGCCCGCGCGCGCCAGCGCCGAGCTGCTGAAGCACCTCACAGAGCGCCACCGCGCCGCGCTCCGCGGCCTCCAGCGTCAGGTCCGGGAAGAGCGGGAGGCGCAGCAGCCGGCAACCGATGTCCTCGGTCACGGGCAGCGAGGGCAGCGCGCCGCGTCGCAAGGGTGGGCGGTAGGCGGGCGCGAGGTGCAGCGGCTCATAGTGGCTGGTGGCCTGCACGCCCCGCTCGCGCATCGCCACCAGCACGCGCGCCCGCTCCACGCCGCGCGGTAGCAGCATCGCCAGCAGATGCGCCGGTGGCTGGTAGCCGCTCGGCACCTGCTGGAGCTCGAGACCCAGCTCCGCGGCCCGGGGCGCCAGCAGCTCGCAGTAGCGCTGCACCAGCGCGTGGCGACGCGCCTGAATCGTCGCCGCGTACTCAAGCTGCGCCGTCAGCAGCGCCGCCAGCACGTCGGCCAGGAGGAAGCTCGAACCCACCTCGCGCCAGGTGTAGCGGTCGACCTCACCGCGCAGGAAGCGATGGCGATCGGTGCCCTTCTCGCGCAGGATCTCCGCGCGCTCGAGCAGCGCCGGATCGGACACCACCACGGCCCCGCCTTCACCGCAGCTGACGTTCTTCGTGCCATGAAAGCTCAGCGTCCCCAGCGGGCCGAAGGTCCCCAGCGGCTGGCCGCCACAGCTCGCGAAGAGCCCGTGCGCGTTGTCCTCGACCAGGCGCAGGCCACGCGCCAGGCAGTAGTCGCGCATCGCCGCGATGTCGCGGGTGACGCCGCCGTAGTGCACGGCCACCACCACCCGCGTCGCGGGCGTGACCGCGGCCTGCAGCTGCGGCAGCTCCATCGAGAAGGTGGTGGGATCGACGTCGGCGAAGCGCAGCGCCGCCCCGCGGATCGCGAAGGCATTCGCCGTCGATGAAAACGTCAGCGACGGCATCACCACCTCGTCGTCCGGACCGAGGTCGCAGAGCAGCGCCGCCAGCTCGAGCGCATCGCTGCACGAGGGCGTGAGCAACACCGGCGCCCCGTTGAGGTGAGCGCCGAGGATCGCGGCGGCCCTGCGGGTGAAGGGCCCATCGCCCGACAGGTGCCCACTGGCCAGAGACTCCTGCACGTACTGCGCCTCGCGCGGCGCCGTGCAGTGCTTCGAGAAGGGAATCATGGCGGCGCAGTATAACGTGCCCCGCCTGGCCACCCGCAAGAAAGGCAGTCCCCTGCCAAGCCAGGCCTCACGGAAGCCGTCAACGCGTCGATCGCGGCCGCGCGGCAGCAGTGCGCCAGCTCCAAGCGGCACCGCGCGCGACGCTTGGAGCTGGCGCGCGCCCGCAGTATGCTCGGGCGACGCCATGTTGCTCTACTCGCTCTTCCCTCGCCTCGCCGGCACGATCGACCAGTTCACCGAGCACACCGCGCGGGCGGCGGCGTTGGGCTTCGACTGGGTCTACCTCAATCCGGTGCAGTACCCGGGCTTCTCGGGCAGCCTCTACGCGATCAAGGACCTGGAGCGGCTCAATCCCGAGTTCGTGCCCGCCGGCGGCGCCGAGACCCTCGACACGCTGGCGGCAACGATCGCCGCGATCCAGGCGCAGGGCCTGCGCGTGATGTACGACCTGGTGATCAATCACACCGCCAAGGACTCGCCACTGGTCGCGACGCACCCGCGCTGGTTCCGCTTCGATGACCACGGGCAGGTGCTCAGCCCGTCGGCGATCGATCCCGACGATGCACGCAAGGTGACCGTCTGGGGCGATCTGGCCGAGGTGGACAATGCGCACTCGGCCGAGAGACGCGCGCTGTGGGCCTTCTGGACCGACCTGGTGCAGCGCTACCTCGACCTCGGCTTCGACGGCTTTCGCTGCGACGCGGCCTACAAGGTGCCCGCGCGCCTCTGGCAGCAGCTGATCGGCAACGCGCGCCAGCGCCGCCCCGACGTCGTCTTCGCCGCCGAGACCCTCGGCTGCCGCCCGACCGAGGTCCAGGCGCTGGCGGTCGCGGGCTTCGACTACCTCTTCAACAGCAGCAAGTGGTGGAACTTCGACCAGCCCTGGTGCCTCGACCAGCACGAGCAGTACGGCCGCGTCGCCCCGTCGATCGCCTTTCCGGAGAGCCACGACACCCCGCGCCTGATGGCCGAGACCGGCGGTCGCTTGGCCGTGCAGCGGCAGCGCTACGCCTTCGCCGCGGCCTTCTCCGCTGGCCTGATGATGCCGATCGGCTTCGAGTTCGGCTTCAAGAAGAGCCTGCACGTCGTCGCCACGCGGCCGAGCGACTGGGAGCAGGACGCCATCGACCTGCAGCCCTTCATCGGCGCGGTCAACCGCCTCAAGCGCGCCCTCCCCGTGCTGGGCGTCGAGGGCCACTGGCAGGCGCAGACCGGCTTCGACCGCCCGACCCTCGTGCTGCGCAAGAACGCCGCCCAGTGCGCCCCCTGCTGGCTGGTGATCAACAAAGATTGGCACACGGCGCAGCAGCTGGCCGTCGGCGAGCTGCGCGGCGTACCCGCCAACAGCACGCTGCTGCGCCCCTGTTGCGCGCCCGAAGCGCGCGAGCCCTGGCCCGGCGGCGGCAGCGTCACGCTCCAACCGGCCGAGGTCGCGTACCTGGTAGCGGACAGTGCGCCAGCGGGCAGTGCGACCGTGCCGATTGCCTGAGCGGCGGACGTCCGGCAGACTGAGGCGCGCTCGATCGCTCGCCGCCCCGCGCGGCGGGCGCACGGGCCGCAGGAGGAGACGATGAACATCCGCGTCCAGGCGGCCGCGCCGGCGCAGCGCAAGGCTCATCCGCCGGCGCGCGAGCTTGGTTTTGGCCACTACTTCAGCGACCACATGCTGCTCTGGAACCAGGACGCCGAGCGCGGCTGGCACGACGCCCGCATCGTGCCCTACGGGCCCCTGAGCCTCGATCCCGCCTGTATGGCCTTGCACTACGCGCAGCAGATCTTCGAGGGGATCAAGGCCTACCACGGCGACGACGGCGGTCTACGCATCTTTCGGCTCTCCAAGTACGTCGAGCGCATGCAGCGCTCCGCCCTGCGCATGTGCATGCCGCCCCCGGAGGGCGAGGGCTTGCAGCAAGCGATTCGCGAGCTGGTGTTGCTCGATCGCGAGTGGGTGCCCACGGACCCCGGCTCTGCGCTCTACATCCGACCGAACATGATCGCCGCCGACCCCTATCTGGGCGTGCGCCCATCGCAGAGCTATCTGCTCTATGTGATCACCTCCCCGGTCGGCGCCTACTACCCCGAGGGCTTCAACCCGATCAGCATCATGGTCGAAGACCGCTACGTGCGCGCGTCCCAGGGCGGCGTGGGCGAAGCCAAGACCGGTGGCAACTACGCCGCGACGCTGCTCAGCCAGATCGACGCCAGGCGCCAGGGCTACACCCAGGTGCTCTGGCTCGACGGCCGCGAGCGCCGCTACGTGGAAGAGGTCGGCACGATGAACATCTTCTTCCGCCTCGACGACGAGGTCATCACCAGCCCGCTGACGGGCACGGTGCTCCCCGGCGTCACGCGCGACTCGGTGCTCGAAGTGCTGCGCCAGTGGGGCGAGTGCCGCGTGACGGAGCGGCGGCTGGCGATCGATGAGGTGACCGACGCCGCACGCTCGGGCCGGCTGCGCGAGGTCTTTGGCACCGGCACGGCCGCCGTGGTTTCACCGGTCAGCCAGTTCGCCTACAAGGGCGAGGTCTATCGGGTCGGCGACGGCCAGACCGGCCCGCTCTCGCGCCGACTCTTCGATCACATCAACGACCTGCAGCACGGGCGCCTCCCCGATCCGCTCGGTTGGGCGCCGCGCATCGACACCTAGAGCGCCGAAGCGCTGCTCAGCCGCGAATTTTGGAGTTGGTCTTCTCCGGGTGCCGCTCGACGTGTCGATAGCGGTGCACGGCGGCCTCGGCGAGTCGGCCGAGCACGTTGGGCAGGTCGGAGCCGGCGCAGATTGAGGCCAGCTCGGCGTCGGCACTCAGCCGCTCGCCCAACACGAAGAAGGGCGCCGCATCCGGCGTGAGGGCCACATCCGCCTGGCTCACGGGCAGGCGGCCTGCCAGCACCTTGTCGAGCAGCTCCTGCGCCGTGAAGGAGAAGGACTGCTTCACGTCCTCGCTCGACTCGGCGTGACTCAGCCGGTGCCGAAAGCCCGGCAGAACCTGGTGCTCGTACTTGGTGAATGAGGCTTTGTCGGTCATCGATCGCTCCTTGCGCTTCCCTAGCACTCAGCACCCCGACCTGCGCGGCCCGGTCAGCCGACCTCCGCGGCCGGGTCAGCCGAAGCGTCGGCGGAGGTCGGAATAAGTCACGAGCAACAGCAAGCCGAACAGCGCCACGAAGCCCACCGTGTGAATCAACGCCTCGACGCGGTGGCTGACGCGCCGACGCGTGACGATCTCGATCGCCAAGAAGACCAGCCGCCCGCCATCGAGCGCCGGCAGCGGCAGCAAGTTGAACAAGCCCAGGCAGACGCTGAGCAGCGCGATCTGCAACACGGCGGCCGCCGCACCGCTCTCGAAGCTGAGCTTGAGCTGGTGCACGATCCCGACCGGTCCCTCGACCTGCTTGGCGCTGACCTCCCGCGTCGCCAGCTTACCCAGCATGCGGAGCATCCCCGCCGATTGCACGACCGGATACGCCAGGCTGTAGCCCGCGGCGCGAAGCACGCCCACGCGCTCGAAAGCGGGCACCGGCGCGAAGCGGATGCCGATGCGATAGACGCCGTCCTCTGAACGCGGTGCCACGCGCACGACCTGGGGCCGCCCGCCGCGGACGAGGTCGATGGTCATGGGCCGCCCGCCGCTGCTGCTGACGGCGACCGTGACGTCGACCGCCTCCTTCACGGGCACGCCATCGATGCGCCGCAGCACGTCGCCGGCCCGCAGGCCGACCTGCAGCGCGGGCGAGCCCGGCATCACCTCGGCGACTGCGATCAGCGGTCGCGGCTGGCCCCAGATCAGCACCAACGCGAAGATCAGGCCGATGGCGAAGACGTAGTTGATGCCCGGGCCGGCGAGAATCGTCAGGAAGCGCTGCCAGGCCGGCTTGTGCTGGTACGAACCCGGGTCATCGGCCGGCAGGGCCTCCTCGGGGTTCATCCCGGCGATCTGCACGTAGCCGCCGAGGGGAATGCTGGCCAGCTGATAAGTCGTCTGCCGACCCTTCCAGCGCCAGAGCACGGGCCCGAAGAAGATGCTGAACTTCTCCACGCGCATGCCGCAGCGGCGAGCGACCCACATGTGCCCGAACTCGTGCACGACGATCAGGACCGCGAGGGCAGCGATGGCGAGGGCGTAAACCAAGCCCGCCGACTATAGCCGCGGCCCGCGCCGCACGCCAGGCCCGCGCGCCAGGCCCGCGCGCCAGGCCCCCGCGGTCGCGAGCCCTCGTCGCAGGCCTCAACCCGGCTGCACGCAAGACCGCCGGCGCGCCCGCCCTTGCCAAGCCCGGGTGCGGCAGGTATGAACCGGCCGCATCTTCCTTGCCCCAGTCCCTGACCGAGGCGGCACCCGGCGCGGTGCCATGCGACGGAGCGGAGGCCAGCGTGGCTCGAGACGCCCCGCGCGTACTGTTCTTGATCCAAGGCGAATGGGTGCCCTCGAGCCGCTTCCGGGTCCAGCAGCTCGTGCCGCGCCTCGCCGCCGCGGGCATCCGCTGCACCGTGCGGCCGATTCGGCCGCGACTGCGCCATGAGACGGATGGGCGCTTCGCCCCGTCGCAACTCGTGCGCGGCGTGGCAGCGCTGCGCGAGCTCGACCAGCACGATCTGGTCTTCATCCAGCGGCCGCTGCTGCGTTCGGTCAGTATCGCGCTGGAGACGCGCGTGGCGCGGCGGCGGCCGACGATCTTCGATATGGACGATGCGCTCTTCCACAACCTCTGGGGCCTCGAGGGCCTGCAGATCCGGCGCATCGTGGCGCGCGTCGGGCAGGTGATCGTCGGCAACCAGTATCTCTTCCAGGCCGTCGGCCGCCCGGAGAAGACGACGATCATCCCTACCGTCGTCGACACCGCCCGCTATCAGGTGCGCCCCGACCCGGGCCCTGACAGCCCCTTCACCATCGGCTGGACGGGACTGTCCTCCAATCTCCGCGAGCTGCGCCTGGTGCTCGCACCGCTGCGCCGCGTGCTGCGCGAGACCAAGGGCCGGCTGTTGATCGTCGCCGACCGCTGCGATCCCTCGTGGCTACGCGAGCTGCCCGTCGACTTTCGCCGCTGGTCACCCGAGAGCGAAGTGGCGGCGCTGGCGGAAGCGCACGTCGGCATCATGCCGCTCGTCGATCGGCCCTACAACCGCGGCAAGTGTGGCTTCAAGCTGATCCAGTACATGGCCCGCGGCATCCCGGTCGTGGCCACCCCGCTCGGTGCCAACCGCGAGATCGTGCGCGACGGCGTCGACGGCTACCATGCGGAGACCTCGGAGCAGTGGGCCGAGCGACTATCGGCCCTCGCCGCGGACCGTGCGCTGCGCGCGCGAATGGGGGCCGCCGGACGCCAACGCGTCGAAGAGCACTACAGCCTCGACGCGGTGGTGCCGCGCTACGTCGAGCTGATTCAGGGGATGGCCGCTGGCGCCTAGCGCCGCGACGCGCACGAGCGAACGAGGCGAAGCTGCCGATGGAAGCTGCCAATGGAAGCTGCCGATGGAAGCTGCGAATGAGTGACGAGCGCGCAGAGTTCGACCTGGTCGTGATCGGCAGCGGCTTCGGCGGCACGATGTTCGCCGCGCCGTGGGTCGAGGCCGGCAAGCGCGTGCTCTTGCTCGAGCGCGGCGACTGGGTGCCGCGCGACCCGCGCTGCTGGGACGCCGACGCCTCCTTCGACCTGACGCCCTACTACTCCACGCTTCCGCCCTATCGCGTGCTCGCGGGCTGCAAGCAGCCGCTGATCGGGAGCTGCGCCTGCGTCGGCGGCGCCTCGGTCTTCTATGGCGGGGTCTCGTTGCGCCTGCGCCACGAGGACCTCGTGGTCGACCCGGAGATCGTCGGCGACTCGGGGGCCGCCTGGCCGCTGGACTACGAGACGCTCGAGCCCTTCTACGCCGAGGCCGAGCGACGGCTGGACGTCGCGGGCACTCGCGGGGTCGATCCGACGGAGCCGCCCCGCAGCGGCGACTACCCGCAGCCCCCCTACCCGCTGACGCGCGCCGCTCGGCTGGTGCAGCGCGGGGCCGAGCGCTGCGGCCTAAGGACCTTTCCGCTGCCGCTCGCGATCAACTATCGCGCGGAGGGCGAGCGCCGGGCCTGCGCGGCCTGCCGCACCTGCGACACCTTCGCCTGCGCGATCGGCGCCAAGAACGACCTGGCCTCGGGGCTGCTGCCGACGCTCCTGGGCCAGGGCCTGACCCTGCGCACGGGCGCGCTCGTCACCCGGCTGCAGTCGGAGGGACGGCGCGTCACCGAGGTCGAGCTCTTCGATCGCGCCACGCAACAGCACAGCACCGTGCGCGCGGGCACGGTGGCGCTGGCCGCCGGCGCGATCGGCTCACCGCATCTGCTGCTGGCCTCGCGCCTCGAGCAGCTCAACCCGGGCGGGCAGGTCGTCGGGCGCTATCTGATGCGTCACTGCAACGGCATCGTCTTCGGCGTCTTTCCGCGCGTGCCCGATCCGGAGCGCGAGTTTCACAAGCAGCTCGGCGTGCACGACTTCTATTTCGGCCATCCGACGGTACGCGAGCCCAAGGGCAAGCTGGGCAGCCTGCAACAGCTCCAGACGCCGCCGATCGGCTTGGTGCGCGCCCACATCCCGCCCCTGCTCGGCGCCATCGCCAGCCCCGTGATCGAGCGCATGACCGGCCTGCTGCTGATCGCCGAGGATCAGCCCCAACCCGACAACCAGGTGCGACTGGATTGGCAGACCCGCGACAGCGCCGGCCTGCCGCAGCTCGAGATCACCCACCGCTACAGCCCGCGCGACCTGGCAGCCCGCCGTGCGCTGGGCAAAGCGGCGCGCAGGATCATGCGCCAAGCGGGCGCCTGGCTGACCCACACGCGCACGATTCAGACCTTCTCGCATGCGCTCGGCACGGTGCGCATGGGGACCGACCCCGAGCGCTCGGCGCTCGACGCGCACTGCCGCTTCCGCGGCGTCGACAACCTCTTCGTCGTCGACGCCAGCGCCTTCCCCACCGCCGCCGCGGTCAATCCAAGTCTAACCATCGCTGCCAACGCGCTGCGGGCCAGCCGCCACGCGCTCGAGGATGGCCATGGCCTACCGTGACACGCTCTCGTTGGTCTTCCTCGGCTCGGGGCTGGCAACGCGCCTGCACAGCAAGACGCTCGCCAAGCTCGACCCCACGCTGCGTCGCGCCTACGCCAGTCGCGATCACCAGCGCGCCCAGGCCGCCTGCGCCCAGCACCGCGGCGCCCGCGCCTACGGCAGCTACGAGCAGGCGCTCGACGACCCGGCGATCGACGTGGTCTTCGTCACGACCCCGCCCTCCTCGCACCTGGAGTGGACGCTACGGGCGCTGGCGGCCGGCAAGGACGTGATCGTCGAGAAGCCGGCCTTCCTGCGCGCCGCGGATTTTGCGGCCGTGCGCCAGGCCTGCGCCAGCAGCGGACGGCGCGTGCTGGTCGCCGAGAACTACTATTACAAGCCCCTCGCCACGCGGCTGCGCGCGCTGCTCGCGGAGCAGGTCGTGGGCGACGTGCTCTTCGTGCTGGTCAACGCCACCAAACGCCAGCGCACCAGCGGCTGGCGCGACGACGCGGCGTTGGCCGGCGGCGGGGCGCTCTTCGAGGGCGGCATCCACTGGATCAACCTGCTGGCCAACATCGGCCTGGAGCTGCAGACGGCGCGCGGTCTGCGGCCCACGCCGCTGGCGGGCCCGCTCGAGCGCAGCATGCTCGTCACGCTCGGCTATCGCGAGGGCGCGGTGGGCACGCTGGCCTACTCCTGGGAGGTGCCCGCGCTGATCAACGGCGTGCACCTCTCGACGATCAGCGGCCGGCGCGGCTCGATCACCTTCGAGTCCAACGGGCTCTTCATCGCCGTCAACGGCAAGCGCCGCCGGCTGCTGCTGCCCGGGGTCAGCGATCTGGCCGGCTACAAGGCGATGTTCAAGGACTTCCTCGCCGCGCTGCGCACGGAGGCGGGCGAGCCGGCGATGAACCTGGCCCGCGCCGAGCACGACCTAGCGCTCGTCGAGGCGATCTACCGCAGCGTCGAGCCCGCCGAGGCCGCGCCACCGACAAAAAAGGGGCGGGGCGCCCCCCCGACGAGGGGGCTTGCGAAGCCCCTGAGTCGTATCTGGGCCCAAAACGAGCGCGGGACGCGCTTGCCTGGGGCGCCACAGCCCCAGCGAATAGATCACCAGGGCGAGCCAGATCAGCGCGAAGGAGCGCAGGGTCGCCGGGGCCAGGGGCTCGTGAAAGACCCACAGCGCGAGCAGGAACTGCCCCGTCGGCGCGATGTACTGCAGCAGGCCCAGCGTCGAGAGCGAGACGCGGCGCGCGCCCGCGGCGAAGAGCACGAGCGGGATCGCCGTGATCGGGCCGGCGAGCAGCAGCAGCAGGTCGAGCTGCGCGCCCCGCGCGCCGAAGGCGGCCGCGCCGCGCAGGCTCATGCCGACCAGGTAGATCAGCGCCAGCGGGGCCATCACCAGGGTCTCGACAAAGAGTCCGACCCAGACATCGACCTGCGCCAGCTTCCGAATCAAGCCATAGAGGGCGAAGCTCAACGCCAGGGCCAGCGCGAGCCAGGGCGCGTGGCCGATCGCCAGCACCTCGTGGATGACGGCGACCAGCGCCGTCGCGACGGCGAGCGCCTGCACGCCCCGCAAGCGCTCGCGCAGCACGATCACGCCAAGCAGCACGCTGACCAAGGGGTTGATGAAGTAGCCCAGGCTCGACTCGAGCACGCGGTCGTTGAGCACCGCCCAGACGTAGATCAGCCAATTCAGCGCCAGCACCAGGGCCGAGCCCACCAGCGCGGCCAGCAGGCGCGGACGACGGAGCGCGGCGACCACCAGCGGCCAGCGCCGCAGCAGCGTCAGCACCACGCCGAGCACCGCGGCCGTCCAGACGATGCGGTGGGACAGCACCTCGAGCGCCGCCACGCCACGCAGCGTGCGAAAGTAGAGCGGGAAGAGCCCCCAGATCAGGTAGGCCGCGGCGGCCGCCAGCACGCCCTGTCGCGCGCCGGCGCGTGGTGAGGGGCGTCGACCCGCGCGCCGCGCCGACGGGCGGCCCGGCCACGGTTCTCGGCTTGGGCATCGTCGGATCCTCCAGCGGCGCCGTCCGCAGAATTCGCCAGCGGTGTCTAGCGCGTCCCGCGCCTGTCTTGGCCTGAGGTCGTCAGGGGCAGATTTCTACACACCTAGTCGAGGAGCTGCCCATGTCGCGAACTTGGTCGTCAGGCCCGCGCCTTGTCTTCGCCACCCGCGCGCTAGTGGCCGCGCTGCTGACGGCTGCCGCTTGGCCGAGCGTCGCCGGCGCTCAAACGCCGCCGGGGTCGAGCCTGCCGAACCCCAGCGTCGCCCTGCGGATCGGTCAAGCCGACGGGGCGCGCAGCGGTGCGGACTTCGACGAATTCCGGGGCGACTCGAGCGAGGCGCCCGTCCATCTCGTCGGTTCCAACGACCTGATGACCGTTCGCTCCTGGGTGGGCCACAGCACGTGCTGCACCCCCGGCAGGTCGAAGTACCAGACCTTCACCTTCCGTGGGCTCGACCCTTCGCTGGTCTACGCCTTCTATCTTCCGTCCTACCTCCGGAAGTCGTCCTGACCTCGACCAGCGGGACGTCTCAACGGTTCCGGCACATTTTCCAGCAGAACGCCGGTTGCTTCCGACGAACGAGCGCTGGGAGTCTCTTCCGGCCGGCCTCCGGGGCGTCGTTTTCGTCGGCAACGCCTTGTCTCCGCACCCACTACCTCGGCCTCGACTACTACGGCTGACGGCTGACACGAACGCGTCGGAGCGCTCGTCTTCGCCGGTTCCGCGCAGATCGGCAAAAGACCTCGCGGGGCTGCCGGGCTCCGGGGTGGCGCTTTCCACGAGCTGGGACGAGCTGCAGAGCGGCAGCCTCACGGGCACCTACCGCTGGGGAACGAGCACGCCAGCCGACCTCCGAGCGTGGCTTGGACATAGCGACTGCGGCGGCTGCCAGCCGGGCTACGCCAAACGGCAACGGCTGACCTTCATCGGGCTCGTGCCGGGCCAAAGCTATACCCTCACGGCCGGGCTGGCCTACGTGATCGGCACGGCGTACTACGCCGCGTACGTCGTCGAGGGACAAGCCGACATGCTGGCTGGCCAGCAGAAGGTCTTCGGCGCAGGCCGCCCGCCGATGACTGGGTCATCCGCTTCACGGCGCGGAGCGCAAGCGTGACGCTCGAACTCGGGCACGGCCTCACCAGCGGAGCCCACTACCTCTACGTCGACGACTACGTCTTCAAGAGCGAACCCCCGCCCCCGCCGGTCAACCCCAACGCCTTCTCGCACCCTCCTGATCGGCGACAAGGACCTGAACGCCGTGCCGTGGGACGAGTTCGGTAGTGGCGCCGTGACGGCGACCTATACCGTCGCGCACAGCCGGCGCTGGATCGCCTGCGGTGCGCCCCGGGACGGCCAAGCGGCAGCGCTTCACGATTCCCGGCCTGGTGCCGGGGCGGACTTTCGCTCACCGCTGGCCTCGCCTATGTCGCTGGGTCAGCCTATTACTGCCTATTGGGTGGGAGGCGAGAATTCTTGCCGGTCAACCAAGGAGTTCCCCGCTAGCCGACACCTGGTCATCGTCTTCGAGGCCCACCGGGCTGACGGCGGGCGCGTTCCTCGACTACAGCTGTCCGAGGGCAATGCGACGCCCACGCCCGCCGCCCCCGCCCGCTCCGCAAGCGCTATGGCGTTCATCTGGGTCGATTCGAACAACATGATCCAGCTAACCCAGAAGTGGGCTGTCAGGTGCCACCCAACGAGGTCGGCGGTTGGGCCGTCTTCAGGGGTACCTCCACGGTGGCCTTCGTTGACGGTGTGCCACCGTACATTACGGCCTCCGTCGACGGCCAGGACCTCTTCGGCGTGCCCGGCTACACCAGCCTGACGACCTGGGCCAATGACATCGTGAACGCGCTCTACGGCCCGCAGCGCACCGCCGCGCCGCCCCACCGCCCTCACCACCCGAAGTCAGCGAGACCTGTCGCACCGTCTTGACCCGGAGCCGGGAGACGAATCCGCCCCAGCGCCCGAGCGCGTGGTGGGGCGATGCGCCTGTCGAAGGCTATTCGCCGCAGTACGACGGATCGCCGTAGAGCGTGCAGAACGCTTCTTCGTCCGCCGGCTGGATCGTCTTGACGCTTTGGGGCCCATGGCGCGGCTCCGTAAGGATGCTGTCGGCGTCGCGCCATGGAGGCTCCAGCCCGATGACTGCGCCGCCCAGCGCGGCCACCCAGTCGGAGGGCTCCATGGGGAAGGGAGGCGTCCGATTGACGATGCTCTCCCTTCGTAGAATCCGCAGCCTCTGACGTCAAACCCGGTGCGGCCGCGATCGGCCTCGCACGACGGGGTCGGGTTTCGGACCGAGCCGCCGCGAAGGGCGCGATCAGTAGATGATGATCGCGTCGCAGGGGAAGCGGGCCGTGACGGCTTTGCCGCTCTTGAAGGCCGTGCAGGCGTCGCCGAGCAGCTCGACGTGCGAGGCATCAGCGGCCCGCCACTCGCTGCCGCACTGCAGCGAGCGACCTTCGAGCAGCACGCTGCCCAAACACGCCTGCTGAAGGTCCGGGATGCGGCCCGCGAGCGCGAGCGTGCAGCTCACCTGCCCACTGACGATCGCCTGCAGCGCGCTCCGCAGCGCCGCCGCGTCGGTGGCCTCGTAGAACGCATCGCGACCGTGGCCCGCACGGGCCAGGTCGGTCATGTGCTGGCGAATGGTGGCGTTGCCGAGCGCGCCGACGAAGAGCACGAAGGTCTTCACCCCGTGCGTCGCGTAGGCGCTCGTCACGGCCGCGACGGCCTCCTGACGCGCGGCCTGGTTGGCTGCGGCATCGTCGCCTGGGTCGCCGTCCTCACAGCGGTCGGGCTCACCGTCGGTGGCCAGGAGCAGCGCGACCGGCTCGGCCGTCGGGCTGGGCAGCTGCCCGCTGCGCTGCAGCCAGGCGATCACGCCGTCGATCGCGTCGCCGGTAGGCGTGTCCTCACCCACGAAGCCGTCGGTGTCGGGCGGGACCACCTGCACGTTGCCACGAGCGACCGAGCGCCAGCTTTCGGGCAGGTAGGTGGCGCGCAGCGCGTCGAGCGAACCGAGGGCCGGCGCTGCGAGCTCGAGCATCGGGCAGGTGCCGACGGCGGGCACGCCCTGCTCGTCGCCCCCGTTGCTGGCCGTGTAGAGCGCCAGGCCGAAGCGCGCGCGCCGCATCAGGGGCGGCAGCACCCCGCGAGCAGCATCGAGCAGCGTCTGGCGCACCGCGTCCCAGCGGCTGTTCTCACCGACAGCGACATCGTTTCCGCCGAAGTCGCCGTTCATGCTGCCCGACTTGTCGACGACGACGATCACCGTCGGCGTCTGTGCGCTCACCCGCACGTCGAGGTCGGCGCAGGTGTTGCCGCCGTCGCTTCCCGTGGGCCGCGCCTCGCAGCTGCCCGTGGCGTTGCAGCGTTGGTCCGCCCGACACCCCGCGCCGGCGCTGAAGCACTCGGCCGTGCAGCGCCCGTCGCCACCGCAATGAAAGCCAGCGGGACACGCCGCAGCCGCCCCCCCGCAGCTCTGCCCACAGGCCGTCGCCGGTGGCCGCTGCGCGCAAGGGCCCTGCCCTACCGCCAGAGCGTCGCTGCGCGCGTCGGCCTCGCCCCGACGCACCGTTCCGCCGCTGCAGGCCGCGAGGGCGGAGAGGATGGCGATGGCGAGCAGCGGGAGAGGTGATCGGCGCATGGCATCCCTCCGTAGAACAAATACCTTGTTATCTGAGACACGAAGTAGTCTAGCAGCTTTGAGTCGCGCCGACACGCTCGGCAAGCCCGGGCCGCGAGCGGCGCGGGGACCGACGGGCGGAGAGTGGGTCGTGCGGCGACCGCGCCGTCGCTCACACGCCGAAGCTCTGCAACAGCCGCTCACGTTCCGCCATATCGAGGCCTTCGTCACGCAGGAGCGCCTGGTAGGCGTCGAAGCCCAGGCAGAGCCAGCGCTGCTCGAGCGGGTTATGCGCGTGAATCGGATCGCCGCTGCGGCCTCGGCTGGCGAAAAAGACGAGCGCGCTGATCAGCTGCGCGAGCAGATGCGCCGGCAGGTAGAGCGGTCCCAGCACGTCGTGCTGGCGGGTGTGCGCCAGCTCGTGCGCCAGCAGCAGGCGACCCCCGATCCCCTCGACCAGCGGAGGGCGGTAGATGATCGCGTGGCCGAGCGTCACGGCACCGAAGTGCCACGAACAGCGCAGGCGACAGGGATATAGCACTGCAGCCGCAGCCGGCCCCCCGATGCGCCGCAGGCCGCGCCCGCCGCTGACGAGCAGCCCCACCGCATGGCCGATCAGATTCGTCGGCAGCGTCCAGAGCCCGCGGAGCACACGCACCAGCCCCGTTTGCGAGCGTGGGGTGGGCGTGCGTAGCGTCGAGGTGCTCACCCGCGCAGCATGCCGCGAATCGCCCGCGCGCGAAACGACCGACGCTGACGATGACGAGCGATGGTCTGCGCCCTCTTCGTCGGACTGTTCGAAGTGCGGCCCTGTGGAGGGGCAAAGCCACCGCCCCAAGCCTGTGCGCCCCAGGACCGATCGGAGCGCGGAAGACTTCCTCCGTCGCGCTCGCTCTGGTTGACGCACGCCCCGAACGCGTGCTCGGCTGCCTCTCCTTGCCGGAGGAAGAGGGACCGATGGACATGAAGACCCTGATCGAGGCCTGGCGCCTTGCACCGGCGCTGCATGAGCTCCGGCAGCCGGCGTCCCCTGAGGCGATCGCTGCGGTCGAGCAAGCCCTCGCCTACCCTCTTCCCGCGGAGCTCCGCGCGCTCTACCTCTTCAGCGACGGCGGCGGGTTGGTGGGCGGCAACTTCTCGTACGCACCGCTCTCCTCGCCCGACGGCCTCTCGCTGGCGACGAGCTCCGCCCAGCTCCGCGAGTGGAAATGGCCAATCCCCGACGAGGTCTTGGTCTTCGGCGGCAACGGCTGCGGCCATCATTTCGGGCTGTGGATGCCTCCCAGCGCCGCGCCGCAGCTGCCCCAGCCGATCGTGGAGATCGGGGAGATCTTCGAGCCGGGGTGCATGGCGCTCGCAGGGTCCAGCCTCTCGGCCTTCCTGCTGACACACACCAGCTATCACTTGCTGCTCGAGGGCAGCGTGGCCGCGCTCGATCGCCTGGGCGTTCCAGCGGCCCTGCGGAGCGACGACCCCGACGACGAGACCTTCCTCGCGCTGCGCAACTGGGCCGACCCGGCGCTCGTCGCTCACGATCCGAGCCCCTACGAATGCGGCTACGACGCACCAGCGCTGCGCGCAATCCTCGCGCAATGAGGGCTCACGGGGCATGATCCCTCCGCCTGCCTACCAACGTTCCGGAGTCCGCTCGATGTCGACGCCGCCTGTCGTGCCCACCATCCACCTGCGCGGACAGACCGCGCGGCTCGACCGCGTCTTCGATCTGGTGCGC
This sequence comes from Pseudomonadota bacterium, assembly GCA_016702545.1. GTDB lineage: Bacteria > Myxococcota_A > Polyangia > JADJTL01. Next base: position 179,945 of record JADJDT010000044.1, on the reverse strand, counting down.
TTCGTCACCAACCATCAGCCGCTGGCGGATTGCCTCGATGAGCTGCCGCGCCGGCTGGCCGAGGTCTTCGCCGCCGACATCTGCTCGATCTACGTGCTCGAAGGTGAGGATCTGGTGATGCGCGCCAACGTCGGCTTCCCCACCGACGCGCTCGGCGAGGTGCGGCTCGCGATCGGCCAGGGCATCACCGGCGTGGCCGTCGAGTGCATGCGGCCGATCTCGGTCAGCCTCGCCGCCAGTCACGCCAGCTACCGCCACTTCGACAGCCTCGACGAGGAGCGCTTCCCCGTGTTCCTGGCGCTGCCGATCCTCGGACCGCGCGGCCCGCTGGGAGCGTTGGTGCTGCAGCGCCGCGAGCAGCAGGCCTTCGACGACACGGCGATCGAGCTGGCGGTCGCCTTGACCGCGCCGATCGCCGCCGTGCTGGAGCGTGCCAGCCTCGTCGAGGCCCTGCGCGCGCAGCACCGCAGCCTGCCGCCGGGGCGGCGCCGCGTCACGCTCTCCGGCCGCACGGTGGTGCGCGGCCGCGCCTTTGGCCGGGCCTGGGCGCTGCGCCGGCCCGCGCCGGATCGCGCTGCGGCCGCGAGCGCGTCCCCGGCCACGGAGTCGGTGCGCCTGGCGCTCGACCGGGCCGTGCTGCAGGCCCGTCGCGCGCTCGCCGCGCACCACGAAGGCGCCAAGGAGCGCGGGCTCGACACGGCGCTCTTCGGCCCCTTGCAGTCGATTCTCGAGGACGCCCGCCTGCGTGAGCGCACCCTCGCCGGCTGCGACAGCGGCCATTCGCTGGCGCACGCGCTGGTCACCGCCGGCAGCGAGGCCGCGCGCGCGGCCACGCGTTCGGGGGAGAGCTACGCGCTCGAGCGAGCCCACACGATCAATGACCTCTGCGAGGCGCTGGCCGCCCTCGTCAGCGATCCCGCGCTGACCGAGGCGCCAGCGGGCGCGGTCCTCGTCGGGGACCGCATCACGCTCTACGACCTGCTCGTCTCCGGCCGACACCAGCCACGCGCGCTGGTCCTGGGGGATGCGGTGCACGATGCCCCGACCACCACGCTGGCGCAGCTGATCGGCGCGCCGACCGTCACCGGCGTCAACAACCTCTTCCGTTGGATCAGCGACGGCGAGATGGTGCTGGTGGACGCCGACCACGGGCTCGTGCGCGTCAACCCGACCCGCCTCGACATCGCCGCCCTGCGGCAGCAGCAGCGCCAAGCCGGAGGGGAACGCGATGCCTCGCAGCGGGAGCCCATCCCGGGCGTCGAGGGCGAGGGAGAGACGATCGCAGCACGCGTGGAGGCCTCTCGATGATCAGGACGATGCGCCGCGCTGCGGTGGTGCTGGGGCTGTGCTTGACGGCCGGGGGCGGGCGCGCGGCCGGCGCCGAGACGATCACCGTGACCAAGAGCGCCCCGCCCGCGGGCTTTCGCTTTCCGGGACGGGTGGTGCAAGCGCTGGCGTGGGTCGATGCGCTGGGCGAGAACCGGCTGGTGCTGAGCGAGACGGGCCCGCGGCCGAGCGCCAAGGCCGAGGACTCGAGCGACGCCGAGCTCTTCGCCCAACACCTGCGCCGCCCCGCCGCCGGCCAGCCTTTCGCCGTGCTCTGGACGCTACGCGACTTCGTGCGCGACTGTAGCTTCGACCTCCAAGTGTCGTTCGTCGGGGCCCCGCGAGTGACCGATCTCGACCGCGACGGCACGGCGGAGACGACGCTGCTCTACGTGCTCGGCTGCTTCAGCGATGTGAGCGGCAAGCCGACCAAGCTGGTCCTGCACGAGGGGAAGGCCAAGTACGCCATCCGGGGCGAGTGCGGGCACCCCGACGGCGAAAGGATCGTGCCCGGGACGATGTCCCTCGATCCCTCCTTCAAACGGGCGCCGGCCCCACTGCGCGAGCACGCCCTACGGCTATGGCGGGAACAGGTGCTGGGGCGCTATCTCTGAGGCATCTCTGAGGCCTCATGGCCGCCGCGCGCCCCTTCGACCACGCGCTTGAGCGTGGTCACCAGGATGCGCATGACCTCCTCCTCGCTGAACTGGCGCTGAATGCGGTCGCGCCCGGCCGCACCCATGCGCTGGCGCAGCGCCGCATCGCCGAGCAGGGTCGCCAGGTGATCGGCGAAGCCCTCGCGGTCCTCGGGACCGACGAGGAAGCCCTCGACGCCGTGGTTAATGGCCTCCGGGATGCCACCGACGTTGGTGGCGACGATCGGGCGCTGCATCGCCATCGCCTCGAGCAGCGCGTTGGGCGAGGCCTCGATCGACCGCTCTCGCGAGGTCAACACGACGACGTCGCAGCTGGCGAAGAAGGCCTCGACATCGACCACGTGGCCGAGAAAGGTGACCTGCGGCGCCAGCCCGCGCGTTTCGAACCACTGCTCGTAGTAGGCGCGCCAGCCGTAGTCGCCCGCGATCAACAGGCGCAGCCCCGGCACGCGCTCACGCAAGCTGGCGATGACCTCCCCGAGAAACTCGAGCCCCTTGTCGGGCGCCGGGCGCGCAGCCAACCCGACGACCGGAGCGTCGGCCGTCAGCCCCAGGGCCTGGCGATAGCGTGGCTCGACCCGCGTGCAGTCGAAGCGCGTGCAATCGACCGCATTGGGCAGGATCCCCCCGGCGACGCCGATCAGCGGCGAGAGGATGCGGTCCGCCGCCTCGCAGTTGCTTAGCATCGCGGTCGGACGCCCGCCCAGCAGCAGCGGCGAGAGGCGCGCGCCGAGCTTGGCGATCGGGTGAAAGGGTCGGCTGCCGTGCCGCACCACCAGCGGCAGCGCGAGCCGGCGCGCGGCGCGCGCCGAGACGAGCCAGCCGATCGTGCGCGCGGCGAAGATCGCGTCCACGCCACCCGCACGGGCCAGCCCCACCAGCCGCTGCGAGGCCCGGCGCGCCGTACTGAAATAGCGCGCGCAATAGCGGACGTTGCCCCAGAGCGAGAGCTGGCTGTGCGTCTCCTCGGGCACGTCATCGAGGAAGACGTAGTCCGTGACCCCGGCCTGCTCCAGCGCACGACACATCGGCTGACCCGGCCCGACGACCGGCAGCACGTCGATGCCGAAGTCGGGCAGGCGCCGAATGTGCAGCAGCGCCTGGCGCTCGGCACCACCGAAGGCCTGCGTCGGCAGGACGTACATCACGCGCATCGCGAGCCTCCCCCCGGGGCCTGTCGCAGGAGTTCGCGCTCTTGGTCGCGGCCGCCCCAGCCGCGCTGTTGTACGTGCAGCTCCCCGCCGCCGTCCAGCACCGGCTGCCACCCTGAGCGCCCTCGAGCCGGGCTCAGGCGGCTGGCCGTCGGCGCCGCGGGTTGCCCTGCGGCGACCCGCTCGCTACGCTCGCCGGCCGATGCGTCGGATCTGGATCACCCCTGACACCAAGCTGCTGCGCGTCGGCGGCCGCCCGCCTCGCGTCACGCTCGGGCTCATCGCCCTTCAGGCGACGATCTTTCTGCTCTACGTCTTCGCCGCCGGACCGAGTTGGGTCCGGCAGCACCTCGCCGTCAGCGCGGCCGCCACCTTCGGTCGCGGCGAGCTCTGGCAGCCCCTGACGGCGGTCTGGCTCCATCTCAACGCGCGCACCCTGCTGCTGGACCTCGGCGTGCTGTGGCTGCTCGGCGCACCGATGGAGCGCTGGTGGGGCGAGCGGCGCTTCGCGGCGTGCTACCTAGCCAGCGGCGTGGGCGGGCTGACGGCCGCCGCGGTGCTGGGCCTGAGCCGCCCGTCGACCCTGGTCTGCGGGGCCACCGGGGGCACGCTGGCGCTGCTCCTCGCCGGCGCGGTGGTCTACGGCGAGCACCTGGTGTTGTGGGGCCAGCACACGCTGGGCCTGCGGGTGCGGCCGACGGCGCTGATCGTCGGCGGCGCCGTGCTGCTGCTGGCCCTGGTCGATCGCGCCTGGCTCGACCTGACCGCCGCCGCGGTCGGCGCCGCGATCGGCGCCTCCTTTCTCCACCCGATCGCCCGCTGGGCGCCGGGCCTGCGCCGACGGCTGCGCCGCCGCGCGCGGCCAGCGCTCCGCAGCGTCGGTCGCCGCAACGACGCACCGCCCCATGGTCCCAATTGAGGGTTCTCGGACGGGGGCCGCGCGCGGCAGGGAATTGCTGACATAGCGGCGCCACCGCAGTACGATGCCCGCGCTTGTCGGCGCCCTGCGCGTCGACGCGCAGGCTACAGCGATCGGCTCCAGCGATCGGCTCGAGCAGAGCGACGCCCACGCGCAACCCACTGGCCGGCGACGGGCCGACCACTGGGCCACGCGCGGCGGGCGTCAACATGGCGCGATGCTGGCGCCGACCGGTTACCTGCAAGCGTGGAGGAGACACAGCTCATGGGCTCAGACACCGCCTCGACCACGGTCACCCTCGACGGCAACGAAGCCGCCGCGCGCATCGCCTACCTGACCAATGAGGTGATCGCGATCTACCCGATCACGCCGGCGTCAGCGATGGGTGAGTTCGCTGACGCCTGGGCCGCCGAGGGCGATCCGAACCTCTGGGGCACGACGCCGCAGGTGATCGAGATGCAGAGCGAGGCCGGAGCCGCCGGCGCCGTGCACGGCGCGCTGCAAGCCGGCGCGCTGACGACGACCTTCACGGCCTCGCAGGGCCTGCTGCTGATGATTCCGAACATGTTCAAGATCGCCGGCGAGCTGACGCCGACGGTGTTTCACATCGCCGCGCGCACCCTCGCCACGCACGCGCTCTCGATCTTCGGCGACCACAGCGACGTGATGGCCACGCGCAGCACCGGCTGGGCGATGCTCTGCGCCAACTCCGTGCAAGAGGCCCAGGACATGGCGCTGGTCGCGCAGCTCTCCACCCTGCGCGCCCGCGTCCCCTTCCTGCACTTCTTCGACGGCTTTCGCACCTCGCACGAGGTCAACAAGATCGTCTCGCTGCCGCTCGAGGACGTGCGCGCCCTGCTCGACGAAGGTCTGGTGCGGGCGCACCGCGCGCGGGCGTTGAGCCCTGATCGCCCGGCGCTGCGCGGCACGGCGCAGAACCCCGACGTGTTCTTCCAGGCCCGCGAGGCCTGCAATCCCTTCTACGCCGCGGTGCCGGGCATCGTCAGCGACACGCTCGACGCCTTCGCGGCGCGCACCGGTCGGCGCTACCGCCTCTTCGAATACTACGGCGCGCCGGACGCCGAGCGCGTGATCGTGCTGATGGGCTCTGGCGTTGGCGCCGTCCACGAGGCCGTCGCTGCCCTGCAAGCGCAGGGCAGCAAGGTCGGCGTGCTGGCGGTGCGGCTCTACCGCCCCTTCGACGGCGAGGCCTTCGTCGCCGCGCTGCCGCCGAGCGTGCGGAGCCTGGCCGTGCTCGATCGCACCAAGGAGCCCGGCGCCCTCGGTGAGCCGCTGTATCAGGATGTCCTGGCCGCCCTGCACGAGGCCTGGGACGGCGGCCCCGGCGCCAGTCGGCCGTTGCCCCAGGTGATCGGCGGTCGCTATGGGCTCTCCTCCAAGGAGTTCACGCCGGCGATGGCCAAGGCCGTCTTCGACCACCTGGCAGAGCCCAAGCCCAAGCGGCACTTCACCGTCGGCATCGTCGATGACGTGAGCCACACCAGCCTGCGCTGGGACGCCGACTTCGACACCGAGGGCAAGGACACGACGCGCGCGGTGTTCTTCGGGCTGGGCAGCGACGGCACGGTCAGCGCGGTGAAGAACACCGTCAAGATCGTCGGCGAGAACACGCCGCTGCACGCGCAGGGCTACTTCGTCTACGACTCGAAGAAGTCCGGTTCGATCACCGTCTCGCACCTGCGCGTCAGCCCACGACCGATCCACTCGACCTATTTGATCCAGCGGGCCAACTTCGTCGCCTGCCACCAGTTCGGCTTCCTCGAGCGGCTCGACGTCCTGAGCTACGCCGAGCCCGGCGCCACCTTCCTGCTCAACAGCCCCTACGGCGCCGCCGAGGTCTGGCAGCAGCTCCCGCGCGAGACGCAGCAGCAGATCATCGACAAGCGCCTCAGCTTCTACGTGATCGACGCCGCCAAGGTGGCGCAGGAGGCCGGGATGCCCGGCCGCATCAACACCGTGATGCAGACCTGCTTCTTCGGCCTCTCCAACATGCTGCCGCGGGACGAGGCCATCGCCCAGATCAAGGACGCCATCACCAAGACCTACCACAAGCGCGGCGAGGCGGTGCTGCGGCGCAACTACGCGGCCGTCGATGCGACCCTGCAGGGCGTCGCCCCGGTGACCGTACCGGCGCGGGCCACCAGCACCCTGCAGCGCCACAGCTTCGCGGCGCTCGACGGCACCAGCGACTTCTTCAAGCGCGTGACGGCGCTGATCCTCAGCGGCCACGGCGATCTCCTGCCGGTCAGCGCGCTGCCCGCCGATGGCACCTTCCCGGTGGGCTCGGCGATCTGGGAGAAACGCAGCATCGCGGCAGAGATCCCGATCTGGGACGACACGATCTGCACGCAGTGCGGGCTGTGTGCGATCGTCTGTCCGCACGCCGCGATTCGCATGAAGACCTTTGCGCCGGCCGCCGCGAGCGGGGCCCCGGCCGGCTTCGTCACCCGACCGTGGACCGGCAAGGAGGGGCCCGCCGGCGCGGCGATGCGGATCCAGGTCGCCCCCGAGGACTGCACCGGCTGCGGCGTCTGCGTCGACGTCTGCCCCGCACGCAGCAAGGAGGTCGCCAAGCACAAGGCGATCAACATGCAGCCCAAGGAGCCGCACCTCGAGCGCGAGCGCGCCAACTTCGCCTTCTTCGCCGCGCTGCCCGAGAGCGACCGCCGCACGATCGCCACCGACGGGGTCAAGGGCTCGCAGCTGCTCGAGCCCCTGTTCCAGTTCTCGGGGGCCTGCGCCGGCTGCGGCGAGACGCCCTACCTCAAGCTGCTGAGCCAGCTCTTCGGCGACCGGATGGTCGTGGCCAACGCGACCGGCTGCTCCTCGATCTACGGCGGCAATCTGCCGACGACGCCGTGGTCGGCCAACGCCGAGGGCCGCGGACCGGCCTGGGCCAACTCGCTCTTCGAGGACAACGCGGAGTTCGGGCTCGGCATGCGGCTGGCGCTCGACCAGCAGCGCACGCTGGCGCACCAGCTCGTGCGTGAGCTCAGGAGCGAGCTGCAGCCGGCACTGGGTCAGGCCGCCTACGACGCCTTGCTGCTGCCGCAGCCCCGCAGTGAGGAGGGCTACGCCGAGCAGCGGGCGCGGGTGGCCGAGCTCAAGCGTCAGCTGGTACGGCTCGGCGACCAACCGAGCGCTGAACGGCTGGCCAGCGTGGTCGACGCGCTGGTCGAGCGCAGCGTCTGGATCATCGGCGGCGACGGCTGGGCCTATGATATCGGCTTCGGCGGGCTCGACCACGTGGTGGCCTCGGGGCGCAACGTCAACATCCTGGTGCTCGACACCGAGGTCTACTCCAACACCGGCGGGCAGGCCTCCAAGGCCACGCCGCGTGGGGCGGTGGCCAAGTTTGCCGCCAGCGGCAAGCCCAGCGGCAAGAAGGACCTGGGCATGATCGCGATGGCCTACGGGAATGTTTACGTCGCGCAGATCGCCCTGGGGGCGCAGCCGCGGCAGACGATCCGCGCGCTGCTCGAGGCCGAGGCCTACCCGGGTCCCTCGCTGGTGATCGCCTACAGCACCTGCATCGCGCACGGCATCGACATGACGACGTCGATGACGCACCAGAAGGACGCGGTCAAGAGTGGCTATTGGCCGCTCTACCGCTTCTCGCCGCAGGGCGCCGATCACCCGGGCGGCAAGCCCTTCGCGCTCGACAGCCGCAAGCCGGCGATGCCGATCAAGGACTTCGTCGCGACCGAGGCTCGCTTCGCGATGCTGGCGCAGGCCAAGCCGGAGCAAGCCCAGCAGCTGCTGGCGCTGGCGCAGCAGGACGTCGACGAGCGCTGGCGTCTCTACGAGCAGCTCGCCGGCGTCGAGCGCAACGTCCCGCAATAGGCCGCGTGCCGCAGGCTGCGTGCGGCTGCGTGCCGCAGGCTGCGTGCCGCCATAAACCGCGAGGAAACCCGCCATGACCACGATCGACCTGCGCACCCGTTACCTGGGGCTCGAGCTCAAGAACCCGCTCGTCGCCGGGGCCTCGCCCATGACCGGCCACATCGCGCAGCTCAAGGCGCTGGAGGACGCGGGCGTTGCCGCCGTCGTGCTGCCCTCGCTCTTCGAGGAGCAGATCGAGCACGACGAGATGGAGCTGGCGCGGCTGCGCGACTTCGGCGCCGAGGGCTCGCCCGAGGCGACCAACTACTTCCCCGAGCTGACGAGCTACCGCACCGGGCCGGACGCCTACCTGGCGCAGCTCGAGCAGGCCAAGCGCGAGCTGTCGATCCCGGTGATCGGCAGCCTCAACGGCGTCTCCAGCGGCGGCTGGGTGCGCTACGCCAAGTTGTTCGAGCAGGCCGGGGCCGATGCCGTCGAGCTCAACATCTACTACGTCGCCACCGATGCGCTGGCGAGCGCCGAGGCGGTCGAGCAGCGCTACCTGCAGCTCGTCCAGCAGGTAAGGGCGGCGATCGGCATCCCCCTGGCGGTCAAGATCGGGCCCTACTTCAGCGCGCTGGCGCAGATGGCGCTGCGGCTGCAGCAAGCCGGCGCGCATGGTCTGGTGCTCTTCAATCGCTTCATGCAGCCGGACATCGACCTCGAGTCGCTCCAGGTGCGACCCGGGGTCGAGCTGAGCACCTCGGCCGAGCTGCTGCTCCCGCTGCGCTGGATCGCGATTCTCAAGGGGCGCGTCGCGCTCTCGCTGGCCGCCACGACGGGCGTGCACACGGCCCACGACGTGGTCAAGCTGCTCTTGGCCGGCGCCGACGTGACGATGCTGGCCTCGGCGTTGTTGCGCCACGGCACGGCCTATCCTCGGCAGCTGCTGCAGCAGCTCGGCACCTGGCTCGAACAGAACGATTACAGCTCGGTCGAGCAGCTCAAGGGCTCGATGAGCCAGCTGCACTGTCCGGACCCGGCCCAGTTCGAGCGCGCCAACTACATGAAGGCGCTGATGAGCTACAGCTCGCCGACCTGAGGGTCGAGGGCGAGGCGGCGGCACGCGAGCCCGCGCCTGGCCAGCGCTGTCGCCGGCAGCTTGACTTGCCGCACGCCTCGGTTACGATCGGGCGATTTCGTCGGCCGATACCGCAAAAAATGCATCTAATGGCGAGGGGTTGCGGCGGGAGCCGCGGGCCCAGTGAGCACACACATGACAGACAACCCAGCAGTCACCACGGTCTTCGACGGCGGCCGCGCGGCCTTCAGACAGCTTCGCAAGAGCAAGCTCGTGATCGTCGCCGGTGGCGAAGGGGGCAAGCGCGAGTTCGAGCTGACCAAGGCCCGGGTCGTCGGCGGACGCAGCCAAATCAACGACATTCCGATCGAGGACAAGGCCGTCTCCGGCACCCACTTCGAGATCGTCAGCGACGACGACGGCTACCGGCTGGTCGACGCCGGGAGCACCAACGGGACCTTCGTTGGCGACGCGCGCATCAAGGAGGTCTTCCTCAAGCCGGGCATGCGCTTCCGCGTCGGCCACACCGAGCTGGTCTTTCAGCCGCTCAACGACGTGGTCGAGATTGCCCTGAGCGCGCAGGACCGCTTCGGCTCGGTGCTGGGCGGAAGCGTGACGATGCGTGAGATCTTCGCCAACCTGGAGAAGGTCGCCCCAACCGATCTGACGGTCATGATCACCGGCGAGACCGGCACCGGCAAGGAGTTGGTCGCCCGCAGCATCCACGACTTCAGCACGCGGCGCAGCAAGCCCTTCGTCGTGCTCGACTGCGGCGCCATCCCCCGCGACCTGATCGAGTCGACGCTCTTCGGCCACGAAAAGGGCGCCTTCACCGGAGCGATCGGCCAGCAGCGCGGCTGCTTCGAACAGGCCACCGGCGGCACGATCTTCCTCGACGAGATCGGCGAGCTGGACGTCGGGTTGCAGCCCAAGCTGCTGCGCGTGCTCGAGAACCGCGAGGTCAAGCGCGTGGGCGGCGATCGCACGATCAAGGTGGACGTGCGCGTGCTGGCCGCCACCAACCGCGAGCTGCGCGCGATGGTGCACAAGGGCAGCTTCCGCGAGGATCTCTACTTCCGGCTCTCGGTGATCACGGTCCACAACCCGCCCTTGCGCGAGCGCAAGGACGACGTGCCCCAGCTGGTGCACCACTTTCTCAACGAGGTCTCGCAGCGGCGCGGCATGCAGCTCAGCGTCGCCCCCGACGCGATGATGGCGCTGGTCAACCAGGAGTGGCCAGGCAACGTGCGGGAGCTGCGCAACGTCGTCGAGCGCGCCGCGTCGCTCTGCGACACCTCGGTCGTGACCCGCGCTGACCTCAATCTCGGCCGCGGCTTCGTCAACGCCCCGCCCAGCACGGGCTTCGGCTCGGTCGCGAGCGTGTCGGCGGCGGCCACGGGCATGGTCGGCGTCGGCTCGGGGGCTGCGGCTTTTCCCCCGGAGCTCTTTGCCACCGGCATCGCCTTCAAGGACGCCAAGCAGAGCGTGGTCGATCACTTCGAGCGGCTCTACCTGCGCAACCTGATCGATCGCAACAAGGGCAACATCACGCGCTCGGCGCACGAGGCGGGGCTGACGCGCTACCACCTGCGCGAGCTGCTCAAGCGCCACGAGCTGGCGGCGCCGGGGGTTTGAGTTCGGGAGAGCGGAAGGCCGGGCGCGAGCGGGGGGGCCAGGGCGAAGGGGCCGCGCGACGCCTGGGGCGGCGGCCTCGTCGGGAGACCTGCCTCCCTTAACGAGCCCTTACTCGTTACGCAGCGACGCGGCTGGCTGGGGCAATACCACCCGCCAATGGCCGTCGACGCGCTGGAGATCCAAGAGTTCGTTTCCGCGCTCGCCCTGGCTGATCAGTCGCACCTGGGCTCGCTCGCGATCGGCGTAGCTGAGCTCCACACCCGAGACCTCCAGGCGCGGCCGCCCGAAGCCCAGCACGAGCAGGTCCTGCGCCTTGAGCCGGCGCTGGCCCCCGGCCTCCGCCGTGGCCCGGTTGGCGAGCTGCTGCAGCAGGGCACGCGAGGTGGGGGCCAAGAGCGCGAAGAGCTGCTCGGTCTGCCCGTCGGCCGCGGCCTCCAAGAAGGCACGGGCGGCCTTCTCCGGCGTGCGACCGGCGGCGTCGCCGCAGGCTACCGCACCCAGCAGCGCGAGCGCGGCGAGGGCTGCCTTCCACCCCGTCACCAGTTCAAGCCCATCTTGGCGCGCACCTCGGCCATCGTCGCGTCGGCGAGCTGCTGGCATTGCCGCTGCCCTTGCCGGAGTACGTCACGGACCTCGTCCGGTCGCTCGCGCAGCGTGCGCCAGCGCTCGCGAATCGGCGCGAAGTGCGCCAAGAGCTGGTCGCCCAGCCGCTTCTTGCAGTCGACGCAGCCGATCGCCGCCGTGCGACAGGCCGACTCGATCTCCTGACAGGAACCGCTGTCGCTGAAGAACTTGTGCAGGCTGTAGATGTTGCAGATCTCGGGGTGCCCCGGATCGGCGCGCTTCTGCCGCGCGGGATCGGTCACGGCGCTGGCTAGCTTGCGGCGCAGCACCGCCTCGTCCTCGTCGACGGCGATGTGGTTGCCGAGGCTCTTCGACATCTTCGCCGCGCCGTCCAGCCCGCGGATGCGTGGGGTCGACGTGAAGAGCGTGCGCGGCTCGGGGAAGGTCGCGCCGAAGCGGGCGTTGAAGCGACGGGCGATCTCCCGGCTGAGCTCGAGATGCTGCTCCTGATCCTCGCCCACGGGCACGCGCGAGGCCTTATAGAGCAGGATGTCGGCGGCCTGCAGCACGGGGTAGGCGAAGAGCCCGACGTTGATGTTGTCCGCCTGCTGCTCGGACTTACTCTTGAACTGCGTCTGTCGACCGAGCTCACCCATCGAGGTCACGCAGGTGAAGACCCAGGCCAGCTCGGCGTGTTGCGGCAGGCTCGACTGCACGAAGAGCCTGACCTGGGTCGCATCGAGGCCGCAGGCGAGCAGCCCGGTCGCGAGCTCGAGGATTCGCCCCGGCATCGCGGCCACGTCGTAGGACTGCGTCACCGCGTGCAGATCGACGACGCAGTAGATGCACTCATAGTCGGACTGGATCGCGACCCAGTTGCGGACGGCCCCCAGGTAGTTCCCGAGGTGCAGCACACCGGTCGGCTGAATGCCGCTGAAGACCCGTTCCATCGGAGCGGAAGCTGACAGCCCGCGGCCCAGCTGTCAATCGCCAGCCGGCGCCGCACGGACCTCGGCGAGCGGCAGGGACACCACCAGCTCGGTCGTCTGATCGGCGCCGATCTGGGCCTCACGCTGCCAGGGCAGGTAGCCGCGCTTGCGGACCTCGACGCGATGCGACCCGCGCGGGAGCTCCGCCGTGGAGAAGACGCGACCTGCGCCCACCACCCGCCGCTGGCCGTCCACCCAGATATCGGTCTCCGTCACAGGCAGGTGCAACACCAACACGCCGACGCGAACACCGAGCAGGCGGCGCAGGGCCGGAGACAGCGCTCGCACGGCCGTCTCCAGCTCGGCGGTCGACGGCATCGAGACCTCCACCACGCTGGTGGTTTTCGCGGTCGCCACGTCGAACCAGACGAGACGCACTCGCCATTGGTCGCCTTGCGGCACCACCGCACCCCACAGCAGGCGAGCCGCGCCCAGCTGACGGCCACCGCGCGCCATGCACGCAGCCTGCTCGTCGAGGCAGCCGAAGACCAGCTTGAACTCCTCGAGCGTCTGCGAGGCCAAGAGCCGCAGCCCGGGGAGTCGACCCAGCGCCTGCTCGACGGCGCTCTTGAGCCGCCGCCCGACGGGCTCGGCGAGGTCACGCGCCTCGACGCCCAGCACCGCCACCGGCGCACGCACGGGCGCCGGCGCCGCGCTGGCCACCGGCGGCCCGGCGGCCAGCGGCAGGCAGCTCAACACCGCCATCGTCGACCACGCGTAGCGCCGAGCGAGTCGCGCAGCGCGCGCGTCGCGCGGCAACCGGCACCCTTGGGCGCCCGTCGGCATCGCTCGTCTTGGCGACATTCCCGATCACTCCCGAGGCCCACCGCGCTCCCAGGACGCCCGCCGGAGCGGCCGTCCGAGCTCGCGCACGAGCCGTGGTTGGTGGGGGCCATTATACGCATGGTCGCTGCCGCCGGCCCAAGAATCGGCGGTCCATCAGCCGCCGGGCCGTGCGCCGGCCTCCACGCCGGCGACGCGCGCGGCCGCCTGCCGCGTCGTCCAATGCTAGGATGTGGGCCGTGGGTGCTTCCCTGCCACAGCCGATTCGCCTGGTGCTGGTGGAGGACCAGGCCGCGATCCTGTCTCAGCAGCTGCGGCTGCTCGAAGGCTTCCCCGAGCTGGCGATCGTCGGCACGGCCCGCGACGGGGCACACGCGCTCGAGGTGGTCGCGCAGCAGCAGCCCGACGTGGTGCTCCTCGATCTTGGTCTGCCCGACCTGAGCGGCATCGAGGTCACGCGGCGCATCCGCAGCAGCCATCCCCTTACCGAGGTGCTGATCTACACGATCTTCGATGACGAGGACGGGGTGCTCGCGGCGATTCGCGCCGGGGCGAGCGGCTATCTGCTCAAGGGAACCCCGGCCAGCCGCATCCTCGAGGCGGTGCGGGACGTGCATCAGGGCGGCAGCGTGATCCAGCCGCAGCTCGCGCGCAGCCTGCTGCGGCGCTTCGGCTCGCCAGCGCCGTCGGGACCCGGGCTGACGCCGCGTGAGGCCGAGATCCTGACCTTGATCGCCAAGGGCCTGACCAATCGCCACGCGGCCGAGACCCTCGGCCTGAGCCGCGCCACGGTGCGCACCCATCTCGAGCACATCTACGCCAAGCTCGAGGTCTCCAACCGCACCGAGGCGGTCAGCGAGGCGATTCGTCGTGGCCTGATCGACCCGTGAGGGAGCCGCGCCCACGGTGGGAGCCGCGCGGGGGAGCCGCGCCCGCCTCCGGCGGACCTGGTTGCTCTCAGCTGACGGCTGTCGGCGCGGGCTGATCGAGCTCGAGCAGGCGATCGACCGTGTCGAGCAGCTCGGCCAAGCGGAAGGGCTTGGGGAGGAAGAAGTCCGCTCCCGCCTCCAGCACGCGCTGCGGCAGCCCCTCCTCGATCGACGCACTGAAGGCCACGATCGGCAGCCGCTGCCAGCGAGACTCCGCGCGCACGCGGCGGATCAGCTCGACGCCATCGATCAGCGGCAGCATCACGTCGACGAGCAGCAGGTCGCAGTGCTGTTGGTCCAGATGGCTCAGGGCCTCGACCCCGTTGGCCACCCGCTGCGCCTGACAGGCGCGACCGCGCGCCGCGCCGCGCCCGAGTTGTGCCTGCAGCCCACGGCAGATCATCTCGGCGATGTGCTCGTTGTCGTCGGCCACGAGGATCTGCGGCGTCCGCGCGCCGAACAGGCTCGCGTCACCGGCCGCGAGACGCGCCACCAGCTCGCCCAGTTGCATCCAGCCGCTGTCAGGGTGGCGATGGAACTCGACGCCGAAGGCATGCTCGCCCTCGAGCTCCGGCTGCGCCCACCGCACCACGCCCTCCAGCGCGATCGGCTGCAGCAGGCGCGGAAACGAGACGGCCAGCCGCAGCTCGTCGCCCACGGCCACCTCGCGCCGGGTGCGAATCATCGTGCCGCCGTGGCTGATGTTGTCCGAGTAGTCCTGCAGGAAGCCTTCGAGCGTCGGGTACTCGACCTTGAGCACGAGCGCCGTGCGCGCCTGTTCTCGCCGCTCGCCCGCCTCGCCGTCCGCCATGGATGCGTTTCACCCGGTAGTTTCAGTTGGTCAGGTCACGATGCTATCGCCGAGCACTGCCGAAGGCAAGGCGAGCGCGAAGACGGCTCCCTCGCCGCGCACGCTGCGCACCTCGATCGTCCCACCGTGATCCTCGACGATCTGGCGCGTCAGCGCCAAGCCCAGGCCCGTGCCCCCCTGCTTGGTGGTGAAGAAGGGCTCGAAGATCCGCGGCAGGTCGCTGGCACCGATGCCCGGCCCATCGTCGCCGATCACCACCTGCACGCGACTCCCGACCCCGCACGTGCTCACACTGAGCTGTCCGGCCCGACCCGCGAGCGCCTCGGCCGCGTTCCGCAGCAGGTTGAGCAGGGCTTGCCGCAACTGGCTCTCGTCGACGGCGACCGGCGGTAGGCCCGTGGCGAGGTTGAGGGTGCAGCGGATGCCCTGCTGCCGGAGCTCCGGCGCGACGAAGTCGATCAGGCTGCTCACGAGCGCGTTGAGGTCCTCCGCGCGCCGCGACGGCTGTGGACGTCGCGCCAGGCGCAGGTACTCCTCGGTGATCGCCGTCAGGCGATCGACCTCGCGCTGGATCGCCCCGCAGAGCTGCCGCACCTCGACGGTGGCCGCGCCCCCGCCGCGCTGGATCAGCTCCTCCTCCAGCAACTCGGTGTTGAGCGCGATCGAGTTGAGCGGGTTGCGGACCTCGTGCGTGATGTGGGCGGCAAGCACGCCGGCGGCCGCCATCCGCTCGCTACGAATCAACCGTTCCTCGCGCTCCTGCAGCGCGGCGGCCATCGCGTTGAAGTCCCGCGCCAGCCGGCCGAGCTCGTCCTCGGCGCCGACGGGGATGCGTCGCCCATAGTCACCGGCGCCGATGCGTCGGGTGCCGTCGGCCAGGGTGCGCAGCGGCCGCAGGGTGCGCCGGGCCTGCGCCGTGACGGTCAGTCCGACCGCGAGCGCCAGCAGCATCAGTGCGAACCCGATCCAGGTCCCGTCGCGCTGGTCCTGCGCCAGATCGGCCGCCGCCTGCTTGACCTGCGCCCGCAGCTCGCCGCGCAGGCGGCGAAACACACCGGCCACCTGACGCTCGTGACGCCCCAGCTCGCGGCCGAGCGGCCCGATCGCGGCGACCTCTCCACCGCTGCCGAAGAGCTGGTCGAAGTCGGGCTCGCGCCGCCGGACGGCCTGTTCGACCTGGCTCAGCCGCTGGTGGACTCGAGCCAGGACCTGCTGGTCCGCGGCGGCCAGACGCGCCGCGCCACCCGCCGCCAGCCCCAGCGCGCGCCGCAGCTCGCGCTGGCGCAGCTGCCGCGCCAGGCGGACCTGCTGGCGCACCAGCGCCGAGGCCTCGCTGCCGTTGGCCCGCTCGGCGACCACCCCCAGCAACCCGCGCTGCACGGTATAGAGTTCGCTGAGCCCCAGCGTCAGCTCGAGGTAGCGCGCCCCGATCAGCTCCAGCCGCCGCCGCACGGCGTGCGTGCTGTACACGCTGTAGGCCAAGGCCGCCCCGAAGGTGCACATCACCAGCACGAAGCCCGTGAAGATCCGCGCTGAAACCGACGCCCGCATCGCCGGCGATGATAGCCCAGATCAGCGCGCGGGCCGGCGCAGGCGCCCCCCACCGAGGCCATCGACCAGCGAAGCGAGGACGTCGCGCGGTGGTGCGCCGCTCAGGTCTCGGGCAGAGGCGCGGGCGCGGGCGCTTCCGGGGTCTTGAGCAGCTGGTGATAGGCGACCGCCACGCAGCAGACGCAGAAGGGCAACCACACTAGGCTGCCGATCAGGCGGGTCAAGGTACCCAGCGCCGCGCCGCCCAGCGCCAGGAGCAGGACGAGACCGAAGTGTGGGGCGAGACCGATCCGGTCGACCGCTGCCTTGCTCTGCGACCAGGCCACCCCGAAGGGCAGCTCGCGGTCGACCATCAGCGGCACGGTGTAAAGCCCGATCGCCGTCAGGTAGATGCCGGGAACGATCAGCAGCATGTAGCCGACGGAGACCAGCACGACCAGGGCGTAGAAGGCGAAGACGAAGCGGCCGAAGTGCTCCAGATAGAACACGTCACCGATGGCCGGCGGGCGCCCCGTGCGCAGCCGCAAGAGCACCATCCGGTAGAGCCCGGCCGCTAGCGGCCCGCCGAGGAGGCCCAAGCTGAGCGGGGTGAGCAGGATCACCAGCAGGGCGGCCACGCTCAGGGGCACGACGTCCCCGAGAAAGGTGTCGAACCCCTGCTTCAGCACCTGCTTGATGTCCATCGCATCCTCCCAGACTGGCCTCGCCAGGCGCCGAGCACTCTATCCGGCCGCGCGCGGAAGGCAACGGCCAACGCACGCGTCGCCCCACCCTATTCGTTGGTCGCACGCCGCGGGCGGCGGGGATGGTCGGCGAGCCAGGTCCCGATGGCCTCCAGCAGCGGCGCGAAGGTAGCGGTGGCGTGGCCGCCACCGTGGATCGTCCAGAGCGCCACCTCTACCCCGGAGGGGCAGCCAGCGTGGTGCTCGCGCGAGACCCAGGTCGGCCCGGCGAGGCGCAGCGGCGGCGCGGCGACCCGCGGCAGCGCGCAGCCGAGGCGCCTCGCCCACCGCCGCGTGGTCGCGTCTGCGCCGGGGTAACAGAGCGCGCCGCGGCGGCCCGGGCGCGCGACACAGGCTGGGAGGTAGGGCACGATCGGATCGCGGTCGCTCTGCACCTGCAGCACGCTGAGCCGAGGCGACGGAGTGCAGGGCAGGTCGCCAAAGTCGGCGCCCGCCAGGCTGACGACGGCGGCCAGGCGATCGCCGGCGATGCAGGCCATGCGGTAGGCCAGGTGCCCGCCGTTGGAGTGGCCGACGACGTAGCGGCGATGGGGGTCCACGCGCTGGGCGCTCGGCAGCTGGTCGAGCAACGCCACGAGGCGCGCTGCGTCATCCCCGCGCGCTTCGGCCTGGAAGAAATCGCAGCAACTCGGACCTGCTCGCCAATAGCGCTGCCCCTGCCGATCGCGCCGGCCGGCCGGCAGCAGCACCAGCCAGCGCTGACGCTGCGCCAGCGCGGCAAGCCCAAGGCTCTCGGCTAGCAGTGCTGGGCTGCCACCGTACCCATGGAGCAGCAGCACCAGCGGGCGCGCTGCCGCTGGCGCCGCGCTCGAGGGCGCCGCACCCAGCAGCAGCACCGGCTCGACGCCAGGCGCCGCGCTGGCTCCACCGGTTTGCGTGGCACCGAAGCGCCCAGCTCGTGCTTTCGCCGCCACCTCAGGGTCGCCGTCGGCAGTGGCTCGGGTGCAGGCGTTGGTCCACGCGGCCAGGCCCAGCAGCCACCCGATCGAAAGGCATCCGGCGCGGTCCCGAGCGCGCCGAACCAACGCCGCACTGCAACCCGATCGCTTGATCATCGCGGTCCGAGGGTAGCGCGGGGCGTGGCCGAACGCCCAGCACGCGGTCGCGCGACTGGCGCGGGGACACGGCTTGAGCTATCAACGGCTCGGCCTGCGGCGGCCCCGCGGGGCTGCGTTGCTGCCTTCTGCGCCGTCGCCGCGCCGCGTCGAGGACCATGAGCGAAGCAAACCCCAGCGCAACCCCGACGGCGATTCACTTCGTCTCGCTCGGCTGCCCGAAAAACACGGTCGACACCGAGCGCATGGCAGGGCTCGCGCGGCGTCAGGGGCTGCGGTTC
This sequence comes from Pseudomonadota bacterium, assembly GCA_016702545.1. GTDB lineage: Bacteria > Myxococcota_A > Polyangia > JADJTL01. The sequence continues at coordinate 161,628 of JADJDT010000044.1, read as the reverse complement.
AGCCCGGCGGCGGCCGAGGCCGAGGTGATCGTGATCAACACCTGTGGCTTCATCGAGGCCGCCAGGCAGGAGTCGATCGAGACGATCGTCGAGCTGGCCCAGCACAAGCACGAGGGTCGCTGCCGCCTGCTGCTGGTCGCCGGCTGTTTGGCGCAGCGCTACCCGGAGGAGCTCGCCCGCGAGCTGCCGGAGGTCGATGCCTTCGTCGGCACGGCCGACCTCGGGCGCCTGGCGGCGATCCTCGAACAGCGCGACCTGCGGGTCGCCGAGCGCAGCGCCGTGGGGCCCGCGGAGGGGCTCGCCGAAGCGGACTACGCGCGCGAGCTCTGCGGCCCGGCGCACAGTGCCTACCTGAAGATCTCCGAGGGCTGCAACCGGCCCTGCGCCTTCTGCGCGATTCCGCTGATGCGCGGCCGCCAACGCAGCCGCAGCGTCGCGTCGCTGGTGGCGGAGGCCGAGACGCTCGTGGCACGAGGCGCGCGCGAGCTGATCCTGGTGGCGCAGGACAGCACCGCCTACGGACGCGACCTGCCGCGCGGAGAGGCCGATCTGCTGCAGCTGCTCGCCGCGCTCGACGGCGTGGCCGGCCTGCACTGGCTGCGCGTGCACTACGCCTACCCGTCGCTGGTGACCACGGCGCTCGCCGAGCAGATGGCCCGCCTGCCGCGGGTGGTCCACTATCTCGACCTGCCGATCCAGCATGTGGACGACGAGGTGCTGCGCCGCATGCGCCGCGGGTACGGCGCGGTGCAGGTCCGGCAGGCGCTGGCGGCGCTGCGCGCGGCGATGCCCGCGGTGGCGATTCGCTCGACGCTGCTCGTCGGGCACCCGGGGGAGACCGACGAGGCGCACCGGCGGCTGTGCGAGTTCGTGAGCGAGGCCGAGATCGATCATCTCGGCGCCTTCGTCTTCTCACCCGAGGAGGGCACCTCGGCGGCGACGCAGGGCGACGCGGTGCCTGCTGAGCTGGCGGCCGAGCGGCGTGACGAGCTGATGGCCCTGCAGCGCACGATCAGTCGCCGGCGGCTGCAGCGGCTGCGCGGGCAGGTGCTCGAGGTGATGATCGATGGCGTGAGCGAGGAGAGCGAGCTGCTGCTGACGGGACGTCACGCCGGGCAGTCGCCCGGCATCGACGGCGCGGTGATCCTCGCCGACGCCAGCGGCGCGCCGGGCACCTTGGTCCGCGCGCGCGTCGAAGGGACCAGCGACTACGACCTGGTCGCCCGCGCGGTGTAGGGCCAAAACAAGCGCGTCCCGCGCTCGTTTTGGGCCTAGATATGACTCAGGGGGCTTTCGCAAAGCCCCCTCGTCGCGGGGAGTGAATCCCCGCGACTTCACCCCGCGCCATCACCCCAGCATGCTCGCCTTTCGGCTCGGCTAGCCCGAAAACAAACGGCTTGTGCTAGAACGCGCTTGTTTTCGGTCTAGGAGCCACAGCGACCGCGGCAGGGTCGGCACGCGACGAAGGATCTGCTGGACGCGCGCCGGCTCGACGATGCTAGTCTCCGCCCATGATCGAACACCTCGTCTGGTTCAAGCTGCGAGCGGACGCGCCCGAGGCGGCCAAAGAGCGCCTGCTGGCGGAGCTAGTGGCGCTCAAGGACCGCATCCCGGGTATCCTCGACGCCAGCGCCGGCGCCGACTTCTCCGGCCGCGCCGCCGGCTACACGCACGGCTTCGTCGTGCGTTTCGTCGATCGCGCGGCGCTCGAGGCCTACCACCCGCACCCCGCCCACCGGACCGTGGTCGAGCAACATGTCGAGCCGATCAGCGAGGGCGTGCTCGCGCTCGACTACGAGCACGACTGAACGCGCAGCACAGCTCGGCGACTCAGGGATGAACACGTCAGCACCCGCTCCGACGGCCACCGGGTCACCCGCCGCGCCGGCCGCGCTGGCGACGGCACCGACCGTCGCCCCGACCCCGACCCCCCTGCGCCGCGCGGTCGGCGAGGGGCTCAAGCTGTTCGTGATCTGGCGCGGCGCCCTGCTGGTCCTGGCCTTCGTCGCCGCCAACGTCACCTATCAACGCGAGGGCGCGCGACCGCCCGTGCTGCCCGACCACTGGTTTCTCAGCGCCCATGTGCGCTCGGACTCGCTGTGGTACGCGGAAATCGCCGAGCGCGGCTACTATGCCGCCAACGGCGAGTCGAACGCGGCCTTCTTTCCGCTCTACCCCTATCTCGTGCGCTGGCTGACCCCGCTCACGGGCAACGTCTACCTCACGGGTCTGCTGCTCTCGAATCTCAGCACGGCGCTGGCGTTGGTCTTCCTGTTCGCGATCGGCCTCGAGCTCGTCGGCCGCGAGCAGACGCGCCGGGCGCTGGTCTACCTGCTCGTCTATCCCTCGTCGTACTTTCTCGGGGCCTTCTATACCGAGGGGCTCTTCCTGCTCACCAGCGCCAGCAGCTTCTACTTCTTCCTGCGGCGTCGTTACCTACTGGCGGGGCTCTGCGGCCTGCTGGCGGGGCTCACGCGCTCGGCGGGACTCCCGCTCTTTCTCGGCTATGGCGCCACCCTCGCCTGGCAGCAGCTCCAGGAGCACCGCGCGGGGCGGCGCCCTCGCTTCGAATGGGGCAGCCTATGGCTGACCCTCACCCTCGGTTCCTATCCTGTGTTCATGTTGATCCTGCAGCGGCAGGTCGGTGACCCGCTGGCCTTCGCGCGCTACCTGGGGAACTGGAACCGCGCGGCGACGGCCCCCTGGGTGGCCGTGGCGCGCGACTGGCGACGCATCGACTTCAGCTTCGCCCAACGCCACGACACCAACCTTCACCGTGTGCTCGAAATGGCAGCGACGCTCGGCATGCTCGGCCTGGGCTCGACGATGGCGCTGCGCGGCATGCATCCGGCGCTCTGGAGCTACACGCTGCTCAGCGTGCTCTTTCCCCTCAGCACGGGCACGGTCCGGAGCATGCTGCGCTACACGGGCGTGGTCTTCCCCGGCTTCTTCGGCCTCGCCGGACTGGCGCGCGGCCGCACCGCCGAGCGGCTGATCATCTTCGGCTTCGGCTTCATCCTGGCGACGTATTACCTGCGCTTCGTCAACGCCTGGTTCACCGGCTAGGCTCGTAAGCGTTCACGGGGGGATGATCCATCCCCCCGCCCCGAAAAGGCGTGACTTTTCGGGGCCCCACCCCCAAGTCCGGCGCGCAACAAGTAGCGCGCCGCGCGAGCGCTTGGTCGTGCTCGCGTGCAGTGGATCTCAACTTCGCTAGCGTTTGCAGCGCATTGAGGGCCGTGAACGCTTACCAAGCGCGGCCCGCGCGAGGATCACGGCACGTCGGCCGGTCGGCCCGGAACACACTGCGCCAGCGTACGCAGCCGGTCCGCGATCGCCGCCTGGCTGGCGATCTTGGCGTGCTCGTCCTCGGTCAGCACGCCAACCGCTTGCATCGCCGCCAGACAGCGCCCGAGGTGCTCCTCCAGCGCCCGCAGGCTCCCCGGCGAAAGGCGCGCGAGGTCGGAGCTGCTGACCACGGCCAACGACAGCACCGTCTCGGCCCGCACGCGCAGCAGCGGCGCCGCGGCGTTGAGCACGAGGTCGCCGGGTGCGGCGAAGCCCAGCGTCGCCCCGCCGTGCTCGGCGGCCATGACCCGGCCGACGCCCGAGATCAAGATCGCCAGCGGTGCCTCCGGTTCGATGCTCAGCAGCTCGCCGGGGCGGAAGATGCGCGAGCGCCCCTCCGTCAGCGCCAGCTGCGAGATCCACTGCTCGTCGGTGGGCGTCGTCAGCGGGCAGAGATGCAACGCGGTGTCCCAGTAGAGCTGGCGCAGCGTCTCCATCACGACGGTCGTGGCCGCTCGCTCCGTGGCCTGCCGTAGGCTGCGCCGCTTGATCACGCCGATCTCGCACGCCACTGCGGCCGTCAAGGTCGCCGTGTTCGGCATGCCGTAGAGCGTGCCAATCTCGCCGAGGAAGGAGCCGGCGCCGAAGGGGCCCAGCTCCTGCGTCAGCGCACCGCGCACGCGCCTGGCGTCGAGCTCTCCGTGCCGCAGGAGATACAGGATCTCGCCGCGGCCTCCCTGCGCATGCAGGGTCTCACCCGCCTCCAGCACGATCGTCTCGGCCACCTCCGCCACCGCGAGCGGCAGCTCGAGCAGCGGGCCGCAGAAGAGCAGACTGCTCCGGTCCAGCACCGAGGGCCACGGCAGCGGCCTCTTGACGAACATCGCCAGGTCGAGCGTCGCGGGCAGATCGACGGTCAGGCGAGCGGGGACGAGCTGCTGCAGCTCACGACGCGCCGCCAGCCGCGTCGCCTCGGCTTGTGCCCGCTGTGCCAGCTCCTCGAGCATCGAACGCGCGTCGGGGCGAAACCCCTCGCGGAGCAGGTCGCGCGCCATCACCAGTCGCAGCGTCTCGAGCGAACGGTTCTCCTCGGCGAAGGCGCGCACCAGGCCCAGCTGCTCCTCGGTCAACAGGCGCTCGGCGATCCAGACGTACTCCTGGGCCACCTCGAACGGAATGGCGCCCGAGCGCACGGCCTGCAGCAGCTCGCGTTCCTGCTGCAGCAGCGTCTCGTCCAGCTCAGGAATCAGCTCGAGGTCTTCCTCGGCCCGGTCGAGCTGACCAGCGCCGATCGCCCGCCGAATCCAGAACAGCTCACCATCCTGCTGGTTGCTCTCCCCGGCCGAGCTGCGTCCCCCCGCCAGGGCCCAGGCCGCCACGCGGACCACGTCGAGCACTCCCTGGTGCCAGCGACCGCGCAGGGCCTCGACCGCCGACACGCTGCGCCGCGCCGCATTGCGCACGCTCTCGTCCGTGCCGCCGGCGCTGGCCGCGGTAATGGCGCTCAGCTGCTGCAGCGCGCGGTCGAAGAGGCCCGCCTGCGCCAGGTCCCAAGCCAACAACAGCCGCAGCCGGGCATAGCCGGACTGCTCCTCGACCAGCGACTCCGCCAGCGCGGCCACCTGCGGGGTCAGCGCCTGCGCCGTGGTCCACAGGTACTCGCCGACGACGCTCGCCCCGATGCGACCGGCGTGCAGATCGCCGACCAGATCGAGCAAGCAGACGACGTCGTCACCAAGCTGGAGGCCCAGCGTTGCCATCGGCGCGAAGATCTCGTCGGCCTCCCCGATACGATTGGCCATCAGCGCCTGCCGCCCCAGCGGCAGGCAGGCCCAGGGCTGGCGGACGGCCAACGCCGCCTGCCCCAGCGCCCGCAGACCCTCGCGTTGGCGCCCCGTGGCCAGCATCACCTGGCCCCAGAACAGCCAGAGCCGCGCGACGGCGACCGGATCGTGGGCCGACAGCGCGGCAGCCTCCACGACGCGAACGCGCGCGTGGCCGAAGTCGCCCTGTAGTGAGGCCACCGCGGCCCGCAGCGCCAGCGTCACGGCCTGGCTCGCGGGATCGACCTGCCGCGCGATCGTCAGGGCGAGATCGGCCGCCGTGCGGGCGACGTCGAGCTGGCCCCCGCGCACGAGCGCCGTGGCCCGCCAAAGCCACGCCAACCAGCGCACGTCGGGGCTGCCGGCCTGGACCCCGCTCAATCGTTGCAGCAGCTGCTCCGCCGCCTGAGCGCGCCCACCGTGGCAAACCTGTGCGACGCCCTCGATCAGCTCGGTGAAGGCGGGACCGAGCTCGGCCTGATCGGCGGGGAGCTCTGCGACGAGGCGGCGCGCGAGGTCGAGATCGCCGGCAACGAGGCTCTGTCGCAGCTTGGTGACGTGCATCGCGGGTCGCCTGAAGAGAAGAGGAAGCGCGCCCTACGCAGCGGCGCCCCGGCTGCAACGCGGCGCGGCAGCCCCCCGCGATGGTACCCGATCCGAAGTCACGGCGCCTTCGCGGGGGAAAAATCGCGGTCGCGCAGGCGCAGCTCCACGACCTCGTGCGGCGGGACATCGATCTCCCGCTTGAACTCCCGCCCGCTCCCCGGGAAGCGAAACAAGAAGTGATGCCGCCCCTGTGGCAACACCAGATCGCAAGGCGCCCACTGACCGGGGGTCACACCGTCCACGACCACCTCGATCGGCAGCTCGGAGCGCACGACCACGCGCCCCTGCGCCGGCGAGAACAGCACCACCAGGCGATAAACGGCAAAGAGGCCACAGACGATCGCCACCAGCGCGAAGGCGATCCCACGCACCGGCAGGCGGGTCGGCGCGGGCAGCGCCGCCCCGGTTCGCGTGCTGGCCAGCGCGGGCACGACCCGCGTCGTCTCCTCCGGATTCGTCTGCAAGGCAGCGGACGCGGCCTCCGGCCGCACCTCTGCCGCGGCAGCTCGGGGCACCGTGGTATCGGAAAAGGCCGCTGAGCGCGCCGCCGTACGCAGGTTGGCGCGCCAGGCATCTTCGGTCTGACGCCCGCGCGGGAACACGCGCTTCACCAACTCGGCCACGCACTGCCCCGTGGGGGTCTTTCCGGCCGTCCGCTCTTCGATCGCCTCACGCAAGCGCGCCAGGCTGCGCTCCACCACCGCCCGCTCGATCAACCCAGCCGCGACCGATCCCGCGGGCGGCCCAGCCGCGTCCTGCTCGCTGGCCGAGAGCGTTCCTGTCAGCATCTCGTGCAGACCGAGTCCGAGCGCGCGGATATCCGCCGGAGCATCCAAGCCCGAACCCGGCGCGAGCGGTCCCACCAGGTGGACGGCCCCGTCGTCGCTGAGCACCACGCTGCGCGTGCGAATCTGACAGCGCACCGCTTCCTGCGCCTTCACGCGCTGGTGGATATGCTCGACCGCCAGACAGAGCTCGCGCGTCACCCACAGCGCCGTCGCCTCATCGACTGCCTGCTGCTGGAGCACGAGGCGCCGTACGATGCCGCGCAGGTCCTTGCCCAACGCGAGCTCCCGCACGGAGAAGGCGGCCTCGCCGTCACGACCGGTTTCCAGCTGCCGACAGAGCACCGGGTGGTCGAAGCGCCGCTCCAACTCGACCGTGGCGAGGAAGGCGCGCACGTCCGCCGGTGGTGCGACGCGCTTGAGCAGCAAGAGATCCGGCTCGCCCGGCCGCACGCAGACGTAGCTCTCGCTCCCCTCGCCGACGTGCAGCCGCTCGCCGAGGTGGAAGCCACCGAGGTGGAGCCCCTCCCGTCCTGGGTCACCTAGAAGCCTCCCTGAAGCACGAGTTCTGCCCCTGTCACCGCGGCGCCGCCGGTGGCCGACCCGATCGGTGTGAGGCCCAGGGTTACCGGCCCCCCGATCGCCGCCCGCGAGCCCGGTTTCCTGCTTTCGGCCGGCCAAACGAGCAGCGTCGTCGCACCCGCCGCGAGCGCTCCACCTGCCACCAGCAAGGCCACGCCGATCTGCTTCTTGATCCGCCCGTCCTCGCGCCGATCGAGGGCCTCTGCGCGCGTCATCTCGAGCACGGCCGCCGGGTCGCCGTAGCCCGGGAGATCTTCGATAGCGCCGTGGTCCCGAGCGCCGAGCGCGAAGGACACGGCCCCCGCCGCAAGCGCCACCAGCCCCACCGGCAGCACGATCCAGCCCACCGTGCGCCGCCACGCGCCCGGCTCCGGGGGCTCGCCGGCCCAGGCCACCGGACCGGCCGCGCTACCCACTGCGCGGGTCGCCTGGGCACCCGTCACTCGCGCCTGGACCAGCGTCTCATAGCGCTGCGCCGCCCGCAGCTTGGCCTCGCCCGAGGAATCAGGGTGGTCCATGCAGCGCCGATAGCTGGCCAGCGCCTTGTCCAGCTCGCCGAGCGCCTCGAAGCTGCGTCCGATGTTGTAGAGCAGGTTCGGCACCGGAAGCACGCCATACGCCGTCTCGAAGCGCGCCAGCGCCTCGCTGTAAGCGCCCGCGCGGAAGAGCGCCACGCCCTCCGCATAGAGCGCCTCCACCCGACGCGCAGGCTCCACGGCCCGCGGCGGCTCTTGGCTCACCCCACCGCCTGGGGTCTCGCTGCGCCCCGGGGCGGGCGCGCCGATCGCGAGGCCGACCGTGGCCACTGCGCACATCACGGTCCAAGGGGCCTTGCAAAGCTTCATTGGCGCTCCGTCGCGTCTGGGGCTCATTCCGGCTCACCGACGACGCCGATCGCCGGCCGCCGCTCATCAGGAATCATCTCGATGCGTGGCGCGCTCGGCCGCGCGCCGGCGCGCGGCGGCGTCGATGGTGCGTCGAGCTCGTCTGCGACCGGCGCCGGTGCTGACGGCCCGGCCACACCGGGCGGCTCGCCTGGGCCGGCACCCGCCCCCGCCGACGGTGCCACCGACGCCCTTGCGGTGGCCGGTCGCGCGGCGGAGCGGCGAGGCGCGGCGGCACCACGCTGCCGCTCGTTCGTGGTGTTGGCGGGTCGCTCCGGAGCGGCCTGCGCAGCGACCTCCCCCCCGGCAGCGCCCGCAAGCTGCTCCGTGGGTACCCTCGCCGGTGGCGCGACGGCTGTCGTGGCCGGTGGATCCGCTGCGCGAGCGCCAGCGCCCTCTGCAGGGTCCCGCGCGAGGACCTCCACCACCCGGCGACCAGCACCATCCTTTGGCCCCGTCGGCACGAGGGACAAGGCGATCGCCAACACGATCGCCAGCGCGCCAACCACCCACATCCAGATGCGGTATTTCGTCTTGGCCAAGGGCCTCTTACTCCGGTGTTAGAAGACCCAGCGGCTTGAGGCCATGGTCCTCTTGGATCTCGACCGCATAGAGTCGCTTCGTCGCTTGATGGCTCTCCGACGAGAAGACGAAGGGCGCGCCGATGCCGACGTCGACGCTGAGGGTCTCCAGCGTGTCGATGAACGACTCGGTCGTCAGATCGGGCCCCTGCTTCCGTAGCCCGGCGACCAAGAGCTTGGCCGACAGATAGCCCTCGAGCGCGATCGGGCTGGTCACCGTCGCCGTCCTGACGGCCTCCGGAGTCTCGGTCTCGTGGCGGGTGAAATAGGCCGCCTGGTCCTCCCGGAAGTCGAGCACTGCGCTGGCACTCGAAGCACCGGGTGTCGGATCCGGAACGGTGGTGGCAACGACCGTCCTGGCGGCAGGGGACTTCGTGTCACCACAGTAGGCTTTGAAGATTTCCTTGAGGGCGATGCCCACCGGCGACAACGCCAGATAGCGTCGCGTCTTGACCTTCTTCAGTTGCTCGAGTTCTTGGCTGGTCGGGGCGACGCCGATCCAGCTGGTCGGAACCTTCCCCGTGCTCGCCACCTCGGCCATCTCGCGCTCGAGGCCACAGATGAAGCTGGCAGCCGCGTTCGGCAACGCGGCCAAGACCACCGCGGTCGTGATATTGCCATCGGCGGCCGCAACGCGGCCCGCGCCCGTGGCCGGTGCGGGGGGCGCGGGTGTGGCCATCCACCGCAACGTGTCGCCGATGGCCCGACTCGTATCGACGCGGGGCGCCGCGGCGTCGTAGGATACGGCGAAGACGTCCTTCTCCTCGACCTGCTGTGCCTTCAGCCGCTCGACGACGCCGCGACGGCCGGCCGCACCGAAGGTGTCGAGGTCCTTGGCCCCGTTCTGGCCGGCGAGATCACTGACCCCCTGGCCGAAGACACTGACGTTCTGCGGCAGGACGCGCAGGTGGTTCAACGCGTAGGCGGTGAGCTGCTCGGCCTCCTGCGAGTACCGTGCCCGCACGTTGAAGACATAGCGCGCCGGCGGGTCCTCCTCCAGCTCGTCCGCCCCGCTGCCCGGCGCGAAGAGCAGCACCTTCTTGTCCGTCGCCAACCTGGCCGCCGCCAGAGCGTTAGGACTGCCCAGCACCGCCACCAGCGCGAACGCCTGCCGTGGCGTACCGCCGATGAGGATCTCGGCCTTCTCACGGGTGAGCTCCGCCTTGTACTCGTCCTCCTCGACCTTGACCTCGATCCGGCGGCCATACACGCCACCATTGACGTTGACCTTGTCGAAGTAGGAGAGAAAGCCCCGCAGCGCCTGTTTGCCCACCGGACCGAGCGTCGAAAGGCCCTCGGTCACGGCCGCGCTCATGCCGAGCACCAGCTTGTCGTCGAAGACCCCGTTGGTGTTCCGATCGGCGAGCACGCACTCGCGTGGATTTCCCTGACAGACGAACCCCCCACCGCATTCCGAGCTGGCTTGGCAGCGGAAGCGCAGACCCTCCAGGCTCGGCCCGTTGCAGCCAGCGCACAGCATAAGCGCGGCGAGAGACGCACCGAGGCCGCGCCACATCCGCTCGACGCGCACCTTTCGCTCGACACCCATCAAACAACCTCACCAGCGGCGGCCAGAGGAGCCGCATTGAAGCGTGACACCCGTTCGATTGCAACTCAGCGTACTACGAACCATCGGCGCGGGCCAAGTGGCCGCGGAGAGAACGGCCCCCGACGGTGGGACACTAGCACAACGTTGGCTGGCGTGGCCCCAGTCGTTAGGCTAGGCCCGCACCGAGGCCGGAGGAGCGCCGTTGAAGCAACCTGGCTTGAGACCCCACGCCCGAGCGCTGGGCGTGCTCGCGCTCGTTGCCGGAGGTTATCCGCTGGGCAGCACGGCGACTCCGGCACACGAAGCCCGGGGGGCTTTCGCCGCGGGGTGGCTGGCCCTCAGCGAGGAGGCGGGAACGTGGCGCGGGCGGCCCGCTCGGCGTCTCCGATCCGAGACCTGGGAGGCCTTTGTAAGGCTGGCCGCCCAGCTCGACCGGGCGGGCAGCGCGGCCGCCGATGACGACGCGCGGCTCGCCGCTTGGCACACCGTGGTGTTCGGCCACTGGAGCTTCACAGTGCTGCCGGCAGCGGCAGCGCCAACGCTCCGCGCCGTGCTGCTGCCGCAGCTGCTCGCGCAACGCCGCGGTAGCTGCTTGGGGCTCGGCAGCCTGTACCTCGCGCTCGGCGAGGCGCTCGGGCTGCCGCTGCATGGTGTGCTGGTACCCGGCCACTTCTTCGTGCGACTGGAGCGACGGGGCGCGGAAGCCGCGCGCAACCTCGAGCTGCTCGCGGCGGGGCGCGCGCACGACGACGACTGGTATCGGCGCAGCTACGGCGTGCCGGCCAACCACCCACTCTACCTGCGCTCGCTCTCCGCGACCGAGAGCCTGGCCGTGCTGCGCTACGAGCTGGCCAATGCGCTGCGCCGCGCCGGCGCGCTGCGGGCCGCGCGCACCCACTACGCGCTCGTCGTCGCCGCGCTGCCGGACTTCGCCGAGGCCCAGGCCAACCTGGGGCTCACCGAGCAACTGCTCGGTCACGACGCAGCCGCCGCGCGGGCCTACCGGCGCGCCCTGCGGGCCGGGGCGCCGCCCGCCGGGATCACGCGCAATCTGCAGCGCCTGGCGCCCGCCCTGCGGCCGCCGCCACCGGCGCGGCCAGGGCCAGCGGCTCCTGCTGCGTCAGGCAGTGGAGCGTGCCCAGACCCCACACTAAATCGACCGCGTGGATGCCCACGACCGGACGGTCGGGAAAGAGCTCGGCCAGCAGCCCGAGGGCGTGCCGATCGCGCGGATCGTTGAAGGTCGGCACCAGCACCGCCGCGTTGCCGACGTAGAAGTTCGCGTAGCTGGCGGGCAGGCGCCGACCGGCGAAACCCAGCGGCGCGGGCATCGGCAGCGCTACCACCTGGGGGCGCGAGCCGTCCTCGAGCCGCAGCCCCTGCAGGCGCTCGTGGTTCTCCGCCAGCACGGCGTAGTTGGCGTCAGCGGGGTCCTCCTCGCGACAGAGCACCACGGTGCGCCGATCGACGAAGCGACAGACATCGTCGATGTGGCCGTGCGTGTCGTCACCGGCAATGCCGCGGCCCAGCCACAGCAGGTGGGTCACACCGAGGTAGGTCGCCAGCAGCCGCTCGTAGCCGTGGCGGTCGAGGCCGGGATTGCGCACCTGGATCTGCGGGTCGAGCAGGCACTCCTCTGTCGCCAGGGCACTGCCGCAGCCGTTGACGTCGATCGCCCCGCCTTCGAGCACGAAGTCGCGCTGCCCCCAGCGCGCGCGCAGCAGCGGCAGGCGTGCACGACGCGCCGCTCGCCCCGCCAGGCGCGCGTCGGCCTGCCAGTCGGGATAGCGCGCCCAGGCATTGAAGCCGAAGCCGCAGATCGTCAGCGGGCTGCCCCGAGCGCCGAGGTCGTGCACGAAGACCGGTCCGCTGTCGCGCAGCCAGCCGCGGTTCGTCGGCCAGGCCAGCCAGTCGATTTGCCCGAGGTCGACGCCGACGCGCGCGAGCACCGACCGGGCGCGCCGCTCGACCGCCGGCGAGGCCACGACCAGCCGCAGACGCTCACCCTGCGCCAGGCGGCGCACGATTTCCCCATAGACCCAGTGAATCGCCGCCAGCTTGCCGGGCCAGTCGCTAGCGTTGTGGGGCCAAGCCAGCCAGGTCGCTGCATGCGGCTCCCATTCGGCGGGCATGCGGTAGCGCGAGCCGCCGCGGGCTGGCTGCCGCGCCTCCCGGAGCAGGGCCGCGGGAGCAGCGGTCTCCCTCGTCCCCGGCTCATTCGTCGATGAAGCGGCGCTGGAGATCGGCATAGGCGTCGATGCGCCGATCGCGCCAGAAGGGCCAATGCCGTCGCACCTGCTCGACCCGCGACGAGTCGACTGTGGCCAGCACGACCTGCTCGTCCGCCTCGCCGCCCTCGGACAACACGGTCCCCTGGGGATCGCAGACGAAGGACGAGCCCCAGAACTCGATCCCCGCGCTGCCGGTCGGGCCGGGCTCGTGTCCGACGCGATTCGCCGCTGCCACGTACACGCCGTTCGCGATCGCATGGCCGCGTTGCACCGTGCGCCAGGCCTCGCGTTGCGCCGCGCCCTCGGCCTGCTTCTCGTGCGGATGCCAGCCGATCGCCGTCGGGTAGAAGAGCACGGAGGCGCCGTGCAGCGCCGCCAGGCGCGCGGCCTCCGGGTACCACTGGTCCCAACAGATCAGCACCCCCACGCGCCGCCCCGCCAGCTCGAAGGCCGGGAAGCCGAGATCGCCGGGGGCGAAATAGTACTTCTCGTAGAAGCCGGGGTCGTCCGGGATGTGCATCTTGCGGTAGACGCCGACCCGGGTGCCGTCTGCGGCGAGCAGCACGGCGCTGTTGTGGAAGACGCCCGGCGCGCGCCGCTCGAAAAGCGGCACGATCAGCGCCACGCGCTCACGCCGCGCCACCGCCGCCAGCGCCTCGGTGGTCGGGCCCGGGATCGGCTCGGCCAGGTCGAAGTGCCGCACGTCCTCGTGTTGACAGAAATAGCGCTGGAGAAAGAGTTCGGGCAGGCAGACCAGCTCAGCACCGCGCTCGGCGGCCTGGGCGATCAGCTGCGTGGCGCGGCGCAGGTTCTCGCCCGGGTCCACGCCCATCGCCATCTGCACCAAACCGATAGTCGTGCAGCCCCCGATCATCGTGCAATCCATGGTCGAGCAGCGCTCCGATCGCCCCAGCTCCGGATCACTCCAGACAGCTCCGGATCACTCCAGACAGCTCCGGATCACTCCAGATTGCTCCGAGTCACTCCAGGTAGGTGTAGCCGGCCATCCCGCTCTCATAGAACTCGAGCAGGGAACGTCCTTCCGCCACGCTGAGGGTGCCCGCCCGCAGCGCGCGCTCGACATCCTGGCGCATCGTCCGCACCATCTCGCCGGCGCTATAGCCGACGTAGGCCAGCACCTCGCGCACCGAGTCGCCCTCGATGACCTCGTCGATCGACCACGATCCCTGTTGTTGGTCGGGGCGTTGGTCGAGGTGCGCGTCGAGGCTGACGCGGACGACGTGATTGTCGCCGAAGAGATTGTGCAGGTCGCCGAGCACCTCTTGATAGGCCCCGACCAGACAGGCCGCCAGCGTGTAGCGTTCGTCCCCGCGGGTCTCGTGCAGCTCGAGCGTGCGCTTGATGTCGCGCCGGTCGACGAAGTTGTCGATCTTGCCGTCCGAGTCGCAGGTGATATCGGCCAGCGTCGCGGCCCGCGTGGGTCGCTCGTTCAGGCGGTGCAGCGGCAGAATCGGGAAGAGCTGGTCGACCGCCCAGGCATCGGGCAGCGATTGGAACACGCTGAAGTTGCAGTAGTAGATGTCACTCAGGCCCTCGCGCAGATCGCTCAGCTCTTCGGGCAGCTCACCGCGCTTTTCGGCACGGGCCAGGATCTGGCGCCCGATCGCCCAGAACAGCTTCTCCGCGTCCGCGCGCATCGGCAAGGTGAGGTAGCCCAGCGAGAACAGGTTCATCGCCTCATCGCGCGCCTGCACGGCGTCGTGAAAGACCTCGGTCAGCCGCCGATCGGTGATGCTCTCGAAGGCGTCGAGCAGGTCGAGCACCGGCTGGGGCGGATCCTCCTCCGCGGCGACGCGCGCGCGGATGGCCTCGATGTCCGGCTCGCTATCGAAGTGCGAGCGCCCCACGACATCGAAGACCAGCACCGTCGAGTAGGCCACCATCGCCCGGCCCGACTCGCTGAAGATGGTCGGGTGCGGCACGCCGGCATCGTCGCAGACGGTCTTGATGCGGTAGATCAGGTCGCTAGCGTACTCGCGAATCGAGTAGTTGACGCTCGACTCGAACACCGAGCTGCTGCCGTCGTAGTCGACGCCGAGGCCACCGCCGACGTCGATGTACTCGATGCCGGCGCCGAGCCGCCGCAGCTCCGTGTAGAAGTACGCCAGCTCGGTGACGGCGCTCTTCAGCCGGCGAATGTCCGACACCTGGCTGCCCAGATGGAAGTGCACCATCTTCAGGCAGTCGAGCATCCCGTGGCGCTCGAGCTCCTCGATCACGCGCAGCGCCTCGGCCGCGGTCAGCCCGAACTTGCTGCGCATCCCCGAGGACGAGGCCCACTTGCCGGTGCTCCGCGCGGCCGGCTTGATGCGCAGCCCCACCAGGGGCCGCGTCTGGTGCCGCTGCGCTTGCTCGATGATCAGCTCGATCTCGTGATAGCGCTCGACGACCGGGATGATCCGTCGACCGAGCTTGGTGGCCAGCACCACCGTCTCGATGTACTCGTGGTCTTTGAAGCCGTTGCAGACGATCGGCATGTCGTTGTGACCGACCGTCATCGCCAGCACCGCCAGCAGCTCCGGCTTCGATCCCGCCTCCAACCCGTAGCCGAGCTGGGCGCCGAAGTTGCGGATCTCCTCGCAGACGTCGCGCTCCTGATTGACCTTGATCGGATAGACGAAGCAGTAGCCGCCCTGGTAGCGGTTCTCTTCGATCGCAGCGTCGAAGGCCTGGCGCAGCTCGCGCAGCCGATCGTGCGCCAAGTCGGGAAAGCGCAGCAGCACGGGCGGATTGATGCCGCGCTCGCGCAGCCCCTCGACCACCTCCCAGACATCGATGCCGCGCTCGGGCTGGCGTGTCGGGCAGATCGTCAGGTGCCCCGATGGGCTGATACGGAAATAGCCCTTGCCCCAGTCCTCGAGCCCGTAGAGCGCACGGGCATCATCGGCGGTCCAGGCACCGTCGAGCAACACACTATGACGTAAAGGATCGGCTGACATGCGCGCAAGCTACTCGATTCGCTGCGCCTGCGCCAGCGGTGCGGCTAAGGCCGCCAACGCCGCCGTCGCAGCGTCCCGGGTCAGCTGGGCGTTGCGCAGCAGCACCGTCATCCAGTAGTTCATCCGCTCGGCGTTGGTCGTGTCGCGCCAATGGCGGAAGTAGGGGGCGAAGGCGCCCAGCGGCTGGCGCCCCTCGACCGGGTGGATCTCGAGCGTGAAGGTCACCTGCGGCGCGGGCAACCAGCGCAGCGCGGTCGCGACGATCGCCCGCAGACCTGCGGGGCCATACATCATCGGCACGCAGGGCTGGCCACGGAAATCAAAGGGCACCACCACCTGCTCGAGGAAGCTGGCGTGGTCCGCCACGCCGTAGCGGCTGAAGCTCCAGAGCGGGTGGCCATCGTGCAGGTGGAAGTGCAGCGGCTTGCCGATGCGCGCCAGCGGCTCGATCTGCTCGAGCAGCCAGGGCAGGACAGTCTGCATGGCCCCCTCGACCTCCGGCATCAGCGCCGGCAACGCCTCGTCGTAGGGCTTCAAGGCGCAAATATCGAGGCCCGGACGACGCGCCGCGAAGGCCACGCGCGCCTGCTGAATGCCGAGGTGCCCGACGTCGATACAGGCGCTGACCTGCGACAAATCGGCAAGGCTGGCGAAGAGCGCGACGAAGCGCGACGCCTCGACCCCGACCGCGTACTCGACGAAGAGCCGCGGCTCGGGCCGCCCCAACGCCCGCAGCTCGGCGTCGATCCGGCGGAGCGCCGCCCGGTACTCGTCGGGGTTCTCGACCACGTCCCACTGGTCGTGCGCCACCAGACCACGCACGCGCGCCGGCGAGCGCCTGGCGAACTCGACGACCCAGCGCCGATCGTCCTCGCGCAGCAGGTTGAGCCCGCGCGGCAGGTGCGCGTGGAGCGTGACGGCGTTTTCGGGGGCCTGCCCCACCGCGTCGTTCAGCCGCTCCGGCGCCCCCGGATAGACCTCGGCGCCGATCCCCGCGCGTTCGAAGCGCAGGCGTGCGAGCTGGAGCAGCGTGTCATCGCCCTCGAGGCGCTTGTCGAAGAGCCCCAACACGGCGGGATGAACCTGCCCCTGCCCCTGCTCGCCGCCGATCGCTTCCCCACTCATCGTTGATCCTCGCCCGCGGGCGTCGGCAACCCGAGTTGCGGCCGGGTCTGCAGCACCACCAGCTCGCCCTCGATCAGCGCACCCTCGATGTCCTGCGGGCCCCCGGCCCGCTCCTCGATCAACCGCGCCAGCTGCGCCAGGCGCGCGCCCAGCCGCTCGCGCCAGGCGCGGTCGCGGAGCAGCGGCTGCGCCGCGTACTGCACGGGCTCGCGGCGCAACCCGCCCGCCGCAGCGGGCCGCAGCGCGTGCCCGTAGCTGGCACAGCCGAGCAGCGCGGTGGCCCCGGTGTCCTTGCGGCAGCGCAAGCAAAACGGGGTCCCGGCGGCGCCACTCGCCAGCGTCTCACCCAGGCCCACCGCCAGCTCGACCAGCGCCGAAGCCTCGTCGCAGGTTACCGGATCGACCGTATGGATGACGAACGAAAGATCGGCGTCGGCGAGCGGCTGCACGATCACGGCCATCCGCGGGGTGATGGCGAGCGCCGGCTGCTGCGCGCGCAAGCGCAGGGCCCGCGCCGACCAGAGCGAGCTCCAGACCTGCTTGATCGCGCCCGCCAGCTGCTCGGGCCTGACGTTGACCACCGAGCGAAAGAGCCCGGCGGTGGTGTACCCGACGCGGTCCTCGCTGTCGGCGCTCGAGCGCACGACCAGCGCCGCGTCGGCGCCGAGCGCGCCGAGCAACCCCGCCAGCAACTCCGGCGGCACCACCACCGGCTGCCAGAGCGCCGTGAGCTGGGCGGCGCGGTCCTCGGCTGCCGCCGACGCGGCGTCGCTGCGCGCGCCCTCGGTGGGCCGACCTCCGAGCTCGCCGGTGGTGCAGCGCTCGAGCGCCTCGCGCCAGGTCAACGGCTGCAGGGCGATCACCCGCTCGAGCGCCGTGAAGGGCACGATCGCCGTGGGCGCCGTGCGGAACAGCGTCGCATGATCGGCAGCAAGCTCGCTCAACCAGCGCAGGCCCACGGCCTTGGCGCCGGCCCGCTCGGCGACCGCCTCGTTCAGCGGCAAGACCCAGCGCGCGTCGGCCTCCCCCGTCGCGCCCGCGCCCATGGCAGCGACCGTCGCCGCCGGCGCGCCCGGCTGCCGGCTCCGCAGGGGCTCGGCCGTCGGTCGTTGCAGGGACACACCGTCGGCCCGCACCGTCAGCCGCAGGGGCTCCGTCGCGCCCGCCGCTGCGTCCTGCAGCAGCCGCTGCAGCGCCGCCGCACTGCCGGCCGCGAAGACCACGCCGTGCTGGCGCGCCCGCACGCCCAGGTGCGAGAGCAGCGCCATCGGCTGGCCGAGCAGCACGCCGACGACGCCCGGCGGCAGCAGCTCGTCGCCGGTGGCGCGATCGACGCAGGCGATCACCGGATCCGAATGCGGAACCTGCGGCAGGGCCCCCGTCTCGAGCTCCTCGAGGCTCGCCACCTGCACCAAGCGCCCCAGCGCCGCACCAGCCACCACCGCGGACCACGGCGACAGGCCCACCTCGCGGCGCAGCGTCGCCTCCAGCCACTCGGCCAGCTTGCTGAGCTGGAACACGAGCTGGCCGCGCAGCTCGCCCTCGACGTAGCTGGCGAGCGCGTGCGGTGCGACCCCCAGCGCGCGGCCCAACGCCTCCGCGCGCACCGCCAGCTGCGTCAGGGTCCTGGCGGTCCGCTCCGCCACCAGACCCTGCGCGCGCTCCGCCACCGCGAGCCACGCCAGCGGCAGCCAGGGCTCGCCCGCCGGCGCGGCCAGCCAGCGGCGCAGGTCATGGCCCATCGCGCGGGCCTCGGCCGCGGCGACGCCGCTGAGCGCGAGCTGCTCGAGCAGCGACCCCAGCGCCCGCAGGGCACAGCTCCAAGGTGCCGGCTCCGGCGTCGCTTCGAGCACGCTGCAGAGCCGACTGGCGACGAGGAAGGCGTGGCGCTCGAGCGCCAGATCGACGCGCTCGCAGCGCTGCGCCAGGGCGCTGGCCGTGCCCACCACCCACGGTTGCAGGAGCTCCCGCAGCGCGGTCAGCGCCATCAGCTCCCGCAGCAGATCCTCGCGCGTCGCACCCCACGCCAGCGCCTGCTGCTGGGCCCGCTGCAGCGCCAGGGCCGCCTGATTGAGCCCAAGCTGCGGCTCGCGCAGCAGCGGCGCCAGCTGGGCCTCGAGGTCGCCGACCCCGAAGAACTGCTCCAGCTCGGCGTGAAAGAGCCGCAGCTCGCGCACGAAGGTCGGCGGACACCCCGCGCCCGGCGCCGTCACGCGCGCCAGCAGCGCGGCCGAGGTCGCCAGGTCCTCGGGACCCGCGCAGCGGTGCAGCTTATTCTGCAGCGTGTGCTTGATCTCTTGTTTGAGCGCCGACGGGATGTCGTTGCGGTGCGCGATGTCACGGATACGCGTCAGCGGCTCGGCGGCGAGAAAGGCGCCATCGTACGACGGCAGCCAGCCGACGATGCGCCGCACCAGCTCGGCATTGCCCGCGTGGCGCAGGGTGGCCAGACTGGCGTGGATGCGCTGCGCGAGCCGCGCGTGATGCAGCGGGCGGAAGTGCCGGCCATCCTCGGCGCACGGCAGCTCGCCGGTGCCGAGGAAGCGCAGGTAGATCGCCACATCGCGCAGCTGCTCGTCGCTGGCGACGCTGGGCCCCGCCGCGCACAGCTCCGCCACCCACTCGAGCTTCTCACGCCAGCTCCGGCGGCTGGCGTTGGCCGCGACTAACCGTTCGACCAGGGGGTCCATGTCCGCGTCCGCGGCTGCCCCAGCAGCTCGCACAGTCGATCCCGCGCGTGGTCGAGCAGGCGCGGCGGCCGCGGCCATTGCTCGAGAATCGCCGCCCCGGCGAAGCCACGGGCCCGCAGCCGGGAAAGCAGCCCCTGCACCCCAGCAGCGCATTGCGCCGCGGGGCCCGTGAACAACGGCAAGTGCGCATCCTGATCGCCGTAGTTCTCGTGGAGGTGCAAATGGATCACCGGCACATGCTCGGCGAGCCGATCGAAATACGCGAGATAATCGTTGCGCGTGTCGCCGTAGAGGTTGGCATGCCCGAGATCGAAGCACATGCCGGCGCGCTGGGTGCCAAACTGCTCGCGTAGCAGCGCGAAGAGCGCGTTGAAGTGCTCGGGGCTCGTCTCGGGCGTGTTCTCGATCGCCAGCGCCAGGCGGTGCCGGGCCAGCTGCTGCGCGACGCGCATCATCGCCTCGGCGAAGGGCTCGAGCCCCTGGCTGAGATCGAGGTGCAGGTTGACCAGCGTGGCGCCGAGATCGAGCGCCAACTCCACCGCCTGGTCCAGCCGTTCGGCCCCACCGGGTTGCAGGGGCGTCGCCCACCACGGCGCGTGCACGGACTGCCGCACGCCGTGCCGGTGCGCCGCGCTGCGAAGCTCCAGGCGCTGCCTGGCATCGAGATCGCCCTCTTGCCAGCCGAGCCCGAGCTCGCGCTGATCAGGGAACCACTCGAAGGCGTCGAAGCCGCGCTCGATCGCGTATTCGAAGGGCTCGACCACGCTGCCGGCGGCGAAGCTGGTCTGGTTACCGATCCGCATCGGCTCGCTGCTCGGCCGCTGTTGCATCGCTGCTCCGATCGGCCCACAGGTCAGGTGCTAGAGACCCACCTGCGGCCGCGCTTGCACCACGTAGAAGCGCTGCTCGCTGATCACACCCTCGATGTCCTGCGGCGCGCCAAACGCCCGCTCGACGCACAGGCCGATCGCCGCGATCCGGTTCACGACCTGCTCGCGCTGCGCCGCGTCCCACAGCAGCGGCTCCGCAGTATAGTCGAGCAGGCGCGGCGTCGGGGGATCGGCCAGCACGCTGTCGTAGAGCCCGGCGCCGGCGTAGCCCGCCAGATCCTCGGCGTTGGCATCCGAGCGATAGATCAGGCCCTGACCACCCAGCGCCTCGCTCTTGCTCGGATACGCCACGATCCGGGCCCCTGCTCCGGCCTCGCCCAAGTGTCGCTTGTCGACCACGACCGCCAACGCGCGCCCCGGATGATTGCCGACCAGGGTCTCGCCCAGCCCGGGCACGATCTCGGCGTAGAGCTCGCTCGCATCACCGTTGGACGGGTTCACGGTGTGCAAGACGAAGGCATGATCGGCAGGCACCAGCGGCTGGATCAGCACCGAGAGGTAGACCTCAGAGTGGGCCAGGCGCCAGTGGCGCCGCGCCTGGTAGGCCCGCTCGCTCCACTTCGAGGCCCAAACGCGCTTGATCTGCGTCCAGCTCGTCGCGACCTCGGCGCCCAGGGGCACGCCGACCGCCGCCAACGCCCGCGAGAGCTGCGGCACCAGCGCCGCTGGCGCCTCGAGCGCCAGCACCACCTCGCGCAAGCGGGCGAGCAGCGCGGCGTCCGTCGTCCCCTCCTCCGCCCGCCGCGTGAGCTCGACATACTGCTCGGCCAGCGCCCCGTTGGCCGCCAGCGCCAAGGTCCGCTCCAGCGCACCAAAGGGCACAGCGACGGCCGGAGGCACGATCACCCACGACGGCAACACGGCCGCGAGCCGTCGCAGCCCCAACGCCTTGGCGCCCACCCGCTGGGCCTCGCAGCTCTCGAGCGGCAGCACCCACGCCTCGCCTGTCAGATCGACCGCTGGCAAGCTCAGCGGGCCCCGCGGCGCACCCGCCGGCCCGGTGCCGCCGCCCACGGCGGCCAGCACGACATCGCCCCGTGCATCGACCTCCAGCCGCACCTGGCGCCCCGCCAGGGCCTCGAGCTCACTCAGCCGCTGGGGGGCATAGCAGGTGGCGAAGAGCACGCCGGCGTTGCGGGCACGGACGGCCACATGCGAGACGAGGTCGGTCGGCATCGGCGTGATCACGGCGGTCACCTGCTCGGGGATCTCCTCGTCACCGCCGACGGACCGCGCCAGCACGACCAAGGGCCGCGTCAGCGCGCTGAGCTGCAGCTCGCGCAGCTCGTCCACGCAGCGCAGCTCTCCCTCGGCGCAGCCTGGGCTGATGACCTGCCAGTCTCCGAGCGCGGCCACGGCGCGCAGCACCGGGTCGAGGTGGCGCAGCAGCGCGGCGATCACGAAGGCCGGACGACCGCGCACCACCTCCTCGCTGAACAGCTTGACGGCCCAGTCCTCGAGCCGCAGCGCGCGGCCGAGCTGCTCGGCCTTGGGCTGCAGCAGCGCATGCCAGCCATCCACCTCCCTGCCGACGAGGCGGGCCACGCGCTCGACCACGGCGCGCGCGTGTCGGGCGCGGTCGGCGTCGAGCACCCCGTCACGCGCGACGCGGCCCCAATGGCGCCAGCAGAGCTCCAGCTCCGGCGACGGGCCGCTGAGCCAGAGGTTCTCCAGCACGAGATCGACGAGCGGCACCAGCTCCGCGGCGGTGGCGCGGGCGTCGAGCCAGCGCTCGACCGCCAGCCGCAGATACTCCTCGAGCGCGAGATCGAGGTAGAGCGCCGCTCGCAGGCCGGCACCACCCGCGAGCTGCCGCGACAGGTTCCTTCGCACCGTCGTGATGGTGTCGACCACCCGCAGCAGCGTGCCGGCGGCCGCCGACGGGCCCGGCGGCGCTGCGGTCGCCGCGTCGGCGATCGCCCCCGGCCGCGCGGCGACCAGCGCCGTCGGTTGCTGATGCCCCGGGCGCGACCAGGACAGCAGCCACGCCAAGCGCTCGCGGTCGGCGGGCTCGCAACGGTCCTGCGCCGCCGCGACCGCCGCCGCCAGATCGGTCGCCTGGTGCAACGCCCGCAGCGTCCCGGCGAAATGCTCGATGTCGTGCAGCAACCCCGCCTTGAGCCCTGGAACGAAGTCGGGTGCCGAGCGGATCGGCCGCTCGTAGCTCTCGAGGCGCTCGCGCGTGACGCCGTGACGCTGCAGCTCGGCCCAGAACTGCGCCAGCTCGCCGTCGCTGCGCAGGACCGCCAGATAGGCCTCGGCGATCGCGACGTCGTCGGGCGTCGTGTTGTTGTGCAGCTTCTGGTGCCACTCCTCGAGGAAGTGCCCCGCGACCTCCTTGATGCGGTGGCGGTGCATGATCTCGAGGATCTCGTCGCGGATGCGCTGCCCTTCGCCGGCGGCGCCGACAGTGCCCAGCAGCAAGCGCAACAGCGGCCGCGCGCGCGGCGCGGCGGCGTAGAGCTCCGTCAGCCGCGCGCCCAGCCGTTGCTGGGCGTGAGCCAACTCCCGCGGCTTGGTGTTGTAGTGCCGCTGCCAGTCGAGCTGCCGCAGGGCGGAGAAGCGCAGCCAAACGAAGAGGTGGGCCAAGGCCTCGCTGTCTGCCCCGCTGCGTTCGAGCAGCGCGTGGCAGAGCTGGTAGCGGTGCATCAGGGTCCAGGACTGCCGCCCTTGCTCGTGGCCGACGATCTCGTCGACCAGCGCCGCACAGGCGCCGGACGCGAGCGGCGCGTCAGCGGCGGCCGGCGCCCGCAGCGGCACCACGAAATCGCCGCCCTGATCGTGGATCCAGTGTCCCCGCTCCGGCAGCCACAGCACGAAGGCCAACGCGGCCCACGGACCCTCTGCCGGCAGACGAAGCAGCACGGGCGTGGCCCCGACCGCCGGCGTCAGCGGCGTCTGCACCGCGGCATCACCGGCCGCGGTCGACCCCGCGGGCCAGCATTCGCTGGGCGCCGGATACCAGCGGCGATCGCCCGACCGCCGCAGTCCCCAGTGCAACACCACCGGGACGGGGCACGCCACGCTCAGGCTCAACTCGGTCCGCCCGCCGTCCGCGCGCTGACCGACGGTCAACCGCACCCCGTCCTGCTCGATCACTCGGCACCTCGGCTCGACCACCTGCTGCTCCACTGCTGCTCCACCACCGGCCCGACCCGGGTGCCACGGCTCGCGCCAAAGCGCGCTTGTTTTTGGGGCTAGGCCCTCGTCGCTGTCGGTTTCGATCCAAGCTGCCCACCGCGCGGGGGGACACCTCGCCGCCGCGCCGAACGCGACAATCGGCGAGCGCTCGTGCCATCATGCCACGGTGCGGGCGCCAGCTCACAGCCCCAACGCGAACGCCTGGATCATCCTGCGCCGACTCGGCAGCGGCGGCTTCACGGAGGACGCGCTCGCCGCCCAACCGGGGCCGACCGGCATCCAGCGGCTGGTGCTGATCAAGCATCTGCTGCCACGACTGCACCACGCCCGGCCCTTCGTCGGCGCTTGGCTCGACCGCGCGGTGGCGGCGCTGCCGCTGGAGCACGAGGGCATCGCCCGGATCCTCGCCGCCGAGCCGCTAGGAGCCGGCGGAAGAGTCGTCAGCGAATACGTCGGCGGCGAAACCCTGCGCCTGCTGATCAGCGCCCTCGCCGCCCGCGAGCTCAGCCTGCCGCTCGGCAGCGCCTGCCGCATCGTGGCCCAAGCGGCGGAGGCGCTGGCCTACGCCCACGCCCTGCGCGATGCAGCCCACCAGCCGCTGCAGCTGCTGCACGGCGACCTCGCGCCGGAGCAGGTGGTGGTGACCTATGCCGGCCAGACCAAGCTACTCGACTTCGGCCTCGGGCTTGCCGACCCGCTACGGCTGCATACGCCCCCGAGCCGTCTCACGGGCCGGATCGCCCACCAAGCGCCGGAGCAGCTGCAGCAGCTCGCCGTCGATCAACGCGCCGACGTCTGGGGACTCGGCGTGTTGCTCTACGAGTTGCTTGCCGGCCGGCTGCTCTTTCACGGGGCAACGCCGCAAGAGGTACTAGCGGCGGTCGTGCAGGCCCCCGTACCGCCGCCGAGCCACTACAATCCGGCGATCCCGCCCGACCTCGACCGCGTCGTCCTGGCCGCGCTGCAGCGCAACGTGCAGCAGCGCATCTCGTCGGCGGGGGCCCTGCGCGAGCGACTGGAGCCGATCCTGGCGCATAGCGAGGGCGCCCACCCCGCGGCGGTCGGTGGCTGGCTGCGCGCGGCCCTGCGCGATTGCTACGTCGAGCGCCAGTTGATCGAGCGCGAGGCGCGGAGCGAGGCGATCGAGGCGCTTCGCGCGCATGGCCCGCCGCCCTGGACTGGTGACGTAACGGTCATCGTCGGCGAGCGCCCCGTTCCGGCGCACGTCTCTGCTGCTAGCCGCGCGCTCGCGACCATCAGGCGCCATCCCGTGCTGCTGTCAGCGCTGGGGCTGGGGCTGGGCGGGAGCGGGCTGCTGGCTTACCGGCTGGTGCGCAGCCTCGGCGCGGGCGAAGCGCTGCCGTGGCTGGCCTGGCTGCTGCTGACGCTGGCCCTCGCCGGTGGAGCCCTGGCGCTCGCGTGGCGGCTGCGGGCGAGGCTGCAGGCTGCCGCGCCACGGCTCCCGGGCAAGCCCCTCTCCAGCGTCGAGCGCGAGGCCGCAGCGTGGCGCCACGAGGCTCAGCACCGGCGCAAGCGACTGACGGAGGCCGAGCAGGCGCTGAGCCGCGCCGACGGCCATTTCGCCGACGCGATGGAGCAACTCGTCGAGGCCGAGCAACGCGCCGCTCAGGTCGAGGGCCTCGAGCAGGCGCTCAAGGCAGCGCACGCCGAGCTACGTCGCCTGCGCGACGAGGCAGCGCACGCCGACGCCCCAGGAGGCCACGGCGGCCCGCCGAGCCCACCGACCAAGACACCCGCTGACGAGCAGCTTCGGCCATGAACAAGCAGTGCCTCGGCGCCACCGTCACCACCGGGGGTACGCGCTTCCGGGTCTGGGCGCCGCAGGCCCGGCACGTCGACCTGGTCGTTGAAGACCCCTCATGCGGCGGCGCGGGACCCCTCGCGCCGCGGCGTCTCAGCGCGGCCGGCGACGGTCTGCACGAGCTCTTCGCGCCCGACCTCGGCGCGGGCACCCGCTACCGCTTCCGCCTCGACGGCCAGCGCCTCTTCCCCGACCCCGCGAGCCGCTACCAACCCGCGGGCGTGCACGGTCCGTCGGAGGTCGTTGACCCGAGCGTCTTTCGCTGGCGCGATGGCGGCTGGCAGGGCCGCTCGACGACGGAGCTCGTGATCTACGAGCTCCACATCGGCACCTTTACGCCCGCAGGAACCTTCGCCGCCGCCACCGCGCGGCTCGCGCAGCTGCAGGAGCTCGGCATCACCGCGATCGAGCTGATGCCCGTCGCGGATTTTCCCGGACGCTGGAATTGGGGCTACGACCACGCTGCGCTCTGGGCGCCGGCTCACGCCTACGGCCGGCCCGACGAGCTGCGCGCGTTGGTCGACGAGGCGCATGCCCTCGGCCTGGCCGTCTTGCTCGACGTGATTCAGAACCACCTCGGCCCGGACGGCGCCTACGTCGCCGCCTTCGGCCCCTTTCTCACGCACCGACATCACACGCCCTGGGGCCCGGCGGTCAATCTCGACGACCGCGGCAGCGCGGCCGTGCGCGCCTTCCTGCTCGAGAACGCCGAGCACTGGCTCAGCGAATACCACCTCGACGGGTTGCGCCTCGACGCGATCGAGGCGCTCTGCGACGCCAGCCCGACGCACTTCCTGGCCGAGCTCAGCGCGCGCGTGGCGGCCCTTCCCGGCCCACGCCGCTACCTCTTCGCCGAGGACGACCGCAACCTCAATCGCGTGGTGCAGCCACACGCCGCTGGCGGCTACGGCCTCGATGGGGTGTGGACCGACGACTTCCACCAAGTGCTGCGGCGCTTGGTGGCCGGTGACCGACGCGGCTCCTGCGACGATTTCCCGGCGACCACCACGGCGCTGGCCGCGACGATCAACGACGGGTGGTGGTACCAGGGACAGACGCTGGCGAGCACCGGCGCACCGCGGGGCAGCGATCCGCGCGGGCTGGCGCCGCAGCAGCTGATCTACTTTCTCCAGAATCATGACCAGGTCGGCAATCGCCCCTTCGGCGAGCGCTTGCACCACACCAGCGGCGCCGACCTCTACCACGCGGCGTCCGCGCTGCTGCTCTTCCTGCCACAAACGCCACTGCTCTTCATGGGCCAGGAGTGGGCGGCCAGCACGCCCTTCCTCTTCTTCACCGACCACAAGCCCGAGATCGGCCGACGGGTGCGCGAGGGGCGCTGGCGCGAGGCGCGTGCGCGCCTCGCGGGGGAGCCGCGCGCGGAGCTCCCCGATCCGCAGCAGCCGGCGAGCTTCGAGCGCAGTAAGCTCGATTGGCTCGAACGCGAACGGGAGCCGCATCACCGCACCCTCCAGCTCTACCGCGCGCTGCTGCAGCTTCGGCGCGAGCTGCGCGGTCCCGCCCGCGCCGAGAGCCCCTGCGAGGGGGCGTTGCTGGTGCGGCGCGGCGAGCACCTGCTCCTCGTGGCGCTGCAAGCGGAGCTCGCGCTGCCGCTGCCCACCGTGGGCGCGGAGCTCCTCTGCACGGCGGCGCCGCCCTTCGCCGCCACACCGCGCCCGCCCCAACGGCAGGGCGATCAGCTGCACTTCGCGGCGCCCGCCGCGGTGATCTTCGGCCCTGCGCGCGGCTGAGCGCGACGCCGGCGCGAGCCCGGGCGCGGGCCAACGCGAGGTGCTACCTCGAATCCAGCGCTTGGCGCCCGGGAGGGCCGCGCGTATAGTGTCCCCTTGTCGCTCTACACTGGCCATGGCGCCTGCGCCCGGAATGCGTCGGACCGCGCCCTGCGCCCGAGTATGTCGATGCCAACGGCCCTGACCTCGGTGACCAATGAGATGGTGACGCGGCTCACTGCGACGCAGCAGACGGCCGCCGACAGCGGGCCCTCGGCCGACCGTGGCGTCCACGACAACCCCCTGGCGAGACCGGCCCGCGGCGCGGGACACGGACGCACCGTGCTGGTGATCGACGACGACCTCGCGCTGGGGGCTCTGCTCGATCTCGAGCTGCGCCGCCTGCGCTTCGAGCCGACCGTCGTGGCCTCGGCCGAAGCGGCGCTGGCAACCCTCGAGCGGCAGCGTTTCTCCGCGGTGTTGGCCGACGTGCGGCTCGATGGCATGAGCGGCCTCGACTGCTGCGCCCGCGTCGTGCGCGCCTTTCCCGGCACCGCGGTGGTGCTGATGACGGGCTGGGGCACGATGCAGACCGCGATCGATGCGCTGCGGGCCGGAGCCTTCGACTTCATCACCAAGCCACTCGATCTCGCCGACCTCGCGGTGGTGCTCGAACGGGCCTTGCGCCACAGTGCTGCGGAGAGCGTGACCCGGCTACCGCACCCAGGCGGGGGCTCGTCGGCGTTCGAGGAGCTGATCGGCGAGAGCGCGCCGATGCGCCGGCTGGGCGAGTTGCTCGACCGCGTAGCTCACACCGAGGCCACCGTGCTGATCACCGGCGAGAGCGGCACAGGCAAGGAGCTCGCGGCGCGCGCCCTCCATCGCCGCAGCGCGCGCGCCGCCGGTCGCTTCGTCGCGATCAACTGCGCGGCGATGCCCGAGGCGTTGCTCGAGAGCCAGCTCTTCGGCCACACCCGCGGCGCCTTCACCGATGCGCACGCGGCCCGGGTCGGGCTGCTGATCCAGGCCAATGGTGGCACGCTCTTCCTCGACGAGATCGGCGACATGCCGCTGGCCTTGCAGCCGAAGCTGCTGCGAGCGCTGCAGGAACGCACCGTGCGCCCGCTCGGCAGCGACCTCGAGGTGCCCTTCGACGCCCGCGTGCTCGCCGCCACCCACCGGCAGCTCGACGCCGAGGTGCAGGCGGGTCGCTTCCGCGCCGATCTCTTCTTCCGCATCAACGTGATTCAGGTGCAGATGCCAGCGTTGCGCACGCGCGCCACCGACGTGTTGCTGCTCGCCAACGATGCGCTGCGTCAGATCGCCGCCCGCTCCGGAAAGGCGGTCGTGGGCATTTCGGCGGCCGCCGCCGAGCACCTGCTGGCCTACCCATGGCCGGGCAACGTGCGCGAGCTGCTCAACTGCATCGAGAGCGCGGTCGCCCTGACCGCGCACAGCAAGATCGCCGTCGAGGATCTCCCCTTGCCGATCCGGCGCGGGCTGAGTCACCCCGGGCCCCGCCTGCATGCCGCGGGTGATCCGCTCGTGCCGATGGACGAGGTCGAGCGCCGGCACATCCTGGCGGTGCTGTCGGTGGTGGGCGGCAACCGGACCGAGGCGGCGCGCGTGCTCGGCCTCGATCGCAAGACGCTTTACCGCAAGCTCAAGCAATACGCGCGGAGCGGTCGCCCACCGGCCCCAGAGGCGCCGCGCACCGTGGGCCGCGACCTCGACCAATAAGCTCGACCATTAGCCTGCCGTCCGACCACCCACGTCCCCCCACGTTCCCCCCCACGTCCGAGCGGCATGGCGATGGACGCGGGGTGCTCGTCGTGTATGATGAGCGCCTCGGCGCGGCCTGCGTGCGGGAGGCTCTTCTTGCTCTGGCAGTCCCCTCAGCGACCGGATGTCCACCGCGTGCTGGTCGCCGACGACGACCATGACGTGCTGCAGCTGATCAGCGCGACGCTGGAGCACAGCGGCTACGAGGTGCGCACGGTGGCGAGTGGCAGTGAGCTGCAGGACGTGTTGGTCAAGCATGCGATCTACGGCGAGGTCGGCGATCGGCCGGCCGACGTGCTGATCTCGGACATCCGCATGCCCGGTTGCTCGGGCCTCGAGGTCCTCGCCGACCTGCAAGGGCGGTCCTGGGCCCCACCGGTGATCGTCATCTCCGGCGCCATGGATGACGCCCTGCGCGGACAAGCCCAGCGGCTGGGCGCCTCTGCCGTGCTGTCCAAGCCGCTCGACCTCGACACCCTGCGGAGCGAGGTGGAGGCCGCCCTCGGCACCCGCCGCGGCGGCGGCCCAGTCCGCGCTCAGCAGCCGGTTGGCTAGCCCATGTCGCCCTCCGCCGGCAACGATCTCGCCGCACTCCAGCTCCGCGCCGCCGGTCGGCGCGTGCTCGTGGCGGAAGATGACGACGACCTGCGACTGCTGCTCGCCGTCGCCCTGCGCAGCCAGGGCTACCGCGTCGATGAGGTCAGCGACGGGGCGGCCCTGCTCGAACACCTCGCGGGCAGCCACGGCGCGCGCGCAAGCAGCCACGCTGGGCGTGCAGGCAGCCACGCCGAGGGCCCAAACAGGCCCGCGGGCGACGATCCCTTCGATCTGTTGATTTCGGATCTGCACATTCCTTGTCTGTCCGGTCTCGACGTGTTGGCCAGCCTGCGCGACGCCGCGAGCCGCCTGCCGGTGATTCTGATCACCGCCGACCACAACCCGCAGCCCGAGGCGCTGGCCCGCCGGCTCGGGGCCGCGGCCTACTTCCACAAGCCCTTCGACGTGTGCGACCTGCTGACCGCCGTAATCAACGTCTCACCGCGGGTCCCTGCCGGGTGATGCGGGTCCCTGCCGGGTGATGCGGGTCCCTGCCGGGTGATGCGGGTCCCTGCCGGGTGATGCGGGTCCCTGCCCGGGTGATGCGGGTCCCTGCCCGGGTGATGCTGCTCGCCGGGCGCTGGAGCCCTCAGGGCTGCGGTTCCGGTTCGCCCGCCACGGACTCCGGTACCAACACCGCATCGCCCGTGGGACGGATCGCCTCGCGCGTGAAGATCAAGGCGCCCAGAGGGGGCAGGGTCAGCGCCAGCGATTGCTCCATCCCGTGGCTGGGAATCGGCTGGCTGACCACCCGCCCGCAGTTACCCAGGTTACTGCCGCCAAAGCCCTCGGCGTCGCTGTTGACGAGCTCGAGGTAGTCGCCCGCGGCCGGCACACCGATGCGGTAGTTCCGCCGTGGCAGCGGCGTGAGGTTGAAGACGCACACCAGCTCGCCCTGGGGGCCACGGCGCAGGAAGGAGATCACCGACTGCTCGGAATCGGTGCAGTCGATCCACTGGAAGCCGCGGGGCTCGTGGTCCCAGGCCCACAGCGCATCATGCCCGAGATAGAGCTGGCCGAGCTGCTGCACGAGCCGCTGAATGCCGCTATGCCGCGGCTCCGCCAGCAACTGCCAATCCAGGCTGGCGTCGT
Organism: Pseudomonadota bacterium; assembly: GCA_016702545.1. Classification (GTDB taxonomy): domain Bacteria; phylum Myxococcota_A; class Polyangia; genus JADJTL01. Next base: position 131,470 of record JADJDT010000044.1, on the reverse strand, counting down.
GCCGCCATTCGGACCACTGGCCGAACTCCGCCCCCATGAACAACAGCTTCTTGCCGGGGTGCGCATAGAGGTAAGCGAGAAGCTGGCGCAGCCCGGCGGCCTTGCGCCAGTCGTCGCCTGGCATCTTGGAGAGCAGCGCCCGCTTGCCGTGCACCACCTCGTCGTGGGACAGCGGCAGTATGAAGTTCTCCGTCCACGCGTAGAGCATGCTGAAGGTCAGATCGTTGTGGTGGTACTTGCGGTGGACCGGATCCTTCGTGAAGTAATGCAGCGTGTCGTGCATCCACCCCATGTTCCACTTGAAGCCGAAGCCCAACCCGCCCAGATAGGTCGGCGCCGTGACCCCGCCCCAGGCCGTGGACTCCTCGGCGATGGTGAGCACGCCGGGGAACGCACTGTAGACCTGGCGGTTGAGTTCCTGCAGCAGCGCGATGGCCTCCAGGTTCTCCCGCCCCCCGTACTGGTTGGGGATCCACTCGCCATGCGGTCGACTGTAGTCGCGGTAGATCATCGAGGCCACCGCGTCGACGCGTAGCCCATCGAAGTGGAACTGATCGAGCCAATAGAGCGCGTTGGCCAGCAGGAAGGCCCGCACCTCGTGGCGCCCGTAGTTGAAGATCAGCGTGCCCCAGTCGCGGTGCTCGCCTTCGCGGGGGTCGGCGTGCTCGTAGAGCGCCGTGCCGTCGAACCAGCGCAGCGCATAGTCGTCCTTGGGGAAGTGCGCCGGGACCCAATCCAACAACACCCCGAGGCCGTGCTGATGGCAGAGATCGATGAAGTACCGCAGATCATCGGGCGCGCCGTAGCGCGCCGTCGGCGCGAAGTAACCGGTGGTCTGATAGCCCCACGAGAGGTCGAAGGCGTGCTCGGCGATCGGCAGCAGCTCGAGGTGCGTGAAGCCGTGGGCCTTGCAGTGCTCGATCAGGCGCGGCGCCAACTCGCGATAGCTCAGCCACCCGCCGTCGCCCTCGGACGCGCGCATCCAGGAGCCGAGATGCACCTCGTAGATCGCCATCGGCTTCTGCCGCGGATCGCCGACCGCCCGCGCACGGATCCAGTCCTCGTCGTGCCAGGCGAAGTTGCCGAGTCCCTGGACCACCGACGCGCTCTTCGGCCGCAGCTCCATCGCGAAGGCCATAGGATCGGTCTTGAGCCGCAGCTGACCATCGCGCAGCTTGGCTCGTACTTGCAGATCTCGCCGACGCCCACGCCCGGCAGGAACAACTCCCAGACGCCCGAAGCCCCCAAGCGCCGCATCGGGTGCCGGCGCCCATCCCAGCCGTTGAAGGTCCCGACCACGCTGACGCGCACGGCGTTGGGCGCCCAGACGGCGAAGGACGTGCCGGCCACCCCGTCGATGCTACGCGGGTGGGCCCCGAGCCGCTCATACAGCCGGTAATGCGTCCCCTCCCCGAACAGGTGCAGGTCGAGCTCGCCCAGCGTCGACGCGAAGCCGTAGGGATCCGCGCCAGGCGGTGTGCTGCCGTCGGCCAGCTCCCACGCGATCTCGTAACGGAGCGGCAGCGTCGCGTCGGGGAGGAAGCAGGCGAAGAGCCCACCGTCGTGCACCTGCTGCATCGGCTGCGGCTCGCTGCCCACCACGTGCAAGCGCGCACCGCGCGCCGCGGGGGCGAAGGCGCGCACCACCAGCCCTTCGGCTCCCTGCCACTGCAGTCGATGCACGCCCAGCAGCGCGTGCGGATCGCTGGTCTCGGCGCGCACGAGCCGCTGCACTGCCTGCGGATCGCCTTCCAATGAGTGCTGGACGCCTGTCGTCTGCATGACCTCGCCTCGTCGTCGCTGCGACGCCGTTATACCGTGAGCAACCCGGTCTCGAGCAGCAAGAACACCACCCGCTCGAAGGCCTCCTGCTCGGCAGGATCGTCGAAGCGCCCGAGCAGCTGCCGCAGCGTGACCTGCCCATTGAGCCGCTCGCCCGCTCGCCGCGGCTGCTCCCCGAGCCGAAACACCTCGGGCGGAACCCGCGCCGGCGCCAATAGCTGGAGATAGCGATCGAGGTGCTTCTCGAGGCGATCCTGGACCAGCTGGCGATCGACGCGCTGGGCCCCGGCTCCCAGCATCTCGTAGGCGTCGAGGCCGAGCGGCGCTGACTCGTGCAGGCACTGTGCATCGCGGAAGTAGGCGAAGCTGCCGCTGTCCCAGGCAAAGGCGTTGAGCAGCTTCTCGCGCACCTGGAAGGTCAGATGGCGAATGACCTGCATCGGGCGCATCAACTTGAGCGCTACCAAGGTGTCCCCCAACCGGCCATCGAAGTGCGGCAGCATCGCCAACGCCATCGATAGCTCGCCGGCCGAGAGCACGCCGCGCTTGACCAGATACTGCCCGAAGAGCTCCTCGGCCTGATTGGAGCTGACGTAGTGCGGATGACCGTCGGCGAGGTAGATCTCCTTGGTCGCCTGCCCACGCTGCAGCACCAGCAAACCGCTGTCCTCGGCACAGGCGAGCTCGAAGAGCAGGCGGAAGATGCTTTGCTGCTGCAAATCGCCCTTGAGGTCGGGGTCCGCCTGCACCGGCGGTCGTGCGCCGGCGGCGGCCGCAACGCGCGTGGCAGCGACCTCCTCGGCGCGTTGCGAGGAAGCGACCCGCGGCGCGACCTGCCCGGCCTGATCGGCGGCGGGTCGCTCCACCGAGCTGGCGGTCCTGAAGTCCAGGTTGGTCGAGCCATCGACGGCGAGCTCGGGCGCCGCGGCCAACGCGTGCTCGGTGCCGAGCCGTGGCTCCTCGCCCGTCTGCGGCAGGCCCTGCGGGACCGGGATCGGCGTGGGCGGTGGCGCGAGCGCGATGCGGCGCTTGCGGCCAACGACGGCCGCCGCCGGCTCCGGCCCCACTTCCGCCTGCAAGAGCTCGAGCGAAGGTGGCGCTCCGCGGCGCCGCCCCGCGGCCGACACCGCCGGCGGCTCCTCAGCGCCCTGCATCTCATCCCTCAGCTGCGCCTGGATCTCGGCCGGCGCCTCCGCGGTCCGCATCGTCGGGATCGGCGGGGTGGTGGCCTCGCGGTCGAGCTCGTCGTGGGGACGCGGATCGGTGACCATCGACATCAACGGTGGCTCGTCGACCTCGCTGGCCAAGGGCGGCAGCCCCGGTCCGCCGACGGCGGCCAGCCGGTCCCAGGTGTCGGGCCGCTCGACCAAGGGTCGCTCGTCGAGCAAGCGGAGCATGAAGCGCCGCACGTCGGCCGAGCGCACCATGCGGCGGTTCTCGAACAGGTAGCGGTGCAGCGCGTCACGAAACACGCCCGCCGACTGGTAGCGCAGCGCCGGCTGGCGGGCCAGGGCCGACTCGATGATCGTCATCAGGTCGCCCGGAATGCGGCTGCCGAACTGATAGAGGCGATCGAGTCGTGCGTCGCGCACCTGCAACAGCACCTCGAGGTCGTGCTTGGCGATGAACAAGCGCCGGATCATCAACAGCTCGCACAGCACGATGCCAGCCGCGAAGACGTCGGCTCGGCCGTCGATCGGTTGCCCGGAGACCTGCTCGGGCGACATGTAGCCGTACTTGCCGCGGAGGGCCCCGGTCTCGGAGCGCCGGCCGCTGCCGTGGGCCCGCGCGATGCCGAAGTCGCCGAGCTTCACCTCACCGAGTTCGGAGATGAAGATATTGGAGGGCGAGACGTCGCTGTGCACGACGCCCAGCCGCTGCGCGGCCTCGTCGCAGAGTGAGTGCGCGAAATCGAGCGCATCGAGCACCTCGGCCATGATGTGCACCGCGATCGCCGTCGTCGGCCGCACACGCCGCCGCGCGCAGGCGCGCAGCAACTCGAGCAGGTCCATGCCCGAGACGTACTCCATCGCGATGTAGTAGTGCCCGTTGACCTCGCCGAAGTCGTGGACCTGGACGATCTTGGGGTGATTGAGGCGCGTCATGATCCGCGCCTCCTCGATGAACATGGCGACGAACTCGCGGTCCCGCCCCAGGTCGGGGAGGATGCGTTTGATCACCAGCGTCTTCTCGAAGCCATGGGCGCCGAAGCTGCGCGCGCGGAAAATCTCGGCCATGCCGCCGACAGCCAACCGCTGCTCTAAGCGATAGCGACCGAACTGGATCGGCTCGAAGGTCTCGGGCTGCGCCACGGCGGCGATGCTATCACGCCTCATCGACCGGTGAGAACCCGCAGGATGGTGGGTGCAGGATGGTCGGCAAGCCATCGCGCCAGCGTAGGCGGGGGCCCGTGAGGCTCGCCCTCCCGCGGAGCGGCGAGGCGAGCGGCGAGGCGAGCGCCGAGGGGCTGCGACTCAGGACCGCGCGTCGCCGCCCGACTCTGCTCCCGTGAGCGCCTCCGCCACGCTCTCGGCCACGGTGATCGGCAGGCCCTGCGCCGCGGCACAGCCAGCGAGCCAGCGCCGGGCTTCTGGCGCCACGACCCAGAGCTGGCGCCCAACCAGTGGCTCGGGCTGCTCGGCCAGGCGCCGCAGCGCACCCTCGAGCACCGTCGCCGGATCGCAGGCCGCCGACAGCTCGAGCAGCAGGTGCCCGGCATCGTGGATCACGGCGAGCATCAGCCAGCGGCCCAACGCGTCGTCCAGCGCCGCGTGGTCGGGATCGCCCACCAGCCAGAGCGCCACGAGCGACGGGCGCAACAGGCAGACCACCTGGCTCTTCATCAGCAGCTCCCGGCGACGCGCCAGGGCCTGGTCGCGCAGCCCACAGCTGTAGGCCTCCGTGACTACCAGCACCAGATCGTCGGCCAGCGCGCTGGGAAGCGACAGCACCTCGCGCAGGGCCTGCGCCAGCGCCACCACCGCGCCGATCGGCCAGGGCTGGCCCGCGATCCAGCCCGCGACGAACGACAGGCGCTGAAGCGGCTCCCGCAGCGCTGCCGCGCCCGTCGCCAGCGACGAGGCCTGCGCCAGGCCCTCGGCCAAGGCGTCGAGCACAGCGGCGCAGTGTGCGCGGAGCTCGACGCGGCACGCCGGGGCGGTGCGCAGGTGCCAAGAGCGCGCGGCCGCCGCCTCGAGCCAGCGCTCGACCAGCGCGGACCGGTCGGCAGCGAGCGCCACGCGCAGCGCCTCGATCGCGATCGCTTGCTCCAACGAAGCCCTCTGCTGCCCCGAGCGCCGCGCCTCGCGCTCGGGCGGCTCGCCACATTCCTCGTGAGCGTTCACGGCTCTCAATGCGCTGCTGTCACTGACGGAGTCTAGATCCCCTGCACGCGAGCGCGACCAAGCGCTCGCGCGGCGCACCTCTGGTTGTGCGCCGGACTTGGGGGTGGGGCCCCGAAAAGCCACGCCTTTTTCGTGGCGGGGGTATGGGACATACCCCCGTGAACGTTTATCATTCCTCGACGGGCTCCTAGCTTGACGCCGGGCGAGTCTGTAGAATCTCGCGCTGTGCGGTCAAGTGGCGAAGGTCGGCGAAGGCGATGAGCTGATGCTGCTGCGTTCGTACGGCGTCTCGGATATCGGCAAAAGGCGGCCCGTCAACGAGGACAGCTTCCTCAGCGACGACGAGCTAGGGCTGTTCATCGTGGCGGACGGGGTCGGCGGCCACGCCAAGGGCGAAATCGCCAGCGCGCAGTCGGTAGAGGAGGTCCACGGCTACGTCCGCGACGCCTCCGCCTGTATCGAGGCGCTGCGCCGCCACGCCGGGCGCGACGAGATCGCCGCCGTGCGGCGATTGCTCGAGAGCGCGGTGCAATCGGCTGGCTACATGGTCTTCGGCATGGCCGAGCTCGATCCGACGCACCATGGCATGAGCACCACGATGAGCGCGCTGTTGGTGGTCGAGGGCTTGGCGATCATCGCGCAGGTGGGCGACAGTCGCGTCTATCGTCGGCGCGGCGAGCAGACCGCGCAGCTCACCGAGGATCACACGCTCTTCAACTACCGACTCAAGCACGGCCTGCTCTCGCCACAAGAGGCGCGCCAGTCCGCGGGGAAGAACGTCATCACCCGCGCGGTCGGCCACCGCGACTACGTCCAGGTCGACACCCTCGTCTGCGACGCGCAGCCCGGCGACCGCTACCTGCTGTGCTCCGACGGCCTGCACGGCCAGGTGCACGACGACGAGGTTGGCTCGCTGCTGGCGCTCGCGGCGGCGCGGGACGCGGCGCACTCGCTGGTCGAGCTGGCCAATGACCGCGGTGGCCGCGACAACATCACGGTGCTGGTCGTCGACGCGCTGGCGGCCACGCCCACGGCGGCGCAGCGCCGCACGAGCGCGGTTCCCGGCGTATGAACGCGGCCCGGCCCCTGGGGGCCGGCGCCGGCGATCCGTGGGAGCAGGGTGCGCTGCCGGCGCTGCCGCGCGTGCGCCTCGGGGTCTGGCCGACCCGCGTCCACCCCCTGCCCGCCTTGAGCGATCGGCTCGGCCTCGAGCTGTGGGTCAAGCGCGAGGACGAGAGCGGCCCGGCGCTCGGTGGCAACAAGGTGCGCAAGCTCGAGCTACTGCTCGGCGCCGCCCGCGAGGCCGGCGCGACGACGATCGTCACGGCCGGCGGCGTGGGATCGCACCACGTCGCGACCACCGCCTGGTACGCCCGACAGCTGGGCCTCGGCTGCCGCGCGGTGGTCTTCCCGCAACCGCCGTCCCTCGGGGCACGGCGCTGCCTCGAGCTGACCTGGCGACTGGGCACCGCGCTGCAAGCGTGCCGCGATCGGCTCGGGGTGGCCCTGGCCTTGGCCCGCGCGCACCTGCACCTCGAGCGCCGCGAGTATCTGATTGGGCCGGGCGGCTCGTCGCCCTTGGGGACCCTGGGCTACGTCGCCGCTGGCGTCGAGCTCGGCGCCCAGGTGGCCGCCGGGCTGCTGCCCGAGCCGGCGCTGATCGTCGTCGCGCTGGGCACCGGCGGCACCCTCGCCGGGCTCGCCCTCGGCACGGCGATCGCGGGGCTGCGCAGCCTGTTGGTGGGCGTGCGCGTGGTCGAAGCGCCCCTCTGCAACGAGGCGCTGGTCCAGGCCCTGGTCGAGCGGACCCGCCTGCTGCTGGCGCGGCACGGGCGGCCGGTGCCCAGGGCGGCCCCCCTCCGGATCGACCACCGTTACGCCGGGCCGGGCTACGGCGTACCCACCCCCGAGGCCTTGCACGCCTGTCTCCTGGCGCGCGACCACGAGGGCCTGCGGCTCGAGCCCACCTACACCGGCAAGGCGCTGGCCGCCCTCTGGGAGCGCGAGGGGCTCTTCGGCCCGGGGCTCCCCGCCGCGGGACGGGTCCGCGGGCCCGTGCTCTTCGTCAACACGCATAATTCCAGGCCGCTGGCGCGGCTCCTCCGGGCACTGGCGCCACGACCGGGCCTCGTCGCCAGGTCGCTCTGGACGCCCTGACCGCTGCGGCACGGAGACCCGGCGCGCGGGTGAGGGTCCGCCAGGAGCCTGTCGGGAAATGTCGCGAGCCGCCCGAGCGCAAGGCGCGCCGAGCACCGGAGCGGAACGTACGGGCTGGTACGTGAGCACCGGAGCACAGCCGCACTTCGGCCCATCAAGTGCCGAAGAACGAGCCCGCAGGGCGAGAGCGGCGGGCGCGCGCGCGCCGCGGTAACGCAGCGATCGGGCGGCGCAGCAATTTCCCGACCGGCTCCTAGGGCCAACATCGGCGCTTGACAAGCCCTCGTCCTGGCCTAAGTTGGGGCCCGCGGAGGAGTTGCGCATGCCGATTTACGAGTATCGCTGTGGTGGCTGTGGCCACGAGTTCGAGGAGTGGCAGAAGATCCACGACGAGCCGGTGAAGAAGTGCCCGAGCTGCCGCGGGCGCCGCGTCGAGCGGCTGGTTTCGGCGACGTCCTTCCAGCTCAAAGGCGGCGGCTGGTACGTCAGCGAATACGGGCGTGGCAGTGGCGGGCCGGCAAAGAAGTCGGACTCGTCGAGCGCGGACAGCTCGGGCAGCGATGCGTCGAGCGCCGAAACGTCGAGCGCCGCCGCGCCGGCCAAACGGAGCGGCGCCAAGGAAGGCACGAAGACCAAGGCCTCGAGCGCCGCCGGGACGAGCGCGAGCTGAGGGCCTCGCAGTCCGCTGGCGCAGCACGTCGTCCGGACGCCAGAGGTCTCGTCCTGCACACCCGCCGCTCATCGTGCGCTTCGTCGAGATAGAGCCCTCGCTCAGTGAAGAAGAGGCACGCGGGCTCAGCCTCGTGCTGGCCAGCGCAGGGCTACTCTATTCCCTACGGCCCGCGGTGGCCGACGGCGACCCGGACCCTGCCGCAGGCGCTCCGGCACGCTGGTCGCTGTTGGTTCTGGCACGCCACGCCGAACAAGCCCGCGCCCTGATCGCCGACGAGCGCGCCAGCGCCACACCGGAACCCGCCGAAGCGCCAGACCCCGAGCCGCAGCTCGGCGCAGGCAGCCCCCTCGCCTGGGTGGTCGGGCTGATCCTGGTCAACGTGCTGACCTGGCAAGCGCTGGAGCACGCCGGAGGCTCCACGCGCCACGACGTGCTGCTGCGCTTCGGCGCCATCACGACGGCACGACTAGCGGCCGGAGAGTGGTGGCGCTCGATCACCGCCGTCTTCCTGCACATCGGCAGCACGCACCTGATCGCCAACAGCGTGGTGCTGTTGGTGCTGGGCCTGCTGGCCCTCCGCAGCTGGGGGCCCGGCCGCATGCTCTTCGTCTTCCTCGCGGCGGGCTGCGGCGGCAATTGGGTCGGCTACGCCCTCGGCGATCCCCTGGCGCTCAAGGCGGGCGCATCGGGAGCGATTCTGGGCCTGTTGGGCGGCCTGGCGGGGGCGCGACTGCGCGCGCTGTGGCGGCCGCGCGAACGCTCACGCTACCGACTCTGGCATGTGCCGGCGATGGTGCTGGCCTTCTACGGGCTGGTCATCGGCGTGAGCCCGGAGTCCGATCACGTCGCGCACATCGGCGGACTGGTGACGGGCGCGCTGGTGACGCTCGGCTGGCCTCGACCGGGAAGCCTCGACCCGCGCCTTGAGCGGGTGCTGCAGCTCTCGCTCGGCGCCTCGGCCACGCTCGTCGCCGCGCTCGCCGGGTACCTCGCCGCGCGCGCGCGTTGAGCGTGCGCTGTCCACGTCTCGCCGCGTGGTCGGTCAATAGCCGGCCTGCGAGCAGAGCCCGCTGGCGGTCGGCAGCAGCGTCACCGGTACGCCGGAGTCCGGCGCGCGAGCCGTCGCTACGTCGGCGACGTTGACGCGGATCTCGGCGATCTCGAAGGTCTCGTTCCAAGTGAACGAATCGCCATCCTCGACCAGCCGGAGGACGAGCGCGCGTGCGGTCGGCAGCTTGGCCCCCGCCAGGTCGATGGTTTCCTCGCCCCCGGCCCCTGCCAGCTTGGAGGCCACGAACTGCCAGCCCTGGGGATCCGTGCTCGATACGGGTGACGTCGGCAGCTCGCCCGGGGTGGCACCCGAGGCCACGGCCACCTGGTAGTCGCTGGCATAGGTCTTACCCGAGGAGGCGCGCGCCTCCTTCCACACCACCACGATCGAGGACACCTGATAGGGCTTGTCCAGAGCCAGGTGGACCAGCACGGGCAGGTCCTTCACCGGGCTCAAGCTCCACGACCACGCCGTCTCCGTCTGATAGCGCGCGAAGGTCGCCACATTCCCGTCGACCATCGCCTCGGGAGATCCGCTCTGAGGCGGCAACGCCATGGTCGGCTTGTCCTCAGACACGACGCGCACCACCCGCGCCGGCACGCTCGCCGAGCCCGCCGCGCTGACGGAGCCCGAGGCGCGCACAATCGGCAGACCGATCGGCGAGGTAGCGGGCTGCGCGCCACAGCCCGGCTGACGCGTGATGCTTTGCTTCGCCGGCGGGCTTTGCGCCTGATCGCCCTGGACGTAGACCGCGATCGCGTTCTGCCCCGCGGCCAGGCCGACGGCGACACAGAAGTGACCGGTCTGCGGGTTCGAGGTCGTGACCCAGGCTCCGCGCGGGGTGGTACCGACAATCGTCTGGCCGGGGACGGCTCGCCCGGTGATCGCCACGTCCTCGGCGCAGGTGACGGTCTGGCTCACCGCATCGAGGATCGGCGCGCTGAGGACCTGAGGCTTGCCCGGCTTCAACGGGTCGACCCCACCGTCGGCAACGGGCTCCAGGCCCGGGATCGGGCCCTCGCCCAGCCCGCAGCCGCCCAGCCCACAGCCCACTAGGCAGGCCGCCACGAGCACGCTCAGCCCTCGTCCCACCACTCGCCCAGAAAGAGGTAGCGACGAAGGCCCTGACACTGGTCTCGAGAACGCCGTCTGCCGCATGGTCTGCTTCTCCGCTGCGCGGCCTCGCGCCAGCCGCCCGTCTCGGGCAGGCGGCGCCAAGTGCCGTCGGGCGGCTCTCATGCAAGCGACAAACCAACGACAGGCCATCGCAACAACGCTTTGATGACGGACACTTGCGACCCGCGCTCGGCCCACGCGGAGCCGCTAGCGGGCGCCGGCCCGGTGGTGTGGCCCCAGCGCTGCGCAGGATCTGGCTACTGCGCTTGCCGTCGCCCCGCGCCGGCGCGGCCGCGCCCGCGCGGCCCCTCTTCGCCGAGAACCTGTTCGCCGAGAACCCGCTTCACCCCTGGCCGGCGGGCCAACGCCGCAGCTTGGCCTGGGCGGCCAGCTCCTCGGGGTGGACGCGCTTCACGCCGTCGCCGAGCGCGCGACTGATGTCCCGGACGTTGGTGACCAGGCGGCGCAACCGGCTGATCTCGACCGACGCGGCCTGGTCGGTCCCCCACAGCGCTCGGTCGAGGGTGATGTGACGCTCGATGAAGCTCGCCCCCAGCGCCACCGCAGCCCAGGTCGGCGCTAAACCGGTCTCGTGGCCCGAGTAGCCGACCGGACAGCCCGGGTAGCGCTGCTGCAGCGTGGCGATCATGCGCAGGTTGATCTGCTCCAGCGCGCAGGGGTAGGTCGAGGTCGTGTGGGCCAGCAGCAGGTCGCGCTGGCCGAGCGCGGCGACGGCGCCGTCGATCTGCTCGAGCGTGGACATGCCGGTCGAGAGGATCAGCGGCCGACCGCTGCGGCGCATCCGCGCGAGCAGGGGCAGATCGGTGACGCTGGCCGAGGCGATCTTGAAGCAGGGCACGTCGAAGCGCTCGATGAAGGCCACGGAGGGCTCGTCCCAACACGAGGCGAACCAGGGCAGGCCCTTGGCGCGGCAGTAGCGATCGATCGCGGTGTAATCGTCGAGGCTGAGCTCGATCCGGCGCCGGTACTCGATGTAGGGCAGGCGCCCCCAGGGGCTATCGCGGGGCTGGTGCCATTGCTCGGGCGGTACGCACAGCTCGGGCGTGCGCTTCTGCAGCTTGACGGCATCGCAGCCGGCCCAGGCCGCGCCGTCGATCAGCTGCTGCGCCAGCGCCAGCGAGCCGTTGTGATTGATGCCGAGCTCGGCGATCACGAACACCGGCTGGCCGGCACCGACGACCGCGCCGCCGATCGCCACCCGTGGCGCTGCGCCGACGGCCGGCGGCTGCGACGGCGCGGCGCCCGCCTCGCCGCCGTCGCACACCAGGTCGCTCATCGTGCTGCACCCGCCCGCGCCGCCGCCCGCAGAGCGAGCAGCCACTCGGCGAAGTCACGGAAGGCGCCGTGTCCCCCGCGCTGCGGGCAAGCGAAGTGGGCTTGCTCGAGCACGCTGGGCATCGCGTCGGCCGGGGCAGCGGTCAGGCCGCTCGCGGCGATCGCGCTGATGATGCCCAGGTCGTTGACGTCGTCGCCGATATAGGCGAGCTCGGCGACCGTCGTGCCGGTCTCCGCGAGCACACGCGGCAGCGCCGCGCGTTTGTCGCGCACGCCGAGGTAGAGATAGGGCAGCCGCAGCCGCTCGGCGCGCCGCGCCACGATCCCGCTGTCCTCGCGCGTGATGATCGCCGTCTCGACGCCGTCCTCCCGGAGCCGCGCGACCCCCATGCCGTCGCGCAACGAGAAGCGCTTGAGCTGCTCCCCCTCCGCCGAGTAATAAACGCCCGCGTCGGTCAGCACCCCGTCGCAATCGCTGAGCACCAAGCGCAGTCGCGCCGCCCGCGCCTGCAGCTCGTCGCGAGGCAGCTTCGTCACCATACCGTCCACCCACCGTCGACGATCAGATTGGCGCCGGTCATGTAGCGCGACGCCTCGCTCGCCAGGAAGACCAGCGCTCCGCCGTAGTCGTCGGGCTGGGCCATCCGCCCGAGCGGCGTGCGCCGCGCGTACTCGGCGACGAAGTGCGGCGGCTGCTGGTTCTCCACGCCCCCGGGCGAGAGCGCGTTGACCCGCACCCCGGCCGGCCCCCAGTAGGCCGCCAGGAAGCGCGTCAGCGCCAGCACGGCCCCCTTGCTGGCGGGATAGGCGGCAGACTTGAAGAACGACTGCTGCCCGTCGGGGCAGCGGTAGAGCGATTGGTCGGGCGCGACCACGGCGTAGGTCGAGGCGATGTTGATGATGCTGCTGCCGCCGCGACGCGCCAGCTCGCTGCCCAACATTTGACAGCAGAGAAAGGTCCTGGTGACATTGACGTCGAGCACGCGCCGCCACAGCTCGAGCGGGTAGTGCTCGAAGCGCGAGGCCTCGCCGCCGGCCAAGGGCTGCTCCACGGCATCGTTGACCGCCGCGTTGTTGACCAGCACGTCGAAGCGACCGAAACGCGCCAGGACCGCGGCCAGCAGCGCGCGCAAGGCGCTCGGCTCGACGATATCGGCGGCGTATCCGAGCGCCGGGCGCCCGTGGCGCGCCGTGAGCTCGCGGGCCAGCGCGGCGCAGCCACCGCCGTCGAGGTCGACGACGACCACCTGCGCCCCAGCCAGGGCCAGCGCCTGGCAATGCTGCCGCCCGAGCAGGCCGAGCGCCCCGGTGACCAGCGCTACGCGGCCCTCCAACGAGAAGGGCGCCGCTGCCGCACCCTTCTCGCTGCCCGCTGGCTCGGGGTGGGCGACGCTCATCGCGCGCTCCCGGCTGGCGGCGGCTTGGGCTGGAAATCGCCCGTGCGACGGAACACCGGCTGCAGGGGTTCCCCGCGCAGCGCCTGGCGCACGGCCCGCTCGCCCTGCGCCACGACGTCGCGCAGGCGCGGCAGCACCACCTCGTACGCGGCGAGCAGCTCATCGATCTCGGCAGCGCCGTGCGCCCAGCAGAGGTTGTGGCAGCCGCTCCAGAGCACGCCGCAGCGGATCAGCTCTTGCTGCACGAACGACTTGAGCAGCAAGGGATCGCCGACGCTGGGGTCGAAGGCGACCAGCGTGCGGCAAGGCAGGCCGACGCAGGCGGTGTAGGCCAGGCCGAGACGCTCGGCCAGCGCGTTGTACCCCTGCTGTAGGCGCTGGCCCTGCCGTGCCAGGGCCTCGGGTACGGCCCGTGCCTGCAGCTCGTGCAGCGTCGCGCGCGCCGCCGCCAGCGACAGCGCCTCGCCACCGAAGGTCGTGTAGAAGAACACGTCGGCGTCGCAGCGGCGCAACAGCTCACCGCGCCCGGCGAGGACGGCCAGCGGCATGCCGTTGGCGATGGCCTTGGAGAAGGTCACCAGATCCGCGCGCACGCCGTAATGCGCCTGCGCGCCGCCGATCGCCACGCGAAAGCCGGTCCACATCTCGTCGAAGATCAGCACCACGCCACGTCGGTCGCAGAGCTCCCGCAGGCCCTGAAGGAAGCCCTCGCGCGGCAGCTCGAAGGCCACCGGCTCGAGGATCACACAGGCCGTGTCGTCGTCGATCGCCGCCGCCACCGCCGCCAGGTCGTTGTAGGCGAAGGTCTGGCTCAACCCCCGCACGACCTCGGGGATCCCGCCGTGGCGCGCCGTCGCGGCGATGCTCCAGTCGTGCCAGCCATGGTAGCCACAGCACAGCACCCGACTGCGCCCGGTGTGCGCGCGGGCCAGGCGCACCGCGGCGCTCGTGACGTCGGCGCCGGTCTTGCTGAAGCGCACCATCTCGACGTGCGGCACGAGTTCGCGCACCAGCTCCGCCACCTCGACCTCGAGCGGGTGCATCAGCGAGAAGGTGATGCCGTCGGCGAGCTGCTCGCGAATCGCCGCATCGACGACCGGGTCGCAGTAGCCGAGCACGAGCGGCCCCACCGCCATCGTCAGGTCGAGGAAGGTGTTGTCGTCGACGTCCCAGACCCGACAACCGCGGCCGCGCCGCAGGTACTTCGGCGCGACGCCCGCGACGTACTGCGTCGGGCCCTTGGCGAGGGTCTGCGTCACCGAGGGGATCAAGGGCAGCGCGCGGGCATAGAGCCGCTCGGACTGCTCGATGCAGGGCAGGTCGTCGGCCTGCGCGGACCTCTGGTCGGCTGCCCTCGTCATCGTCGGCTCGCGGCCCCGGCGGCGCTCGGCGCGAGCGCGCCCCGGGCCTGCCAGGCCCTTTGCACGCGCTCGGCGAGGTGCGCCCCCGAGAGCCGCTCATGCTCGAGCACGGCGTCGAGCGTCGCCGGGCGAAACCAACGCTGATCGAGCGCGATCGACAGCACCTGCGCGCTGCGCCCCTCCCGCAGCAGCAGCTCCGCCAGCATCGTATACAAGCCACCGCGGGCGAAGTGGTCCTCGATCACCACCAGCAGGGCCGAGCGCGCGGCGACGGCCAAGAGCGCCGCCTCGTCGAGCGGCTCCAGCCAGGGCAGGCTGAGCAGGCCCACCCGCAACCCCGCTTGCGCCAGCAGCCGTTGCGCTTGCGCCGCCTGCCCGACCAGCAGGCCGTAGCTCAGCAGCGTGATCTCGCTGCCCTCGGCCAGCACCTCGGCGCCGCCGAGCGCCAGACCGGCGGGGTGTTCGACCGTCGGCGCCAGATCGCAATAGCGCAGATAGCAGGGCCGCGGACTGGCGAGCACCGCGGGCAGGCCCGCCAGGAGCTGCGCGCGATCCGCGGGGCAGAAGATCTGCATGCCCGGAATGGTGCGCAGCAGCGCCACGTCCTCGATCGCCTGATGCGTCGGACCGTTCGCCGTCGACAACAGCCCCGGCACGTAGCCCACCAGCTTGACGGGGAGCCCGCCGACGCCGACGTCGGTCCGTATGAACTCGTAGGCCCGCAGCACGAGGAAGCTGGCCAATGCGTGAACCACCGGCACGCGGCCGCGCAGAGCCAGCCCCGCCGCCATGCCGACCAGCGTCTGTTCGCAGATGCCGACATCGATGAAGCGTGGCCCCAGCCGCGCCGGCAGCTCGCGAATCGCCGCGCGGTTCTCCGCCGTCAGCACCACCAGGCGCGGGTCGCGCTGCGCCAGCTCGGCCAGCAGGTCCTGGTAGGTCTCGCTCATGCCGCCGGCCTCCCGCTGGCACCGTCGCCGTAGACCGTGCGCAGCTCGGTCAGCAGCGGCGCGATCGCCGCGGCGGGTAGATCGACGAACCAACGATCGACCCGGCGTTCGAGGCTGGGGAGCCCCTTGCCGCGCACCGTGTCGGCGATGATCACTGTCGGTCGCCCGGGCTCGAGCGGCAAGCGCGTGCAGGCGGCCGCGAGCGCCCCGAAGTCGTGGCCGTCGCAGCGCCGCACGCCCCAGCCAAACGCGGCGAACTTGGCCTCGAGCGGCTCCAGCGGCACCAGCTGCTCGGTCGGCGCATTGGCCTGCAACCCGTTGCGGTCGATCACGGCCACGAGGTTGTCGAGCCGCTGTGCCGCAGCCACGAGGCAGGCCTCCCAGATCGAGCCCTCGTTGAGCTCGCCGTCGCCGAGCACGACGAAGACGCGGTTGTCAGCGCCAGCGAGGCGGAGGTCGGCGGCCACGCCCAGGCCCACGGCGAGCAGGTGCCCGAGCGAGCCGGAGTGGAACTCGACCCCGGGCAGCGCGGCATGCGGATGCCAATAGAGGCTGTCCTGCGGCTGAAGGTGCTGTCCCAGCCGCTCGCGCGGGAAGTAGCCCAGCTCCGCCAGCACGCCGTAGAGCGCGGGCACGGCGTGGCCCTTGGAGAAGAGCAGGTAGTCGCGCCCCGCGTCCCCGACGGTCTGGGGGCTGAGGCGGAGCACGCGGCCGTAGAGGTAGACCAGCAACTCGACGCACGACAGCGCCGCGCCGATGAAGCAGCCGCCGCCGGTGGCCATCCGCACCACGTGCTCGCGCACGCGCAAGGCCAGCGCTGGCAGCTCCTCCGCACCCAGCCCTCCCCGCTCGGCATCGGTCGCGCTCATCCACCCTCCGGCACGCCGGCTGGGCGCGCGGCTCGCGGTTACGCGATCCGCATGACCGCTGTCAACCGCCCGCGCGTCCACCAAGGGGCGCCTGGCCGGCGGCTGTACCGCGCGCTATAGTGCCGCCCCATTGGAGGAGCCCGTGATGAGCACGACCCAGGAAGAGCACGGCAGCGCGGAGCCGCAGGCCGCGGCGAGCGGGGCCCACGAGCTCCGCGAGCGCATCCAGCGCGTGATCGACCAGCAGATCAACCCGGCCGTGGCGATGCACGGCGGTGTGATCTCCCTGGTCGAGGTCAAGGACAACAAGGCCTTCGTCCACATGGGCGGCGGCTGTCAGGGCTGCGGGATGGCGGCGATGACGCTCTCCGCCGGCGTCCAGGCGCTGCTGCTCGAGGAGGTTCCCGAGCTGGAAGCTGTGGTCGACGTGACCAATCACGCCAGCGGCGACAAGCCCTACTTTCCCGGCGGCGAATGAGTGCCCCGGGGCTGAGGACGCTCGCTCAGCCGGCCGGGGCGCTCAGCCGGCCGGGGCGCCGCGGGCCTCGACCTCGTCGCCGAGCGCCCTCGAGGCCTCCAGCTCCTTCAATCCATAGCGCCGCCAACCCTGCTGCAGCAGCAGGCGCTCGGCCTCGACCCAGTCTTCGAGGCTCGAGCCGTGGGATTGTCCGCGATCGAGCCACAGCTGATAGGCACGCTCGCGGATGGCTTCTTGGTCCAAGACCTTGCGCTTGGCCATCGGGGTCTCCCTACGTCCGGAAGGAAGGCGTCCGACCTTCACTCCGCCACGGTCGCCGTCTGGATCACCACGTCCTGCTGCGGACAATCCTGGCTGAAGGGCCCGCGGCTGCCGGTCGCCACGGCCTTGATCGCGTCGACGACCTCGAGGCCGGCGCTGACTCGACCCACCACGGCATAGCCGTACTTGTCGGGCGTCTTGGCCTTGTGGTCGAGGAAGGCGTTGTCTGCCACGTTGATGAAGAACTGGGAGGTCGCGCTGTCGACGTCGGCGGTGCGCGCCATGGCGACGGTGCCCCTCAGGTTCTTCAGCCCGTTGGCAGCCTCGTTGGCGATCGCCGCGCGCGTCGGCCGCTTGCGTAGCTGCTGATCGTAGCCACCGCCCTGGATCATGAAGCCGTCGATCACGCGATGAAAGATCGTGCCGTCGTAGTGCTTGGCCTGCACGTAATCGAGCATGTTCTTGGTCGACACCGGAGCCTTCTCGTCGTCCAGCTCCAACACGATCTCGCCGAGGTTCGTTACCAACTTGACCTTGCGCATGCGCCCTCCCCGCGAAAAAGAAGAATGTGCCGGAGCATTCCAGAGCCGGCCGCCGCGCGCAAGCATCCGGCGCTCAACGGGCCTAGGCCGAAGTTCCTCCGACAGGCGAGCATGCTGGGGGATGGCGCGGGGTGAAGTCGCGGGGATTCACTCCCCGCGCCCACTGCCCGCCGCCTTAGATCCTTAGATCACCGCGGCGACGGAGCGCCCCTCGTGGACGCTGCGGATCACCCCGGCGAGCAGGCCAGCGACCGAGACGACCGTGATCTTGTCGATCTGTTTCTCCTGCGGCAGGGGAATCGTATCGCTGGTGATCAGCTCCATCACCTTCGAGCGATTGAGGCGCTCGACGCCCGAGCCGGAGAGCACCGGATGCGTCACCGCCGCACGCACCGTGCGCGCCCCGCTGGTGACCAGCAGATCGGCCGCCTCGGTGATCGTCGACCCCGTGTCGATGATGTCGTCGACCAGCACGCAGTCGCGGCCCTTGACCTCTCCGACCAGCCGCATCGACTTCATCTTCGACGGTACGCCGCGGCGCCGGTCGATCATCGCGATCGAGCCGCCCATGCCCTTGGCGATCTCGCCGGCGCGCTCGACGCCCCCGGCGTCCGGCGCCACCACCACGGGCTCCTCGAGCTTGAGCGCGCAGAGGTGGTCGATCAGGATATGCGCGCTGCGCTGCAGGTGGTCGACGGGCACGTCGAAGAAGCCTGGGATCTGTCGGGCATGCAGGTCGATCGTGATCACGCGGTCGACGCCCACCGCGGCGAGCAGCGTGGCGACGACCTTGGCCGAGATCGGCCCGCGCTTGCCGTCGAGATGGTCCTGGCGGCTGTAGCCGAAATAGGGAATCACGGCGTGGACGCGCCCCGCCGACGCGCGGCGACAGGCGTCGATCAGCAGCAACAGCTCCATGATGTGGTCGTTGCCTGGATAGCAGGTCGACTGCACCACGAAGACGTCGTGCGCGCGCACGCTCTCGTTGATCGCGATGCTGACCTCGCCGTCGGAGAAGCGCTTGACGTGCGCGTCACCGAGCGCAACGCCGAGCTCCTGGGCGATCCTGTGCGCCAGCGTCGGATTGGAGCTACCAGAGAAGACCTTGGGCGGCAGCAGCATCGGGGCTCCTTGCGGGTCGGGGGCTGTCATTTCGCCCGCCGGGCGCACGCGCGTCCCCCCGGCGGCGCGGCATTGTCGCCGGGCCCCGGGCCTCGACGCAAGGACCGGGTGAGACCCCGGGGGCCCGACCTCGGGGGCGAAGCGCGCGCGGGCGACGAGCGCCAAGAGGGCCAGCCCACCGCCGCAGGGCGGGTGCGTTGACCGGTGCACCGTCCCGGCCGCAACATCGCCGCCCTGGGGTGTCTCGTGCGGGCTTCACGATCGCAGCAGCTCAACCTGCCCGTCGCGGGACCGCGCAGCCTCGACGAGCTCTTGGCGCGCGCCGCGGGCCTGCACGGGGCGACGATCGGCGGGGTGGCCGAGCGCTGCGGGGTCGCGCTCGACCGGCAACCCTGGGGTCACAAGGGGCGCGTCGGCGAGCTGATCGAGCGGGCGCTGGGCGCCAGCGCGCAGAGCCTCGACCTGCCCGATTTTCCGCAGCTCGGCGTCGAGCTCAAGACCGTGCCCCTCGATGCGCTGGGCCATGTGCGCGAGTCGACCTTCGTCTGCACCATCGACCTGACGCGCGCGGCGCACGAGGCGTGGGAGAGCTCGCGGCTGTGGGGCAAGCTGCGCTGTGTGTTATGGGTGCCGGTCGAGCCGGCGGGCAGCGCGCCCTTGGCTCTGCGGCGGATCGGACGGCCGCTGCTCTGGCGACCCTCCGCCGCGCAGGAGGCGCTGCTCCGCGCCGACTGGACCGCGCTGATGGGCCTGATCGCCGTCGGCGGGATCGAGGAGCTGAGCGCCCATCTCGGCGAGGTGCTGCAGGTGCGGCCCAAGGCCGCCCATGGTCGCGTCCGCACGCCGGCCCCGGGACCCGAGGGCGAGGAGCTCGCGGCGATGCCACGCGGCTTCTATCTGCGCGCGCGCTTCACCGAGGGGCTGCTGTGGTCGCTGGGCGATGCTTCACGGGGTGTCCCCCCCCCGCCCCGAGGATTCGGGGCCCCACCAAGCCGGCGCAAACAGTTGCGCCCCCCCCCCCCCCCCCCGCGCCCCAGCGATGGCCTCGCCTCCCCTGATCTGGATCGTGCCGTGCTGTGAAACGGTTGCGCTGGGCGACGTCACGGGCTGAGATCGCGCGCACGGCCCGTAATCGCGCTGCGCGCCGCGCCCAAGCTGTGCTACGTCACGCCTCCGCAGCGAGCACTGGAGGAAGAGATGAGCAAGGGCTGGAACGAGCTACTGGTCGAGGACCACGAGCGCACCGAGCGCGTCCTCGCGGCGATGGAGCAAGCGTTCGCGGGTCCGCACGATCCGGCCCCGGCGCTGGTCGAGCAGCTGCGCCGCTACCTGCGCGAGTACGTCGAGCAGTGCCATAACCGCAAGGAGGAGGAGCACCTCTTCCCCCTACTCGAAGCGCGTGGTCTGCCCCGTGCGGGGGGGCCCTTGGCGGTGATGCTCGCCGAGCACGAGCAGGTGCGCGACCACCTGGCGCGGCTCGATCCCCTGGCCCGCGCCTACAGCGCCGGCGATCGCAGCCAGCTCCCGGCGCTCCGCGCGGTCTTCACCGACTACGCGGCCCTCTGCAAGAGCCACTTCTGGAAGGAGAACGACATCCTCTATCCCATGGCGCGGCGCCTGCTCTCGGACAGCGACGGGGCGGCCGTCGTCGCCGGGATCGAGCAGATCGAGCGCGCGCTCGCGCCCGCCAGCCGCGCTTCCTACTACAGCCTGGCCGACGCGATCATCGCGGGCAGCGCGCTGCGCGACCTCTCCTGCGAGCTCGATCGTGACGTACTGGCCGCCATCCTCAACACGCTGCCGCTAGAGCTTTCGTTCGTCGACCACGAGGACACCGTGCGCTACTTCAGCCACGAGCTGTCGCCGAAGATTTTTCCGCGCACCCGCGGCGCGATCGGCACCAAGGTCCAGAACTGCCACCCCGCGCACAGCGTCGAGCTGGTGGAGCGCATTCTCGCCGACTTCAAGGCCGGCCGGCGCGAGGTCGCCGCGTTCTGGATCGACCTCGGCGGACGCAAGGTCCACATCCGCTACTGGCCCGTCCGCGATCCGCAGGGCCGTTACCTCGGCTGCCTGGAGACGGTCCAGGACATCACCAACCTCCAACAGCTCGTCGGCCAGCACCGCCTGCTCGACGAGCAGTAAGCCCCACACCAACGTCGGCGCCCCCCCCAAGCCTCGCGCCGCGCGAGCCCTTCGTCGCCCTCGCGTCCCCGCTGCAATCCCCCAGCGGAGTTCTGGGCCGAAAACAAGCGCGTTCGAGCGCAAGCCGTTTGTTTTCGGGCTAGACGAGCCGACAGGCGAGCATGCTGGGGTGATGGCGCGGGGTGAAGTCGCGAGGATTCACTCCCCGCGACGAGGGGGCTTTGCGAAAGCCCCCTGAGTCATCTCTGGACCCAAAGCAAGCGCGGGACGCGCTTGCTTTGGGACTAGGTCGGCCAGGCCGGCGCGCGCAACTGCTTGCGCAGCGTCACGCGGTTGCCGGCGGCGTTGAAGGTCAAACGGTCGACCGAGAGCTGCGCGAGCAAGACCCCGTGCCCGTGCGCGGCCAGCAGGTTGTCGGGGTCGGTCGGATCGGGCAGCGCCTGCCAGTCGAAGCCCCCGCCCTCGTCGGCAACCTCGACCTCCAGCGCGTCGACCAGGCGGCGGACGGTCAGTCGTACCTGCCGGTGGGCATAGGGCGGACGGACGGCCCGGTCGGCCAACACCTGGGGCAAGGTGCCTTGCTCCAGGGCCCGCGCCTTCTCGGCGAAGGTCAGGCCGAGATTGCCGTGCTCGACCGCATTGAGCACCACCTCGCGCAGCGCCAGGTTCAGCTCGACGAGCTGCGGCTGGGGCAGGTCCGCGGCGCAGGTATTGACCACCACGTCGACGAAGGCCGGGATGGCCTCCAGGTCGTTGTCCAGCGCGAAGACCCAGCCGTGCTCGAGCAGGCGCGCGGTCGGCGGCAGGCGTACGCGCTCGCGGCGCGCCAGCTCGCGCGCGGCCTCCATGCGCAGCAGCGCGGCGCTCAGGTCCTCGAGCCGCACCGGCTTCTTGATGAAGTCGATCACCCCGGCGCGCAGGGCGACGATCACCAGCTGCTCGCTGCCGTGGCCCGTAATGACCGTGATCGGCGTCGCCGGCGAGAGCTCGCGAATGGCCACCGCGAGCGACAGGCCGTCGCCTCGCGGCATCCGTACGTCGGTGATCACCATGTCCGGCTGCGCGCTGCGAAAGAGCGCCAGGCCCTCTTCGGCGTCGCCGCCCGTTGTCACGTCGTAGCCCTCGTCGACGAGCAGCCCACCGAGCTCCTCGCGCACGAGCAGCTCGTCATCGACCAGCAGGATCTTCGCACGCGCCATGGGCTTCGCCACCCGGCGCCCGCGGCAGCGTGATGTTGAAGCACGCGCCAGCGTCAGGCGCCGACTCGACCGTCAGTGTGCCACCGAAGCCGCGCACCAGGCTATAGCTGATGGACAGTCCCAGCCCGGTCCCCTTGCCCGGCTCCTTGGTGGTGAAGAAGGGCTGGAAGATGCGCTCGCGCAGCTCGGCCGCGATGCCCGGGCCGTTGTCGCTGACCTGCAGGCAGACCGCGGCGCGCCCGTCCTCCAGCGCGCACTCATGCGCCGCGAGGCGCACCCGCGCCCCGCCCGTGGGCGGCGAGGCGTTCGCGGCGCAGGCGTCGGCCGCGTTGACCAGCAGGTTGACCAGCACCTGCTCGAGCTGGCCCCCATCGGCGAGCACCGCCGGGAGCGCCGGCGGCAGCGCGACCTCCAGCGCGATGCCCGCCGCGTCGAGCTGCCCGCTCAGCATCTGGCAAACGTGCTGTACGGGCAGCGCGAGCGCCACGCGCTCGACGCGCCGCTCGCTGCGACGGCCGAAGCTTCGGAGCTGATCGATGATCCGGCTCGCCCGCTCGACCTGGCCGACGACGTGCTGGAGTCGCTCGCGCCAGAACTCCCGCTGGTCCTCCGGCAGCGTCGCCAACCGCCGGCGCATGCGCGAGGTCAGCAGGCCGATATTATTCAGCGGTTGGTTGAGCTCGTGCGCCACGCCGGTCGCCATCTCGCCCAGCGTGGCCATCTTCGCGCTCTGAATCAGCTGCAGCTCGTTGTGCTGCAGCTCGGCCGCCAGGCGCTTGGCCTCCGTCACGTCGACGAAGGTCCACAGCTCCCCCGCCGACGCAGCCCGGTCGAGGATCGCGCTGCGACTGATCGCCACGACGTGCGGGCGACCGTGCTTGTCGACCAGCAGCTCCTCGTCCTCACCGATCTCGAGCAGCGGGCTGAGGGCGACCTGATGGCTCGGCGCGCGCCCGAGACGCTCCCGCAGCTCGCCGAGCGTGACCTGCCCCAGCAGCTCGTCCGCCGCCCAACCCAGCAGCCGTTCGGCCGCGCGGTTGTAGATGCGGATCACCCCCTCCGCGTCGGTCGCGACGATCGCCACCGCGTCCGAGGCCTCGATCAGGTTGTTGCGGAAGTCGAGCAGGCGCTCGGCGGTGAGCCGGGCCACCACCGCCTGCTCCTCGGCGCGGCGACGGCGCTCGACGTCACGCGCCAACGCCCCCGTGAGCTGAGACACCAGCCGACGCAGCGGACGATGGAGTAGCCCGTCGGCGCCCCACAACATCAGCCAGAAGGTGATCACCAGCCCCAACCCCAGCACGCCGGCGCTGACCGTCATGTACTCCAGCACGCCCTCGTCCTCGGGACGGTGACCGACGATCACCAGCAAGCGGTAGTCGTCGATCAGTGGAGCGATCAGCCAGACCCCGCTGAGGGGGCCCAGCTCGCGCGCGATCGCGCTGCGCCGGCCGAGCGTCGGCGCACCGCCCCAGATGCGCACCAACGCGCGTGCGATGCCCGGATCGGTGGCGAAGGCCACGCGCCCGTCGGGCCCCAGCAGGGCCATCGCTTCCCCGCTCAGGCGGGCGGCCTCCGCCACCGTCGCCGCGACCGGCCGGCGCGGGGCGGCACGCTGAAGCCGCTGGCAGACGGTCACCAGCAGCTCGCCGCGCTCGCCTAGAAACCTCCGCGTGGCGACCACCGAGTCGGCCACGTCGAAGGCCATCAGGCCAAGGCCGAGCAGCGCATTGAGGCCGAGCGCCAGCGCGGCGAAGCGGCGAAAGATGCGGCGCGTGCCGCGCTGGGTCGAGCGGTCGACGCGCGTCTCCACGGGCAACACGCCGGGCGGCCCTGTCTGGGTCGCGCCACGGTCGTCATCGCTCGAAGCGTCGGCGGGCGCGGACGCCTGGGTCATCGCGAGCACATCGGAGGCCGATGATACCCTCGCCCAAGCTCGCCGCACACACCGTGCGCTGCCGCGACCCGCCGACGCCGCTGGGTTGGCGTGGCGCCAACGACTAGGGTAGGTTTCGCGCCCGGGCCGCTCGTTGCGAGGAGGATCCATGCACCAGGCCATGCTCGCCCTCGGCGCCGCCGCCCTCTGCGCTGCGACCGCCGCGCTGCCCCGCGCCGGGGCCACGTCGCCCGCGGCGAAGTCGTCGGCCACCAACGAGAGTGGGGCGACGCTCACGATCCGCGACTGGACGCTGCCCAACGGCCTGCGCGTGGTCTACGCCCCGGTGCACCGGCTGCCGGCCGTCACCGTGCAGGTCTGGTATCACGTCGGCTCGAAGAACGAGCAGCCGGGCCTGCGCGGCGTGGCGCACATGTTCGAGCACATGATGTTCAAGGGCTCGGCGCGCGTGCCGCCGGAGCGCCACGCCCAGCTCCTCGCCGGCATCGGCGGCGAGGTCAACGCCTTCACCGCCGAGGACGTGACGGCCTACCACAACACGCTGCCGCGCCAGTACTTCAGCTTCGCGGTCGCGCTCGAGGCCGAGCGCATGCGGCACCTGCTGCTGACGGAGCGCACGATCGCGAGCGAGCGCGAGGTGGTGAAGGAGGAGAAGCGGCTGCGCCTCGAGAACAGTCCGATCGGCCGCGCCCTGGAGGCCCTCCGGGCCCTCGCCTATCGCGCGCATCCCTACGCCTGGTCACCGGCCGGCGATATCCCCGATCTCGACCGCGTGACCGTGCCGCTCTGCCAACGTTTCTACGACACCTACTATCGCCCCAACAACGCCACGCTGGTGATCGTCGGCGACGTCGGCGAGGAAGAGGTGCGCCGCACCGCCCTCACCTACTTCGGCCCGATCGCCGGGGGCGCGCCGGCGCCGCCGGTCAAGGCCGTCGAGCCGCCGCAAGCGGGGCTACGCGAGCGCCGCGCCGACTGGCCGTCGCAGCTCAACGTGGTCCTCGGCGCCTACCACATTCCGGACGCGCGCCACGCCGATCTGCCCGCGCTGACCGTGCTGGCGACGATCCTCGGCGCCGGACGCAGCTCGCGCCTGCACCAGGCGCTGGTGCGTCGCGGCCAGCTCGCGCTGGGCGCCGGCGCCTTCGCCGAGGAGAACGAACATCCGGGGCTCTTCGTGGTCTATGGCTATGGCCTGCCCACTCAGGACCTGGCCCGCATGCAGCAAACGCTGCTCGAGCAGGTCGACGCGATCGCCCACGACGGCGTCACGGCCGCCGAGCTAGAAAAGGCCCGCAACCAGCTGGCGACCGGTCACCTGCGCAGCCGTCAGACGGTCGATGGTCTGGCCTATCAGATCGGCGTCTCGACCTACCTGCAGGGCGATCCGCGCGCCTTTCTAGACGACGTCGCGCGCATCGACCGCGTGACCGCGGCCGACGTTCGACGCGTCGCCGGCGCCTACCTGCAGCGCCCTAACCTCAGCCTGGTCGCGCTGCCCGCCCAGACCCCCGCCGCGGAGGCCGCGAAGTGACGCACACCGATCGACGCGACCGCACCCCTCGCGACGGCACCCCTCGTAACCCCGGCGCTCGGGCGCCGGGCGCTGCCCCATCAGCCCCTGTGGCCGACGGCCGGCGCCCCGCAGCGCGCTCGCTTGGGGGCTTCCCCTGGTCGATCTGGGGCCTGGTCCTGACGCTCGGCGCCTGCGCCACCCCGGGCGACCCACGCCCGCCAGCGGCGGGAGCTGCTCGCCCTCCCGCGACGCCCGCGAAGGCCAGCGCCGCGGCGCGCGCCACCTCGGTCGATCCGTGGCGCGGCCGCACCGACCTGCTGCAAGCGCCGCCGCCCCGGGCCGGCGTACGGCTGCCCCTCGCCGGCCTGAGCCGTGTCGCCCTGCCGAACGGCGTCACGCTCTTGCTGCTGCCCGACCCGACGCTGCCCCTGATCAGCGTCCAGCTCCACTTGCCCTGCGGATCGATCGACGATCCGGCTGCGCAGGCCGGACTGGCCGCCTTCACCTTCGAGATGCTGCCCCAGGGCACGCGCCGGCGCGGGGCAGACGCCATCGCGACGACCGTCGAGGCCGCGGGCGCCACGCTCAACACCCGCGCCGGGTACGAGACCTCACAAATCGGCTGCAGCGGGCGCCGTGAGCAGCTCGGGCTCTGTCTGGGGCTGGTGGCCGAGCTGGCGCGCGAGCCCGCCTTTGCCCCGACCGAGATCGAGGAGGTGCGCCGGCGCCTGCTCGGCGAGGTCAGGGACGCGCGTGACGATCCGTCCACCCTGGCGGCGCTGCACTTCGCCAATCAACTCTACGGGGATGCCCACCCCGCGGGCCGCGCGATCTCGGCCGAGTCGCTGGCCCGTATTACCCGCACCGACCTGGTGGCGTTTCACCGGCGCCAGCTCGTGCCCCAGGGGGCGATTCTCGCGGTCAGCGGCGATCTCGACCCGGCGACGGTGGCGCGCCAGGTGCGCCGCCTGCTCGACGGCTGGCGCGGCGGCGCGCCGCGGCGTGCGCCGCCACCGGCGCTGCCCCCGATCGCCAACGGGCTACACCTCCTGCTGGTGGACAAGCCGGAGCTGACGCAGAGCTTCTTCGCCCTCGGGCACGGCGGCGTGAGCGTCAAGGATCGCGCACGCGACGCGCTCCGCCTGGGCAACTACGTACTCGGCGGCGGCGGCTTCTCCTCGCGCTTGATGCAGCAGGTGCGCTCGGCCGGCGGCAAGACCTACGGCATCTCGAGCGCCTTCGAGGCTCACGCCGACGACGGGGCCTTCCGCATCGCCAGCTTCACGCGCCACGAAGAGCTGGTGCCGACGCTGCGCTTGGTGCTGCGGGAGCTCGCGCAGCTGCGCCTGCAGCCCCCGAGCGCCGCCGAGCTGCTGGGGGCCAAGGGGCAGCTCGCCGGCGGCTATGTGCTGGAGTACCAGACGGCGGCGCACCTAGCCGCGGCGCTGGCCCACGCTCAGCTCGCCGGCTTACCCGACAGCTATGTCAGCGAGCTGCCGCTGCGCCTCGACGCGCTGACCCTCGAGGCCGTGGCCACGGCGATCCGCGACCGCCTGCATCCCGACCAGCTGATCGGCACCGTCGTGGGCCGCGCCACCACCGTGGCCCCGCTGTTGCGGCAGGCCGGCCTTCCCTTCACGACGATCTCTTATCAGGCCCCGATCAGCGCCGCCCTGCGCGACGCGGCGGCAACCCCGCACCCGTAAGGAGGCTTGCGGAAATTAGCTTGCCAGGTTGGCGGTCGAGGCGCCCGCGCGGCAAGGCGTGAGGAAGGCGCGTACTGCCTGTACGCAACCGACGAGCAACGCAGACGCGCGGGATGGATCGGCCGCTCAAGTTGGTAAGATAATTTTCGCCAGCCTCCTAAGCGCCAGAGGGGGCCCCGGCACCGCCGGCGACACCCCCGCCGCTTGCCTTCCGACGGCTTGCCTTCCGACTTGCACTGCGGGGCCACGCGGCAATAGTGTGCTCCGGGGTGGATGGGGTGGATGGGGAGGTGGGAGATGATCACGACCGCAAGCAACGATCCGGAACAAGCCGCGCGCGCGCTCGATCGCGAGCATTGTCGCCTGAAGGCGCTGCTGCGGCTGCTCGGCGCCGCCACTACGGCTGACGGGTTGGCGCCGCCGCTGCATGAGCTGCTGGCGTTGCTGCGCGTCCACTTCAGCCGCGAGGAGGGCGCCGATGGGCTGCACGACATCGTGCAGGCGCGCGCCCCGCGGCTCGCCCACGCGGTGGCCCCGCTGCTGCGCGAGCACGAGCTGCTGGTCAACCAGGCCGAGCAGCTGCTCGCCTGCTGCGCGCAAGCCCTGCACCTGACGACGGCGCTCCGTCATGACGTGGCCCGCCTGATCGAGCAGCTCCGCCAGCACGAGCTGCGCGAGACCGCGCTGCTCCAGGACTCGCTGCTGATCGAGCTCGGGAGCTGCGATTGACCGGCAGGGGCGCTTGAAGCGCCCGCGCCCAGCAGCCAAGGCGTCGGCACGCGCGGGGCTCTGGCTGCTGCCGCTGGCGCTCGTGGCCTGCCGCGACCGGTCCCCGGCCCTCACGGCCCAGCCGGCGGCGCCCTCGGCTCGGCGCGCGGGCGAGCCGCCCGCCGACGATCCCCGAGCGCGCCTGCCGCTGATCGACTCCCACGTCCACCTCACCCCGCTGCCCGAGTCGATGGCCTTCGCCCTGCGACTCTTCGACGCCGTGGGCGTCGTGAAGTTCGCCGTCAAGAGCGCAGGCAGCTGGGGCAGCCCACGCTACCGGGCGACCCGGGCCTACGCCGAGCGGCTGGGCGAGCGGATGGCCTTCTTCATCAACCTCGATTGGAGCGGGATCGACCAGCCCGGCTGGGGCGCGCGCGAGGCCGAGCATCTGGCGCGCGCGATGCGCGACGGGGCGAGCGGCGTGAAGATCTTCAAGGACCTCGGCCTCGGCGTGCGCCTGCGCAACGGTCGGCTGCTGGCGGCCGACGATGCGCGCCTCGACCCCATCTACACGCGCGCGGCCGAGCTGGGGGCGATCATCGCCTGGCACATCGCCGACCCGGTCGCCTTCTTTGCGCCCCCCACCCCCGAAAACGAGCGTTTCGACGAGCTCTCGCTGGCGCCCGACTGGAGCTTCTACGGGGGTGACTTTCCCAGCTTCGCCGCGCTGATCGCCGCACGCGACCGCGTGCTACGGCGGCACCCGCGGACGATCTTTCTCGGTATCCACCTGGCGGGCTATCCGGAGAGCCTCGACTACGTCGGGCGCCTGCTCGACGCCTGTCCCAACCTCTTCGTCGATGTCTCGGCCCGCGTCCCCGAGATCGGCCACCACCCGGCGGCCGCCGCGCGCCGCTTCTTTCTGCGTTACCAGGACCGCATTCTGTTTGGCACCGACCTGATCGTCTCGCCCGAGGGGCTGCAGCTCGGCTCGGTCTCGCCCAAGCCGCCCGGCCTCGCCGACGCGCTCGAGTTCTTTCGCCGTCACCGGCGTTACTTCGAGACCGCCGACCGCCAGTTCGAGCACCCGACGCCAATCCAGGGCCGCTGGCGTATCGACGGCCTCGACCTGCCGCTCGAGGCCCTGCGCAAGATCTACTACGACAACGCTGATCGGCTGATCTTCGCGCCGCGCCGCGCCTACCTGCGGGCGGTCGCCAACCCTGCGGCCGCGCCGCCCTCCACCAAGTAGTGCTCCGCGCCCTCCGGGGCCGGAACGACCACCGCCGCCCCCCCCCCCCCCCCCCGCGGCCCCCCGGCCCCCCCCCCGCCCCCCCCCCCGGCCCCCCCCGCGCCGCGCAGGCGCCGCCCCCCCCCCCCGGCCCCCGCCGCCGCCGGGGCCCGCCGCCCCCGCCCCGGCCCCCCCGCCCCCCCCCCCCCCCCCCCCCCGCCCCCGCCCCGCCGGCCGGCCCGGCCCCCCGGCGCCCCGGCCGGGGGGGGGGGGGGCGGCCCCCCCCCCCCCCCCCCCCCCCCCCCCCGGGGGCCCCCCCGGCCCCCCCCGCGGCCGGGCCCGGCGGCCCCCCCCCCCCCCCCCCCCCCCCCCCCCCCCCCGCCCCCCGCCCCCCCCCCCCCCCCCCCCCCCCCCCCCCCCCCCCCCCCCCCCCCCCCGCCCCCACCCCCCCCCCCCCCCCCCCCCCCCCCCCCCCCCCCCCCCCCCCCCCCCCCCCCCCCCCCCCCCCCCCCCCCCCCCCCCCCCCCGCGCCCCCCCCCCCCCGGCCCCCCCCCCCAAGGGCCCCCCACCCCCCCAAGGCCCTGGGCCCCCCCCCCCCCCCCCCCCCCCCCCCCCCCCGCCGGGGGGGGGCCCCCCCCCGCCGGCCCCCCCCCCCCCCCGCGCGGCCCCCCCCCCCCCCCCGCCCCCCCCCCCCCCCCCCCGGGCCCCCCCCCCCCCCCCCCCCCCCCCCCCCCCCCCCCCCGGCGCGGGTCGGTCCGCTCAGTTCGGGATGCAGGTTCCCCCGGTGCATGTACCGTTGCCGCCGTCACAGGGGATCTCGTCGGCGGCGTTGGCCGTGCCACAGGTACCGTTGGCGCGGCAGATGTCGACCTTGCACTCTGGCGCCCCCGAGCAGACGGTGCAGCTCGACCCGTTGTCGCCGCACTGCGCAGCCGTCGGTGTGGCCACACAGAGGTCGGCCGCCGTCAGGCAGCCGGTGCAACACGCCCCGCTGGCGTCGCATGCACCGCCCGTGCACGAGGCCTCCCCGGCCGTTCTTGTTTGTCCAGGTCGTCTTGCTCGTCCCAGGGTACTCCTCGCACGAGTTGGTCGGATTGTCGTCGCCGGCCGCGTAGCAGACGCCGCTGATCAGGCAGGTATTGGTCCCTTGATCGGGTGGGCGCGGCCCCGCTCGCGCACTTGTCCTCCGTGCAGCTCCAGGCCGGGACCTCATCCGCGCAGGCCGTTCCGTTCCCCGCGTCGGCGATACCGCAAGCCCCGGCAATGCAGTTATTAACCTTGCACTCGCCCGCCCCAGTGCAAGCAGCGCAGTTCGCGCCCTCCTTGCCGCACCAGGTGACGGTGGTCCCCGCTCGGCAGGTGTTGCCGCCGTCGAGACAGCCGGCGCAGCAGTCGGGCGGCGGGGTGCTGCCGTCGCAGCGGCCGGCGTCTCCGGTCCCGCTCATGGTGCACGAAGCTCCCACGGTCTTGTTGGTCCACGCGCTGGTGCTCGTCGCCGGGACACAGGCCTGGCAGGTGTTGGTCGTCCGATCACCGCTGGGGACGCAGGTGGTCCCGCCGATCAGGCAGGTATTGGCCTCGAGCTCGGTGTGCGTGCACGAACCCGTCTCGCAGAGGTCCTTGGTGCAGTTCTTTCCTTCGTCAGGGCAGCTCGTGCCATCGGCAGCGTTGGCCGTGCCGCACGCGCCCGCGGCCGAACACACCGCCGGCCTGCAGGTCGTCCCGCCGCTGCAGACGGAGCAATTGGCACCGCCAGCCCCGCAGGCGGCCCCCGTCGGCGACGTCTCGCAGCTACCGTCCGCACGCCGGCACGGTGCAGCACTGCGGCACCGTTTGGTTGTCGCAACGCCCTCCATGGCAGGTATCGCCCGAGGCCTTGTTGGTCCAGGCCAGGGGGTTGCTGGCCGGCGCGCAGACCTGGCACGAGTTGGCCGGATTGGGCGCACCGGCTGTCGTAGCAGACGCCGCCGATCAGGCACTTGCCGGCGACGATCTGGGTGTCTCGCAGCCCCGCTCGCGCAACGGTCGGTGCAGTCAGCCGTCGTCGGGGCACGCGTCGGTCACACCCGCCGCCGTACAGCCCTGGCACGCCGCCCCGTTCAGCCCGCACTGCGCCACCGTCGGCACGCTGACGCAGCTCGTGCCGGCACAGCAGCCGCCGCAGCGCGCGGCCTCCAGGCACTTGCACTGGCCCCCGTCGCAGTTGAGGCCCGGTCCGCAGGCCCCGCCGGTCGCACCACAGACGCAATTGCCACCCACACATCTGTCCGCCACCAACGCATCGCACTGCCGTCCGCAGCTGCCGCATTGATTCTTATCGGTCTGCAGGTTGACGCAGTCGGGGATCTGCGAGCAGCAGTTGGGGGTGCTGCCGCCGCACTGGCTCGCCCCGTCGTCGGTCAACCCGCTGGCGCAATTGTCGTCGACGTTGTTGCACTTCTCCTCGGCACCCGGGAAGACGCTCGGCTGCGTGGCGTTGCAGTCGCCACAGCCCGAGAGACCCGCCGCCAGCGCGAAGCGGCCGCTGACCTGGGACGCCGTGCAGCCGCTGCAGGCGAGGAATTTGTCGTTGTCGGGATCTTTCTCCTCATCAGGCGTCTGCGCATTACAGTCGTCGTCCTGCCCGTTGCAGAGCTCCGGCACCGGCAGGGCCGCCGGGTTGCCCGCGGCGTCCTTGCAGACCCAGTGCTCGTTGAAGGTGATTCCCGCCCCCGCCAGCACCCGCCGCACGAGCGCAGCGTTGTCCACGCTGCCACTCAAGACGCAGCCCGCTACCGTCCCCGCCGTGCAGTTGCCGACCGCGATGCTGCAGGGCTTGCCCTTGTCGGCGAGGTTCAGACCCTCGGGATCGTCGTTTTTCCCGTTGCAGTCCCAGTCGAGCGGGTCGCAGCGCTCCATCTGCGGTTGCGCCGCCCCGAAGCAGCGCTGCGAGCTCCCCGCGCGCTCGTCCTCGCCCGAGCAGGCCGTGCGTTTGGCAGGATCCAGCGGGTAGCGCGGATCGCGCGTCGGCACCTGCCGACTGCAGGCGCACTTCCCGGTCAGCCGACCGCCGGGCGCGCATTCGCCCTGGTTGAAGTCCGAACAGCTTGGCGCCGTCGTGGCGATCAGCCGCCCCGTGCCGTCGGGGTTGCCCTCATCGACCAGGCCATCGCAATCGTTGTCGCGCCCATCGCAGACCTCGACCGCCCAGGGATGGATCTGCGCGGCGCCCGCGACCGCGGGGTCGTCGACGCAGTCGGCCGGCGCCAGGTACCCGTCCGCATCGCGGTCCCCCGCGCGGGGCGGTCGCTAATGCAGTCCTGCGCCTTGCCGTCGCCGCAGCGGTCCGGTGCGCCAGGGAAGGTCTCGGGATCATTGTCGTCGCAGTCGAGCCGCGCCGCCGGTGGGTTGCAGCCGCCCGCGGCGCCTGCGAAGCCGTCCCCGTCCTTGTCGCACACCGCGAGCGGGCAGCCGTCGTCGGCCGCGAGCTTGCCATCGCAGTCGTGATCGACGTCGCGCGCGGCCTTGCCGTCCTTCTCGTTCGCCGCAGCGCAGCGCCGTCGCAGCGCGCCGAGGACCGTCCCCCCCTCCGCCCCGCCGGCCCCGCTCTCGGCCGTCCCCGGACTCACCCCCGCGTCGAAATCGTCACAGTCGTCGTTCGGCAGATCGCAGCTCGGCCCGCGTGGCACGCCGAGCGCCGCGCGCCCGTCGCCATCGACATCGCAGGGCAGGCAGCCCTCATCGACCACCTGGTTGCAGTTGTTGTCCAACTTGTTGTCGTCACAGGTCTCGACCGCGCCCGGATTGACGTCGGCCCGCGTATCGTCGCAGTCGATCGGCGGCGGATAGCCGTCACAGTCCCCGTCGACGACACAGGCCACGTCGCGCCCGTTGCAGTCCTGATCGATGCCATCACCGCAGTAGGGCGGGCTCATCGTCGCGCCGGCGGCCGCCAGCTTGTCGCGACAGGCCTGGGGCAAGGCGTAGCGCAGCGCCTGCGCCGCCTCATCGCCGGCGGCGCAAACGTTGGCATCTTCCTTGATGGTCGGCGCGCGGCAGGGATCGGCGTCGTTGCAGTCCTGGGAGCCCGGCACGCCGTCGCCGTCCGCATCCTTACAGGGCTCATCGCCCGCGCTCGGATCCGCGCCGCAGCCGGCGCTGCAGTCGTCGTCGAGCTGATTGCCACAGACCTCGAGGCCAAAGCGGTTGATCGCCTGCTCCTGATCGTCGCAATCGAGGAAGTCGCAGGACAGCGACTCCCCGAGGCCCGCGCAATCGGGGTAGGCCGCGCAGTCGGGGAAGCCGTCACGGTCCGCGTCGTGGTCATTCGCGATCAGCTTGACCGCGACCCGCTGCACGCCCCGGATCACGAACTCACGCACGGCGACCTGGTTCTGCTCGGCGTTGGCCGCCGTGCGGCCGACGATCCGCAGCAGGTAGCGTCCGCGGGCGGGGAACTCGATCGCGAGGCGCAGCGCCTGGGCGGCATCGGAGATGTCGCGATTGGGGCGCGCCGGCGTGGTCACCGGCTCGTCGCGCCGATCGAGCAGCACCGTGCCGCTCACCAGGTCGCGCACCTGCATGTCGAAGCGCTCGACCAGTCGCGTCGCGGTCACGGTCAGCAGCAGGGCGTGCTGGTCCTTGCCGCAGCCGGCCGCAGCCACCACCAATGCCACCAGCGCCAGCCGACTCGCGAGCCCCCGCCCGCCGCCCCCGGGCAGCCACCCACACTCTGCGCTCATCGCCACCCTCCAGCGCTTGTCATCAGCGAATGGCTGTTGCATCAAGACCCGCGGGGCCCACCTCGCCCCCCCCCAACGCGATCCCCAACGCGATCCCCAACGCGATCCCCAACACGTTCCCAACGCGATGATCGCCAACACGATCAATCTGGGACCGCCGTCCTTTGTGCCGTGGAAACCGAAGACCTCGGCCCAGTATACCTGCGCGCGATGAACCCACAACACGCGCCCCGTCGGGGAAACCAGCCCTATTTCGGCCTTGCGGCCGAAGGCGAGCATGCGGGGTGCGTGCGGGTGAAGTCGCGATCCTCCCCGCGCCCGGGGGCGCGCCCCTGGTCCCTGGCCCAAGGCAGCCCGGGACTTCAGCGTCGCGCCCTCGCGCTCAGCACTCAGCTCGGCTCAGCTCAGGATCTTGTCGGCGTGGATCACGTCGGCGAAGTTGTCGCCGGTGATCAGCTCGGCGCGCTTGCGCGCCTCGGCCAGGGCGCTGACGATGTAGCGCTTGGCGATGAAGACCTTGCGGCTGTCCACCTGGGCCTGCTCCAGCAGCAGGTAGCCCACGAAGAGGTAGCCGTACATATCGACCAGCTCGCGCGCGGCGACCTCCTCGAAGCCCTTGTCGGCCTTGGCGACCACCACCTCGCGGCTGTCGAGGAAGAGCCGGCGGATCTCCTGCAGCTTGGCCGCCAAGCCGCTGAGGTGGCCGGGGTACTCCTTGGCCTCGGCGGCGGCGAAGTGCTCGCCGAGCAGGTCCTTCAGCACGGGTCCGCTCGCCGCCACGATCTGGAGCTGGGAGGTGCCCTCGTAGATGTTGGTCACGCGCGCGTCGCGGGTCAGCCGCTCGATCGGGAACTCCCGCATGTAGCCGGCGCCGCCGTGGATCTGCAGCGCATCGTAGGTGATCTTGTTGGCCGACTCGGAGAGCACGTACTTGACCAGCGGGGTCAAGAGGGCCGCCACCTGCGTCGCCTGCTTGGCGCGCTCGCCGGCCTCGGCGCTCGACTCGCCGCGCTCGCGCAGCTGCGCGGCCCGCTCGCCGTACTTGTCGCGCCGGTCGACCCACTGCGCCACCGCGTAGAGCAGCGAGCGATTGCTCTCGAGCGCCACCCGCATGTCGATCAGCATGTTGGCCACGACCGGGAGGTTGGCGATCACCTGGCCGAACTGCCGCCGCGCCCGGGCGTAGCGCACAGCCTCCTCGTAGGCCGCCTGCGCGATGCCGAGCGCCTGGGCCGCCACGCCCAGCCGGGCGCCGTTCATCAGGTCCATCACGTACTTGATCAGCCCGAACTTGCGCTTGCCCACCAGCTGCGCCGGCGTGTCGTTGAACTGCAGCTCGCAGGTCGGCGAGCCGTGGATTCCCAGCTTGTGCTCGATCCGCCGCACCTTGACCGTCTCGTCGCTGCGGCAAACGAAGAGGCTGAGACCGCGCCCGTCCTTGCTCCCCGGCTCCGAACGCGCGAGCACCAGCAGGATGTCGCCGCAGCCGTTGGTGATGAAGCGCTTGACCCCCCGCAGCCGCCAGGTGCCCTCCGCATCCTCGTAGGCCTGCAGCTTGACCGCCTGCAGGTCAGATCCCGCGTCGGGCTCGGTCAGCACCATCGCGCCGGTGCAGGCCCCGCTGGCGAACTGCGGCAGGAACTGCTCGCGCTGCGCCTCGTTGCCAAAGCGGTTGATCGTCTCGGCGATGTCCTGCAGCCCGTAGAGATTCATCAGCGACGCATCGGCGCGCGAGATCATCTCGATCGCCATGATGTAGATCGTCGTCGGGAAGTTGAGCCCGCCGTACTTGCGCGGCAGGGTCACGCCCATCAGCTCCGCCTGCCCCAGGCGATCGAGCGCCTCGCGGATCCCGGTCGCGTAGATCACGCGATCGTTCTCCAGGCGATTGCCCTCGACATCGACCTGCGCCGCGCGCGGCGCGATGAAGTCCGCGGCGATCTGCCCGGCCAGCGTCAGCACCTCGCGGTAGTTCTGCACGGCATCCGCGTAGTCGGTCGGCGCGTCGTCGTAGACGCTCGCCTGCTGGTAGTCGTGCTCGACCAGCGCCACCACCTCCTCGAGCGCGAGGTGGTCGAAGTGGAAGAGCAGGTCGGGGTTGTCGGTGAAGAAGTTCGGCATGCTTCGGCTACCTCAGGCGCTCGCGATAACCGTCGATCAGCAGCGGAATCACCGCCGCGGCGTCACCGACGATGCCGTAGTGACAGACATCGAAGATCGGCGCGTCGGCGTCGCTGTTGATCGCGATGATGCGCGTCGACTCCTGCATGCCCGCGCGGTGCTGAATCGCCCCCGAGATGCCGCAGGCGATGTAGAGCTTGGGGCGCACCGTCAGCCCCGTCTGACCGACCTGGCGGTCCGGCGTGATGAAGCCCGCGTCGACGGCGGCGCGCGTCCCGGCGACCTCGCCACCGATCAACTGGGCGAGCTGGTGCAGCAGCGCGAAGTTCTTCTTGCTGCCCATGCCGTAGCCGCCGGCGACGACGATCGGCGCGGACTTGACCTTGTTGCGCCGCTCCTCGCGGTGGCGCTCGACCACCGTCACCAGGTTGTCGCTGGCCGTCGGCTCGTAGGGGATCCGCGTCACGGTCTCGCCGCGCGGGGTCGCCTGCGGCACCAGCTCCATCACGCCCTCGCGCACGGTGGCCATCTGCACCGGCGCCTCCGGCGTGATGATCGTCGCGATGATGTTGCCGCCGAAGGCCGGCCGCACCTGCAGCAAGAGGTCCTTGTACTCGCGCCGCAGATAATCGGCGTCGCCGATCTGCAGGTCGGTGCAGTCCGCCGTCAGGCCGCTGCGCGTGAACGAGGCCACGCGCGGCGCCAGGTCGCGGCCGATGAAGGTCGCGCCAAAGAGCACGATGCGCGGCTGCTGCTTGGCGATCAGCCCGCCAACGACGCGGCTGTAGGGCAGCGTGCGGTAGTCGCGCAGCTCCGGGTGCTCGACCAGCAGCACCTCGTCGCTGCCGTAGTGGAAGGCCTGTCGCACGGCCTCGCCCAGCTCGTGACCGAGCA
Source organism: Pseudomonadota bacterium (assembly GCA_016702545.1). GTDB lineage: Bacteria > Myxococcota_A > Polyangia > JADJTL01. Next base: position 94,933 of record JADJDT010000044.1, on the reverse strand, counting down.
GCAGCGCCTTGAGCGAGCCACCGAGTTGGTCGGCGAGCTTGCGCCCCTTGGACAGCAGCTCGAAGCTGACCTCGGCGGCTCGACCGTCGCGCTGTTCGACGAAGACCCAGACGTCTCTGTTCGCGTTGCTCATGCTTGCCTGCCCGTTCGCTGCCCGCAGCCGGCAGCCCGCTTGGAGCCTGTCGGGAAATGTCGCGAGCCGCCCGAGCGCAAGGCGCGGCGAGCACCGGCGGAACGTAGGGTGCGTGAGCACCGGAGCACAGCCGTAACGCAGCGGTCGGGTGGCGCAGCAATTTCCCGACAGGCTCCTAGCCGAAGACCCGATCGTTCATCAGCTCCTCGACCAGCTGACCCAACCCCTCGCGGGTCGCCGGCACCCGCTGGTGGTTACCTCCGGTCAATACGACCGAGTCGACCTTCTTGACCTTGGTCGGTGAGCCGGCCAGCCCGCAGCGCTCCGCCTCGACCTCGAGATCGTCGACCGTCAACGTGCGGATGAAGCGCCCCTGCTGCACGTACTCGTCGACCAGCGTGTCGATGTAGAGGAGAGAGTTGGCGTCGACCATCCGCTCCAGCTCGGGCAGCGAGCGCACGTGCTTGCAGGCCATCAGCCGCTTGGCGCGCGGCGGACGCGGCAGCGCGGCGTCGGCGATCACCGTCAGCAGCAAGGGCAGCGGCGCGCGCAGCACCTCGTAGCCGTCGTCGATCCGGCGCTTGACCGTGATCACCCCGTCGCGCAGCTCGAGGATCTGCTCGGCGTAGGTGATCTGCGGCAGATCGAGCTTCTCCGCCGTCTGCGGCCCGACCTGCGCCGTGTCGCCGTCGATCGCCTGGCGACCGGCGAAGACCAGGTCGAAGGGGCCGAGCTTGGCGATGGCGCGGCTCAGCACATAGGAGGTCGCCAGCGTGTCGGCGCCGGCGAACTTGCGGTCGCTGACCAGGCAGACCTCGTCGGCGCCCATGCTCAGGCACTCGCGCAGCAGGTCGGAGGCCTTGGGCGGCCCCATCGTCAACGCCGTGACCTTGCCGCCGTAGCGGTCCTTGAGCTGCAGCGCCAGCTCGAGCGCGACCTTGTCCTCGGGGTTGAAGACCGCCGGCAGCTTGGCGCGGTTGATCGTCCCGTCGGGGCGCATCACCTGCCCCGAGATGTTGGCGGTGTCGGGCACCTGCTTGACCAGCACGATGCTGTTGCAGCTCATGACGTGCTCCCCTCCCCGCGCGGCTTCTCGTCGGGCTGGCGTTGCGCGTAGCAGCGCCGGGTCCGGGCTGTCAAGCGGGACCGCGCGGCCTCAGGGTTGCTCGCGGCAGAAGAAGCCGCGCGGCCGGTTCTCCGGGCGCAGGTGCAGCGCCTCGTCGGCGCCGAAGCGCGCGAGGCGCTCGGCACCGAGCTGGCGCAGGCTGCCGTAGGCCACGTCGTTCTTCATCGAGGCGTTCCACAGCAGGAAGCCGTTGGCCCCCGCGCGCTCGGCCGCGTCGAGCTGGCGCGCGATGAAGGCCGGCGACCAGAACGAACGCACGCCGTTGGGATAGGCCTGGAGAAAGGGTCGCAGCACCACCTGCGGCACGCGCTGGCGGGCGCTCCACAGGCCGCAGTGAATCAGCGCGTAGACCTCCTCGGTGACGCGCTGGCCGGCGAAGTAGCTGTGCATGCCGTTGGCGTACATCATCGGCGAGATCGCCTCCGCATAGCGCGCCAGCAGCTCGACGCTCTGGCCGATGCGCCGCGGGTCACCCCGCACCAGCGTCGTCAGGCCGAAGATATCGACCGAGATCGGCAGCTGCAGCGCGCGATCGACGCGCTCGAGGAACTGGGTGATCACCGTCGCGTGATCGCGCTGATCGGCGTGCAGCCAGCGCCCCACCGAGCGACCGGGCGGAAAGCGGAGGTAGTCGAACTGGATCTCGTCGACGCCGAGGCTGGCCAGCTCGCGCGCGAGATCGATCAGGTAGTCCTGGGCCTCGGCCGCGTAGACGTCGAGCCAGAGCGCGCCCCGGCGGCTGGCGCTCAGCAGGTGCTCGGGCTCGGCCGCCAGGCGCACCGCGAGGTCCCGCCGCAGCCGCGGCAGCCGACTGTCCTTGAAGGCCACCAGGCGCGCGATGAAGTACAGCCCGTGCGCGTGGAAGGTCTGGGCCAGCTTGGCGACGTCGAAGAGCGGCGTCTGCACGTGCCGGCTGAGGGGGACGGCGCTGCGCCAGGCGACGGTGCCCCAGTCGTCCTTGAGGTCGACCACGACGGCGTTGACATGAGCCGCAGTCATCGAGGCCGCCACACGCTCGGCGCCCACGCGGTAGAGATACGGCGCGGTGATGTAGAAGCCGCGCGCGCGCCGGCCCAGCGGCGTCAGCTCGTCCTTCAGCCCCTCGTCCGGGTAGCGTTTAGCCACGTAGGCGCGCAGCGCCACCGGCCCCACCAGCGGCGAGCGATGCGCTGCGACAGCCGCCGCGGGCTCGAGCTCGGGGTTGGCGGCCGACGGCGGGGCGCCGTTACCGGCCGTACCCGCCAGCGCCGGCTGGGCCACCAGCAGCGACAGACAGACCACCGCCATCGACCGGTCGAGCACGCGCATGGCGCGATCCTGCCGCATCGGCGCAGCGCGGCGCAAAGATCAGGGTCCTTCGATCTTCCCCGCCCGAAAGAGCGGCAACTGGCCCAGCTGCGCGGGCACGGCAGCAGGCGCGGCGGCGGGCGCCGGCGCGGCCGCCTCCGGCGCCGGGGGAAAGAGATACTCGCCCGCCGGATCGTGCTGCTGGTAGCGGCGCAGCGCGACGGCGCGGTGGCGAACGGCATAGCAGTAGACGCAGCCGTGAGGGCAGCTCTCGTAGGCCCCAATATCCCTCGACTCGTAGCAGCCGCAGCCCACGCGCGTCCCCTTGAGGCGCGTGCGAAAGGGCCGCCCCGCCAGCTCCATCAAGCGCCGGGCGTCCACGCAGCGTGCCTCAAGGACCCCCGGCAGCAGCAGCTGCGGCTGCGTGCAAAGCGTGAGGCGCAGGCGCTGCTCGCTGGCGATCGTGGCCAGGTCGGCGAGCAGCGCGCGCTTGGTGTCGTCCGATGGGTCGTGCCAGCCGAAGCCGTGGCGGCGGCTGGCGTCGTCGAGGTTGCGTCGCGTCTTGTCATAGAGCTGCACGAACGAGACCACGACCTCGTCGGTCGCACCGGCGAGGCCCGCGGCGATGCGACGGAAGTTCCGCCGGTGGAAGTCGAGGTCGGTGAGGGTCGAGAGGATGATCGTGTCGTAGCGCCAGATCGCCACCCGCGAGCCGAAGGCGTCCGCCACGGCGCGGAGCTGCGCGATCGAGCGCTCCACCTCGACGACGCGCGACTCGAGCGCGCGCGGATAGCCGTTGATCGTGTAGTGCACGAGGAAGGGGAAGCCGCGCCGATGGACCTCGTCCAGCACCCCGACGAAGGGCGTGAGGTGCTTGGTCCAGAACACGAAGCCGTCGACGTCCTCGCGTCGCAGCGACACGCTGTAGCGCTGCCCCGGAGCGAAGGGATTGGCCACCCTGCAGCACCCGGCGTCGAGCCGGCGGCGAAACCACTCGCCGTAGAAGGCCGGGAGGTCCGTCCTGCAGCTCGCCGAGATGATCATCCGTCAGGCCCGTCCGCCAGCCTCCCTATTGGGGCCGGGCCATGCCGTAGCGCTTGAGCTTGTTGTGCAGCGTGACGCGGTCGATGCCCAGGAGCTTGGCCGCCTGGGTCACGTTGTGCTGACAGCGCTCGACGATCTGCCGGATGTGGCGCTCCTCGACGCCGGCCAGCGTCGCATCGGCCCCGCCCTCTGCTTCCGGCAGCTGGGCGCGAAAGGGCAGGTGCTCGGCCTCGATCGTGCCGCCGCGGCAGACCACCACCGCGCGCTCGATCGCGTTCTGCAGCTCGCGCACGTTACCCGGCCAGGCCTGGCCCCGCAGCAAAGCCAGCGCCTCGCGCGAGAAGCCGGCCACGCGGCGGTTCATCTGCTGGGCGAAGCGGGCGCGGAAGTGCTCGGCGAGCAGCACCACGTCGTCCATGCGCTCGCGCAAGGGCGGCAGGCTGAGCTGGAAGACGTTGATGCGGAAGAAGAGGTCGGCGCGAAAGCGCCCGCCGCGGATCTCCTCGGCGAGATCGCGGTGCGTGGCCGTGACGAGTCGAAAGTCGACGGCGATCGGTTGATTGCCACCGACCCGCACGACGACCCGCTCTTCGAGCACGCGCAGCAGGTCGACCTGCACCTTGGGCGGGATGTCGCCGATCTCGTCGAGGAAGAGCGTGCCGCCGCGGGCCTGCTCGAGCTTGCCCTCGCGACGCGCCAGCGCCCCCGTGAAGGCGCCCTTCTCGTGGCCAAAGAGCTCGCTCTCCAGCACGCCCTCGGCCAGCGCACCGCAGTTGACCACCACCAGCGGCCCGTGGCGTCGCGGGCTGCGGGCGTGCAGCAACTTGGCGATCAGCTCCTTGCCCGTGCCGCTCTCACCGCTGATCAGCACGCTCGTGTCCGTCTCGGCCACCTGCTCGAGCTGCGCCAGCACCGGCACCAGCGGGCTGCGCGGCCCATAGATCAGCTGGGGCTCGCTGGCGCTGACGCGTTCGCGCAGCGCCCGGTTCTCGCTGAGCAGCACATAGCGCTCGGCCGCCTTGGCCACCAGGCGCGACATCGCCTCGGGGTCGAAGGGCTTGACGATGAAGTCGTAGGCGCCCTGCTTCAGCGCCTGCACGGCCGTCTCGACCGAGGCGTGCGCGGTCATCACGATCACCGTGGTCTCCGGCGCCAACTCGCGCACGCGTGCCTGCAGCTCGAGGCCACTCATCCCCGGCATCTTGATGTCGACCAGCAGGATCTCGGCGCCGCGGGCGGCCAGCCGGTCGAGCGCCTGCTCGCCGCTCTCCGCCGTCAGCACCTGATAGCCGTCCTCGCGCAGCCATGAGGCGAGGGCCGCGCGCACGTGGGGCTCGTCATCGACCACGAGGACGCGCAGGTCACCCACCGACCGCCTCCTCACCGACCGCCGCCACTGCGGCCGTCGCCGCCGCGGCGATCGGGAAGACCAACACGAAGGTCGTGCCCTGACCCACCGCGCTCTGCACGTCGATCGTGCCGCCGTTCTCCTGCACCAGGCCGTCGACGACGGTCAGGCCGAGGCCGAGCCCGTGCCCCTCCTCCTCGCTCTTGGTGCTGAAGAAGGGCTCGAACATCCGCTGCTGCACCGCAGGCGGGATGCCGCAGCCGGTGTCACGCACGGCCAGCGCGATCTTGTCGGCGCTCGGCTGCCAGGTCCTCAGCGCCAGCGTCCCGCCCTGGGGCATCGCCTCGAGGGCGTTGACGCAGAGCGCGAGCACGGCCTGCTGCAGCTGATCGGCGTTGACCAGGGGCTGGGGCAAAGCGGGCGCGAGCTCGGCCTCCACCGTGATGCCCGCCAGCGTGGTGCGGTTCTTCAGCAGGAAGAGCGCCCGCTGCGCGGCCTGGTTGACGTCGGTCGGCTGGCGCCCGCTGCCCGATCCGCGGGCGAAGGACATCAACCCGGCGACGATGTCTCCGCAGCGCTTCGACTCGCTGGCGATCGCGTCGAGGATCTCCGGCGCGTCGCCGAGCACACGCTGCGCCTCGGCGCTGCCGGCCAGTCGGCGGCGCAGCAGCTTGGAATAGGTCAGCACGCTGGCCAGCGGGTTGTTGATCTCGTGCGCCACGACGGCGGCCAGCTTGCCCAGCGAAGCGAGCCGCTCGGCCCGCACCACGCGCTGCTGGGCGCGTGCCACCTCGGCGGTCTTCTCGTCGACGCGGCGCTCCAGCGTCTGGGCCCAGCCCACCAGCTCGGCGTTGGCCCGCTCGAGCTGGACGGCCGTGCGATTGAGCGCGTCGGACAGATGCGAGAACTCCGCGATGCCCTGCTCCTCGTAGCGCGCCGAGAGCTCGCCCGCGCCGAGGGCGTCGAGCGTGCGCGTCAGCGCCCGCACGGGGCGCTGCACCGTGCCGCGCACGACCCAGACCACCAACACGATCGTCAGCGCCAACGCCAGCAAGGAGGCGACGAGCACCAGCAGGGTCGTCTCGGCGCGTGCTCGCTCGGCGGGTGCGAGCAGCAGCGTGGTGTCGAGCACGCCGAGCAGCTTCTTCTGCGCGGGATGGGCGTGACAGGCGGCGGTGCTGCAGGCCGGCTCGTTGTCGATCGGCCGAATGATGCCGAGCGCGGCGTGGCCGTCGAGCCGGAAGAGGCGTGTCCGATCGCCGGAGGGCAGGCGCGTCAGCGGTCGGCCCGAGGCATGGCAGCGATAGCAAGCCTCGGCCTCGAGATCGAGGCGCGTACCCTCCTCGCCGGGCTGTGACGAGAAGACGATGCGCCCCTGCTTGTTGAAGATGCGCACGCGCAGGTCCGGCGCCCGCGCGCTGATCTGACGCACGGAATCGCGCAGCTGCTGCCGGTCGTTGGTCAGCATGCTGGCGTGCAAGGCGCCGAAGATGCCCTCGCTGATCACCTCACCGTTGATCTGGGCGGACTGACGTGCGTAGCGCTGCTGCAGCGCGAGCTGCACCGAGGCCGTCGCGGCAAACACGGCCACCAGCGCCAGCACCAGGGTGCCGGTCAGCCGGAAGGTCAGAGAGTTGTACCAGCGGCCAAGGCGCCGACGCATGCGCGGGGTCCGTGGAGCAGCGTTGCCCCCGGCAGGCTACACCAGCCGGCTCCCGCATCGGAAGCGCGCAGCGCTGCGCGCCCGCACGCCGGCGCACACGCCGCTGCCGCTACGGCGCCAGCGCGGCCGGCCCCCTGGCGCCGGGCAGGCCGCGCGAGGCTTCGCGCGCCGGGTCGCAGGACATGAAGGCCGACGTGAAGCGCGCGAGCTGGTCGTCGCCGAGCTGGGCCGCCACGCCACGCTGCGGCAGGCCGCCGTCGGAGAGCTGCGGCGCCCCCGCCGGTGCGGTGACGACGTTGACCCAGTCGACCAGGCGGCGCAGCTCGCGGCGCAGGAAGGCCGTGGCCCCGGGGCCGACGTAGAGCGGTTCGAGCGCCGCTTTGTGATCGGTCGGCATCAGCTTGACCAGCCAGCCGCGGCCATAGGGGTCGTCGGTCAACTGGGCCCGATCGGCCCGCACGAGCTCGTTGACCCCCACCACCTCGCCCGCCGCCGGCGCGGCCACCGCCACGCGGCGACCGGCGACGCGCAGCGTCAGCAGCGCCTCGCCGCGCGTCACGCGGGTACCGACCGGTGGCAGCTCGATGGCCTCGACCGGGCCGATCGCCTCCGCGAGGAAGCCATCGAGCCCGACGCGGAAGGCCGAGCCCGCGTCGAAGGCGAGCCAACCATGAGCGTCCGAGACGAACACGCCCGACGGTACGAAGGGGGCGCGCATCGGCTCCGGTCGGGAGACCGGCGGCACGGCGGGCAAAGACCCCCGGCGCAGCCGCTGCGCGAGCTGGGCGAGGCCGATGATCACCATCGCCATGCCGAGAGCGAGTAGAATGGACATCTTCGTCACCTCCGTTTCGGGTCGCCGAGCGTGGATGGAGCAACCGGCATGCCATACCTCTCGCCCGCGGCGCGCGGGCGCTACAAGCGTCGCCACTACCAGGGGTTGGGCCACCCGGACCGCGACGCCGACACGACCGCGCCGGACCCCGCGCGAACCCAACCATAGAAGAACGCCACAGACCGCCCGACGGGAGTCACGCCATGCCCAGCCCCCAACCCCGCATCTTGATCGTCGACGACGAGGCCGCCGTGCGCGACTCGCTGCGGCGCTGGTTCGAGCTCGAGGGCTACGCCATCGAGGTGGCCGAGAGCGGTGCCGCGGCGCTGCGGCGGCTGCAGCAGGAGTCGTTCGATGTGGCGCTGGTCGACCTCAAGATGCCGGGGATGGATGGCGTCACGCTCCAGCACCGCATGCAGGAGGTGACGCCGGATACGGCGGTGATCATCGTCACCGCCTTCGGCACGATCCAAAGCGCCGTCGAGGTGCTGAAGCACGGGGCCTTCGACTACCTGACCAAGCCCGTCGACCCGGATGAGCTGAGCCGGATGGTGCGCCGGGCGCTCGAGCTGCGCGAGCTGCGCGTGCAAAACGCTCGCCTGCGGCAGGCCGTCGACCACCGCGGCGGCCTCGTCATCGTCGGTGAGACCGCCGCGATGCGCGCGCTCAACGCGCAGGTAGAGGAGGCCGCCCACGCCGACGTCCCGGTGCTGATCTGCGGCGAGAGCGGGACCGGCAAGCACCTGGTCGCCACGGCCCTCCACGCCGCCAGCGCCCGCCGCTACTTCTCCTTCGTACCCGTGCACTGTGGCGCCGGCGGCGAGCTGGGTGACGACGAGCTCCTCGGCCACGAGGGCGGCGCGCAGCCCCAGCCGCAACTCCGACGGATGGGGAAGCTGCAGCTGGCGGAGGGCGGCACGCTCTTCCTCGACGAGGTCGGCCAGCTCGGCAGGCGCACGCAGAGCGCCCTGCTCGAGATCCTGCGCAGCGGGACCTTCACGCCGCTGGGCGGCACGCGGCCGCGCCCGGCCGATTTCCGACTGATCGCGGCGAGCAGCGTGCCGTTGGACGCCCTCGTCGAGCAGGCGCGCTTCAGCGCCGACCTCTACTATCGCCTCGCCGTGCTGACGCTGACGTGCCCGCCCTTGCGCGAACGCCGCAGCGACATCCCGCTGCTGGCGCGGCACCTGCTGCAACGACGCGCCGCGCAGGCGAGCGCGCCCTTCACCGATTTCTCGCCCGGCGCGCTGGAGCGCTTGGTGGCCCACGACTGGCCCGGCAACGTGCGCGAGCTGGCCAACGCGATCGAACGCGCGCTGGTCGTCGGTCGGCCGCCCCTGGTCGGCGCCGAAGACCTGCCGCTGGGGCCCACCCCCGCGCCGAGCCACGCCTCGGCGCCGCATGCGACCGCCGCGGACGACCTGTCGCTGGCGGCCGTCGAGCAGCGCCACATCACGCAGGTGCTGGAGCGCTGCCAGGGCGATCGGTCGCGGGCGGCGACGCTGCTGGGGATCACGACCGAGGCGCTCGAGCAAAAACTCGCCAGGCTCGCCCCACCGGCTGCGCGTGGTTGATGCGCTCGCGCGCGGAAATCGAGCGTCCGCCCCAAGGACCGCCGCAGCCGCGTCCTGGTGTGCGGCTGGTGCCGATCGGCTATCGCCAAGCGCCATCGTGGACCGGGGAGCTGGCGCGGCGGATCGGCCACGTCCTCGGTGGTGCGGTGGGCATCGAGACGGCCCGCTTGAGCCTCGAGTCGGCGCTCGACGTCCACCGGGGGCAGTACAACGCGCTGACCCTGCTCGAGGGGCTGATTGCGCTGCCCGGCAGCGAGCGGCTGCTGGGGATCGTCGCGGGCGACCTGTTCATCCCGATGCTCACGCACGTCTTCGGCCAGGCGCAGCTCAACGGACGGGGCGCGATCCTTTCGACCTACCGCCTCGACAACGCCGTCTACGGCCTGGCGCCCGACGACACCCTCTTCGCCGCGCGCCTGGCGAAGGAGGCGATTCATGAGCTCGGACACGCCTTCGGCCTGGTACACTGTCACGATCCCGACTGCGTGATGCACAGCTCGATGTACGTGGAGGAGATCGATCTGAAGCGCGAGGACCTCTGTTCCGACTGCCGGCAGCGGCTCTCCGGCGCTGCGGTGTAGCGCTTCGCCACGGCGCCGTTGCGAAATGCAACGCTGCGCCGCCCTCGCCACGAGCGCGCGCCCGGCAGAAGCGCGCCCGAGGCAGGAGCTTAGCGATCGCCACGCGACTGGCACTTCGCGTGCAACGCACGGCCTCGGAAGGCCTAGGAGAGGGGGGACGTTCCATGGCTGTGCTACTCGTGCTCATGACCCTGATCATCGCGCTGACGTTGGACCACGTCGTGCAGAAGCTGGCCTTCCGGCGTCAGCGCCTCGCGACCGACGCCGCCCGTGAGCCCAGCGAAGCGCTGGCCCCCGTGGCACCGCTCGCGGTAGCGGCGCGCACCGCGCGGCCCGTGGCTGCGCCTCCACTGCCCGGCTTCCTCGATCCGAGCCACTGCTGGATCGCGCTCGAGCCCTCGGGCCTGGTGATGGTCGGGGCCGACGCCCTGGCCACCGCGCTGCTGGGCCCACCCGATCGCGTCACGGTCGAGCCGACGGGCACCTTCGTCGCCCGCGGTGAACCGCTCTTGACCCTGTACCGCGGCCGCCGCCAGCTGACCCTGCGCGCCCCCGTCAGCGGGCTCGTCGCCGAGCACAACGTGGCCCTCCGAGCGACGCCGGCGGTGCTGGCGGAGCAACCCTACGGGCCCCATTGGCTGTGCCGCGTGCAGCCGCAGGAGCTGGGCACGGCGCTGCGGGCGATGCTGATCGCCGATGAGGCGACGCGCTGGCTGCGTGGTGAGCTGGGGCGCGCGCGCGAGGCCCTGCTCGCGCTCCACCAGCCGGCCGCCGCCACGCTCGGCGTCACGGCCTCCGACGGCGGGCTGCCCGAGCCGGGGCTGAGCGCCCTGCTCGACGACGACCAGTGGCAAGAGCTGGCACGGGGCGTGTTCGGCGAGCAGCCGCCGGTCGACGTGCCGCCGCCCGCATGACCGCCGCGATCCTCACCGACCTAACGAAGTGCGTCGGCTGCCAGGCCTGCGTCTGGGCCTGCAAGGAGCTCAACGGGCTGCCGCGCGAGGACGGCGCCCGGCAGCTCTCGGCGACCACCCTGACCGTGGTCGAGCGGCACGGCCGTGTCAATGTGCGCCGCCAGTGCATGCATTGCCTCGACCCGGCCTGCGCCTCGGTCTGTCCGGTCAACGCGCTGCACAAGACGCCCGAAGGGCCGGTGGCCTACGACGAGAGCAAGTGCATCGGCTGCCGCTACTGCATGGTCGGCTGCCCCTTCAACGTCCCGAAGTACGAGTGGGACCGCCGCGTGCCCCGCGTACAGAAGTGCCTGATGTGCTACGCGCAGCTCGTCAGCAAGGGCAAGCAACCGGCCTGCACGCAGGTCTGCCCGGCGGGCGCGACGATCTTTGGCCAACGCGACGCGCTGCTGACCGAGGCGCGCCGCCGCCTGGCCGCCGACCCGGGGCGCTACGTCGCGCACATCTACGGCGAGCAGGAGGCTGGCGGCACCTCGGTGCTCTACCTGTCAGCGGTGCCCTTCGAGCAGCTCGGCTTTCCGGCCAACGTGCGGAAGGATCCCTACCCGCGCCTGACCTGGAATGTGCTCTCGAACCTGCCGCAGGTGGTCAGCGTGGCGGGGGTCGGCTTGATCGGCATCTGGTGGATCGTGCGACGACGCCAGGAGCTGGCCCAGAACCTCCCCCCACCGGAGTCCGAACGATGACGAGAGGCCTGCGCCGCCTGCTCGCGGGCGTGACCTTCTGGCGCCTGGTGCTGGCAGGCCTGTTCGCGCTGGGGGCCTACGCCACGGTCGTCCGCTTCGGGCGCGGGCTAGGCGCCGCGACCAACCTCTCCGACGCCTTCCCCTGGGGCCTGTGGATCGGCTTCGACGTGCTGGTCGGCGTGGGCCTGGCCGCCGGCGGCTTCACCGTCGCGGCGACCGTCCATGTGTTCCACATCGAGCACTACAAGCCCATCGCGCGGCCGGCGGTCTTCACGGCCTTCGTCGGCTACGTGCTGGTGATCGTCGGCCTGCTCTTCGACCTCGGCCAGCCCTGGGACATCTGGCACCCGCTGGTGATGTGGAACCCGCGCTCGGTGATGTTCGAGGTCGCCTGGTGCGTGATGCTCTACACCGCCGTGCTGGCGCTCGAGTTCAGCCCGCTGGTGCTGGAGCGACTGGGCCTGCACGCCCCGCTGCGCCTGGTCCGCGCGATCTACGTGCCGCTGGTGGTGATCGGCGTGCTGCTGTCGATGCTGCACCAGTCGTCGCTCGGCACGCTCTACGTGATCGTACCCGACAAGCTCTACGGGCTCTGGTACACGCCCTGGCTGCCGGTGTTCTTCTTTCTCACGGCGATCGCCGCCGGACTCGCGATGACGATCGTCGAGTCCTACCTCAGCCAGCGCGCCTTCGGTCGCGAGCTCGAGCACGACCTGCTGGATGGCCTGGCGCGTGTGATCGTCGTCGTGCTGGGCGTCTACCTGATGTGGAAGGCGCAGGACCTGCTGCATCGCGGGCAGCTGGCGCTGGCGCTGCAACTGACGCCCGAGGCGGTGATGTTCTGGGGCGAGATCGGGCTCGGCGTGGTGCTGCCGATCGCCCTGCTCGCCACGCCACACGTGCGCCGCCACCGCAGCGGGCTGTTCTTCGCGGCGCTGCTGGTCGTGCTCGGCTTCGTCGTCAGTCGCCTCAACGTCGCGGTCACCGGCATGGCGCGCTCGAGTGGGACACACTATGTGCCGTCGCTGTTGGAGCTCGGCGTGACCTTCGCGCTGGTGGCGGCAGGCTTCACGGCCTTCGCCTTTGCGGCGCGATATCTGGGGCTCTTCCCGGCGGCGACCGGCGGCGCCGCAGCGCCAGCGGGTGCAAGGCCCTCACCCACCGCCAGCGGCTGGGGCATCGCCGGGCTCTGGGTGCTGCTGCTCGCCGGCTGGGCGCTCCTGACGCTCGCTCGCGGCCGCGAGGATCGACCCGCCACCGCGGTGCTCAGCGCCACCTCGGCCACGTCGGCCTCCGCGAGCCCCACCCGGTCGAGCCACGACGTGGCCCCCGCGGGCTGGCCGGCGGCGCCAGCCCTGCCCGCCCCGTTCCGCTTCCCGCGCGGCGCCCACAGCCCGGGCGTCGTCACCTTCGACCACGCCAGCCACCTCGACGCCGCCAAGCCGCAGTGCGCCGAATGCCACCGCGAGCAGTTCAGCCTGCTGCGCCCAGGCCGACCGCTTCACGGGCAACTCGTGATGGAGCGGATTCGCCGGGGCCAGCTCTGCGGGCGCTGCCACGATGGCCAGCGCGCCTTCGGCGTGGTCGCGGGCGAGTGCGACGTCTGCCACAGCACGCCCTAGCGAAGAGAGCGCCGACCTGGGGGTGAGTGGGCGAAGACCGCGTCTTCGCCCACGAGGGGGGCTGAAAAGCCCCCCTGAATAATCAGTACCGGACCTGGTAGGGCGTCGTGCGCCGCAGCGTGCCGTCCTGGTAGTAGAGGCGGCTCCGATACGAGACCCAGGTTCCAGCGGCGCCGCTGCAGTCGAGCGAGCGCTCGGCCTGCAACCAGGCGGTGACCGTCTGCGCGCCGGGGACGTAGTTGCTCACCCCCGAGAACGTGTAGGTGAAGCGCGCGCCGAAGCCGGGCATGAAGTTGACCTTATCCCAGATGTACTTCGAGGCCAGGGTGCGAAAGTGCACGGCCAGATCCTCGTTCGTCGCGCGTCCGCCGTGGCCGCAGATGTCGACCGGGCTGGGGCCGTAGCCGTAGGACACCTTCAGCGGCCCCAGATTCGCCGGTTCGTCGTCCGCGGCGACCGGGAGGTGACCAACGGCCTGGTAGTAGGCCGACGCGCCGTCCGCGATCTTGGAGAGTGCCTCCATCGCCTCGACGTCCCGCGCCTTGTGGGTGTACTCGAGCAACTTCGGCGCCGCCGTGGTGGCCAACACCGAAATGATGGCCACCACGATCATCAGCTCGACGAGGGTGAAGGCCGCCTCGGAACGCCCACGCGCGGTCTGCTGGTCACGACAGATGGCGACCCCAGCGTGCTTCCGAGCCTTCTGCATTGCCTGAGACATCATTGCCTGAGACATCGTTGCCTGAGACATCGTTGCCTGAGACATGGCGTTCCTCCTTGCGTTGCGTCAGCGAGCCGTTGCCTTGGCGCCGGCCGCGGCCGCCCCGGCCGCGTCGTACTGCAGCTCTTCCGTCTTCGCCATCGTGCGACCCTTGTCGTCAGCCACCTCGATCTCGACGCGGTAGCGCGCGCCCGGGGTCAGGTTCTTGGCCGGCAGCTTCGACTCACGACCCTCGGCGACGATCTTGCCGTTCTCCCACCAGGTGTAGCTGTAGGTCAGCGTCGCCGGGCGGTCCGAGGCCGCGGCGACCTGCACCTGCAGCCCCTCTGCGGTCTGGCTCAAGACCACCAGCCGCACCTCGGGCGGCACGGCTCGGCTGCGGAGCGAGCGACTCGTCGGACCCGCGGGTCGCGCGATTAGGCCGCCGGGGAGCGCCGGGGCCAGCTCCTCGGTGATCACCGCCTGCGGTTGATTCTCGACCGCGAAGAAGTAGGCCAAGCGCGCGACGACGGCGACGCCGAGGAACACGCCCAGCTTGACCGGGCGGCTCCAGGCCTTGGACGGCGCGCGGACGCGACTGCCCACCGCCTTGGTCTTGCCGAGGCGCTGCATGCGCTGCGCGCGCGCCGCGGCGGCGGCCGCGTCGGCCTCGCTCAGCGGACCCTCGGGCGCCAGCACCCGCTCGAGCTTGAAGTAGGCGTCCACCAGGTCGCGCCGCACCTCGATCAGCAGCTCATCGTCCGGCAGCTGCTCGATCACGTTGCAGGCCGCCTCGAGCGCCGCCTGCGCGTCGTCGCGCGCCCGGTCGTGGCGCTGCCGCAGATCCTGGCGCTTGGGCTCGGCCTCCGCCGCGCGCTTCTGCTCGAGCAGCTGCTGCCGCGCGCGCTCGAGGCGTTCGGTCTGCGCGGGCAGCTCAGCGAGGAGGTCCTTGGTCTCGGCGCCGCTCGCGCCGACGGTGGGCGCCACCGGCTGCGCGATGTCGCCGAAGAGGTCCTCGGCCAACTGCGCCGCCCGCGGATCCCCGGCCGGGGCCGGCGTGACGACCGGCGCGCGCGCCACCACCGGCGCCGGAGCCGCCGCGGCGGCAGGCACGACCCCCGCGGGCGCTTTGGCGACCCCGAGCGCCGGGGTCGCGAGCGACGCGGCGGGCGGCGCATCGCCCAGCGCGTCGGCGATCAGCCACGAAACCGCTTCGGCGGCGCGGGCCGGCGGTGCCGACGGTCGGGGCGCCCCGGGAGCAGGCACCACCGCATCGAGATCGATCACGGGCACGAAGGGCAGCTCCGGCAAAGCCGGGCCGCGTCCGGCGTCCGGATGGTGCGACCCCGTAGCCGGGGTCTTCGGTGAGCGGTCCGGTTCCATGGGCCTCGGCTCGCAAATCGCGGCCTCACGTCGCCCCGGGGGGCGACAGGACGCCGGCTGAGTTAATGATCGTCCGCCTGTGCCGATTATTACTAGGCGCGCTCCGGCTCACGGCGTCAACATCCTGGGATTACCCCAATTTGGGTGCGCGGCCGCGCTGTTCCGACCGGCCCTCAGCCGAGCAGGCGCCAGAGCTGGGCCACCACGAAGCAGAGCACGAAACCCAGCAGCAGCGGGGCCAGCGCCGCCAGCGCCGTCCAGCGCGCGCTGCGCGTCTCCTTCCAGATCGTATAGATCGTCGTCGAGCAGGGGTTGTGCACCAGGCTGAAGAGCATCAGGTTGACCGCCAGCGGCAGCGTCCAGCCGGCCTGGCGCAAGAGCTCCCCCGTGGCCCCGGTCGAGCTGGGCTGAAAGAGCACCCCGGCCCCCGGCCCGACCCCAGAACCTCCGGCCGCCCCGGCACTGAGCACGGTCAGCATCAGCACGGTCGGGATCACGATCTCGTTGGCCGGAATGGCGACGACGTAGGCCAGCAGAATCACGCCGCTGAGCCCCACGAAGGCACCCACGGGATCGAGCCAGGCGATCGCGCGCTCGGCGATGGTCGCCCCGGCCACGTGGACGTTGCCCAGCAGCCAGATCGCCGCACCCGCCGGCAGGGCGAAGACGATCGCGCGCCAGAGCACGAAGGCGGTGCGGTCGAGCAGTGAGGTGTAGAGCGTCTGGAGCACTCGCGGCGGGCGATAGGCGGGCAGCTCGAGACTGAAGGTCGAGGGCTCACCGCGTAACACGGTGCGCGACAACAACCAGGAGCTAGCGAAGGTCAGCAGCACGCCGAGCAGGGCCACGGCTACGACCGCCAAGGCGGCCGTCAGCCCGGCCAAGGACGCCGGCACCAGCGCCCCGATGAAGACCGAGGCCATCAAGATCTGCGTCGGCCAGCGCCCGTTGCAGAGCGCGAAGTTGTTGGTGATGATCGCGATGAGCCGCTCGCGCGGGCTCTCGATGATGCGTGCCGCCACGACGCCGGCGGCGTTGCAGCCCCAGCCCATCGCCATCGTGAGCGCCTGCTTGCCGTGCGCGCCGACGCGCTTGAACATGTGATCGAGGTTGAAGGCCACGCGCGGCAGATAGCCGAAGTCCTCGCAGAGCGTGAAGAGCGGGAAGAAGATCGCCATCGGCGGCAACATCACGCTCACCACCCAGGCCGTCGAAAGATACATGCCGTCGATCAGCAGCCCGCTCAGCCACCACGGCAGCCCGACGGCCGCGGCGGCGTGCTTGAGCAGCGGCTGCAGCGTGTCGACCAGGAGCCACGACAGCCACCCCGAGGGCACATTGGCGCCGGCGATGGTCAACCAGAAGACCAGCGTCAACAGCAGCACCATCAGCGGCAGACCGAACCAGCGATTGGTCACCAGCCGATCGACCGTCCGGTCGAAGTCGAAGCGCGGCTGCTCGCCCGCTCGGGTCACGGCCAGGTCGGCGATCCGCGCCGACTCGGTGTAGAGGTTCTCGGCCAGCGCCTGATAGTAGTCCGGGCCGATTTCCCAGCGCAGGCGTCGCGCCTCGGCGAGCAGCGCATCGGCCACAGCGGGCGCGGCGGGCGTGGCGGCCGGCGCCGCAGGCAGCGCGGGCACCGCCGCCCCCGCGGCTGGCGCCGTCCCCGCACCTTCAGGCCTCGCTGCCAGGGCCGCCAGCTCGCCCGAACGCAGCGCGCCGACCACGCGGTCGTCGCCATCGAGCAGCCGCAGCGCTACCCACTCGGCGTTCGGCAGGCCGGGGCAGTCCTGTTCGACGCGCCGACGCAGCGCGGCGACCGCGACCTGCAGCGCCGGCGTCTGACCACCGACGTGCGGTGGACGACAGACGTAGGCCCCGGTCGCCACCTGCGCCAGGGTCTCGATCAACTGATCGAGGCCCCGACCGTAGCGCGCGGAGGCCGCCACCACCGGCACGCCGAGCTCGCGCGCCAGCAGGCGCTCGTCGACGGCGAGGCCCAACCGGCGCGCCTGATCCATCAGGTTGAGGCAAATCACGGCGCGGTCGGTGATCTCGAGCACCTGCAACGCGAGGTTGAGGTTGCGCTCGAGCCGCGTCGCATCGACGACGATCAGCGTCACATCGGGGCGCGCGAAGAGGATGAAGTCCCGCGCGATCTCCTCGTCCAGGCTCGACGACAGCAGCGAATAGGTACCGGGCAGATCGACGAGCTTGTAGCGCTGATCGCGATAGACCAGCCCACCCTCGGCACGCGTCACGGTCTTCCCCGGCCAGTTGCCGGTGTGCTGGCGGAGCCCCGTCAAGGCGTTGAAGACCGTGCTCTTGCCCACGTTGGGGTTGCCGGCCAGCGCCACCACGAAGTCCCACTGCTGCATATCGACGCCGAGCTTGACCAAGTGCGCGGTGTTGTGCGCCGGACAGGTCACGCAGCCCTCGCTTACGGCCTTCGCGTTGTTCATCGGGACAGGACCTCCGCCTCGCGCTCGACCTGGATCAGCTCGGCCTGCTCGCGACGAAAAGCGATCAAAGCGCCGCGGATGCGATAGGCGGTCGGATCGCCGTGGCGGCTGCGCATCTCTACCGTGATCCGCGTCCCTGGCACCAACCCCAGGTCGAAGAAGCGCCGACGGGCCACGCCGACACAGAGCGGCGAGATGCCGCGCACGCGTCCGTGCTCACCCGGCGACAGCAGCGACAGTGCCAGATGGGGTCGTCCGCCCGCGTCTCCGGCCAGCGCCTGCACGGCGAGGTTGGCCGCCATGATCGGCGCCAGCACGTGCTCCTCACCGTCGACCTCGAAGCGAATCCGCTCGGCGCCCGACTCGAAGACGCGCACGTGCATCCCGACCTGGAGCCCCTGCGCCAGCAGCTGGGCGTAGACCGCCGGCGGCTCATCCTCGAGGTGGACGATCTCGGCCCAAGTCCCGGGCGCCAGCTGGCTCAAGGGCTGACCGCGTGGCGGCGGCATCTCGCCGTCCGCCGTCGGGATCGGGTCGCCGTGCGGATCGTAGCGCGGATGCCCCATCTGACTGGCGAGGGCCTGCGCCTGCTCCCAGGTGGTGTTGTGCTCGCGGCGGTCGGCGACGGCGTGCCAGTCGGTGGCGGCCAGACCGGTCTCCTCGGCCAGGTAGCGCTCCCACAGTCGATGGATCCGGATCACGCGCAGCGCATCGCGTCGGCCCGCGGGCGTCAGGCGACAGGCGCCGTCGTCGGCGGAGCTGACCACGAGCCCGAGGGCGACCAAGCGCTGCAGCAGCGCCAGCGCGCGCCCGCTGGAGAGACCCAGCACGCCGGAGAGGCTCTGCCAGGTGCAGATCCGCCCCTGGTACTCGCACTCGTAGACGTGCTTGAGCGCGTCCTCCACCTGCACGCGCTCGCCATCGCGATGGTGCCGCCACCAGTTCGCCAGCGGCTGGCGCGCCCGCAGCAGCAGCCACCACGCCAGCGCCACGCCCCCCAGCAGCGAGAGCAGCATCAGGCCAGTCATCGGCACCCGTCCCCTCCTTCGCACCGGCGAGAAGTCTAGTAATCGTTCACGGGGGGATGTCCCATTCCCCCGCCCCGGCGCGTGGCGGCCCGCGCGCGCGGCTGCGCGCTGCGGGGTTCCCCCCGCCCCCCCCCCCCCCCCCCCCCGCGGGGTCAGGGGTTTAAAGTCCCCCCCCGCGCCCGGGGCGGAAGCGCCCCCGCGGCAACGCGAATCAGCGCCGCCCGAGCAGCTGCGCGGCGGCCTCGCGCAGGTCGGTGGCCAAGGTCGCCGTCTCCGCCACGAGCTGCAGATCGCTGCGTGCCAGGAAGCCCAAGAGCCGCAGCGACAGCTCGGTCGGCGTGTAGGGATTCAGCACCAGCGCCCGCTTGACCGCGTGCCGCGCGCCCCAGCGCCCGCTGCGCAGGATCACGCGCTGCAACGCGGGCTCGGTCGGCCGACGTGCGGCCAACCGCACCACGTCACGCTCGACCACCCGCGGGTTCTGCAGCAGGTGCGGCAAGACCTCCGGCTCCGGTCGCCGCAACAACCGCTGCAGCGCCTCGCCGCTGCCCGAACGGGCCAGCGTCTTGCGGTGGCCGAGCGTCAACTCGCGCTCGGGGCCCGCGTCGCTGACCTCGCTGCGCTGCGCGGGCAGACCGCTCAACAGCAGCCGCGTCAACCCCTCGAGCTCGCGCTCCTTCGCGGCGCGGTAGAGTTCGGCCAGCTGCGCGTACTCCAGCCGATCGCCGTCGAGCAGGTGCGCCAAGGCCAGCAGCGCCACGCTGAAGGGGGGCCCGCCGTGGCCGCCGCGGCAGCGGATCTGATCGAGCACCGCGGCAGCGTCTCCCGCCGCCGTCCGCTGCACATAGTCGAGCAGCACGGCCTCGCGCATGCGGACATCGGGCAACGCGGCGAGCCTGCGGGCCAGCCCGATCGCCCAGTCGGCGACCTGCGGCTCGACGCTCATCGCGCCTGGCTTCGCCCCTCGACTGGCTCCACCCTGCTGATCGCCACTTGCACCTCCTGCCCGGCCCGCGCAGGGCCTGGCGGCAGCGGCGTCAAGACCACCATGTAGGGGACGACCTCACCCGGTCCGAGCCGGGCGTTACGCCGCTCACGCCCCGCCGGGTTGATCGCCCCGCGCAGCTCGCGGGCCGTCAGACGACTGAGCTCGGCCACCGTGAAGACGTTGTCCAGCGGCGCCTCGGCACTGGCCACGATCACCCCGCCACGCTCGATCCAGGCGCGGACGTAGACGAACGCGCGCGCCACCGGGCTGCCGTTCTCCACCGTGCCGCGCACCAGCAGCACGTGGGGCTGGTCCGCGAGGGCCGAAAGCTCGGTCGCCGGGCCGGTCACCCGCAGGTCGGCGAGCAGCGGATTGGCGGGCTCCGCTGGGCCGAACGCGCGCGTCAACATCGGGCCGACCCGACCGAGATCGAGGGTCCAGTCGTTGCGCGCGAGCACGAAGAGCGCCACCGACCCAGCCGCCACGCCCAGCAGCAGCATCGCCGTGCCGAGGGGCCGCCCGCGACGCGGTGGCTCGCGCCGCCACTCGGGGCGCAGCTCAGCGGTCGCATCCGTCTCGAGACCGGCCGCGAGATCGAACTCGGGGTCCGTGCCTTGGGCCGGATCGGCGCCGAGGGCCGGCGAGGCGCCCACCTGCTCCGGCCCGCTGTCGCTGGCCACCAGCGGTGGCGTCCGCACCGCCGTCATCCCCGACGCATCGGGCGCGGTCGTGCGCTCGAGCAGCTGGGGCGACACGGCGCCTGGCGCCCGACGCGGCGCCGTCGCCCCGAGAGCCGCCAGCACCGCGCGGGGCACACCGCTGGCATCGTGCTCGAACCCACCGGCGAGGGTCTCGCCCCGCTCCTGGGTGGACTCCGGTTCCGTCGCTCGCGCCTCGAGTCCCGCGACCCGAAGGGCCTCGGCCTGCGACGTCGGCTCCGTCTGCGTCGGCGTCGTAATCAGCGCCGAAGCGACCTCGTCGCCCGGGGGAGTCGCCTGCTCGGTCGGCGTGCGGGCGAGGCTCTCCGGCACGGGGATCTCCTGGGTCACCGCCTCCATCGCGGCGCGACGCCAGTTGCCAGCCCCGGCGCTCGCCCCGGCATCGGACGGGTCCTGCCCGAGCGACCCCTGCTGCTCCTCCTGCAGCACCGGATCGACGACCACGCTGGTCCCCGTGTCGACGCGCTGCATCGAGGTGGGGAGCGCACCGATCACCCCTGCGGCCTGCTCGGCCTGAAACGAGGTCTTGGGCGCCGACGCCAGCACCGGCACCACCTTGGGCGCGGGTGCGGCGGCTGGCAGCACCGGCGCTGTCGGCGCGTTCGCGGCCGTGGTGGCCACGACGTTGACGGCGAAGGCGAAGCCACAGCGCACGCAGGTCAGGCCCCGCGCACCGGCGTGGGCATCCGCGTCATCGAGCACGAGTTGAGCCCTGCACTGCGGGCAGGCGACTTGCATTTCCTGGGTGCCTGTCTGTTGACGCTCCCGGCGCGGCCCGACGGCCGACGAAGGGAGAAAGCTGCGTGGTCGCGATCGGTAGCGCTGGCGGGCCGCTCCGCCGTGGAATTATCGGCGAAGCCGGGCGGACAGATCAAGGTGCACCGGCGCCGCGCTGTCACCCGAACTGTCACCCGACCGGCGATCATCGCTGGCCGGCGCGGGGTGGCCTGGGGCACTATCGCGCCCGTTGCGCCCAACCTGAGGCCCCCATGACCAAGCCGAGCCGCGTAATCAAGCGCTACGCCAACCGCAAGCTCTACGACACGCTAGATAGCCGCTACGTCACCCTCGACCAGCTCGCCGAGCTCGTCCGTGCGGGCGACGACCTCAGCGTGCTGGACAACACCAGCAAGGAAGACCTGACGGCCATGACGCTGGCCCAGATCATCTTCGAAGAGGAGCGCAGGCGCAGCGTCGTGCCACTGAAGATGCTGCGCCGGATCATTCAGAGCAGCGAGGAGTCGTTCCACGAGCTGGTGGGGAAGCTCGAGGAGTCTGCCGGGCGCGTCGGCCGGGTCTTTCGCCGCGACGAGGCGGCGACCACGGCAGCAGACGAGCCGCTGCGCGCCGCCGCGGCACCCACGGTCTCGCCTCCGGCGGTGGTGACCTCGACGCGCGAGCGGACCCCGCCGGCGGGCAGCGAGGGCGGGCGCACGGTGCGCGATCTGATCGAGAACATCCAGCAGACGATCGACGAATGGCATAAGCGCGTCGATGCCAACGTCCACAGCGCGATCGAGAGCGTGTCACCTTTGGTACCGCTGCAGCGCGAGCTGCAGACGCTCAACGACCGCTTGGGGCAGATCGAGCAGCGGCTGGCGCGCGTCGAGCACGCCGAGCCGGAGCCGCCGACGCCCACGCCGCCCCAGCCGCCCCAGCCGCTCGAGCCGCCCGAGGCGTAGCCAGGCCCTCGGCCCGGGCCGACGCGCGCCGTCGCGGTCGGCGAGCGCGACACCGGGAATCAACGCCGAACGCGCCGGGTTGAGGCCGCCGAGCCCGCGGGCTTGACAACAAAGGCTCATCGAGCACCTTGACCCCCGCGGGGGCGCTCGGATACCGTTCGCGCGCCGCCGGCTTCCGAGAGCGGCATGAGGGCGACGTCGCATGATTTCCGCACAAGGCCTGACCAAGTTCTACGGTGATCGCTGTGCCGTCAGCGAGCTCGACTTCACCATCGAAGGCGGCGAGATCGTCGGCTTCCTCGGGCTCAACGGCGCCGGCAAGACCACCACCCTGCGCATCCTCGCCTGTCTGCTGCTGCCGTCGCGCGGCACGGTGCGGATCCACGACCTCGATGTGGTCGACAACCCGCACGAGATCCGCAAGCTCGTCGGCTTCCTGCCGGAAACCCCGCCGCTCTACGCCGAGATGACGGTCGATAGCTACCTGCGCTTCGTCGGCCGGCTGCGTGGTCTGGGCGGGGCGCGGCTGCGCGAGCGGCTGGCGCAGGTGGTGCAGCAGACCAACCTCGAGGAGGTGCGGCAGCAGGTGATCGGCAGCCTGTCGCATGGCTACCGCCAGCGCGTCGGCATCGCCCAGGCCGTGATCCACGACCCGCCGGTGCTGATCCTCGACGAGCCGATCCAGGGGCTCGACCCGGTGCAGATCGTCGAGATGCGCGAGCTGGTACGCGGCCTCAAGGGACGGCACACGATCCTGCTGTCGAGCCACATCCTGTCGGAGATCCACCAGACCTGCGACCGCTTGATGGTGCTGCAAAACGGCGCGCTCGCCGCCGTCGGCACCGAGCGTGAGCTGACGGCGCGCCTGACCGGCAGTCAGCGACTCAGTCTGCTGGTGCGGGGCCACACCGAGCCGCTGCTGCGACTGGTCCGCAGCGCCGAGCACGTGCAGAGCTGCGAGGCCGAGGGCGCCGATCATGGTGCGCCAGCCGAGAGCGGCCTGGTGCGGCTCAGCGTCACCAGCAGCCAGGACATCCGCGAGCTGCTCAGCCGCCGGCTGGTCGAGAGTGGCTTCGGCGTGCTCGAGCTGGGACGCGCCGAGGCCCAGCTCGAGACCGTCTTCCTGCAGCTCGCCCGCGGCGGCGAGCCCACCGCGTTCCCCGCGCCGCCTCAGGCCTGAGCCGGCACGAGCCACAGGAGAAGGACGACCGATGCGCAACATTGTGCTGATTGCGCGCCGCGAGCTGGGCGCCTACGTCTGCTTGCCCATGGGCTATGTGATCGTGGCGCTGGTGCTCTTCGTCGATGGGCTGCTGTTCAACGCCTACGCCCTGGGCGGCGAGGCCAAGCTCTCGGCCGAGGTGCTACAGCTCTTCTTCGCCTTCGCCTCCTTCATGACGATGGTCTCGGGTGTGCTGCTGGCGATGCGGCTGGTGGCCGAGGAGCACCAGCTCGGCACCCTGACCCTGCTCCTCACGGCCCCGGTGCGCGACGGTGAGATCGTGCTGGGGAAGTTCCTCTCCGCGCTGACCTTCTTCGCGCTGATGACGCTGCTCAGCCTCTATCTGCCGCTGCTGGTCTTCGTCAACGGCAAGGTCGCGCTCGGCCAGATCGTCGGCGGCTACCTCGGCCTGCTGCTGCTGGGCAGCCTGAGCCTCTCGATCGGCCTCTTCGCCTCGGCGCTGGCGCGCAGTCAGATCGTCGCGGCCGTCACCGGGGGCGCGCTACTGACCGCCTGCTACCTGCTCTACCTCGGCGCCGGCCTGGTCGAGCCGCCGCTGCGCGAGCTGATGGCCTATCTCTCGCCGCAGCGGCACCTGCAGTGGCAAACGGGCCTGATCAGCTCGCGTGACGTCTTCTATTACCTTTCGGGTAGCGGGCTATTCCTGGTGCTGACGACCCACGTGCTCCAGGCGCGGAGGTGGCGCTGATGTCTGTCGCAACGGATCGGAGCGCTGCGGCGAACGCCGGAGCGGGCTCGCCAACGCCGGGCAGTCGCGGCGCCCGCGGCCTGCTGCTGACCGCCGCCTACCTGGCGGCGATGGTGCTGCTCTACATCGGTGAGCGCTTGCTCTTCGAGTCGGTGCTGGTCCGCGGCACCCTGGCGGCGCTGGCGCTGGCGCTGATCGCCGTCGCCATCGGCGGCCGACTGCGGCGCCTGCGCCAGATGCACCCCTGGGCTCGTCCGGTCGAGCGCGCCATCCTCGTGGCCTACGCCGCCGGCGTCGGTGCGCTGCTGCTCTACCTGCTGCAGGCGGACTTCGTGCTGGCGCTGCTGCGCCCCTACTTCGGCAGCCCGCAGACCGCGCAGCGCTTTGCCGCCGTGCTGGGCACCCTGTGGGTCGTGCTCTGGGTCTGCGCGATCACGCCGCTGCTCTTCGTCGAGATCTCCTACGCCCCGATGGACACCTCGCGGACGGTCGAGCTGCGACGGATCCGTCGCTCCTGGCAGAGCGGGCTGGTGGTGGCGCTCACCGCTGCCCTGACCTTCACCCTCAACTTCATCGCCAGCGAGCTCAACACCAGCGTCGACCTGAGCTACTTCAAGACCACCCGCGCCTCCGAGTCCTCGAAGAAGATGGTGCAGCAGCTGAGCGAGCCGCTGCGCGTCGTTATCTTCTTCCCGGGCGCCAACGAGGTGCTGGACCACGTGCGCTCGTTCTTCGAGGACCTGCGCAGCGCCTCGCCGCGGCTGCGAGTGGAGGTCGTCGATCAGGTGCTCGAGCCCAAGCTGGCCAAGGAGCTCGGCGCCGCCGAGAACGGCACGGTCGTCTTCGTGCGCGGCCCGCAGAAGGAGACGCTGAACATCGGCGACAAGCTGCAGCGCGCCAAGAGCAAACTCAAGCGCCTCGATGCCGACTTCCAGCAGCTCTTCCTCCGGCTGATGCGCGTGCAGAAGGTGGCCTACTTCACGGTCGGCCACGAGGAACGGGGCTCCGCGCGCCGCGCGGAGGCGCAGGAGAACGGCCAGACGACGGGCGGGCTGCGCGACCTGCGCAAGCTGCTCGAGGGCCTCAACTACCGCGTGCGCGACCTCGGCCTCGCCGATGGTCTCGGCTCCGAGGTCCCGCGCGACGCGACGATGGTGCTGGTCATCGGCCCCCAGCAGCCCTTCTTGCCGACCGAGAGCGCGGCGATGGTGGCCTATCTGCGCCGCGGCGGCCGGGTGTTGGTGATGCTCGACCCCGAGGCCGGGGTGACGCTGGATGAGCTGCTCAATCCCTTCGCCCTAAAGTACGTCGCCCAGCCGCTGGCGGTGGAGGTCCCGCTGGCGCGGGTCAGCTTCACGCAGGCGGACCGCCAGCTGATCGTGACCAATCGCTTCGGCGTGCATCCGAGCGTCGGCACGCTCAGCCGCCACTCGACCCAGCTGGTGGTCGTAATGGCGCGCGCGGGCTATCTCGAGCAGGTGGCCCCGGCGACCAGCGTCGGTCCGGCGCCGCGCGTCGCCTTCACCGTGCACTCGCTGCCGCTGGCCTGGAACGACCTCAACAACAACTTCCTCTTCGACGCGCCGGCCGAGCAGCGCAAGCTCTTCGAGCTGGCCGCGGCCGTCGAGATCAAGCCCACGAAGCCCTCCAGCGCCCCTGCCGGTAGCGCTGGCGAGACGCGAATGGTCGTCGTGGCCGACTCGGATCTCGCGTCGGACGGCCTGCTCTTCTCGCGCGCGGTGGGTAACCGCTATCTGTTGCTCGACGCCTTCAAGTGGCTGGGCGGCGACGATCAGCTGATCGGCGAGACCGCCTCCGAGGAAGACGTGCCGATCGCGCATACGCGGCAGCAAGACCAGCTCTGGTTCTATCTGACGATCTTTGGCATGCCGAGCCTGGTCTTGGGTCTCGGCCTGATCTACACGCAACGGCGCAGGAGAATGGGATGAACCGCTCAGTCGCCGCTCATGCGACCGCGCTCGCGCTGGCGCTGGTCGCCGCCTACCTGGTCTGGACGCGCGAGCCGAGCGCCGACGACGACACGATCGCCGTCGTCAGCCTGTCGCCGCTGGAGAGCGCGACCTACCGCTCTCCCGAGCGCAAGGTCGAGCTGACCCGCCATCGTGACGACGAGGGTGAGTATTACTGGCTCGAGGTCGAGACCACGCGCACGCCGCCGGCGGCGGCCTTCGCGCCGCCACCCCCACCGCCGCCCGCACCCGCCGGCGCCATGCCATTTCCAGCGCCTCCGGCCGGGCGCCGACCGCCGCGCGGGTGGCCACCTGGGGCACCGGCCACGGCCAGGCCAGGCGCGCCGCTGCCACCGGCCATGCGACTGCCACCGGCCATGCGACGCCCGGCCCCCGCGCAGCCCGCCGGCCTGCGGCCGCTGCCGCCGCGCGCGCCGGCTCCGGCGGCCGCGCCCACAACAGCACCACCGACGCCACCGCCCGGTGCCCCTAGCCCTGCGGGGGCGCCACGGGGCTCGCTCGACCGGAAGGGGCCTCGACAGCCGCGCCTCGGCCTGCCCGAGCAAGAAGCGCTCTGGAGCGCCCCGTCGGTGGCAGGTCCGCCGCCCGCTCCCACGCCGCCGGCCGCTCCCGCCGCTCCCGGAGGACCGGCCCCTGCCTTGGGTGGCCCCCAGCCCCAGGCAGCGCCCCGGCCCCAGACCGCCCCCGTGGCCCCGCCTCCCGCCGCGGCCATCAAGACCACGCGCGTCTTCCTCGGCAACGACACCGCGACCGAGCTGATGCAGACGCTGTCGCGCCTCCCCGCCATCCGGGCCTTGGGCGCAGTGGGCCGCGAGAAGCTCGCGGAGTTCGGCCTGACCAGCCCCGCCACGACGCTGACCCTGCGCGGCGGGGGCGCGACGCGCACCTTCGTCGTCGGCGGTCGGACCTACGGCAACAACGACCTCTATCTGCTCGACCAGAGCGACGGCCATGTCTACGTGGTGCGCCCCGCGCCGGTACAGGATCTGCTCAACGCCGAGTTTCGGCTCGCCGATCGCCAGCTCCACCGCTTCGAGCTGGCGGACATCGATCGCGTCGTGATCCGCGCCAGCGAGGGCGAGCAGACCCTGCGCCAACACGAGGCGCGCGTGCCCGGCAAGGCCTTCTGGACGGTGGCGAGCGCTGCCGATCAGAGCCGCGGCAAGGAGCTGGTCGGCAACTGGATCAACAAGCTGGGCCGCCTGCAGGTGCTGGACTACGTCGGTCCGGACGAGCCCACCGACGGCCAGAAGGAGCGCCTGCGGGTCGACTACTTCGACGGCCGCAAGCGCGTCGGGTTCATCGAGGTGCTGCAGCGCGCGCTACTGGTGCCCGGCACCGTCGCCGGCCTCCCGGGCGGCAGCTACGAGTACTTCGCGCGCAGCGAGCACACACGCCGGCTGATCAAGCTGAGTCGACCGCTGGTCGAGGATCTCGAACGCGACCTCGCGGCGGTGATCAGGGAGAAGTAGCGGGAGCAGGGACCTACTTGGTAAGCGTTCAGGGGGGTGTTGCGCCATAAGCGCTTGGTTTCACTGAGAAGCTTGTCGCCGCGGGTGCGACCAAGCACCCGCGCGGCGCGCGAAAGCGCGCCGACATTGAGGAGGGCCCCGGAAAGATTCACTCTTTCCGGGGCGGGGGGATGGGACATCCCCCCGTGAACAGTTACTCTACTTGCTCAGGCGGGGCGCGCTCTTCCCGCTGCCGTTGCCGCTGCCGACCGTGGCGCTGGCGGCCACGATCGGCGCCGGCGCCACCGGGGCGGCCGCGCTGGCTGCCGCGCCGCCGGTGGCGCCCTTCAGCCCCACACCCTTGGCCACGGCCTCGCTCTTCGCCGAATCGCCCTTGGATGCGTCGCCCTTGGGGACCTCGCTCTTGGGCGCTTCAGCCGCGGCGGTGGCGTCGGTCAAGAGACCGGCCTTGCGCATCAGGGCCTCGCGGAGCTGCGCCGCCAGCTCGGGATGGTCCTTGAGGTACTGCTTGGCGTTCTCGCGGCCCTGGCCGATGCGCTCCCCGGCATAGGCATACCAGGCACCGCTCTTCTCCAGCACGCCTTCCTCGGCGCCGAGATCGACCAGATCGCCGACCGTGCTGATGCCCTCGCCGTAGATGATGTCGAACTCGACCTGGCGAAAGGGCGGCGCCAGCTTGTTCTTCACCACCTTGACGCGCGTGCGATTGCCCACCACCACCTCGCCCTGCTTGATCGCGCCGATCCGGCGAATGTCGAGGCGCACCGACGAGTAGAACTTGAGCGCGTTGCCGCCCGTCGTGGTCTCGGGGCTGCCGAACATCACGCCGATCTTCATGCGGATCTGGTTGATGAAGAGCAGCATCGTCTCGCTGCGATGGATCGTCGCGGTCAGCTTGCGCAGCGCTTGACTCATCAGCCGCGCCTGCAGCCCGACGTGGGCATCACCCATCTCGCCCTCGAGCTCGGCCCGCGGCGTCAGCGCCGCGACCGAGTCGACGACGATCACGCTGATCGCGGCCGAGCGCACCAGCATGTCGGCGATCTCCAGCGCCTGTTCGCCGAAGTCGGGCTGCGAGATCAGCAGGTCGTCGGTGCGCACGCCGAGCTTGCGCGCGTACTGCACATCGAGCGCGTGCTCGGCGTCGATGAAGGCGCAGATGCCGCCGGCGCGCTGCGCCTCGGCGATCACGTGCAGCGCCAGCGTGGTCTTTCCCGACGACTCGGGACCGAAGACCTCGGCGATCCGCCCGCGCGGCATCCCACCGGTACCCAACGCGATGTCGAGGCCCAGCGAGCCGGTGGAGATGATCGGGATGTCCTTGCCGAGCTTGCCTTCTGCTCCGAGGCGCATGATCGCGCCCTTGCCGAACTGCTTCTCGATCGACGCAACCGTCAGCTCGATCGTGCGCTCGCGCGTGTCCAGGTCACGCTTGGTGGCTTCCGCTGCCATGGCTTGTCTACTCCTCGGGGCGACGCGCTCAGCGCTCGCCGCGCCCTGAACGCTGCAGCGCAAAGCGAGCGATCGCCGTGTACTCGGCCCCGCGCCGCTGCAGCTCGCTGCTGTAAAGCACCACCTCGGTCGGCACGGTCGGCCCCACCACGTGGTCGGCCCAGCGCGTGCCGATGTCGCCAGCACCGTCGCCCACACCGTCGCCGGCCCCCTCCTTGACCCGCCCGAGCGTCAGGTGCGGATGAAAGGGTCGTGGCTCGGGGGCGAAGCCGAGCTCGTCGACCCAACCGCCCACCTCCGCGGCCAGGCGCGCCAACGCGCCCTCGTCGTCGCGCAGCCCGACCCACAGCACGCGGGGCCGCTCGAGCTCGGGAAAGGCGCCGACCCCCCGCACCTGGAGGCCAAAGCTGCGCCGGCCAGCCAACCCCGCCGCCAGCCGGTCGCGCAGCGCGAAGGCGGTCTCCCGCGGCATCTCACCGAGGAAGCGCAGCGTCACGTGCAGGTTCGTCGCCGGCACCCACGCCACGCGCAGCCCCACCCGCTCGGCCTCGGCCCCAAGCTCGACCTGCAACTTGGAGATCTGCTCGATCACCGGCACGGGCAGGTTGAGCGCGACGAAGGCGCGGATTCTTTCCATCGTGGGACGAGGCTCCGGTCGGTTGGAGGGGCAGTTATCCGCGCGCCGCTGCCGCGCTGTCAAGGCGGCCCACCACGCGTGTCCTGGCCCATGGGACGACCAGGGCCGTCGAGCCTCGGCCTCAGGCCCAACGACCGCCGCAGGGATCGTCGCCGTCGCCACCGCAGGGCTCGCCGCGCAGGCGGGCACGCAGCAGCCACAGCGCCACATAAGCCGCTCCCAGCTTGTTGCGCGCGCGATCGTAGGGCAAGCGACGCCGGAGGTGCGCGACGCCGCGGGCGTCGGCCACGGCGATGTGCACCGTGCCCACGGGCTTGCCGAGGCTGCCCCCACCCGGTCCGGCGACCCCCGTGATGGCCACGCCGAAGTCCGCCCGCGCACGCTCGCGCACCCCGCGCGCCATCGCCTCGGCGCAGGCCTGGCTGACGGCCCCATGCTCGGCCAAGAGCGCCTCCGGTACGCCGAGCAGCTCGCGCTTGATCCGGTCGGCATAGGCCACCACGCCGAGGTCGAAGACCGCGCTGCTACCGGCCGCCCCCGTCAGCAGGTCGGCCACCAGACCGCCCGTACACGACTCCGCCACGGCCACGCGCGCGCCCGCCCCACGCAGCAAGACCAGCAACGACTCGGCGAAACTGCGGCCCTCGCGATCGAAGACGAAGCGCTCCAGGCGTCGACAGACCTCCGCCTCCAGCGCCTCGACGGCGGCGTCAGCGCGAGCCTTCGCGACGACGGCTTCGCCCGCGGCCCGCGCCACGACGATGACGTGGTTCTCCGGAAAGTGCGTGCGGAAGTGGAGCGAGCGCACGCAGTCGGCCGCCTCGTCCTCGGCCAACAGATCGCTCAGCACCCGGTCGGCTTCTCCCTCGCCGATGCCGAAGAGCTTGATCGTCCGGCGCGCCACGGCACCGCGCGTCAGGTGCGCGGCGATCCAGGGCGCCACCGCCGCGTCGAACATCGCCCGCATCTCGGCCGGCACACCCGGCAGGCAGAAGACCTGACAGCTGCCGACGCGCAGCGCCACGCCGGGCGCCGTGCCGCAGCTATTCGCCAGCGCGGTGGCCGAGGGCGGCAGCTCCGCCTGTTTGTCGTTGTTGCTGGAGTAGCGCAGGCCCATCGCGGCGAAGCGCTGCTCGATCGCGCTCCACGAGCTCGGGCCGACGGATCAGCGGCTCGCCGATGGCCTGGGCCAGGGCCGCCACGGTCAGATCGTCGACGGTCGGCCCCAGTCCTCCGGTGATCACCAGCAGCCGACAGCGCGCCGCCGCCTCGTGCACGGCGCTGACGATCGCGCCGGCTTCGTCGGCGACCGCGACCACCCGCTGCACGGGCACACCGCACTCGAAGAGCCGCGCGCCGAGCCAGGCCGCATTGCCGTTGACGACGTCGCCGCGCAGCAGCTCGTCACCAACCGTCAGAAGCTCGCTGCACTCAAGCCCCGCTGCCATGCCCGCCCCCCCTAGATGTCACTCAGGGGGCTTTCGCAAAGCCCCCTCGTCGCGGGGAGCGAATCCCCGCGACTTCACCCCGCGCCATCACCCCAGCATGCTCGCCTGTCGGCTCGTCGGCCGCCGCAAACAAACGGCGCCGCTGCGCCGCCTCGCTGACCACGGTTTCTTCCCGCGCAGCCGCTGCCGTATGATCACGCACCGTGCTGCTCTGCCCAGACTGCCTGTCGCTGCGTGCTACGGCGGAGCCCTGTCCGCGCGACGGCGCCACGCCGCTGGACTATGCCACAGCGCTGGTCGGCCGGCGCCTGGGACCGTGGCTGCTGCGCGCCAAGGTCAGCGAGGGCGGCATGGCCATCGTCTACGCCGCCGAGCACGAGCAGCTCGGTCGCCTCGCGGCGATCAAGGTCTTGCGCCCGGAGCTGAGCCTGCGCGAGCCCCTCGTCGCCCGCTTCCTCCAGGAGGCCCGCGCCGTCAGCCTGATCGGTCACAAGAACATCGTCACGGTCTACGACTTCGGCCGCGCCCCCGGCGACACCAGCTACATCGTGATGGAGTACCTGCACGGCGCGACGCTGCGCGAGCTGATCGACGGCCGCAGAGCCTTGCCGCTCGAGCGCCTCGCCGCGATCGTCGAGCAGGTGGGCCAGGCGCTCGCCGCGGCGCACGACAAGGGCTTCGTGCACTGCGACGTCAAGCCCGAGAACATCGTGGTCGACGACAGCGGCGCGCGACCCGCGGTCAAGCTGCTCGACTTCGGCATCGCGACGCTGCTCAGCGCGGACGCCAGCGATCTCGGCGCCCCGACCGCCGTCGGCACCGCACCCTATATGGCCCCCGAACAGCTGGCGCAGGGCCCGGTCGATGCGCGCACGGATGTCTATGCGCTCGGCGTGCTGACCTACGAGCTGCTGACGGGACGGCACCCCTTTCCCGGGCAGACGCCGCTGGCGTGCGTCGGCTCCAGACCAAGCGGGCCCCCGCGCCCGCCGAGCCGAGAGCGCACCGACCTGAGCTCAGCGGTGGCCACGGGAGTTGACGCGGTCGTGCTGCACGCGCTGGCCCTGGCCCCGGAGCAGCGTTACGCCGGAGCCCGGCCCTTCCTCGCCGCGCTGCAACACGCGCTGGGATCAGCCGCAGCGAGCGCCGCCGGCGGCGGGGTGGGCGCGCCGCGGGCGTTGGCGCGCAGGTTGGCTCGCCGCCGTCGGGGCCGCGGCCCTGCTCCTGGCGCTCGTGGCGGGCCTGCTCGGCCCGGCCTCGCGGCGACGCCGCGGGGCCTGGCGGGTCAGCGCCTCCGACCCGCGCGCGCGGCAACCGCCAGGCCCACCCGCAGCGAAGGCCGCCGGGCCTCGCCGCGCCCGCGCCGCAGACCCTCGTCCTTGCCGCCCTGAGCCGCGGCGACGCGGCCACGCGGGCGCAGGTGCTGGGCTGGATCGGCCAACTCAACCGCATCAGCCTCGCAAAGGCCGTGCTCGCCGGCACCAGCGACGTCGAAGCTCGGGTGCGCCGCAGCGCCGCCCTCGCGCTGGCGACCCTCCGCCCCACACCCGCGGGCAGCCACGAGGCGCTGCACCGGATGCTCGCCGCGGCGCAGGGCCAAGCCGAGCAGGCGTGGCTGCGGCTCGATGCCGCGACCGCCCTCGCCCGCCTGGGGATCCGCTCGGGGTGCAACAGCTCGAGCGCGAGCTGCTCTATGCCAATCCCTGGCTGCGGGTGGCGATCCTCGAGGCGCTGGCGCACCTGCGCCACCGCGGCGGCCTGGCATTGGCGCAGCATCTGCGCGATGCGACGCCCGTCACGCGCGCCGCGCGCCCTGGGCGCGCTCGCGCGGCTGGAGCGCACGACCCTCGGGCGCCGCGCGCGGCTGGAGCTGCTGCGCGCCCTGCAAGCCGGAGCCTGGGAGGAGCGACTGCTGGCGGCGCAGGCCCTGGCCTCGATCGCGCCAGGCCGGGCCCGTGCGGCGCTACGCCAGGCGCTGCGCGACGGACCCAGCGACGTCCAGCTGCGCGCCGCGCTCCAGCTCGCCCGCGACTTCGCCGACCTCAGCGCCAGCCCCTTGCTGCAGGCGGCGCTACAGCAGCCCGCACGCGAGGACGACGCCATCGCGGTCGCCCTCGCGCTGGGGCGGCTCGCCGACCCGCGGGCCCGCCAGGCACTGCAAGCCGCCCTGGCCCGCCCGCTGCCCCTGCTGCGCCTGGCCGCTGCCGTCGCCCTCCTCGATCGCTGAGCATGTGCGCCTGCGGCTAGCACTACTGTGTCGGATTTCGGACCGAGCCTGGCGAAGGGCTCGGAATCACGGGCGCGAAGCGAGGAGGGAGGTTGCTGGTGGCAAGCGACCGACGAGCGACAAAGCCTGTGATTTCGAGAACGAGCCCAGGCGACGGGAGAGATCCGACACAGTAGTGCTAGAAGGTGGCGACGCGGCGACGCGGCTAGTGCTGCACCGCTCCGACTATGCCAACTGGGTCGCTACCCCCAACGGCCAGCCGCTGCGCATCGACACCGCGACCCTCGCCCACCACCGCATGTTCATCGGGCTCGCGCCGCGCGACGGCGTGATCGAGCTGGCCTACCGGCGGCGGCCGGTCGACGTGATCGGCCCGGCCTGACCCTGCTGGCCTGCCTCGGCGCCGCCCTGATGCTGCTGCCGGGATCCACGCGCGACAGGGTGTCGCCCACCCTGTTGGGGCAACCGCCGGCGGTCAAGAGGACCCGCCGTCTTGAGGGCACGGGCGCTGGGCCGCCCTTCGGGCCATTCTGCGTCGGCCGGCTAGACAACGGGTCGAGCCTGGGGCAAAATGGGCCTTGCTGCTGGACGCCCTGCACAGAAGCAAGGCTCGCTCTTTCCGGCGACGGCCTTTGGCCCCTGAACGGCAGGAGTTCACATGCTGCGTCCCAGTGCCTGGTCGTTCCGCAACTACGAGAGCATGGGTGGCAGCGTGCTCGCCGCGGGCGCCCAGATCGGGACGCTGCTGCTGAGCGATCCCGGGGGTCAGGCGCACGAGTATCGCTACACGACGGGCGGCGTCTCCGCCGCCGTCGGAGCGCGTGGCGCAGGCGGCTGGATCCAGACAGTGATCAACGGGCTGCTCAAGTTTTCGCCCATGATCGCGGGCCACGTCGCCCCAAGGGACCTTCCCTCCCGAGGCTCTCTCTGGCTGACCTCCGCCTGCCCGCAGGGGGACTTGCAGCCCGCCGACCTTGCGGGCGCTTGCGTCCTCGGCGAGATCGGCGGGAGCCTGTTGGGGGGGGCGTCGGGCTCGGTGATGCTGGTCGGCCTCGACCTGCCGAGAATGGCGCCCTACC
The DNA here is from genome assembly GCA_016702545.1 of Pseudomonadota bacterium. Taxonomy (GTDB): domain Bacteria; phylum Myxococcota_A; class Polyangia; genus JADJTL01. The sequence goes on along the minus strand of JADJDT010000044.1, from coordinate 60,861 downwards.
TCGCTCTTCTGCCCTTTCTGCCCTTCGCCCGCGTGCCCCTGCTGTTCAAGGGCGTGATCCTGCTCGGCTGCCTGCAGGTAGGGTTGGGCGTGGGTGCATCCGGCTTGGTCGGCCAAATCGACCACGGCAAGGGTTGTAGCTGCACACCACGCCACTAAGAGAGGGTCGCGAAGCGTGCGGGTCGCGAAGCGCTGCGGCGCGACGCCGACCTCGCCGCGTTGGGCCTCGACCTGAGCGCCAGCGGGACGAGCCCCGCGTCGCTCGCCGAACACCTCGAGCTCAGCGACGAGCAGGCCTTCGTCGCCACGCGGAGGGGCGCGACCCGGACCTGCTCTATCGGCTGCGCAGCGCCCTGACCCCGGTGAGCGCAACCGCTACCCGGCCGAGGTGCTGGTCTCCTTTCGTCGGCCCTACACCTCGAGCGGCTTCCGCGTGCCCTTCTCCAGCGTCGACGATCAGGCGCGCCACGCTTCCACGGCAGCCCCGACGCCGGCTCGAGCACGGGCGTGCTGCTGAGCGAGGAGCGTGCCCTGCCCACGGCGGTACGCTCCGATACGGTGCTCGAACTCTTTCCGCGCCTGGCCGAGCACTTGCGCGCTCGCGGCCTCGAGCTGCAGCCCGGCGATCCGGGTGCCAGCCTCGACTACGCGCAGCTACCCTGAGGGCGCAACTACCTTGAAGACGCGGTCTGGGGCCCGCCTGAGCGGGGGCTGCGGTGTACGAGCGGTCGTGTCAGGCGACGACCCCCTGGCGCTCGGAGGTGACCCCACATCCAGTCTTTGACCGCCGCCGCGGCGGCCTGGTCCTGCGCTTGGGTGATGGGCACGAGCCTCGGAGGCTCGTCCATCGTCCCGGGGGCGGCGATCCGGGCGCTCGCGACGACCGAGTAGGGCAGCTCGGTCCGGCCCATGGCGGCCTCTTTCGTGCCGCGGATGGTCGCCGGTGAAGGGCAGGCCCCCATCGCCGCGTGGGTGCCGAAGAACCGGTGCCGGATCAGCCTGCCGGGGTGGCCGATGGTCTCGCCGCAATTGCCGAAGTAGCTGCGTGACCCCACCCGCGGTCGCGCAGAGCGTGGTAGGCGTGCTCAACATTGCCCGGGATCTGCTGGGCGTTCATCAGGGGATCGCGATCGACGGCGTCGAAGAGCGCAAGGCAGGCTACCTTGAGCCCACGGGCCCAGGTCTCGCGCTCCAGCCGCCGCGCGACGTAGATGGCCACCGCGCCGCCGCGGCTATAGCCCGCGAGCACGACGCGGCGATCCCCCAGGCGCACCCACTCACGAATGAAGGCCAGCGCCACGTCAGCGATCACCAGGTCCTGAACGCCGCTGATGGTGGGACCACGCAGGTATTGGTGGTATTGCTCGCGGGTGGTGGCATCGATCTCGTTGATGAAGCTACCCCGCATCTGCTGCCGGTATCTTGCGTCGTCCCAGTAGATCGAGGTGCCATCGATCGCGATCAACATGTGTCGGGTCCTCCGATCGCCCGTCCTCACCTATGCGGGCCAGGATCAACGGCGCAGCGCCTGGTCCTGGACGAAGGCGAGCGCGGTGGCGTCAGCCACCGCCCGGCACACGCGGCTCGCCTCAGCGCACGCTCGGCTCGTAGCGGCGCAGGGCCGGGGTGAGCAGGGCGGCGACCAGCAGCAGCGCTCCACCGAAGGCGACGCCATAGGCGCGGTTGTTGCCTAACAGGCCCATGATCACGCCGCCGAGCCCGAGGCTGACGCAGATCTCGGGGATGACGATGAACATGTTGAAGATGCCCATGTAGATGCCGTACTGCTGCTTGGGCAGGTGATCGACGAGGATCACGTAGGGCATCGAGACCACGGAGGCCCAACCGACGCCGGCGGCGATCATCGGCAGGTAGAGCAGGCCCGGCGTGTGGATCAGCGGCAGCGCGAGCAGCCCGAGGCCGGCGACGCCGAGCGCCAGCGCGTGCGTAGTGGCGCGCCCGAGTCGCCGCACCAGGACGGGGATCAGCAGCGCGAAGAGCGGCGTGGCGAGGCCGCGGGCCATCGTCGTCGCCGCCGCGAAGCGCACCCCGGCGTCGTAGCTCGCCGAATGCGGGTCGGTCGCGCCGAAGACGTGGTGCGGCACCGCGACGGCGTAGAACATCCACATGCAGAACAGCCCCATCCAGGTGAAGAACTGGATCAGGGCCAGCTGCTTCATCACCGCGGGCATGCTCAGGTAGCAGCTCCGGGTCTCGCGCCACCAGCGCCCGCAGGCCGCCAGCGCGCCACGCGCCGCGCCGCCGCCCCCGTGCGGGCTCGGCAGCTCGGGCGGGTATTCGGGCGTGGTCAGCACGGTCCACAGCACCGCACCGAGAAAGATCGCCGCGCAGAGGTAGAAGGAGTAGTGCATCGCGCTCCGGCCGCCGGCGGCTAGTGCCGGAAAGATCGCCGTGAGGTCGAGCGAGGCGATGAGGTTTCCGAGGATCGTGCCCAGCCCGATCATCACGCTCTGCATCGCGTAGCCGGTGGGGCGCTGGCGGCTGTTCTGCAGGTCGGCGACGAAGGCGCGAAAGGGCTCCATCGTCACGTTGAGCGCGGCATCGAGCACCCACAGCAGCCCCGCCGCCATCCACAATGACGACGCCTCGGGCATCAACACCAGCGCGATCGTGCCGAGGATGGCCCCCGCGAGGAAGTAGGGCCGTCGGCGTGCCCGCAGGCGCGGCAGCCAGGTCTTGTCGCTGAGGTAGCCGACGATCGGCTGCACGATCAACCCGGTCGCCGGCGCGGCCAGCCACAGCAGTGGAATCTCGTCGGGCTTGGCCCCCAGCCGCTCGTAGATCGAGCTCATGCGCGCGAACTGGATCTCGAAGCCGTGCTGGATGCCGAAGAAGCCGACGCTCATATTGATCAGAGACCAGGTGCTCAGCTCGGGCTTGGTCGTGGTCATACGGTCGTCCATGCGCTCGTCCTCGCCGCGGAGACTCGCGCGGCCGACGGTCGCGCGCAACGGCGACGAGCGGCACTCCCACGGACGCTTGCGCCAGTAGGTGCTCCCAGCGCCACAAGGCTGCTCCGCGCGCGCCTCGTTCGCTCCTTGCCTGACGGGCGCCTCAACTCAGCTGAGCGGTGGGGTTAGCAGTCATCTCGTCACTTGCGGGGCAAAGGGCCCTTGCCCGAAGCGGCCGCGCTCACCGTCGAGCACCTCTCCGCCTGGCGCCACAGGGGGCGAGCTGATCCGTTACCACTACTCGTCCATGTCATGCGGCCCCCACCGGCACTTCTTCGACAGGCAGACGCATGGCTTGTCGCAAGACCCGTCTGGGTAGCATGAGCCACCGCGTTTCCCTGACGGGAAAGAGAACACACAGCTTCCGGCCACGCAGCTCGCTTCCGGCTTGGGTGGCGGCGCGTGCCGGCAAAGCCAGTCGGCGTGGCAGGATGCGGCTTCACGGGAGCCCCTGCGCAGGATTGTCCAGCGGCACCAACATGCCTTGACGATACAGTCGGCGCTCGACGAGCAGGAAACGCTCTTGGGCAATTGCTGGCGCGCCCGGCGCCCCTTCCAGGGCGCCGTCGTCGCGTTGGGCTCGGCCCAGAGCCCGCGCTTGTCCCTCCGCGCTTGTCCCTCGAGCGTCTCCAGCCACCGGTCCTTGGGCCCGTGCTCCCGGTACCACCTGCCGAGGCCCGCAGCGACCAGCGACTCGTTCAGGCTGCTCGGGTGCGACCAGCCCGTGAGCGGGTCGCGCTCGGTCTCCACCGCGACCTGGACCATTCGGCCATCGCGGTCCTTGGCCACCACGCGGAGCTGCACGACCTTCCCGAACACCATCTTCGACGTGAACTGCTTGGCCTTCTCCCCGAAGGGTTCTGTCTTCTCGGGGCAATCGACGCCGTGGAGGTGGACCTTTATCGGCTTGCCGTCGCGCAGGACGGTGATCGTGTCACCATCACTGACGCCGACCACCTTGCCGGTGAAGATCTCGGCGTCGGACAGGGCGGGGAGAAGCAGGAGGACCAGCGCCATCGTCAGCGATCGAATCTGCTGCATCGTGCTCCCAGCGTAGCACGAGGGCATGCCCCACCCGCTGCCGCACTTCGAATCGCAGCGGCGGCAAGTGGGACACGTTTGGCACCGTCGAAACAGGCCTCCTCGGGGCTCGCCACCGTCAAAGCAGGCAGCATTGTCATCCCCGCTGCCCCGCGCTACAGCCTCGGAGGGTAGGAGGAGCGCTCATGTCCCCCTCACTCACCCGTCCACCAAAGTGGGAGAGGTCCAGCGGCGCGTGCTCGGCAGAAGGAGCCACATTGGAAGCCAATCACGGCTGCTCGCGGTGGTCGGTGGTACTTGCCACCACACTGCTCGTCGGTTGCACTTGTACCGCTCGACGTGCCAGCGACGGGAGATCACCCATGGCCAAGTTTGACGTAAGGGCGACCCTTCGCGCGGGCGACGTGGCGTTCGAAGCCGGTGCCTATGAAAAGGCGCGGCGCCGCTACATCGAGGCCGCCGACTACTTCGCGACGCACGGCTTCATGATCAAGGCGATTGCCACCTATAAGCACGCGTTCCGGCTCAACATGCTCGATCCGGAAATCGTGGAGAAGGTCATCCACTCCACTTCCGTCGTTGGGGCCAAGGCTGAGCAGGAGTGGATCGACCACCGAAGCGAGTTGCCGGATGTGACGAAGCTTTGGCCCCACCGCGAGGCGAACGTCTATCGGGCCCGCTTGGAGCGAACCGGTGGTCGTGCAGTCCTGTACTACGGGTCCGACAAGTGCGCCCTCGCGGAGCTTCCGAGCTTATCGACCGAGCACGTCAGCTGCACTTGTCTCTCTCCCTTCGAGCGGCTTCCTGCCCTCCTTCTCCTCGGGCTACTCAGTACCACGCTCACCTTCAGACCGGCCGACCGCGCCGTGGGCGAAGATGACGACCCCTTCGAGCGCATTCGAGTCGCTCTTGAAGATGAAAAGACGGCATACTGGCTCAGCGGAACTGGGATTTGGACACGAATCGAGCACGAACCCAAGTCAGCGAAGGTGGAAGATGAGCCCCTTGATCCCGCTGAGAAGCTGGCGGCTGAAGGCCGCGTCTATCTCACCTTCGGTCTCATCGACCGTGCTGTCGCTCGTTTCAAGGACGCATTGAAACTCAAACCGGACCTTCCCGCGGCCAAGCAGGGCCTTGAGGAGGCGCGCCGATCCCAGCGCTAGCGAGATGGTACCCGCTTCGCCTGAAGGCTACCGCCTGCCATCAACCATGGCTGGCCTGCGCCGACGCGCTGCGCGCCAGGCCTGGACGCCGGGTGCGGGCAACAACGCGTGCTGGGGCCAGCGTGCCGGAGCGTGCCCGGCGCCGTGCAAGGGGACCGGCGCGTCACCGGGGCGGCGCGAGCCGCGCAAGCCCGCGCGCTGGCCCAAGAGCGTGTAGAGCACGAAGGCCTCCCGCAGCGCGGCTCGGCCCGTCGCTTGCTGCTCGCCCGCGCGGGTGGCCGCCTGGGCGCTGTAGGCGTCGACGGCGTGCTCGAAGGTGCCCTCGGCAGCGATGGCCGCGCGTGCCAAGAGCAGGATGCTCGACGCCTGCGCTGGGGCCGCGCGGGTGGCGAGCACGGCACCGGCGATCACGGCGCGCGGGTCGGCCCGCGCCGGGCTCTGGCCGGCCAGCAGCCACGCGCTGACCCGCTCCGTTTCGGCTTCGAGGTGCGGGCCGAAGCCCACCCCGGGGATGTCGATCAATCGGTACCCAGCCATCGCGTCGAGCTGCTCGTCGAAGAGCCGGTCGACCAGCCCAAGCGCCAGCTCGGCGAAGGGCTCGAGCGGCAGGCCAATGACGCCTCCGTCGTGGCGAAAGAGCAGATGCTCCGGCAGGTCGCCGTGTACCTCCGCCCACTGCTCGAGCAGCTCGGCGCCGCTGCGCTCGTGGCCCATGCGCTCCAGCAGGTGCGCGCAGGCGAGCACACGCAGGTGGCGCGGAGGGTGGATGTCGTAGCTCAGCCCTCCGACGTGGAACCTCACCAGCGCGATCGCGCGCGGGTTATCGGGCGCGGCGAAGTGCTTGGCCATCGCGTAGCCATAGGCGGGCCCCAGCATCAGCGCGCCGAACACGTCGCAGAACAGCTCTTCGAACCAACCGCCGAAGAGGCGGAAGACATCATCGTAGCTCAGCGCCGCGCCACCGAGCTGCAGCGGCTGCGTCCCGATCTTTTCGTCCGGCAGGCCGAGCTGACGTCGCAGACCCTCGTCGACCCCGCGCGTCGCGGCGAGGAAGTCGTGCCCGATCTCGTGGGCCAGCGCTGGCCACCAGAACACGTCCTCGAAGAAGCGCTCCGGCAGGAAGATCGGCGCCAGGCCGGTCGGGATGAAGCCAGTCCAGATACTCAGGTCGAAGCCACCGAGCTGCGTTGCCGGGTAGGCCGAGCTGAGCTCGAGCCCCTTGGCCTGCGCGAAACCGATCACGGGGCGATAGCAGCTCAGCGCCAGCGCGTCGGCGTCGCCGAGGCGCGCGCGCAGCGCCGGGTCTCGGCGCTGCGCGACGAAGGAGGCGAGCTGCGCCTCGATCAGCTCGAGCTCGCCCAGCGTCTCCTCGTGGAACGTGACGAACTCGGCAGACCCGGGCGCTGCGAGTCGGCCGAGCAGTGATCGAGCCCCGGTTACGACTTGGTCCTCGAGCACGCGGGCGAAGGGGTACGTCGCGCGCTGCACGCGGGCCGTCTCCGCCAGGCTCTGCGCGCGGTCGAGCAGTCGGCTGGTCTGCTCGACCAGCCGCGCGCGTCGCGCGTCGCGCGGATCGAGCGCGGCCAGCACAGCGGCCGGGCGCGGTCGGGCGGGCGTGGCACCCTCGGCGGTGGGCTGCGGCTCCGGCGCGCGCGGGGCAGCGGGCTCGACGCGGCGCGCTGACCTGGGGCGTGGTGGCTTCTTCTTCTCCGTGTGCTTCTTGTAGGCGGTGTAGAGCTGGTAGAGCACGTAGCCGACGGCGAGCAGCCCCTTGAGGAGATCGTCGAGCTCCATCGTCAAGGCTCGACGTCGTCGGACCCGGCCGGACGGGCGGCGCCAACGCTCGACGCGCTCGAAACTCCGGCCACGAGCGCGCTCGGTCCAAGCCCGCGGTGCGGCCCGCCTGCTGTCCGCGGCGCGTCCGCCACGATCGAGCCCAATAGCAAGTGCCGCGCAAGCACCGCGCGGTCGCCCAGGGCGGCGCGCAGCCGCCCGCGCAGCCGCTCACGCTCGCCGGGAGCTGTGGGCTCCGCTGCCCTTGACCGCGCCATCGGCCTGGCCTCCCTTGTGAGTGCTAACGCTGACCCTTGTCGGGCGTCGGCGCGTCCCCGCTCAGCGAGCGGCGCATCTCGGTGTCGGCCATCATGTTCTTCATGTTGTAGTAGTCCATCACGCCGAGGTTGCCGCTGCGCAGGGCGGCCGCAATGGCCTTGGGCACCTCCGCCTCGGCCGCCACCAGCGCGGCCTGCATCTCGGCGATCTTGGCTTTGTTCTCCTGCTCGACGGCGACGGCCAGCGCGCGCCGGGCCTCGGCTCGCGCCTGCGCCACCTGCTTGTCCGCCTCGGCCTGCTCGGCCTGCAGCTTGGCCCCGACGTTGGCGCCAACGTCGACGTCCGCGATGTCGACCGAGAGGATCTCGAAGGCAGTGCCCGCGTCGAGGCCCTTGGTCAGCACGGTCTTGGAGATGGTGTCGGGGTGCTCGAGCACTTTGGCGTAGGTATCGGAGGCGCCGATGGTCGAGACCACGCCCTCGCCGACGCGCGCCAGGATCGTCGCCTCGCCGGCACCGCCGACCAGCCGATCGAGGTTCGTGCGCACGGTGACGCGCGCCAGTGCCAGGAGCTGGATGCCGTCGCGGGCCACCGCCGAGACCTTGGGCGTCTCGATCACCCGCGGGTTGACCGACATCTTGACCGCCTCGAGCACGTCGCGCCCAGCGAGATCGATGGCCGCGGCGCGCTGAAAGCTCAGGTTCATGCCCGCCTTGTCGGCCGAGATCAGGGCGTTGACCACGCGCACCACGTTTCCGCCCGCGAGGAAGTGCGCCTCGATCAGGTTCACCGGCGCGTCGATCCCGGCCTTGACCGCACTGATGCGCGCGCCGACCACGGTGTGCGGCGGCACGCGCCGCAGTCGCATCGCGATCATCGTCAGCATGCTGATGCGCGCCGAAGAGGCCGCCGCGGCGATCCACAGCCGCATCGGCACCAGGTAGAGCACGAGGCCCGTAAGAAGAAGCGCGGCGATACCGCCGACGATGACCATTGCATTCATGCCGCTGCTCACGGGTTCTCTCCTTGGCTGTCTGTTCGTTGAAGCTGTTCCGCGGTCGCCGGGATGACGACCACCCGCGCGCCTTCCACTCGCACCACGCGCACGCGCGTGCCGGCTTCGACGTATTGACCGTCGGCTACCACATCCACCGGCTTGCCGTCGATCTCGGCCGTCCCCGCCGGGCGCAGCGGCGTCAGCGTCAGCCCGGAGCGCCCGTCGAGTTGCGCAAAGGCCCCACCCGAGGCGTCGCCGCGGTGCTGCTCGTCGAGCACCATCTGTCGCGCGAGCCGCGTGCGCGGCAGCAACCAGAAGAGCAGGCCGGACAGCACCGCTCCGGCACCCATCGCCAGCGCGCCCGCCAGTGGGCCCAGCTGCAGGTAGGCCAGAGCCGCCGCGCCGATCAGGGTGGCGAGGGCCAGCAGGCCCGCCACGCCGAAGCCCGGAATGACTAGCACCTCCACGGCGGCGAGGATCGTGCCGAGCACGATCAGCACGACCACCCAAAGGATCGTATTCACGCGGCACCGTCCTCCGGCAACGCGGACCGCTCGATGGGCGCCGGAGCCGTCGGCAGCGCGCGGACCACCAGCTCGAGCCCTCGCACCTGAACCACCTCGATCGCGCTGCCGGCCCCGACGAACCCGACCTGAGCGCGAGCGTCGTGGCGGCGACCCGCGAGCATCACCTTACCTGCGGGACGCAGGTCGGTCGCCGCGCTGCCCACCTGCCCGACGAGCCTCGCGGCGGCCTCCGCAGCGGCTGGCGCGGTGGCGCGGCCCTCCAGCGCCTCGGCCAAGACCAGCGGCTTGCCCAGCGAGCTGCGCGGCAGCAGGTGCAGCGCGATCGCGACCAGCACGACCGCCGCGAGCAGCGAGCCGCAGACGCCGGCCAACGCGGACCCGATCAGGCCCGACTCCCACTGCACATGCAGCGGGACCCGCTCGAAGTCGAGCAGGCCCAGCGCCAGCGCAGCAACGATGCAGAGGATGCCGAACACCCCCGGCAGGATGGTCCCGGCCACGAAGACCTCGACGGCGATGAGGCTCACGCCGAGCAAGAAGAGCAGCAGCTCCTCGAGCCCGGCCAGCCGCGTCAGGTAATGGCCAAAGAAGAAGAGCAGCAGGCAGCCCGCACCGGCCACCAGCGGCACGGGGCTCCCACCCGAGTAGAGCCCGATCATCAGCCCGAGCATGCCGATGGTCATCAGCAGACTGGAGACCGCGGCGCTCGACAGCCAGGCCGCGAGGTCTTCGGCCAGAAGCGCCTTGACCACGCGGAGCTGGTGCGTGCGGCCGAGCGCGCCATAGCCGAGCTTCTTCAGCAGCGCGTCGCGGCTGGCGGCCTCGAAGCTGGCGACGCCCCACTCGAGCGCCGCTCCGCCGTCGAGCGTCAGCAGCTTGCCCTTCGCGATCAGGCCCGGCACCTCGACGTCACTGTCGACCATCGCCTCGGCGAGCTCGCCCTTCCGACCGCGAGCGAGCGCGGTGGCCCGCATCTCCTGGCGCATGTACGAGACGACCTTGTCCTCGACCGCCTTGGCCTCCCCGTCCTGGCCGAGCTGGACCGGGGTGGCGGCGCCCATCGTCGCCCCGGGTGCCACGACGATCACGTCGGTGGCATAGGCGATCAATGCGCCGGCCGAGATTGCCCGCGGATTGACATAGGCCACCGTGCGCGCGCCGACGTCGCGGGTGTGCAGCAGGGCATCGCGTATCGTCACGGCCGCGTCAACACGTCCGCCGAAGGTCTTGATATCGAGCAGCAGCAGGTCGCCGGACTCGAGCGAGCCGGTGACGCGCTCGACGAAGGCCGCCATGCCGCGGGTAACCTCGCCGTGCAGCTCGATCGCAATCACCCGCGCCGGCCGAGGCAGGTCGCCCGGCACGCGAAAGGGACCGGGACCCCGCACGCGCGGGGTGGACCCACTGGGTGGCGCGTCGGGTGGGGCTGCGGCCTTGGCGCCGGGCGCGGGAGTCGCCTCGGGCGGGCGTGGTTGCGCCGTGGCGAAGGTGGGCAGCGCCAGCAGCGCGAGCCCCAACAGGTGAGCGCGCATCTACGGTGATGCCGCCGCGCCGCCGGGTATCGGTGCGCCCATCGCCTCGATGTCTTTGGGCCCGAGCTCGCGGTAGCTCCGGCCGGCCTCGTCGATGATCCAGATCAGGTCCTGGTCGGCCCGGAAGAGCATCACCATCCCGCTCTGGGCCCCCGTGCCACTGACGCTCAGCCGCACCGCGTGCCGACTCAGATAGGTCGTGCTCTGCTGCTTGGTCGCGCTGGCCCCCGTGCCGTTGGTCATCTGGCCAACCAGCACGACGCCGGCCCACGCCGGAGCCTGCGCCCAAAGCGCCCCGAGCAGCAGCGCCGTTGCTCCGCAACCCCATCGCGTGGTGCCAAACATCCGCTGTGACCCCCTCTAATGCAGGTCACGACGGTCGCACGATCCCCCGCGCGGCGGCAAGCGTGGATGCCCCCCCCCGGCTACACGCCACCGAGCGCGATGCGATTCCGCAGCGGCTACCCCCACTGGGTCGGGTTTCTCCCGTTGCCTGCGCTCGTTCTCGCAACCGCGGGGCTCTGTCGCTCGTCGGTCGCTTGCCACCAGCAGCCCTTGTCCTCGCCCACCGATCTGCATCCGACTAAAGATCGTGACGTTTCTAGCCCGGGGCGGATTGACGCTGTATTGGGCCTCCGCTAAAGGCACACCATGACCGTGGCGAACGGCGTGCGAAGTTTGGCGGCGGTTGTTGCGGCGCTGCAGGGCTGCGTGGCGCCTGGAACGCCTGCCCGGACGACACAGCCGGAAGCGCGGGCGGCAGCGCCGAGTACTCCACGGCCAAGGAGAGCGGCACCCGTCGGCCTGGGCATCTGGCGCTTCAACGTTGGCGTGCGTCGTACCGATCCTGCCGGCCGCGCGTATCGGCTGCTGATGAAGACGGACCTCGATCGCAACGTCTCGACCTGGTGGGTCGACCGCGGCGAACACCGGGCCGAGCGTCTTGTCGACGACCTGGATGAAATCGTCCGCCGCGACAGCGACCTGAGGCTGAGCTGTAGACGCCCCGTCGAGCGTCGCGCGCTTCGCTTGGGCACCGGTCCGCGGCTGCCCGTGCTGGTGCTCTTCCTCGAGGACGAGGTGGTCCCCCACACGCTCACGGCAATGGCGGGGCTTGCCCTTCACGATGGTCTCAAGCGCTACTATGTCTTCGTCGAGCGGTACTACTCGCTTGGCGACGCGCCTGCGACACAGACCACGAAAGATCTCGAGGCGGATGTCGCGCGGGTGTTGGAAACGCTGCGCGACGAGCTCGACCGGCTATCCGGGCTGAGCGGCGCCGAGACAGCCCCACTCAGCGTGGCCACCGAGCGCTGCCAGCCAGCGGCGCTGCCCACCCGCCCCTCGGCTTCGGGGCGCGAAAAGTAGGCCACATTGCGTCCCCCCCCTTTGCGGCACAGGCGGTTCTTCCTTCCGTAGCGTGCCCCGTGGTCGCTGCTAGACGCAGCCTCAACCGCGGCGAAAAGCGCGATGGCGGGCGCTTGTTCGGGGAGCACGGTGTGCGCGCGGTGACAGCGGGCGGGGCATTCCCCTCTTGCAGCGCATCGGGCGTTGTTGGAGGCTCACGCCGCGCGCAGGCGCGCAAGGAGCAGCCGATGAGTACCGAGCACGAGAGCTGGCGCGGGGTGGTGGATTTCGCCAAGGGCGGCGGCCTGGTGACCGCGATCGCCCAGGATGCCGAGAGCGGCGAGATCCTGATGCTGGCGCACATGAACGAGCAAGCGCTGGCGCGCACGCTGGAGCTGGGCGAGGCGGTGTACTGGAGCCGCTCGCGGCAGCGGCTGTGGCACAAGGGCGAGGAGAGCGGCAACGTCCAACGGGTGCGCGAGCTGCGCGTCGACTGCGACGGCGACGCGATCCTGTTGCGCGTCGAGCAGCTCGGCGCGGCGGCCTGCCACACGGGCAAGCGCAGCTGCTTCTTTCGCCAGCTCGAGGGGGACGCCGTACGCGACGTCGGCGTACAGGTCTTCGATCCGCGGGAGGTCTACGGCAAATGAGAGACGCGGACGGCCGGCTGCGGCTGGGGATCCCGAAGGGCAGCCTGCAGGAGACGACCCAGCGCTTGTTCGCCCTGGCGGGCTACGACCTGCGCATCTCCGGCCGCTCGTACTACCCGGAGATCGACGACCCCGAGGTGCAGTGCATTCTCATACGGCCGCAGGAGATGGCCCGCTATGTCCAGCAGGGCGTGCTCGACTGCGCGATCACCGGCCTCGACTGGCTGCTCGAGACCGGCGCGGACGTGGTCGAGCTGGCCGATCTGCGCGCGCCCTGGCCCAACTTCGGCGTCGTGCGCTGGCTGATGGCGGTCAAGGATGGCTCGCCCTTCGCCAGCGTGCAGGACCTCGAGGGCAAGCGCATCGCCACCGAGGCGGTGGGGATGACGCAGCGCTTCCTGCGCCAGCACGGGGTCGAGCGCGGAGGTCGAGTTCTCGTGGGGCGCGACGGAGGTCAAGCCGCCGATCCTCGCCGACGCGATCGTCGATGTCTCGGAGACGGGATCGAGCCTGCGGGCCAACGGCCTGCACCCGATCCACGTCGTGCTGGAGAGCACGCCGCGCTTCATCGCCAGCCACGGCGCGCTGGCCGACGGCGCGCGCAAGCAGCAGATCGACCGTTTGTTGATGCTGCTGCGCGGGGCGATCACGGCCGCCACCCGCGTGATGCTGTCGATGAACGTGCCACGCGAGCACCTGGCACAGGTGCTGGCGATCCTCCCCGCGCTCAGCACGCCGACGACCGCGCCGCTGGCCGACGCGGCCTGGCTCGACGTCAGCGCCGTGGTCGAGGAGAAACAGGCGCGCCTGCTGATCCCCGACCTCTACGCCGCCGGCGCGCGCGGCATCATCGAGCTGCCGATCAACAAGATCATCGAGTAGCGGCGCCGCCTGGGGCCGCCCCTTCCCAGTCGGCGGGCCCGGGGGGGGGCAGGGGGCCCGGGGCGGGGGGCCCGGGGCCCCCCCCCCCCCCCCCCCCCCCCCCCCCCCCCCCCCCCCCCCCCCCCCCCCCCCCCCCCCCCCCCCCCCCCCCCGCGGGCGGGGGGGGGCCCGCCCCCCCGGCCCCATCCGCGCAGGGCCCCCCCGCCCCCCCCCCCCCCGGCCCCCCCCCCCCCCCCGCGCCGACCCCAGCGGCTACCCCCCCCGTCCGCACCGGAATAGCTCCTGTGCGGGCTTGCTGGTACCATCGCCGCGCCAAGCGCAGCCACGATGATGAACGCCCAGCCGCCGAGCAGCGCGAGCCGCGAGCCGATCGACCCGCTGGTCGGCACCGCGCTCGGCAATTGTGTCGGCCCTCGCATCGGCGAGGGCGGCATGGGCGTGATCCATCGCGCTACGCATCTGCTGATCGGGCGGCAGGCCGCGATCAAGGTGCTCTCGAGCACCCACTCGAGCAATCCGAGCGTCATCGAGCGCTTCCACCGCGAGGCCCGCGCCGCGAGTCGTCTCGGCCATCCGCACATCGTCGACGTCTTCGACTTCGGCCAGACCCCGGACGGACGCCAGTACTACGTGATGGAGTACCTGCCCGGCGAGAACCTGGGGCAGATCCTGGCGCGGCGCGGTCGCCTGCCCTGGCGCATGCTGCAGCCGATCGTCGGCCAGACCCTCAGCGCGCTGGCCACCGCTCACGACCACGGGCTCATTCACCGCGACATCAAGCCGGAGAACATCCTCGTCAGCCACCAGCCCGACGACACGCTGCTGGTCAAGGTCGTGGACTTCGGCATCGCCAAGTCGCTGGAGCTGGGGCCCGAGGGCACCAAGCTGACGGCCGCGGGCTCGGTGATGGGCACGCCGGAGTACATCGCGCCCGAGCAGATCCGCGACCAGAAGATCGATGGTCGAGCCGATCTCTATGCCGTCGGCCTGATCATCTTCGAGGCCCTGATGGGCCACCAGCCCTTCCGCGGGCCGGACACCACCGCGCTGATGCTGGCGCACCTGCGCGACCCACTGCCACCGCTGGAGCCGCTGCCGGCCGAGCTGGGCGTGCCCGCCGACCTCGCGGCGGTGCTGGCGCAGGCGACGGCCAAGGACCGCGAGGCCCGCTACCCCGATGCCCGCAGCTTCGCCCGCGCGATCGGCTACGAGGATCCGGCGCAGCCCCAGCGTCGCTCGCCGACCCCGGCGCCGAGCGGCCGCGGCAGCGGCGCGAGCGCCCAGCCGGGCGCGGCCCACACCGGCGCTGCGCGGCGCATCACGGCGCGCCGGGCGGTCGTCGTCGCGGCGGCGGCCGGCGCGATCGCCGTCGTGGCGACCCTGGCCCTGCGCCGACCCCCGTCGCGGAACGCGCAGCCCCACGGCGGCGCCGTCGGCGCCAGACCCCACGCTGCCCCCAACCCCACGGGCACGGCGGCGGCCGTCGGGGCCCCCTCGCCCGCCGACGATCTGGTGGCCCTACTCGTCGACGTGCGCCGCACGCTGCGCCAAGGCATGCGCGCCGCCGAGGCCGAGCTGCGGCGCAGCAGCGTGCGCGGGCTGGCCGAGCTGCGCGATCCGGACACCGCGGCGCTGCTCAGCGCGGCGCTGCTCGATGATCCCGAACCGGGCGTCCGCGGCGCCGCGGCCTGGGGCCTCGCCGCCGTCGGCGGCGACGACGTGGCCACGACGCTCCGCACAGCCGCGCGCCAGAGCGCCGGCCTGCCACGGCTGCAGATCCTCGAGGCGCTGTGGCACGCCGGCCACGAGGAGGGGCGCCGCGAGCTGGTGCAGACCCTCGGCAGCGGCGCCGCGGAGCTGCGCCTCTCGGCGGCGCTCACGCTGGCCGAGTCCGGCGATCCGCGGGCGCAACCCGTGCTGCGGCGTGCGCTCGCCGCCCCGGGGCGGCCTCGATCCAGCGGCGCTGATCGCGGTGCTGCGCGCGCTGGCCTCGCTCGGCTCGGCCCCGGCAACGCAGTCGCTGCTGCAGGCGGCGCAACGCGACGACCGACCGCTGGTGCAGCTCGGCGCGGCCGAAGCGCTGGCGAAGCTCGGGCGGCCCGAGGGCGCACCCGTGCTGCGGCGCCTCGCGCAGCAACCCGATCCGGCCGTGCGGCTGATGGCCGCGCAGGTCCTGACCGGCCTCGGCGACCCGCTCGGGCCCGCCACGCTGCAAGCGAGCCTGCGCGACGCGACCTCGTCGACACGCGCGCTGGCGGCACGCGGGCTCGCCGCCTGACGGCGCCAGCGGCGGTGCCGGCCCTCGCCGCGCTGCTCCGGCGACGGCGCGCCCGCCGTGCGCACGGCCGCCGCCGAGGCACTGGCGCGGCTCTTCGCGGCCCGACCGCAGAGCCTCGTGCGCCGCGGCCAGCAGTGGGTCCAGGCGGCCCTCGAGCGCGGGGACTGGGCGATGCGCTACGCGGCGCTCGATGTCGCGAGCGAGCTTGATCCCGAGCTGGCGGCCGAGCTGCTCGGCTGGGCGCTGCGCCACGGCGACGCGGGGGTGCGCAGCGCCGCCGCGCGGCGGCTGGGCGAGCTGGGGCCGCCGGCAGCAGGCACGGCGGCGCTGCTGCGCGACGCCCTGCGCGACCAGGAGGTCGAGGTGCGCGCCGCGGCGGCCAGCGCGCTCGCACGAACGGGTGACCTGACCGCGGCCCCGGCGTTGGCCTCGCTGGCCCGGGAGACCGACCCGCAGATCGCCCTGAGCGCCGCCGCGCAGCTCTGGCGCGCCGGCGACGCCACGCAGGTGGCGGTGCTGCGACAGGCCACGCAAGCGAGCGCCACCGCCGTACGCCGCGCCGCCGTCGCCGCACTGGCGCTGGTGCCGCTGCCCGAGGCGCGCGTTGCTCGCGCCGACGCTGCGCGATCGCGACCCGCAGGTGCGCTACGCCGCAGCCCTCGCCCTGGCGCCGAGCAGCGGAAGCGACCAGCCGCGCGCCCTCGCCGAGCTGCGCAGCGCCCCTGCAGCGCCGTCGCGGCGATTTGCTGGCGATCGTGCGCGCCCTCGCCCAGGCCGGTGACGCCGCGCAGCCGCTGCTGGCGGCGCTGGCGCAGGACGGCGCGGCGACGCGCCGTGCCGCGGCGCAGACCGGCGCCGCGGAGCTGCTGCCGCCGGCGGCCGCGGTCGCCGTGCTGCGGCGCGGCGCGCGTGACCCCGACGCCGCCGTCCGGCGGGCCAGCGCCCACGGCCTGCTTCGCCTGGCGGTCAGCACGCCGCCGGCCGCGGCGGCGCTGAACCAGCTTGTCGGGGACGCCGATCCGGCAGTGCGCCTGCTCGCGGCGCTGGCGCTGGCGCAGACCCGCACGGTGCCCGAGCCGCGCGCGGGCGCGCGGCTCCCGCGGGCGCCCCGGCGGCAACCGGCGGCGGGCGGGGTGCTCGTCGGTCACGGCCAGGCGACGGAGCTGACCGACGATCGGCGCTATGGCACCTACAAGGCGGCGACGAGTCGCGCCGCCCTGGCGATGAATCAAGGGCGCTACGCGGAGGCCCTGCGCGAGCTGCAGCGCGCCCGCCGGGCGCTCGATCGTCCCGCGGCGCTCTATGATCTGGGCTTCGTGCACCTCAAGCTGGCCCAGCTGGAGCTGGTGCGACGACCGCGCCTGGCGCGCCAATACCTGGACCGCGCAAAGCGGTACTTCGCCGCCTATCTCGAGCGCGCACCGGAGGGCGCGTTGGCGCGCAATGCCCGCGCCGGGCAGCGCGACGTCACACGCCTGCGGGCGAGCTTGAAGCGCTGAGCATGGCATTGCGCAAGTTGATCACGATCCTGGCGCTGACCTGGCTCGCCGGCACGGCGCAGGCTGCCCCTGCCCGCAGACGGCGTTGGCGCAGGGCAACCGGCTCTTTGCCGCCGGCGACTACGCCGCGGCCTTCGAGGTCTTTGCGGCGGCTCAGCAGCGCTGGCCTCGCCCCGTCCTCCTGCGCAGCATGGCCTTCTGCCAGCTCAAGCGCGCGCGTCATCGCGAGGCGCTCGAGCTGCTGCAGCGTTATGCCGCGAGCTATCCACACGCCGGCGACGCAGCCAGGATCACGGCGACCATCGCCGAGCTCGAGGTCGCGATGGCGACCCGCCTCAACGTCAGCTCGACGCCCTCCGGAGCCGCGGTCTTCCTCGACACGGAGGCCAGTGGCCAACGCGGCACCACCCCTTCGCCGGCCCTGGCGCCGGGTCGGCACACGCTGATCCTCCAGCATCCGGGGTTCGAGCCGACGACCCGCGACTTCGTCCTCGAGCCGCGCCAGCAGCTGACGCTCGCGCTGCGCCTCGCGGTCGGCCTGCACGTCACCTCGAGCCCCAGCGGCGCGGCGCTCCACGTCACCCCAGGGCCGACGCGGATGCGTCGGCGGCACTAACGGGCGCCGGTGCTCGGGCAGACCCCATTCCGCGGCACCTTACCGAGCGGCCACCACACGCTGTGGCTGTTGCACCCCAACTGCCTCCCGTTCCGGCAGCCGCTGCACCTCGACCGCCCCGGAGCGGTGACCCTGCACGCCCCGCTGCGGGTCGGCCTGCGCGTCGAGAGCACACCGGCGGGGGCACGCCTGCGCCTCGACGGTCAACCGGTCGCCGGCGTGACCCCGCTCGAGCTCGAGGCCACGCCGGGCGAACACCAGCTCGCGCTCGAGCATCCCGACTATCGGGCGACCCAACGGAGCGTGTCGGTCGGGTCCGGGCCGCATGCCGGCACGGTCCAAATCGCGCTGCGCGGCGGCCTGCTGACGATGCGCAGCCGGCCGCTCGGCGCCCAGGTGAGCGTCGACGGACGGCCCCTTGGCACCACGCCGCTGGTGGAGGTCACCGTCCCCCTGGGCCGCCATACTCTGGCGTTGAGCCACGCGGCGCACGGCAGCTGGCGTGAGAGTGCCGTTCACGCTGCCGGAGACGGTCGCGGCCGAGGTCACGCTCGGGCGTCCACGCTGGCCCGTCTGGGTCGGCGCGGCGATCGCCGCGGTCGGCCTGAGCGTGGGCCTCACCGCGGGCGTCATCGCCTGGCGGCACGTCGATCGGGTGAACGACGCCACGCGCTACGACCCCACCGGCGTGGCCGCGGGCAGAGGCTACTGCCGGGGGGTGGCGCGCCCTATCGCGGCCTCTACAAGGACAGCGCGGCCACGCTGCCGATCACCGGCGACGACTGCGGCCTCGCGGCCCAGCACACCGCCACCGCGGGACTCGTCAGCGCGGCGCTCGCGGGCGCTTTCGCCACAACCTACCATGTGTGGTTTGCGCGGCCGGTGGCGCGCCTGACGCGCCACGAGCGACCGCGGCCCGACCCGCGCGCTGCGTCGGCGGCGGCCGGCAACGAAGCCACCGCGGCATCGCCGGCAGCAGCGCCGACGGCGAGCACCGCATCCCCCGTCGCCACGCCTGCGGCGCCCCGCAGAGCGCCGTAGACCCGCGCCAGGGTTGGGGGCTATGCTGCGCCGCGCGTGGGGGCCCACGAAAGGGAGCGTCGTGATGCTGAACAAGTTGCTGCCCAAGAACGAGCACGTGCTTGAGCGCGCCCTGCGCATCGGCGCCGGCCTGGTGCTGTTGAGTTTGGTCTTCGTCGGCCCCAAGACCCTCTGGGGGCTCGTGGGCGTCGTGCCCCTGCTGACCGGTCTGCTGGGTAGCTGTCCGCTCTATACCCTGCTCGGCGCCAGCACCTGCCCCAGGCCGCCGGCGAAGTAGGCCCGCAGGGGCGACGTGACAGCGTCCCGGCCGGTGCGCCACGACGTCGTCCGCCGACGGCTCCGGAGAGCGGTTTTCGCTCCTGCCGCGACGGGCGCACTCGCAGGCAAAGGCCGTTGTGAATCGCCCGCCAGCGGGTTACCAGGCCCGCCTACGTTAGATCGTAGTGAGGTCTTGTCCATGGGAACACGCGCGCTGCTGCCCCTCGCCGCCTGTTGCGCCATCCTCGCCGCAGCGCCGCCGACAAGCGCCGAACCCGCAGCGGCGAGCGGCCTACGGCGCGGTCTGGCGGCGCAACGGGAGCTCTTCGAGCTGGGCGTCTACCTCGGCGCGTTCTTCCCCGCGGCCAACCACGAACTCTACGACTTCCCCAGCGTGCGGCATCGCGAGCTGGAGCGCGCCGCGTTCGAAGGCGGCCTTCGCGTCGGGTATCTGCCGCAGCCCTGGTGGGGCGTCGAGGGCGAAGCGGGGGTGATGCCGTCGGCCGCGACCAACGGCGAATCGGCCAACCTCTATCACCTCCGTGCGCACCTCTTGGCGCAGCTGCCCTATCGGCTGGCGCCCTTCGTGCTCGCGGGCGCGGGTCTGCTCGGCATCGAGTCCGGCAGGCGCGCGATGGGTAACGACGTCGATGCGGCCTTCCACTGGGGTCTTGGTTTCAAGTACTACGCCACACCTCGACTGGCGCTCCGCCTCGAGGGACGGCACACGCTGACCAAAGGCTGGGGCCCCGACCGCCGGGCCGACCACTACGAGGCCCTGGCCGGCGTTGCGCTGGTGCTCGGCTGGCAACGACCACCGGCTCCGCCGCCGCGCGACAGCGACCGCGACAGCGACGGCGACGGCCTCGGCGACGCCCGCGACCGCTGCCCACGGCTCGCGGCCGCGGGGGCGGACGGCTGCCCGCCTCCCGATGCCGATGGCGACGGCGTGCCCGATGCGCGCGACCGCTGCCCGCGCGCCGCGGCGGCCTCGCCCGATGGCTGCGCCCTGCGTGACACCGATGCCGACGGCGACGGCGTGCCCGACGCGATCGATGCCTGTGTGCGCGAGGCCGGCCCCACGGCCAACGGTTGCCCGCTGCCCGATCGCGACGGCGACGGGGTGGGTGACGACGACGACCGCTGTCCCGACCGGGCAGCGCGCACGGCCGACGGCTGCCCCGCCGACGCCGACGGCGATGGGGTGGGCGATGCGAGCGACCGCTGTCCGACCGCGGCCGAGACCCCAACGGCTTCCAGGATGACGACGGTTGCCCGGATACGCTGCCGCGCGCGATCACGCGCTTCACGGGCGTGATCCGCGGCATTACCTTCGAGCTCCCAGCAGTGCGCGCATCGCGCGCGCCTCGGCGCCGCAGCTCGACGCTGCCGTCAAGGTGCTGCTGGCCTACCCCACGCTGCGGTTGCGCATTCGCGGCCACACCGACAGCACGGGGACGCGCCAGGCCAACCTGACGCTCTCGCGTGAGCGCGCCGAGGCCGTGCGTGACTACCTCAGCCAACACGGGGTGGCTGCCGATCGCCTCGTCGCCGAGGGCGTGGGTAGCGAGGAGCCCGTGGCCCTCAACCTCACGCCGCGCGGTCGGTCCAGGAACCGACGCATCGAGTTCCGCATCGAAGTGAGCCGCTGACGCCCCAGGGAGATCCCGCCATGCAACGACCCATTGCCCTCGCGCTCGGCTGTTGTGCCCTGACCTCGCCCTCGGCTGCCGCCAGGAGCCCTGGCAGAGCCCAACGCCGCGCCCGCCGCGACGCCGTGACCGCCACAGGCGCTGGCCGCAGCGGCGAGCACCGCGATCGACACCAGCATGCTCCAGGCCTACGCCGCGCTGCCTGCCGCCATCGAGTCGCCGAAGAACCCGCTGAGCGAGCCGAAGCTCGCGCTCGGGCGCATGCTCTACTTCGAGAAGCGGCTCTCCAAGAACCACGACGTGGCCTGTAACGACTGCCACCTGCTCGACCGCTACGGCGTCGACAACAAGCCGGTCTCCAACGGCCACCGCCAGCAGAAGGGCACGCGCAACTCGCCCACCGTCTACAACGCGGCCGGACACTTCGCCCAGTTCTGGGACGGGCGCGCCGCCGACGTCGAGGAGCAGGCCAAGGGCCCCGTGCTCAATCCGCTCGAGCAGGCGCTGGCCGGTCCCGAGGCCGTCGTGAAGCTGCTGAAGTCGATGCCGGGCTACGTCGCGGCCTTCCGCGCCGCCTTCCCCGACGTCAAGGACCCCGTGACCTTCGACAACCTGGCGCTGGCGATCGGCGCATTCGAGCGCAAGCTGCTCACGCCCTCGCGCTGGGACAAGTTTCTGCAGGGTGATCACACCGCGCTCACCGACGAGGAGAAGCGCGGCTTCAACACCTTCGTCGCCACGGGCTGCCCGACCTGTCACATGGGCGCGTACGTCGGCGGGCAGATGTTCCAGAAGCTCGGGCTGATCAAGCCCTGGCCCAACACCAAGGACCAAGGCCGCTTCGAGGTGACGAAGCAGGAATCCGACCGCATGTTCTTCAAGGTGCCGGCGCTGCGCGACGTGACGCAGACGGCGCCCTACTTCCACGACGGCAGCGAGCCCTCGCTGGAGCACGCCGTCCGACTGATGGCCGACCATCAGCTCGGACGCGAGCTCAGCGGCGCCGACACCAAGTCCATCGTGGTCTGGCTCGGCGCGCTGACGGGCGAGCTGCCCAGCGCCTACATCGCCAAGCCCGAGCTGCCGGCGAGCACCAAGAAGACGCCGAAGCCCGACCCGAGCTAGCGGCGCGACCAGGCGGGCGTCCGCGCATCCCCGCGGAAGACCTGCTGCTGATTGAGCCCATCGGCGGTCATCAGCCACAGTCCACCGCGGCTGGACGAGAAGGCCAGCAGCCGGCCGTTCGGCGCCCAGGCGGGGCTCTTGTTGCTGCCCTGGCCCTGCGTCAGGCGCGCCACCTCGCCGTTCATCACGTTGACCGTGAAGATGTCGTAGGCGCCGCGTTCGTCGCGACCGGTGAAGGCCACCAGCGGCGTCTCGCGGCGCGGGCACCAGTCGGGCTCCTGGTTGTAGCTGCCGGCGAAGGTCAACCGCCGCGCCGCCCCACCCGCCGCCGACATGACATAGACCTGCGGCGAGCCGCCGCGGTCCGAGACGAAGGCGATGCGCGTGCCGTCCGGCGACCAGGTCGGTGAGGTGTCGATCGCCGGATCATAGGTCAGCCGCCGCAACACATGCCCACTCGGGTCGATGACGTAGAGCTCGGCATTGCCGTCCTTGCTCAGCGTCACGGCGATGCGCTGGCCATCCGGCGACCACGCCCCGCCAGTGTTCAAGCCGGGCTGGCGCGAGATGCGCTGCGCCCGGGCGCCGGGGGCGCGGATCAAGAAGAGGTCGGGGTTGTTCCACAGCAGCGAGGTGTAGATCAGGCTGCCGCCCGGGCCCCAGGCCGGCAGCAGGTTCTGCTTGCCAGTGCGCTAGACGAGCTGCACTCCATAGCCGTCGTAGTCGGCGACGAAGATCTGCGACAGACCACGGCGCGCGCTGCCCGCCGCGAAGGCCAAGCGCGTGAGGAAGATGCCTGGCTCGCGCGTGAAGTAGGTGACGATGGCGTCGCCGAAGCGGTGCGCCAAGACCCGGGCGTTGGGGCCCGCATCGCGGCGCTGCAGTACCGGCGTTGCGCCACGGCCGAGATCATAGAGATACCACTCGACCTGCAGCCCGCCGGCGCCGCGGCTGACGCGGGCCTTGACCACCGCCTGCGCGCCGACGTCGGCCCAGCGCTGCGGATCGAGGCCCGTCCCCTCGGCGCTCAGATCGGCGAGAAAGCCGCGCGTGCTGAGCACCTTGAACAGCCCGATCAGCGTCAGATCGCGCGCTAGGACCTGCTGGAGCGCCAGCGCGTCGGCGTCGACCCCCGCGGCGGAGCGCACCACCGGCGCCACCGCGATGCGATAGAGGGTCTGCCCACTGCCGGCGATCTCGGTATATTGGCGTGAGCCGACCGGTTGAGCCGCACTCGACCGCACACCGCCCCAGCAGGCCGCGGCCACGGCCGTGGCCATCCCGCAGCGACGAAGCCACAGACTCGCGTTCATTGGACTCCCTTCCAGGTCAGCTTGAGCGCTAGACCGTTGGCCAGCACCGCGGCCAGCCGATCGGGCGGTGGCACGGGAAGCTGGCCGATGCGCTGCCAGGCCGCGCGAATCGAGCCATCGAAGTGATCGTTGCCCGAGGGGCGATCGAAGGCGATCGGAAACTGGATCGCGCCCGTGGCGTCGATGCGCACCACGACCAGCGCGTAGAGCCGCGTCGCCTCCTCCGCCGGAATGATCGCCGGTAACGACCAGGTACGCAGCCACAGGTCGGCGATGCGCGTGATGTAGGCATCGCCGGCGCTGGCCTCGGTGGCCGTACCGCCCGCGACCCCGTCCGCCTGCCCCTCGGCCGCGATCTGCTGCGCGCCCTCGTCGAGCAGCGCGGCCTTCTCCAGCGCCTGGCGCAGGCGGTCGCCGACCACGGCCTCGCGATCGGGCTCCGGCTTCGGCGGGGTCGTGCGCGGCGCGTCGGTCGCCTCCGCGTCGTAGCTCGGCGCCTCGGGCGGACGCGTCGGCGGCGGCGCGGCCAGACGCTGGGGCAGCAGGCGGCGGTCGCGTGGCTTGCCCAGCCGCACCAGGCGGGCCACGACGTAGGCCGGCTGGGGCCCGGCGGGCTCGGCCTGCGCCTGCCGCAAATAGATCACGGCGCCGACCAGGCCCCCATGCACCAGCAGCGTGCCGAGCAGGCCCCACAGGGTCAGCGAGTCGCGGCGCCCGCGACCACCTCCGCCGCCGTCCCCGGGCCCCTCCGCTGCGAGATCGGGCAGCGAGCTCACGGACGCGCTCCCGAGCGCGGGCCCGGCGGCGCCACCGCCAACCCCGCCTCGCTCTCGGCCCCCAGCTCGCCCTCGGGCGCGGACTCGGTGATCATCCCCACCTTGTCGATCCCGGCCTGACGCGCCAGCGCCATCACGCGCACGATCAACCCATAGGGCAGGCCGCGGTCGGCGCGCAGGAAGAGCTCACGTTCCACCTGCAGCTTCTCGTTGTGCTTGAGCTTGTCGAAGAGCTGCGAGAAGGGGACGAAACTGCGCCCGAGATAGAGTCGCCGCTGGCCGTCGATGCTGAGCACCAGCTTCTTCTGCTCGGCGTCGATCTCCTGCGCCTCCGCGCGCGGCAGGTTCACGTCCACGCCCTGCTCGAGCATCGGCGCGGTGATCATGAAGATGACGAGCAGCACCAGCATCACGTCGACCATCGGCGTGACGTTGATCTCCGCCAACAACGACCCGCCGCTGCCACCGCTCATCGCCATCGTCGCCTCCCGCCCGCGCGCCGGCGCTGACCTGCGCCCTTCACTTGAAGAAGTGGCGCTTCACGATGTTCAGAAAATCGCTGGCGAAGGTCTCCATCTCCGCGGCCAGCACCTTCACGCGCCGCGTGAAGTAGTTGTAGGCGATGACGGCAGGAATCGCCGCCATCAGCCCGATCGCCGTGGCCACCAGCGCCTCGGCGATCCCCGGCGCGACCGTCGACAGCCCGGCCGACTTCTGCAGGCCGATGTTGCGAAACGAGTTCATGATGCCCCAGACCGTGCCGAAGAGCCCGACGAAGGGCGCGGCCGATCCCGTCGTGGCGAGGAACGGGATCATGCTCTCGAGGTGCGTCAGCTCGGCCGTCCGGGCACGCTCGAGCGCCCGCTCGATGCTCTGCATGTCGCCGAGCCAGCCGTCGCTCTCGCCCTCGCCCCGCTTCTCACCCTCGCCGCGCTTGTCGCTCTTGAGCTTGCTCAGCTCGACGTAGCCCGCGCGAAAGACCTGCGCGATCGGCGACCCGAGGTAGCCCTCGGCCGCCTTGTAGATCGCGTCGAGCCGCTTCGAGTTCCAGAACGTCGTCATGAACTGCTGCGACTGCTGGTGGGCGCGCCGCAGCGCAAAGTACTTATAGGCGATGATGTACCAGCTCGCGACGCTGAAGAGCGCCAGCATCACCAGCACCACCATCACGATCCCGCGCGACTGCAGCACGAGCGTCCAGAGGTCGAGTTCCTGGCCCGTCAGCGCCAGCATTGTCTGCACCTTGCAGCCCCCTTCTCCAGGGCCAAAACAAGCGCGTCCCGCGCTCGTTTCGGGCCTGGATATGACTCAGGGGGCTTTGCGAAAGCCCCCTCGTCGCGGGGAGTGAATCCCCGCGACTTCACCCCATAACGCTCGCCTTTCGGCTCGTCTAGGCCGAAAACAAACGGCTCGCGCCAAAGCGCGCTTGATTTCGGTCTAGCGGTAGGCGCTCCGCGGCGATCGGCCGGCGCCCGCCCGTGACTGCCCTACCCTCGGCGTGCCCGCCCTCGACGGGTCCGGCACTTTCTTCCGGTTCGCCGTGCTTAGCAACCGCGGCCGAGCGGCGGTAGTATACTCGGCGCCGCGCGGGCGTCACTGAGCGTCGCAGCACCAGCGTCGAGCGCTGGCCGTCAGCGGCAGAGGGACACGCACGATGCCCGGGTGGAGTTGGCGTCAAAGCGCGCACCACGCGACCTGCGTCGCCGCGCTGGCGACCCTGGGCGGCTGCGTCAACATCGACGGCGGCGCGATCGAGGCGCGTTGGACGCTGCGCAACGGGCAGGGCGAGCGCCTGCGTTGCGACGATCCCGCGGTGGGGGCCAGCACCGTGCGCCTGCGCTTGCTGCCCGAGCCCGACGGCGACGACAGCTGCGCCGAGATGGCCTACTGCCGCTTCGCCTGCACCGACGAGCTCGGCGTCACGCCCTTCGTGATACCGGAGGGGAGCTATGCGATCGGGATCGAGCTGCTGACCGCCGAGGGCCGCGCCCTCGGTCCTGCCGACGGCGTGCGCACGCCCGCGCTGTTGTTGCGGCGCGTCGCGACCGGGGAGCTGACCAGCCTCAACGTCAGCCTGGTGTTGATCGAAGACGACCTGGCGCGCTAATAGCTCCAGACAGTGGTGTGGTAAACCGAGGCTCATCGACGCGGCGAGGCCGCGCGGCAGAGGGGAGCGCAGCATGATCGAAGCGAAGCAGAGTCGGCGGTGGGTGGGCACGGCCGCGCGGGCCGTGCTGCTGTTGGCGGGTCTGAGCGGCTGTGGCGACCGCACGGTGATCGTCGAAGACCTCGAGGTCGCCTGGACCCTCGACGGCGCGAACACGGCAGCGTTTTGCGCGCAGTACGGCATCGACCACTGGGAGGTGGTCGCCGACGGTCCCGAGAACGCGCGGATGCGCGTCGATTGCGCCGATGAAGCGTGGACCTCGGGCCGCGCCTTCGAGGCGATCGCGGTCGGGCGCTACACGGTCACGGTCTACGCCCGCACGGCCGATGAGCGCAACCTGGGCCAGCTCGAGTCCACGGTCGACGTGGCGGCCGCGCAACCGGTCCAGGTGACCCTGGCGCTCTTCGGCCGTGTCGAGGTGATCTGGAACATCAATGGCACCAACGGCGCGAGCGACGACGAGAGCTGGGATCGCTGCGCGGAGGTCGGGGCTGCCGAAGCGCTCGTCACCGTCGACGGCACCTCGACCAGCGTCCCCTGCGAG
The DNA here is from genome assembly GCA_016702545.1 of Pseudomonadota bacterium. Taxonomy (GTDB): domain Bacteria; phylum Myxococcota_A; class Polyangia; genus JADJTL01. Next base: position 34,430 of record JADJDT010000044.1, on the reverse strand, counting down.
GCCGGCGGACGCATGGCCGCGACGATCGGCAACCTCAAGCTCGGCGCCCACCAGGTCGCGGTCAAGCTGCGCAACGCGGACCGCGCCGATCTGACGACCGAGGCCAGCGCCGTCGTGCGCACGGGCACTCGGGGCGGCGTGCTGATCGCCGACTTCTTCCACGACTCGTTTCTCGACGGCGCTGCGATCCGCGGTGATCTGATCTTTCGCACCACCTTCGAGGGCCAGCTCTGCACGGCCACGCGGCCACCGGTCGCGCTGCAGATCACGCTGCTGCGGCTCAACGGTCAGGCGGTCGAGAATGCGCAGGTCTGCGCGGCCAGCGGCGAGGGCGTGTCGCTCTGCACGGCGGTCGACGATCGCACGCCGCGCGCCTGCAGCGCCGGGGCGCAGCGCATCGCCAACCTGCCCTGGGGCCTCTACAAGCTCAAGCTGCGCGGCGCTGTCAGCGATGGCTCCGCCAGCCCGGCGGTCTGCTGGCTGCAGGAGCACGACGTGCTCGTCGGCGCAGGGACCAGCAACCCGGTGATCACGCTCGACGTCGTCCGCAGCTCCAGCACCGAGGCCTGCGCCCCCGGAACTTAGGAGTTGCCCATCGGCCGCAGCGGCCGACCCTGGTGGATGAAGCGGATGCTCGTTCGCAAGGCCTGCGTGTGGGCGTACGATGCGCAGGTGCGCTGGGAACGAGGTCGGTTTGGTCTTGGTGCCCCGAGCCCGTTTAGGAGTTGGACCCGGAGCCCTGCGAGCACCCTGGATTGCGTCGATCGGCCGCGAGGCCGTGGAGCGCGGATAATAGAATTCGATGACGAGGGCTCCTCCCGGCGCCGCTGACAGGAGGAAGTCCCATGCAAGTGCTCTACCCCCGCTGCGCCGGGCTCGACGTGCACAAGGACACGGTCGTCGCCTGCGTCCGATGCGTCACCGCCTCGAAGGCACACGAGGTGAGGACGTTCGGAACCACCACGCGCGAGCTGCTGGAGCTGTCGGACTGGCTGGAGTCCTTCGGCTGCACGCACGTCGCGATGGAGGCCACCGGCGTCTACTGGAAGCCGGTCTGGCACCTGCTCGAGGCTCAGTTTGAGCTCGTGCTGGCCAACGCGCAGCACATCCGCAACGTGCCTGGCCGCAAGACAGACGTGAACGACGCGATGTGGGTCGCCGACCTGCTTGCGCACGGCCTCATCCGCAACAGCTTCGTCCCGCCCGCGCAGATCCAGGAGCTGCGGGACCTGACCCGCACCCGCAAGCAGCTCGTGCGCGAGATCTCGCAGCACTCGTTGCGCATCCAGAAGGTGCTGGAGACCGCGAACATCAAGGTCGCCAGCGTCCTGTCCGACGTGCTGTGCCTGAGCGGCCGTGCAATGCTCGCGGCGATCATCGACGGCGAGGACGATCCCGAGCGACTCGCCGACCTCGCGAAGGGCAAAGCTCGCAACAAACGCGCAGAGCTCATCGAGGCGCTGCGTGGCCACATGACGGCCCACCATCGCACGTTGCTCAAGCTGCACCTCGACCTTATTGCGGCGCTGGAGACGGCGCTCGAGCAGGTCGATGCTGCTGTGGGAAAAGCGCTGGCACCGATCTCCTACGCGGTCGATCTGCTCAAGACGATCCCGGGTATCAGTGACGTCGTGGCGCACGTCATCGTTGCCGAGATCGGTGCCGACATGTCGCGCTTCCCCACGGCGGGGCACCTCGTCTCCTGGGCCGGCCTGTGCCCCAGGAACGACGAGAGCGCCGGCAAGCGACGTTCCACCAGGGTACGCAAGAGCGGCACCTGGCTCAAGACGACCCTCGTCACCGCAGCATGGGCCGCTGCCCGCAAGAAGGACTGCTACTTGCGCAGCCAGTTCCTGCGCCTCAAGGCCCGGCGCGGACCCAAGAAGGCCATCCTCGCCGTGGCCGCCTCCATCTTGACCGCCGCGTATTACATGCTCCGCGACGGCGTCGAGTACCGCGACCTCGGGCACGACCACTTCGACCGCCTGGATAAGACCAAGGTGATCAACCGCCTCGTGCGGCGCCTCGGCCAGCTCGGTTGCGAAGTGCAGATCAAGCATGCGGCGTGAAGCTTCATAATAGGCTGGCGGAAATTGGCTTGCCAGGTTGGCGGTCGAGGCGCCCGTGCGGCAAGGCGCGAGGAGGGCGCGTACTGCCTGTACGCAACCGACGAGCAACGCAGACGCGCGGGATGGATCGGCCGCTCAGGTTGGTAAGATAATTTCGGCCAGCCTCCTCCTTAGCCCACGGCGATACAGAGTCGCCCTGAAAGCGGACGAAACAGGGTCGCGTGGAGTACGAGGCGCCCGCTGGGCAAGGCGCGGCGAGCACCGGAGCGGAACGTACGGGCTGGTACGAGAGCACCGGAGCACAGCCGCAACGCAGCCCGGCGGGATGGATCGTGCTCCACGTGACCCTGTTTAGAGCGCGGCGAGCAGCGCCCGGAGCCGCGCACCCACGCGATCCCACGCGAAGTCCCCGCCCGCCGACGACCGGCGGCGACCAGCGGCGCGCCGAGCGCCGCATCGCCGTGCAAGCGCTGCAGCGCCGCACGCAGTGCCAGCGGCTGCTCGGGCGGCACCAACAGCCCGCACGCCCCCGCTTCGAGCAGCGGGGCGACACCCCCGACCGCCGCGGCGACCACCGGCACCCCGGCCAGCAGGGCCTCGATCAACGTGACCGGCGCCGAATCGGTCCGCCCGTCCGGCAGCACCCGCGAGGGCAGCACCAAGACGTCCGCGGCCAGCAGCGCACGCCACTTACTGGGAACAGCCTGCTGGCCGACGAAGTCCGCCGCCACCGCGTGCCGCGCGGCGAGCGCCTCCAGCGTGGAGCGCTCCGGGCCGTCGCCGACCACCGTCAGCGCACAGGGTAGACCCGCGCAGGCCTGCAGCAGCAGATCGACCCCCTTGAGCGCGATCAACCGACCGATATAGAGCACCCGCAAGGGTGCGCCCACCGCCCGCGGCCGGCCGAGCGCTCGCTCGGCCTCGAGCCAGGCGGGCGGCGCGACCCCCATCGGCACCACCGGCGCGCGCTCGACCCAGCGGCGGCTGGTCGCGTCTCGCGCCACGGCCAGCAGCGGCGGACGCAGCGCCGCGCTGGTCAGCACCAGGGCCGAGCGTGGACGCGCCAAGGCGCGCAGCAGCCAGCGGGCCTGCGGCAGTCGACGCAGCAGATGGACGTCCGAGGAGTGCGCGATCGCCAGATGCGGTCGCCCGCGTGCCAGCCGCGCGCCGACGAGCCCCGCGGGCAGCAGCCAGTGGCTGACCACCGCATCCCAGCGCCGCGCGTGCCACCAACTCGCCGCCGCCAGCCGCCCGACGAAGGCGGGCAGCTGGGCCCAGGCCGCCGCACGCCCGCCCCAGTCTCCCGCTCCGAGCAGGTTGTCGGGCGCCCCGGCCCCGTAGCACAAGCGCGGCGTGCGCGCGTAGCGCAGCGGCCGCACTCGCACACCGGGCGTGCTGTCGCTGGCAGGAGTGGGCGCCAAGACCTCGAGGGCGTCGCCCTCCCGCGCCAACCAGCGCGCCAGCTCGGCGACGAAGCCGCCCGCCCAATCGTCCGCGTGCCGCGGGTAGGAGGTCGTCAGTACCCCGACGCGCATCGCTCCGCCAACGGACGTTCCGCCACCGGAGCCGGCGACAGCCCCGGCCTGCGCCGGAACGGCAGCAGCCGCCGAACCCACGAGGCCAGCAGCACGAAGAGCATCGGGTAGACCACCGTCCAGGGCCGAATCCCCGAGCGCTGACCGTCATAGATCGGCCGCACGGGCACATCGACCACCCGCGCCCGCACCACTCGCAGCCGCGCCAGCAGGTCGTTGGGGTAGCCGTAGCGCGCGAAGAACCGGCAACCGATGGCCTCGAGGGCGCCGCGCGAGGCGGTGGTGTAACCGCACTGCGAATCGAAGAGCCGCCAGTAGCCAGAGCTCAGCTTGGTCAACAGGCTCAGCACCACGTTGCCCAATACACGCGTCCAGGGCATCACGCGCCAGATCGAGGGGTGGCGGAAGCGGTTGCCCTTGGCGTAGTCGGCCTGACCCCCCAGCACCGGGTCGAGCAGCGCCGTCAGGTCGGCCGCGTCCATTTGCCCGTCACCCGCCATCACCGCCACCGCGGCTGCCCCCCGGCGCAGCGCCTCACGATAACCGCTGGCGATCGCCGCGCCCACGCCGCGGTTGCGCCCGTGGCGCAGCAAGAGCAGGCCCTCGCGCCCGACACCGGCGACGATCGCCGCGGTCGCATCGCGACTACCGTCGTCGACGACAATCACATGATCGACGAAGCTCGGCACGGCGCGCAGGGCGCGCTCGATGTGCGCCGCCACGTTGAAGGCGGGCATGACCACGGCGACGAGTTGGCCGCGATACATCGTTCGGCTCGGCTCAGCGGAGCAGGCGCCCGCGTTCACCGCCAGCGGCGGGCCCGCCTGGGCGGCAAGAGAGCCCGCCTGGGCGACAGGAAGGCCTGCGTCGGCGACGGGAAAGGAGGTGTGTCGGCTTAGAACGGAATGTCGTCGCCCAAATCGCCGGGTGCGTCGTGCTCCGTGGGCGGCCCCGACTGATCCAGGTCGCCGCCGCCGCCCCCGCCGCCGCGCCCGCCGCCGCCGAGGAACTGGATGTCCTGCGCCACGACCTCGGTCGTGTAGCGCTTGTTACCGTCGCGATCCTCCCAGGAGCGCGTCTGCAGGCGGCCCTCGATGTAGACCTGGCGTCCCTTGCTGAGGAACTCCTTGCACTGCTCCGCCTGCTTGCCCCAGACGACCACGCGGTGCCACTGCGTGTCCTCCTGCGTGCTGCCGTCCTTGCCCCGCCAGCGGCGCGAGGTCGCCAGGCGCAGGTCGGCGACGGCCTGCCCGCCCGCCGTGAAGCGCAGCTCGGGATCCGCCCCAAGGTTACCGATCAGAATCACCTTGTTGATGCCGGCCATCCGCCCCTCCTCGACAGCCGCAGACCCCCACGAGCGCCTCGGCGCAACGCAGCGCCGTCGCCAGCGCCGAGCGGCCGCGACCATGGCCCAGCCGCGTCGGCGGTGTCAAGCGTCCGCACCGCAGCGCCGCAGCCCGTCCAACCCCTGGCGGACCCGCGTTTACTTGGTCTGCGGCGGGCACTATGCTGCGGCGCATGGCTCCCGACCGGCTACCGACACTCCTCGTCGTCGACGACGAGCGGAACATCCGTCGCACCTTGCGGCTGGTGCTCGAATCCGAGCAGTACCAGGTGCTCGACGCCGAGAGCGCGGAGCAGGGGCTCGCGTTGCTCGAGAGCCAGGCGGTCGACTGCGTGCTGCTGGACCTCAAGCTGCCGGGGCTGAGCGGCCTCGACGCGCTAGCTCGGCTGCAAGACGCCGCGGCCCCCGGAGAGACGACCGTCCCGGTGATCGTGATCTCCGGCCATGGCCTGGTCACCGACGCCGTGCAGGCCACCCGACTGGGCGCCTTCGACTTCCTCGAGAAGCCGCTCGACCGCGAGCGCGTGATGATCGCCGTGCGCAACGCCTTGCGCCAGCGGCGCGCCGAGACCGAGATCGGGCGGCTGCGCCACGAGGTCAGCGGACGCTTCGCGATGATCGGCAAGAGCCCGGCGATGCAGCCGCTCTTCGCGCAGATCGCCAAGGTCGCGCCGACGCGAGCACGCGTGCTGATCACCGGCGACAGCGGCACCGGCAAGGAGCTGGTGGCGCGGGCAATCCACGAGCACAGCACGCTGAGCCAGGGGCCCTTCGTCAAGGTCAACTGCGCCGCGATCCCGCCCGAGCTGATCGAGAGCGAGCTCTTCGGCCATGAGAAAGGCGCCTTCACCGGCGCGATCAGTCGCAAGCGCGGTCTCTTCGAGGTGGCCGACGGCGGCACGCTGATGATGGACGAGATCGGCGACATGAGCCTGGCCGCACAGGCCAAGGTCTTGCGGGTGCTGCAGACCGGCGAGCTGACGCGCGTCGGCGGCGAGCGCCCCGTGCGCGTCGACGTGCGCGTGGTCGCCGCCACCAACAAGGACTTGCAGCGCGAGGTGGCCGAGGGCCGCTTCCGCGAGGACCTGTACTTCCGCCTCAACGTCGTCACGTTGCACTCCCCGCCGCTGCGCGCCGCCTCGACGACCTGCCCGAGATGGTCGAGCATTTCGTCGCCGACTTCTGCCGAGCCAACGGCTTTCGCACAAGCAGGTCGATCCGGCGGTCTTCGAGCGGCTGCGACGCCACGACTGGCCGGGCAACGTACGCGAGCTGAAGAACGTGATCGAGCGCGCCGTGATCATGAGCGACGACACGATTCGCGTCGAGGATCTTCCCGCGCTCTTCGCCGAGGCGCCGGGGGCCGGGCCGACCCTCGGTCTCGGCCTCGACCTCGACCTCGACCTCGACCGCCTCCCCGGCCGCACGCTGCGGGAGTTCAAGGACGAGGTCGAGCGCGCCTTCCTGCTCCGGCGCCTGAAAGAGCACGACTGGAACATCTCGCGCACCGCGGCGGCCCTCGGCATCGAGCGCACGAACCTGCACAAAAAGATCAAGGCCTTCGACCTGCAGCGCGACTGAGTACCCGCGGCCGGGCCGCCGCACGCGCGCCTCACGCCCTGCAGCGCGCGCGTAGCCTCAGGGCGCCGCCTGCACTATCCTTGCGCCCGGGCCGCGAGCCCGGGACCGCCGAGCGGTCTGCCACCAACCTGCTTGGGAGCGTCGATGCGACATTGGATCTGGCTGGTGGTGCCGCTGCTCGGCGCCGGGCTCCACCCGCCCGCGGCCTGGGCCGACCTGCGCCGCGAGCTCGACAGCGGCAACGTGGTGGCGATCAGCATCCCCGCCGAGCAAGCGCATCGCGCACGTGCCCTCGGCCTCGTGGACGCGCCGGCAGCCCGCGTCTTCGCCGTGCTCACCGACGTCCCAACTACGTCCACTTTGCGCCGCGCATCGCCGAGGCGCGGATGCTCGAGGGCAGCGGCCAGGGCTCTACGAGCTGGTGGCGAAACTGCCCTGGCCCCTGGGCAAGACACGGGCGCGGATGCGGCTGCAGCAAGGTCGACGCGGCGCGGTGTACGTCGCCCGCTGGAAGATGTTGGAGGGCACCCTCGCGCTACGAAGGGGCGGTCTGGGTCAAACCCTGGGGTCGCAACCGCTGCCTGGTGATCTACGAGATGCTGCTGACCCCCGCGCCTGCCGGTCCCCGAGGCGCTGCTGAGCAATGGCCTGCGCCGCGCCGTGCAGAAGTTCGTGCTCGCGCTGCGCCAGCGCATCGTCACGCTCGAGCACGGCTGACGCCCTCTCCACCGCCGAAGCGCGCACCAGGGCTTGCCGAAACGCAGGCCCTGCGACACGCTACGCCGCGATTCCAGGGTGAGCAGGACAGCCGATCGTGTGGGCGCGCGTGGCAGATCTGGAGCAGGCTCCGTGGCTACGACGCTGCGTCCGGCTCCGCTATGCCGTCCCGCTCACCCCGCTCGGCCTGGCCGTGACGGCGCTCGGGGTCTGGGTCGTTCGCGACGTGGCCCCGCGCAACGGCGACTTCGTGCTGTACGCGGCGGGGTTGATCGCGCTGCTGCTGGTCGCCAGCGCGGCGGTCAATGTGCTGGCGGTAACGGCCGTGATCGCGCTGCGGCTGCGCCGCAGCCGCGGCACCGCGGAGAACCTCACGCTCGAGAGCGGCGTGCGCGCAACCACCGGCTTCTCCTACCCACGCTTCGCCAAGTGGCCGATGGTCCAGGTCCGGCTCGAGTGGGCCGAGCCGCGCCAGGTCGACGTCTCGGTCGCCTTCGGCGCCGGACGCGTCGAGGAGCTGGTCACGCCGCACGAGCGCGGCAGCTATACCAGCGTGCAGCGCCGCTTCGTCGTGCGCGACATCTTTGGCCTGACCCGCTGCGGCCTCCATCGCACCAGCCCGCAGCGCGTGCGTATCCTGCCCGGCCGCGCGCTGGCCACGGCGCAGATCGTGACCCAGTTCGCCAGCGGCGAGGGGCTTTCGCACCCGGGCGGCCAGCCGCTGGGTGATCTGCTCGACATGCGCGGCTACGGCTACGGCGATCCCCTGCGCCACGTGCTGTGGAAGGCCTTTGCCCGCACACGCCAGCTCCTGGTGCGCACGCCCGAGCGCGCGCTCGTCCCCAGCCCGAGCGCCGCCGCCTTCTTCGTCGCCGGCGTCGACGACGAGGCCAGCGCCAGCGTCGCGCGGCTCTTCATCGAGGACGGCCTGCTCGGCACCCAGTTCCTCTTCGGCACCGACCAGGCCCAACAGCCCGCCACGCGCCCGGCCGAGGCTCTGGAGCTGCTCGTCGGCTCCGTCAGCGCCCGGCGTCACGGGGCCGAGCGGCTCGAGGCCTTCATCCAGCGCGCCCGCCAGCAACGCGGTCGGAACTGGTTGCTCTTCGTCCCGCCCACGCCGGGGCCCTGGGAGCGCCGCGTCGCGCTGCTGGCTCCCTCGCTCGCCGGTGCGACCGTGGTGCTGGGCCTCGACGCCGAGTTGGGATGGCTGCGACGGCGACCGCTGGCGCGACTGTTGTTCGCCGAGGGCAGCCCGCTGCGCCGGCGGCTGGCACAGGTCCCCCCGCTCGTGCGGCGCTTGCAGGGCTGCGGGCTGCGCGTGCGCGTGATCCACCGCCCAAGCGGCGAGCTGGTGCCGCTGGGCACGCTGGAAGCGCTGGCGCGTTGACCGCAGTCGCACCCAAGGGGATCGAGCGGCGTCACGAGTCGCTGCACGTCACGGGGCTTCGCGCGCTGCTCTACGCCACGGCGCTCTACCTCTATCTGGGCGGCTTCGCGTCCGGCGCCGGCGTGTGGCGGCGATCGTGCTCGGCGGCGTGGGTCTAGTGGTTGGCCCCGGTGGCCCATCGACACCGCCTGCGGCTGAGTGTGGCGGCGCTCGGTGCCGTGTCGCTGACGATCGTCGTCGCGCTGCTCGCCGAGCGGCTGCTGCAACGCGCCCCGCTGGCCGCGGCGCTCGGCATCGAGCGCGCGCTCGCGACCGCGGACGTGCTGATCTTCGGCGTCGGCGGGCTCTGCACGCTCTTCCTGCTGCGGCTGCTGGCGATCCGCGTGCGCGCCTGCTCCTTGCTCGAGGTTGCCTTCGTCGCCGGCTCCGCTGTCGCGGCGCTGGCCGCGCACCGCCACCGCATGATTCACCGGCCACGCTGGCTATCCGACTGGGCCTGGAGCCACGGGATCCATCCGGCCAGCGTGTTGTTGGCGATCGGCGCGGGGACCACGCTGCTGGCCGCGTTGTTGTTTCTGCGCTCACAGCGCCTGCTCAAAGCTGATCACCACGGTGGCGTTGCTGGCGCTGCTCGGCACACCCTTCTTCTTGCTCGCCACCCTGGACGTCGGCCCGGCGCACAGCCCCGACGCGCTGGGGCTGAGTGGGCAACGCCCGCCGCGAGCGGGGGACCGGCGGGGCGACGGCAAGGGCGAGCGTGATGATTCGCTCTTCCGTGACGACTACCGCTCCCAGGCGCCTCCGCAGCCGGTCGCGCTGGCGATCCTGCGCGATGACTACAGCGCGAGCGACGGCATCCTCTACTTTCGCCAGCGCACGCTCTCGCTCTACAACGGCGTGCGCCTGACCGCCGATCCGCGCGCCGACGCGGACGTGCCCACGAGCTTCCCCGGCGCCGCGTCGTGGACCCCAGGGCAGCAGCAGAGCGCGGAGGCCCATGTCGTCGTGCCCACCACGATGTACCTGCTGGTCGACCACCCCCAACCCCCGGCGCTCTCGCACGCGATCGCGCTGCGCGCGGTGGACAACCCCAACCCGCGCCAGTTCGTCGCTGCCTATGAGGTCGTCTCGCGCGTGTTGGCGGTCCCGGGCGAGCGCCTGCTCGGCCAGCGCTCGATTCCCGCGGCCTGGCCCGCGGCCTGGGTCAGGCACTACACCGCGCTTCCCGACGATCCGCGCTACGTCACGCTGGCCCGCGAAATCGTGAGCCAGGTCGATCCGCGCTTCGGCGACGACGACCTGGCTCAGGCGCTGGCGATCAAGCGCTATCTCGAACACGAGGGCTTCTACACCCGTCGCCTCCAGCACGGCGGGGGCCGTGATCCGACGGCGGCGTTCCTCTTCGGCGATCGGCGCGGCTACTGCGTGCACTTTGCCCACGCCGCGGTCTACCTACTGCGCAGCCTCGGCCTCGCCGCACGGGTCGCGCTCGGCTACGCGGTCCAGACGCTGAAGCGCGGCGGCGGCTCGTCGGTGCTGATCATGGGCGATCGGGCGCACGCCTGGCCTGAGCTCCACCTCGACGGCGTGGGCTGGGTCACCTTCGACATCCACCCCGAACGGACGGACGTCCCGGCTGCGCCACCCGTCGACTACGAATTGGAGCGACTGCTGGGCGAGGTCGCTCGCCACGACTCGACGGCCGGCCTCGGTCAGCGGCCCGCGGCGTGGGTCGTGCCCTGGCGCGCTGTCGGGCGCGCGGGCTTCGCGCTACTATGCGCGGCGTTGCTGGCCGCGTGGGCGATCAAGATCGCGCGGCGGGCAGCACCCCGGCTCGCCGCCAAGGAGGCGTACTGCCGGCTGGCGTACGTGGCGACCCTCGACCGGCTGACGGAGCTGGGGTACGGCCGACGCTACGCCGAGACGCGGGAAAGGCACGCGGCGCGCCTGTGCTCGAAGGCCCCGCACCTGCCGGCGCTCACGGCCGCGCACCTGGCGGCAAGCTGGGGCAGCCGGCGGGCACCCGACCCCGCGGAGGTGCAGACCCTGGTGCGGCAGGTGGCGCAAGAGTTGACCCAACACACTCACCCCCTGCGGCGGCTGGTCGGCCTGATCAACCCGCTGAGCTGGTTGTGGACCCGCTGAGCCGGTTGGCGGGGAGCGCGCAGCCCGCTGACGCGCTGCGGCGGAAACGAGAGGCAACGATGAGCAACCGCGACACGATCCCAAGCGACCTGGACCCCGACGCGAGCTCGGGGGCCGCCACCGACCCGGGCCGGCAAGCGGGCGCCAGCCTCGAACGAGCGGTGCAGATCGCCGAGCGCCTGCGCGCGCGCGTCCGTGAACACGTGATGGGACGCGACGAGGTCATCGACCTGGTGCTGGTGGCCTTGCTCGCCGACAGCCACATCCTGCTCGAGGACTACCCGGGCTCGGGCAAGACCACCCTGGCCAAGGCGCTGGGCGAGTCGATCGCCGACGACCGGCCGGCCGACGAGATCGCCGACTTTCGGCGCGTGCAGTTCACCCCCGACTTGCTGCCCTCCGACATCACCGGCGTGATGGTCTTCGACACCGACAGCAGCACCTTCCAGTTCCGCCACGGCCCGATCTTCGCCCACGTCTTGCTGGTCGACGAGATCAACCGCACCTCGCCCAAGGTGCAGTCGGCGCTGCTGGAGGCGATGGCGGAGAAGCAGGTCACGGTCGACAACATCAGCCATCGGCTCGACGAGCTGTTCTTCGTCATCGCCACGCAGAACCCGCTCGACGTCGCCGGCACCTACCCGCTACCTCTGGCGCAGATCGACCGCTTTCTCTTCAAGGTGCGCATGGAGCACATCGATCGCGCGTCGGAGCTGCGCGTGCTCGAGACCTGGGGCACACCCAAGGCGCCCTGCACGCTGCCCCGCGTCAGCCGCGACGAGGTGATCGACGCGCGGCGCGCGATCCGCGCCCAGGTGCAGCTGACGCAGCGACACAAGGAATGCCTGGTCGATACGGCCGCGCTGCTGCGCGCCGATCGCCGCGTGGTGCAAGGCGTCTCGACGCGCGCGCTGGTACAGGGCATCCCCGCGCTGCAAACCCTCGCGCTTTTTCGCGGCCGCGACTACGTCTCGAGCGACGACGTGGCCTATCTGCTGCCGCTCTTGCTCTCGCACCGCATGGAGCTGATTCCGGGTGCCGAGGACGCCGCCGAGATCGTGCTGGCTGCAGCCGAGCGCCCGCTCGAGCTGCTCTCGCGCTCGACCTTGCGCCCGCGCGCCGGCGGCCACGGCTAGATGTGCTCGGCGGAAGTCGTGATCCGCCCGATCGCTGCGTTACCGCGGCACGCGCTGCGCGCCCGACGCGGGCGGTCGACGCTCGCCCTGACCTTGGTGCTCCTCTGCGGCCGCGGCGGGTGGGCGCGTGCCACCGCGACGCAGGACATCGCCCGCAGCCCGGCCGAGCGCAAGCTGCTCGCGACGCTGGCGCAGGACAGGCTGATCCAGACGCGGGAGCAGGCCGAGGCGCTGCTGCGCAACGACCCGCGGTCCTTCGTCGGACTGTATGCGTTGAGTCATGTCTTCCGCGAAGAGGAGGGCAATCTGCCGCGCGCGCTGCACCACCTGCAGCGGGCAGCGTTGGTGCTGACGACCCGCCTCCAGCGCGCCCCGGCGGACGAGCTGCTGCGCCGCTGGGACCGCCGGCTGCTGCTGGAGCAGGAGACGCTGCTCGGCGAGATGGATCGTCGCCACGAACAACTCGCGGTGCTCGAGCACTACGCCCAGCGCTACGGGCCAGCCGCCGATCAGCGCCGCGTCTGGCCGCTGATGAAGCTGCACCGCTACGAGGAGGCGACCCGGCTGGCGCGCGCCGCCGCCTCGGCCAACGATCTGGACACGCGCATCTCCGGCTACAACGGCCTGCTCTCGGTCGAGTTCGAGCGCGAGCGACCGCAGCAATGCTTCGGCACCGCCCTCGAGGGTCTGCGCCGCACCGGCGACCAATCCTGCATCCTCCACCTCAACGCCGCCGAGGCCGCCTTCGCCGTCTTCCGCTTCGACGAGGTCGAGCGCCTGGCGAACGCCTCACTGCAAGCGCCGCTGCACGACTGCCCGGCCTCGGCCCACACCCACCTCGCCAACCTCTATCTGCTCCAAGGTGACTTCGTTCGGGCGATCGCCGCCGTGCAGGAGGCGCGCGCCCAGACCGTGCCGCGCCGGCTGCGGCAGCAGTTCGAGATGAACTTCACCGCCTGGCTGACCCGGCTCTTCTTCGCGCTCGGGCGCTTCGAACCCGCCTTCGCGCTGGCCGAGCGCGTGCTCGAGGCACCCGATCGCGTCGGCATGCTGAGCTATTCGGCCGAGCTGATGGAGACGATTTATACGCTCGACGACTACGCGGCGCTGCAGGGGCGGATCGAAGAGCTGCGCGAGCAGCGCAGTGCCCGCGAGGGCCTCGGCGATCGCTTGCCGCGCGGCGTGGAAATCGTTCGCCTGCGGCTGCTGGCCTGGGCCGCCGGCGGCAGGCGGCGCGGCTGCTGGCCCAGCATGGCCTGCTGCGCGGGCTGCTGCGACCCTACCTCAAGCCGCTGCCGTCCTGGAATCTGCCGCTGCTGGGGGAGGTCGCGGGGGACGCCGTCGTCGGCACCGTAATTCGCGAGCTACGTCAGTCGATCGAGCTGCGCGCGGCCACCGACCCTTACTACGCCGCGATCGAGGGCGAGGGCGACGCGCGACGCGGCGAGCTGCGGCGGCGCTCCGGCGCGGCCGCCTGGCGCTGCAGCAGCTGCCCGCCGAGGAGGTCCTGCTGCGCGCTCGCGTCGCGGCCTGGACGGCGACCAGCGCCTACGCGCTGGGCGATCGGCGTCAGGCGCGCCAGGCCTTCGAAGCCGTGCTCGACCGCTGGCCGACGGCCCTGCGCGTGTTGGGCCTGCCGCTGCCGGTGCGGGTGGGCAGCGCCGCCACACCCGCGGCGCGGGCCCTGGCCGCGCGGCTGGAGCGCTCGCGGCGGCTGACGGCCGACGCCCTGGGGCTCGGCTTCGTCGTCGACGTCCATCCGCTCGGCGAGGCACTCGAGGTCTGCCTGCTGGCGCCGCGCGGCCGTCGCATCGATTGCGTGCAGGGTCGCGCGCCGCGGACGCCAGCGACGAAGCGGCCCTGACGGCGTTGATCGACACCTTCCACCGGCAGGCCTTCGCGCCGAAGATCGACCTGACGCAACAGGACATCAACAGCCTCGACGGCAGCGCCGTGCGGGGCCGGGCCGAGGACGTGCTCGACCAGGCGCTGGGGAACTGAGCGATGGCGCGCCGACCCTCCTCAAGGCTGCTACGCGGGCCATTGATTGCGGGCCTCCGGGCGCGATCGGCGCGATCGACGCACCTGCCGCCGGCAAGCCCAGCGCCGCGCCCGGGGCCGTCGGCCCGAAGGCGGCCGGTGTAGGAGCGTGCCGCCAGGCCGGGGGCCGCTTCGCGACCCAGGACGACGGTGAGGGCTGCCTGCTGCACGGCCGCCGTGAGGGCCTTTGGCGCTCGCGACCGCGCGCGCGAGACCTGGCTCCGGCACTACCAGGCGGGCGCGCTAGAGGGGCCTGCCTTCAGCTACGGCCCCGACTGCGCCAAGCGCGTCGAGGGCGGGTACCGGCGCGGGGAGCGCGAGGGGCCGTGGCGCGAGTACCATCCCGGCGGCATCCCGGCCGCTACCGGCAGCTACCAGCACAGCCGCCGCGTCGGCCTCTGGAGCTTCCACGACGCCAGCGGCACCCGCATCCGGCAGGGTCCCTTCGTCGACGGCAAGGCCGAGGGCACGTTCCAGGAGTGGTTCGCCAACGGCCAGCCGTGGCACGAGGTGGTCTTTCACGCTGACGAGCGGCAGGGGCCGGCGGAGACGCGCTGCCGGCAGCGCCTCGGCACCTGGCAGCAGGACTACGACGAGCGGGTCGAGGGCTGCCAGGTCGACGGCCTGCGCGAGGGCGCTTGGGCCGGCTGGCACGCCGGTGGGCAGCTCGCCTGGCGCGGAATCTACCAGCACGGGCTGCTGCACGGGACCTTCAGCGAGTTCCACCCCACGGGCGAGCTGCTGCACCGCGGCGTGTATCGCGAGGACGTGCCCGTCGGCACCCATGTCTTTCGTCGCGCCAACGGCGCGGTCCTCGGCAGCGCGACGATCCTCGCCGGCAACGGCGACTGGGTCGCCTACTACCCCAATGGGCAGGTGCGCGTCCGCGGCCGCTACCGGCAGGGGCGCTGGGATGGCCTCTGGGTGCATTACTTCGACAGGGGCACGAGCAAGGAGCGCGTGACCTACGTCGCCGGGCGCGCCGAGGGCCCCTATCAGCGCTACTACGAGGATGGCTCGGTGGCGGTCACGGGGCGCTACGCCAAAACGCAGCGCGTGGGGCAATGGGACGCCTTCTATCCCAACGGCGGCAAGGTCTGGTCGGGGCGCTTCGAGCGCGACCTGCGCCAGGGCCCCTGGCAGGAGTGGTATTACACCGGGCAGCTCAAGCAGCAGGGTCCCTTCCTCGCCGACCAGCGCCACGGCCTCTGGACCACCTTCGGACCCGAGGGCCAGCGCACCAGCGCCGGCCCCTATCGCTTCGGCCAGCGTGACGGCGAGTTCACCCTGTGGTGGGACTCCGGGCGGCCCTGGCGCAAGGTGTCCTTCCGCCTCGACGCGCCGCTCGACCGCGAAGACGCCGTGTGCCTGACCCGCGGCGGCCAGCCGCTGGTCGACACCACCGCGCGGGTGACCGGCTGTCAGCGCTGCTACCCGCGCGAAGACGGCACGACCGAGCAGCAGCGCGTCGGCTGGTGGACCTGGTGGCACGCCAACGGCCAGCGCCAGCGCGCCGGGGAGTACCGCGATGGGCGGCGCGAGGGCCCCTGGACCTTCTGGTACGACAACGGCCAGCGGATGCTCGCAGGCAGCTTCAGCGCGGACCGCGAGACGGGCCTGTGGCAGGGCTGGTTTCGCGAGGGCGCGGTGCGGGTCACGGGCGCCTATGCCGAGGGCCTGCCGAATGGCAGCTGGACCACGTTTCACCCCAACGGCCGCCGCGCCGCGCTGGGCGACTATCCGACGGGAAGGCGCGAGGGCTCCTGGGTCGAGTGGCACGACAACGGCCGCGTCGCCGAAGAGGGATGGTACTACAAGGACGGCCAGCCGATGGGCCGTTGGACCAGCTACTGGCCCAACGGCGCGCGCCGCAGCCGCGGCTCCTACCTCAACGGCCAGCGCGCCGGCACCTGGACCTGGTGGCGCGCCGACGGCCGACCGTGGCTCCAGCGCCGCTACCAGGATGGCCGGGAGGTCACGCGCGCCCCCGACCGCCAGCCCGCGCCGTAGCCGCTCCACCCAGCCCGCCCTTTGGCAAGGCCCGCTCAAGGCCCCCGGGCCAACGCACAGCAAAGAGACGTCTCCAGGCCTCGCCGCTGCCCTGTCCTACCCAAGCATCGTCGCGAATTTCATGACACTTGCGAGCGGCACATCCTCGCATCGATTTTTGCGTTGCATGTTTTTGGTGTTTGGAAGTATTGTTTTTCTTGCCTATGTAATTCTCACTCGGAGGTCCCTCATGTCGATGCGTCAAACTGTCCGGGGAGCGGGTTCGCGTCGTGGGCTGCGGGTTGCTCGCCTCGGCGCGTTGGCGGTCCTCGGGGCCCTGCTGGGCTGCGAGGGCCTAGCGGACGACAGCGCGCTGACACCGCCGCCGGCGGTGCGCGGACAGGCCGCCAGCAGCAACGCGATGAACGCGATGAACGCGATGAACGCGATGAACGCGATGAACGCGATGAACGCGATGAACGCGATGAACGCGATGAACGCGATGAACGCGATGAACGCGATGAACGCGATGAACGCGATGAACGCGATGAACGCGATGAACGCGATGAACGCGATGAACGCGATGAACGCGATGAACGCGATGAACGCGATGAACGCGATGAACGCGATGAACGCGCTCAATGTCGGCGACCTGCGCATCCCCTCGACGACGCTGACCGACCTCGCCAAGTACACCTTCAGCCAGACAGAGGTCCTTTGCCCCGCCACCCGCCTCGGCCCGCTCACCGTCGCCGGCAAGACGGCCAACGTCGTGCTGCCGCGCTGGCTGGTGCTCAAGAGCCAGTTCGAGCGCGTCCGCGTGAGCTGCGCCAATACGGTGCTGGCGAGCTGCGGCAATGGCGTGGTCAATAGCGGCGAGAGCTGCGACACCGGGATCGCGCTCGGCCAGCCCGGCGCTTGCGCGACGCTGACCGTCGCGATTGACGAGGATCTGGACGCCAGCGGCGCCTTCAACCCCGCCGGCGGCGTCGACCAGACGGTCTCCTACGAGGTCTTCAGCGGCATCGCGCTGGCCTGCGCCGACAAGGCCTACCGCCCCTTCCTGCTGCACCCCGTCAGCGGCCCCGAGGTCCAGACGCTGGACGGCAACGGCAAGATCCCCACCTTCACGACCTACTTCCGCTACCTCTGCATCCAGAGCTGGGACGAGGCGCAGGGCAAGGCCGTCTACCGCTGCGGCAAGGGCCGCGTCGCCGACGGCGTCAGCGGCTATGCCATCAAGGACGGCACCAACTCCCCGCGCCCCGTCTACCTCTCGAGCCTGACCTGGGGCGGCAACGTCTGGGACAAGCACTTCCAGTTCCTGCAGAGCCACCTGGCCTCGATCGTCGAGAGCAAGCAGGGCACCGCCCCGGTGGCTGGCTATGCCCTCGACTACGCCTGGAACCTCAACCCGCGCGACGTCCATGCGGGCACCACGACCAAGAAGGAGGCCGACTACCTCGCCGCCGTCGCGCTCAAGACGGCGACCAGCCGCAGTGGCGTCGCCGTCAGCCCCTACAACCGCGCCAACCTGACCGGTGGCCAGAGCTTCAGCGCCAACGAGCTGAACCAGGGTGAACCCGGCTACAAGACCTACCCCGACCTGGCCTCCAAGGGCACCCTCGACGGCATCGCCATCGACCTCCGCGTCGCGCCCTGGTACACGCAGAACTGCCCCTGGGCGGCAGACTGGGGCCTGCCGGAGCTAACGCCCCAGTCCGTCGCCGGCGCCTCCGTCTTCCCGATCGGCAGCGCCGCCAACCAGGCCCTGCTCGGCCTCAACCTCGGCGACACCACCCCCGCCGCTGCCCCAGTTACGCCACCTGTGAGCCGGGCCAGAGCTGCTGCATCGGCCGCTTCGCGCTGGGATATGTCCATAGCTGCGCGGTCAAGAGCGACACGACGGTCTGGTGCTGGGGCGCGAACCGCTTTGGACAGCTCGGACGCGGCACCATCGATGGCGGTGCGACGGTGGCGCAGCCGGTGCTCCAAAGCGCCGGTGGCCCAGCGTTGACGGGCGTCCTCGACGTCTCGTTGGGGGAGGACCACACCTGCGTTCGTCGCGGCGATGGGAGTGTGTGGTGCTGGGGGAAGAACGACTTTGGCCAACTTGGGGACGGCACGACGGTCACGCGCCCGACGCCGGGGCGAGTGACGGGTCTCGGTACCGCGGTCGCCATCGAGCAGCTCGCGGCGGCGCCCTATCACGTCTGCGCGCGGCGGACCGACGGCACGGTGTGGTGCTGGGGCCATAACAGCTATGGGCAGCTCGGTGACGGCACGACGTCAGGGCGGTTGAGCCCGGTGGCCATCACAGGGCTCGGCACCACGGTCACGCAGGTCGCGACCGCCGCCTATCACAGCTGCGCGCGCCGTGCGGATGGGCGCCTCTGGTGCTGGGGAAGCAACTCGACCGGCAACCTCGGTGACGGCACGTTGACGACGCGGCTCGCGCCCGTCCCGGTCACGGCGCTGGGAAGCGCGGTGGTCGCGGGCGCCGTCGCCAGCTACCACAGTTGCGCACGTCGGGCCGACGGCAGCCTCTGGTGCTGGGGTACCAATGGGTACGGTGAACTCGGCGTCGGTGCCGGCTATGGACACGGGCCCTGGACCAGCCCGCTGCGCGTCACGGCGCTCGGCACCACCGTGGCCGAGGTCGTGGCCGGCGAGTATCACAGCGGTGCGCGTCGTACCGACGAGAGCCTTTGGTGTTGGGGTGGCGGCGAGGCCGGCCAACTGGGCGACGGCAGCGGCGGAGGGGGCACGACGCGGCCCAGTCCGGTGCTCGTCACGGCGCTCGGTACCACCGTGGCCGAGGTCGTGGCCGGTAGCACACACACCTGTGCCCGTCGCATCGACGGCAGCCTGTGGTGCTGGGGGCGAACAGCGACGGTCAGCCTGGGCATCGGCACCATGATGGCCGTCAACCTCGTGCCCGCGCGCGCCCTGGGCTTGCGCTGCAGCTGCGGCGACGGGGTCTGTAGCCGCAGCGAGACGCGAGGCGAGTGCGCGGCCGACTGCCGCCAGGAGAGCTGCGGGGATGGGATGTGCACCGCTGGCGAAGGCGAGGTCAGCTGCCCGCCGACTGTCACCGTTTGGGTTATACCGGCGTCAGCGCGGGTGGAATGCACGCCTGCGCACTGCGCTCCGATGGCCGGCTGCTGTGCTGGGGCAGCAACGGCACCAGCCAAGTCGGCGATGGCACCACGGTAGCGCGCCACAGCCCGACGATCATCACGGCGGTCGGAACGACCGTGATGAAGGTGACCGCAGCTAATTCGGCGAGCTGCGCGCGGCGCTTCGACGGCAGCCTGCTGTGCTGGGGCGTCAACGACGACGGCAAGTCGGTGATGGCACCACGATCCATCGCTCGACCCCCACCGCCGTCGCGACGCTCGGGACCACGGTTGCGGAGTTCGCGCCGGGTGGGGACCACACCTGCGCGCGGCGCACGGACGGGAGTCTGTGGTGTTGGGGCAGCAACGTCTTCGGCGCCCTCGGCGACGGCACCACGACCGCTCGCTGGATCCCCATCGCCGTGACGGCGCTCGGGACCACGGTCGCGCGGGTGGCGACGGCTTCGAATTACAGCTGCGTCCGGCGCACCGATGGCAGCCTGTGGTGCTGGGGCCTGAACAACTACGGCCGACTCGGTGACGGCACCACGATGACCCGCTTGAGCCCCACCGCCATCACGGCGATGGGGACACTCGCCGCCACCGTCGCCCTTGGTGGACACCAGACCTGCGCAACGGGCACCGATGGCAGCCTGTGGTGCTGGGGCATGAACAGCTACGGCCAACTCGGTGACGGCACCACGATCTCGCGCGCCACGCCCACCCGCGTTACGGCGATGGGCACGACCGTCGCCGCAGTCGCCGTGGGTGTGCTCCATTCCTGCGCACGGCGCACCGATGGCAGCATGTGGTGCTGGGGCGACAACTACTATGGTCAGCTTGGCGACCGCACCTCGATCAACCGCCTGGTCCCGACGCGCGTCACGGCGCTCGGCACGACGGTGACAGAGATCGCGCTGGGCGGATCTCACAGCTGTGCTCGGCGCAGCGACGGCAGCGTGTGGTGCTGGGGCGACAACTCCTACGGGGCCCTCGGCGCGCCCGTGGGCGCCAGCGTCTGGCAGCCGACCGCGCTCGACACCTGCGGTGATGGTGTCTGCGGGTTCGGCGAGGCCCAGAGCGGCGGCTGCCCTGGGGACTGCGCCACCACCTGCGGCGACTGCGTCTGCGACGGCGTGCTCGAGGACGCCGCGAGCTGCCCCGCGGACTGCGTGGCGGGCAACACCTGCACGGCTGGCACCTGTGGCAACGGCAAGTGCGACGCGACCGAAAACTGCCAGCTCTGCGCCACCGACTGCGGCACCTGCTACCCCTTCTGAACGGCGCGAGGGCGCCGTCGCGGGCTGTGTCGGGCCCCGGAGCCGACCCCCTTCTCTCTGACGCCCGCCGCGCCACGCGGCTTCATCCCCCCCACGGACCATGGGTAGCCTCCAGATCCTTCCGCCCCAGTCGTGCGTACCTCCCACCGCGCTCGAGCTCGCTCGGCGTCGCGCCGCCGGCACGCGACGCGGGTGGCACCGGCCAAGGAGCTGGGCGGGAGGGTGAACCATGGGAGTCGATCGCTGGTTGGTCGATCGGGGCTCGCAAACCCCCACGCAACGCCGCGCGAGCCGCAGCGGCAAGGCGGCAGCACCGGCCCAATGGGTCGGCACACTGGTCGGCATGCGGGGCCGCACGCGGGGCGGCACGCGATCGAGGTGACGACGATCTTCGAGGACACGGTGCTCGACATCCGCCATCTCGACGATCCGGCCGGCGGGCGGCCGGGGGCCCTCACCCACGCCCTGACCGCACTCGGCGCGCTGCTGGCGCTCGGCGCCCTCGCCCTCGCCCTCGCCGGTCGCGGCGGCGTGGGCGCCCTGCTGCTCCCCGCCGCCGCGGCGCTCTCGAGCTACGGAGCGCTGCGCCGCCAGCGTGAGCGCCCGCGGCGCGACTTCGTCATCGGCACGGTCGCCGACGCCGATCTCAACCTCGCCCACGCCGCCGTGCCCAGCGAGCGCTTTCCGCTGGTGCACGCGGAGGGTCGCGGCTACGCGCTCCTCTTCACGCGCTCGATGAGTGGCGAGGTGACGCTCGGCGACCAGCGCGTCGCGCTCGCTTGGCTGGCCGAGAGCGACCGCGTGCGCCCGGCGCCCGAGCACGGCGACGCCTTCGTCTACCCGATCCCGCGGGGGGCCCGGATCAAGCTCGACCTGGGCGCGACCACGCTGCTGGTGCACTCGGTCGCGCCCGCGCAGCGCCTACCCCACGCGCTCGGCCAGCGACCCGATTGGCTGCCGACCATGGGCGTGTCGGCCGCCGCGCACCTGCTGCTGCTCTTCCTGGTCTTCGCGCTGCCGCCCGACGCCAAGGCGCTCTCGCTGGACCTCTTCGACAGCGACAGCGAGCTGCTCAAGTACCGCATCCAGGGCCAGGAGCGCCCCGCCGAGGCCCTGCCGCCGTGGCTCGTCAAGCCCGCTACCGGGCTGCGCGAGGGCGGCGCCCCTGCCACGCAACCGCGGCCCGGAGGGCCGGTCGGGAACACGCGACGTCCCCCGCCAACGTCGGGGCCGACTCACCCTGCCGGGCGGCGTTCCCCAGGTGGCGCTCGGGACGATCCGCGAGCAGGCGATCGCCCAGGCCCAGAGCGTGGGCGTGCTGGGACTGATCGGCGGGACGCGGGGCGGCCCACTCGCTGCGATCTTCGCCCTCGACACGGCGCTCGGCCCCGAGGCGACCGCGGCCTGGGGCAGCCTGAGCGGCGAGGATCCTGGCGAGGCCTACGGCGTCAACGGCCTCGGCGCGCGGGGCACGGGGCGCCACGGGGGCGGCGACGCCGTCGGCATCGGCGTCGGTCCGCTCGGCACCGTCGGCGCGCGCGGCCGCGGTGGCGAACCCGGGGACTACGGCGGGGGCGTCGCTCACCTGGCGAGTCACACCGCATCGACGCCCCGGGCGCAGACCGGTGCGATCGCTATCCGCGGCGGCCTCGACAAGGAGCTGGTTCGCCGGGCGATCCGCCAGCACCTCAACGCGATCCGCTACTGCTACAGTCGAGCGCTCTTGACCAACCACCAGCTCGAGGGCCGCGTCAGCGTCGAGTTCGCCATCGCCGCCGACGGCAAGGTCGCCACGGCCAAGATCCTCACGTCGACCCTCGCCGATACCGCCGCCGAACAGTGCATCACCGCCGCGATCCGCCGCATCGTCTTCCCCAAGCCCCCGCAGGGCGACCTCGTGATCGTCTCCTACCCCTTCGTCCTACGCGCCCCAGGCAGCTGACCCGCACGCCCTTCCCGCCCGGCGCCCCCAGGGGGGGCTTGCGCTGCGCGTCTAGGATGGGCAAACTTGGATTTCTAGATTACAAGGACCACCGATGCGTAACTGGCCCGTTTGCGCGCCGGTCGTGATTCGGGAAGACGGCGGTCGCAGCAACGAGCTTGCGGTGCCCTATTTTGTCCAGCCAACCGGGATCACCTGCCAGTCCACCTGCCTCAAGATGATGGGCGCTTTCCTCGAGCAGCAGGAGGCGGGTGACACCGATCGTGCTCGCACCATCTGCAAGCTGCCGAGCGTGGGGATCTGGGAGGGACCTCAACGACCCGCGCGGGGAAGACCAGCGACCGTCGAAGACACGCAACGCCCATATCAACCTCAGAGTGGTGGCTCGAGCAGCGCTTCCCGCGCATCAAGTTCGCCTATCTGACGGAGTCGTGGCCGAGCATCGCGCTGGAACGGATTGTCCGCTTCATCAATGGGGGTCTACCCGTGCTGGTGAGCGTCAGCCACAGCCGCGTCGAGGGTCACATCGTGCTCGTGGTGGGCTACCAGGACTACTTCCCCGCCAGCGCCGACCCGTCGTCCGCGAAGCTGGTGGTTCACGATCCCTACGGCCGCTTCGATCCCCTGCTCGCCGACTCCCCCGCTTCCACCAGCTTCCCTGCCAATGCCTGGGGCAACCAGCCGGGCGGCGGCCGCTTCTGCCGCGGCTACTCTCTCGCCGCGGGGGGCGAGGTCGGCCCCGGCATGAACTGCCTGCTGCCGGTCACGGCCCTCTGCCGGCGGCGCGCCGACGACGCTCATTACGGCCGCTACTACCTGCTCTCCGGCGTGCCCACCTAGGGCACCGGCCAGCCTGCTTGGCACTACTGTGTCGGATTTCGGACCGATCCTGGCGAAGGGCCGGAATCACGGGCGCGAAGCGAGGAGGCAGGTTGCTGGTGGCAAGCGACCGACGAGCGACAAAGCCTGTGATTTCGAGAACGAGCCCAGGCGACGGGAGAGATCCGACACAGTCGTGCTAGGGAGCTGGGCGCTCACTGGCGAAGATCGCCCCCCCAGGCCGACCCTCCCGCCGTGCCTGGCACCGCTGGCCTAGCCACTTAGCAGAGAGGGCCGCCTGCTGGCCATCGCCGGCCGCGCGAGCTCGCCTGCTGCGGAGCCAGGGCGTCGCTGAGCACTCGACTGCCCTGTCCTTCCTCGCGGCAAGGCTTGACACCGGACGCTCGGTCGAGCAGCCTAATTCCTCAGTCTCTCGGGCCTATTGACCAAGGAGCGAACGATGCACACGGCGCCACGTGGCGAGTGTCGGTGCCCGTCGACCGAGAGGCATGTTCTCCAGCCTCCAGCGAGGCGGAGCGCGCTGCGGCCAGCGGCTGGGGTCGACCTCGGCGCTGGGGCTGGCCACGCGGTCGTTCGGCGGCTGCTCGGCCACGCGGCGATGCTATCGCTCGCCGCCGCGGTCGTCGCCTTCCTCGGCTGCAGCGACAGCCGCTCGTCACACTGTCGATTCCGGGCAATGTCAGCGCATCGGTGAAATCGCCGAGCAGTGTCCAGCTGAGCTGGGAGGACACGAACCGCCGCGAGACCGGCTACCTGGTCGAGCGCAGCCTGAGCCCGACCACCGGTTTCGTCGCCCTGCCGACGACCGCCGCTGACGCCACTGGGCTGCTCGACGAGGGTCTCACGCCCGACACGAGCTACTACTACCGAGTGCGTGCCGCCGGAGCTGACAAGCGTTACTCGAAATATTCGCAAGTCGTCGGCGCGACGACGCCGAAGCAAACCGAAACGCCGCTGGTTGTGGTCCTCACGGCCCCGGAGACCGGGCTCACCGTTACCGAGGCCAAGACTTTGGACGTCGTGGCACAAGTCCCGGCCGGCGCGACGATCGAGTCCGTCGATTTCTTCGATGGAACCACGCTGCTCGCGACGGTGACGGCTGCTCCGTTCTCCGCGAGCTGGACGGTTACCGCCGGCGACAACGGCAGCCACACGCTGAGCGCGCAGGTCACGGCGGTCGACGGCGGCAGCGCCAGCTCGAACCCCGTGACGATCAGCATCAACATCCCGTCAACGGATAAGACGGCCCCAACCGTCGCGCTGATCAACCCGGCAGCGGGAACGACCATCACGGCCCCGCAGACCACGAACATCACGGCGACCGCGACTGACAACCTCGCAGTGATCAAGGTCGAATTCTATGACGGCGTTCGTCTGCTCGGCACCGTCGCGACCAGCCCTTATAGCTGGGCCTGGGTCGTCAGCGGCGCGGCCGACAATGGCACGCATGTGCTCACCGCCAAGGCCATCGACGCCGACGGCAACAGCGCCACATCAACGCCGCTCACCGTGACGGTCAACATCGTCTCGACCGATACCACCGCGCCGACGGTCGCACTCACGGCGACCCCGCCTGGTCCCAGCTACACGGGCACCCAGAACGTCACCGTGCGTTTTGCTGCCACCGCCACGGATGAGGTCGGCGTCACGCGCGTGGAGTTTTACGACGGTACCACGATGGTGGGCACGCCGGATGCGAGCAGGCCATACGGCCGCAACTGGGTGCTCACCCCCGCCACCGTCCAAGGCTCGCACACCCTGACGGCTAAGGCCTTCGACGCCGCGGGCAACAGCGCGACGTCGCGCCCGATCGTGGTCACCGTCAACATCACGGCGGGTGGAGACACCACGCCCCCGACGGTCGCGCTCAGTCCGCTGGCCCCTGCCGGCCCGTACGCGACCGCCCAGACCGTCACCATCGCCGCCACCGCTAGTGACGCCGTCGGCGTGTCCCGCGTCGCGTTCTACGACGGTGCCACGCTGCTCGGCTCGGATACGTCGAGCCCCTACGAGTTCTCCTGGGCCGTCACGGCGGCGGCCAACGGCTCACACACGGTTACAGCCAAGGCCTTCGACGCGGCGGGCAACAGCGCAACGTCGCCGGGGATCACAGCCACAGTAAACATCACCGTGCCGATGGGCCAAGTGACACTGGCTTGGGACGACGACGAAAATCCCACCTCGGCTCTCGGCGGTTACGAGCTGCACTACGGCCGTACGAAGGGCGGCCCGTATACCAGCATCAAGGACCTCGGGATGAACAAGACCGGAACTGTGACCGACCTCGCCAAGGGGGAAACGTTCTACTTCGTGGCGCTGGCCTACGACACGAGCAAGACGCTGAAGAGCGCCTTCTCCAACGAAGTGACCTACACAGTTCCTTGAGTGGCCCTCGTCCCTGAGTCGGCCTCGCTTCCTGCGCGGAACTCGTGTTCCTGAGCGCGGAACTCATTGCCTGAGCAGCGCTGGCCCCTGAGCGGTCTGGCCGCGCTCACGCTCGCCAGGGCGGCGATGCGAGCTTCCGGGAGGCGCGAGTTGCTGCTGCGGCTTCCCCGTAGCGCTCTCCAGCATCACCCGGTAACGATAGCCGACAAGACGAATACAGCACGAATAGGGAGTGAGATCGCTGGCAGGCCTGAGTATCAGGGGTTGCGTCCTTGCGGTCGGTGACGGCGTGGTGAGCGCTGCGGGTGCGGAAGGTGGGGTTGGCCGCTTGTGTCTTCGACGGAAATGAACGTTTGCGACAACTTTAATTAATCACTGAACGACAATGAAAGACGGTGCCTGAATGACGGTATTTGTGGCGGCATCCCTGTTATTTTCAAATACCCTGATTGTCGTGCTCGACGGGGAACCTGCTAGGGTATACGTAACCATAGGCACCTTTTGACATTAAGTTGTCTGTAAACTGGGTCCCAGTCGTAACGCACGAAGAGGTTCCTGAGCATGCACTGGGCTGATTAGATGTTGAGTAGACACTGTATCCTACGGCGGAACCGCCGATCATCTTATTTCTATGAAATATATTGTTCGCGATATTGCCCCAATACGCATTGATGAAAACAACCGCAGTGCCGCCTGTGGAGCTCGTCATGTCCAGCGTGTTGTGCACGATTCTATTGTCCGTCTGACCACCTTGGATCCTGAAGCATTCCGTGTGGGCGCCCAAACCGCCTTGGATATTGTGAATCCAATTGTCTTGGTAGACACCATTGCTGCCAGGTACGATTCCGGAAATGTGATGCACGTTGCAACGGCTCATTGAGAGGGAACCGCTAATTTCCGGACCTCCACTTACCCCATCTATTTCACAATCCGCGAATACTGTTCCAGTCTTCCCCTGATTCACTTTGACTATCTGATAGGCCGCGGCTCTTACTCTGCTTCGCTTCACCGTCACATTGTTATGGCTAATGGTAACGGTGCCATTGATATCTACTGCATCGATCACCTGACCGTCAGCGCTGGTCGTAAGGCTGCCCGAACTGGCAAGACTAACTCCCACTGGAACACCCGTGTTACTTGTGTCCGGAAACGTACCAGACGTGACGACTCGGAGATTGACGGGAGCTGCCAATGTTTGTGCGAAGGCGCTGCCGTCAAGACAATGCATTGCAAACAGCACAACAGGAATCTTCAATGTATTTTTCATTGAAACTTCCTCTCAATTTATGCCACCAAGCTGGCTGCTGCTCAACGTTACTAAAGCAGACCATCGGCGGAGTCGGGAGCCCTCCGTCGATGGGCCTCAAGGGAGGGCCTATCCGTGGCCGGCCGAAAGGCGCCCCCGTAGGGTCCACTTCAGACTGCTTGACCCGCCTCCGAAAGGCAATCACTCTGATCACATCGTCCGAGGCAGGGGCCGCACAGTTTGGCGCCCCACATCCGGAGGCAGCATGCTGCGCTGGCACTACAAAGACGCGCTATCCCATGGGCGGCTTTTGGGGCTGTCGCTGGCCTGGGTGGTGCTGTGCGGCCCTGGTCGCGACGCCTTGGGTCAGACGCCGAAGCCTCCGACCAACCTTCGCATCGGCGCAGCTAGCTTCCCGAACGCGCAAAGCACTGGAATTCCGGCCGGAACAGTGCTCACGCCCTACACCGGTCCCAAGGTGATCACGATTGCAACAACGGTGATTGACTCGAAGGTCATCACCGGCGGACTGGAGATCCGTGCTGCGAACGTGCTGGTCAAGAATTGCAAGATCAGCGGCGTGGGTTCGGGCGAGGACGTCATTGCGATAGCTACCGAATCAACGGGGGCATCGGTCACGATTCAAGACAGCGAGATCGACGCCGGCTCCGGTCCCTACACCGGTATCGGGGACATCAACTGGACTGCCCTGCGTGTGAATATCTACAACGGACATCGAGGGGTTCACTGCTACGACAACTGCACGTTGCAGGATTCCTACCTCCACGACCAATGGGCGGCCACCGATGGGACAACCCATGAATCGGCGGCGAGGATGGGGCAAAGATCGCGGTTTATCCACAATACGCTTTGGTGCAACGCTCCGATTTCCCTCCGGACGGCGGTTGCTCTGCCGACCTGACGGGCTATGGGGATTTCACGACGATTCACGACAACCTGATCGAGAAGAATTTGTTCAAGGCCACCACGGGCGGGTTTTGCGCCTACGGAGGATCGAGCGCCAGCAAGCCATACCCCAACGCCTATAACATCGTGTTCAAGGATAACGTGTTTGAGCGGGCCGCCGCTCCGCAGCATCCCCCGAGTTGCGGCTACTACGGGACGATCTCTGATTTCAACGTCAACGCACCCGGAAACGTATGGACGAACAATGCGTTCGACAACGGTATCCCGGCGCTACCGTGAGCTGATCAGAGGTGAGCTGATCAGAGGAGTGCGGGCGCACTCGGTTCCGGGGACTCACCTTTTTGGCTCTCCTTCGCCACGCTGCGGCCGAGTTTGACAAGAAGGCAACTCGTGCGCCTGATCAACGAGCGCTATCGCACCGAACGGGTCCACCAGGACCTCAAGGGCGAGTTCGGCCTCGGCCATTTCGAAGGACGTAGCTTCCCCGCCTGGCATGAACACATCGCCGTCATACTCAGCGGCTATGCCTTCGTCGTCGCCGAACGCGTGCGGCGCTTCTGCCCCTCGGCAGCGCTGCCCGATGGCAGCCCCCGTCCGGAGGTGATATGTCGCCCGCATCATGCTTCGCATCACTGAGTTCAAGCTGCCCGTGGATGCGGGCGCGGGGGCGTTCGAGGCGGCGCTCGTGCGGCGGCTCGGCATCGAGGCGGCGGCGCTGATCAGCTACAGCATCTTTCGCCGCGGCCACGACGCGCGCCAGCCTGCAGCGATCGTCTTCGTCTACACCGTGGACGTCGAGCTGCGGGACGAAGCCGCCGTCGCCCAGCGCCTGCGTCGCGACCCGCGCGCGTGCGCCCGAGCTCCGACCTGCGCTACCGCTTCGTCGCGCAGGCGCCGCCCGGGTTCACCGGAGCGCCCGGTGGTGATCGGCGCCGGGCCCTGCGGCGTGTTCGCGGCGCTGACCTCGCCCAGATGGGCTTCCGGCCGATTCTGCTCCGAGCGCGGCAAGGCGGTGCGCGAGCGCACCAAGGACACCTGGGACCTGCGGCGCCGGGGCAAGCTCGACCCTGAGTCGAACGTGCAGTTCGGCGAGGGCGGCGCGGGCACCTTCTCCGACGGCAAGCTGCACAGCGGGATCAAGGACCCCGGCCACCGCGGCCGCAAGGTGCTGCGCGAGTTCGTCGCGGCTGGCGCTCCGCCCGAGATTCTCTACATCAACAAGCCCCATATCGGCACCTTCCGGCTGGTGCGCGTGGTGGAGCACCTGCGCGCCACGATGCAGGCGCTGGGGGCGAGGTTCGTTTCCAAAGCCGCGTCGCCGACCTCGAGCTCGAATGCGATGCCCAGGGTGCACGTCGCCTGCGTGGGCTGGTGCTCGCCCAGGGCGAGCGCCTCGCCGCCAGCCACGCCGTGCTCGCCATCGGCCACAGCGCCCGCGACACCTTCGAGCTCCTGCTCTCGCGCGGCGTGCAGCTCGAGGCCAAGCCCTTCTCCATCGGCCTGCGCATCGAGCATCCGCAGGCGCTGATCGACCGGGTCCGGCTCGGCGCGGCGGCCAGCCACCCGCTGCTGCGGGCGCCGACTAAGCTGGTCCATCGCTGCAGCAACGGACGCTCGGTCTACAGCTTCTGCATGTGCCCTGGTGGCCAGGTGGTGGCCGCGGCGTCCGAGCTGGGCGGCGTCGTCACCAATGGCATGAGCCAGTACCTCCCGGGCCGAGCGCAACGCCAACGCGGCGCTGGTGGTCGGCCTCGAGCCCAGCGACTTCCCCGGCGACGCGCGCGCGAACCCGCTCGCCGGCGTGGCCTTCCAGCGCCACTTGGAGGCGCAGGCCTTCCAGGCGGGCGGGCAGCTACGCCGCGCCGGCGCAGCGCGTGGGCGACTTCCTGGCGGGACGCCCCTCGACGGCCCTCGGCTCGGTGCAGCCCTCCCACACGCCTGGCATTCGGCTGACCGATCTGGCGCCCTGCCTACCGACTACGTGGTGGCGGCCCTGCGCGAGGCGCTACCAGCCTTCGACCGGCAGCTCCGGGCTTCGCGATGGATGACGCGCTGCTGACGGGCGTCGAGACCGCACCTCTTCGCCCGTGCGCGTCACGCGCGACGAGGGCCTCGAGAGCCTCAACACCCGCGGTCTCTACCCGGCCGGCGAGGGCGCGGGCTACGCTGGCGGGATCCTTCCGCGGCGGTCGATGGCATCCGCGCGGCCGAGGCCGTGGCGCTCGACCTGCTCTCGGCCGAGCGTCATCGTTGAAGCCCCAATCGGCGCGCGCCTCGACCCCGGAGCGCGCCTTGACCCTCCGCGCGTCGCGGTCATAGGCTTCCGCTTCGTCCTCTCGCAGACGGAGTTGCCATGCCCCCACCTCCGGTACCCACAACAGCTTCGACACGCGGCGCACGCTCGCCACGAACGCGGGCCCGTCGCCTACTACAGCCTCCAACGCGCTCGCCGAGGGCGGCGTGGCGGACGTCACGCGGCTGCCCTACTCGATCAAGGTGCTGCTCGAGGCGCTGCTGCGCGGCGAGGACGGGCACGCCATCGGGCGCGACGACGTGGCGAAGCTCTGCCACTACGATCCGCAGCAACCGGGCGAGGTCGAGATCCCCTTCTGCCGGCGCGCGTGATCCTACAGGACTTCACTGGCGTGCCGGCGGTCGTCGACCTGGCCGCGATGCGCAGCGCCGTCGCCGCGCTGGGCGGTGATCCGACCCAGATCAACCCCAGTGCCCCGTCGACCTGGTGATCGACCACAGCGTGCAGGTCGATGCCTATGGCTCGCCCAGCGCTGGCCCGCAACGCCGAGCTGGAGTTCGAGCGCAACCGCGAGCGCTACGCGTTTCTGCGCTGGGGCAGCGGCCTTCCGCAACTTCCGCGGTCATTCCGCCGGCGAGCGGCATCGTCCATCAGGTCAACCTCGAATACCTCGCCACCTGCGTGCAGCAGGGCGTCGAGGGCGACCCGGCTCAGGGCGAAAGCGTGCTCTATCCCGACACGGTCGTCGGCACCGGACTCGCACACCACGATGATCAACGGCCTGGGCGTGCTGGGCTAGGTGTCGGCGGCATCGAGGCCGAGGCCGTGATGCTCGGCCAGCCGATCTACCTGCTGGCCTCGAGGTCGTCGGCGTGCGCCTGGTCGGCACCCTGCCGGGGGACGTGACCGCCACCGACCTGACCCTGCGCCTCACCCAGCTCTGCGCAAGGGGTGGTCGACAAGTTCGTCGAGTTCTGCGGCCCCGGGCTGGCGGCGCTGGCGCTGCCCGACCGCGCGACGCTCGCCAACATGGCGCCCGAGTACGGCGCGACGATGGGCTTCTTCCCCGTCGATGCCGAGACCCTGCGCTATCTGCGCCGCACCGGCGCGCTGCCACCCGGCTCGACCAGGTCGAGCGCTATGCAAGGGCCAGGGGCTCTTCCGCGACGCGGAGACGCCTGACCCGCGCTTCTCCGCCGCGCTGGGGCTGGACCTGACGACGTCGGGCCCGGCGTCGGGGCCCCGGGCGCCCGCAGGACCGCGTCCGCTCAGCGTCTCGCAGCTGCGCGAGGCCTGACGGCCGCTGCGCGCCCCGACCGAGCACGCGGCTTCGGCCTGGGCCGGGAGGCGCAGACGCAACAGCGGGCGCGACCGTCAGCTAAGGGCACGAGCGCAGCGCGGCACGCTGACCCACGGCGCCGTGGTGATCGCCGCGATCACGAGCTGCACCAACACGAGCAACCCCGTGGTGATGCTCGCGGCCGGCCTGCTGGCCAAGAAGGCGGTCGAGCCGGGCCTGAGCGTGCCCCGACCGTCAAGACTTCAGCCTGGCCCCCGGCTCGCGCGTGGTCACGACTACCTCGACCAGACCGGGGTGAGCCCTTATCTCGCGACGCTCGGCTTCCAGACCGTCGGCTACGGCTGCACGACCTGCATCGGCAACAGCGGCCCGCTGCCCGAGCCGGTGGTCGCCGCGATCGAGGCAGGGCGAAGCTGGTCGTCGCCAGCGGTCCTCTCGGGCAACCGCAACTTCGAGGGCGGCAATCAACCCCGCTGAAGCGCGCCAACTATCTGGCCTCACCCCTGGTGGTGGCCTACGCCCTGGCCGGCACGGTCGATATCGACCTCGACCACGAGCCGCTCGGCTACGGCCGAGGCGAGGCAACGACCGCGTCATGACCCGCGGCACCTTCGCCAACATCCGCCTGCGCAACCCCGCTCGCCCCGGCACCGAGGGCGGCTTCACCACGCACTTCCCAGCGCGGCGAGGTGTTGACGATCTTCGGGCCGGCCCAGCGCTACCGCTACAGCCGGGCTGCTGACGATCGTGATCGCGGGCCTGACTACGGCATGGGCAGCGCGCGCGACTGGGCGGCCAAGGGCACCTGCTCTGGTGTGCGCGCGGTGATTGCGCGCCCGCTCGAGCGCATTCATCGCAGCAATCTGGTGGGCATGGGCGTGCTGCCGCTCGAGCCTCGCGTCGACGACGCCGCCGAGGTCGCCTCGGCTTAAGCGGACGCGAGCTGCTCTCGATCGCCGTCGGCGCCGACCTGCGCCCGCGCCAGCGCGTGCGCGTCCAGGAACGCGCCGAGGACGGCAGCGTCCACGGCTTCGGAGACCCTCTGCCGCATCGACGCCGATCCGGGAGATCGACTACTACCGCTACGGCGGCATCCTCCACACGGTGCTGCGGCAGTTGTGCGTCCGCGCGAGCGCGACCAGGAGCGAATTCAGGTGACGCGCCCATCCTCCCGCTCAGCCGACGCGACCCCCGCAGTTCCAGGCCGCCGCCGTGCTGATGCCGGTGGCCTCGCCGCTGCCGCGCGACGTCACCGTCTCCGCGAGTTCTTCCCGCCCAAGGACGACCAGGCCGAACTTAGAAGCTGTGGGCCGCGATCTAGCGCCTGGGCCGTGCTACGCCCGGCCTACGTCTCGGTGACCTACGGTGCGGGCGGCTCGACCCGCGAGCGCACACGCCACCGTCGCGCGGCTGCGGCGCGAGACCGCGCTGGAGCCGGCCGCGCACCTCACCTGCGTCGGCGCCACGCGCCGAGATCGACGCGATCGCCCGGCACTACTGGGAGGTCGGCGTGCGCCACATCGTCGCCCTGCGCGGCGATCCGCCCGCGGCAGCGCCGGCTACGAACCGCACCCGCAGGGCTTCGCCTACGCCGCCGAGCTTTTGTCGCCGGCCTGCGTCGCGTGGCGGACTTCTCGAGATCAGCGTCGCCGCCTACCCCCGAAGGGCATCCCGAGGCGAGCAGCGCCGAGGCCGACCTCACGCCCTCAAGACGGAAGCTTGACGCCGGCGCGACCCAGGCCATCACGCAGTTCTTCTTCGACGTCGAGCGCTACTTCCCGCTTCCTCGACCGCGCCCTGGCGGCGGGGATCACGGCCCCGTGATCCCGGGATTCTCCCCGTCACCCACTTCGCCCCCAGATGGCGCGCTTCGCCAGCGCGCTGCGGCACCAGCAGTTCCGCGCTGGGTCGCCGACCTCTTCGCCGGGCTCGATGACGACCCGGAGACGCGCCGCCTGGTCGCCGCCTGCGTCGCCGCCGAGCAGTGCCGCGCGCTGCACGCGCCGGCGGCGTGAAGCAGTTCCACTTCTACACGCTCAACCGCGCCGACCTGACCTTCGCCATCTGCCACATCCTCGGCGTCCGCCCACCCGCCACGGTGGGCCCGTCGGCCGATACATGACCTTGGCTGCGGGCCCGGAGGCGCGGCACCGCCACGCCTCCTGCCCAAGGCCGGTGCTCCCCAAGGCCGGTGCCAGGCTCCGTGGGCCCCAAGGCCGGTGCCAGGCTCCGTCGGCGGGCGGGCCAGGCACCGTGGGCGGGCCACGCGGCCACGCAGGGCACGTTGACGGGTCGATCGCTAGCATCAGGATGTCTCAATGAGAACCACATTGACGCCCGACCCTGACGTGGCGCGGATGGTCGACGAGGAGGCATCGGCGTCGCGCGACCATGCGGCAAGTCATCAACGACGCGCTGCGGCTCGGCCTTTCGCCAAGACCACGCCCTACCGTCAACGCCTACACGGTGGTCCCGCATCGCAGCGCTCTGCGTCCGGGATTCGATCCGGTGGGCTTCAACCGCCTGGCCGACCAGCTCGATGACGACCACCTCGCCGTGCAGCGGGGCGGAGGCCAGCGTTGATCATCGTCGACGTGAACATGCCCTTGTACGCCACCATCGATGGCTTCGCGGAGCATCCCCGCGCCCGCCGGTGGTGGGAGCAACTCGTCAACGGAACAGGTCTCGTCGGCCTGGCGTCGCCCGCGATCTTCGGCTTCCTGCGCATTGCCACGAATCCGCGGATATTCGCCAGCGCGATGTCCGTCGATGAGGCCACAAGGCGCGTGGAGGGGTGGCTTCAGCAGCCGCAGGTGCGCTACGTGACCCCTGGACCGCGCCACCTCGAGTTGGCGTTTTTGCTGCTCCGCCAGGTGGGCGCCGCTGCGAGTCTCGCGACCGACGCCCAACTCGCGGCACTGGCCATGGAGCTTCAGGAGAGGTCCATTCCAAAGATTCGGATTTCTCCCGTTTCGCTGGCCTGCGCTGGGTCAATCCCCTCGCCGCCTAGAGCGGGGACCCGGCGGGCGAGAAGACGCCTTCAGACGTCGCCGAAGAGGTGCCGAAAGAGCAGCCGGCCGCCGACGAAAAAGCCGTCTCTAGGGGGCGCCGCTTGAGTCGCAGAAAGCCACCGCAGGTCACTCCCGCTTGATCGCCGAGCGCTTGTCCAGCGGCACCGGCAAATAGGCCACGA
>JADJDT010000043.1 GCA_016702545.1 Pseudomonadota bacterium | reverse complement strand
CGCACCTGGCGACGCAAGAGGGTGGAGTATTGCGCCGGCGTCGAAGACACGCCAGACCTGCACGTTGTGCTGCGCACAGCCACGGAGAAACGCTCGGGATAGGCGTTGGAGTGCTCGGCCCCTGGCCCTCGTAACCGTGCGGCGGCAACAGCACGATGCCGCAGCCGCGCCTGCCACTTCGACTCCGGCGCCAGGATGAATTGATCGACGATGACCTGAGCGCCGTTGAGGCGGAGTCGCCGAACTGCGCCTCCCGGAGGATCAGCATGCCGGTTCGCTCCGCGCTTAGCCGTACTCGAAGCCGAGCACGGCCGCCTCGGCCGGCGTGCTGTTGTAGACGCAGTAGCGGGCCTGCTGCGGGTGGAGCTGATTGAGCGGCACAGGACAGGGGGCTGCCCATGTCCTGCCAGACCGCGTGCCGCTGCGAGAAGGTGCCGCGCGCTGTCCTGCCCGCTCAACCGCACGGGTGTGCCCTCGCGCAGCAGCGTGCCGAAAAGGCCAGCAGCTCGGCGAAGCTCCAGTCGATCGCGCCGTCGCCGGCGCTGGCCTGCAGGCGCAGCGGCAACTGGCGCGCCACCTTGGGTTGAGCTGAAAAGCCGCGGGCACGCGACAGAGCACCTCCGCCACCGCCCGCAGCGGCTCGGCGGGCACGCCGGTCACCACCGGCTCGAAGCCGAAGGGCGCGTCGAGCCCTGCCACGGCCCCTGGAAGGCCTGGACCTGCACCTGCACGCTGCGGCGCGGGCGGACTCGTGCGCCTGTTCGAGGTCGCTGGCGAAACTCGCTGGCGTGGGCCTCGGCGTCGCCAGCGTCAACACGCCCTCATCGACCAAACGACGCAGGTACAGCTCGCGCACCGAGGGGCGCTCGCGCAGGCGGGCGTAGAGCGGCGGCTTGGGTCAGCGCGGGGTCGTCCGCCTCGTTGTGCCCATGGCGGCGATAGCCCAGCATGTCCACCACCACGTCGGCGTGAAACTCCTGCCGGAAGCGCAGGGCGAGCTCGATCGCCGCGACCATCCCCTCGGGGTCATCGCCGTTGACGTGAAAGATCGGCGCCTCGACGATCTTCGCCACGTCCGTCGCCTGCGTGGTCGGAGGCGCCCCTCCTCCGGCGTCGTGGTGAAGCCGATCTGGTTGTTGATCACCACGTGCAGCGTCCCGCCGGTGCGATAGCCCGGCAGCCGCGAGAGGTTGAGCGTCTCCGCGACGACGCCTTGTCCGGCGAAGGCGGCATCGCCGTGCAGCAGCAAACGGCGGCACGCTCGTCCGCAGCTCGGTGTCGCCGCGCCGCCGTTGCTTGGCCCGCACCCGCCCCTGGACCACCGGATCGACCGCCTCGAGATGGCTCCGGATTGGCCGTCAGGCTCAGAATGCAGGCTTGCGCCGCTGCGCGTGACCCAATCGGCGCTGTAGCCCTTGTGGTACTTGACGTCGCCGTCGCCCTGGAACGACTCCGGCAGGAAGTTCCCCTCGAACTCGGAGAAGATCATCTCGTAGGACATGCCGACGACGTTGGCCAAGACGTTCAATCGCCCGCGGTGCGCATGCCGAGCACGACCTCGTGCACCCCGAGCGTCGGGCCCAGCTCGACCACGGCCTGCAGCGCCGGAATCAGCGTCTCACCGCCCTCCAGCGAGAAGCGCTTCTGCCCGGGATAGCGGCTGTGCGTGAACTTCTCGAAGAGCTCTGCATCGGTCAGCGCCTGCAGGATCTCGCGCCGCCGCTCCGGCGGCAGGCGACCGCGCTGGTGTGCCGACTCGACCGCCGCCCCCACCCACTCGCGCGGCTCCCGCTGCTCGATGTGCAGGTACTCGACGCCGATCGCTCCGCAGTAGCTCTGCTGAGCCAGGCCACGATCGCGCAGCGGCAGCCGCCGCGTCGCCTGTCCGCCCAGCGTCACCTCGAACGTCCGCTCGAGATCGTCGGCCACGAGGCCCCAATGCTCGAGCGTCAGCGTGGCCGGCAGCGCCGCCGGTGGCCCCTCGCTCCAGGATCGGTGCGGGCGATGCGGTGGCCCTTGCGCCGATACGCCGCGATCAGGTTATCGACCGCCGACTGCGCCCGCACCGCGTGCACCAGCGCCTGGCTGCCCAGCCCGCCCGCGGCACCGCCGGCAAAGGCCACGCCCTCGAAGAAGCCCTGCCACGAGGGCACCGCGGCCGTGGGGACGTCCTGCCAGCGGGCGAACATCGCCCCGAGGAACGCATCGCCGGCCGCCAGCCGCCTCGCCGCGGCGGGACCACCGCCGCCTGGCCAACCGCCGCGCTCGCCACCTCGGCCATCCTCCCGGCCACTCCCGCCTGCCCGCCCTGGCCACGCTGCGCGCCCCCTCTGACGCCGCACGTTGGACACCCCTCCGGCTCAGAGCTCGCGCTCCCCCGCCCCTCGTCCTTTCGGGCTTTGTGTCCCCCCCCTGCGGCCTCCCCCGTCGCGGGGCGTGAATCCCCGCGCCCTCACTCCACGCTGCCTGCCGCCCGCCGCCGAAAGCGAACGGCTTGCGCCAGGCGCGCGCCGCCCAGCGCAGACGCCACCACCCACCAGCGGACGCGGCCGCGCCTCGCTGCCGCCGTGGCTCGATCTGCGGCCGGGCTTGCGCGAGACACCGGAGAGCGCTACGAAGCCACCTGCCACGACAGCCGCTGTCGGTAGCACCGGCCCCCTCGATGCGCGAATCGCCCCGCACCTACCCTCGCTCGGCTCTCGTGCGAACCACCCTGGTTGGGTTCGGGCCCGACGCTGGGCACCTGTGGCGTGCCTCGCCGCGCCGCTCCCTGGCCGAGTTGGAGCGCGGCACGCCCGGGGTCATCACGGCCGTGGACGGGAGCGAGGCTTCGCCAGCGCCTGCTCGAGCTCGGGCTAACCCCCGGAGCCGGATCCGGCGGTTCGCCGCGCGCCGCTCGGTGACCCGCTCGAGGTTCACGTCCGCGGCTACAACCTCTCCCTGCGCCGCGCCGAGGCGCGCTCGATCACCGTCGAGCCCTGCTCCGACGCGCACCAGGTCGCCGTCCACCCCACCGGGCGCGAGCGGCCCGCCCGATCACCATGCCCCGGGCCGGGGGACGTCGGCCCCGCCACCCGCGCTGAGCCTGCGCCAACGCCAGCGCAGCCGACCGGCCAGCACGCGACCCATCGCTGCAGCCGTGGCGCGTCGTGATCGCGGGCAACCCCAACACCGGCAAGACGACGTTGTTCAATGCCCTCACCGGCGCTTCCGCCCGGGTCGGCAATTACCGGGCATCACCGTCGAACGGCTGACCGGTCGCTGCACCTCGGGGCGCAGGGCCGCGCCGAGCTGATCGACCTGCCCGGGACCTATAGTCTCAATGCCCGCAGCCACGAGGAGCAACTGGCGCTCGACGACATGCTGGGGCGGGATAACCCGCGGCGCCCCCGACGCCGTGATCGTCGTGCTGGCTGCCACGGCGCTCGAGCGCAGCCTCTACTTGTTGCTGCAGGTGCAGGAGCTCGGCCTGCCCGTGCTCGGGGTGGTCAACATGATCGACGAGGCCGCAACGCTCGGCCAGACCGTCGACACCGACCGCGCTCGCCGCGCACCTCGACGCGCCCTTCGTTGCGGTCTGCACCCGCTCGGCCAGCGGGCTCGACCCGCTGCGCGACGCCTTGACCCAGCTGCTGCTGCGGCACGATCGCGACACAAAAACAGCCACGGCCCGCTGATGCTGGCAACCCTCGCCACCGATAACCGAGGCCCTCAACACGATCGAGCCCACCCTCGACGCCAGCGCCCACCTGCCGCACGCCGCCAGCCACCGTGCCTACGCGCTGTGGCTGCTGCTCAGCCTCCGCGATCACGACGACCTGACGGGCATCAGCGCGGCGACCCGCCACGCCACGCTGCAAGGCCAGCAGGCGCTGCGTGCAGCGGGCCACGATCCTCGATCTCGAGGTGGCCAGGGCGCGCTACGGCTGCCTCGACGCCCACCGGGCCTGCTTCGTCGAGCAGCGGCCCGCGCGCCGGCGGCCCTTGACCCGGCGCGTCGATGCCGTGCTCACGCACCCGTCGCCGGCATGGCGGTCTTCCTGCTCGTGCTCGGGCTGGTCTTCACGGCGATCTTCGACTGGGCCGCCGCGCTGATGGATCTAATCGATCACGCGGTCGGCGCCACGGCCGACCAGCTGCAGACCTGGTGGCCAGGCAGCCTGCTCGCCGACCTGCTGGCCAACGGCGTGATCCGGGGCGCCGGCTCGGTGATCACCTTCCTGCCGCAGATCGTGATCCTTTTCTTCTTCCTGACGCTGCTCGAGGGCTCGGGGCTACACATTCGCGCGCCGCCTTCATGATGGACCGCCTGATGCGCGCGATCGGCCTGCAAGGCAAGGCCGTGGTACCGCTCGTCTCCGGCTTCGCCTGCGCCATTCCCGCGGTGATGGCCACGCGCACGCTCGAGAGCCCGCGCGACCGGTTGCTGACGATGATGGTCATCCCGCTGATCAGCTGCTCCGCGCGGCTGCCGGTCTACACCCTGCTGATCGGCACGCTCTTCCCGGCCGAGCAGCGCGTGCTCGGCCCGATCGGCCTCGGCATGCTGATGATGCTGGCGATCTACTTACTGTCGCTGGTGCTGGCGATGGGCGCCGCCGCCGTCTTCGGCCGCGTGCTGCGCAAGGGTGCCCGCGCCCCACTCTTGATCGAGCTCCCGCCCTATCGCTGGCCGTCGGCCCGCACCGTGGCGCTCGTGCTCTTGCACAAGTCGCGGATCTTTCTGCGCACCGCGGTGCAGTGATCGTGGCCGCCAGCGTGGTGCTGTGGGTGCTGCTGACGCTGCCGCGACCGGCGCCCGAGGCCCCGGCGCCACCTTCCACGACCACGGCAGCCGCGCCCGCAACGCTGCGTTCGGCACCGACCGCGCCGCCTGCGGAGAGCGATCGCCTGCGGCAGAGCTACGCCGGGCGCCTGGGTCGTTTCATCGAACCGGTGCTGGCGCCGCTCGGCTTCGACTGGAAGATCGGCATCGGCCTGATCGGCTCGCTGGCGGCGCGCGAGGTCTTCGTCGCGACGATGGGGCTGGTCTACGGCGTCGGCCACCCCGACGCCGAGAGCGGCTCGCTGCGCGCCGCACTGCGGCGTGAGCACCGCCCGGACGGCAGCTTGGTCTTCACGCCGCTGACAGGGCTGTCCCTGATCGTCTTCTTCATGTTCGCGATGCAGTGCCTGTCGACGCTGGCCGTCGTGCGGCAGGAGTCGGGGTCCTGGCGCTGGGCCCTGCTGATGATGGGCTATCTGACCGCATTGGCCTACCTGGGCGCGTTGCTGGTCTACCAGGGTGGGCGCTGGATCGGCTTCCAGTGAACAGCGGTCGCCCGAGCGATCGCGATCGACTGTTGGCTGCTGTGGGTTCGCTTCGGTGCGCTGGCTTCAGTGCGCTTGGCTGGAGGGGGATTGCTGCGCTAGGCGCCAGTCGGCGACCTCGGAGGGGTTGGGCAAGAAGGCCTTGGGGTCCTTGAGGCGCAGCGCCAGGCGCAGCACGGCATCCATCTGCGCCAGCGGCTTGACCTTCAGTCCGCCCAGCTCCTGGGCCTGGATCTCCTTCAAGTCCTTGCGGTTCTCCTCGGGGATCAGCACCAGCGCAATCCCCGAGCGCTGCGCCGCCAGCAGCTTCTCCTTCAGCCCGCCAATCGCCAGCACGCGGCCCCGCAGCGTGATCTCGCCGGTCATCGCCACGTCGCGACGCACCGGCAGGCGCAGCAGCGCCGAGACCAGCGCCGTCGCCATCGTGATGCCGGCCGAGGGCCCGTCCTTGGGGATCGCGCCCTCGGGGCAGTGCACGTGGACATCGACGCGCTGGTAGAAGTCCGGCTCCAGGCCGAGGCTCACGGCTCGGCTCCGCACATAGCTCAACGCCGCTTGCGCCGACTCCTGCATCACGTCGCCGAGCTTGCCCGTCAGCGCGAGCTTGCCCTTGCCTGGCATCACGGTGACCTCGGTCACCAGGAGATCACCGCCGTAGGGCGTGACGGCCAAGCCGTTGGCGATGCCGATGTCGTCCACCGTTTGCTTGAGCGGCTCGGCGAAGCGCGGCGCGCCGAGCAGCGCCTCGACGCGGTCGGCGGTGACGCGGAAGCCATGCCGCTGCGGCGCGCGCACCTTCTTGCGCGCCAGCTTGCGGCAAACCGCGGCGATCTCGCGCTCGAGGCTGCGCACGCCGGCCTCCTTGGTGTAGCCCTGCGTCAGCGTCGTGATCGCCTCGTCGCTGATCTGCACCGCGCAGTCCTCGAGGCCGTTGGCCACCCGTTGCTTCGGAATCAGGTAGCGCCGCGCGATCTGTAGCTTCTCATGGTCGGTGTAGCCGGGCAGCTCGATGATCTCCATCCGATCCTGCAGCGGGACCGGAATGCCGTGCAGGCTGTTCGCGGTCGTGACGAACATCACGTCCGAGAGATCGTAGTCCAGGTCGAGATAGTGGTCCACGAAGGTGTTGTTCTGCTCGGGATCGAGCACCTCGAGCAGGGCCGCCGCCGGGTCGCCGCGGAAGTCGACCGACATCTTGTCGACCTCATCGAGCAGGAAGACCGGATTGTTGCTGGCGGCCTTGCGCAGATTCTGGATGATGCGCCCGGGCAGCGCGCCGATGTACGTGCGCCGGTGGCCGCGAATCTCCGCCTCGTCACGCACCCCGCCGAGCGAGAGCCGGACGAAGTTACGGCCCGTCGCCCGCGCGATGCTGCGGCCGAGGGAGGTCTTGCCGACGCCCGGCGGGCCGACGAAGCAGAGGATCGGGCCCTTGAGCTGCTTGACCAGCGACTGCACTGCCAGGTGCTCGAGGATGCGCTCCTTGACCTTGCGCATGCCGTAGTGGTCCTCGTCGAGGGTGCGCTCTGCCCGCTCGATATCGAGCTGTTCGGCCGTCTTCTGGCCCCACGGCAGCGCCAGGATCCAGTCGATGTAGTTGCGCACGACGGTCGCCTCGGCTGACATCGGCGCCATCATCTTCAGCTTGCGCACCTCCTTGCGCACGCGATCCTGCGCCTCTGCGGACATCGGCTTGTCGCGCAGCGCCTCCTCGATTTCCTGGATCTCACTCTTGAACTCGTCCGGCTCGCCGAGCTCCTTCTGGATCGCGCTCATCTGCTCGTTGAGGTAGTACTCTTTCTGATTGCGCTCCATCTGGCGCTTGACGCGCGAGCGGATGCGCCGCTCCATCTGCAGGATTTCGATCTCGGCCTGCATCAGCTCGAAGAGCTTCTGCATCCGCTGCGCGACGGACGGCATCTCCAGCAGCTCTTGCTTCTGCTCGAGCTTGAGCGTGAGGTGCGCCGCCACCGTATCGGCCAGGCGCCCGGCATCCTCCACCGTCTGCAGGGAGACCAGGATCTCGGGTGGAATGCGCTTGTTCAGCTTGACGTAGGTCTCGAAGGTCGCGCGCAGCGAGCGCACCATCGCCTCGACCTCGACGCCGCTCGCCGGCTCCTCGTGGAAGGGCGCGACCTGCGCGGCCACGAAGCCCTCCTCTGCCACGAGCTCCACCACCCTTACCCGTTGGCGGCCCTCGACCAGCACCTTGACCGTGCCGTCCGGCAGGCGCAGCAGCTGCACGATCGTACCCAGCGTGCCGACGGCGAACACGTCGCCGGGCCCGGGATCGTTGACGCGCGCATCACGCTGCGCCGCGAGCAGCACTTCCTTCTCGGCCGCCGCCGCGCGCTCGAGCGCGTTGATCGACCGCTCCCGACCGACGAAGAGCGGCACGACCATGTGCGGAAAGACGATGATGTCGCGCAGCGGCAGCAGCGGCACCGTGCGTGAGTCGTGGTTCTCGGACATGATCCCTCCGCGGCGCGCATGCTAGCCCCAGAACAAGCGCGTCCCGCGCTCGTTCTGGGGCTAGCTATCACTCAGGGGGCTTTCGGCCCTCGTCGCGGGAGTGCGACTTCACCCCACGCTCGCCGTGGCCTGGCCCGAAAGCAAACGGTTTGCGCTAGCGCCCCTCGTTTTCGGCGCGCCCCGCCCGCCCCCCCGGCAGGCTCGAAAACGGCAGGCACCATGGGGTGGCGAAGGGCTCGTAGCCGAGTGCAGAACGGGACCGCGCGCCCCGCGCTGCCCGGCTGATCCGCGGCGGGCGTGCGACCGTCAGCGTTCGGCGCCGGCGGCGTCCTTGGCATAGACCAGGATCGGCTGCGCGCCCTTCTCGATCACGTCCTCGTTGATCAGGACTTCCCGGATGTTGTCCTGCGAGGGGATGTCGAACATGATGTCG
The DNA here is from genome assembly GCA_016702545.1 of Pseudomonadota bacterium. GTDB lineage: Bacteria > Myxococcota_A > Polyangia > JADJTL01. The sequence continues at coordinate 190,117 of JADJDT010000043.1, read as the reverse complement.
AGCATCGCGTGCTCGAGCACGGCGCGCAGACCACGGGCTCCGCTGTTGAGCTTCTGCGCCTCGCGGGCCACCGCTCGCAGCGCCCCCTTGGTGAACTTCAGCTTCACGCCGTCCATCTCGAACAGCTTGTCGTACTGCTTGACCAGCGCGTTACGCGGCCGCGTCAGGATGTCCACCAGCGCCTCGTGATCGAGCTCTTGCAGCGGCGCGACGACCGGCAACCGACCAACGAACTCCGGAATCATGCCGAACTTGAGCAGATCCTCCGGCTGCACCTGGCGCAGGTACTCCCACACGCCCTTGCGCTGCCGGCTCTTGACGTCGGCGCCGAAACCCATCTGTCGCTTGCCGACGCGGGTCTCGATGATGTCCTCCAGCCCGTTGAAGGCGCCGCCGCAGATGAAGAGGATGTGCGTGGTGTCGATCTGCAGGAACTCCTGCTGCGGATGCTTGCGGCCGCCCTTGGGCGGCACCGAGGCGATCGTCCCCTCGATGATCTTCAGCAGCGCCTGCTGCACGCCCTCACCAGAGACGTCGCGCGTGATCGAGGGGTTCTCCGCCTTGCGGGCGATCTTGTCGATCTCGTCGATGTAGACGATGCCGCGCTGCGCGCGCTCGATGTCGTGATCGGCGTTCTGCAGCAGGTTGACGATGATGTTCTCGACGTCCTCGCCGACGTAGCCCGCCTCCGTCAGGCTGGTGGCATCGGCCATCGCGAAGGGCACCTTGAGCACCCGCGCGAGCGTCTGGCAGAGCAGGGTCTTGCCGCAACCCGTCGGACCGATCAGCAGGATGTTCGACTTCTGCAGCTCGACGTCGTCGTTGCCCAGCCGGGCGTCGATGCGCTTGTAGTGATTGTGCACCGCGACGGCGAGCGTCTTCTTGGCGCGGTCCTGGCCCACGACGTATTCGTCGAGCACGCCCTTGATCTCGACCGGCTTGGGGATGCGGCCCGCGCCGTGCCCACCCCGGTCCTCCTTCTCCAGCTCCTCGGCGATGATGTCGTTGCAGAGCCCGATGCACTCGTCGCAGATGTAGACGGTCGGCCCGGCAATCAGCTTCTTCACTTCCTTCTGGCTCTTGCCGCAGAAGGAACAGCTCAGATTGCCATGGTTGTCGTCTCGCCGTCGATCCAAGGCCCTACTCCCCCCGTGCGCACCCGACCGGACTGGACGCTGCGCCCGACCTGGCTCAACCCGACCTGGCTCAACCCGACCTGCCTCGATCGAGGACCGCCAGCCCTCGCCGAGGATATGTCATCGGCGCGGAGTGGGCCAGCCGCGGGCCACCCCACCGGCGCCGCGCGCTCACTTCTCGCGCTTCAGCTCGGTCGCCGGCCTGCGCTCGGCGGTGCGCTCGAGGATCGCGTCGATCAGGTTGTACTCCTTGGCCTCTACCGCAGTCAGGTAGTAGTCGCGATCGGTGTCTTTGCTCACCGTATCGAGATCCTTGCCGGTGTGCTTGGCCAAGATCTTGTTGAGCCGTTCGCGCGTGCGCAGGATCTCCCGCGCCTGGATGTCGATGTCCGAGGCCTGCCCGGAAAAGCCGCCCAGCGGCTGGTGGACCATGATGCGCGCGTGCGGCAAGGCGTAGCGCTTTCCCGCCGCGCCGGCCGCCAGCAGCAGCGCCCCCATCGACGCCGCCTGTCCCATGCAAATCGTCGCCACGTCCGACTTCACGTACTGGATCGTGTCGTAGATCGCCAGCCCCGAGGTGACGACGCCGCCGGGCGAGTTGATGTAGAGCATGATGTCGCGGTCGGGGTCCTCGGACTCGAGGAAGAGCAGCTGCGCGATCACGGTGTTGGCGACGTCGTCGTTGACCGGCCCGCCAAGAAAGACGATGCGGTCCTTGAGCAAGCGGGAGTAGATGTCCCACCCGCGCTCACCGCGGTGGGTCTGCTCGATGACCGTCGGGATCACGATGTTGGTCTCGCTCTGACGCATCGGTTCTGCTCCTGCTGCGCTGCCGCCGCGCGCCGCTAGCCCCGAAACAAGCGCGTCCCGCGCTCGTCTTGGGCTGATACGACCAGGGGCTTTCCCCGCCCCCCCCCCCCCCCCCCCCCCCCCCCCCCCCCCCCGGGAGCCGCCGGCGGGGCCACCTGCTCGACCACCGACACTTTGCTCCGCGCGAGCAACAGCTCCATCGTCTTCTCGTGTCGCAGCGTGCGCCGGAGCTGCTCCATCCGGTCCTCTTTCTCGTATTCGCTGCGTACCCGACTGATGTGATGACCGCGCTCGTCCGCGAAGCGCTGCAGGTGCCGCTCGATGTCCTCATCGAGGACCGTCACCGCCTCCCGCTTGGCGATCGCCTCGATCACCAGGAAGGAGCGCACGCTCTGCTCGGCGCTGCTGCGCAAGCGCTCGCGCACCGCCTCGTCCTCGGTGCTCGCCTCGCCCAGCAGCATGCGTTGGAAGGCGGCCAGCTGCTCGATCTGCCGGTCCACCAGCGCGGGCGCCAACGGCACCTCGTGGCGTTCGAGCAGCTTCTTGACCAGCAGCTCCTTGCACTCGTCGAGCGCCCGTCGTTCGTCGGCCACGGTCAACTGCTGGCGCAGCTTCTCGCGCAGCTCGACCAGCGTCTCGGCCTCGCCCGTGTCGCGAGCCATCTCGTCGTCGAGTTCGGGCACCACCTTGCGCTTGACGTCGTTGACCGTGACCAGCAGCCGCGCCTTGCCCGGCGCCGCGGCGTCCGCGCCGGCCGCCTGCGCTGCGCCGAGCTCGCCACCCTGCTCGACACTGAGTTCCGGCGCGACACTGAGTTCCAGCTCGACGTTGAGCTCCTTCGTCTCCGGCGCGATCCCGGTCAGGGCCGCCGCCAGACCAGGCAGCGGCTCGCGTGGCACGTCGCCCAGCTCGACCAACACCCCGTCGCGCGTGTAGGGCCGGTCGCCCAGCCGGCCGAGCAGGTCGACCAGCAGCACGTCACCGGCAGCGGTCGTGCGGCCCTCCACCGGCACGTACTCGGTCAGCTCTTGCTGCTTACCACGCAGGGCCTGCTCGACCTGCTCGTCACTGACCTGCGCTGGACGGCGCTCGAGCTCGACGTCGAAGTAGTCCTTCAGCTCGACCTCCGGCAGGACCTCGAGCAGCGCGGAGTAGCGGAAGTCCTGACCCTCGCTGATCGCCCCTTCTTCGACCGCGGGCGGCGCCACGGGGTCGATTTCGTGCTCCCCGAGGGCCTTGGCGATGCTGTCCCGCACGAGGCCCTGCGCCACGTCCCCGCTCACCTGGGGACCAAACAGGCGCTCGAGCAGCTGCCGCGGGACCTTGCCGCGACGGAAACCCTTGAGCTCCACCCCGCGACCGAGCTCGCCGTAGGCCTCGTCGAGTCGACCCTTGACCTGTGCCCAGGGGATCTCCACCGCCAGCCGGCGCTGCACGTCGCCGAGCCGCTCCATCGACGCCCGGTACTCGAGCACGCTCTCCGCCATCGTCGACCCATCCTTGCCGCTCGGCTCCCGCCCCGAGCCTCTAGGGCTACGCGCACCGCGCCAAAGCGCGGGGGCGCCGCAGGGGCGCAACCGCGCGCGTTTTACCATGGTGCAGGTCGAAGTCAACGCGCAGCGCCCGGCGCGCAGCGCGCGACCCGCCCAGTGCCGCTGATGGTAGAGTGCGGGGCGGAGCGTTCCCGCATGGGCCATGACAACCAGTCGGTGCGACGCACCTTGCGCTTGAGCACAGCCGAGGGGATGGTCGCCGCGGTGATGACCGGCTCCGGCGAGGCCTACTTCGCGGCCTTCGCCCTGGCGCTCGGCGCCGGAGAGCTGACGGCCGGGATGATCGCCTCGCTGCCCATGCTCGCCGGTGCAGCGCTGCAGCTCGTCTCGCCCTGGGCGGTCGCGCGCCTGGGCTCCTTTCGGCGCTGGACCGTATTCTGCGCGTTGCTGCAGGTGCTCAGCTTGCTGCCCCTGATCGCCGGCGCCCTGGCGGGGCAGCTGCGAATCTCGCTGCTCTTTGCGGCGGCCTGTCTCTATTGGGGCGCCGCGCTCGCCGCCGGGCCGGCGTGGAACGCCTGGATCGAGACGCTGGTGCCCGCGCCGATCCGCACGGCCTACTTCGCCCGGCGCAGCCTGCTGGCCCAGCTCGCCGTCCTCGGCGGCTTGCTCGGCGCCGGAACCGCGCTGCAGCTCAGTCACCGCCCGGGCGGCGCACCGACGGTCTTCGCCGCGACCTTCGGCCTGGCGGCGATCGCCCGCCTGATCTCGGCCCGCCTGCTCCAGGCCCAGCCCGAAGCGCAGCCGCTCGCCGCCGCGCTCCAGCGGCAACCGGGCGCCAGCGGCCTAGCGGACGCCTTTGGCGGCCACGGCGGCCGGCTGCTGTCGTTCATGGTCCTGGCCCAGGTGGCGATCCACCTCGCCGTGCCCTTCTTCACGCCCTACATGCTCGGCCACCTGCGCCTGTCCTACGCCCAGTTCGCCGCGCTCACCGCCGCCGCCTATCTGGCGCGCATCGTGGCCCTGCGGCTGATCGGCCAGCGCGCGCGGCGGCTCACCGCCTGGCAGCTGCTGCGCATCGGCGCCCTCGGCATCGCCCCCTTGCCCCTGCTCTGGACCCTCAGCGCCCACTTCTCGTATCTGGTGCTGCTGCAGGTGCTGGCGGGGACCCTGTGGGCCTGCTACGAGCTCGCCACCTTCCTGCTCTTCTTCGAGACGATCCCGCACCACGCGCGGCTCGGCGTGCTGACCTATTTCAACGCGGCGAGCGCCACCGCGTTGGCCTGCGGCTCCGCGCTGGGGGGCCTGATCTTCCGCCAGCTCGGCGGCGGCTGGCTCGGCTATCGCGCGGCCTTCGGTCTGTCGAGCGTCGGGCGCCTGCTGGCCCTGCTCGCGCTACCGGCGGCCGCGCGACGCGATGTCGGCGTGCGCGAGATCACGACCCGGGTGCTGGCGCTGCGCCCTGGAACGGGCGGTCTCGAACGGCCGATCCTGCCGGCGCTCAGCCCGTCCCAGGACCGCCTCCGGCAGCCCGGCCCCCGCCGCGGCGAGCACCCCCGACCGCGCTCAGCTCCCCCCAGCCGCGAGAGGTCCTCGCCGCTAAGCATGCCCTTGGCGCGCAGCATCTGCAGCAGCATGCTGAAGCGATCGCCCTGGGCGCGGAGCTGGCGCTCGAGCTGGGCCAGCTGTGCGCCGCGATCGTCGCGCGCCAGGGCAGCGCTCGCGTCCTCGCTGGACCACGCCCCGTCGGCGGGCTGCTCGCTGCGGGTCGCGCGCCCCGCGGCCACCGGCGGCGCGGCAGCGATCGCTGGCCTTCCCCCGAGCGGCGGGGCGCCACCACTGGGGCTCGCCCCGATCCTGAGCGGCGACCCGGGCGAACGCGGCGCCTCCATCGCGCTCTCCAGCTCGAGCGCTCCGACCTCGGCCAGACTGACCTCGTCGAAGCTGATCTCGTGGCGACCGACCACGAGCGGCGCTGCCGGCCCACCCGCGCGCTCGGCGGCCGAGGCGCCCGCGCCCGCCGGAAGCGTCCTCAGCGGCATCGCGGCGTCGTAGGCTCGGCCCAGCGTGCGCTCGATGGCGCTCGGCATCGCGAAGTAGGGCCGCACGTTGTAGCGCGTGGCGACCCGCACCTCGTCCACGGCATCGAGGCTGGCGGGATCGCACATCGCCACATCGAGGAAGCGGCGCTCGCGGTCGACCTTGATGCAGACCAACCGGTGGCGCTGGCAGATGTCATCGGGGATGAAGCGCACCGCGTTCAGATCGACGCGCTCGGGGTCGAGCGCCACCGCGGGGATGTTGCACTGCATGCTGAGCGCGCGAACGATCATCTCCTCGGAAACCAGGCCGAGCTGCACCAGGTACTGACCCAGCTGACCACGGCCCCAACGGCGCTGCTCTTGCAGCGCTCGATCGAGCCCCGCTCGATCGAGCACCCCGGCCTGTATCAGGATCTCACCCAGGCGTAAGCGCGACATTGCAACCTGCCTCTCGGGTGCGCCCGGAGGGACTCGAACCCCCATGCCACTAGGGCACCAGATCCTAAGTCTGGCGCGTCTGCCAGTTCCGCCACGGGCGCAGCGCAAGCCGTGCACGCCAGGCTAATCGAGAGCGCGACGACCCTCAAGGAGCGATTATGCCGCCAGCTCCTCGGCGCGGGCGACGGCGCGGGCAAAGGCGGCCATCGCCAGCCGGTACGGCTGGGGCGTGGTCAGATCGACGCCGGCGCGCGCCAGCAGCTCCAGCGGCGCCGCCGAGCCCCCGGTGGCGAGCACCGCCTCGGCGTAGCGCTGGCTCGCCGTGACGCCTTCACGGGCGATGGCCTCGGCCAGCGCGATCGCCGCCGTCCACCCCGTCGCATACTGGAACACGTAGAAGTCGTAATAGAAGTGCGGAATGCAGGCCCACTCGACGGCGTAGCGTTCGTCGACCTCGACCACCCCACGATCATGGCCGTGATACTGGCGCAGCAAGCGCAGGTAGACCGCCGACAGCAGCTCGGCCGTCAGCGCCTCCCCGGCCTCGGCTCGCTGGTAGATCGCGAGCTCGAACTCGGCGAAGAGCGCCTGACGAAAGAAGGTGGTGCGGAACCCCTCCAACTCCTCACCGAGCAGAAACAACCGCTGCCCGGGCGTGCGCGCCACCCGCTGCAGGTGGGCACTCAGCAGCACCTCGTTGAGTGTCGAGGCGACCTCGGCGACGAAGGTGGCGTACTCCGCCTTCGGATAGGGCTGAGCGCGGTTGGAGAAGAACGAATGCAACGCATGCCCCAGCTCGTGCGCCAGCATGCTCAGCGAGTCGACGTCCTCGAGGTAGTTGCCGAGGACGTAGGGGTGCACCTCGTAGGCGCTGCTGTCCATGTAGGCGCCGCTCTGCTTGCCCGGCTGCGGATAGAGATCGATCCAGCCGCTGCGCGGGCCCAGCGCCTGCGCGAGCGCGGCCCCGTACGCGGGGCCCAAGGGCGCCAGCGCCGCCTGCAGCGTCGAGCGGGCGCGGGCGAAGGGGAAGTGAAGCCGCGCCGGCGCCGCGAGCGGCGCGTAGAGATCGTGGTAGTGCAAGCGCGCGACGCCGAGCCGCCGCCGGCGCAGCTCGAAATAGCGCTGGAGCAGCGGCAGGTGCTCGTGCGCCGCGGCGATCGTCCGCGCATACACGCTGGCCGGCAACTCGTCATCATGCAGCGCGGCCGCCAGCGCCGTGTCGTAGCGCCGCGCCCGCGCGAAGGTGATGTTGGCGTTGACCTGCGCGCTGAGCAGCGCGGCCAGGGTGTGCCGGTAGCGCCCGAAGGTCGCGAAGTAGGTCGAGAAGGCCGTCCGACGCAGGGCGCGATCGGCGGCCGCGCGGTAACGCGGAAAGAGCGCCGAGGTGAGGGGCAGGCGGCGCCCCGCCGCCGTGCGCAGCGCCGGAAAGACGAGATCGGCGCCGCAGAAGGTCGCGTAGGCCTGGTGTCCCGTCTCACGCAGCAACGAGGTGCGGGCCAGCAATGCCTCCTCCGCCGCCGAGAGCAGGTGGGGCCGCAGCCGCAGCACCTCACTGAGGAAGCGCGAGTAATCCGCCAGCGCGGGCGCCTGGCACAAGGCCCGCAGGCGTCGCTCGGGCAGTGCGGCGAGCTCGGGCTCGATGAACGAGCAGGCCTCCAGCAGCTCCACTCCCAGTTTCTCGGCGACCTCGCGTAGCGCCTGGTAGCGCGCCACCCGCGTGTCCTGATCGTGCCGGCGCTCGGCGTAGCTGGTCAGCCGCGCCAGCTCGCGCTGCGCATCGAAGGCGCGGTCGAGGCAGCGACGCACGGCGGCGGGCCCGCGGGCCAGCGTCCCGCGGCAAGCGCGAAGGCCGGGGAGCGCGGCGATGATCTGGCGCCGCGCGCGCTCCCAAGCGGCAGCGCTCGGATAGAGGTGCCGCAGATTCCAGCGCTCGTGCGGGCGCTCCCGCGGGGGCTTGGCGCGAGCTTCGCTCATGACCGTCCTTGATCGCTGCGGGGCGGGTCCCAGGCCGCCGCCCCGGACACCAGCGTGCGCGCGGAGCGCTCGCCCACCTTGAGCCCAAACGCCACCAACGTCTGATCGTCGCTCTGCGGGGCCCCACGGACGAAGCGCTGCACGTCGGCGACGACGCGTCGGACGACCTCCGCGGGCTCGGCGCGACCGCCCGTGATGGCCTTGCGCAGGCGCATCATGCCGTAGTCCTTGCCCTCGCGATTGAGCGCCTCGTTGATGCCATCGGTGTAGAGCAGGACCACGTCACCGGGCACCAGCTGGTAGATCTCCTGCGGATAGTGCATTTCGGGCACCACGCCGAGCGCGACCGCCATCGCGTCATCGAGCTCCGAGACCCCGCTGAAGCGATGACTGCAGACGATCGGCGGCTGGTGACCCGCATTGGCGACACTGAAGGTCCGCGCCTCGAGGTCGAGCAGGATGAAGAGCACGGTGGCGAACATCGCGTCCTGTTCGGCCGCGATCAGAATGCTGTTGGCGTGATCGAGCACCGCCGAGGGCTGCGGATTGGTCTGCGCATGCAGGCGGATCGCCGTGGTCAGCTTGGCCATCAACAGCGCTGCGCTCACGCCTTTGCCCGAGACGTCGCCTACCAGGATGCCGATCAGGGCGGGCCGCAGCTCGATCACATCGTAGAAGTCACCGCCGACGTGCTGTGCCGCGGCGTAGTGCGTGTCGAACTCGAGCCCCGGCACGCGAGGCAGCTGCCGCGGCAGAAAGCCCTCCTGGATGCGACGCGCCAACTGCAGGTCGGCCTCCAGCCGCTGCTGCGAGAGCAGCGACTGCCCAGCACGGGCGTTGGCGATCGCCAACGCGGCCTGCCGCGCGATGGCCGAGAGCAGCGTGAGGTCCTCCGGCGAGAACGGGAGCGAGCCCGACCGCCCCTCGAGGTGGATCGTTCCCAGCGCGTCACCGCGGCAGATCAGCGGGGCTCCCATCTTCGGCGCGCCGTGGGACCCCTGTGTGGCGGCGACGGAATCGCCCGCCGCGCCGGCACGCGCGCTTGCGCGGGCGGCGGCGCTCGCGGTGGGCGGCAAGGTCCCACCGATCACCCCAGCGCCGCGTCGCAGCACCTGGTCAACGATCGTTTGCGAGAAGGAAACCTCGCCACCGACCGTCCCGCTGCGCTGCCTGACCGCCTCAGGCACGAGCTGCCCCGTCTGTCGGTTGACCAGCAGCACGAAGGCCCGATCCGCCTGGGGGAACACGCCGAAGAGGTGGCCCAGCACCTTGTCCAGCAGGCGCGGCAGGTCGAGCTCATCGGCGATCACGTCGGCCACCGCATACATCGCCTTGAGCATGCCGACCGCCCGGTCCTGCCGCAGGGCGTCGAGGCCCTGCGCCTCGCGCGCCGCCGCCGCCTTGAGCTGCACGGTGGCCTCGGCGGCGAGCCGCTGTTCGCCGCTCTCGGGCTCGCCCAGCTCGGCCATCGCCGTCAGCACGTCGGGTACCCAACGCGGCTGCGGATCGGAGTCGAAGCGGAACGCCGAGCCGCCGATGCGCAGGACGTCGCGCGACGCCAGTCGATGACGCGTGACCAGTTGGTCGTTGACGAAGGTGCCGTTGCCGCTGCCGAGGTCCTCGATCACGAAGTGACCGTCCGCGGCCTGGCTGATCTGCGCGTGCCGGCGCGAGACATTCAGGTCGCCGATGTAGACGTCGCTGTTGAACGAGCGACCGAGCACACACGAGCCCGTGATCGGGTAGTGCTTGCCGGCGCTGGGTCCGCGAATGGCTACCAGGGTTGGCATAGCGAATCAGTCAAGGCCGTAGCGAGCTCCGGCTCGCGATCCGTCGTCGGCGCCGGTCACGTCCGCGGCACACCGAACCCTACGCTAGCGCCGGCCAACTCGTCATCTCGTCCCGCTGCCGCGTCGCCAACTCTCGCGGTCGCGCCGACGCGTTGACGCAAGCTCGCCACGCGCTCCCCCACCTCGCGAAAGGTCGGATCGCGCTTGAGCACTTTCTCGTAGTAGTAGAGCGCCTCCGGATCGTCCTCGAACTGGTCGTACGCTTGGCCGAGCTCGAAGTAGAGCGCCACGGCCTCGCGCTCCGAGATGCCCTCGACGTAGAGCCCTGTCTTCAGCTCGTTGATCGCCTCGGCCAGCTCCCCCTTGTCGCGCAGACAGAGACCAATCATCAGGTGGCAAAGCACCTCTTTGGCCGGCGCCCGCATCGCCACGCGGAACTGACCGATGGCGTCGTCGTGCAGCCCCATCTCGCGATAGGCGATGCCGAGATCGTAGTGCGTGTCGTAGTCCTCGACGGGAACGCCGTGGGCGGTGACCCCCTGCTTGAGGTCCTGGAACGCCTCGTCCAGCTCGGCGCCGGGAGGGGCACCCGACTCGTCGGTCGATGCCCCCCGCAGGCTCAGCTCGCTCGCCAGCTCGGCCGCCAGCCGCTGAGCCGCCGTGCTGGTGTCGGCCAGCGCCGCGGCCTCGCTCTCGTGCTGACCCTGCATCGCCTCGACCTCGCCGAGCTTGCCCTCGATCAGCGGGTGGCCGGGGTAACGCGTCGCCAGCTCCTCCAGCATCGCGCGCGCCTCGGCGAAGAGCGCCTGCTGGATGAAGAAGTCCGCCTCCTCGAGCTCGTCGGCGAGGCCCGCACCGGAGGTCTCTTGCCGCTGCAGCCGCTCCCGCACGGGATCGTGCCCGCCGTGCAGCGGGAGCTGGATCACGTCGGAGGTCGGCGTCACCCCGCCCAGCGTGTCGACCGACTCACCGCTGACCGCGATGCTCCCCGTCCCCTCGTCGAACTCGTCGAGTTCGATGTTGAGCACCTCGGCGGAGCCCCCGATCGATCCACCCGCGGCGGCGGTCGCGCGCAGATCGGTGTCACCGCCAAAGCGGCGGTCCTCGGGGCGATACAGCCCCGAGCTCTCGACGACGATTTCTTCGACGATGTCGTCAGCCTCGAGATCGATCGACCCGATCGCGTCGAGGCCATCCGTGACCTCGACCGTCTCCTGATCGACGTCGGACACCGATCCCACCGCGCCGAGACCCGCGCCGCCGCCCTCGATTCTCGCCAGTAGGGAGCGCGCGTCGGCGTTCCCTGGATCGAGGCTCAGCGCATCGTGCAGCTGGCGCGATGCCGAAACCGGGTCGTCCGCTGCGAGCGTCCGGGCCACAGCCAGCAGCTCGGTGCTGGCCGCGCCGGGCCGTCCGAGCTGACGGTAGAGATCCGCGAGCCTCAGCCGCGCCTCGACGTTCTCCGGCTGGTAGCTGAAGACCTGGCGCAGATGACCGACGGCCTTATCGAGCAGCCCGTACTTGATGTAGACGTCGGCCTCCGCGACGATGCGCGCGGCGTTCTCGGCCCGGTCATCGCTGGGCAGCGAGGCCAAGGGGGCCGGCACCTCGATCAGCGTCGGCTGCTGTGGCAGCGCTGCGTTTGCACTCGCGGTCGGCGGCCCGATCCGCTCGACCACCACCGGCAGCGCGGGCATCTCTTCGCTGTTCAACGCCGGCAGCGCGGGCTGGCTGCTCGCTCGCGGCCGCCCGGCCGCTCCGACCACTCCGGCCAGCGCGGCGCGCGCCTCGGCGTCCTCCGGCGCCAATTCGAGCACGCGCTCGAAGGTGGCGCCGGCGCGGTCCGGGTGACCGCTCTCGCGCTGAACGCGCGCCAGCTCCTTGAGCACGGAGATGGTCTTCGGCACCTGACCGAGATCCTGAAAGGCCTCGGCCAGGTGCTGCAGCGTCTCCTCGTCGCGGGGGTCGGCCTTGAAGGCCACCTGGAGCTTCTGCAGCGCGCGCCGCGGGTCGCGGCGCCGCAGGTACAGCGCCGCGAGCTCCTTGATGACCTGCACCTGCTCCGGGTCGTGATAAACGAGCCGCTCGGCGACCTTGATGAAGTCGTCGATGCGACCCGCCGTGCGCAGCTGGTCGGCGGCCTGCGTGAACTCGACGACGGCCTCGCTGCGCAGCTGCTCCTTGCTGCACAGCTCGGCCAACTTGATGCGGGTCGCCACGTTCTCCGGCGCGAGATCCACGACCTGCCGCAGCGCGCCAATCGCGTCCTTGCCGCGCTCCTGCTGCTGGAAGTACGAGGCGACGCGCTCGTATTGCTGGATCGCGTCGTTGATCAGCCCGAGCTGGCGGTAGAGCTCGGAGAGCTTGAGGTTGATGTTGACCTGGGTCGCGTCGATGTTGAGGATCTGCTTGTAGACGGCGACCGCCTTCAAGTAGAAGCCCTGCTCCGAGTAGAACTCGGCCACCTTGAGGTAAGTATCGACGGCCTGCCGCTGATCGCCGTGTTTGGCCCACAGATCGCCGATCTTGAGCCAGATGCGTACGTCGCGCGGATCTTCCTCGACGATTCTCGCGTACTCGCGGATCGCTCGCTCATACTGGCCCTTCTGCACGAACTTCTGGGCCGCGTTGATTACTTTGGTCTTGTTGACTTTTGCGGCCAACGTCAGTTCTTACGCCAAATCACCAGCAGCCCCTCCGAGACCGCCCCGGCACGGGTCGTTGGCGAGGGTATCATGCTCTCGCGGCTCGGGCGATCCAGTAACCTCGCCCCGGTCGAGCCCTCATCCCGGCCGCGCCTGGGCCAGCCGCTCGAGGAAGTGCGTATCGAGCCGCGCGGCGGCGAAGTCATCGCTGGCCGCTATCTCCCGGAACAGCCCGACGTTGCTGCCGATGCCCTCGATCACGAGCTCGCCCAGCGCCCGTCGCAAGCGACGAATCGCTTCGTCACGCGTCGCACCCCAGACCACGAGCTTGGCGATCAGCGAGTCGTAGTGCGGTGGCACGACATATTGAGCATAGGCGGCGGTGTCGACCCGCACGCCGTAGCCACCGGGCCAATGCAGCGCCGTGATGCGCCCCGGGGACGGGGCGAAGGTCAAGGGTCCTCGGCGTTGATCCGGCACTCGATGGCGTGCCCCCGCAGCTGCAGCTGCTCCTGCCGCCAAGCCAGGCGCTCGCCCGCCGCGACCGCCAGCTGCGCCTGCACCATGTCCACGCCACTAACCAACTCGGTGACCGTGTGCTCGACCTGGAGGCGGGTGTTCATCTCCATGAAGTAACACTGCCCGCTCTCGTCCCTCAGGAACTCCAGCGTGCCCGCGTTGTCGTAGCCGACCGCGGTGCAGGCTCGTACCGCGAGGCCGCCGAGCTGCTCACGCGCCGCCGCGTCGAGCACGGCCGAGGGCGCCTCCTCCACCAGCTTCTGGTGCCGGCGCTGGATCGAGCACTCGCGCTCACCGAGGTGCACGACCTGTCCGTGGCGATCGCCCATCACCTGGATCTCGATGTGGCGCGGCGCGCTGATGAAGCGCTCGACGTAGACGTCGGGGTTGCCGAAGCCCGCCTGAGCCTCGGTTCGCGCCATGCTCCACGCCGTCACCAGCGCGCCCTCGTCGCGGACGATCTTCATTCCCCGGCCGCCGCCACCGGCGCAGGCCTTGATGATCAAGGGGTAGCCGATGTCGCCGGCCGCGCGCCTCAGCTCGTCCTCCGTCGCCAGCACGCCCGATCCCGGCAACACCGGCACCCCGGCGCGGACCATCGCCTCGCGCGCTCGCACCTTGTCGCCCATCAACGCCATCAACGGCGCAGACGGACCGATGAAGACCAACCCACAACGCTCGCAGAGCGCGGCGAACTCGGCGTTCTCGGCGAGAAAGCCGTAGCCGGGGTGAACGGCATCCGCGCCGGTGATCTCGGCCGCGCTGATGATCGCCGGGATGTTGAGGTAGGAGTCGCGGGCGGGCGGCGGACCGATGCACACCGCCTGATCGGCGAAGCGCACGTGCAACGCCTCGGCATCGGCCTGCGAGTAGACGGCGACCGTGCGCAGGCCGAGCTCGCGGCAGGCGCGCAGGATGCGCAGCGCGATCTCGCCGCGGTTGGCGATCAACACCTTGGAGAAGCTGCGCGAGCCGGCTGTCATCGGCAGGCCGCGCCCCTCAGGCGCCCTCGACGCGAAACAGCGCCTGGCCGAATTCGACCGGCTCGCCGCTCTTGACCAGCACCTCGAGGATCTTGACGTCGAGCTCGGCCTCGATCTCGTTCATCAGCTTCATCGCCTCGATGATGCACAGCGTCTGGCCCTTGCGCACGGTCTGCCCGACCTCGACGAAGGGCGGGCCGTCGGGGCTCGCCGCGCGATAGAACGTCCCGACGAAGGGCGAGGTAATGCTCTTGGCCCCCGCCAACGCCGCCAACGCCGCCACGCGCGCGCTCGCTCGCGGCGGGCGCCGCCGCCACGGTCGCGGCCAGCGCCTCGGTCGGAGTCGGCGGTAGCGGCGCTGGCGTGGGCGCGCTGCCGAGCGTGCGCTTGAGCACGATCCGCGCGTCCTCCGTCTCGACCTCGAGCTCGCTCAGGTCGTATTGACGCAGCAGGCGTGCGAGCGCCCGCACCTCGACCAGGGCCTGCACCTTGCCCTCGGCGGCCCTGCTCTCACCCTTCGTCGACTCGTCGTTTGCCATCGTGCTCAGCCCCATGGAGCGCCCCAGGGACCGCGCCCGACCATGCTCATGCGAGCACTGCGGCCAGGCGCGGACCGAAGGTGCGCAGCAGGAAACGTCCCCGCCCAACGTTGCCGTCGGGCGCCAGTATCAGCGCGAGATAGTGCCGCAGGCCGACGGCGCGCACCAGCAGCGTCAAACGATCGCTGGAGACCTCGATCTCGGCCATCGCCCCATACTCCAGCACCTGCGCCGTGCGACGGACCTCCAGCAACACCCCCACCAGCTGCGGCCCCAGGCTCTCGGACGTCGCGCTCGGCGGGCGCGCGACGTCGGTCGAGACGCTCCGCGAGACCTGAGCGATCGGCACGCCGTCGTCTCGCAGCAGCAGCACCGCTACTGCATCCGCACACGCCTCGCTCAGCTGCTGCAGCAGTGGTGTGTTCATCGCGGCCCAGGTACGCCGACACCAGCCCCGGTCGCCGTGGCCGACCGCCGGCGCGGCGCCTACACTCGCCCCAACGAGGGGGCCAAGGCAACTCTCGCGCTCCCGTTATGCTTCAGGGGGCTTTCGCAAAGCCCCCTCGTCGCGGGGAGTGAATCCCCGCGACTTCACCCCATAACGCTCGCCTGTCGGCTCGTCTAGACCGAAAACAAACGCGTTGTGCTCATACGCGCTTGTTTTCGGTCTAGAGCGCCGGTGCGTGCGGCCCGCGACCGCGACCGCACCCGCCCCGCCCCACCCACTGGGTCGCGCTGGCTGTGGCGCAGACTGTCGCCCGGCTCGGTGAGGATGAAGGGCTGCACGCCGAAGGTGCCACACTGGCGCTCGTCGCGGTGAAAACTCCAGTGCAGATAGACCTGACCGTTGGCCGAGCGAATCGCCGCCGGCGTGGGCGGAAAGGGCGCCGCGCTGAAGACCGTGTCGAGCGCGGCCGTGTCGAAGACCAGTTGCCCGCTCGGCCGCACGATGGTGGCCTTGGCCACGTCGCCCGCGGGCGCCACGGCGATCTCGATCGTCGTCTGCAGCGTCATGTCGTTGAGCGGGTGATGGTTCGGCTTCTGATCGAGCGTGACCAAGAAGCCGAAACCCCAGCGCGTGTGAATCCGCCGGTGCATGCGAGCGATGTAGACCGCGAAGGGGTCCGCGCGCGTGTTGAGCGCCGTCTGGTTGCCCGGCCGCACGTCCGGCGTGAAGTTCTCCAGCGCCGCGCGCAGCCGGTTCCAGCGCCCCTGCACCACGCCCCCGCGGGCGACCGACGGGGTTCGCAGCGCCAACTCGCGCTCGCGGGCGGCGCCGGCGCCGAACACGCGGTCGTAGCCCTGATGATCGAGCGCGAGGCGATCGAGCGAGAGCACGGGTGCCGAAGGGCGCGTCCCCGCGGGCGCGGGCGACGCTGCCAGCGCCGGCCGACGGCCTGCCCCCAGTTGCGGCGGAGGGGTGGCGTCGGCGCCGGCCGGCCCCGCGGCAGATCGCGATCGGCCTCGCATCGCTAGCAGCGGGGCCCGGGGCGGGGGTGCAGCCGGCGGCTGCGGCGCGGGCGCGGGTGCCGGCGCGTCGCGCGCCTGCTGGGCCGGCGCGTCGCGCACACCGGACCGCGCAGCCGGTGGCTCGGCCGGCGTGCTCGGCGGGGGCGCGGTCGCCAACGCGAGCTCCATCGGCGCCGGCTGATCGCCGGGTTCCAGCGTCGTCTGCTTGGCGCGTGTCTCTCGCTCCACGCGGCGGTTCTGGTCGGAGAGGAAGCGCGCCTCGTCCGGCTCGCGCTCGCTGCGCGGGGTGTCCAGCTCGACCATGGTGCGCGCCCGATCGAGCGGTTTGAGCGGCCGCGTGGGCTCGACGGCCGGCGGCACGGGCGGCGGTGGCGCCTCGCGGACGACGGTCGGCGCCACGCGCGGAGGAACGGCGGGGGGGCGCGCGCGGAGCGGGCGCAGCGCCGGCGGGAGCGTCGGGGCGGCGATGGCCGTCGGCGCGGGCGCGACCGCGAGCTCGACCTCGACGGCGCGAGAGCGCGGCGGGGGCCGCGGCGGCTCGCGCACCAGCAGCAGGATCAGCGCCAGATTGAGGTGAAGGCCCAGCGACGCGATCACGGACCACCGCAGGGCGACCCGGCCGGGGTGTCGCGGGGACGTGCCTGGCCGGGAGTCGGCCAAGCACCGCCGCGTCCGTGGCGTTGTGTGCTGCGTCGCCACCGCTCAGGGCTTGCCTTCCACTGCGACACCGAGGCGCTCGAAGCCGATCGAGCGCGCCGCGTCCATCACCCGCACGACCGTGCCATGATACGCCTTGCGGTCAGCGACCACCAGCAGCCGCGCGGTCGGCTTGCCCCGGTGCTCGCGACGCAGCGCCACCGCCATCTGCTCGAGTGACAGCTTCTGCTGGCCGATCTCGATTTCGCCGCTGCGGTTCACGACAACGACCACGTCCGGCTGCCGATCG
Source organism: Pseudomonadota bacterium (assembly GCA_016702545.1). Classification (GTDB taxonomy): domain Bacteria; phylum Myxococcota_A; class Polyangia; genus JADJTL01. The sequence goes on along the minus strand of JADJDT010000043.1, from coordinate 173,335 downwards.
GCCTGGGCCTTCCCGGCGCCGCTCGGCAGCTCGACCTTCATCGATGGACTGACGATGAAGCTCGCCGTGACCATGAACACGATCAACAGCACGAGCATGATGTCGACCAGAGGCGTCACGTTGATCTCCGTGATCAACCGCTCGTCCTGGTCGTCATCGTGCAGCTCGGTGCCGCCCGCCATCGGCTCACCTATACCTATGCGGATCCCTGGGGTCCCTGTGCGGATCCTTGGGGCGCCCGCAGCCCCGCCTCGGGCCGGCGCCGCAGCTCAGCCAGGAGCAGGTGCACCAGTCCGTCCGAGGCGGTGATCTGCGCCCGGATCCGGCGCTGGAAGTAATTGAAGGCCATCACCGCCGGAATCGCGACGAAGAGCCCCATCGCCGTGGCCACGAGCGCCTCCGAGATCCCGCCCATCACCGCCTTGGCCGCGCCCGCATTATCGACCGAGAGGTCATGGAAGGCCTTGATGATGCCGATCACCGTGCCCAACAGCCCGATGAAGGGCGCGTTGTTCCCGAGCGTGCCCAAAATGGCGAGGCGCTCCTCCATCCGAGTGCGCTGCATCGCCTTGGCCGCCGCCATCGCCTCGGCCGCCGACTCCGGCCCCTTCTCGAAGGCCAGCAGCCCCTCGTAGGCCACCCGCGCCGCCACCGAAGGCAGCGAGCCGAGCATCCGGCGCGCCTTCTCCAGATCGCCGACCTCGAGATAGGTGACGAGTCGCTCGCCCAGCTCCGCGGCATCGCCCCCGAGCCGATGGAACACGAAGGTCCGCTCGAGGATGATGCCGAGACTCAGCACCGACAGCGCCACGAGCGCCCAGAGCACCCAGCTCGCGCCGGTGACGATCATGGTCTTGAGCAGCAGCTGAACGAGGTCCATCGATCTCCCCTGCGAGAGGCGCCCCAAGGCCCCCAGCCCCCCCCCGAAAGCCCTTCTGTGACGGCGTGTACGGCTAGCACCTTTGCCTGGGGCTGACAAGGCGCGGCCGCCGGCCCTAAGCTCGGCTCGAATCCACTTGACAAAGGCGCGACCCAGTGGTGAAGGTGACTCGTTTCCGCGCTGATCTGGGAGCGAGTCTCGGGGCCGTGCGGTGACAGCAAACACGGGGGTCGCCAAAAGGGCACATCGGGGTTCGATGTGCGGCGTAGCCCCGAGCAATGCGGGTCAGTGAGTGACCCGAGGAATGGGATCAGATCGCGATGGGAACACGTCTGTATGTGGGCAACCTGGGGTTCGGGACGACGGATACGGAGCTGCGCGCTGCTTTCGAGCAGGACGGGCGCACGGTCGTCGAGGCGAAGATCGTCACAGACCGCGAAACCGGCCGTTCGCGCGGCTTCGGCTTCGTCGAGATGGGTACGGCAGCTGACGCGCAAGCGGCAATCTCCGCCCTCGACGGGCAGGAGCTCGACGGTCGTCGGCTGAAGGTCAACGAGGCGCGTGAGCGCGAGTCCCGCGGCGGCGGCGGCGGCGGCGGCTGGGGCGGACCCGGCGGCGGCGGCGGCGGCGGTGGTGGTGGTGGTGGTGGTGGTCGCGGCCGCGAGGGCGGCGGCGCCCCGGGCGGACGCCAGGGCAGGCGCTGGTAGATGGCTTTTGACGGCAGGCCAGGCTTCACCAAGCGGCAAAAGGAGCTTGCACGGCAGGAACGGCACAAGCGGAAAACGGAGCGCAAAGCGCAACGCCAAGAGGCTGTGCGTGTCACGCCCGCTCCGCACGCCGGAACTGCCGCCCTCGCGAGCGACGAGCCAACGACCGATTCAGCAGCCGCACCGCTGCCGCTCTCTCAGTGAACTGAGCGGCGGCGGTGAAAACCCTGACAGTCAGCTTTGTTGGCAGTGAGGTGGGCAGCTTCGTTGGCAGTGAGGTGGGGCCTGGCCGCCACCCGGACCCCGCTCGGAGGGTCCGGTTTCCTAGAGCACCGATCGGGTTGACGGACCGAGCGAGGTGAAGCAATTGGAATCATTGGCTAGGCGCGACGAGGGCGCCTGCTGTTGACAGGCAACCGACGAGCAACGACGCCAATGATTTCAAGGGCAAGCCTCGCGACGGGAGTCAACCCGATTGGTGCTCTAGCTCCGGATCGGCACGCCCGACGGGTCGTCGGGCGCGGTGCGGTGGGGCCGCGCAGGGCCCACGCAACCTTCGAACGATCGTTCGAATCATCACTCATCACATCATCGTCGTCCGGCGAGTATTCACGCCATCCGCGGAGGAGCCGTCTCCTGCCGTGCGGGGAGTAGGGTGCGCGCGTAATGGACGGTGAGGCCGAAAAGCGACTGCTCGCGGCGGTGTTCGCGCGTGCCGTGCGCGATCTGCTGGTCTACCGGCGCGGGCGAACCGACGAGGAGCGACAGCTGGCCGAGGCTGCTCGTGCCTGGCTCTTCGAGGGGGCAGACGACGAGACCGGCATTACTTCCTTTCCTGGCATCTGCCAGGTGATGAACCTCGATGGCGCACGGGTGCGCAACCAACTGCGGCACATGTTGCCCCAGGCCGTGGCCGGCGTCGGTAGCGCGGCGGCCTGGTTCGAGACGGACTAGCGCGGCCCCGCGCCAGGACCCGGGAGAGAGGCCATGGCGGCCAGAAAACGGCAGCCCTTCGAATGTCCGGTGGTGCACGAGACCGTGCAGATTCAGCTTCGAACCCGCCATCCAGGCCGGTTTAGCGGGGCGGATCACCCCTACGTCCAGTGCGACCAGCGCGACTGCCAACACGTCGATTCGAACGTACCGCCCTGCCCGCTGTCGTTGACGATGTTCGCCGAGGAGCTCGCCGAACGCGAGGCGCAAGCGCGGCTGCGCCAGCAGAACCGCGACGAGAGCTGACGCCACCGCGCGCCGTGAGCCCAGGCCGGCCAGCCCAGATCAGGCGACCGCTAAGGTGTTCTTTCTCCTGTCGAAGACGCTCGGGCCGCTGACGCAGCCGGTACCGCTCGGGCTGCTCGCGCTGCTCACGGCGTGGGCGCTGGGCCGCGCGCGACGCGCCCGCTGGTTGCGTCGACTTTGCCTAGCGCTGGCCTTCACCACGCTGGGGCTCTTCAGCTCAGGGGCGGTCGCCAACCTCCTGCTCTATCCGCTGGAGCAGGCGTATCCGCGGCCTCCCGCGCTGACCGCCGCGCCGGGCGCGATCGTGCTGCTGGGTGGCGCCACCGACGCAGAGATCGTCACGCGCGGGCCCTACGAGTTCAACGCCGCCGCCGACCGCTTCGTCGAGGCGATTCGGCTGGCGCGACGCTATCCGCAGGCGGTGCTGGTGCTCTCGGGCGGATCGAGCGCCCTGCTCCAGGGCGGCGAGCGTGAGGCGACCGTGCTCGCGCCGCTGGCGCGCGAGCTGGGCATCGGCGGGCCCCGCCTCCGGCTCGATGCCGAGTCGCGCAACACCCGCGAGAACGCGCTCTACAGCATGCGGCTGCTGCACGACGTCAGGGGACCGGTCCTGCTGGTGACCTCCGCCTTCCACATGCCACGCGCGGTAGCCTGCTTCGCCAAGGTTGGGCGCCCGGTCATCCCGTGGCCCGTCGACTTCCAGCGCGTCCCGCTGGCCGGCGCCCGTAACTGGCTGCCCCGCGCCATCGCCCTCGAACGCAGCAGCATGGCCGTCCGTGAGTACGCGGGGCTGATTGCCTACCGCATCGCGGGGTCGGGCGTGCGATGGCCGCAGGAGACGATGCGCTCGATCAGCGCGCCGCGGCCCTGCACCAGCGCCTCGACCCACTCGGTGGGCCCAGCCAGCTCCGAACGATCGTCGGGCAGCCTCCAGAGGTTCGGCACGCGTCACCCCACCGCGTCGCAGTGCTGGTAGAGCATGGCCTCGATGGCCTCGAGGCGATCCAGGCGGTTGATCGCGGGCCGGAGTCGCAGGTCGGCGTCGAGCGGCGCCAGGTAGCGGCCGGCGAAGGTCCGCATCTGCTGCACGGCGCGGCCCTCGTCGTCACAGCAGGCGAGGTGCAACCGGCAGTGCTCGAGGTAGGTCGCGATCCGCTCGCGCGCGCTGGGCGGTCGCGGCGGCGGGAGCCCCTCGCACCAGGCCTTCAGCCGCGCAAAGAGCCAGGGGTCGCCGATCGCCGCCCGACCGATCATGGCCCCGTCGGCCCGGCTGACGCGCAGCGCGTGCTCCAGCGTCGGCACATCCTTGATGTCCCCGTTGGCGATCACCGGCACGGCCACCGCCGCCTTGACTTGCGCGATCAGCTCGTAATCGACCGCACCGCCGAAGCGCTGCTCGCGTGTCCGCCCATGCACGGTGACGGCCGCCGCCCCAGCCGCGACCAGCAACACGGCAAGCTCGGGTGCGTTGCGCTGCGTGGCGTCCCAGCCGGCCCGCAGCTTGACGGTGACCTCGGCGCGGCCCGCCACCCCCTCGACGACGGCTCGCACCAGCTCGGCCGCCAGCGCGGGCTCGCGCATCAACGCCGCGCCGCACTGCCCGCGGCTCACGCGCTTGGAAGGACAGCCCAGATTGAGGTCGACCAGCGCCGCGCCCCCCTCGGCGGCGATCGCCGCGGCGCGCTCCATCTGTCGCGGCTCGCGGCCGTAGATCTGTACCGCCAGGGGGCCACCGCCGTGGCTGGGACGCATCCGTGCGCGCACGCGGACCGCGCCTGCCGCGAGGCCAGCGGCGGGCACGAACTCGGTCACGGCCAACCCACAGCCGAAGCGCTCGGCGATCGTGCGCGTCGCGGGATGCGTCAGCGCCGCCATCGGCGCCTGCAGCACCGGCGGCCAGATCCGCAGCCGGCCGATCTGCAGCGCGGGCAGGCGACTGCCGGCGGGGAGATCGCGGTCGAGGGCCGCGTCGGTCACGACGCATCCTCCACGGGGTAGGGCAAGGGGTCGACCGCGCCCGCCGCGGCGAAGCCCTTGCGCCGCAGCAAGCACGCGTCACAGGCGCCGCAGGGGTGCCCCTCCGGCAGCGGATCGTAGCAGCTATGCGTCAGGCCGAAGTCGACCCCCAACGCCAGCCCTTGCCGCACGATCTCCGCCTTGTCGAGCGCCAGCAGCGGGGCCTCGATGATCAGCCGGGCGCCGCGCTCGGTCCCCATCGCCGTCGCCTGGTCCGCCAGCGCCTGGAACGCGGCGATGAAGGCCGGCCGGCAGTCCGGATAGCCCGAGTAGTCGAGCGCGTTGACGCCGAGGTAGATGTGCCGCGCGTCGAGCACCTCGGCCCAGGCCAGCGCACAGGAGAGCAAGAGGGTGTTGCGCGCCGGCACGTAGGTCACGGGCACGCCCCGGCCGATCTGCTCGGCGCTGCGCGCCTTCGGCACCGCGATCGTGTCGGTCAGCGCCGAGCCGCCGATCGCGCGCAGATCGAGCGCCAGCTCGAGGTGCTGCTCCGCGCCCAGCGCCGCCGCCACGCGCTCGGCCGCCCGCAGCTCGGCCGCGTGACGTTGTCCGTAGCGGACGGTCAACGCGAAGCAGCGCCGCCCCGCGGCGCGCGCCAAAGCCAAGCACACGGCCGAATCCAAGCCACCCGAGAGCAAGACCACCGCGCGCGCGTCGGCCGGATCCACCGCGCCACCCACGCCCTCCTGCCCGGCCAGGGCCTCACCGCACGCGTCTGCCACCACGAGCGCCTCCTCTGCTGGTATCCTCCTACCACGAACCGCGAACATTCTATTCACGAGGAGCTGTGCATGTCCCAGCGCGTGGTGCTGATCCCCGGCGACGGCATCGGTCCATCGATCTGTGACGCCGTCGTGCGCATCGTCGAGGCTGCCGGCGCCGACCTACAATGGGAGACACATCACGCCGGCGCGCGCCTCGCCGAGACCGGCGCCGACCCCCTGCCGCCCACGCTGCTCGACGCGATCCGCAGCTGTCGGGTCGCGCTCAAGGGTCCGCTGACCACGCCGGTGGGGAAGGGCTACAGCTCGCTCAACGTGCGGCTACGCAAGCAGCTCGACCTCTACGCCAACCTGCGCCCCGCGCGCTCGTTGCCGGGCGTGCCCAGCCGCTACCAGGAGGTGGATCTGATCGTCGTGCGCGAGAACACCGAGGGCCTCTACTCGGGCATCGAGCACGAGGTCGTGCCGGGGGTCGTCGAGTCGCTCAAGATCATGACGCGCCACGCCTGCCTGCGCATCGCTCGCTTCGCCTTCGAGCATGCCCGCCGCCACGCCCGGCGCCGCGTCACGGCGGTGCATAAGGCCAACATCATGAAGCTGGCGGATGGGCTCTTCCTCGACTGCTTCCGTGAGGTCGCAGGCGAGTACCCGGCGATCAGCGCCGACGATTGCATCGTCGATGCCGCCGCGATGAAGCTGGTGCTCGATCCCCACGGCTTCGACGTGGTGGTGATGGAGAACCTCTACGGCGACATTTTGTCCGACCTCTGCGCGGGCCTGGTCGGTGGGCTGGGCGTCACCGCGGGCGCGAACCTCGGCCCGGAGTGCGCGGTCTTCGAGGCCGTCCACGGCTCGGCGCCCGACATCGCCGGCCGCAATCTGGCCAATCCGACGGCCCTGCTGCAGGCCGGCGTGATGCTGCTCGATCACCTCGGCCAGGGGGCCGTCGCCGCGCGCGTGCACCAGGCGCTCGCGCGCACGCTGGTGGAGGGCGTGCGCACCCGGGACCTGGGCGGGAGCGCGAGCACGACCGAGTTCACGGAGGCGGTGGTGGCGCGGCTGGAGGCCTGAAGCGGTGGCGACGATCTCTGGACACCTCTTGAGCGCAGCCTTTCCCCCGTGGGTGCCGGATCAGTTGGCCGCGAGCAGCGAGGGCAGCACCAGCACGGGCTCGCCCCAGCGCACGAGCAAGCGCTGGTGCGGATCGCGCCCGAGCTCGAGGCAGGTGCCGAGGGCCAGCCGCAGCTCCGGCCAGCCGGCGACGTTCTGCAGCACATAGCCCTGGGTGTTGGCCTGGGACAGCGTGCTGGTCGTGGCGCCGAGCAGCCGCGGGAGCCGTCGCTCGCTGCCCTCCGCGTCGCCTACGACAAAGACGCCGAGCTGGCCGGCGCGTGCCGCGCGCCCCAGCGCCCCCGCGTCCTGCAGCACTGCGGCCTGGGTGCGGTCGGCGCCGATCCGGAAGCTACAGGCCCCGGCCGTCAGCCGCTCGCCGAGGCGGTCGGCGGTGTCGACGAGGTTGAGTGGGTAGTAGTAGTTGCGATCACCGCCCGCGCTGCCGGCCGCACCCGCGAGGTCGAGCAGGACATTGTCCAGCTCGCGGCCCTGGAATCTCCCGACGGTGCGCCAGATCCACGCATCGAGCACCTCGGTCGGGTAGCGCCAGGTGCCGAGTTCGACCGTGTACAGCGCCGCGCCGGGACTCGCCGCAGAGCCGCGCACCTGGCGAGCCGTGTCGCTCGTCTGGTCGGACGGGCTGCGCCAGAACTGCAGCAGCTGCTGGACATAGGGGCGCTCGTCAGTCAAGGGCGGCCCGGTGGTGACGAGCACGATGCTGCGGCTGCGCTTCGCGTGCTGCGGAGCGGCTAGCAGCTCGGCGGCCCGTTTCAGGCCGAGCTCCGTGTTGCGGCTAGAGCTGCTGACGTACTCCTTGAGGAACTCGAAGCTGAGTGGCGATCCCCTGCGGAGCTCGGCGATGCGGTTCAACTGCTGCAACGCCGACCGAATCGCGGGGCTGTTCTGCAGGCGCGGCTCGACGGTGGGAACCTGTTCCTTGCGAGCGAAAGCGACCAGTCCCGTCGCGGCCGGTAGCTGTTCCAGCTTGGTCTGTTGAAAGGATTGATACACGATCTCCCAGAAGCTCCGCTCGGTGCCCTCGATCTTCTGCCAGAGCGAGTTCGTCGCCTCCACGACGTAGACCACCGCGGGCCAGCCCTCGGGTCCAGCGGGCGTCAACTCGCGCCCCAGGCGGGCGGCGCCCGAGCGCTGGAGCTGCACCGACGCGCCGCCGGGCACGAGCGGCTCGGCCGCGGCGCTGAGCCGAACGGTGACTACTTCGCCGGCCTCGCGCCCAGCCTCGTCGCGCTGCGTCTCGATCGCGAGCGAGAGCAGCTGCACGTCGCTGCGCCCGGTGATCTCGCTGACGACGCGGGCGGGGAGCGCGCCCAGCGCGAGCTGGCCCGTGGGCCCCCTCCCCTCGTCGCGCAGCACGATCGCTGCCGCCTGGGCCAGGCTGTCGGCCGCCTGCTGGAGCTGCTGCCTGCCAACAACAGCCCCAACGCGAGTATGGCCACCGCCAGCGCGACGACCCCGTCTTCGCTCCCGCGCGCGCTCCGCCGCCGACCCGCCCGCACGACGCGCAGGACCTCAGCGCACTTCGACCGGCGCCAGGAGCGTCGTCTTGCCGCGCGCGTTCTGCTGACGGTTGTCGCTCGTCATCGCCTTGACCGCGCCAGCGGCCAGCTCGGCCTCCATCGCCTTGGGTTGGGCGAAGATCTCCTCCGAGGGCAGCGCCTGCGTGCGGAAGGCGCGGTCGGTGGCACGACCGGTCGCCTCACCGAGGTGCTCGACCTTGAAGCACCCGCTCGCCGCTGCCAGCGGCAGGAGCACCAGCAGCCCCCGCAGCAGAGCGGGCCGCAGCCGGCCCGTCGCCCGGATCGACGATCGCTTCTGGAGCCTCGACATCCCCCACCTCCTCGTCCGTCGCCAGTGGAATCACATCGGCGGCAGGCTCGCCGATCCGACGCCCGGGCTCGAGCGCCCGCAGGTTGCGCAGCGCCGGGGCGTAGCTGCGTTCTTGACGCAGCGCCTGTTCATAGTAGCGGCGCGCCGCCAGCGGCCGGCCGCGCAGCTCCTCGACGTAGCCCATGTTCGTCAGCGCCAGCGCGCGACTGCCCGCCTGCGCGAAGGCATCGCGCGCCTCTTCCATTCGCCCCATCAGCCCCAGCGTCAACCCCAGGTTGTTGAAGGCGCGACGCAGCGTGGCGTCGAGCCGCACGGCCTGGAGCAGCGCCTCGCGCGCCGCGGGCAGGCGCCGCTGCACCAGCAAGCAAAAGCCCAGATCATTGTGGTAGGCCGCCGTGCGTGGCGCCAGGGCGCAGGCCTGGCGGTGGCTGCGCTCGGCCTCGCGATAGCGCCGCTGGCGCATCAGCACCGCCCCCAGCGCGGCGTGCGCGTCGGGGTCGCTGCCGTCGAGCGCCACGGCGAGGCGCAGCTCGCTCTCGGCCGCCGGCAGCACCCGCTTCTCGCGCAGGACGATCCCGCGCAACAGGTGCAGCCGCGCCGCCCGCGGATGCTGCGTGAGCAGCGCGTTGAGCAGCGGCACGGCGGCGTCGTAGCTGCCCTGAGCGACCAACGACTCGACCATGTCGTAGCGCAGTCCCGCCACGTCGCGCGCGGTGGGCTGGCGCAGTCCACCGCGGGGCGACTCGCGCACGCAGCCCACCGATCCCGCCAGCGCCAGCCCGAGCAGCAGCGCCAGCGCTCGCCGGCCTGCGATCCCACACACGCGGCGATGAGGGCTGCGGCGTTGCACGCTAGATGCCCTAGATGCCACGGTAGAGGGCCAGCGCCGCCGGCCCCATCATCAGCAGCAACGCGGCCGGCAGCAGGCAGATCGTGAGCGGCAGCGCGAGCTGGGCGTTGGCGACGCCCGTGGCCTCCTCCAGGCGCAGGAGCTGGCGCTGGCGCACGGTCTTGGAGTGGCCCCGCAGCAGCTCGCCGAGCCGGGCACCCATCACCGAGGCCTTCGCGATCAACGCCGCCACACTGCCGACGTCCTCGCCCCCCAGGCGCTGCGCCAGGCGGCGCCAGGCGGCCGGCACGGGCATGCCGAGCTGCACGTCGCTAAGTACGGTGTCGAGCTCCTGCCGCAGCAGGCGGCTCTCGCCGACCGGTCCCCCACCCCCGCGCACCACGCGCTCAAGCGCCTGTTCGAGGCCGAGCCCCGCCTCCAGGCAGACGACGAGCAGGTCGAGCAGGTCGGGCAGGGCCTCGGCGATTTCGACCTGCCGCCGCTGAATACGACGGTTGAGCCAGGCGTTCGGCGCGATCACCACGGCGCCCGCCACCACCAGCACGAGCACCAGCTGGTCGAAGCCGCTCTCCGCCAGGAGCGACGCGCCCAGCCAGCACCGCCAACAGCCCGCCGGCGAAGAGCACGAAGCGCACGCTGACGAAGAGGTCGATCGCATCTCTGCCGTAGAGCCCCGCGTGCACCAGCCGCTCCTGCAACGCCTCGACCTCCGCCTCACCCTTGGGTCGCAAGCGCGAGGCCAGGCGCCGCCAACCGGTCGTCGCGCCGGGCGTCGCCCGCCCGCCGGCTCGCGTCCGCGGGCCCCGGCACCTGGGCCGCGCGCAAGCGGATCGCGATCAGCAGCGCGCCGGCGGCCAAGAGCAGGCAGAGCAGCAAGGCGAGGGCCTGAAGCAGGGCTATCGGCATCTCACGCCCCTCCCCGGCCCGGACGCCCGAGCCGCGCCACCCACACCGCGCCGACGGCCCAGAGCGCGACCGCGGCCACCAAGACCAGGCGCCCGCCCTCGTCCGCGGCCATCGCCAGCAACGCTCCCGGCGAGACCAGCGCCTGACCGGCCAGCGCCAGCAGCGGCAGGATCGTCAGGATCAGCCCCGAGACGCGCCCCTCCGAGGTCAGGGCGCGGTGTCGCGCCTGGTGCGCCGCCTGCAAGCGCAAGGTCTCGATCAGGGTCTCCATCACCTCCACCAGATTGCCGCCCGTGCGCTTGAGCACGGCCACCGCCTCGACGAAGGAGTAGAGCGCGCGCACCGCGGGCCAACGCGCGCGCAGCTGCTGCAGCGCCGCCTCGATCGGCCGCCCCAGCGCATACTCGTCGTGGCAGCGGCGCAGATCGGCGGAGAGCGGCGGCTCGGTCTCCTCGGCGGCCGTCCGCACCGCCTCCTCGAGCCCCCGCCCGGCGCGCAGGCTGAAGACCATGATCTCCAGCGCGCGCGGCAGCTGCGCATCGACCAGCCGCAGGCGCCGCTCGCAACGCCGCGTGACCTGGACGTGGAGGCCGAGCAAGGCGAGCACGGCGAGCACCGCCGCCCCGATCCACCCAGCACCGACGAGGAGACCGATCATCATCGTCGCCGCCGCAGCCGCGCCATTGAGCAGCAAGTAGCGCCGCACGTCGATCTCGAAGCCGCCCTGGGCCAGCGTGGCGCTCAGGCGCTCGAGCACGGGCAGCGTCGCCAGCCGTCCGAGCTCCGAGGCCTTGGCGCGCGCGCGGATCTGGATGCCCTGCGGGACCGCGCGCGACAGCGTGCCCATCAGCCCTTCGCTGACCCGCGCGATCTCCCGTCGCCGCCGGCTACGGAACCACCAGTAGCCGGCCTGTAGCGCGCAGAACAACGCCAGCGCGCTCGCCACGGCCAGCCAGGGGTAGAGGTCCTGCCCGCTCATGGCGCGCCTCTCAGGCTCCCTCGCCGGCCGCAGGCGCGAGCCAGCGGCGCTCGAGCGGCGCACCCGCCGCGGCGAAGCGCTCGAGCAGGCGCGACTGCCCGGAGGCCAGCCAGGCCCCGCGACTGCCTTCTGCCGCGTCCCCCCGTGCCGCGCGGTAGACCTCGTTCAGCTCGAAGCTCATGCCCTGCACGCCGGCCACCTCGGCCACCGCGCTGACCCGCCGGCGCCCATCCGGCGCGCGTGCGACGTGCACGACGACATCGATCGCCCGCGCGATCAGCTGCGCCATCATCGGCTCGGAGAGCTGCGTGCCCGACATGCTCAGCATCGCCAGCAGGCGGCTGAAGCCATCGCTCACGCTGTTGGCGTGCAGCGTCGTCATCGAGCCCTCGTGGCCGGTGTTCATCGCTTGCACCATGTCGAGCACCTCGGGGCCGCGCACCTCGCCGATGATGATGCGGTCGGGCCGCATTCGCAGCGCGTTGCGCACCAGATCGCGAATCGTCACCTCCCCGCGGCCCTCGAGGTTCGGCGGTCGCGTCTCGAGCCGCACGACGTGCCGCTGCTGCAGCCGCAGCTCGGCCGAATCCTCGATCGTCACCACGCGCTCGCGGCTGGAGACGTAGCGCGACAGCGCGTTGAGCAGCGTCGTCTTGCCCGCCCCCGTGCCCCCACAGACCAGGACGTTGCACTTGGCGCGCACGGCGCTCTTGAGGTAGTGGCCCATCCCGACCGAGAGCGTGCCGCGCTCGACCAGCTCGCGCAGCGAGACCGGCCCACCGATGAAGCGGCGAATCGAGAGCACGGGGCTGTCGATGGCCAGTGGTCCGACCACGGCGTTGAAGCGCGAGCCGTCGGGCAGGCGCGCGTCGACCATCGGCGAGGCCTCGTCGATGCGCCGGCCGACCCGGGCGACGATGCGATTGATGGTATTGAGCAGGTGCGCCTGGTCGCGAAAGCGCACCTCGACCTCCTCGAGCACGCCGCCGCGCTCGACGAAGATCTGGTCGGGGGCATTGACCAGGATGTCGCTGATGGTCGCATCGGCGAGCAGCGGCTCGAGCGGCCCCAGGCCGAGGATCTCGTCCCCGATCGCCGCCACGAGCTGCTCGCGCTGGCGACTCGAGAGCGCGAGCCGGCGCGCCTCGACCGCCTGGGCCACCAACTCGGTGACCCGGGCCATCAGCTCTTGCGGATCGAGCTCGAGCGCGCCGCGCGTCTCGAGTCGGTCGATCACCTCGATGTAGATCTCGCTATAGAGCGCATCGCCGAGGCCCGCGGGTCGGCGGACCGGCCGCGGCGCGGGCGCGGCCTCGCGACGCGTTTCCCGGCTGTGGCCCAGACGACTGCCGATCTTCATCCTGCTCGCTCCCGCGCCCGCGCCTGGGCGTACGCCACCGGCCTCAACGGCTGCCCAGCAGTCGCTTCCACAACCCCGGGCGCTCCGTGCTCACGGGCACGGCGAAGAGCGCCTCCACCAGCGCCGCGATCCCCTGGGTCACCCGCGCCTGCGGCGCGCTCTCGGGCAGCGGCACCCCGTCGTTGATCGCACGGTGCACCGTCTTGAAGTCGTTGGCGACGAGGAAGCCCGGCCGCACGCCGAGCGACTCCACGATCGCTTCGAGCGGCACCGGCCCCTTCTCGCTGTAGCGGTTCAGCACCACATGCAAATCGCTGGCCTCGTAGCCCAGGCGTCGCAGGATATCGAGCCGCGCCGCCAGGCCGCGCAGCGCCGGCACGTCCTGGGTCGCCACCAAGACCACGCGATCGGCCACGTCGAGGGCCGCCAGGGCGAGGTCGTTGAAGTCGCGCAGGCCATCGATCAGCGTGACGTCGAAGCAGCGCTTGATCTGCTCGAGCAAAGCGCCCATCCGGTCGGCCTCGACCGCGGCCAGCCCCTCGACGCACCCGACCTGCGCCGCGACCCACAGCGCGTCGCCCCAACGGGGCAAGCGCCCGCGCAGCAGCTCCTTGTCCAGACCACCGCTCTTGCCGTGAGCCCGGAGCTCGGCGGCCACCTCGGAGAGCGGGAAGCGCCCCTTGAGGTTGAGCGTCGTCAGCACCGCGCCGAACTGGAGATCGAGGTCGACGATACAGGCCCGGCGGCCGCCCTGCGCCACCAGCGCGCCGATCGAGGTCGCCAGCGTGGTGGCGCCTACCCCGCCGTGGCAGGCCAGCAGCACCGTCAGCTGGCGCCGCGAGCGTCGACTGCTGCGCGGACGGGGCGCCCGCACATGCGCGGATTGCTCCTCGACGCGCGTGGCGAGCAGGCTCTGCCGACGACGGCGTCCCCCGCTCGGCCGCTGGCGACTCGACGCCGCCGCCGCGCGCTCCGCCGCGCGGTCGGTGTCGTGGGCAACCTCGCTCGCCGCCGCCTCTCGCCGAACCGGCGTGGCGGCGTGGTCGGTGCCACCGCGCGCCGCGCGCCGCTGGGGCTCGGCGACACCCGTACGCACGCGCCGAGGCGTGGTCACTTGCCGTAGCCCACCGGCCCAGCCGGGGCCCCGCGCCGCGATCCCTTGAGCTCGGGGTCGATCGAGCCCAGCAGGAAGAAGGCCACCGCGCCGGGGTCGGAGACCTCATCCTCCCCGGGCAACGCGGGCACCTCACCCGGCTTCAGCGGCCGCACCAGCTCGGCGGTCACGAGGATTACGAGCTCGCGTTCCTCGCGCGTGAAGGTCTTCTGGCGAAAGAGCGCGCCCAGAATCGGCAGATCGCCGAGCAGCGGCACCTTGCTCACCGAGGCGCTGATCTGGTCCTGCAGCAGCCCGGCGATGGCGAAGCTCTGGCCGTTGCGCAGGCGGATCGTGGTGCGCCCGTAGCGCGAGCGCAGCGCCGGCACGGCAGTGCCAAGAATCGTCACCGCGCCTGGCTCACGCTCGCTGACCGTCACCGCAACATCGAGGTGGATCGTGTTGCCGGCCAACACGGTCGGCGTGAAGGAGAGCTCGACCCCGTACTTCTTGTACTCGATCGAGGTGCTACCGAGGCCCTGAGGTACCGGCACCGGGAACTCTCCGCCCGCCAGGAACTCGGCCCGCTGCCCGGAGTAGGCCACCAGCGTCGGCTCGGAGAGGATCTTGGCGAGCTGGCGTCCCTGCATCAGGCTGAGCGCCACGCTGATCGGCAGCGCCGAGGCCGCGCCGGTCGCCAGGAAGAAGCCGAAGCTCTCCGCCACCGGTCCACCGAGCAGCGGCGTGGCCCCGGCCCCGCCCTCGCCCGCCTCGCTCTCTGCCTGCAACCCGGCCGGTGTGTTGGGGGCCACGTCACCGAGCTTGCTACCGGGCGCCAACATGCCGGCGGCGGCGCCAGAACCAGCCTTGGTCGGATTGGTGCGCGCCCAGACATTGACCCCCATCTGGCGCAGCGCGGTGCGTGACACCTCCGCGACCTTGGCGCGCACCTGCACCTGCTGGCGGCCCTTGATGTCGAGGAAGTTCAGCACACGGGCCCCGGCGGCGTTCCCCCCGCGCCCCGTCACCACCTCGCTGCTCGTCGTCGCACCCGCCGCGGCGGGCCCGCCCACTGCGCCACCGGCGGTGATCGTCTGCGCCATCGCGCTGGCCAAGTGCGCCTCGGCGACCTTCACCGCGCGCTCCGCGACCACGGGATCGCTGACGCTGCCCGTCAGGATGATCGTCTCGCCGCTCGACTGCACGCCGATCGTCTCGCTGGGGAAGATGCTCTTGAGCCGCGCCGCCAGCCCCTCCGTCGGCACACCCACGCTGACGACCAGGCGCACGGGCGTCCCGCGGCTATCCCAAACGATGATCGCCGTCTCGCCGAGCTGCCGCCCGCCGACCTGCAGGGCCCGCGCGTTGAGCAGCTTGGCCTCGACGATGTTCGGGTCGGCGATGGTGAAGCGCTCGGCGCCCAGGCGAAAGCGCACGAGGCGCGAGCCGCCCACGCCCACGCTGACGGGGATGACCTGCCCCTCGCTCTCGGCCCGCGCCCCGGGCAGCGCCACGCCCAGCGTCAAGAGCGCGAGCACGACGCCTCGCGCCCAACGGCCTCCTGCGATCGCTCTCATCGGCATCCTCCGGCGACGCCGCCCAGGGCGACGGGGTCGAGAACGAACACGCTAGCGAATCGGGTCCGGCTCGCCACCGCGCGCCGGATCCAGCCGCTCGCCCGCCTCGCCGCGGAAGAGCGCCTCCGGCGTCACGCCCGGCGTGCTGACGGGCTCTTGGTCACGCGGGCTGCGCAGCGCCAGATCGAGGACGCCCTCCCGCGCCGCCAGCACCAGGCGCTCGGTCTGCTCGGGCGTCAACGCCAGCGTCACCACGCGGCGCTCGGCTTCGTGGGCCTCGGCCTCATTGCCGGCATGCCGTCGACCCCGCCGAGCACCGTCGCCCCCGGCGCCACGCCACCCCGGCGCCAGGCGCTCGCGGGGTCGAGGTCGGCGCCCACCGCCAGCACCGTCACGTTCTGCAGGATGACCTTGGTCTGGACCGGCTTACTGCCGGCCCCCGTCTCGAAGGAGCGCAGGGTCGCGAGCACGTCGACGCGCGCCCCAGGGTAGAGCAGGCGCGCCAGGGCCAGCACCGCGTCGGTATGGACCGCGACGGCGCGCTGCCCATCACCCAGCTTGGCCGCCGCACCCATCCCCGAGCCCGTGGCAGCGAGCTGCCCAGCGAGCAACGGCGCGCCCTGCGCCAGCGGCACGAGCGGCACCGTCTGCAGCCGCATCAAATCGTCCACCGCCGCGAAGGCGCCGCGCGGCACCGACGAGACCGGCCAATCCGCCAGCCGCAGGTCGGTGGTGGAGAGCGGCTGCCCCGCCGGCAGATCGGCGGCCGCCACGACCACGGCGCGCAGCGGCTCCTGCGCATAGCGCTGGCCGAGCAGCCGCGACAACAGCAACCCCGCCAGCGCGGCGAAGACCACGGCGCCGATCATGAACCCGATCACGCCGGCCGAGGTCGTCCGCTGCGAGCGTTCCGTGCTGGGCATGCGCTTGGGCTACTCCTCGATGCGTCGCAGGTCGATGCGTCGCAGGTTTGGCGCACAGCGCCCGGCCATGATTCGCTCTCGCCGAAAGTCGCTAAGGGACCGGGATCGCGCGCGAGTATGGCACAAGCGCCGACGCCGAGAAATGCGTGATCCGGATCTTGTGCTCCGCCAAGAACTCGCCGCCGACGCTCCCCACGAAGGCGCAGCCCAACCTCACGCTGGCCGCCTCGATCACCAGACCGCTCTCGAGCGGCACCAGCTGCGGTCGGTCGGCCTGCTCGACCAGCACGGGCTGGCACCAGCTCCGCAGCTCGCCGCAAGGACCGGAGCCGGGGAGCTGGAGCGTGCATTGCGTGGCGATCGACCGGCAGTCGACGCCGGGCTGCAAGGCACAGAGCCGCGCCGTGCTGCTCGCCGCTTCGAGCAGCGCGTGGCGCGCGTAGGCGGCGCTGCCGAGGGTGACGGCGCCATAGATCAGCAGCAGCAAGAGCGGCGCGAGGATCGCCAGCTCGACCGACACGATGCCAGCCTCGCGGGGTCCGCCCCAGCGGCCCCTGCGCCTCGGATCAGTGCGCAAGAAGCTGGGCCGCATGAGTCATCACCGTGATCACCGCGCCCACGCCCAGGGCGAGGGCGTAGGGCGGGCTATAACGCGCCTCACGCACGGGCGGCGCCTCGACGCGCCGCAGCAGCAACATCGCCTTGAAGTTGGCCATCACGTCCTGTCTGACCTCGCGCGGGACGAAGCCGAGCACGTAGACGACCGACAGCACGCCACCGGCGGCCGTCCCGTAGAGCGCGGCCCAGACGATGAACTCCGGACCGAGCCAGGCGCCAATGGCGCCCAAGAGCTTGACGTCGCCGCCACCGAGCCAGCCGCGCGCGAAGGGCACGATCAACAGCGCCGTCCCGAGCGCCGTGCCCAGCAGCCCACCGGCCAGCGCGTCGAGGCCACCCGCCAGCGTTCGCGCGGTCAGGCCCAACGCCAACAGGGCGATCGTCAACCAGTTGGGCACCCGTCGGGAGCGCACGTCCGCCACCGAGGCTGCGATCAACCCCAGCGCGAGAAGGATCCACTCGAAGGCGCGTAGCGGGCAGGTCATGGCTTCGCTGCGGCCACGCTAGCACGCCGCGGGCACCCCCAGCGAAGATGGGGTGCCGACAGCGCGCCGGAGACGCCGCATCAGCACTCACGCGGGGCCGAGCCCCGGCGGGTCGTCGCCTGCGCCCCGCGCGAGGCTAGCCCACGCTGTTCGCGGCACTCTGGTACTTGAGCTGGATCTTCCCCCAGAGCACCTTCGCCGCCCCTGCCAGCCCAACGGCGACGATCGCCGCCAGGATGCCGTACTCGATGCCCGAGAGGGCCGACTCGTCGTGCCACAGACGCTTGAACAGGTTCTTCATCTTGGTCCCCTCCTGGAGGCTCCTGCTGCTTCCGACTAGCAACCGCCGTACCAGCCCCAGCACGGCGCCGCAATCGGCTGCGTTCCCAAGATCATGCCGCTTTCTCTTCGAGCGGCGCGGTGGCCGGCGGCGCCCGGGCCGCCGGTGGGGGCAACAGGCGCCGCCCGGCAGGTCCAGCTTCCAGAGCCCGATCGGTTACCCGATCCGCAGCGGTCGCTCTCAGCGCCACCACGGGTCGAAGTACTCGAGCGACCGCGCCACGACCTGGTCCACGACCGCCCGCAGCGTGTGCTCGGCCTCCAGTGGCTCCAACCGCACATTCGGCCGCCCCTCGGCGAAGGCCATCGAGAGCGCCGGATCGACGATCGCGTCGTGCCGCCCGTGCAGCACGAGCGTCGGCACGCGCACCGCGGGGAAGGGCGCGTGCTGCGCCGCATCGGCCATGAACGACCAGCTCAGCGCCGCAGGACGACCGTAGGCGTGGTGCTCGATCGCCAGCGTCCCCTCGGAGCGCCAGCGCTCCAGCGTCGAGCTGCCCTGGCCCGCGCCGAAGCGGCTGGCGAAGTCGAAGGCCGGCGCGAGCAGCACCAGCGCCGCCACCTTGTCGCTGCGCGCGGCGAAGAGCGCCGCCGTGTAGCCACCGAGCGAGGAGCCGATCAGCAGCACCGAGCCCGGCGCCGCGTCGGTCGTCAGGGCCTCCAGCCGCGCGAGCTGGCGCGAGATCGTCAGCCCCGCGAAGTCGGGCTCGTTCAAATCGGGCAGCGCGAGCGCCGTCCCGCGCGCAGCCAGCGCCGCCGCGAAGGCCTCGGCCTTGCGCGAGCGCGGACCGGAGGCGAAGCCATGCAGGTAGATCACCTTGCGCTCGGCGAAGGCCGCCCGGCGCCGCTTGACCGCGTCGGCCGCACCCACCAGCGCCGCCATCGGGCCGAGCGCGGTGGCGACGATCGTCACGTCCCGGACCTGCCGCTCCCGCAGCACGCGCGCCAGCGTGCCGAGGAAGCGATCGGCGCTGCCCGAGAGCCCACCCCCCAGCACCACGCGATCGGGCGCGAAGCGCCGCAGATGCGGCTCCAGGCCCACCGCGAGCCGCTCGCCGAGGTGCGTGAAGAGCGCCTGTGCGCTCGCCTCGCCCGCCCCCGCCCGCGCCGCGATCTGCGCCAGCGACAAGCTCGCGTCCCCACCCTGAGCCCGGTACCAAGCCTCGAGCGCGGCCTGCCCGACGTGGTCTTCGATCGTGCGACCGTCCACGCCGAGCGGCTGATTCCACAGCTCCCCGCCCGGTGGAACCTCCGGGCCGTCGCGCCGCACCTCGCCGCCGACGACGAAGCAGCTTCCCAGCCCCGTGCCGAGCGTCAGGAAGAGCACGCGCTCCGCGTCGCGGGCCGCGCCTTGCAGCAGCTCGCCCCGCGCGAAGGCCTCCGCATCGTTGACGCACGCGACGGGCACGCCGGCCCGCCCGAGCAGCGGGACCAGGCTCGTGCCGCGCAACGCCACCAGCTTGTGCTCGAGCCACGGCGTGCCCGTCAGGTAGTCCGTCGGGCCGGGCAGCGCGATCCCCACCCCCGCCAGCTCCACCTCGGCCCCAGCGCGGGTCCAGACCTCGGCCGTCAAGGCCCGCAGGTCGGCCTCGAGCTCCTCGCGCGTGCCGCGCGAGCGCAGCGCGCGCTGCGTGTGGCCGCGCCAACCACCGCCCTCGGCGGCCACCAACGCGGCCCGCGCATGGGTTCCACCGATGTCGTAGGTCAAGAACATGCTCATCACTGCACCTTCCCGTCGTAGAGGGGTCAGCGTGCCCCGCGCTGGCAACGCGCACAATAGAACGTACTGCGCTGCTGCTGCACGAGGCGTCGCAAGGGCGCGGCGCAGCGCGAGCAGGGCAAGCCCTCGCGCTGATAGACCTGCAGATAATGCTGATACGACCCCGTGACGCCATGGGCGTCCTGGAAGTCGGAGAAGGTCGTCCCGCAATGCGCGATCGCCGCGCCCAGCACCTGGCCGATCGCCGCGTGGAGGCGCGCGATCTCGGCGCCCTTGAGCCGGCCGGCCTCGCGCCGCGGATCGAGGCGCGCCGCGAAGAGGATCTCGGAGGCGTAGATGTTCCCCAGGCCCACCAGGCGATCCTGGCGCAGCAGCCACGCCTTGAGCGGCTGGCGCCCACCCCCACCGGCCAGCAGCGCCGCCAGTCGCTCGACGGAGTGCTCCGCCGCCAACGGATCGAGGCCACGCGGCCGCGCACGCGCCAGGTCCTCGAGCAAGGCCACGGTACCGAAGCGCCGCGGATCGACGAAGACCAGCGCCCCGCCCTCGAGGCCCCACCAGGCGCACGTGTGCCGGGGGAGGGTCGGTTGGGGATCGGGCTGCCACAGCAGGCGGCCCGTCATGCGCAGGTGCACGACGAGCCAGCGCGGCGCGGCCGCCGCGCGCCGCGTCCCCCCGGCCTCGAGCCGCAGCACGACCTGCTTGCCCAGGCGCTGCACCGCGCCGACCCGCCGTCCCGCCAGCGCTCGCGGGGACAGCGACGCAAGCCGCGGATCGAGCACCGTCAGCCCAAGCACGCCTCGCCCGTGCAGCGCGGGCGCGAGCCGCCTGGCGCGGCCCCCCGGGCCGGGACAAGTTCGTCGCTGACCCCGGCCGCTGACGGCATCGCCGTCCTTCAGCGCGGCGAGCTCCCCGCCCTCCGTGCCCGTCGTGCTCGCGATCCAGCCGCCGCCCAGCACCCGATCGCCCTCGTAGAACACGACCGCCTGTCCGGGAGCCACCGCACGCTGCGGCTGGGCGAAACGCACCACTACCGTGCCGTCGGGCTGGGGCGCCAGCCGCGCGGGCACCGGGGCCTGCCGATAGCGAATCTGCACCTCCGCGGCCCGCTCCCCCGCCGGCGCCTCGTCGCTCAGCCAGCGCACCCCGCTCGCCGAGAGCCCGGCGCGCGCGAGCTGCTGCAGACTGCCCAGGCGGACCTCGGCCTGCTCGGCGTCGATCGCCGTGACATAGGCGCGCTGCCCGAGGCCCAGGCCAAGCCCCTTGCGCTGCCCGACGGTGAAGCGATGCACGCCCTCGTGGCGACCGACGACCTCGCCCTCCGGGCCGCGCAGCACGCCACTCGGCACGACCGCGCCAAAGCGTCGGCGCAACGCCTCGGCCAGCTCACCGCGCTGAGCGATGCAAGCGTCCTGGCTCTCGGCCCGCGCGGCGTTGGGCAGGCCCCATTGCGCGGCCAGGTCGCGCACCTCCGCCTTGGTGCGTTCGCCCACCGGCAGCAGCAAGCGCCTGAGCTGCTCCGGCGCCAGACTGAAGAGGAAGTAGGATTGGTCCTTGTCGCGATCGAGGCCGCGGCGCAGCACGGGCCACGCACCTTGCTCGACGCGCGCGTGGTGACCCGTGGCCACGAAGGCCGCGCCCATCCGGCGCGCCTGGGCGTCGAGCAGCCCGAGCTTGAGCCACTCGTTGCAGCGCACACAGGGGTTCGGCGTGCGCCCGGCGGCATAATCTTCCCAGGCCGGGCGCAGCACCTGCTGCTCGAAGGACGCCTGCCCGTCGATCACGTAGTGCGGCAGACCCAGGCGCCCGGCGGCGGCGCGCGCGGCCGCCACCCCGGCGAGCCCACAGCAGCTCCGTTCGCTGGTGCCGGTTTCGCAGTCGTAGAGCTGCAGCGTCAGGCCGATGACCTCGTGGCCGGCGTCGCGCAGCAGGCCCGCAGCGACGCTGGAGTCCACCCCGCCGCTCATCGCCACCACCACGCGCATGGCGCGTCACCTTTCGCTCCGTCGCGAGCTACGCGGGTTGGGCCTGCGCCCGCAGGCCCTCGACGGCCTCGGCCAGCACCTCGATCGTGCGGTCGATCTCGGCCTCGGTGTTGGTGGCACCCAGCGACAGGCGCAGGGCCTCGGCGGCCGTGGCGGCGTCCCGGCCCATCGCCCGCAAGACGTGCGAGGGGGCCACGCGCCCCGAGGAGCAGGCCGCACCGGTCGAGGCGGCGATACCCGCCAGATCGAGGTTCAGCAGTAGATCGAGCCCATCCACGCCGGCGCAAGCGAGGTTCACCGTCGTCGGCAGGCGCGCGGCCTCGCGCCCGTTGATCGTCAGGCGCGGAATGCGCGCGAGCAGCCCCAGCTCCAACCGTTCGCGCAGCGCGAGCGTCCGCCGGGCGCGCTCGCTCCCCTCGGCGCGCGCCAGCTCCGCGGCCTGGCCCAGGCCCACGATCCCGGCCACGTTCTCCGTGCCACCGCGCCGTCCGCGCTCCTGCCCGCCACCCTCGACCAGCGACGGCAGTCGCAGCCCACGCCGCACGAAGAGCGCCCCCACGCCCTTGGGTCCCCCGAGCTTGTGCGCGGAGAGCGCCAGCAGGTCGACCCCGAGGGCGCGCACATCGCACTCGATCTTGCCCACCGCCTGCACCGCGTCGGTGTGGACCCAGGCACCCACCTGACGCGCGAGCGCCGCGATCGCCGCCACCGGCTGCAGCGTCCCGACGTCGTTGTTGGCCAACATCACCGAGACCAGCGTCGTCTCGGGCGTGAGCGCGGCGGCGACCGCCTCGGGGTCGACGCGACCGGCGCCGTCGACCCCGACGAAGGTCACCGCCACCCCACGTCCCCGAAGGCGCTCGACCGTCTGCAGCACGGCCGCGTGCTCGATCGCGCTCGTCACCAGATGCATGGGCGCGCCGGTGGTGCCGCGCTGCGCAGCGGCCGCCGCGACCCCCTCGCGCAGCGCCCAGTTATCGGCCTCGGTGCCTCCGCTGACGAAGAAGACCTCGTCGGGCTGCGCGCCGATCAGGGCCGCCACCTGTTGACGGGCCGTGTCGATCGCCTGCCGCGCCCGCTGACCAAAGCGATGCAGGCTCGAGGCGTTGCCGTGGTCGGCCAAGAGGTAGGGCATCATCGCCTGCAAGACGCGCGGGTCGAGCGGCGTGGTCGCGTTGTGGTCGAGATAGATCGGGTTGAACTCGTTCACGGTTGCTCCGCTGGGTTCGGGGTGGCCCCCGGGCGCTCGGCCACGCTGAGCTTCAACCGATCCGCTTCGACGTCGACGACCAGGCGGCCCCCGCCCTGGAGCTGACCGAAGAGCAGCTCCTCGGCCAGCGGGCGCTTCAGCTCGTGCTGGATCACGCGCGCCAAGGGCCGCGCGCCGAACTGGCGGTCGTAGCCCCGCGTCGCCAGCCAATCCCGCGCCGCCGCCGTCAGCGCGATGGTGACCTTCTGCACCCCGAGCTGTTGCGTCAGCTCCGCCACCAGCTTGTCCACGATGCGACCCATCACCGCGGGCGTGAGCGCCTGGAAGCGGATGCGCGCGTCCAAGCGGTTGCGGAACTCGGGGCTGAAGAGCCGCTTGTACTCATCGTCCTTCTCGCCCAGCTGTAGCTCGCCGAACCCGACCGGACGCTGCTCGAGCTCGCGCGAGCCGACGTTGCTGCTCATCAGCAGGATCACGTGCCGGAAGTCGGCCTTGCGGCCGTTATTGTCGGTCAAGGTGCCGTGGTCCATCACCTGCAGCAGCAGGTTGAAGACGTCCGGGTGCGCCTTCTCGACCTCGTCGAGCAGCAGCACCGCGTGCGGCGTCTTGCGCACGGCCTCGGTCAACAACCCGGCCTGATCGAAGCCGACATAGCCCGGCGGCGCACCGATCAGCCGCGAAACGGTGTGCCGCTCCATGTACTCGCTCATGTCGAAGCGAATCAGCTCGAGGCCCAAGGTCGCGGCGACCTGCTTGGCCAGCTCCGTCTTGCCCACCCCGGTGGGGCCCGTCAGCAGGTACGAGCCCACGGGCTTGTCCACCCCGCCGAGGCCCGCCCGCGCCATCTTGATCGCAGCACAGATCTGATCGATCGCCTCGTCCTGGCCGAAGACCACGGCCTTGAGATCGTCGGCCAGGCTCGCCAGGCGCTCTCGGTCGTCGCGTGAGACGCGCTTGGGCGGGATCTGGGCCATCCGCGCCACGATCTCCTCCACCTCGCGCTGACCGATGCGACCGCCCCGCCGACCGGCCAACCGGGCGGCGGCCCCGGCCTCGTCCAGCACGTCGATCGCGCTGTCGGGCAGCCGGCGATCCTGGAGGTAGCGCTGCGCCAGCTCGGCGGCCGCACGCAGCGCGGCACGCCCATAGCTGACCGTGTGGTACTCCTCGTAGCGCGGACGCAAGCCCTCGAGGATGCGCACCGAGTCCTCGAGGTTCGGCTCGCCGACGTCGAGCTTCTGGAAGCGCCGCATCAGCGCACGGTCGCGCTCGAGATGCTGCCGGTACTCCTGGTAGGTCGTCGAGCCGATGCAGCGCAGCTTGCCACCCGCGAGCACCGGCTTGAGCATGTTCGAGGCGTCCATCGTGCTCCCGCTGGCAGACCCCGCCCCCACCACGGTGTGCAGCTCATCGATGAAGAGCACGGCCTGCGGCTGCTGCTGTAGAGCCTTGAGCACGGCCTTCATCCGGTTCTCGAAGTCCCCACGGTAGCGTGTGCCCGCCAGCAGCGCGCCCAGGTCGAGCGCGTAGATCACGGCGCTCTGCAGCGGCTCGGGCACCGCGCGCGCCACGATCTGCCGCGCCAGCCCCTCGACGATCGCCGTCTTGCCGACCCCCGACTCTCCAACCAGGAGCACGTTGTTCTTGCGCCGCCGGGCCAGCACGTGCATCGCCCGCTGCAGCTCCGCCTCGCGTCCGATCAGCGGATCGATCGTCCCCTTCTCGGCCTCGGCGTTGAGGTTGATCGTGAAGGCGGCCAGCGGATCCTGGGCCCGCGCGGCGCCCGGGGCTTCGTCACCGTCGCCGGTCGCGTCCGCGTTGAGCGAGCGATCGAGCGCCCCGCTCCCCTCCCCGCCGAGCGCGCCGTTGGACACGCCGTGCGCCAGGAAGCTGACCAGGTCGAGGCGGGAGAGGCCCGCCTCCTCGAGCAGGCTGACGGCCCACGACTCCGGCTCGGCGTAGATCGCGACGAGCACGTTGTAACCCTGCACCTCATCCTTCCCCGCCCCTTGCACATGAGCTGCTGCCCGCGACAGCACGCGCTGGAAGGCGAGCGTGGGTTGGGGCGTCCGACGGCGCTCCTCGGCGAGGGCCTCCACCTTCTCACGCAGGAAAGCATCGAGGCGCTGGCGCAAGCGCCCGGGGTCGGCCCCGCACTGCTGAACGACCTCGGCGGTCTGCCGGTCGTGCAGGAGCGCGAAGAGCAGGTGCTCGACGCCGGCATATTCGTGGCCGCGGCTGAAGGCCTCGTTCATGGCCACACTGACCGCGATCTGCAGGTCGTCGCTCAGCCTCATTGCCTCATTCCATCCAGCCGCTCGGGCCACGGCGCCCGTCGCGCCGTGACGATCACGGGGGTCGGGGTGACCGACGGGCAGCGCGCCAAAGATGGTACGACTGGCCCGGGTGTCAAGCGGGCTCCTCGGAGACAGCGTCCAGCGTGGGGTGCAACGCCGCGTCCCACGCACGCCACGCCCGCCGCCCCCAAAGCGACCGCCGCTCCAGCAGGGGTCGCCCCGACCCACCCCGCGCCGGCACCTGGCGCGCCCGCGGATCCAACTGACCCGACTGTGGCAGTTTCGTTACGCACTGTGGCATTTTCGCCCGGCCTCGAATGACGCAGCGCGGCAGCCAAGCCCTCGCCGGCCCATGTCTATACCAAAAGACCTGTACTTACGAGATCGGACTGGCGTCGGCTAGATTGGCCTACCGTGTGCATACGACGAATCCACGCCCGCGACATGGCGCACTGCGCTAGGTCGGTCAGCGTGGCGGGGGCCGCCGTCGGGAGCAAATCCCGGTGGCGGCAGGGACTCGGATCGGGGATGCCCCATGGACGCTTCGACACTCCAACGCCTCATCGTCACCGCTACCGTCACCGCCAGCCTGCTCGGCGTGCTGCTGGTCAGTCGCCCCGCGGGCGCCATCGCACCGGGCCTCGGATCCTGGGACGTGAGCCAATCCGCGCCAGCGATGGCCGGTCTCGCCACCCTCGGCGCCGTCAACCTCGGCTTTGCCATCGCCAACGGCGTCTTCGTCGCCAAGGCCGAGCGTGCCCCCACCATCGCCGTGCTCTCCTACGTCAGTGGGGGCGTCGGACTGCTCGCGGGAGGGCTCGCGTTCGCGACCGGTTCCTCGGCGCTCAAGGCCACGGGAGCCATCGCGGCGAGCGCGGCTGCCTTCAACATTGCCATGGCGACCTGGAATCTGGGCGCACACCACGAGCGCCCGCGCCGCTATGTGATCGCGCCCGCGGCCGTCACCGATCCGCGTGGCCGCGCCGCCGCGGTCGTGAGCGTGGCCGGCGTCTTTCCCTGAAGAGGTGTCCAGAAATCTGCTGCGCGGCCCGACCGCTGCGTTACCGCGGCGCGCGCTACGCGCCCGCCGCTCTCGCCCTACGGGCTCGTTCTTCGGCATTTAGTGGGCCGAAGTGCCGCTGCGCTCCGATGCTCACGTACCAGCCCGTACGTTCCGCTTCGGTGAACCCCTCGCCTGCGGCTCGGCGGGCGGCGCCTGGCTGACGCCAGGCTGGCAGCGCGGCGCCTTGCGCTCGGGCCTGCTCGCGACGATTTCTGAACACCTCTGTCGCACCGTCTGCTCCGCCCTTCCCGAATCCCATCCACTGCTCAGCCTCTCGCTGCGGGTCGACCGCAGAACAGCCACGCGCGGGACCGCCCCTCGCGGCCGCCCGGAGCCACCGCCCGTTGACAGCTCCCGCGGCCGGTGCGAGCTTCCGCGCGCCCACTCGCCCTGCCGGCGGGTTTCGGCCGGTCGATGACGCGCCGCATTCGTCAACACGTCAATCCGCTCAACGCCCCCTGCCTGGCGCCCCGTGACCGGCTGAAGCAGGCGGTACGCGCCTCGCGCGAGGTCGAGGTCGAGCTCGGCTGCGGCGATGGGCTCTTCGTCGTGCGGCGTGCCCTACACCAGCGTGGGGGCCAATTCATCGGCCTGGACATCCGCACCGAGGTGCTGGAGCGGGGCCGCCGGGTGGTGCGACGTCTCGGCCTGACCAACGTGATGCTCGAGGCAGGCAACTTCATGGTCGATCTGGCGCAGCTTTTTCCGCCGGACAGCGTGACCCGCTTCTGGATCAACTTCCCCGACCCCTGGTTCAAGCGACGGCACCACAACCGGCGCTGGCTCGGCGCCAGTGCCACCGACGCGCTGGCGCGCTTGCTGCGACCGGGCGGCCTGCTGCTCTACCAATCCGATGTCTGGGAGCCGACGCTGGCGGCCCTGGGGCTGTTCGAGACCCACCCGCTGCTGCGCAACACGGCAGGCGAGTTCTCGTTCACGCGCCCACGCCTCGCCGAGGAGCGGACCTCGCGCGAGCTGGCCTGCGAGCGCCGCGGGCTGAGGATCTGGCGGCTAAGCTTCGAACGCCGCGAGGCACCCGCCTGGTAATCGTTCTCGGGGGGATGTCCCATCCCCCCGCCCCGCCGAGAGCGCGGTCTTGGCGGGGCCCCACCCCCAATGCCGGGGCGCAACGAGTTGCGCCCCGCGCGAGCGCTTCGTCGCGCTCGCGTGCGATGTTCGACGTGGTTCGCGCCCATTGCTGGAGGCACCTCGTGAACGATTGCCCCGCGTGGTAGTCCGGCTGGCACAGCGCGGCGGGCAACGCCAGCCCCGTCGCGCCCGAGACCGCGTCAGGACACGGTCGGCCGCGCTTGAAGCGCGGCCAACACCGCCTCGACTTGGTCATCCGTGCCGACGGTGATCCGCAACCCGTCGTCGAGCATCCGGGCCGGGAAATAGCGCACGAGAATGCCCTGATCGCGCAGGAAACGGTACGCAGCGGCGGCCGCGGCCGCGCTCGCGAAGCGCGCGAAGACGAAGTTCGCCTCGCTCGGTAAGACCTCCAGCCCCAGCGCCCGGAGCCCGCTCAGCAGGCGCTGGCGCGCCCCGCGGATGCGCGCCACGTTGCTCGCCGTCCAGGCGACATCGCGCAGGCTGGCCGCTCCAGCGGCGATCGCCAGGCGATCGAGGTTGTAGCTGTCCTTGACCTTCGCCACGCCCCGCAGCAGCTCGGCGGGCCCATAGAGCAGGCCGACGCGCATGCCCGCCAGGCTGTGGCTCTTGGACAACGTGCGCAGCACGACGAGGTTGGGCAGCTCGCCCACCAGGGCCATCGCGTCGCCGTCCGCAAAGGTCGCGTAGGCCTCGTCGACCACGACGAGCGCCGCGGGTCGACCGCGCGCCAGCCGCTCGAGCTGCTCATTGGGGTAGCGCACGCCCGAGGGCGAATTGGGGCTGGCCACGAAGATCAGCCTGGCGTCGGTCGTGAACAGCGCGGAGGGCAGCGCGAAGTCAGAGGGCGCGTCGTAGACCGCCAACTGCGCCCCCTGCGCCCGCGCCAGGGTCTCGTAGAGCACGTAGGTCGGGTAGGGATACGCGACCGTCTCGCCCTCGCCGACGCAGGCGCGGACGATCATCGCCAACAGCTCGTCGGAGCCGTTGCCGTGCAAGACGCACTCGATCGGCAGGCCCGCCTGCTCGGCGGCCACCGCACGCAAGGCGCTGGCGGCTGGATCGCTGTACAGGCGCAGCCGCTCGCCCGGCGTGCCCGTCGCAGCGTCGGCGGTCAGCTCGGCAGCGATCGCCTCAGCCACCCGCGGACTGGGTGGGTAGGGGTTTTCGTTGGTGTTGAGCTTGATCACCCGCGCGCCGGCGGGCGGCTGCTCCCCGGGCACGTAGGGCTGCATCGCGGCGATGTGAGGCCGGAGAAGCGCGCTCACGAGCGTGACCCGTCCTACGACCCCGTAGTCGCGGTCGTCGTGGCCTCAGCGGCGCCCGCCGCGCCATGCGCCGCGGACCTGGCTCCGTCGGCCGGCGCCGCCTCGCGCACGTCGAAGACGAGGCCGTACTCACCGAAGTAGCTCTGCCGCTCGGGCGTCAGCGTGGCAAACTTATCGGTCAGCTCTCGAATCGAGATGAACAGCTCCTCGCGGCGACCGTCCTCGACCTGCCGCTTGAGCACGAGCTCACCCGGCACCGGGCTGCGGCGCCCCATCTCGCGCACGAGCGGCGCGGTGACGTGAATCAGGGTCTGCGCCACCTTGGCCGGCGACTTGATCTCGGCCAGCGGCAGCCCTTCGAGCAGCGCCTGCGCCAAGCGGACCCGCTTCGTCGCCAGCGGCACCAGCCGCGACTCGATCATCTGCCAGACATCGACGATGGCCGCCGCATCCAGACCCTCGAGCACGAGCTTCTCGTCCGAGGCGGCTGCGCCCTCCTCACCGATGGGCTTGATCTCCGGCGCCGTCTTGCCGTCGGGACTGATCGTGAGCTCGTAGCCGGGCCCGAGTGGCCGCACGCCGCGCCTCAGCACGACCGACGCCCGCTGCGGTGTCAGGTTGACCTCGGTGACGAAGAGGCGGTCGAGGCGCTCCTCGCGCAGGCTCGTACCGCGATCGAGCCACCCCCCCTTGTGCGGCAGCTGGATCGCGACCTCCGCTTTGATGTCGCCCAGCTTGAACGGCCGGGCCCACAGCGGCGATTGGCTGACGTCGAGCTCGAAGGTGGCCTCGAGACCAATCGGCGTGCGCGCCAGCGCCCAGGCGTTGGCCTGCGCCGGCACCTGCGTCTGTTGCGTCGTGCCGCGCCGGGTGATCCAGCTGATGCTCCACTGGGTGCCGGGGATCTCGTGCGCCAGCAGGAAGCGCTCGAGCGCCTGCGGAATGCGGGCGCGCTCGGTCGCCATCTTGGAATCGGCCTGGCGTACCGCCGCGTCGCGCCGGGCGACCACGTCCTTGGCGGCGTTGTCGACCACGCTCTGCGCCGTCTGCAGCAGGCGGCCGCAGACCCCTTGCACGTAGGCCGAGCCGATGTTGGTCGCCACCTGCGGCTCGAGCACCTGGTTGACCGCCGCCACCAGCCGCTCGACCCCCCGAAGGTCGCGCTCGGCCGCTTGCTTCTCCTCCTCGACCGAGCGCTGGATCCCGTCCAGCGACTCGTCAGCACGCAGCAACGCGATACAGATGTCGGTCGCGTTGCGCAGCGTGTCGATGAAGTTCTCATCGAGAGGGAAGGGAGTCGAATCGCCGTAAAGAAACGCCATGAGCTCACCCCGCAGAAAAGTGGCGGTAACATACAGTAACGATCGGTGCCGGGTCAAAGACGCGCCGGCGGGCCTCCCCGCCGGCCCCTGCGCCGCTCGGCGCGGGGCACTCGAATCTTTCAATCTGCAGCACCGCGCGGTGATAATCACACGGCCTAGGCCCCGATGGCCCAGCGCAGTGATCGCCACCGACCCCCGGGGGACCGAGCCAATGCACAGCGCCTGCCGATCGCGAACGAGAGCGCCCGCGCTGGTGAGCCGCCTGCTACGCATGGTTTCCGGCCTGACGTTGCTGCTGGCGAGCGGCCGCAGCGGCGCCGCCGGTGCCGGCGACGGCGCCAACGGCTGCCTCCGCTGCCACGGGAAGCCAGGCTTCAACCAGCGCTTGGCCGACCCCGCGCGCCGGCTGGTGCTGGACCCGGCGGCCCTCGGCCGTTCGGTCCACGCCGAGCTCGCCTGCACCGACTGCCACACGCAGCTCGCCGAGGCCGAGGCGGCAGCGCCCCACGCGGCCCGGCTCGGGCCACCGCGCTGCGAGGCCTGCCACGAGGAGCAGGCCCAGGCCTACGCCGGCAGCGTTCATGGCCAGGCCTGGGCGCGCAAAACGGGAGGCGCGGCGCGCTGCGGCGACTGCCACGGGGGTCACGATATCGTCAAGGTCAGTGACCCGCGCTCGCCGGTCTTCAAGCTGCGCCTGCCCTACACCTGCGCGCGCTGCCACCAGAACGCGGCGCTGATGAAGGAGCATCGCGTCCATCAGCCGCAGGCGGCGACGTTCTACGCGGAGAGCATCCACGGGCGCGGGCTGCTGCGGGATGGGCTGATCGTCGCGCCGTCCTGCAGCGACTGCCATGGCAGCCACGCGATCTATCCGCAGCGGGATCCGCGCTCGAGCATCTCGCACGCGCGTGTGCCGCAGACCTGCGCCAAGTGCCACTATGGCATCGGCGAGATCTACGCCAAGAGCATCCACGGCCAGTTGCTGGCCCGAGGGGATCCGCGCGGCCCGGTCTGCGTCGACTGTCACAGCTCACACAAGATCGGCCGACCGACCAAGAACGTCTTCAAGCTGGCGAGCGATGAGCGCTGTGGCCGCTGCCACCTCGACCGGCTGGCGCGCTATCGCGAGACCTATCATGGCAAGGCGATCGCGCTGGGCCGCAGCGAGGTCGCCGCCTGCTTCGACTGCCACGGGCACCACGACGTGGTGCGGGTCAACGCCCCGACCTCGCGGCTCGCGCCCGAGCGGCGCCTGGCCGTCTGCCAGCGCTGCCACCCCAAGGCGACGGCGGGTTTCACGGGTTACCTGACCCATGCCGATCATTCGGACCGTCAGGGCTATCCCGTGCTGTATTGGACCTATGTGGCGATGACCGCGCTGCTGCTCGGCGTCTTCGGCTTCTTCGGGCTCCACACGCTGCTGTGGTTCACGCGCTCGATTGCGCTGGTGATCCGTGACCCCAAGGCGTTCTCGGCGCACAAGCGCCGCGCGCGCGAGGTGACGACGGGTCGGGTCTACGTGCGCTTTCGCCCGGTCGACCGCTTCTGCCATTTCCTGGTGATCATCAGCTTCCTGCTGCTGGTGTTGACCGGGATGCCGCTCAAGTTCTACGCCAGCGACTGGGCGCAATGGATCTTCCGCCTGCTCGGCGGCCCGCAGGTCGCGGCCATGCTTCACCGCCTGGGCGCCGTGCTGACGGCGATTTATTTCACGATCCATCTCGGGGTCGTCGGCTCTCGGCTCTGGCACCGTCGCGGCGACTACCGCGACGACACGGGGCGCTTCCGCTGGCGCCGCCTCTTCGGCGTGGTCTTCGGCCCCGACTCACCGATCCCCAACCTTCAGGACCTGAGGGACTTCTGGGCGCATCAGAAGTGGTTCTTCGGCCGCGGCCCGCGCCCCCAATTCGACCGCTGGACCTATTGGGAGAAGTTCGACTACCTGGGCGTGTTCTGGGGCGTCGCGGTGATCGGGCTGTCGGGGCTGGTGATGTGGTTTCCCGAGGCGGTGACCCGGGTGCTGCCGGGCTGGGTGATCAACGTCGCGCTGATCATGCACAGCGACGAGGCCCTGCTCGCGGCGGGCTTCATCTTCACCTTCCACTTCTTCAACGTGCACTTCCGCGTCGAGAAGTGGCCGATGGACTCGGTCATCTTCTCGGGCCGCATCACCGAGGAAGAGCTGCTGCACGAGCGCAAGCGGCTCTATGACCGCCTGCAGGCCAGCGGTCGCCTGGAGCAGGAGCGCATGGGCGACGAGTGGCAGAGCTGGAAGCGGATCTTCAACCCGATCGGGATGCTGGCCTTCGCGATCGGCGTGGCGTTGATCGTCGCGATCTACGTGGCGATGGCGCGACGCCTGCTCGGCTGAGCGGCGGGGCTTAGGCCTCCGGACCACCGCTCTCGCGGGCCGCCCGGCCTTCCCCCGGGCCACCGCTCCCCTCGGCGGGCCCCTCGCTGGCCCCCTCACCGGCCCCCTCACTGGGCAGCGCGCCGCGACGGACCAGCTCGTCGTACTCGGCGGGACGGTGCTCGCGCAGGTGCTCGAGCGTGACCCGGCCGTCGAGGAACACCGTCGAGAGCGGGGCGTCCTCGGGGTTCACCATCACGAAGTAGAAATGCCAGACGACGATCGCCGAGACGGCGAGGATCGCCTCGTAGAAGTGCACCGTCGCGCAGACGTCGAAGACCCAGCGCGGCAGCCAACGCAGCGCCTGCACCTGGAACCACATCACCAGGCCGGTGATGGCCATCACCGCCGTACCCCACACCAGCGCCCAGTACTCGGCCTTCTCGATGTAGCCGAAGCGCCCGAAGCGCGGCGGGTGCGGACGCCGCCCCAGGTAGTAGCGCACGTTGTCGATCAGCTCGTGCACGTCGCGCAGCCGCGGCACGAGCTGAGTCCACTGCTCGCGCCCGCGGCGGTGCCAGCGCAGGAAGCCGAGGTGGAAGAGCCCGGCCAGGATCGGTCCGACCCCGGCCACGCGGTGCAGCAGCGAGCGAAAGACCTCCGTCGTGCCGGCCCAGCGCAGCGGTGCGACCCACCAGGCGCCGGGGTAGCGCAGCGCGAAGCCGGTGTAGCCGAGCAAGAAGAACGAGGCGATCAAGACCGCATGCTGGCGCCGCTCGAGGCGCGTCAGGCGCTCGATCGTCGGCTCGGCCGCCTGGCGCGCCCGACGCAGCCGCATCTTGCGCAGGAAGTCGAGCACATTGTGCAGCGCCATCCCCCCCAGGATCATGGCGATCAACCAGACGTAGAGCGCGCGCACCACAGCCACGGCGCGGTGCTGCTGGCTGCCCGCCGACACGTGAATCGTCCCCTGGATGAAGCGGTCGGTGGCCCCGAGATGGCACTTGCCGCAGGTCTTGGCCAAGTTGCGCGGGTGGATCGACGAGCGCGGATCCGTGGCGCGGTAGACCGCGTGGAATTCGTGGCAGGTCGCGCAATTGGCCACGCGCACGTCGCCCTCCCGTCCGGCCAGACCGTGGTAGCTGAGCTGGAAGGACTCGACGACGTTCCCCGGCAGGTTGAAGCGTCGGATCAGCGTGGCGTCGGCGTGGCACTTGGCGCAGTCGTCCGTCACCCGTGTGGCGAAGACGGCCGCGCGCGGGTCGCCGGGGCGGTAAATCTCGTGCCCACGATGGCAATCGACGCACGACGCCGACTCGATCGCGTTGCGCTGCAGCAGCGCCACCCCGTGGACGCTGCCCCGATACTCCGCTGCCACCTTGGGATGGCAGCCGCTGCAGGCGGTCACCATCGCCAGCTTGAAGCGCGGGCTGCGCAGCACGTCGCCGTGCTCGATGCGGTGCGGCCCGTGGCAGCTCGAACAGCGCGGGCGCGGCGAGCCTGACGCGTCCTTGGCCGGCGTGCTGTCGCCCGCGGCGCGCCCGTGCACGCTGGCGAGGAAGCTGCCGATCACGGCCGCGCGATGGCATTGCCCACAGGTCGCGGCCTGGCGCGCGGGAGCAACGGGGGAGGCCGGGTCGCCGACCGCGAGGATCCGGTGCAGGCCGTGGCAGGTGCTGCAGCTCGGCGACCTTCGCCCGGCGACCACGCCGGTGGAGCTGTGCTCGCCCGCGGCGAGCTCGGCCGCGGCCTCGTGGCAGCCGTCGCAGCTCGCGCGACCCAGTCGACCGTGCTCGGTGAGGTCAGCAACGGTCGCCGCCTTGGTGTGGCAGTCCACGCACTGGACCGCCGCCGCCGCGTGCGGGCCCACCGCGAGGTCGCCCGGATCCACGAGATAGCGCGGCCCGACAACCTCGCGCTCGCTGTGGCAGTCCAGGCAGCTGGCGTTGCTCGGCGGCTCTCGATCCGCCGCCGCGGCCGAGAAGGGCCGCCCTGTCGCCGTCGCGACCCCGAGCAGCGCGGCGAAAAGGACGGGCCGCACCGCCGGGGCGCGCGATCGGCACCGACGCTTCGTCTGTGGATACCGCTGGCTCGAGCGCATGCGTCATCGCCTTTCAGCTGCCCGCATCGTAGCGGCAGGCCCCTCCAATACAAACTTCTGGAGCACGCGATCGTCAGGCCGATACAGAACCCTTTATGTACCATTTAGCTCAATAATATCGATGGCTTGGGTTTGACACCGGAGGACGATTGACCGACTATGACGCGAGCGTGATCCAGGTAGTCTGTCGTCCTTGGGGATCAGGTCCGGTTTCGCCGGGTCCCTTTCGATGGGTCCCTTTCGATGAGTTCAAGTTCTCGATGAGCACACGTTCGTGGTTTCGGCGCCGATCGGGCTCAGTCACACATCGCGGCCAGGAGATGAGCATCATGAGCAAGCCAGCTAGCGCGGCACGGTTCTGTTGGGCGGGAACGCGCCTCGGCCTCACCCTCGGGGCAGTGCTGATCGCCTCCGCGGGGATCGGTTGCAGCGACGACGAGGGCGGCGGCTTGGAGCGCATCGCGGTCAGCGGCGGCAACTCGGTGCAGGTCGGCCGCACCCTGACGCTAGCGGCCCGGACCGTCGGCGCCACGGACACGGGCTACACCTGGACCAGCGCCGACTCGAAGAAGGCCACGGTCACCGCCGAGGGCGTCGTGACCGGCGTGGCCGCCGGTGAGACCGCCGTGACGGTCAAGGGCAAGGACAGCGGCCTGAGCGCCGATCATGTCGTGGTCGTCACGACGCTCGGCGAGGCCGCCGTCGTCGTGGCTGGCAACCCCTTCGCCAAGGTCGGAGCGACGACCAAGCTGACGGCGAGCACGGTCAACGCGACCGACGCGAGCTACACCTGGAGCTCCGACAACACCGCCGTGGCGACGGTCGCCGCGGACGGCACCGTCACCGGACTGCAGGACGGTCAGGCGACGATCAAGGCGCGTGGTGCCACCAGCGCCAAAGAGGCGACGATCGTCGTGACCGTGGCCACCGAGCTGCCGCAGCTGACAGCGTGGCTGAGCTCCGGCCACGCCGACACCAAGGGAGAGGCCTTCGTCCACTGGGACAAGGACAACCCGGCGGTCGTCCCGACGAGCTGCGCCAAGTGCCACAGCACGCCCGGCTTCCGCGACTTCCTCGGCGACGACGGCAGCGCCGCGGGCAAGGTGGACGTGGCCGCCGCCGTCGAGCCCAAGGGCATCCAGTGCCAGGCCTGCCACAACCCCAAGGCCGATCGCCTGGCCAGCGTGGTGTTCCCCTCGGGCATCGAGATCAAGGACGTCGGCCCCGAGGCGCGCTGCATGACCTGCCACCAGGGTCGCTCGTCGACCTTCGCGGTCGAGGAGAGCATCGCCAACGTGGCGGGCCTCAAGGTGACGGTCGACGCGATGAAGGCGCAGATCGCCGCCCGCCGCGACGATCTCAGCGTCCGCCGCCGCGCCGAGCTCTACGGGGTCGGTGCCGAGGGCAGCGGGACCTCCGCCAAGCCCGCGATCGACGGGCTGCAGGCGATCATCGCCAGCAGCGCCCTCGACCTCGATGCGGTGCCGCCGGCGATCGACCACGACGGCAACGCCGACACGCCGCCGATCAAGCTCGGCTTCCTCAACATCCACTACTACGCCGCAGGCGCCACGCTCAACGCCGGCCGCGCGCTCGGCGGGTACCAGTACAAGGACAAGGTCTACGACTGGCGCTTCCGGCACGTCCCTGGCTACGACACCTGCGTCGGCTGCCACGATTCACACTCGCTGGCCGTCAAGACCAGCGCCTGCCAGAGCTGCCACACGGGCGCCGACAGCGTCGAGAAGCTGCACTCAATTCGCATGGTCGCCTCCAAGCTCACCGACTACGACAACGACGGCAACAAGACCGAGGGCATCTACTTCGAGCTGCAGGGCCTGAGTGAGAAGCTGCTCGCCGCCCTTCGGGCCTATGCCGCCAAGAAGTCCCTGCCCGCGCTCTGCTACAACGCGGCCGCCCACCCCTACTTCTTCAAGGACGCGGATAACAACGGAACCTGCGGCACCGCCGAAACCACCGGCTATAGCGACTGGACACCGCGCCTGCTGCGCGCCGCCTACAACTACCAGGTCTCGCTCAAGGACCCGGGTGCCTTCGCCCACAACGCGAAGTACATCATCCAGCTGCTGCACGATTCGATCGTCGACCTCAACGTCGTGATCGCCGATGGCGCCTACGCCCTGTCCGACGACCAGCGCAACGACAAGGGGCACTTCAACGGCGCGGGTGAGGCCGCGCGCCACTGGGACGCCGAGGCCACCGGCGTGGTCGCCGCGTCCTGCACCAAGTGCCACGGCGGCTCCGAGGGCCTGAGCTACTACCTGAGCAAGGGGGTCGAGTCGCCGACGGGGACCGAACAGGACAATGGCCTCGACTGCGCCACCTGCCACACCTCCTTCGGTGCCACCGCCCCGGTGCGGCTCGTCGACTCGGTCAAGTTCCCGGGTGCCACGGCGACCTTCTCCTTCGGCACGACCGAGGCGCCCGACAAGATGATGAACCTCTGCGCCACCTGCCACAGCGGCCGCGAGTCGAAGGCCACGATCGATAAGTACATCGCGGACCAGCAGGCGGCGTCCAAGGCGCTGGCCTTCCGTAACGTGCACTACGTCCCGGCAGCCGCGACGATCGCCGGGTCGGCCGGCGGCGTGGGTTACGAATACGCCGGGAAGACCTACCGCGGCACCAGGAACCACGCCGCCATCGCCAACAAGACCGGCTGCGTCGCCTGCCACGCGCCCGGTGCCAACCAGCATTCGTTCCAGGTGTCAGACAACGCCGGGGCATGCACCGCTTGCCACGGCAGCGTGACGAGCGCGGCTCAGCTCACCAGCATTCGCGGCAGCGCGCGCGAGGGCGTGAACTACGACGGCGACGCGGCCACCACCACGCTGGCCGCCGAGCTGCAGGGCCTCGCGGCGAAGCTGCTGGCGCAGATGAAGGTGCTTGCACCCACGCTCTGCTATGACGGGAACGCCTACCCTACTTCGGCAAGTGCGGGGGCGGTAGCTTCAGCGGCTGGACCGACAAACTGGTCCGCGCCGCGCACAACTACCAGCTCAGCCAGAAGGACCCGGGAGCCTGGGCCCACAACTTCAGCTACGTGGCCCAACTGCTCTACGACAGCATCCAGGACCTCGGCGGCTCGCTCACCGGGCTGACGCGGGCGTAGCTTCCGGGCCTCCCCAGGCTGGCGGCGCACCCACGCAGGGAGCCGCCAGCCTCGCTCCTCTCCCCTCTCCCCTCTCCCTCTCCCCTCCCTCTCGCTGTCCCCCCTCCGCTCCGCTCCCCGACGCTCCGCTCTGCGTCGTCAGGCGCCCAAGCGCGCGCGCAACGCCGCCACCATCGCCTTGACGTCCTCGAGCGGCGGCGGCGCGGAGAGGTCCTCGAGCTCGAAGTCCTCGGCCACCAGACCCTCGAGGAAGCGGCTCGGCTGACGGTCCTGCGCGCGGCCGCGGATCAGGCGTCGGGCGGCGCGGGTCAGTACCAGCTCGTCGCGCGCGCGCGTGATGCCGACGTAGCAGAGGCGCCGCTCCTCGTCGACGCCGCTGCTGTCGAGATCGTTGGCCTGTGGGTTGAGCGTGCGGTCGTGCGGGAGCAGCCCCTCCTCCAGACCGACCATGATCACCAGCGGGAACTCGAGGCCCTTGGCGCCATGCAGCGTGCAGAGCGTCACGCAATCGCGCGGCCCCTCGGCGTCATCGTCGCCCGAGCTGAAGAGCGCCAGCCGGTTGAGGTAGTCGGCCAGGCTCGGCCGCTCGACGCGCCGGCAATAGGCGGCCAGGCCGTCGAAGAGGCCCAGCACATGGCCCCAGCGCCGCTCGAAGATCTTGCCCGAGGGGCTGCTGCGCTCGAGCTCGCCGCGCAAACCGGTGGCCTCGATCAGCATGCGCCCCTGATCGGCCAGCGCGCCGCCCCCGCGCAACAGCGGCGCATGCTTGCCGATCAGCGCGACCAGCTCGGCGATCGGCGCCAGCGCGCGATCGGCGGCTCCTAGCACCTCGGGGGCCTGCTGCAGCGCGGCGAAGAGCGAGCGCCCCGGGGTCGCCTCGGCCCAGGCCGCCAGCTTCGCCACCGTCACCGGCCCGATGCCGCGCGCCGGCGTGTTGATCACCCGCCGCAGCGCGATCTCGTCGAAGGGGTTGCAGCACAGCCGCAGGTAGGCGCTGACGTCCTTGACCTCCTTGCGGTCGAAGAACGCCGCGCCGCCGAAGACCCGATAGGGCACGCCGTGCTCGCGCAGCGCCTCCTCCAGGCCGCGCGCCAGGATGTTGGAGCGATAGAGCACGGCGGCCTCGCCCCAGCCACGCCCGTGGCGCTCGACCGCCTGCTTGAGATGCAGCGCCACCCAGCGCGCCTCGGACTCGCCATCGGTGCCGACGACCAAACGCACCTTGACGCCGCCGTGGCGCGTCGGCCGCAGCTGCTTGGGGTGGCGCTCGGGGTTGGCGGCGATCACCTGGTTGGCCAGCGCGAGGATCGGTGGACACGAACGGTAGTTGCGCTCGAGCGCGATGACCTGGGCTCCCGGGAAGTCGTCGCCGAAGCGCAGGATGTTGCGCACGTCGGCACCACGCCAGCCGTAGATCGACTGATCGTCATCGCCGACCACGCAGACGTTCCGATGCCCCCCGCCCAGCGCGCGCAGCAGCCGCAGCTGGGCCGCGTTGGTGTCCTGGTACTCGTCGACCAGGACGTAACGGAAGCGCGCCGCCCAACGCTCGCGGCAGGCCGCCGACCCTTCGAGCAGCTTCGTCGGCTGGCAGACCAGGTCGTCGAAGTCCACGGCGGCGTAGGCCTCGAGCTGCTCGAGGTAGCGCGGGTAGAGCTCGGCCGCCGCCTCGTCGTAGGGGTCGTCACTCGATGGCAGCTCGCCGGGCGCCAGGAAGGCGTTTTTCCAGCCGCTGATGCGCTGCAGCAGCGAGCCGAGGTCGAAGGTGCGGCCCAGATCGACGCGACGCAGCAGCTCGCGCAAGCACGCGAGCTGATCGCCGGTATCGAAGACGACCAGCCGGGCGTTGCGGCGCCGCCGCTGCGTCTCGTCCTTGAGTAACGCCAGCCCGAAGGCGTGGAAGGTGCTGAGCGTGGCGACCTGGGCGCGCTTCTTGCCAACCATCGCCGCCAGGCGCTCGCGCATCTCGTCGGCGGCCTTGTTGGTGAAGGTCACGGCGAGGATCGCCTCGGGCCCCACGCCGCCGTCCATCAGGTGCGCGATGCGGTGCGTGATCACGCGCGTCTTGCCGCTGCCGGCGCCCGCGAGCACCAACAGCGGACCGTCGACGGCGGCGACCGCCTGGCGCTGTTCCTCGTTCAGCCCTTGCAGCCAGCGCGACACGTTCACCCCTCATCCCCCCGCCTCACACCGCGGACCGCACGCGTAGCCCGCGCTCCCGCAGGGCACAAGCTTGACAGCGTCGCGAGGCCGGGGGATCTCCGTGGCGGCGGTAGCCCAGCGAGAGGAACTCTTCGATGCCATGCAAGCGAAGGGCGCGAGCGCAGGCCGCCGCCCTCCTGGCGGTTGTCGGCGTACTGGGCGCTACACGCGCCTCGCGCGGCGAGCTGCGCGCGATCTGGGCCGTTGACGATGGCACCAAGGTCGCCGCCGACGCACCTGACCAGCCGCTCGCACGGGGCAACGGCGTGTTCACGCCCCGGCCTGCCCAGGTGCGGCTCTTCGGCGCGCGCAACGAGGTGGTCGCCTTCCAGCTGATCCTCGTCGGCGGAAGGGCCACCACCACCGAGGTGCGCGTGCGGCTGCCGGCTGTGGGACCGATCGTCAATGGCCCGCTCAGCGACGACCCCGACCGCTACTTCCTCGGCCGCCGCATCGAGCTCTTCGCCCAGCACTACCAGCACGTGCGCGAGCGCTCGGCGTCGTTGAACTGGCAACCGGGCAGCGCCGCCGAGCCACGCGTGCCCCTGGGGTGGCTTCCCGACGCCCTGGTCCCGCTGCGCACCGACGCGCCCTTGACCGTGCCGGCCGGGAGAAACCAGGGTGTTTGGGTCGATCTCTTCCTTCCGCCGCGAACCCCACCTGGGCGTTATCGCGGCACGCTCACGGTCGAGGTCGGCGGACAGCCCTGCACCCTGGCGGGCTGCCGCCTCCCGATCGAGCTCGAGGTGTTGCCGCTGACGCTGCCGCAACAGCCCTCGCTGCGCACGATGGTCTATTTCTCGGGCTCCGATGACGACCGCGATGTGGTGGTGGCGCGCTACCTGCCGCGGCCCTGGGAGGCCCCCGAGGCCGCCGTCGAGGCCCTGCGGGCCCGGCACTTCCTGCTGGCCCGGCGGCACCGCCTGACGCTCTTCATCGGTCGTGACCAAGCGCCCACCGAGGTGCTGCGCCGTCAGCTCAGCGGCGAGGCCTTCAATCGCACCGCGGGCTACGAGGGCCCGGGCGAGGGGTGGGCCTGGACCTCTACGTGATTCATTCCTACGGCGGAAAGCTGAGCCCCCAGGAGGCACGCCGCTGGCACGACTGGTTCTTCGCGCACGGGCGAGACGCGACCACCTTCCTCTACGCGCACGACGAGCCGAGCCCCGCCGATTTCCCGGCCATCAACGAGATCGCCCGCCGCGCCCGGCCAGTGCCGAGCTTCGTGACCCACACCTTCGTCCCGCAGCTCGAGACCGCCCTCTTCGCGGCGCTGCCCTCGGCCTTTTCGGTAACCCAGGCCGCGCGTGCCCGGACCGCCGGACGCGAGCAGTGGATCTACAACGGCGTGAGGCCCTTCAGCGGCAGCTTCGTCGTCGACGACGTGGCCATCTCACCGCGCGTCAACGCCTGGATCCAGTACAAGTACGGCATCCAGCGCTGGTTCTACTGGGAGTCGACCTACTACAACGACGCGCAGGGGGGACGCGGTCCGATCGACGTCTGGCGCGAGCCGATCAACTTCAGCAACGGCGACGGCGATCGCCTCAACGGCGACGGCCTGCTCTTCTACCCCGGTCGCGACCTGCTCTTCCCGGCGCAGGATCGCGGCTTCGACGCTCCGCTACCGAGCCTTCGCCTCAAGAACTGGCGCCGCGGCCTGCAGGACGTCGAATACCTGGTTCTAGCCCGGCGCGCCGGGCATGGCGCCGCCGTCGATCGGCTGCTCCAGACCCTGATTCCGCGCGCGCTGGCGGACGAGACCGCGGACGGGGCGCCGGTGGCCTGGCCCGAGGACGGCGAGCGCTGGCTGCAGGCGCGGCGCCTGCTGGCGGACTGGCTGACGCGGCCGGGTGACCCTGCCCACGTGCCCAGCAGCTTGGGCGTCGGTCCGGAGCCTCGCTCGCGGCGCTGGGCGCGGCAGTTACGAGCCGTGCCGCAGCGGCTGGGACGCAGGCGGCTCGCCCTGCTCGCGGCGGGCAGCGCCGCCGCGCTGCTCCTGCTCGCGGGAGGGGCCCTCCACTGGCGCCACTCCAGGCGCCAGCGCCGGGGCCGTGCGGCTCGTCAGCAGCCGCCTCGATGAAACACCTCAGACGTTTACGGTGTTTCAACCCTCTTGCGCCAAAGCGCGCCGTTTTGGGTCTAGGAGCCTGCGGGAAATGTCGCGAGCCGCCCGAGCGCAGGCGCGCTGCCAGCCTGGCGACAGCCAGGCGCCGCCCGCCGAGCCGCAGGCGAGGGGTTCACCGGAGCGGAACGTACGGGCTGGTACGTGAGCACCGGAGCACAGCCGCACTTCGGCCCATCAAGTGCCGAAGAACGAGCCCGCAGGGCGAGAGGGCGGGGGCGCCGCCGCGGTAACGCCCGGCGGCGCAGCAATTTCCCGACAGGCTCCTAGGGCCGGGCCACGCCGAGGTTGAAGTTGGGCATCCCGGCCATGCCGCAGGTCTTCATGACCTTGGTGATCACGTCGCTCCGCAGATGCTTGTCTGCCATCAGCAGCACGAAGGCGTCGTCGGGCTTGAGCTTCTTCAGCTGGAGCAGGCGCGCCATGCGCGTGTAGAGCGGGACGATCTTGTTGCCCTGGAGGTCCTGCGGCGCGATCTCGCCGTTGCGCAGCCGCATCACATGCGAGTCCATCAGCTTGATCTCGTTCTGGCTGACCGTCACCGTCAGCGTCACGACGAGACCCTTGTCCGAGTGCGAGGGCGGCAGCTCGAGCCCCTGCGCACCCTCCAGCATCACGGACTGCGATCGGTAGCCGAGCAGCAGGAAGAAGAGCAGACAGGTCAGGATGTCGATCATCGGCGTCAGGTTGAGGAAGATCTCCTTCGCCTCATCCGCCGCCGAGTTGTGTTTGCGGATCATCTGGGTTTCCTTCTCTGGGTTTCCCGCCGATCCTGCTGCGGTCGCCGCCCGGGTCGCGCGCGGCTGCCTCGATCCACGTCGCTGCGCTGCTCCACGATCCTCGCGTCACTCCACGATCGTAGAAACGACCGCCTCGGGGAAGACCGGCAAACGCAGCGGCCGACGCTTGGTGCCGCCCGGCCGGTCGCGCGAAGCATCCATCGCCTTGACCACCGCCTCATAGGGGATCGCCGCCGCCGGAGTGATCACGATCGTCGTCGAGTTGGGGTACTTCTTCTTGACGCTGAGCAGATGCTGGTGCAGGCCGTCGAAGTCGTAGTCGTTGCCGCGCTTGGGCAGCGTCTTGCGTAACCCGGCCAGCTCGGCCTCGCTCATGGTGTCATGACTCGCGCTGACGACCAGCGCGCTGTCGGTGATCTGCAGCCCCATCGTCACCTTGGCCCGACTGGCGTTGGGGTCCGCGTCGCCATCGCTGAGCACCGGGACGCTGGCGCTGATCAGCGCGATGATCACGGCGCCGAACGAGATCAACAGGAAGAAGAGCAGACAGGTCAGGATGTCGATCATCGGCGTGAGGTTGAGGTAGACCTCCTCTTCCTCATCGCTATGGCCCCCAAGGGCAGTGGCATGCCCGCTACCCAGCACCGTGCTAGCCCTCCTTGCGCGGTGCCGCCGCCGCCCTGGAGTTCTTGGTCACGATCATGTCGACGACCGAGGTCACGGCGTGTTCCATCCGCTCCAGCACCCGGTTCTGCTTGCTGCTGAGCACGACGAAGAAGAACACCAGCGCCGCGGCGACCGAGAGCGCGAAGAAGGTCGCGCGGAAGGCGATCGCGATACCGGCGGAGAGCGCCTCCTGCCGCTTGACCGCGTCACCGCCCTCCATTCCCGAGAAGGCGATGATCAACCCGCGGATCGTCCCGAGCAGACCGACCATCGTCGAGATGTTGGCCAGGTGCGGCAGGAACGAGACGCCGCGCTTGAAGCGCGGAATCTCCTTGGCCGCGGCGACCTCCACCGCGCGCCGGATCTCCTTCTCGGACTTGTTGGCCCGCAGCAGCACCGCCTTGAGAATCCCGGTCAAGGGATGCTCCTTGGCGTTGCAGTACTGCAGCGCGCGTGCGTAGTTGTTGTTGGCGATCTGATTGAAGATCGCACCGGTCAGCTCGTCCTCGGCCAGCCGCAGTTTGAACCACAGGATGTAGATCTTGTGGATGATCGTCGCCAACGCGAAGATCGACACCAACAGGATGGTGTACATGAACGGGCCGCCCTCGTTGAACACCGCTAGAAGTCCGCTCATCACCCTTCCTCTCGTGTCCGGAGTGCGCTGCGTGCCCTTGGGCCATCGCCCGGGTCAGCTAGCTGACCTCGTCAATGGGTCCGGGTCGGAGAGCGCCGGCTGTTTCGTGTCGACCGAGTGCCAGATACTACACTGCCGCGAAGGGCCCGGGCAAGACGGCGTCGCAAAGCCTGTCGCGGAGCCACGGCCCTGCCGAAGCTCGTGCTTGACGGCACGCCGTCGCCTGGGCTACGGGGGTGCCAGACGTCAGGCTTGGGGGCATCGATGTTCAGCCGACTTTTGCCGA
The DNA here is from genome assembly GCA_016702545.1 of Pseudomonadota bacterium. Taxonomy (GTDB): domain Bacteria; phylum Myxococcota_A; class Polyangia; genus JADJTL01. Next base: position 129,465 of record JADJDT010000043.1, on the reverse strand, counting down.
AGGAGCCGAGCTTCTTCTCCTACTTCGAGCAGCACGCCGAGCTGATTCTCAAGGGCGTGCAGGAATTCCAGGGGCTGGCCACCGAGGGCATCGGCGCCGGGCACAGCCAGCGCATTCTGGAGATCGAGCACGAGGCGGACGGGGTGACGCACCGCTGCATCGAGGCGCTGCATCGCACCTTCATCACGCCGCTGGACCGCGACGACATCCACCAGTTGATCTCGCGGATGGACGACATCCTGGACCACGTGGAGGCCGCCGCCGAGCGCATCGCGCTCTACGAGGTGCGCGAGCTGATGCCGGAGGTGCGCGACTTCGCCGCCGTGCTCGTGCGCGCGGTCGAGCACGTGCAGCAGGCCGTGCGCTCACTGAGCGACAAGCGCCGCACGGCCGAGGTGCTCCAGATCTGCATCGAGATCAACCGCATCGAGAACGAGGCCGACGCCCTGCTGCGCCGCGCGCTGGCCCGCCTCTTCCGCGAGGAGACCAACGCACTCGAGGTCATCAAGTGGAAGGAGATCTTCGAGTACCTGGAGCGCGCCACGGACGTCTGCGAGGACGTGGCCAATCTGGTCGAGGGCATCATCCTGGAGGGCAACTAAGATGGCCGGGCTGTGGGCAATCGTCATCGCGACGGTGATCACGGCCCTCATCTTCGACGTGATCAACGGCTTCCACGACGCCGCCAACTCGATCGCCACCGTGGTATCGACGCGCGTGCTGACGCCGCGCGCCGCCGTCATCTGGGCCGCCTTCTTCAACTTCATCGCGATGTTCATCTTCGCGCCTCACGTCGCCTCGACCATCTCCAAGATCGTGATCATCCGGCCCGAGGATCCGCGCTTCGTGCTGGTCGTGCTGGCGGGGTTGATCGGCGCGATCGTCTGGGACCTGATCACCTGGTGGTGGGGACTGCCGACGAGCTCGTCCCACGCGCTGATCGGCGGCTTCGCCGGGGCTGGCGTCACCTACGGCGGCTGGCATGTGATCCGTTGGCACAAGCTGATGGAGACGGTCACCTTCATTCCGCTGGCCCCCGTGATCGGGATGCTGGTCGGCTTCGCCGTGATGCTGATGGTGTTCTGGATCTTCCGCCGCTGGCGACCCGATCGCGTCGATCGCTTGTTCCGGCGCGGGCAGCTGGTCTCGGCCGCACTCTATTCGCTCGGCCACGGCGGTAACGACGCGCAGAAGACGATGGGCATCATCGTCGCGCTGCTGGTGGCGGCGGGCTTCATGACGCCCGACACCGAGCTCTCGCTGATGCACCTCGAGACGCTCTGGATCATCCTCGCCTGCCACACGGCGATGGCGATCGGCACGGCGCTCGGCGGCTGGCGCATCGTGCGAACGATGGGGATGAAGATCACGCGCCTCAAGCCGGTCGGCGGCTTCTGCGCCGAGACGGCGGGCGCCTTCACGCTCTTCCTCGCCACCCACAGCGGTATTCCCGTCTCGACGACGCACACGATCACCGGCGCGATCATCGGGGTCGGCGCGATGACCAAGCTCTCGGGCATCCACTGGGGCGTGGCCGCCCGCATCGTCTGGGCCTGGGTGCTGACGATACCGGCAGCGGCCCTGGTCGCCTCGCTCACGATGAAGCTGCTCGAGCTGCTGCTGGGTTAGGGCTCGCCGCGGCTTAGGAGGTTGGCGGAAATTAGCTTGCCAGGTTGGCGGTCGAGGCGCCCGTGCGGCAAGGCGCGAGGAGGGCGCGTACTGCCTGTACGCAACCGACGAGCAACGCAGACGCGCGGGATGGATCGGCCGCTCAAGTTGGTAAGATAATTTCGGCCAGCCTCCTTAGGCCTCGCCGCGGGCCGCGCAGCAGATTAGCCGCGCAGCAGACTAATCGACACCGCTTCAGCTGCGGCGCTTGCGCTTGGCCCGGGTGTGCAGGCGATCGAGCAGACCGACGTGGCGCGGAGCCAGCCCCTCGCCACCGAGCTGCTCCGCCAGCTCGCGCAGCAGCTGCTCGGTGCGCTCATCGACCTTGGCGGGCACGCCGATGGTCAGCCGCACGAGCTGGTCGCCGCGCCCCGAACGGTGCAGGTGGGGCGCCCCCAGCCCGTGCAGCACGACGACCTCGCCGGGCTGGGTCCCCGGCTTGACGTCGATTTCGATCTCGCCCTCCAGCACGGGCACCTTGACCCGCCCGCCCAGCACGGCCAAGGGGAAGGCGATCGGCACCTCGACGTAGAGGTTGGCGCCGTCACGCTCGAGGTGCTCGTGCGCGGCGACGTGCATGTGGACGTAGAGGTTGCCGGGCAGCCCTCCCCCCGGGGGCAGGTCCCCCTTGCCCGAGAGTCGCAGGGTCTGTCCGTCCTCCACCCCGGCCGGGATCGACACCTGGAGCGTGTCGTCCACCTGTTGCAGGCCCTCGCCGCCGCAAGCCGTGCAGGGATCGCGAATCACGCTGCCCGCCCCACGACAGGTCGGACAGCCGGTGCTGATCATGAAGAAGCCCTGGGCGTGCATCACCTGGCCCTTGCCGCGACAGGTCGGGCAGATGGCGGGCCGCGTGCCGGGCGCCGCGCCACGCCCACCGCAGGTGCTGCAGGGCTCGCGCCGCTGCACCTTCAGCTCGTGGCGGCAGCCCTCGATGGCCTCGATGAAGGTCAGCTCGAGATCGACCTCGCGGTCGGCCCCCCGCGCGCGCTGCTGGCCGGCGCCGCCGAAGCCCATGCCGAACATGTCACCGAAGATATCGCGGAAGGAGGCGAAGACGTCATCGACGCTGTTGAAGCCGCCGAACCCGGCCCGCCGCGGGCCCTCGGGACCGAAGCGGTCGTAGAGCTGACGCTTCTCCGGATCCGCCAGCACCTCGAAGGCGTTCGACATCTCCTTGAAGCGCTCCTCGGCTTCCTTGTCGCCGGGATTGCGGTCCGGGTGGTACTTCAGCGCCTGCTTGCGGTAGGCCTTCTTGACCTCGTCGGCGGTGGCCTCGCGCCCAACGCCCAGCAGCTCATAGTAGTCAGTTGCCATCTTGGATCTTTGTGCTCGGGGTGGGCCACGCACGGCGTCGGTGGCGCCGGCGAGCGCGGAAGCTAAGCACCTCCCTGGAGCGTGTCAAGGCGAGCGCCCGCACCGCAGGCCGGCGCGCCGCTCGAGCGCCAGCGCAAGCGCGCGCGCTTGACAGCGCGGCCCCGGCCCCGTAAGAGCGGATCCTCAAACTGGCCGATGGAGTGTCGCTACCATGCCTGCACGACCCCTGCTCTATGACAAGCGCCTGACCGACCGCTTCATCCAGCGCGGCGAACTCTCGCGCGATGATCTTCGCAAGTACCTCGCCTCGCTGCCCGACGTCGCGAGCAAGGGCGAGCCGCTCCCGCCGCCCGGCGAACCGCCGCGCCCGGCGACCGGTGGCTAGGCGCTAGCCCACAGCACAGCCGGCGCGCAGCGCCCTCGGCCCAGCGGGCGTGCAGCGCCACTTCACGAGCGTCGCCGACCCCGTGGAGCGAGCCCGATGAGTGACGACCCCAGCTTCAAGATCCGCGATCGGCGCCACTCCGCCGGCGACGAGCCGGCGTCCGAGCCCGCGTCCGTTGCGGCCGAGCAAGCCGCGCCGGATGCGCCGACGGGCGCTAGCGGCGCGTCGATGCCCGCGATCGACTTCTCGACCTTCCTGCTCTCGCTCGGGACCTCGGCGCTGGTGCATCTGGGAGAGACGGCGACGCCCGAAGGACAGACGGAGCGCAGTCTGCCGCTGGCGCAGCAGGTGATCGACATCCTCGCGCTGATCCGCACCAAGACGCGGGGCAATCTCGACCCTGAGGAGAGCCGGCTGCTCGAAGAGCTGCTCTATGACCTGCGCCTACGCTACGTCAACGCGGCGCGTTGAGCCGCGTGGACCTCCAAACGCTCAACGCGCCGCAACGAGCGGCGGTCCTTCACGACAGTGGACCGCTGCTCGTGCTCGCCGGCGCGGGCAGCGGCAAGACGCGGGTGATCACCTATCGCATCGCCCGCGTCGTCAGCGGCGGCGTCGATCCGGCGCGGGTGATGGCCGTGACCTTCACCAACAAGGCCGCCGGCGAGCTGCGCCAGCGCGCCGCCCAGCTCGTGGGGCAAGGGGCCAGAACGGCCTGGATCGGCACCTTTCACGCGATCTGCGCCCGCTTGCTGCGCCAGCACGGGCAGGCCATCGGCCTGCCCGCTTCGTTCCAGATCTACGACGGTGCCGACCAGCGCGCGCTGGTCGTGCAGGTGATGCGTGAGATCAGTCTGCCCGAACGGCTCTTCGTGCCGGCCGAGGTGCTGGGGCGGATCGACCGCGCCAAGAACGAGGGGATCGGTCCGCGTGACTTTCGCGGCGGGGATTTCTTCGGCGACGTGGTGGCCAAGGTCTACCCGGCCTACGAGCGCCGCCTGCAGGCGGCGAACGCGGTGGACTTCGGCGGCCTGCTGCTGCGCACGCTGGAGCTGCTCCGGCAGGAGACGACGCTGGCCGAGGCCCTCGCCGAGCGCTTCGTGCACCTCTTGGTGGATGAGTTCCAGGACACCAACCACGTCCAGTACGAGCTGGTCCGCTTGCTCAGCGGGCGGCATCGCAACCTCTGCGTGGTGGGCGACGACGATCAGTCGATCTACAGCTGGCGCGGCGCCGATATCCGCAACATCCTCGACTTCGAACGCGACCACGCCGACGCCGCGGTGGTGACGCTCGAGCAGAACTACCGCTCGACGCAGACGATTCTCGACGCCGCCTCGGCGATTATCGCCCGCAATTCCGAGCGCCGACCCAAGCGGCTGTTTACCGCTGCCGGCCCCGGCGCACCGATTATCTATGCCCCCTGCGAGGACGAGCGCAGCGAGGCGGCCTTCGTCGCCCACGCCATCGCCCGACTGCGGCAGGAAGAGGGGCTGCCCTACGACCAATGCGCCGTCTTCTACCGCACGCACGCCCAGTCGCGCGTGCTGGAGGAGGCGCTGCGGGCCAGGCGCCCGGCGATTCCCCACGTCGTCGTCGGCGGCGTACGCTTCTACGATCGCGCCGAGATCAAGGACGTCTTGGCCTACCTGCGGCTGCTGGCCAATCCGACCGACGACCTCGCGCTGCAACGCATCATCAACGAGCCGCCGCGCGGCATCGGCAGCGCAACGCTGGCGAAGATCAGCGAACAGGCGCGCCTGGACGGCAGCTCGGCGCTGGCGGCAGCCCGGGCCTGCGCGACCGGCACCGGGGAGCTGAGCAGCGGCCCGCGTGCCAAGCTCGCCGCCTTCTGCACCCTGATCGACGAGCTGAGCGCCGCGGCCGCGACGCTGCCGCCGTCGGCGCTCGCCGAGCTGGTGCTGGAGCGCAGCGGTTACGGCGCGCGCCTCGCCAGCGACCCGGGCCCCGACGGCGAGGCGCGCGCGGAGAACCTGCTCGAGTTGATCGGCAGCTTGCGGGCCTACGAGGCGCAGAGCGAGGCGCCCAGCCTCCCGGGCTTCCTCGAGCAGGCGGCGCTCGCCGGTGACCTCGACGAGACGCCTGAAGAGCATGGGGCGGTGACCCTGATGACGGTGCATGGCGCCAAGGGGCTCGAGTTCGCCCATGTCTTCATCGTCGGCCTGGAGCGCGGGGTCTTCCCCCACGCTCGTTCGCTGGACGACCCGCAGCAACTCGAGGAGGAGCGCCGTCTGGCCTACGTGGCGGTCACGCGGGCGCGTCAGCGCTTGTATCTGTGCCACGCTCGCCGCCGCTGGCTCTTCGGCCAGCAGCAGGTCAATGCCCCCTCGGAGTTTCTCACCGACGTGCCACGGCGGTTGCTGCAGACCGAATCGGCCTTCAGCGGTCACGCAGCGGCGGTGACGCCCCGCGGCGCCTTTGACCGCAGCGGCGTCCGCGGCGCCGCCCGCGGCGCCACGCGCCCGGCCGGCGCGCGCGGCGGCGGGGACCAGGCCGAGGAGCGCTGGGTCGACAGCGACGAGGACTTCGATCAGTCGGCAGGCGCTAGCGACGAGCTGACGACCAACTTCCGCATCGGGATGCGGGTGCGGCACGCGAAGTTCGGGGTCGGCAGCATCCGCATGATCGGCGGCACGCCCCCGCACCTCAACCTGACGATTCACTTCGGCGAGGTCGGACCGCGGACCATCCGCAGCGAGTTCGTTCTGCCGCTGTGAGGACCCCTCGGCTCCGGGCGCGCTGAGCTCAGCTCAGCTCCACCACCGCCAGCAGCGGACCGACCGTGAGCTTGTCGCCGGCACTGAGCGGCTGCGGCTCGCGCAGCGGCTGACCGTTGAGCAGCAGCGTCCCCGCCACCCCGCGACCCGGGTCGATCGTGAAGCCGTTCCCCCCGCGCGCGATGCGTGCCGCCGTGCCGGCGATCATCCGCGGGCCGAGCGTCAGCTGATGGTCGAGCGCGAGGGCCTCGCCAACCTCGACCTGCAGCGTCTGGCCACCGAGCTCGACGACGAGCCGCGCTTGCTGCAAGAGCGCGACGGTCGGCGCGGCCACGCGCGGGGCCCGCGCCGACTCCGGCGACGCTCCCTCCGCGGGCCGCGCAGCCTCCTGAATCGTGACGCGCGGCGCGGGAGAACGCCCCGCGGCGCTGGCCGGCTCGCGGGCCGAGCGATCCGGCTCCAGGGTGAACCGCAGCTCGTAGGGCCCCACGCGCACGACATCACCGCTCTGCAGGGCGCCAGGCGCGTCGACCCGCTGCAGGTTGAGGAAGGTCCCGTTGGCGCTCTTGAGGTCCTCGAGCCAATACCCGGCGTCGCGGCGCCAGACGCGGGCATGGCGCCGCGAGACGCGGCCGTCGGTCAGCCCCAGCTCGCCCCCGCGCCCGATCACGAACTCGTCGGCGAGCACCACGCTGTGCTCCCCGCTCTCCGGCTGCACCAACTGCAAGCGGGCCCAGACCCTGCCACGCCGTGGCGCCGTGGTGGCGTGCGCGACCTCCTCCGCCGCGCCACGAGCAGGCGCGGGGACGACCGCTCGCTGGTCACCCGAGATCAGCGAGTGCTCGTGGGTCACGAAGTCCTCGCGCTTCATCGGCTCCGCCGTGCGCGCCTCGCTGCGACGCCGCGCGGGCGCGGTGGTGGACGGCGCCTCATCGGCGAGCACCGCGTTGACGAGGTCGCCGAGCTGGCGGGCGACGAAGTGCGGGTCGCGCCGATGCAGCACCTCGGCGATGGCGGCGGCAAACTCGCCGGCGGTCTGATAGCGCTGCCCGGGCTCACGCGCCAAGGCCTTCAGCACCAGCGTGTCGAAGTCCGGACCCAGGGCCGGCTGTGCGGCAGAGGGCGCGGGGATCTCGGCGCGTCGCACCTGCTGCAGCAGCTTGACCGGGTCGCTCTCGAGATAGAGCGAGCGACCGGTCAAGGCCTCGTAGAGCACCACCCCGCTGCTGAAGATGTCGCTGCGCGAGTCCACCTTCTCGCCCCAGGCCTGCTCGGGTGACATGTAGCCCAGCTTGCCCTTGAGCGCGCCGACCCGGGTCTGGCTGGTGATGTTGACGACCTTGGCGATGCCGAAGTCGGCGATCTTCACCTCGCCGTACCGTGACAGCAGGATATTCTGCGGGCTGATGTCGCGATGAATCACGCCGGGCGGCTGTCCCAGGGGCGCGCCCGGACCGTGGGCGTAGGCCAGACCGGTGGCCACGGCGTGCACGACGAAGAGGGCCGCCGCGGCCGGCAGCGCGCGCTGTTGCGCCGTGCAGCGGCACAGCAGCTGGAAGAAGTCGCTGCCGTCCACGTACTCCATCGCGATCAGGTAGGTGCCCTCGATCAGCCCGAGGTCGAAGATCTTGAGGATGTGGGCATGGGTCAGGCCGACCGCGATCTTGGCCTCGGCGACCAGCATCCGGGTGAAGGCGGCGTCGCGTGCTAGCTCGGGCAGGATGACCTTGAGCGCGACCTGCTTCTCGAAGCCCGCCAGGCCACGCATGCGCGCCAGATAGATCTCGGCCATGCCGCCGCTGGCGATCAGGCGCTCGATGAAATAGGGACCGAGCGCCGCTTGCAGCGGTAGGCTCGGCTTGTTGGGGCGTCCGGCGGACATACCCGTCGAGTATCGGCGAGGCGGGGCGGCAGGTCCAGAAGCTCGGGTCGGCGGATCAGCGCACTAGACCGAAAACAAGCGCGCTCTGGCGCAAGCCGTTTGCTTTCGGGCTAGCCGAGCCGAAAGGCGAGCGTTATGGGGTGAAGTCGCGGGGATTCACTCCCCGCGACGAGGGGGCTTTGCGAAAGCCCCCTGAGTCGTATCCAGGCCGAGAGCGGGCGGGCGACGCGCTTGTTTTGGGCCTAGCCCGAAAACAAGCGCGCTCTGGCGCAAGCCGTTTGTTTTCGGGCTAGCCGAGCCGAAAGGCGAGCGTTATGGGGTGAAGTCGCGGGGATTCACTCCCCGCGACGAGGGGGCTTTGCGAAAGCCCCCTGAGTCATATCTAGGCCCAAAGCGAGCGCGCGACGCGCTTGTTTTTGGCCTAGACGAGCCCCTCGAGCTCGAGCTCGAGCTCGAAGACGGCAGCGGGCTGGGTCAACTTCCAGCGCTCCAGCACCTCGGGGTGCAGCTCGCCGATCAAGCCCACCACCTGCCGCTGATCCCCGCGCCGCGCGATCGCCCGGGCGCCGCGGCCGGCGATGAAGCAGGGCGCCTCGTCGGGCTCGGTGACGAGCTGCCACCCCAGCTCGCGCAGCAGGGCCTCGCAGCTCGAGCGCAGCTCGGCGTAGTCGGCCTTCGGCCCGCAGCAGGCTGCCGCCACCCGGCGCAGCTCGCGCGCACCCGTCTCGCGCCCTGCGTCGCAGCGCGAGACCTTCCCCACCTCGAAGATCCGCTGCGGCAGCGGATGGTCGGTGTTGGCGGCGAAGGTCTCGAGCAGGCCCGGCAGCAGCGACGTGCGCACGATGGTCTGCTCGTGGCTGATCGGATTGGCGATCACCACGCGCTCGGCGTCGACGGGCAGGCGCAGCGCCTCGTACTGCTGGGCCTCGGACGAGAGCAGCAGCGTCAGCACCTCGAGGTAACCGAGCCCCTGCAGCGCCTGGCGCGCCTGCGCGGCGCGGCGCTCGAGCGGCTGCTCGCTACCGGCGGTCATCGTCATCGCCAAGCGCGGCACGATGTTGTGATAGCCGTAGGCGATCGCCGCGTCCTCGATCAGATCGACCGGGTGCAGGATGTCGTTGCGATAGGCCGGCACCTCGACCATCAACTCGCCCGCGCCGGCGAGCAGCGCCGAGCCGCCAGCAGGGGCCACCGCGTGGCCCATCCGACGCAGCAGGCGCGCCAAGGTGAAGGCGTCGAGTTCGACGCCGATGCGTCGGGCGGCGGCCGCCACGTCGAGCCCGACGCGCTGTGGCGTCAGATCGGGCGTGACGACGCCGCGGCCCTCGTAGTCGATCGTGACCTGCTCGAGCGTCAGCGCGGCGCCACCCAGCTCGCCCAGGCTGGTCACCAGGATATTGAGCGCGCGGTTGATCAGCCGCTCGTCGGTGCCGGTGACGTCGATGAAGAAGTTGCGCGTCGCCCGCGTCACGCGCGTCGCCTCGCTATTGATGATCGGCGGCAGGCTCAGCACCTGCCCGGCGGCGTCGCAGAGCAGCGGATAGCGCGCGCGCCCCTCCAACAACCAGGCGTAGGCGCGGCCCTTGGGATGCTCGGCGAGGATCGCGCGCGGGGTGAGCTGACTGGCCGGCTGCGTCAGGTCGTAGCCCAGCGGGACGAAGCGCAGCTCCTCGGGCCCCACGGTGCGATAGACGAAGCGCGTGCCACTGAGCGTCGCCAGATCATAGACGCCGATCGAGGCGTGCTTGCGATCGCGGCCGAGCGCCCAGTGCAGGTTCTCCTGCAGCTTCATCACGATCTTGATCAGGTCGTCGTCGAGCGTGATCCCGCGCACGACCGCGCAGGCGATGAAGGGCCGATGGCTCTCCGGCCGCGCCACGCTCGGATCGACGCGCACGCGCAGCCGCGGTGGGGCCAGCGTGTAGCGCGCCGGCTCCTCGCTCTCGCCGAGGTAATGGCGCAGCACGCGAGCCAACCCGCCCGGCTCGAACATGTCGGGCCGCACGGCGAGCAGCTCCATCCGAATGACCTGCGTCGTGCCGAGCTCGGCCAGCAGCGCCGGCAGCGCGCGAAAGTCGGCCCCGCAGCGGTCGCAGAGCACGGGCGGATGCTCGGTCTCGGTGATCTCGAGAATATTGTCGCAGCGGCGGCAGCCGAAGCGCCGCAGCGTCGCATAGCCCTCGACGTCACAACCGAGCTGCTGGAGTTGCTCGACGAGCTGCTGCGGCGCGAGCGGCGTGGCCACCCGCTGACGCAGCAGCTCGAGCGGAATTCCGATCACCGGCATAACGCCGCCTCCTCGAGCCAGGCCAGGCGCGCGCGATAGAGCTCGCCGATGCTCGCGATGCCATAGCGGAACATCGCCAGGCGCTCGAGGCCCAGGCCCCAGGCCAGCACCGGGGCGTGACAGCCGAGCGGCTCCGTGACCTCGGGCCGGAAGATTCCGGCCCCACCCATCTCGACCCAGTCCTGCTTCGACTCGAGCCAGACGAAGACCTCGACGCTGGGCTCCGTGTAGGGGAAGAAGCCGGGGCGGAACTGGAAGCGCTCGAAGCCCATCTTGCGATAGAAGGCCTGCAGAATGCCGAGCAGCGTGGCGAAGCTGCCCTGCTCGTCGACGACGATGCCGTCCACCTGATGAAAGACCGGCAGGTGCTTGTAGTCGACCGTCTCGCGGCGAAAAACCGGCCCGACGCAGAAGACCTTGCGCGGTGCCCGCGGATCGTCGGCCAGCGCGCGGATCGTCGCCGCCGTGGTGTGCGTGCGCAGCACCGGGCGGCGCGCCAGCTCGCGGTCCCAGCGATAGCGCCAGCCGAGCGAGCCCGTGTCGCCGCCGTCCTCGTGGGTCCGCGCCACCGTATCCACCAGCGCCTCGTCGGGCAGCGCGCAGCGCGCCGGGGCGGCGACGTAGAAGGTGTCCTGCATGTCGCGCGCCGGGTGATCTTGTGGCGAGAAGAGCGCGTCGAAGTCCCAGAAGCCCGACTCGACGTAGCCGCTGTCGATCTCGTCGAAGCCCAGCTCGAGGAAGACACGCCGCGTCTGCTCGAAGATCCGCACCAGCGGGTGCGACTTGCCCGGATGCAGCGCGGGCCCCGCGACCGTGACGTCGTAGGGCCGCAGCTCGACCTCGCGCCAGCCGCCCGTACGCAGCAGCTCGGCGTTGAGCTGGTTGAGCGCGCGGCGCGGCGCCAGGCCCTGGGCCAGCAGCGCGCGCCCGGCAGCAGCGAGCGCCACCAGGCGCGTCGTCCGCTCGCGCTCCTCGATCAGACCGCTGCGCCCCTCGAGCAACCGCCGCGCTCCGGCCACGTCGAGCGCGCGGCCACAGAGCTCGTCCTCGCTCGCGCTACCGAGCGCGGCCAGCGCCGCCAGCAACGCCTCATCGGCCGCGGCGGGCGCCGTCAAGGCTGCCCGACCGGCGTCACGTAGCACCAGCACCTGCCCCTGCTGCTCGGCCCAGCCCTTCTGCTTGAGCCAGCGCAGCGCCTGGCCGACGTCCTTCTGCGGCAGTCCCGTCTGCTCGGGCAGCGCCTGGAGCGTGGCCTCGCCGCCAGCCCGGGCCAGCGCCTCGATCACCGCGCGCTCGGGCAAGGGCCGCCCGGCCAGCGCCTAGCCCTTGGGACCCAGCTTCAGCTCGCGATGGCGCCGCTCGTCGACGACCAGCTCGCCCTGCGCGGCACGCGTCAAGCACACGGCGGCCACCTGCGCCTGATCGACGCCCAGCGCCGTCGCCAGCGCCTCGATCGCCAGCGGCTCGGCGGCCGCGGCGAGCGTCGTCAAGACGCGGTAGTCGAGCTCGGGGAGCTGCACCATCGAGTCCACTCCTGCGGCCGTGAACGGCTACATCTCTTCGAGGGCGGCGATCCCGAGCAGCCCGAGACCCGCCTTGACGGTGTGGCCGACCGCCGCCACCAACTGCAAGCGCGCGGCCCGCAGCTCGGCATCCTCGCAGCTGGCGATCGGGTGGTTCGCCTTGTCGGTGAAGATGAAGGCGAAGCGCTTGCACAGCTCGAACAGATACTCGGCCACGCGCGAGGGATCGCAGCTCTCGGCGGCCCGCAGCACCAGCGCCGGCCACTCCGCCAGGCGGCGCACCAGCTCGAGCTCCTGGGGCGTCGTCAGCCGCGCCGCGGCCGTGGCCTCGAAGCGCGGCTCACCGCCGCCGACCTTGCGCACCAGCGAGCGCGTGCGCGCGTAGTTGAAGAGGCAGTAGGGCCCCGTCTGGCCGAGGAAGTCGATGCTCGCGCGCGGATCGTACTCGAAGGAGCTGCGCGGCGAGTACTTGAGCAGGAAGTACTTGAGCGCGGCCATGCCGATGTACTCGGCCCGGTGCTCGAGCTCCTCCTCGCTGAGGTCGGCCGTATGCGCCTTGCCCTCGGCCACGCGCGCCTCGGTCTCGCCACGCGCCAGCCGGTGCATCTCGTCCATCAGGTCGTCGGCATCGACGACGGTCCCCTCGCGGCTCTTCATCCGCCCCTCGGGCAGCCGAATCATGCCGTAGGAGAGGTGCCGGCAGCGCTCGGCGAGCCCGGGACGCAGCAGCCCGAGGATCTTGAAGAGCACGTCGAAGTGGTAGTTCTGCTCGTCGCCGACCACGTAGACCAGCACCGCGGGCTGGAGCTGGTCGACGCGCTCGACCGCGGTGCCGAGGTCCTGCGTCATGTAGACGCTGGTGCCGTCGCGGCGCAGCAGCACCTTCTCGCCGCTCAGCCCCACCTGCGCCAGATCGCAGACCACCGCGCCATCGGGTCGGCGCAGCAGCACGCCGCGCTCGAGACCCTCTTGCACCAGCCGCTTGCCCAGCTTGTAGGTCTCGCTCTCGTACTGCATCAGCTCGAAGCCGACGCCCATCCGCTCGTAGGTCGCCTGAAAGCCCGCCAGCACCCAGTCGTTCATCCGCCGCCAGAGGGCGATCACCGCGGGCTCGCCCTGCTCCCACTGCACGAGCAGCTGGCGCACCTGCGCGCCGAGGGCCGAGGCCTCGTTGAAGTAGTCGTCCTTGTAGGCCGCGAAGCAGAGCTGCGCGGGGCTCGGCGTCGCCGGATCCTGGGCCTGGGCCGCGCTCGCCGCGCGCCCCTCCGCGCTCGCCAGCCACACGGCCAAGCGCTCGGCCGCCGCCGGTGTCTGCTGCCAGGCGGCATACTCCTCCGACAGGCGCCGTTCGAAGAGCACGTAGCAATCGCCGACCAGCCGGTCGCCCTTCTGCCCCGCCCCTGCCGGATCGCGGCCCTCGCCCCAGAGCTGGTAGGCCAGCATCGACTTGCAGATATGCACGCCGCGGTCGTTGACCAGGTTGACGCGCGTCACCTGGTGGCCGACGAAGCGCAAGAGCGCCGCCACCGCGGCCCCGAGCAGGTTGTTGCGCAGGTGCCCCAGGTGCAGCGGCTTGTTGGTGTTGGGCGACGAGTACTCGATTAGCCAGTGCTGCGGCGCGACCGCCCCATCGGCGCCGAAGCGCGCGCCCTGAGTCAAGGCCTGGCGCAGCACGACCTGCACCAGCGTCGCGTCGCGCAGCTTGAGGTTGACGTAGCCCTTGTCGTCGCGCACCGCGGCGATCACCGCGTCGGGCGTCAGCGCCGCGGCCACCTCGCGCGCGATCTGCGGCGGCGCCCGCCGCAGCACGCGGGCCAGCGCAAAACAGGGAAAGCCCAGATCGCCCTGCTCGGGCTGTGGAGGCACCACCAGCTCGAAGCTGGCCCCAGGCGCTCCGACCTGCGCCAAGGCCGCCGCCACCCGCTCCCGCAGGTGCGCCTCGAGGCCGGCAATCGTCAGCGTGCTCAGGTCCATCGCGCCGGCACACTAGTGCAAAGCGGCGAGGCGTTCAATCAGCGGGAGTGACCTGTCTGGATTCTTCGGACCACGGATCAGGTGAGGGCAGACCTCTGGGTTGATGGGCTGACCGGGGGGTCGCCCGTTTCAACTCGTTCGGGGTGAGGTACCCCAGGCGCGAGCACCGCGAAAGTCACCGGCTACCCACTGCCCCTCAAGGGCCACGACCGTTCGGTGCCGTCGCTGCAGCGCGCCGCGAGAAACGGCGAGTTACGGCTTCAACAGCCATTTTTCCCGCTGCTGCCCCGTCCCATCGGCGTCGGGTGGGTGCGCGCGGCGCCCACGGCCGCGGCCCAGCCGGAGAGGGGACTCCCGTGATCGGTTGACGTACCGAGTGGCTCACGCCTTTGTGTGGCTTGAAAATCGCTTCTCCTTCGCTCGTTTTTCAATGATCATTCGGCCATGATCGCTCGGCCCCGCCATGAGGCTTCCGTTGCCGGTGCGCTCGCGCGCTTTCCGGTGGTCGCCATCCTCGGGGCGCGTCAGGTGGGCAAGACCACGCTGGCGCGTCGCGTCGCAGCGGCTCACCCGGGCCCCACGACCCGCTTCGACCTCGAGGATCCCGACGACTTGGCGCGGCTCGCCGAGCCGAAGCTTGCGCTGGCGGCGCTAAAGGGGTTGGTCGTGATCGACGAGGTGCAGCGCCGACCTGATCTCTTCCCCGTGCTCCGCGTGCTGGTCGACCGCCCCGAGCAGCAGACGCGCTTCCTGGTGCTCGGCAGCGCCGCGCCAGAGCTGCTACGCCAGTCCTCTGAGTCCTTGGCCGGACGGATCCACTATCACGCGCTGCGCGGCTTCGCGCTCGACGAGGTTGGGGCGCACGCGCAGGGGCAGCTCTGGCTGCGCGGCGGCTTCCCGCGCGCCTTCCTCGCGGAGAGCGACGAGGCCAGCGCCGAGTGGCGCCGAGCCTTCGTGCAGACCTTCGTCGAGCGTGATGTGCCGCAGCTCGGCCTGGCGATTCCGGCCGCAACGCTCCAGCGCTTCTGGCGCATGCTCGCCCACTACCATGCGCAGACCTGGAATGGCGCGGAGCTAGCGCGGGCCTTCGCCGTCGCCGCATCGACGGTGCGGCGCTACCTCGACGCGCTGACGAGCGCCCTGGTCCTGCGGCAGCTACAACCGTGGCACGAGAACATCAGCAAACGGCAGGTGCGCGCGCCCAAAGGTGTACTTGGCGGACTGCGGCCTACTGCACACGCTGCTCGGCGTCACCTCCGCCAGCGAGCTGCACCACCACCCCAAGGTCGGCGCGTCGTGGGAGGGCTTCGTGCTCGCCGAGCTGGTCGATCGCCTCGGTGCGCGCCCTGAGGAGTGCTTCTTCTGGGCCACGCACGCCGGCGCCGAGCTCGACCTGCTCGTTGTGCGCGGCACCCAGCGCCTCGGCTTCGAGATCAAGCGCACCACGGCCCCGACCGTCACCAAATCAATGCGGGCCGCCCGCGACAGTCTGCGGCTCGACGAGGTCTGCCTGGTGCACGCAGGCGAGCATTCCTTCCCACTCGAGCCCGGCTTCCGCGCCCATGCCTTCGGCGACGCCACCACCATCCTGGCGGGCGGATGACGCGCCACGTGACGGGAAGGGCTACGGCTCGCGGCTGAGGGCGAGGTTGAGCTTCGCCGGCTCGCTGGCCCCGTCGCCGTCGAAGTCGTAGCTGGCCTGCGCGCCGCTCAGCCGCAGCTCATCGGCCGCCAGCTCGATCGCCCAGTTCAGGTTGTTCGTCGCCGTGCCGAGCGTCAGAAAGGCGCCATCGAGGCTCCAGGGCGCGTCGATGACCCACGGCGCCCTTCCGAGTGGCGTGAGCGTCAACAGCCCCGTGCCCTCGGCGCGCAGCACCAGGCTACCGCTGCCACCCTGGGCCACCAGCTCCACGCTGCCCGCGCCACCGGCGCCGACGTACTCGATGCGGGTGGCGCGCCAGCGACCCGCGAGTTGTTCGACGGGTGGGCTGCTCTCGCCACCGCCGCAGGCGACGAGCGCCAGCAGCAACGCCGCGTGCGGCAGGCGGGAAGGCGTCGTTAGGGCGAGTCTCCGGGCCATCTCCTGCTCCTTCGCCGGGGCGTTACCCGCCGATCCGGCACGCGGCTCGCGCTCGGTGCTCGGAGCGCCGCGCCTGTCAGCGCTACCAGCGCTACGAGATTGGTCGGCCTGGCCGTGCCGGACGATCGACGCAAAGCCTCACGAAATCAAGGCTCTCCTCCAGTAACAGACGAGCGAATTATTCTGATTGCCTTTTTGTGCACTTTCGCGCACTGTTTATTTTATGGCTGTTAACTGGAGGTGCCTCATGTCGATGCGTCAGACCATCCGCGGCGAGTGCTGTCGAGTCGCGGGCTAGGGGTGGCGCGCATCGGCGCGTTGGCGGCGCTGGGGGCGCTGCTGGGCTGCAACGGGCTGACCGACGACAGCGCCCTGACGCCGCCGCCGGCGGTGCGGGCGCAGGCCAGCACCAACGCGATGAACGCGATGAACGCGATGAACGCGATGAACGCGATGAACGCGATGAACGCGATGAACGCGATGAACGCGATGAACGCGATGAACGCGATGAACGCGATGAACGCGATGAACGCGATGAACGCGATGAACGCGATGAACGCGATGAACGCGATGAACGCGATGAACGCGATGAACGCGATGAACGCGATGAACGCGATGAACGCGATGAACGCGATGAACGTCGGCGGGCAGCAAATCCCCTCGACGACGGTGACCGACCTCTCCAAGTACACCTTCGCCCAGACCGAGGTGCTCTGCCCCGCCACCCGCCTCGGCCCGCTCACCGTCGCCGGCAAGACCGCCAGCGTCGTGCTGCCGCGCTGGCTGGTGCTCAAGAGCCAGTTCGAGCGCGTCCGCGTGAGCTGCGCCAACACCGTGCTGGCGAGCCCACGGCGTGGGGTAGCGGGAGCTGCGACCCGGCATCGCGCCTCGGCCAGCCCGCCCGCGCCACGTTGACGGTCACCATCGACGAGGACTTCGACGCCAACGGCAGCTTCACGCCCCCACCGGCGGCGACCAGACCGTCACCTACGAGGTCTTCAGCGGCATCGGGCTGGCCTGCGCCGACCGGGGCTACCGCCCCTTCCTGCTGCACCCCGTCAGCGGGCCCGAGGTCCAGGCGCTCGTGGCGGATCCGAATGACGGGAACAAACTCAAGATCCCGCCCTTCACTACCTACTTCCGCTACCTCTGCATCCAGAGCTGGGACGAGGCCCAGAACAAGGCCGTCTACCGCTGCGGCAAGGGTCGCCTCGCCGACGGCGTCAGCGGCTACGCCATCAAGGAGGGCACCAACTCCCCGCGCCCGGTCTACCTCTCGAAGCTGACCTGGGGCGCCAACGACTGGGACAAGCACTTCCAATTCCTCAGCAGCCACCTGGCCTCGATCGTGGAGAGCAAGCAGGGCACGACGCCCGTGGCGGGCTACGCCCTCGACTACGCCTGGAACCTCAACCCGCGCGATGTGCACGCGGGGACCAGCATCAAGAAGGAGGCCGACTACCTCGCCGCCGTGGCGCTCAAGACCGCCACCAGCCGCAATGGCGTGGCCGTCAGCCCCTACAACCGCGCCAACCTCACCGGCGGCCAGAGCTTCAGCGTCAACGAGCTGAACCAGGGTGAACCCGGCTACGCGACCTACCCGGACCTGGCCTCCATGGGCACCCTCGACGGCATCGCCATCGACCTCAAGGTCGCCCCCTGGTACACGCAGAACTGCCCCTGGGCCGCAGACTGGGGCCTCCAAGCGCTGACGCCGCAGACCGTCGCCGGCGCCTCGGTCTTCCCGATCGGTGCGGGCCAGGCGCTGCTCGGCCTCAACATCGGCGACGCCACCCCGCGCCGCTGCCCCACCTTCGCCACCTGCGAGCCCGGCCAGAGCTGCTGCATGGGCCGCTTCGCGCTCGGCGAAGATAGCAGCTGCGCCGTGAAGTCCGACGGCACCCTGTGGTGCTTCGGTGGCAACGTCTACGGTCAGCTCGGGCGCGGCGTCATCGACGGCGGCAGCTCGATGGCCCGGCCCGTGCTCTGGGAGAAACCCGCCCCGGCGTCCGAGACCTTCCCTGGCGTGCTCGACGTCTTCGTCGGTAACGCCGGTGCCTGCGCCCGTCGCAACGATGGACGTATCTACTGCTGGGGCAAGAACGACCTCGGGGCAGATCGGCGACGGCAGCACCATCACGCGCCTCCTTCCCGTCGCCGTGACCGGGCTGGGCACCAGCGTCGCCGTCGAGCTGGGCGTCGCCGGCGCCTCCTTCCGCTGCGTGCGGCGCACCGACGGGAAGGTGTGGTGCTGGGGTGGCAACGTCAACGGCGAGCTGGGCGACGGCACCACGACCGATCGCTGGAGCCCCGTGGAGCTCACGACGCTCGGCACGACGACGGCCGAACTCGACCTGGGTGGGAACCACGGCTGCGCGCGGCGCTTCGACGGCAGCCTGTGGTGCTGGGGCAAGAACGACTTCGGACAGCTCGGCGACGGCACCACGCTGTCACGCTCGACGCCCGCGGCAGTCACCGCGCTGGGCACGGCGCTGGTCACCAAGTTCTCGGTGGGCGGCAGTCAGACCTGTGCGCGGCTCGCCAACGAGACCGTGTCGTGTTGGGGCAGGAACCACCTCGGCCAGATCGGCGACGGCACCACGACCGATCGCTGGAGCCCCGTGCCTGTCACGGCGCTCGGCACGACGGTGGTCGAGCTGGCAGCGGGCGGTTCCCATACCTGTGCTCGGCATGGCAACGGCAGCCTCTCCTGCTGGGGCTACGGTGCTATGGGCCAGATCGGCGACGGCACGAAGGTGGTCACCCGCTCGCTCCCCGTAGCGGTCAGCGGCGGTGGCCTGGCGGCGGCCGAACTCGTGGCCGGGGCCTCGCATAGCTGCGCGCGGAGCCTCGACGGCAGCCTGTGGTGCTGGGGCTATAACTGGACCGGTCAACTGGGCGACGGCACCGCGAGCAGCAGCGCGGTCCCGACGCTCACGCTCTCGCTGCGCTGTCACTGCGGTGACGGGGTGTGCAGCCGCGCCGAGACGCTGGCCAGCTGCCCCGTGGACTGTCGCAAGGAGAGCTATGGCGACAAGAAGTGCACCGGCAGCGAGACCGAGGCGACGCACCCCAACGACTGCCAGCGGGTGGCCTACGGTCCGCTCGCGAACGGCCGCTGGCATAGCTGCGCGCTGCGCCTCGACGGCAGCCTGTGGTGCTGGGGCAAGAACCACCTCGGGCAAGTCGGCGACGGCACGACGCTCTCGCGCTACATTCCGACGAAGGTCACGGCCCTCGGCACGGCCGTCAGCAGCTTCGCCCTGGGTGGCGGCCACGGCTGTGCGCGCCTGAAAGACGGGACCGTCAAGTGCTGGGGCAACAATACCTACGGCCAGGTCGGCGACAACAGCACCGTCAAGAGGCTCAGCCCGGTCGCCGTCACCGCGCTGGGGACCGCGACCGTCAGCCTTGGCTTGGGCTACGAGCACAGCTGCGCCGTGATGGCCGACAAGAGGCTGCGCTGCTGGGGCAGCAACTTCTGGAGCACCCTCGGTGACGGTACGGACATCGACCGCCTGCTCCCGGTCGCGGTCACCACGCTCGGCACCCAGGCGGCCCAGGTGAGCGGCGGCCATGACCACACCTGCGCGCGCCTCACGACCAACGCCCTGCGCTGCTGGGGCCGCAGCGACGTCGGTCAGGTCGGCGATGGCTCGACGGCCATACGCAAGAGGCCGGTCGCGATCACCGCCCTCGGCACGCTCACGGCCGCGGTCGCCGTCGGCGACTATCACTCCTGTGCCACGAGAACCGACGGCAAGCTCTACTGCTGGGGGATGAACAGCGCCGGCGAGGTCGGCGACGGCTCGGCGACGACACGCAAGCTCCCCGTCTTGGTCACGGCGCTCGGCACGACGGTCGCGGAGCTCACGACCGGCGCCAGCCAAAGCTGCGCGCGGCTCCATGCCGGCACCGTCTCGTGCTGGGGCAGGAACGACAGCGGCCAACTCGGCGACGGCTCGACCGTCAACCGCTGGCTCCCGGGGCCCGTGGCTGCGCTGAGCGGCGTCACCGCCATCGCCTCCGGCGAGGTGCATAACTGCGCGAAGCGCAGCGATGGCAGCCTCTGGTGCTGGGGCGCCAACTGGGGCGGCTCGCTCGGCGCGGCCGCCGGTGGCTGCTCCTGGACCCCGTTCGCCCAGTCCCGCTGCGGCGATGGCATCTGCGCCTACGATGAGGCCGCGGGCGGCCAGTGCAGCGCCGACTGCGCGACCACCTGCGGCGACTGCGTCTGCGACGGGGTGCTCGAGACCGCCGCCAACTGCGCCGCCGACTGCGTCGCCGGCAATACCTGCACCCCCGCGGTCTGCGGCAACGGCACCTGCAACGCCGGCGAGGACTGCAGCCTCTGCCCCGCCGACTGCGGCACCTGCGGCACGCCTCTGCGGTCGCCGATGCCTGTCGGCGGCGTGCAGCCGTCAGACACTACTCGTCGCTGCGCCTGACGGGCCCGACGCCCAACTGTCAGCTTGCCCGTGGTCTCGTTCGACTGCAGCAGGGTGTGCGCGGCCTCGGCCTCGGTGATGCTGAAGACCCGATCGATCACCGCGCGGAGCTTGCCGCTGGCGACCAGCGGCCAGACGCGCCGTTCGAGCTCGCGCGTCAGCTCGGCCTTCTCGGCCACGCTGCGACCGCGTAGCACCGAGCCGATGATCCGCAGGCGCCGCGTCAGGACCTCGCCGAGCGGCAGCTCGGCCTTGGCGCCGCCGAGCAGCCCGATCACGACCAGGCGGCCCCCGACGTTGAGCGCCGTCAGGTTACGCGCCAGGTAGGACGCACCGACCGGGTCGAGGATCACGTCGACGCCGCGCCCCTCGGTCAGGGCCTGTACGCCGGCGACGAAATCCGCCTGCTCGCGATCGAAGACCGCCGTGGCGCCGAGCTGCAGCAAGCGGGGCAGCTTGCCGGCGCTGGCCGTGGCGTAGACCGGCGAGCCGAGCGCCGCGCAGAGCTGAATCGCCACCGTGCCGATCCCCGACGCACCGGCGTGAATCAGCGCGTGCTCGCCCGGCCGCAAGCGAGCCTCGACATAGAGGTTGAGGTAGCTGGTGTAGAGCGCCTCGGGCAACGCCGCCGCCTCGGCGAAGGAGATGTTCCCCGGCACGCGCAACAGCAGGTCGGCCGGGCAGACCACGTACTGCGCGTACCCACCGCCCGCGAGCAACGCGCAGACGCGATCGCCGACGCTCCAGCCGGAGACCTGCTCCCCGCACTGCACGACCTCCCCGGCGACCTCGAGGCCAAGCACCTCGCTGGCGCCCGGGGGCGGCGCGTAGCGTCCCCTGCGCTGCAGCAGATCGGCGCGGTTGACCGCCGTCGCGCGGGTGTTGATCAGGACCTCGTCTGGAGCGGGCACCGGCTGCGGCACCTCCTGCCAACGCAAGCTATGCCGTTGATCCTGACCGACGACGATGGCCTTCATTCAGTCCCCTCCCGTACTGCCGCGCTGCAGCGGCCCGGCGGCGTAATCGCGGCGCGGCACCTGGCGCAGCAGCGGACGGAGCTGCAGCGTGTAGAACGCCTCCAGGTAGCGCGCCAGCGGTCGCCGCGCGCGCGCGGCGAGCTGGGCGCAACAACCGCTGACCTGCGCCAGCGTCACCAGGCGCTCGGCGTAGCGCGACCAGTTGTAGTGCAGCTCGATCCGTTCGAGCGCGGCCCGCGAGACCGCGCTCCAGTGCTCGGGGTTGTCGCGGCAACGCTCGAAGAAGTCGGCCATGCGCTCGGCGGCCTGCTCACCCCGCGCCGGGTCGAGGTGGAAGCCCGAGACCCCGTCCTCGATGATCTCGCGCGGCCCGCCGTGGAAGGTGGCGAAGGTCGGCAACCCGCACGACATCGCCTCGATCACGGTCAGCCCGAAGCCCTCGTGGACCGCCGGCTGGACGAAGGCGCCGCGCGAGTCGGCCACGTAGCGGTAGAGTTCGCCCACCAGCGCCTTCTCCAGCAGCAGACCCAGCCAGCGCAGCTGGCCGTCCAGTTGGTGCTCGTCCATCAAGTCGTGCAAGCGCTCGATCTGGCCGCGCTCATCCTCGTCGTCGGTGCGGCCCGGATCGACGTAGCCGACCACGATCAGCAGGTTGACCTGCTCGCGCAGCCGCGCGCTGCGTCCGTACCACTCGACGAGGCCCGAGATGTTCTTGACCCGATCGAGCCGCGTGATGGCGAAGAGCAGCGGCTTCTCGCGGTCCTCCAACACGCCGCGGGCGTCCGGACGGGCGTCGTCGCCGTAGAGCAGCTCCTCCAGCTCGCCGTGCAGGTCATTGAAGCGGCGGGCGCTCTCCTCATAGGGGAAATACACCGCTGGGTCGGCTCCCGGCGGCAAGATGTTGAAGCGCGCGTCGAAGGGATCGATGCCATCGACCACGCGATAGAGCCCGGGCAGCGTGAACGCGGCGTGGCTCTCGTACTGGCCCACCCCGCCGGCCGCGCTGCCGGCCAGCTCCTGAAAGCTGCTGACCACGACGAAGTCGGCGGCGTTCATCGCCAGCAGGTCCGCCGAGACCTGACAGCCGAAATGATACTGGCGCTCGTAGCGGCGCCACTCCACGTCGGCGTGCGGCAGCTTCGTCTTCTCGAGCGCATGGGCCACGCTCCCGAGCGTGATGCCTTGGCGGTGCGCGATCAGCCAGGCGACGAGATTGCCGTCCGAGTAGTTGCCGAGCATCAGGCCGGGCGGCCCGCCCAGCTCGGCCATCAGCTCGCGCTCGACCTCGGCCGCGTAGTCCTCGAGATAAGGCCACAGCTCGAAGCGCGAGATCCAGTGCGGCACCACCTCGCCGCTGCGGTCGCGAAAGGGCACCCGCATGATGTGCGCGTGACGGGTGCCGCTGATGGCCTCGACGGGCTCGCTGCAGCTGGTCGAGGGCGACTCCGGGATCAGTCGGGTGACGACGACGATCTGCGGCTCGATCGCGAGGCCCTGCTCCGCGAGTCGCCGCCGCAGCTCGCCCTCGAGCGCGCGCACCTGGTCGAGGATGTAGACCACCTGTCCGCCGGTGTCGGGCCGGCCCAGGACGTGCGCCTGCCCGAAAAACCCGTGCGGCGAGATGATCGCCACCGACGTGACCAAGGGCAGGCGTGCAAACAAGCGCTGCACCCCGGCTGGCTCGGGTGCATCGAGCACCTCGCACAGCAGGCGCATCGTCTCGCGCGCGCGCCCGGCCGTGTTGCCCCATCCGGCGGCGAAACCGAGCGCGCTCAGCCGCGCCTCCACCACCGCCCAGCTGGCGCCCGAGGCCACCGCGGCGAGCTCCTCGTCGGCCCGCGCCAGCGCCTGACGCAGCAGCGGCGGCCGCCGTAACGCAGGCTGCAGCAGGAGGGGTCGCCCTCGATGCTGGACCTGACCGAGGAAGGCCACCAGCTGCTCCGCCGTCGACGGCCCCGCAGCGCGCAGGCGGTCGGACAGCCAGCCACACAGCAGGTTCAGTCCCTGGCCGATCCCACGGTCATCCTCCGCGCGCGGCAGATCGCCGCGAAAGGCGCCGAAGTCCAGCTCCAGCGGCCAAGGGAAGGGCGGCGTGTCGCCCAGCACCACGCGCTCCTTGGCCTCGAGGAACGCCTCCACGGCCACGGCCTCGACCAGCGGCTGCTCGGCGTGCAAGCGCGCATGAATCCACTGCGCGACCCCGACGCGCACCGCGAGGTAGAGCCAGGGCGCGAGCCAGACCGCGTCGTCGGCTGCAGCCAAGGCCCGCCCCAGCGCCGTCGTGGGGATCGCGCGCGCCTGGGGCTCCGCGCCAACGCCCGACCCGCGCGCCTGCAGGCCCTGCCAGCGCAGGCGCAGCTCGGACACGGCCGGGAACGCCGTCTTGGCCGCAGCAAGCTGCTGCAGCCAAGCGCCGAAGCCCGCGTCGGCGCCCCGCTGCCGCTGTAGCGCTACGACCAGCTCGTCGCTATCGTGCTCGGCCACCACAGGCTCCCGTCAGCACAGCCCGGTGCGCCAATCCACGGGGACGCTAGATCGCTTTGGCGAGCTTGGGAAGGCGGCACCCAGCGCTCAGTTGACGTGTTCGGTGTAGCCTGCGCTGCGGTGCCGCGCCGTGGGTAGATGGGCGTCCCAACAGCCTGGGCTGCAGAAGCTCAGCCTGAGCCGACCGCTGTTGCAGGTGGACACGCTGCACTTGTAGTAGGTCTGCCCGGGACGCAGCGCCTTGCCGCACATGGAGCACTTGACCACCCGTTCGCTCATCGCGTCGCTCCTGCCCCACTGCCGCCACCGGTCGGCGCGGAGGCCGTCAAGGCCTGCGCCACTTGCTGGCGCAGCTCGTCCTCGCCGCCGCCGCCGACCTGAACGTGGAGCACCTCGCCCCGACGCCCGATCACCACGAGCTGCGGAATCGTCTGCACGCGATAGGCCTCGGCCACGGCGTCGGTGCCGATCGCGTGGACCACGGCGCTCGCCGCCAAGCCGCCGCGGCGCCGGCGCTCGGCCTGCGCGCCCACCAACTGACTCACCCGCTCGCGGTTGCCCTCGATCTCGACCGTCACGGCCTGTAGCCCCTGCGCCCCGAGCTCGTCCTGCAGTCGCTCGAGCAACCCCAGCTTCTCGCGGCAGGGCGGGCACCAGGTCGCCCAGAACTCCAACAGCACCACGCGACCCCGCCATTGCTCGAGGCTGATCGGCGGGCCTGCCAGCGTGGGCAGACGCAGCGTGGGCGCCGGCTGGCCGCGCACCAGGCCGCGCAGCCGATCGCCATCGCGCAACAGGCCCACCGACTGGAACAACACCAGCGCCACCGCGAACGCGACGACCACGCGCCCGACGGCACGCGACCACGGCGCCTCCTCGGCACCGAGGGCATCTCTCCCGCGCGCGCGCTGGCTCATGCTGCGACCCTACCCTCTCCGCCGCTCAGGCCGCCGCCCCGCGCAGCGCACGCGCGGTCACGGTCAGCAGGCCCACGAACCAGACGCCCCCACCCACCCCGACCAGCGGCCGCGCCAAGGGCTGCACGCTCTCCGGGGCCAGCAGCAGCAGACCGTTGACGGTGAGCTGCAGCACCAGCGCGGGCAGCGCACACAGCGCAGCCAGATCCGCATAGCGCGCCGGCAGCCGGCCCTGGCCGACCCACCACAACAACGCCCCGCCGAGCAGGCTGGCGACGAAGGGCAGCACCACGGCGCGCGCCACCAGGTTCAGCAGCAGCAGCAGGCCACCCACGGGGCTGACGTCGATCGCGTACCAGGCGCCCGCCACGAGCTGCGGCAGCCGCAAGGCCGGTACCAGCAGTAGCATCAGCGCCCAGAGGTCCGGGAGCCCGCCGCGAGCGCCGGGCGCGGCAGCTCGCGCCAGCGTCGCGCGAGGGGCGACCAGCATGCCGCCGAGCCGTGCGCTGAAGCCCTGCATCGCCACGCCGCCCCAGGGCGACTAAGCGCCGCCGCCGGCAGCACGCTTGGCGGCGGTCGCGAGCGCGCTCGGGACGTTCTTCGAGCGCGCGACGGCCCGCAGATCGCCGGCGCGCAGATGCGTCAGCAGCCGCATCGCCTGGGCCATCGGGCATTTTGGATTGTTCACCAGCGCGAGCTTGATCTGGTAGCTGCGCTGCCAGTCGCGCTTTTCGGCGATGTAGCGAATGATGTCCTCAGCCAGGTTGCGATTGGCAGCGTGGCGGGCCGCCTCGTTCTCGCTGACCCCGGGCGACTTGATCGCGGCCTCTGCCACCATGCGGATCGGGTCGCGGATCAGCACCGCGCGCTCGAAGGCCGTCCCCAGCGTGGCCTTGCGGATCTTCGCATTGACCGGCAGGCGGCTCAGGTTGTCGGCGTGCTCTTCGCGCTCCTGCTGCTGGCCGAACTCCAGCTCCCCGACCGCCTCGCCGTCCAAAGCCCCGTCGACGACGGTGGCGAAGATCGCGTCGATCGCTGCCGCATCCAGCGGTGAGGGCGAGGTGCCCGTCGGGCTCGTCGCGGCCGGGTCGGCCCCCGCCGCCGGCCCCGCGGCGCCGAGGATGTTGGCCGCCATGTCCTTGAACTGCGGGATCCCGGCCAGCTCGACCCCGTTGCGCACCGCCAGCTCCAACAGGCGCTCGACCGTCGACATCCGCGCCGCGCGATTGAAATACAGCGTCTCGATGATCGCCGGACAGCGCAGCAAGCGCTGCTCGTTGCCGGCGATCATCTCGAGCTCGCGGTCGCCGCCGAGCTTGGCCGCCAGGGCGATGAAGGTCTGGTCGTCCGTGCGCGGATTGAGCAGCACCCGCTCGATCAAGGCCGGTCGGCCGATCATCCGCAGGGCGAAGAAGTCGATCACCCGGGGATCGGCGGCTCCCGCCAGCGCGGCGTTCAGGGCCGGCTCCGGCAGCTTGTCGGCCGTCTGCTGGGCAGCGGCTGCGACGGCGGGGTCGCTGTCGAAGCCAAGCTGGTAGATCGCCGTCACGAGGTCCAGCGGCCCCAGCGGCGCCAGCCCGCGTGCGGCCATCATCCGTGCGGGCGCGGGCGCCTGCGCCCCGACGGCGCGGGCGACGGCGGGCGAGAGCTGCCCTGGCTCCAGTGCTGTTAGTGCGAGACCCACGAGACCACGACTCTCCTCGCGCGCTGCCGCGCCCCAGCGCTAGTGCTAATCCTCGTCCTCGGTGACCTTGGCCTCGCCGATCACCTGCTCCGCCAAGTTCGCCGGTAGCTCCTGGTAGTGCGAGAAGGCGACCTGGAAGTGGCCACGCCCGGCCGAGATCGACTCCAGGTCGATCGCGTAGCGCAGCACCTCGGCCTGCGGCACCTGGGCGCGAATGACCTGGTGGTGCCCGCGCGCCTCGGTGCCGAGCACCCGCCCCCGGCGGCTGCTGATATCGCCGATGATGTCGCCCATGTATTCCTCGGGGCTGACGACCTCGAGGCTGACGATCGGCTCGAGCAGAATCGGATGGGCGGCACGGAAGGCCGCCTGGAAGCCCTTGGAGCCGGCGATCTCGAACGACCGGCCGTCGGAATCGACGGGATGGTACTTGCCGTCCTTGAGCGTCACCCGGATGTCGACGACCGGGCAGCCCGCCAGCACGCCGCGCGACATCCGGTCACGGATGCCCTTCTCGATCGACGGAATGAACTGCCGCGGAATCGAGCCACCGGAGACCTCGTCGACGAACTCGAGTGAATCTTCGACCGTGCTGTCCTTGGGCTTGGGCTCCATGTCGAGGTAGCACACGCCGAACTGGCCGCGACCACCGGACTGCTTCTTGTGCTTGCCCTCGACGTCGGTGGCCTTGCCCTTGATCGTCTCGCGGTAGGGCACCCTGGGCAGCTCGAGCTCCACCTCCACGCCATGGCGCTTGAGCTTGCTCACGGCCGTCTCGATGTGGACCTGCCCGAGCCCGCGCAGCAGCATCTCGTGGGTCACCGGATCGCGATCGAGGTGCAGCGCGGGATCCTCCGCCAGCAGGTCGGCCAGGCGGGAGGCGAGTCGCTCCTCGTCCCCCTTGGCCTTGGGCCGCAGCGAGAAGCCGATCACCGGCGGCGGCAACGCGGGGGCCGGGAACACGATCGGATCATGCTCGTCGACCAGGGTGTCGCCGGTGTGGGTGTCCTTGAGCTTGGGCAGTCCGACCAGGTCGCCGACGGTGGCCTGCTCGAGCGTCTCACGCCGTTTGCCCACCAGCGCGTAGATCTGGCCGACGCGCTCGTGCGTCCCGGTCTTGGCATTGATCAGGTGCATGTCGGGTCCGAGCGTGCCCGAGACGACGCGCACCAGCGTCAGTCGGCCGATGTCCGAGGCGAGGGTCTTGAACACATAGCCGGCGAAGGGCGCGGCGGGGTCGTAGGCCCGGGCCTTGGGGGCGCCAACACGGTCCTGACCCGCGGCCGGCGCGCGCGCGGTCGGCGGCGGGCAGCAGTCGGCGAGGAAGTCGAGCAGCAGGGGGATGCCGAGATTGCGCGTCGGCGCCCCACACAGGACGGGCACCAGCGCCCCGGCCAGCAGCCCCTGCACCAGACCGCGCCGGATCTCCTCGTCGGTCAGCGCGCCGGTCTCGAGGTATTTCTCGATCAGCTGGTCGTCTGTCGTCGCGATCGCTTCGACGGCCTGCTCGCGCGCCAGCACGGCGTCGTCGCGCAGGGCCGCCGGGATCTCGCCCGCCACCACCGTGCGACCGTCGGCACTGAAGGTGAAGGCCTTGAGCTGCAGCAGGTCGATCACGCCGCTGAACGCCTGCGCCTCGCCGATCGGTAGCTGCAACGCGACCGCCCGCTCGCTGAGGATGCTCCGCACCTGCTGCAGCGCCTTGTCATAGCTCGCCCGCTCGCGGTCGAGCTTGCTGACGAAGACGACGACCGGCAGCCGCCGCTCGCGCGCCAGCGCCCAGACGCGCTCGGTGCCGACCTGCACCCCGTCCGCGGCGCTGACCACCAACAGGGCCGTGTCGGCGGCCCACAGGCCGAGCAGCGCATCGGCAGCGAAGTTGGCGTCACCGGGCGTATCGATGAAGTTGATCTTGCGCCGCTTCCATTCGCAGCAACCGAGGGCGAGCTGCACGCTCGCCTTGCGCGCCAGCTCCTCGGGCTCGGTGTCGAGCGCGGAGCTGCCGTCGTCGACCTTTCCCAACCTGGAAGTGACCTTGGCGTCGAAGAGCAGCGCCTCGCCGAGCGAGGTCTTCCCCGACTTGCCGTGGCCCACGAGCGCCACCGTGCGGATGTCACCGGCCTCGAATTTCTTCATGCCGCGCCTCCCGCTCT
The DNA here is from genome assembly GCA_016702545.1 of Pseudomonadota bacterium. Classification (GTDB taxonomy): domain Bacteria; phylum Myxococcota_A; class Polyangia; genus JADJTL01. The sequence continues at coordinate 100,948 of JADJDT010000043.1, read as the reverse complement.
TCAGTCGTCCCAGCCTCTCGGTGCTATCAGATGGCGCTCTTCCTCGCCAGTTCGGGCTCGTGACAAGACAACTCGATCGTTGTGGCCGCCGATCCATCGCGTCCGCCAGCGTCGCTCCTCCTCGGTTTACCCCAGGTAGACCTTCGTCGTCGCTCCTTGCCGGCCGCGCGCCTCGACAGCCACAGTCGACCGATTCGTCTTGTCACGAGCCCTTCGCGCGCCCCGCGTTCAGGCCGGCGCGCGGTCGTGATGGCGTTGCGCCAACAGCCGCAACCCTTCGAGCGTCAGCAGCTCGTCGACCTCGCTGATTTGAGCCGAAGCGCCGGCGATCAGGCCGGCCAGCCCGCCGGTGGCCACGACCTTGGGTTTGAAGTCGAGCTCCGCGCGCAGCGCGTTGACGATGCCGTCCACGAGCCCTGCGTAGCCGAAGTAGAGCCCGGCCTGCATGCTGGCGACGGTGCTGCGGCCCAACGCCCGCGCGGGGCGCTCGATCGCCACCCGCGGCAGCTTGGCCGTGCGCCGGTAGAGCGCCTCGGCACCGATCGCCAAGCCCGGCGCGATCGCCCCACCGAGGTACTCGCCGCGCGGCGTGACACAGTCGAAGGTCGTGGCCGTACCGAAGTCGACGACGATCAACCCCTGCCGCCAGCGCGCGTAGGCCGCCACGGCGTTGACGATGCGATCGGCGCCCACCTCGGCCGGGTTGTCGTAGAGCACGGGCATGCCAGTGTCGAGCTCGGGCCCGACGAGCAGCGCCTCGACCGCGAAGCGCCGCCGCAGCGCGACCCGCAGCGCCTCGGTCGCGCCCGGGACGACGGAGGCGATGATCGCGGCCGTGGGCACGCCGACCACCGCCCCGAGGCGCAGCAACTGGTCGATCAGCACCGCGCTCTCATCGGCCGTCCGATCGGCCGAGGTGGCGAGTCGCCAGTGCTCGAGCAGGCGCGCGCCGTCGAAGCACCCGATCACCGTGTGTGAGTTGCCGACGTCGCAGGCCAGCAGCATGGGGCCTCCTCGCTGGCCGCAGTATCGATCGTCGGCGCCGGCGAGACCAGCCCGCGCCGCCGCCACCCGACTTCCGACCCACGCCGCGGGCCCCGCGCCGAGCGGGGCATGGCCGGCCGGTCGTGCTCCGCGTTGGCGACGATCGCCACAGGGCGGTATCCTCCGCCGCATGCTGCCGTCCACCTCACGCCCCCGGCGGCGGCGCAACCCGTTGGTGCTGCTCGGCGGTGGCGCGGCGCTGGTGATGCCGCTGGCGTTGCTGCTGGTGAGCGCGGCGGCCATCTGGCGCGGTGGCGCGACGGGCGCGCTGGCCGACGCACCACGCGTGCTGGGGGGCCTCCCCGACATCGTCGTCGCGATCCTCGGCATCGCGATCACGGTCGTGTCGATCATCGTCCAGCTCTCGGCCACGCGTTACACGCCGCGCGTCACCGAGCTGTTCTTCCGCGACCGCACCAATCTGCTCGTGATCGGCTTCTTCCTCGCCACCTCGCTCGCTTGCCTGTGGAATAGCGTTGCCGCGCAACACGTGGGCACCTCGCCCGCGCGCGTCGCCGCCACCCTGGCGCTGGTGACCGCCGCCTTGCTGTTGTTGCTGCCCTACTTCGCCTACGTCTTCGCCTTCCTGCAGCCGGAGCGGCTGATCGCGCGCCTGGCCGATCAGACCGCGATCGACGCCACCGAGCGGGCCCGCGATCCGGCGCGGTCGGGGCGCAGTCAGCGGCGGGCGCTCGGCGGCATCGAGCAGCTCGCCGACATCGCGACCAACGCCGTCAGCCAGCACGATCGCCCGGTGGCCGCGCGGGGCGTCGAGGCCCTCGCCGCCCTGGTGCAGCGCTACCACCAGCACAAGCGCGCGCTGCCCGGGGGCTGGTTCGTGATCGGGCCCGACCTCGATCGCGATCCCGACTTCGCCGTGATGGCGCCAGCGAGCGTGGCGGCGCTCGGCGCGGCTCACACCTGGTTCGAATGGAAGGTGCTGCGGCAGTTCCAGTCGCTCTTCGAGGAGGCCCTCGGCGAGCTGCGCGACGTCAACGCCCTGGTGGCCATCGGCACACGCACGGTGGCCGAGGGCGCCCTGCAGCATGGCGACGGCGCGGCGCTGCAGCTCACGCTCCGCTTCTTCAACAGCTACTTGCGCGCGAGCATCAATCAGCGCGACGTGCGCTCGGCCTACAACGTGCTGCACCAGTACCGCACGCTCGCCGAGGCGCTGCTCGCAGCGCGCCAGGATGCCACGGCGCTGACGGTGGCGAGGCACCTGCGCTACTACGGCCAGACTGCCCTCACCGCCGGCCTGCCCTTCATCACCGAGACGGTGGCTCACGATCTGGCCCAGCTCTGTGAGCGCGCCTTCGCCACGGCCTCGGATCACCACGAACGCCTGCTGCTGACGCTGCTCGCCGTCGATCGCGCCCCGGAGACCGAGGCGCAGGAGCACGCGCTCGTCGGCGTGCGCCGGGCGCAGGCCAAGCTGGCGGCCTATTACCTGGCCGCGGACGCCGAGCCGCCCGCCCGCCAGATCTGGCGCGACCTCGCCGACGAGAGCGCGCCGCGACTGCGACGCATCCGCGACGAGCTGCTGTCGGCGACCGAGCCCGAGTTCTGGGAGGTCGTCGACCGCGGCCAGAACTTCGACTACGTCGAACCGGCGCGTCGCACCGCCCTGGCGCGCTTCTTCGGCTGGTTCCCGCAGCTCGCGGCGGATCCGGAAGCGGCGCACACGCCTGGATCCACCGCCCGCGGGATCTGATCGCGCACTCGGCGATCCTCGCATCGCCGTAATTTGACGCGGCGCGCCAAATTACGCTAACATTCCCAACCCTAACGATCGTCTTGGCCGGCTGTTCGGAGGCACGATGGAGACCGCGCGCCACGAAGAGGCTCCCCGCGTGCTCGTCGTCGACGACGAGAAGGTCATTCGCGGGATCCTCAGCGACTTCCTCACCACCGAGGGCTTGATCGTACGCACGGCGGAGAACGGCGAGGCGGCGCTGGCCGAGCTTCAGCGCCGCTCCTACAACCTGGTGATCAGCGACCTGAAGATGCCGCGGATGGGCGGCCTCGAGCTGCTGGAGGCCATCAATCGGCTCCAGCTACCCGTGCTGACGATCATCATCAGCGGCTTCGGCACGGTCGAGACCGCGATCGAGGCGATGAAGCGTGGCGCCTACGACTACGTGCTCAAGCCCTTCAAGGTCGAGGACATCGTACACATCGTCAAGCGCGCGCTCGAACGCCAGCGGCTCGAGCGCGAGAACATGCGCCTGCGCGAGGCGGTCAGCGTCTACCAGATTTCCGAGGCCATCAGTCAGAGCCTGAGCGTCGAGCCGATCCTGCGCCTGCTGGTCGACACGGCGGTCGAAGAGCTGGGCGCCGATGCGGTCACGCTGCTGCTGGAGGAGGACGAGAACAGCGGCCAGTACAGCGAGCGCATGCGCCGCTGCCGCGACGGCCACGAGGACGCGCTCAGCCAACCGAAGGTGGGAGAGCTGCTGCGCTGCTACGAGGGCGCGATGCCGGTGCTGGCCCACGGCGCCAAGCTGCAGCAGTTCTTCGCGACCGAGATCGACTCCGAGAGCGTGGTTGCCTTCTGCTCGATTCCGTTGGTCGTGCGTCACCGCATCGTCGGCATGCTCAACGCCTGCTCCTATACGCGCGGCTGCAAGTTCAACGAGGGCCAGCGCAAGATGCTCGCGGTGCTGGCCAGCCGCGCCGCCTTCAGCATCGAGAATGCGCGCCTGTACCAACACCTGCTCGATTCGAAGCAGCGGCTGGAGGTCGCCAATCTCAGCCTCGAGGAGAACTTCCGCCAGACCATCGTGGGCTTCGCCAACGCGCTCGAGGAGAGCGACCGTTACACCCGCGGCCACTCCGAGCGCGTGTCGCACTTCGCGCGGCTGATCGGCGAGGGCCTAGGACTCTCTGAGCGCGATCTCGACCGCGTCGTGCTCTCGGCCAAGGTGCACGACATCGGCAAGATCGGCATTCCCAGCGAGAAGCTGAACAAGGCCGGCCGCCTGACACCGGACGAGATCGCGATGTTTCGCACGCATCCCGAGAAGGGCCGGCGCATCCTCGACCCGATTCCCTTCCTGCGCGACCTGGTGCCCGCCGTCTACTGCCACCACGAGTGCTACGACGGCAGCGGCTACCCGCAGGGGCTGCGTGGCCCGGACATCCCGCTGATCGGCCGCATCATCAGCGTCGCCGACACCTACGATGCGATGACCACCGATCGTGCCTATCGCCGAGCGTTGCCGCATGCCGCGGCGATGGCCGAGCTCAAGCGCTGCGCCGGCACACAGCTCGACCCCGAGATCGTCGCCGTCTTCGAACGCGAGCTCGGGCGCCTCGGCTTCGACCGCGCGGATGCGGGGCAGCTGGTGCTGCCCGCCATGGCGCTCGTCGGCGGCCTCTGACGCGCCGCCCCCCCGCCTCCCCCGCTCAGCAGCATCGCGATCAGCGCGGTCCTTCGCCGGGCGCCAGTCGCCGCAGCTGGTCGGCGGTCTCCGGCGCGCGCACCGGCCAAGCCTGCGCGAGGAGGCCGGCGCAGGTCGCCGTGGCCGCGACCGGCGCATAGGCGAAGAAGCCGCTCAGCTGCTCGCGCGAGTCGTGCGCGACCGCCCGCAGGCAGAGCCCGCTGGCGCCGAGGATCCGCTGCGTCACCGTCACGGCGATCTGCCCGACCAGACCCCCGCTCGCGAGCCGTCGGCCCTGCGCCACCGAGACGGCACGACTGGCGACCTGGAGCGCACCCGCGCACAGGGGCGCCGTGACGTCGATGCGTGCGCCGGGCTGCCCATCCGCCTCCGGGTCGGCGGCGGCGTCCCAGGCCACGATCCAGGGCGCGGCCCGCCAGAGGCCCGCCGCGCCCTGAGAGAAGGTCAGCCGCGCCACCGGCAGGTTGGGCAGCGCGCGGCGATCGAAGGCGAAGCGGGCGCCGGCCACCGGCGCAAAGTCCATCCGGCAGGTCCGCTGCTCCAGCACCAACGCGCCGCGCTGGCGTACGACCTGGGCCAGGACATAGCTGTCGGTTCGGGTGGCCAGCTGGCCGAGAATCGGCACCCAGCGTCGGCCCATCACGCATTGGTGTCCCGCCCACAGCACCCGCCCTGGCGTCGCCGGGGCGTCGTCGGTCGAAGCCGCCTCGCCGCGCGAAGGCGACGCGGGCGAAGCGGCCTGCGCCCACGCGCTGCGCGGCGAGGTGGCCGAGAGACCCACGGCAAGCGCTGCTAGCGCCCAACCCAGCGCTCGCCGCCGGCACAATCCATCCCCGGCTGCAGCGCGCCCTATCAACGGGTCGACCGGCGCGCCCGCCCCGCGCGCGCCGCAGGTGGGCGCAGGGCGCCCAGCGCTCGGTCCAGATCGGCGGCGGAGGCGACGACGCACCCCCCCCGGGACTCGACCGCGGCGCGATGGCGCTCGGCCGTCAGCCCCCCCACCAGCCACGGCGTCGGACCGCAAGCACGCGCGTAGGCCGCCAGGTCGACCGCCAGCTCCCCTGGCGCAGCATCGACGGTCAAGGACAGCCCGACCAGGGCCGGTCGGAGCCCCTCGACGGCCGCCGCCACCGCGCTCGGCGGGGTCCTCGCCCCGAGCACCACCGAGCGCCAGCCTCGCTCGGCCAGCCTTAGCGCCACACCCATCAGCGGCAAGACGTGCGTCTCGTGGCGCCAGCAGGCCAACAGCGCCCGCGGCGCCGGAGCGCGCGGCTGAACGCTGCGGAGCAGCTCGTGCGTCAGGCCCTCGAGCAAGGTGCTGACCATGTGCTCGTGGGCGATCTCGAGTTGGCCGCGCTCCCACTGCTCGCCCACGGCCCCCAGCACCGGCGACACCAGACCAGCGAAGACCTCGTGGGCCGAGCCGAGCACCAGCCCGCGACGCAGGGCGGCCTCGACGCGCGCTGGATCGAGCGCCGCGACCGCCTGCAGCACCTCGTCGCACAAGCCAGCAAAGCGCTGCTCCTGCGGCCGCGACCCCGAGGCGGCGGTGTCCCCTTCGCTGCGCCCACCCTCTGCTCGCAACAGCTGCGCGGCCTCGGCGGGTGCCAAGCCCCGGGCGCAGAGCTCCCGCAGGCGCCGAATCAGCGCGACGTCGTGCTCGCCGTAGAGACGATAGGCCGAGTCGCTGCGCGCCGGCGCAGGAATACCGTAGCGTCGCTCCCAGGCGCGCAACGTCCCCACCGCCACGCCCGTAAGCTCGGCGACGGCACGGATCCGATAGCGCCCCTGGATCTCGCTCACCGTAGCTTCCGTTCGTCCTCTGCCCACGCCGGAGCTTTGATCGTTCCCTGGGGGAGGAGGGTCCCCTCCGCCCCCACAGCCCACCCGTAGCCGGATGGATCCTTGTACCATGTTTGTGCAAGGCCGCTCAGCCCCCCCGCCGCGGCCTGGGGCCCCGCGCTCAGCGACCAGACCTGCCTCGGGGCGCGTCTGCCGCCGGGGCGCGCTTCTGTAGAGCCGGCATCGGCGCTATGCTCCGCCCAACCCACTCGCACTGGTGTGATTGACATGCGTCGCTGGATGCTGCGGCTCGCGGCCTTTCGCCGGCTCGCGCTCGACCCACCGCTGTTCTGGAAACTGACCGTTCCGATGACCGTGGTCGTCGCCCTGAGCACGCTCGGTTCCCTGACCAGCCTGCGCGCGGCACAGCGCACCGAGGCGCTGTTCGAGCGCCTGAGTCGCAGCCACCGGCGGGACGACCGCGCGATCAGCGAGGTTTCGGCCTCGCACCTGCGCCACTACCTGGCGCTGAGCCGGCTGCTTCAGCTCTCCGATCCCCGCACCGCGTCGCAAGCGGCTGAGGCACTCAATCGAAGGGAGGAGGAGCGCCGGGCGGCGGTGCGCCTGCTCCTTCGCCGTCTGCGCCGCGCTCCCGGGGCGATCGAGGTCGCCCTCGCCCACGGCCCGATCGGAGGCGGCGCCCGACCCGCGCAGGAGCTCGCCCTCCAGCACGAGCGCTACACGGCCATCGCCAGTGCGGCGCTCGCCCTGCTCGACCGCGGCGATCGGCTCGGCGCGACGACCCTGACCGAGCACCAACTACGCCCGGTCCTGGCGGAGATGACCGAGTTCACCACCGCGCTCGGGGCGCGAGAAGCCGAAGGGAGCCGCTTGCTCCGCGAGAGCGCGCAGCGGCACCAGCGCTTCGATCGCTGGCTGACCCTCGCGCTCCACGCCGTCGGCGCCGTGCTGGCCCTGCTGATCTCCCTGCTCGTGGCGCGTGTCCTCGCGCGACGCATGCAGTTGCTGGTCGAGTGCGCGGCCGCGCTCGGGCAGGGCGACCTCGGCGCCCGCGCCAGGCTCAACACGCGCGACGAGTTCGGTGCCCTGGCCCAGCGGCTCAACGCGATGGCGCGCCGGCTGACGCGGCTCTTCGGCGCGATCAACAGCCAGCACACGGCGCTGCGCGAAAGCGAGCAGCGGCTGCAGGCAATCCTCGAGAACTCGACCGCCGCGATCAGCCTCAAGGACCGCGCTGGCCGCTACCTGCTGCTCAATCAACGCTATGCGGACCTGATCGGCCTGCCACCCGGCGACGTGGTCGGCAAGACCGACGACGCGTTCTTCGCGCCCGAGATCGCCAGCGCGCTGGCGGTTCACGACCGCGCGGTGCTCGAGGGAGGCGCGCCGCTCAGCGTCGACGAGGTCTATGCGTGCGGCGACGACGCCGCCGTCTTTCTCGTGCTCAAGTTCGCGCTCAAGGACGCCGAAGGTCAGCCCTACGCCGTCTGCAGCATGGCCAGCGACATCACGGCGCGCAAAGAGGTCGAGCGCCTGAAGGGCGAGTTCGTCGCCGTCGTCAGCCACGAGCTGCGCACCCCGCTGACGGCGATTCGCGGGGCGCTCGGTCTGCTCGAAGGCGGGGTCGTCGGCCCGCTGCCGCCCAAGGCTCGCGAGTTGACGACGCTGGCGCGCCAGAACACAGAACGGCTGGTGCGACTGATCAATGACATCCTCGACCTGGAGAAGCTGGAGGCGGGCAAGGTCCGGCTCGATGCGCGTCCGGTAACGGTGGCGCAGCTCGTGGCGCGAACGGTGGGCCCGCTGGCACCTTTGGCCCACGAGGCGGAGATCGCGATCGACACCGGCGCCATCGATGGCGAGCTCGAGCTGACCGCCGACAGCGACCGGCTGATCCAGGTGCTGACCAACCTGCTCGGCAATGCGATCAAGTTCTCGCCGCGTGGCACCACGATTACCATCGCGGCACGCCCGCTGGACCACCACCGACTGCGCCTCAGCGTCACCGACCAAGGCGCCGGGATCAGCGCCGACCAACAGGGGCTGCTGTTCCGCAAGTTCCAGCAGCTCGACGGCTCCGCTGCCCGGCGCCAGGGCGGCACCGGACTGGGCCTGGCGATCGCCCGCGCCATCGTCGAGCAGCACGGTGGACGGATCGGCGTCGAGAGCGCGCCCGGCCAGGGCACGACCTTCTTCTTCGAGCTGCCTCGCGAGCAGCAGGCCTACGAGATCTGACGCTCCGTACAGCGCAGTGCGTCGGCGCCGCGGCCGCGGCGCCGACGCCGACGCCGACGGCGTGCCTTCGGTGTATGATGCCCCCCATGGCACTGACAACCGTCGCCGACGACGCCGCCGCCGCCACCACGGCCACGACCGACGAGACCGACGAGATCCAGATCGGCATCTCCGCCTGCATTCTTGGCCAGGAGGTGCGCTACAACGGTGGTCACAAGCTCGACCGTTTCCTGCGCGACACGCTCGGCGCCTACGTCCGCTTCGTGCCGGTGTGTCCCGAGGTCGAGATCGGTCTCGGCGTGCCGCGCGAAACGCTACGGCTCGAGCAGACCGGCGGCCCCGAGACCCTGCGGCTCGTCGCGCCACGCAGCGGCAGCGACCACACGGCGGCGATGGTGGCCTTCGCCCGCGCCAAGGCGCTGGAGCTGGGCGCGGCCGAGCTCTGCGGCTACATCCTGCAGAAGGGCTCGCCCAGCTGCGGCATGGAGCGCGTCCGCATCTACGGGGCGGGCGGCATGCCACAGCGCAACGGTCGGGGGCTGTTCGCGCAGGTCTTGCTCGAGGCCCTGCCCGAGCTGCCGGTCGAGGAGGACGGACGCCTCAACGATCCGCGGCTGCGCGAGAACTTCATCGAGCGCATCTTCGCCTACCGTCGGCTGCGCCGGCTGTTCCGCGCCCGCTGGACCCGCGGTGAGCTGGTGGCCTTCCACAGCCGCGAGAAGCTGCTGCTGCTGGCCCACGACCGGCCGAGCTACGAGGCGCTCGGCCGCTTGGTCGCGGCGGCCAAGCAGACGGACCGCGCGCTGCTGGTCGAGCAGTACCGCCGCCTCTTCCTCGGCGGCCTGGCCCGCATCGCCACCACGCGCAAGCAGACCAACGTGCTGCAGCACGTCGCCGGGCACCTGCGCGAGGTGCTCGACGAGGCCGAACGCCGCGAGCTGCAGGAGCTGATCGAGAGCTACCATCGCCAGTGGGTGCCGCTGATCGTGCCGCTGACGCTGATCCGCCACCATGTGCGGCGGCATGGGCTGAGCTACCTGGCGCAGCAGACCTATCTCGACCCGCATCCCCAGGAGCTGATGCTGCGCAACCACGTTTGAGCGCCGCTCAGGAAAGGCAGAGTGCCATGTATCCACCCGAGGTCTTCGTCCGCGGTGGTCTCTCGATCGCCAAACAGCGTCTCCCCGTCGATCTGCTGCTCGAGGGTGGGCGCCAGTTGAGGTGCGAGGTCTTCGTGCTGCCGCTGCTGAGTGAGCGCGGCGGCCGCGAGACGCTGCTCGACCTGCTGCAGCTCCCCGAATCGTTTCTGCCCTGCAGCACGGCCGAGGGCACGCTGCTGGTCCAGCGCGACCGCGTGATCTGGGCCCGCGTAACGGATCCACGCGAGGGCGGCGTCAGCGACCTGGCCGGTGCGGTGGAGACGCCCGTGACGATCACCCTCGCGGGTGGCCTGGAGCCCGCGCAAGCCGTGGTGGAGGGTCTGCTGCGGCGCTGGCCGCCGCCGGGCGGCGAGCGGGTGCTCGATACGCTCGCCAGCGCCGAATCGTTCCTGGCGCTGCTGCAGGGCGACCACACGCTGTTGGTCGCCAAGCGCTACATCGTCACCGCCCAGGAGCGCCGCCCCGCTGCGGCCCCGCAGGGTGGCCGACGCCGCAGCACCCCCAAGCGCACGGCCGTCAGCGCCGAGACCCACCCCACGGCGCGGGCCAAACAGGCCCCCACTCCGCGGCGCCGCGTGAGCCCGCGTGGTAAGCGGGCAAGCGAGGCCTGAGGGTGGGCCGTTGCACAACCACCCGTGGACACGCCGATGCGGGTACTCTTCGTCGAGAATGACGATTCGTTCTCCTGGAACCTGATCGATCTGCTGCCCTTCGCCCGCGGCGAGATCCAGATCCGGCGCGGCCTCGACGTGGCCGGTGAGATCACGGCGCTGGACGGTTATGACGCGGTCGTGATCGGTCCCGGACCCAAGGACCCGCAGCGTGCGGGCATCGTCGGCATCGTCAGGGCAGCGGCGCGGCGCGGCCTGCCCCTGCTCGGCGTCTGTCTGGGTCATCAGGCGATCGGCCTGGCCTTCGGCGCCGAGCTGGTGCGGGTCCACCCGTGCCATGGCCAGGCCTGCCCCATCACCTTCGGCCCGTCGCGACGCTTCCCCGGCTGCGCCGGGGTGCACGAGGCGATGCGCTACCACTCCCTGGCCTTGACGGCCCTCGTCCCGCCCTTGCGCGCGGTGGCCACGAGCGCCGACGGCGTGATCATGGCCCTCGAGCACGACCGGCTACCGATCGCTGGGCTGCAGTTTCACCCCGACTCCTATGCCAGCCCGACCGGCCGCGCGATCGTCGCCGACTTCTTTCGCGGCGCGCTGGAGGCCCAGCGATGAGGTTGTCGCAGCTCGAGCACCGCGCGTCGTTCGCGCTGCTCGGACCCGGCTTCGGCAGCGGTCACTGCCTGCTGCTCGAGCAGCTCTGCCCAGCCGAGGTCGGCGCGGCAGGCCGCGAGCGAGAGCCCCTGCTGATCTTCGCCCCCTTCGAGGTCCCCGGGGCGGACGCGCAGCGTTGGGCCATCGGGAGGACTCGGGTCCTCGACCTGCAGTGGGACGTGCCGCCGCGCCCGCTCGCGATCACGCTCGACGATCGGGACCACGCCGCGGGGATCACGCGGATCCGCTCGGCGATCGCCGCCGGTGACGTCTATCAGGTCTGCTATTGCCGCAGCGCCGAGCTCGCGGCGACCAGCGGAGCGGAGCTGCTGGCGACCCTTTGCGCGGGGGGGATGCCGCGCTTTGCCGCCTGGCTCCGGCTGCCGTCCGGCGAGGAGCTGGTCTCAGCCTCGCCCGAGCTCTTCTTCGAGCAGACCGGGCGCCAGGTGCACGCCGAGCCGATGAAGGGCACGGCGCGCCGCGGCGCCGGCGGAGCACTCACCGCCAGCGCCAAGGACCGCGCCGAGCTGGCGATGATCACGGACCTGCTGCGCAACGACCTGACGCCGCTCTGCCGGCCGCGCACGGTGCAGGTGACCTGTGCGCGGCGGACGGTGGCGCTGCCCTACGCGCTACAGACGGTGAGTGACATCGTGGGCGAGCTCGAACCGGGCATCGGCCCGCTCGAGCTGCTGTCCGCGCTGCATCCAGGCGGGTCCGTCACCGGGGCTCCCAAGCGCGCCGCCCTGGCGCTGATCGCCGAGCTCGAGCAGCAGCCGCGTGGGCCCTACTGCGGCGCGCTGGGGCTCTGGCGTGGGGACCGATCCGTCTTCAGTCTGCTGATCCGCACCGCGGTCCGGCAGGGCAGGGGCTGGCGCTACGGCGTCGGCAGCGGCGTGGTCTTCGACTCCGACGCCGAGCGCGAGCGCGAGGAGCTGGAAGTCAAGCTGGGAGCCCTGCGATGCGCTACACACGCCTGAGACTGACCCCGCGCGGCATCGTGCTCGCCGCCGAGCACCGGCGGCGCCTGGGCGCCGACGAGGGCGCCGCGCGCGCGGCGCTGATGGCCTTCGCCCGCCGCGCGCGACCGGGCTGCTGGGTCGTCTGGCTGAGCGAGGACCCGCTCGCGCTGCGCGCCGAGCCGCGCCCGGGGAGCCGCGTCCGTGACGGAATGGCGGTGCGCTTCGCCCCCTCGCCGGTCGCCGATCGCCCAGGGCCGCTGGCGAAGCCCTGGCCGCCCTGTGCCTACGACGCTCTTCGCGCCCGCGACGCCATCACGCTGCTGACCTCGAGCGACGGGCACGAGATCTGGGAGGCCTGCAGCGGCGCCGTCGTCGGCTGGGACGGCCAGAGCATCGTCTGCGTGCCCGCCGACCGACCGCGCGTGATCTCGACCAGCGAGGCCGCGCTGCGCGCGCGGGTCGCGGTCCGCGAGGCGCCGCTCTTGACCGCCGACCGGATGCCGCTGCTGCTCCTCAACGCGATCAAGGGTAGCTGCGCCCTGGCGCTCGCCGACCGCCCGCCCTTCCCTTGGTCCGTCCGCCGGCGCATCGACGCGGCGCTGCGCCGCAGCACGGGCTGGCCCTGAGCGCGGTCGGCTCGGCCCCGGCTGCGTTCGGGGCTGGACCTCGTTTGACACCGCAGCTGGCGCGCAGCTAGGCTGCGCCCTCGCCTCGGAGCTGACTGGCTGCGCTGATCGAGGGGCTGATCCAGCGATCGGGGAGGGGGCGCCGTCCGCGGCCGGCATTGGGCCGGCTGGGAGCGGCGCTCTTCACGCGGCGCCCGTGCCGCCGCCGACAAGGAGAGATTCGATGAAGACCACCGCGCTTCGCAGACTCGTGCAAACCGCAACCCTCACCGCCACGCTCACCGCCACACTGGGCCTCGGGGTCGGAGTGGCCCAGGCCGCGCTCTACGGCACGGCCGGCTGTGGCTTGGGCTCGATCATCTTCCACGACGCCAAGGGGATCGTGCAGATCTTCGCCGCCACCACCAACGGCACGGGTATCCAGACCTTCGGCATCACCAGTGGTACCAGCAACTGCATCGATCTCGGCAGCGGCACGAGCAGCGCCAAGGCCTTCATCGAGACCAATCGCGAGACCCTGGCCAAGGACATCGCCCGTGGCGGCGGTGAGACGGTCACCAGCCTGGCGACGGTCGCCGGCTGCAGCAACACGCAGGCCGTCGGCCCGACGCTGCAGCGCGAGTTCAAGAACATCTTCACGCACGCGCAGGTCTCCGACACCCAGGTCAGCGCCGCGATGGTGCGGACGCTCAAGGGCCACCAGGAGCTGCGCTGCGGCCGGCTGGGCTGAGCCAGCCCTCGCTGAGCAGGCCCCTCGCGGCCGCGCTACGGACGGCCGGGCTCGTCTCCCAGACCCGCGCTGTCCGCGCTCTCACCTTGCCCCGATCCACCCACGGCCTCGCCCTCGCGCTGATCGCTGCGGCCGTAGCGCGGGGCGGCGGTCCGGTGCCGGCGGCGCGGGCCATCGGCGACAACGCCGCCTATCTGCGCCAGCTCATCGCTCGCGCCCGCCACGAGCGGCTGGGCGAGCAACGCGCCTGGCTCCGCCTCGGGCACTATCGCCGCCGCCTGAGCGGTGGCTATCTCAGTGAGGCCGACGGCCCCGCCTTCTTCCTCTCGCCGGAGGGCGCCCGCGATCCGGCGGCCGAGCTCGAGGCCACGCTGCGCGGCTTCTTCGCGCCCGCGCCGGCGGCGCCACGGGAGGCCGCAGCGGCCGCGACCTCGCACCGACCCGCGGCCGGCGTGCGCGAGCACGCGCTCTGCCGCTTCCCCGCCCGCCTGCTCTGGCTGCACGAGCAGCTTGGTTTCGACCCCCAGCGATTGCCTGCGGTGGCGTGTCCAGACTTCCAGCGCTTCTGGGACCGCTTGCGCCCGGGCTCCGTCACGCTGGTCTTCTCGTCCTATTACCTCAACAACCCGGCCTCGGCCTTCGGTCACACGCTGCTGCGCATCAACCGCGCCGACAACCTGGCGCTCGGTGAGCGGCGCGAGCTGCTCGACTACGGCGTCAGTCACAGCGCCGACGTCGACACCGACAACTCGCTGATCTATGCGCTCAAGGGCCTCGGGGGCGGCTTTCCCGGCACCTTCAAGGTCATGCCCTACTACTACAAGGTGCGCGAGTACAACGACTACGAGGCGCGCGACCTCTGGGAGTACGATCTGGCGCTTTCGCCGCGCGCCGTCCAGCGCCTGGTGGCGCACCTCTGGGAGCTGGGCTCGACCCACTTCGACTACTACTATCTGTCGGAGAACTGCTCCTATCACCTGCTGGGCTTACTCGAGGCGGCCGAGCCGCGGCTGGAGCTTCTGACCCACGCGGGCGGCGTGCCGCTGATCCCGGCTAATACGGTCAAGGCGATCATGCGCCAGCCCGGGCTGGTCACGGCGATACGCTATCGCCCCTCGCTGCGCGAGCAGTTCCGCCGACGCGTGGCCGCAGTGCCGAGCGCCCAGCGCGGCTTCGTCGAGCGGCTGGCCGACCAGGTCGAGGCGCCGCTTCCCGCCGGCTGGGATAGCGCCTTGCGCACGCTGGTGCTGGACGCTGCGCTCGATCTGGTCGATCTGCGTCATGCACGCGAGCTGATCCACAAGACCAGCGGGCCGGCCGCCCAACGCAAGCAACGGCTGCTCGAGCGCCGCGCGGCGCTGCTGGTGCCGAGCCCGCCGCGCAACGAGGCGCCTCCCTGGCCCGAGCTGCCGCACCTGGCCCATGGCTCGCGCCGCATCGGCCTCGGGGTCGGCTATGCGCGCGCGGGCGGCGTGGCGCAGAGCTTCGATCTGCGGCTCGCGCTGCACGACCTCGCGGACCCGCCCGACGGCTACCCGGGCCTGGTGCAGATCGAGTTCCTCTCGGCGCGCCTGCGCTACCGCCACGGCGCCGGGGACCTCGTGCTCGACGATTTGGCGCTCTTTCGCGTGATCTCGCTCGCGCCGCTCGATCGCTTCGCCCCGCGCTTCTCGTGGAAGCTCGAGGTCGGCGGACCGACGACCGTGGCAGCGGCGCGGGGGCAGCGGCGCCTGGCCGCGCGGCTCGCCTTCGCCTCGGGTGGCACCGTCGCGCTCGGCGGCGAGCGGCTGGCGGCCTTCGCCATGCTCGAGCTCGAGGCCGCCGCCGGTCGCGGCCTCGACGGACTGGGACCCACCCCGCTCAGGCTCGGTCTCGGCCCCTGGGGTGGCCTGCGCCTGGCGCTCTCGCGGCGGCTGGTGGCGCTGGCCACCGCCGGCTGGTCCTGGCTCCCGACCCAGGCGCCGCGCAGCACCTGGACGCTCAACGGGACGCTGCGCTGGCGCCTCGCGCGCGATCTGGCGCTGAGCGCGGAGGGGCGCCATGGCAGCCTCGGCGCCGAGGGTCTACTGAGCCTGCTGCGCTACTTCTGAGGCGCGTGGTCGAGGGGTCGCTCACAGGCATCGCTCACCAGGCGGCGATCACGCGGATCGCTCAAAGGGGTCGCTCACGCGGGTTGCTCAAGGGCGTTGCGCCTTCCGCAGCCCTCGCTTATAGAACGACCATGCAACTTGAATCGAATGATCGAGCAGCGCCGCCCTTCGCCGGCGACGATCACCGACCACGGCCGCACGCGATCGTGATCGGCAGCGGCTTTGGCGGGCTGGCGGCTGCGGTGCGGCTGCTGGCGCGCGGCTACCGCGTGACGGTGCTGGAGCGGCGGGATGCGCCCGGCGGGCGCGCCTACGTCTACGGGGAGCAGGGCTTCGTCTTCGACGGCGGGCCGACCGTCATCACGGCACCCTTCCTCTTCGAGGAGCTCTGGCAGCTCAGCGGCCGGCGCTTGGCCGATGACGTCGAGCTGCTGCCCGTGTCGCCCTTCTATCGCATCCGCTTCCACGACGGCACCCTCTTCGACTACAGCGGCGACGCGGAGGCGATGCGCCGCGAGGTGGGCCGGCTGGCACCCGACGACGTCGCCGGCTACGAGGCCTACGTGCGCATGAGCGAGCGCATCTTCAGCATCGGCTTCGAGCAGCTCGCGCACCTGCCCTTCGGGAGCTGGGGGGACATGGCGCGCATCGTGCCCCAGATGGTGCGGCTGAAGAGCTACCGCACCGTCTACGGGCTGGTGGCCGAGTACGTGCGCGATCCGCGGCTGCGCCAGATCCTGAGCTTCCACCCGCTGCTGGTCGGCGGGAACCCCTTCAGCACGACGTCGATCTACACGCTGATCGCCTTCCTCGAGCGCAAGTGGGGGGTCTGGTACCCGCGCGGCGGCACGGGCAGCCTGGTGCAGGGGCTCGTGCGGCTGATCACCTCGCAGGGCGGCGTGCTGCGCTGCAACAGCGAGGTGAGCGAGATCACGGTCACGGGTCGCCGCGCCACCGGCGTGCGCCTGCGCTCGGGCGAGACCCTCGCCGCCGACGTCGTCGTCTCCAACGCCGACTCGGCCTACACCTATCGCGAGCTGGTCCCAGCGAGCGTGCGGCAGCACTGGACCAACACCCGCATCAACCGCACGCGCTACTCGATGAGCCTCTTCGTGTGGTACTTCGGCACCAAGCGCCGCTACCCCGACGTGGCGCACCACACGATCATGCTCGGTCCGCGCTATCGCGGGCTGCTCGACGACATCTTCCGCCACAAGCGGCTCTCCGCCGACTTCAGCCTCTACCTGCACCGCCCGACGGCGACCGATCCCTCGCTCGCCCCGCCCGGCGGCGACACCTTTTACGTGCTCTCGCCGGTGCCGCACCTCGACAGCGGCACCGATTGGCGGCTGACGGCGGAGCCCTATCGTCAGGTGATCGCTCAGCACCTGTCGCAGACCGTGTTGCCCGGGCTCGAGCAGCAGGTCGTGGCCTCGCACCTGATCACCCCGCAGCACTTCCGCGACGAGCTGCTGTCGCTGCGTGGGGCCGCCTTCGGCGTCGAGCCGACCCTGACACAGAGCGCCTATTTCCGCCCGCACAACAGCAGCGAAGAGCTCGAGCGCCTATATCTCGTGGGAGCGGGCACCCACCCCGGCGCGGGCGTGCCGGGGGTGCTCTCGTCGGCGAAGGTGCTCGATCGGGTGGTGCCCGATGCGCAGAGCCTGGTCTAGCCCCCACGCGCCGAGCGCGCCCTCGCTGCTGACGCCGACGCCGCCGCTGCAGGCGCTGCGCGATTGGCAGCGCTGCGAGCGCCTGCTGCAGCGCGGCTCGAAGAGCTTCGCCGCGGCCGCCCTGCTGCTGCCGCCCGGCCTCCGGGCCGACGCCGCCGCGATCTACGCCTTCTGCCGCATCGCCGACGATGCCGTCGATTGCGGAGCCGACGCCCAGCGCGCGCTGGACGCGCTCTATCAGCGCCTGATGCGCATCTACGCCGACCGCGCCCTCGACGACCCGATCGATCGCGCCTTTCGCCGCGCCGTGGCGCACCGGGGCATTCCGCAGGCCATCCCCGCCGCGCTGCTGGAGGGCTTCGCCTGGGACGTCGAACGCCGGCGCTACCGCACCCTCGAGGAGCTCTGCGCCTATGGCGTGCGGGTGGCGGCCACGGTCGGCGTGATGATGACGCTGCTGCTCGGCCGCCGCGACGCAGCGCTGCTGGCGCGGGCCTGCGATCTCGGCGTGGCGATGCAGTTGACCAACATCGCCCGCGACGTGGGCGAGGACGCGCGCCAGGGCCGAATCTACCTGCCGACGGCCTGGCTCGGCGAGCTCGGCTTCGAGCCGGAGCGCTGGCTCGCCCGCCCGCAACGCGATCGGACGCTGGCACACGTGGTCGAACGCCTACTCGCGGCCGCCGACCAGCTCTATCGCCGCGGCGAAACGGGCATCGGTGGCCTACCCGCCACCAGCCGGGCGGCGATTTACGCCGCGCGACTCATTTACGCCGAGATCGGACGCGAGATCGCCGCCGCCGACTACGACACGGTCACGCGCCGCGCCGTCGTGCCCGTGGCGCGCAAGGCGGTGTTGCTCACCCACGCGCTGCTCGGCTGGCCGGCCCTGCCGCCCCTCAATGCCGTCGCGCCGCTGCCCGCCGCCGCCTTCCTGATCGCGGCCGTGCAGCAGCACGATCGGGCCGCCACGCCGGGGGCGCGGGCATGACCACGACGCCGTCGCTCGACGAGGCCCGCGCGCGCGTGCGCGAGCAGGGCGGGCAGGAGCTGCTGGAGCGGCTCGAGCACCTCGACGGGCGCGTCGCGGACCTCCGAGCGACCCGCGACCGCGACGCCG
Source organism: Pseudomonadota bacterium (assembly GCA_016702545.1). Taxonomy (GTDB): domain Bacteria; phylum Myxococcota_A; class Polyangia; genus JADJTL01. Next base: position 82,839 of record JADJDT010000043.1, on the reverse strand, counting down.
ACCTGCCGCCCGCTCCGGGCGCCGGCACCGCCATCGACTTCGATGTGGTCGTCGCCGGCGGCGGCCTGTCGCTGCTGCTCGTGCCGCTGCTGGCCGACCGCGGCCTGCGAGTCGCCGTCTGCGAGCGAGGGCAGGCCGGGGTGGTGCATCGCGAGTGGAATGTCAGCGCCGCCGAACTGCGGCCGCTGGTCGAGGGTGGGCTCTTTCGCGCCGAGGAGCTGCCCGAGCTGATGGTCGCCGCCTATCGCCACGGCATCTGTCGCTGGCACGGCGGCGGCACCTATCCGGTCAAAGGCGTGCTCGATCGCGCGATCGACGCCACCCGACTGCTGGCGGAGACGCGCCGACGGGCCGAGGCGCGCGGCGTGCGCTTCTTCGACTACCACGAGGTCGTGGGCCAGAGCGCGGGGCCGAGCGCGATCGCGGTGCGCGTGCGGCCGCGCGGCGGTGAAGCCCGCGAGTTGATCGCGCGACTCTTCGTCGATGCCCGCGGCGCCGCCAGCCCGGCGGCCACCGCCGACCTGCTGTGTCCCACCGTCGGCGGCGTGCTCAGCGGCTTGGCCGAGGGGCCGGGACTGGACGAGGTCGACCCCGGCATCGGCGAGATCCTGGTCACGACCGAGCACGTCGTCGAGGGTCGCCAGCACATCTGGGAGCTCTTTCCCGGCCGAGCGGGCCACGCCACCGTCTACAGCTTCTACTACGCCCGTCGCGAGGAGGTGGCCCCCGGGGCGCTGCTGCGCCTCTACGCGCGCTTCTGGCAGCAGCTCCCGCGCTACAAGCGCGGCGAGGCACGCCTGGTGCGACCGACCTTCGGCTACATCCCCGGCTGGTCGCGGCTGGGGCCGGGCCCCGCGCCGCAGCAGGGCCGCAGCGTGCTCTTCGGCGACGTCGCCGCCCGCCACTCGCCGCTGACCTTCTGCGGCTTCGGGGCGCTGCTGCGCTCGATCGTCCCCGGGGCCCAGGCCATCGCGGCGGCGATCGAGCGCGATGATCGCAGCGGGCGACCCCTCGCCGGCGTCGTCGCCGATGCGCCGCTGCACCGCGGCACCGGCGCGCTCTCGCGCCTGATCGCCACACCCCCGCGTGCCGCACAGCAGGCGCACGAGCTCAACGCGCTGCTGGATGCCGCCTTCGGCACGCTCCACGCGCTGGGCAACGAGGCCTACGCCGCGCTGCTACGCGACGAGATGACGGCCGACGACTTCCTGCGCTTCTTGTGGGCGACCGCGCGGCGGCGACCGCAGGTCTACGCCGAGGTCGTGCGCCAGCTCGGCCTGCGGGATGTCGGTCGCTGGGGCTGGCAGTTAGCCCGCGAGGCGCTGCAGCGCCGCGGCCTCCGGCGATGATCGCCGCCCAGCGGCGTCCGTGGCTCGCCCGCTACCTCACGGGCCACATCAGCCGGCGGCTGCGCCGCAGCTTCGCCGCGCTGCATCTGCACGGGGCCGAGGCCCTGCGCCGCGCCGCCCGCGAGCACCCGCTGCTGATCGTCGTCAACCACACGAGCTGGTGGGACGGGCTGGTGCTGGTCTACCTGACGAGGCGCGTGCTCGAGCTCGACGGCTACGCGCTGATGGACGCGGCCAACCTGCGCGCCCTGCCCTTCTTCGGCGCGCTCGGCGCCTTCGGCCTCGACCTCCAGTCCCCGCAGGACGTGGCCGCTGGCTTGCATTACGCCGCGGGGCTGCTCGATCGACCCGGGCGCGTGGTCTGGGTCTTTCCGCAGGGACGCGAGCAGCCCTCCGGGACCCGACCGCTGGGCTTTCGCCGCGGCGCGGCGCGCATCGCGCAGCTGGCGCCCGAGGCCCGCGTCGTGCCGATGGCGCTGCGCTATGAGCTGGGCCCGGTCGAGCGCCCGCTGCTCTACGTGTCCTTTGGCGCGGCGCTGCCGCCCGCGCTCACGAGCCTACCGGGGGCGATCGAGCAGCAGTGCGCGGCGCAGGAGGCGGGCGTGATCGCCGAGCTCGACCGCATCGAGCGCGCGCTGCGGCTCGACGCCAGCGCCGCGGACGCGGTCTTCGAGCGGCTATGGCTCCACCGCCCCGGCTGGGCGGCACGAGCGGCGCTGGCGCTGTTGTGCCGGGCGGCCCGCGGCGCGGGCGCCAGTCGCCCCAGGGCGGGAGAGGGCTGATGGTAAGCGTTCACGAGGTGGTTACACCGATGGCCGCGAACCACGTCGAACATCGCACGCGAGCGCGACGAAGCGCTCGCGCGGGGCGCAACTCGTTGCGCCCCGGCATTGGGGGTGGGGCCCCGCCAAGCCGCGCTCGGGGGATGGGACATCCCCCCGTGAACGATTACGGCTGATGCAGAGCGTCGAGGTCGTGGCCGAGCCCGTGGCGCGCGGCGCCCTGGCGCTCGTCGGCCAGCTCCACCCGCTCACCGTGCACTTCCCGATCGCGTGGCTGCTGCTCGCGCTGCTGCTCGAGCTCGGTGGCGTGGTCTTGCGCCGTCCGGGGTGGCAGCGGGCGAGCGTGCCGCTGCTGGGCCTGGCCCTGGCGTCCTTTCTGCCGAGCATCGCCTCGGGGCTGCTGCGCGCGAGCGCAGGGGCCAACGACGACCCGACCGAACTCGCGGCGGTCCTCGACCACCGCAACCTGATGCTGGCGGCCACGGCCTGCGGCACGCTCGCGCTCGCGCTCGGCCTCTGGCAGCGGCGCCACCAGGACCGGCGTGCGCCCCGCTGGGCCTACCGCGCGCTGCTGATCGCCGCCGCGCTGCTGGTCCTCACCGGGGCCCACCTCGGTGCCAGCTTGGTCTATGGCGCGCACAATCTGCCATTCTGACCGCCGCTAGCGCAGCAGCGTTGGTTCTCACACCGCGCGACCGACGACCTGGCAAGCGCAACGGGGGCAACACTGCGTCTTGCTCATTTCAGAGCTTCCGGTCATTGTCCGCGCGGGTGGCGGCGGCGGCGGAGTGGCTCGCGCGATACCAGCCTTCGGGGTCCAGCAGGGCCGCATCGGCCTGCTCGGCTGCACTGACCAGCGTCGTGCCAACCCAACAACCTGGAACAGCGAACGGAGGCATGGGATGACGACGCTACACCATCGAAGGACCCGTCGGTTGCGCGCCAGTACGGCGCTTGTCTTCACCGCTGCAGCTTTGGCGGCAGGCGCTGCCCAGGCCAAGCCCTTGCAGGTCTACTTGACGGGCAGCGCCGCAGACGTCACGCCCGCGCTTCACGGCCCGGCGTTCGACCTCGCGGGCGGAAGCACCGACGTCGACGAGGCCTTCCAACAGACGATCGACCGCATCCGCGGCTGCACGGGTAGCACCTGCGCGGCCAAGATCGACATCGTCGTGCTGCGCTCCTCGGGAGCGGACGGCTACAACGACTACCTCTACGCGATGAACGGCGTGGACTCCGTCGAGACCATCATCGTCTCGCGCCTGTCCGACGCGTCTGATCCCGCGATCGTCCAGCGGGTCGCCAACGCCGAGTTCGTGTTCTTCGCCGGCGGCGACCAGTGCGACTACGTGACCTACTTCAAGGGCACGCCGATCGCCACCGCCGTCGCGTCGGTCTACGCGCGTCGGGGGGCCGTCGGCGGGACGAGCGCGGGCCTCGCGATCCAGGGCGAGTACAGCTATGACGCCTGCCGCAGCCCCTTCGGCGTCACCTCGGAGGCCGCCCTCACCAACCCCTACGACAAAGAGATCACCTTCACCTTCGACTTCCTCCGCTGGCCGCTGCTCGCACGGGTGATCACGGACTCCCACTTCGTGGCGCGCGATCGCATGGGTCGGTTGATGACCTTCCTCGCCCGCCAGCTCGCCGACGGCGTCACGAATGAGGCCTGGGGGCTGGGCGTCAACGAGGGCACCTCACTGCTCGTCGATGCGGCGGGCAACGCCACGGTGGTGGGAGACGGTCCGGTATACGTCGTCCTGGCCGACCATTCTCCCATCACCTGTGCCCCCAAACAGCCGCTCCGTTACACGGGCTACAAGCTCTGGAAGTACAGCGCGGGTGAGACCTTCAGCCTCGCAGAGGCGGGCAGGCCAAGGAACGGCTTCTACACCGTTGACGCCGCGGACGGCGCGCTGAGCGCCAACCCCTATTGAGCCACGCCAGCGCCGCGGCGTCAGTCGCACGCGCGGGCGCGCCGGCTGTGGGACTTACCCGCGCTGACGCGCCGAGCCCCCCTCACGGATCGCGAGGCTACCGGCTCGCAGGCTGCGCAGCGGCCGCGCCGCTATTTGCGCGATCTGCGCGCGAAGGGCCTCCCGACCGCCGCACGCTGGAATACGCTCCAGCGCCTCTTCCATGCGCGTATTGAGCAGCTTCGTCGCCGCTTCGATGCCCAAGCGGCGCACAGCGGACGGGCGGTCGAGCTGCCGATCGCGCCCAACCGGCTTGCCGAGGCGCTTGGGGTCCGCGAGCACATCGGCGATGTCGTCGGCGATCTGATAGGCGCCGCCGAGCCGCACGCCCACGCCAGCCCAAGCGCCGGGCTCAGCGCCGGCCGCCGCCGCTCCCGCCAGCACCGCGGCCTCGAAGAGCGCGCCCGTCTTGGCGTCATGATAGCGCTCGAGGTCCACCGTCGGCTCCGCTTCCCAGGCCTGCCCCGCCACGATCCCCCCCGAGGGCCCCACACCACCGGCGACCATGCGCAACACGACGGGCAGGCGCGCCGCGGCCGCGGCCGCGGAGGCGGCCGACTGTGCCAGGACGTCGAAGGCGGCCACAATCAGCCCATCGCCGGCCAGCACCGCCAGCCCCTCGCCGAAGGCGCAGTGCACGCTCGGCCGCCCCCGCCGCTCAGCGGCAGCGTCGAAGCAGGGCAGGTCATCGTGGACCAGCGAGGCGCAGTGCAGCAGCTCGATGGCCGCCGCCGCACCGTCGCTCAGGCGCGGCAGATCGTCGCCGCAGGCACCCGCTACGGCCAGCAGCAACTGCGGTCGCAAGCGCCCACCGGCCGGAAAGACCGCGTGGCGCAGGGCTGCCGCGAGACGCGGCGGACAGGTCGGCGGCTTGAGCGCGTCCACCGCCCGTTGCAGGGCGGCCTCGATGCGCTCGGCGGCAGGGAGCGGGGTACTCAGCATGGCGACGTCGGCTTGATCTTGTTTCATCGTCGCAGCATGCTCTCGTGGTCGTCACCTGTCAATGGTTTGTATCGCGTATGTACACCTGCATGTACCCCTTCGCCGAAGGGCGCGGCGCGGAGCTTCGAAATGGTCCTTCCCCTCGGCCCCGCACCCTCCAACCGCGTGATCATCGTCGGCGCCGGCATCGGCGGGCTGAGCGCCGCCGTGGCGCTGGCGCAGCAGGGCCTGCAGGTCGAGGTGCTCGAGGCACGGCCCCTCGTCGGCGGCAAGCTGCGCTGCCAACAGGTCGCGGGCCACACCATCGACGTCGGTCCGACGGTGCTGACGATGCGCTGGGTCTTCGACGAGCTCTGCGCCACCGCCGGCACGACCCTCGACGAGCTCTTGCCGCTCACGCGCGCCGAACGACTGGCGCGCCACTTCTGGGACGACGGGGCGCAGCTCGATCTCTACTGCGACCGTGAGCGGTCGGCGGCGGCGATCGCCGCCTTCGCTGGCGAGCGCGAGGCGGCGGGCTTCCGGCGCTTCTGCGACTACGCCGCGCGCATCTACGCCGAGGTCGAGCAGCCCTTCTTGCGCGATCAACGCCCGACCGTCGGCACGCTGGTCCGGCGCACCGGGCTGCGCGGGCTGGCCGGGCTGTGGCGCATCGACAGCCAGCGCACGATGTGGCAGGCCCTGAGCACCTTCTTCGCCGAGCCGCGCCTGCGCCAGCTCTTCGGTCGCTACGCCACCTACTGCGGCAGCTCGCCCTTCGCCGCGCCAGGGACCCTCAACCTCGTCGCCCACGTCGAGCAGCAGGGCGTCTGGCTGATCGGCGGCGGCATGCACCGACTGGCCGAGGCGTTGGCCGCGCTGGCGCGCCGCGCGGGGGCCACGATCGCGTGCAGCGCCCCCGTCGAGGGCCTGTGGGTCGAGGGCGGCCGCGTGCGGGGCGTGCGCCTGCGCGACGGCGAGTGCCGCGCGGCGCGCGCCGTGATCGTCAACGCGGACCTCAGCACGCTGGCCACGCGCCTGCTCGATCCCCCCACCGCGCGACAGCTCGGGCTGGCCGCCACCCCCCGCGCCGAGCGCTCGCTCTCGGCCTTGACCTGGGCCACGCTCAGCCCCACGAGCGCGCAGGCCGACGCTACGCTGGTGCGTCACAACGTCTTCTTCCACGCGGCGGACTACGCCGACGAGTTCGACGCGGTCTTGCGCCGCGGCGAGCTCCCGACGCGCCCCACCGTCTACGTCTGCGCCCAGGACCGCGACGACGACGGTCGCATCGTCCCCAGCGCTTGCCCGCCGGACGCGCGACCCGCCGCGACGCCCGGCGCCGACGGGCCAGCGGGCGCGCGCGAGCGTCTGCTGCTCTTGGTCAACGCGCCGCCTCGTGGTGGCGAACGCCCGCTCGCGGCGCAGGAGCTCACCGTGTGCCGCGAGCGAGTGGAGCGCCTGTTGGGGGCGCACGGGCTCGCGCTAGGGCTCGCCGACGCGCCGACCGCGCTCCAGACGCCCGACGACTTCGAGACCCTGTCGCCAGGCACGGGCGGGGCGATCTACGGGCCCCTGGCCCATAGCTGGCGCAGCAGCTTCGCGCGCGCCGGCTCGCGCACCGCGCTGCCGGGGCTCTATCTCGCGGGCGGCAGCGTCCATCCGGGGCCCGGACTGCCCATGGTGGCGCTCAGCGGGCGCCTGGCGGCCCAAAGCGTGGCCGAGGACCTGGGGGCCCGGCCCCACCCGCGCCCCGCGCGCTAGATCGAGAGCAAGCGCGTCTCGCGCGCGTTTTGGGGCTAGCGCGCAGGACGCGCGAAACGACGAATGGCGGCCAGGCGTGCCGTGGCGTGGTCGACGAGCGGGTGGGGGTAGCTCTCGCCGAGCGTAAGGCCGAGCGCGCGCCGACGCTGGGCGTCGATCAGCCACGGCGCGTGGATCTCCTTCGCGCTGCAGGCGGCGAGTTCCGGGACGTAGCGCCGGATGAAGGCGCCCTGCGGGTCGAAGCGCTGCGACTGCGTGACCGGGTTGAAGACGCGGAAGTAGGGCTGCGCGTCGCAGCCGGTCGAGGCCGCCCACTGCCAGCCGCCGTTGTTCGCCGCCAGGTCGAAGTCGTTGAGCTGCTCGGCGAAGTAGCGCTCGCCGAGGCGCCAATCGAGGCCGAGGTCCTTGGTGAGAAACGACGCCGCCACCATCCGCAGCCGGTTGTGCATGTAGCCAGTCTGGTTGAGCTGCCGCAGCGCCGCATCGACCAGCGGATAGCCCGTGCGCCCCTCGCACCAGGCGCGGAAGCGCGCGGGATCCTGCTCCCAGACGACCTCGTCGCGCTCGCGCTGGAAGGCGTGGTCGACCACCCGCGGATGGTGAAACAAGATCATGAAGTAGAAGTCGCGCCAGATCAGCTCCGAGAGCCAACAGTCCGCGCCGGGGCTCGATCGTGCCCGGGCCGCGCGTACCAGCTCGCGGATCGAGATCGTGCCGAAGCGCAGGTGGGTCGAGAGGTAGGAGGGTCCCGCCAGCGCCGGGAAGTCGCGGCGCTCGCGGTAGTGGTCGAGGCGCGGGAGAAAGGCCTCGAAGAGCGCCCGCGCGCCGCCGAGGCCGGTCGGCAGGCGCAGCGTCGCCAGGTTGGTGCGCTGAAAGCCGAGCTGCTCGAGCGTCGGGGTCGCCGGCGCGGCGGCGGGGTCGAGTCGCGCGCTGTGAGCGGCGACGGCGAAGGGCTGCAGCTCGCCCTCCCCGAGCGCGGCGAGCCAGGCGCGCTTGTAGGGTGTGAAGACGGCGAAGGGCGTGCCCGCCTGCGTCATCAGCTCGTCGTGGTCGAAGATGACCTGATCCTTGAGCTGGTAGAGGCGCCGGCCGGCGGCGCGCAGCGCGCCGTCGACGAAGGCGTCGCGCGCCCGCGCCTGCGGCTCGTAGTCGCGATTGCAGAAGACCGCCTCGACGCCGAGCGCGCCGGCGAGCTCCGGAATGAGCTGCCGCGCCGGACCGTGCAGCACGTGCAGCTCACCGCCGGCACGCTGCAACGCCGCGCGCAGCTCGCGCACCGACTCCCAGATGAACTCGACGCGCCGGTCCTGCGGCGAAGGCAGCGCCGCGAGGATCTCGCTGTCGAAGCAGAACACGCAATGGACGCGCCGCGCCTGCGTCAGCGCCTGGTGCAGCGCGGCGTGGTCCTCCAACCGCAGGTCGCGCCGAAACCAGACCAGCGCCCGCTCGTGTTGCACGACGATCCCTTCTGCGCCCGCCTCGGCCCGCGCCACGCGCCGGCAACGCCTAAGGCGAGACAGCTTTCAGCGAAGCGACGTAAGCGTCGATGTGCGCCGTGATGCGTTCGCGGTTGTCCGCTGCGAAGCTCGCGACCTCATGTTGGAGGCGGCAAAGCTCGCACCATCGACCCTTCCCCGTAGTGGCAGCGATCGCCGGAGCGTTGAGGACCGCGGTGAGCATATCGTCGAAGGCCGCTTGTAGCTCGGGTGGCACGCCCGGAACCTTCGCGAGCTCACCAGCGAAGTACGCCCTCGCGCTGAGGTCGCTCAACAAGCGTAGCGCGAGCGGCAGCCCAGGGGACTCCCGGTGATGGAGCGATACGTGCTTGCGGTCGAGGTTGACGAGCAGGTCGGCAAGCTTGACCGCTGCCACGAGGGGACCCCAGCGCCGGACGAGCTCGGCAAAGTGGGTGGCGCGCGTCATTCGCGCGCGCTGGTCCTTGGCGCCCGGGAATCCCTTGGGGACACCCTGGTAGTCGCCGAAGCCATGCGGCGAGAGCGGGTTGGTTAAGCCGACCGCGGCATCGCCCACGCCGCCAGCGCCCGGTATCACCAGCCCTGAGAAAGCCTCGTTGAGCGCATCACGGGCTGCGGCCGTGCCCCATACCAGCCGCTCTGAAAGCGAACGCCGTGCGGGCACGACCTTTGGGTCGATGAGCTGCAGCACTCCAGGAGGCGTGGCGAGCGAAGCCATGGACGGATGAACATTGTCCTCGATCAGGTCATGAAGCAGCCCCAGCACGGCACGCTGAACAGGCTCGTCCGCCCGATGGCGCTGTCCCCCCAAGAGCTGGTGGAGCACCAAGGCCACGGCGTCCGGATGCGCCGCGTGGGGAATCGGCGCGACCTTGCGCCGCTGCGTCTCTGGGTAGGCGACGTAGTTGATCGCGAGCGCGAGGTCGAGCGCGTACCGCCACTGACTGCTGGCCGTCGCGGCCAGTGGCTGGAACTCCGCGGGCAACGGGACCCTGATTCTCTGGTAATCCAAGGCATCGCGGAGCGTATCGAGCGTCATCGACGCGCCGAGCTCGGCTGCGACGACGCTGCGTCCTCTGCTCAGACGATGGAGCGTCTGTGGGGTCGGGGCGTTGGCGAAGGCGAGAATGGCACGCACGTCTGCCAAAGGCACATGCGCCGCGCGGCATAGCGTCCTGAACGCCTGTCTTTCGTTGACGACAAAGGGCGGAGTCCAGTGTGTCTCGGCCGGCGCCGGGGCCGCGCCAAGGACCACCGCGATCAGCAGCGCGGCGACGAGCGAGCGGGCAGAAAATGGTCTGAACGACATCGGCGGCTCCACGGGTGCCGCGATCGTCATGGAACAAAGTCGCGCCGCGCGCAAGGGGCCACTCGATCCCCCAGCCCGCCAGGGCGCGCCAAGCCTGGGCGGCGCGGTGCGTCAGGGGCCGGCGAGCTTCGCTCAGTGCAGGTCGAGGAGGCGCTGCAGGCGCCGATAGCGCTGGGAGTCGCTGAAGAAGACGACCGCGGAGCCATCGCTGAGCAGCAGCTCGCGCGGCTGGACATAGAACAAGCCTTCGATCAGCAGCGAGCGCAGGCCGGTGATCTCGCCCCAGCGGACGAGCCGCGCCCTGCGCCCTTCCCCTAGCGCCAGGCCCTCGGACACCGCCCGCACCGTGCGTGAACGCCACACCGGCAAGGCGAAGTTGATCAGCGTAACGATGAGGATCGGCACCAGCGCCAAGGCCGAGGGCAGCCTCGGCTGGCGCAGAATGACGAGCGCCGACAGGGCCGTGCAACTCGAAGCGAGCAGCACCATGCCCTTGAGCAGCACGTGCAAGCCCGGTAGATCCATCCGTTCGGTGTTCATTGGCGTTCATCTCCTTCCGCGCACGTGGCGTGTGACGAGCGGGTAAGCGTTCAGGGGGTGTTGCGCCATAAGCGCTTGGTTTCACTGAGAAGCTTGTCGCCGCGGGTGCGACCAAGCACCCGCGCGGCGCGCGAAAGCGCGCCGACATTGGGGGAGGGGCCCCGGAAAGATTCACTCTTTCCGGGGCGGGGGGATGGGACATCCCCCCGCGAACAGTTACACGAGCGGCTGCTCATTCTTCGATGCAAAGGCCGATAGTCGCGAGGCCGATCGAGGCCCGCACGCAGCCCTCGAGCCGGTGGTCGCCGTCCCGATCACGCACGCCGAGGCTGCCGTGCAGGCCGACGCCCACACCCACGCCCGCCGTCAGGCTGAGGTCCTCCCCGTGCCAGGTACCTTCCCAGCTCATTGCGGAGGCGGTCGCGGTCATGTTGACGCCCTCGCTGCCGTCGGGATTGAGCGTCCCTCCCCCCGTCTTGATGCCGTAGACCTCGGTGGCGTTCGACCACCGCCCGTCCGGAGCGGTCGCGCTCAGGCGCAAGAGGAAGGATGCCGCCTCATTCTGCGCGCCGAACTGGGCGCGGCTGGAACCCAGGGAGAGCGAGAGGGGGCCGGCGTTGCCGTCGAAGGCGTCGATGCGCGAACTCGCTCCGTGCTGGTCGGCGCTCGCCTCGAGCCTCGGCCCGTAGCCGAGGCCGGTGTCGAGCTTGAGGTGGACGCCCCGGGCGTGGGGCGCGCTAGCGGCGGCGGTCGGTGCAGCGATCGGTCCGGCGGTGGCCGGCGCAGGGCAGGTCGCCGGCTCAGCGGGGTTCCAGGGCGGGTAGGCTCGGGGAGCGGTGGGTGTGGCGGTAGCTTTGCTCGTCGGGGTCATGGCACTGTCTCCTTGGTCGTCCGGGTTGGGCGCCCGCGTTATCGGCGATGCGTCATCGCGGTTGCGTAGGCCCGGCCCCGGTGGCCACCGTGGTCGGGGAGGGATCGGTCCATGTCGTCGAAGGAGCAACGCCCTCCTAGTGCCGCGGCCGAGAGCGCGGCCCCAGGCGGCAAAGGCACCACGTTGTACGGCCCACCCTTCGACGCTGTCGTCGCAAAGGGCGGCTACCTCTGGTGGTACCTCGATGTACTGAGCGACGACGGCCAGCACGCGCTGACGCTGATCGCCTTCGTCGGCTGCGTCTTCTCGCCCTTCTACGCGCGCGCGCGCGCGCTGCGGCCCGGGGCCGCCGACGCGCTCGACTTCTGCGCGCTGAACATCGCCCTCCACGACGCCCGCGGGCACCTGGCCTGGTCGATGACGGAACGCGATGCGGCCACGGTGGAGCGCTCGGCCGACCACCTGGCGCTGGGGCCGAGCACGGTCTCGTGGGAGGACGACGCGCTGGTCGTGCGTTGCGACGAGCGCACGGCGGCGATCGGCCACTTCGGCGCGGGCCGCCCGCTGCGCGGCACCCTGCGCCTGCGGCCCCAGCCCGGCTGTCCGCGCCCCACCACGGCGGTCACCCTCGACCCCGCGGGTCGCCATCGCTGGTGGCCGATCGCCCCGATCGCCCGCGCCGAGGTGACGTTCAGCGAGCCCGCGCTACGCTTCAGCGGCGTCGCCTACCACGATGGCAACCAGGGCGACGAGGCCCTCGAGCACGCCTTCCGCGGCTGGAGCTGGTCGCGGGCCGCGCTGCCCTCCGGGGCCACGGCCGTGCTCTACGATGCGGTCCTACGCGATGGCCGCGAGCGACCCCGCGGCTGGCTCTTCCGCGCCGATCGCGCCCCGGAGCCGCTCGATCCCCCCTGTCGTGCCGTGCTCGACCGCACGCGCTGGCGCCTCGCCCGCGCCACGCGCCACGACGCCGGTGCCCGGCCCCGCGTGCTGCGCGCGCTCGAGGACACCCCCTTCTACGCGCGCGCCCTACTGCAGACTCAGCTCGCGGGCGAGCCGGCCCTCGCCGTCCACGAGCAGCTCGACCTGGAGCGCTTCAACCGCGACTGGGTGCGGCTGCTGCTGCCCTTCCGCATGCGCCGCGGCGCGCTCGCCGGCGCGCTGGCCTGGCTCAGTACAGCTCCCCAGAAATGAGTGACCACCTCGCTGGTTCTGAGCGCCGCAGGCTGCGTTGCGCCTCCTTGAAATACCACGGGTATTACTGCGTCGGCGCGCCTTGCCCGCGGCGTTCAGCCCGTCGCGAACTGGTCACTCTCTTCTGGGGAGCTGTACTCAGCGAGCCGCCGCCGTGAGCGCCTGGTCCCTGCTCGTGCCAGGCCTCCTGCTGCTGGCCTGGGCGCTGGCGGTCGCGCTCGGCACCGGCGTGGTGCTCGGACGAGCCTGGCGCTTCTGGCGCCCGATCGCCAGCCACCCAGGCGCCGCGGTCGTGCGCGATCAGCCAGCGCTGCTGGTGCGCCCCTGCGCGGGCGCCGAGGCGCGCCTGTTGGACAACCTCGCCTCGGCCGCCCAGGCCCGGCACAGCTTTCCGCTGACGGTGGCGCTCACGGTCGCCGACGCCGCGGATACGGCGCTGCCCGTGGCCGAGCAGGCTCGCGCCACGCTCGAGGCCGCGGGGCTACCCTGCAGCGTCGCCATTCATCCGCCGCTCGGCCCCAACCGCAAGGCGTCGCAGCTCGCGGGGGCCCTGCGTCACGATCACGGTCGGCACCCTATCGTCATTTCCGCCGACAGTGACGTCGACCTGAGCAGGATCGATCTCGATCGCCTGATCGCACCGCTACAGGACGACCCCGCGCTCGGCGCCGTCTGGGCGCCCTTCATCGAGCGGCCCGCCGGTCGCCGGCTGGGTGACCGCGCCGGCGCCGCGCTGCTCGACGGGTCGCTCCACGCCTTCGCCCTACTCTGCGCCGTCGACGGCAAGACGCTGGTCGGCAAGCTCTGCGCCTTCCGACCGGCGCACGTTGGTGCGGTCGGCGGCTGGGAGGGACTGGTGCACCACCTCGGCGAGGATGTCGAGCTGGCCCAGCGACTGGCCGAGCGTGGCCTCGGCGTCTGCGCGGTACCGCTGCTCGCGGAGGCGCGCGGCGAGGCCCGCTCGTTCGGCGCCGCGCTGCAGCGCCTGACGCGCTGGCTGAGCGTGGTGCGCTGGCAGCGACCCCGGCTGCTCTGGAGCTATCCCGCGCTGCTGCTCGCGCCCTGGCTACTCGCGCTGGGTGTCCTGGCCCTGTGGGGGTCGAGGACGCCCCCGCTCGCGCTGGCGATCCTGCTGCTCGTCGCGCTCAGCCGCCTCGCCACCGCGACGGTCGCCCGCGCGCTGGTGCGCCGTGCGGGGGGAGGCGTGGGGCGTTGGCCCGGCGCGCTGCTCGACGCGGTGCTCGCCGACGCCCTGCTGGCGCTCGCGTTCCTGCGCGCGATCGGCGGCCGAAGGGTAAGCTGGCGCGGACACACGCTCGAGCTGGAGCGCGGGGGCCGCCTGCGTCGGGCGGTCTGAACGCCTCACCGAGCCGAACGCACTCACCGGCCGCAGCGCGGCCTCCTGAGCACGAGGAGCTACCATGCTGTCCACCCTGTTCGCGGTCCTGTCGATCACCCTCGGCCTGGTGCTGCTGCTCGGCGCGGGCCTCGTGCTCTGGCTGCTACGCTGGGCCTCGGCGGAGCGCGGCTGGCTCGGCCCGTGGCTGGCGCGGCGCATCGCAGCGCGGCTCGGTGGCTTCGTCCAGCCCTTCAACACGATCGACCCGCACCGCCCGCTGCGCCTGAGCCAAGGACCGCAGCGCGTGGCCGTGATCGGCGGCGGCCTGGCGGGCATCGCGGCCGCCACGACGCTCGCGCCGCGCGGCTTCAGCGTCGTGCTCTACGAGCGCAACGCGTACCTGGGCGGGAAGATCGGCGGCTGGTCGCATCGGCTGACCAAGGGCAGCGAGGTGCCGGTCGGACACGGCTTCCACGCCTTCTTCCGCCACTACCACAACCTCAATCGCTTCCTCGATCAGCTCGGACTGCGCGCGTCCTTCGCCGCGATCAACGACTACCTGATCCTCGAGCGCGGCGGCACGGCGCTGAGCTTCGCCGGTGTCGAGCGGACGCCCGTCTTCAACCTGATCTCGATGGCGCGGGCCGGCGTCTACCGCTGGCGCGACATCCTCTTCGGCCAGGCTAAACACGAGCTGCGCCTGCTGCTCGAGTACGACCCGCTCGCGACCTTCGCCCGCTTCGACCAGACCTCCTTCGCGTCCTTCGCCGCACGGGCCGAGCTGCCGCCCCGGCTCCGGCTGGCCTTCAACACCTTCTCGCGGGCCTTCTTCGCCGACGAGGACCGGATGTCGCTGGCCGAGCTGATCAAGAGCTTCCACTTCTACTACCTCAGTCACGATGGCGGACTGCTCTATGACTACCCTGCCGCCGACTACGCCGACGGCGTGATCGCGCCGATCGCGCGGCACCTCGAGCAGCAGGGCGTCACGCTGCGCCTCGCCTGTGGCGTCGAGGGACTGACCCGGGACGCCGCGGGGCGGCTGCGGATCGCCGGCGAGAGCGAGGCCTTCGACCACGTCGTGCTCGCCAGCGACGTGGTCGGCACGCGCGCGATCGTCGGGGCCTCGACCTTCATCGCCGAGGAGCAGCCCGCCTTCGCCGCCCAGCTGGCCGCGACCCGACCCGCGCAGGGTTACGCCGTGCTGCGACTGTGGCTCGACCGCGACCCGCGCGCCGCGCTGCCCGTCTTCTTCATCACCGAGCGGTTGCGCCTGCTGGACGCGATCGCGCTCTGCCACCGCATCGAGCCGGCGGCCCAAGACTGGGCGCGGCAGCACGGCGGCGCCGTGCTCGAGCTGCACTGCTACGCCCTACCCGACGACGCCGGCGACGACGCCGCGATCGCCGCGGCCCTCTGCGCCGAGCTCGAGCACTTCTTGCCCGAGCTACGCCAGGCCCAACACCGCGACAGTCACCTGCAGGTGCGGCGCGACTTCGCCGCCTTCCACGTCGGGATGCACGAGGGTCGCCCGGGCCTACGCACGCCCGTGCCCGGACTGTGGCTGGCGGGGGACTGGGTGGCCCTGCCGCTGCCGGCGATGTTGATGGAGGGCGCCTTCAGCGCGGGGCTCTTGAGCGCCAATGCGATCCTCTCCAGCGCCGGCCTGCGCGAGGAGCCGGTGCTGACGGTACCGACCCGCGGGCTGCTGGCCCGCCGCGCGCCCGACGAGGTCGTGCGGTAAGCGTTCAGGTCGTGCGTTAGGCCCACCCCAAGGGGCTGTGTTAGCGTCGCCGGCGCGACGCGGCGTGCGCACCTCACGCCGCCACGGAGCGCCGACGATGGTCAACTGCCCCCGCTGCGGCACCCCCAATCCCGACCAGACAGCCGATTGCCTGGCGTGCAAGGCCTCGCTCGGCGGCCAGCGCTTCGCCCAAGCGCTCGATGCCGCGCGGCCACCGCCCCCACCGCCGCCACCGAGCGCGCTGCGGCCACCCGCCCAACCGGCCGACCTGACGCCGCTCACCGCGGCGCCGGCGCCGATCGTGGGCCTGCCTCCGCTCACCGCGCTGGGTGCGGCCTCGGGCCAAGCCGAGGTGCAGAGCTTCCTCGAGCAGGCTCGGCGACGATCCCGGCGTCGGCGCCTCACCGCGGCCGCGGTGAGCGTGTTGCTCGTCACCGCCGGCGCGGTCTATCTGGGGTTCAGCGCACGCAGCGAACGGCAACGGCAAGCGGCGGCGCTCTTCCTCAAGGACTTCGGCGACGTCGAGAGCGGTCCGCTGGCCAGCTTCTGGCGCTGCACGGTCCGCGCGCGCCAGTCGGACGTGCATCGCGCCAGCGACAACCTGGTGGTGATGGAGGCGCTGACCCGCGCCTTCAATGCCGACCCCGAGCACCAGCCGACCGACCTCGAGCGGAAGTGCTTGCCCCTGCTCGCCCTCGCCGAAGCGCGCCTGGGTGCGCTGGCGCCCCCCACGGCCTTCGTCCAGCCCGTCGACGCGCTCGAGCTGCAGCTCGGCGCGGTGCGGCGCGCCTTCGTGCGCTACATCGAGCGCTTGACCGCCCTGCGCGAGCAGACCGCGCGCGAGCAGGCGCTGCTGGCGGCCGCTCGCGTCTTCCACGGCGGGGCTCGCACCGACCCCAGCGCCACCGCCGCCGGCTATGTCCACGCGCTGCGCTGTGCCATCCCCGCGCTGCCGAAGATGGCCCAGCAGGTGCGACAGCCGCCGGACACGCAGGCGCTCGTCGAGCACATCTACAACACCTGCAAGGATGAGCCGCGCTTCGCCGCCAGGCTGCGCGACGACTGCGCGTCGGCCCTGGCCGATGCTCAGCCGGACCGCCTCGTCACGCTGGTCCAGCGGCGCATGAGCGGCGACGATCGCGACGTCTCGGCGCTCGAGGACTGCTTCCGGCGAGCGGGGCGCGAGGCCTTCGGCGAGGCGCTCGACGCCGTCGGCAAGAGCTGGGTCGACTACCGCAACGCGATCAAGGGCGTCTTCAGCCGCATCGTCGAGTTCGGCGGCAAGGCCGCGGCGGGGTCATGACGCCCGCCGACAGGATCCGCGCGCTCCAAGCGCGGGGCGTCGTGATCCCGTCACCGGCGCTGATCAGCCTTGGCGACGAGGTGGTCGTCGATCGCATCCACGGTCCCGCAACCACCCTCTACCCGGGGACCCAGCTCCGCGGCCGCTCGCTGCTGATCGGCCCGGGCTGCACCCTCGGCGCCGAGGGACCCGTCACGGTCGATGATTGCGCGCTCGGCCGTGGCGTCGTCCTGAGCGGCGGGTCTCATGCGGGCTCGGTCTACCTCGACGGCGCCGCCTGCGGCCCCGGGGCGCAGGTTCGCCCCGGCTGCCTGCTCGAGGAGCAGGCCAGCACGGCGCACACCGTCGGCCTGAAGCAGACCGTGCTGCTGCCCTTCGTCACCCTCGGCAGCCTGATCAACTTCTGCGACGTGTTGATGGCCGGCGGCACCAGCCGCGCCGACCACAGCGAGGTGGGCAGCTCGTTCATCCACTTCAACTTCACGCCCTTCGGGCCCCGCGGGGACAAGGCCACGGCCTCGCTGATCGGCGACGTGCCACAAGGCGTGATGCTGCGCTCGCCGCGCATCTTCCTCGGGGGCCAGGCCGGCTTGGTCGGCCCGGTGCACATCGACTACGGCACGGTGCTGGCGGCCGGCTTCGTCTATCGGCGCGATCACGGCCCGCATCAGCTCGTCGTCGGCGAGGCCTTGCCCACCGGCACCCAGCCCTTCCACCGCGAGCGCTTCCGCGGCGTGGGCGCGCGGGTGGCGAAGAACCTGCGCTACGTCGGGGAGCTGGTGGCGTTGTGGCACTGGTACCAGCAGGCGCGCCTGCCCTGGGCCGGGGACGCCGCGCTGGAGCGAGAGCTGTACTGCGCGGCTCAGCGCGTCGTCGCCGGCGCGATCGAGGAGCGCCTGCGTCAACTCGGCCGGCTGGCCGAGGCCCTACCGGCCTCCGTGGCCTCGCTAGCGGCGGAGGGCGGAGCCGCTTTTGCCCGCGAGCTCGCCGTGCAGCAGCGCTTCGCCGCGCAGTGGACCGAGTGGTCCGCGGCGCTCGCGCGTTACGCCGAGCTGGACCAGCCCGAGGACAGGGATCGCCAACGGCTGGTCGCGGGCCTCGGCAGTCACCGAGCGGGCGGCGCTGGGCCCGGCGCAGCGAGCTTCGTCGCAGCGATTCGACAGCTCGACGCCGAGAGCGTGGCGGCCGGCACACGCTGGCTCCAGCGCCTCGTCGCGCGCGTCTGCGCGATCGCGACGCCCCTCGCGGCCTGATGCCGCTCCCGGCCCCGCGCCGCGACCGCCGCGCAGCGCTTCGCCGGAACAGCCGCGGACGCTTCGCCGGCGCAGTTGTGAGGCCTGCCGCAACAAAGGCGAAGCCCCCCGAAGAGCAAGTCCTCGAGGGGCTTCGTGCCACCGCGCGAGCTGCGGCGCGCCCGTCGGCCCACCGCAGCCCTCTAACTAAGCTCGTAGCTAAGCAGCAACCTTCGGCGACCCGATTCCTGACCTAAGCCCGATCCATTAGCTAAGCTGCATCGCGCGGTCGCTATCGTTCAGCGGCCAAAACCGGCCGGGGCTCCGTCGCGACGGCCGAGCCCGTCGAGGCGGCGTGGCGTGGAACAGCAAGGGCAATGCCAGCTGGCTGTAGACCCGCGACGCGCGCCAATCGCCAACGAAATCGGCGGCTCGGTGTCGATCGACGGCAGGCCCTCGCTCCCCGATGCCAGACATCTGTGTCATAGTGCCCGCGCATTTCTGAGGCTCGCGCCGCGCTGCCCACGGCTTTCGCCTGGCCCTTCGCGTGAGGGCAAGCCTCGGGCGATGCTGCCGCCCGAGGCGAGGATCCACGTGGGCCACATCCTGCTCGTCAATGCCGATGGTCCCGAGACGCGCGTCGCGTTGGTCGAGAACGGCCAGCTGATCGAGCTGCACATCGAGCGCCCGTCCGATCGGCGGATCGTCGGCAACATCTACCAGGGGCGAGTGGTGCGCGTGCTGCCTGGCATGCACGCGGCGTTCGTCGACATCGGGCTCGAGCGGGCCGCCTTTCTCTACGCGGGCGATGTGCCGCCCCTCGGCGATGATGGGGAGGCCCACGCCAGCGCCGACGAGCGCGCCAGCGCGGCGCCGCCGGTGCCGATCGAGCAACGGCTGCACGAGGGCGAGCAGCTGCTGGTGCAGGTGGCCAAGGAGCCGATCGGTAGCAAGGGCGCGCGCATTACCAGCTATCTCTCGCTGGCCGGTCGCACGCTCGTGCTGGTGCCGACCGTCGATCACATCGGGATTTCGCGCCGCATCACCGACGAGGCCGAGCGCGAGCGCCTACGCGAGATCCTCGGCCGACTGCGACCGCCCGAGACGGGCTGCATCGTGCGCACGGTGGCCGAGCACCAGAGCGAGGAGAACCTGCGCACCGAGCTCGAGTTCCTGCTCAAGCTCTGGAGCGAGGTGCGCGCCCGCGCCAAGCGCGTGTCGGCGCCCGGCGTCGTGCACCAGGATCTCGATCTCTCGTTGCGCGTCGTCCGCGATCTAGTGTCGTCACAGGTGCAGCGCGTCATCATCGACGATCTCGCCACCTATACGCGCATCCAGGAGTTCGTGCGCACCTTCATGCCACAGCACGAACAGACGCTCGAGCTCTACCAGGACCGCGAGCCGCTCTTCGACGCCCATGGCATCGAGCACGAGATCGACCGGGCGCTCGTGCGCAAGGTCTGGCTGCGCTCAGGCGGCTATCTGGTGATCGACGAGGGCGAGGCCCTGACCGCGATCGACGTCAACACCGGGCGCTACGTCGGCCACCGTAGCCTCGAAGACACGATCACGAAGATCAACCTCGAGGCCGCGAAGGAGGTCGCGGCGCAGCTGCGGCTGCGCAACATCGGCGGCATCATCATCGTCGACTTCATCGACATGGAGCTGGAGAGCAACCGCCAACAGGTGGGGCGCGCGCTGGCCGAGGCGTTGAGCAGCGATCGCGCCAAGACCCACGCGCTCGACATCTCGCCGCTGGGGCTGGTCGAGATGACGCGTCAGCGCGTGCGCGAGAGCCTGATGCACGAGCTCACCGCCCCCTGTCCGCATTGCGGCGGTCGCGGCGCGGTCAAGACCACCCAGACCATCTGCTACGAGGTCTTGCGCGAGATCTCGCGCCACGGCGCCGGCCTGCCCGGGCGCTCGCTCACGGTGTCGGTGCATCCCGAGGTCGCCGACCTGCTGGCCGACGCGGAGGGCGAGCAGCTCGGGCAACTCGAGCGGCGGCTCGGTCGCTCACTGCGCGTCGAGGCGCGTCCGGGCTTCCACCCCGAGCAGTTCGAGATTCGCGTCGAGTCCGAGTAGCAGGGATGGGGCCAAATGGGGCATGCTCGGCTCCCGCAGCGACACCGGGCCGGCAGGGGGCGGTAGAGCGACGATGAGCAGCGCCGTGGCGACGAACCAGATCCTCGACGGCACCTACCGGCTGGTGCGCTGTATTGGCCAGGGCGGGATGGGCACGGTCTGGCTGGCCGACCACCTGCGCTTGCCGAAGCAGGTCGCGATCAAGGTGCTCGCCGGCGCGATCGCCGACAACGCCGAGGCGGTCGCCCGCTTTCGCCGCGAGGCCGAGATCGCCTCCCGCCTCGCGCATCCCCACATCGTCGACGTACTGGACTTCAACGCGCTGCCCGACGGCACGCCCTACCTGGTGATGGAGCTGCTGCGCGGCGAGAGCATGCGCGAGCGCCTGCAGCGCGGCAAGCTGCCCTTCAGCGAGGTCCTGGTGCTCGTCCAGCAGATCGCCTCGGCCTTGACCGCCGCGCACGACCACGGCGTGGTCCACCGCGACCTCAAGCCCGAGAACGTCTTCCTCACGCTCGAGCCCAGCACCAGCGGCAACCTCACGCGCGCCAAGGTGCTCGACTTCGGCATCTCGAAGATCCGCGATTCGCGCAGCGTCGTGACCGTCGAGGGCGCGGTGCTCGGCACGCCGCAGTACATGGCCCCGGAGCAGCTCAGCGGCCAGACGCAGCGCGTCGGACCGCCGACCGATCAGTTCGCGCTGGCCGCGATCGTCTTGGAGCTGCTCAGCGGTGAGGCGGCCTTCGCCGGCGAAACCCTGGCGCAGGTGGTCTACAAGGTGGCCTACGAGTCGCCGCGCGCACTGACCGCGACGCTGCCCGGGGCGCTGCCCCTGCACATCGCGCCGGTGCTGCAACGCGCGTTGGCCAAGGATCCCGCCGAGCGTTTTCCCTCGGTCGCGGCCTTCGTGGCGGCGCTGTCCGGCGCGGCTCCCGCCCTCGCGCCGGCCCGCGAGGGTGCCGACGCCGCGCTACAAGCGACCTACGCCGCGGTGCCGAGCGGGCCGGCAGCGCTCGGCAGCGCGCCGACGCTGGCGACGCCCCTGCCCCCGCTCCAGGCACCACCGGCCCCGGGGTCCGCAGCCGACGCGCCCTCGACCGTGGCGGCCCTCACGGGTGCGCCGGCTGCGACGCGGCGCTTCCCCCGCGCCGTCACGCTCGGTGCTGCCGGCGCGGTGGCGGCCGGCGTCGCCGCGACCCTGCTGCTGCTGCCGCCGGGGCCTCGCCCCGCCAGCCAGGCGCCGCGCGTCGACATCCCGACGCGGCCGCTCGGGCGCACGCCGACGTCCGCCGTTGCGATCCGGCCGTCCCTCGCGCCGGCACCGACGGGCGATGCCGGCGGCGCCGCCCCTCGAAGCGACGCAGCCGCCGCGGCGCCGGCTCGCGCCACATCCGTGCTCACCCCGCCGGACGGCGCCGTCGACCGCGGCGCACCGCCACGAGCACGCGTGAGTCCCACCAGCGCCTCCGCGGGCGAGGTCGCGCTGCCGGCCGGCGTCGCCACCGACCTGGCGAGCGCCAAGGCCGCGCTCGAGCAGGGCGACGCGCCGCAGGCCCTGTTGCTCGCCCGCCGCTCGCTGCAGGAGCGGCGAACGACGCAGGCCTTCGTGATCCTGACCAAGGCCTACTGCCTGCAGCGCAACCTCGGACTGGCGGTGGCGATGCTGCGCAACGTCGCGCCACGGCAGCGCCACGACACGCGGAGCGCCTGCCGGGCGCTCGGCCTGGAGCTGCCCCCCTAGCCCGAAAACAAGCGCGCTTGGGCGCGAGCCGTTTGTTTTCGGGCTAGACGAGCCGAAAGGCGAGCGTTATGGGGTGAAGTCGCGGGGATTCACTCCCCGCGACGAGGGGGCTTTGCGAAAGCCCCTGAGTCATATCTAGGCCCAAAACGAGCGCGGGACGCGCTTGTTTTGGGCCTAGCGCACCAACCAGCACCATTCGGACGAAGGAGCACGAAGCGATGCCCAAGTACCCGGCCTTGATCACCCGCCTACCCTGGTTGTTGCTGCTGCTCGCCGCGTGCGCCGCGCGCCCGCCGCAGGCGACCACTCCCGGCACGCCGCCCGTCGCCCCGGTGGTCGCCGACGGCACGAAGGTCTACAGCGGGGGAGAGGGCGTCGAGGTCGCCCTGGTCCGGCTGGCGGACGGCAGCTACCTGCTGCGCGTCAAGGGCACCACCAGTCCGCTCGACGGCAAGGTTCTGCCCTGCACGGTCGACAACAGCTCCGATCGACGCACCGTCTATCAAACCACCATCGACGGCCGCAGCTACAGCGCGCTGCACGTCGAGCATGGCTCCTCCGGCTACGGCGCGGGCGTCCGGCTCTTCTTCCCGGGCCTCGACCTCCGTGACGGCCTGTCGCTGGGTTACGACGAGACGCGCTCGCGGAGCGTCGCCCCGGCCCCGCTGCGCGAGCAGCACCTGCAGCAACTCGCCACGGGCGAGCTGGCCGCCATTGCGCGCTTCGACCGCGCCGGGGCCCGTCGACGGGCGGAGACCGGCCTGGCCGAACAGGCCGCCACCACCGCGCGGGCCTGTGCGGCGCCGCTGCGCGCGACGATCGACTGGAGCACGATCGACGATGCCACCCTGCAGTCCTACGCGATCGACAGCTTCTGCGCCGCCCCGCTCGAAGCCCTGGCCAATCTCTGTCGCTCTCCGGCGGCGCGCGCCGCTGTGGCCCGTGACGTGACGGAGCTCGCCTGCCGCTTCGGCAGCGCGATGGCCCTCGACCGATCGGGCAAGGCGCTGCGCTGGACCACGGCCACCGGCGCCGCCAACGCCGTCGACTTTGCCCGCGAGCAGCTCGGCGCAACGGTGCGCTGGACCGGCAAAGGCAACCTCGCCGAACGCCGCTTCGCCGAGGAGACCTCGATCTGCAGCGGCGGCCGAGACGGCACGCTGGTCGGCTGGCGCCCCGCACGCGCGGCCGACAAGGAGGACGCCGACCTGCCGCACCAGCTCTTCTTCGGCACCGCTCGCGGCTTCCGCATGGTCCCGGTGGAGGACGCGGCGGGCGAGGGCTGGTTCTTCGATCCACGCTTCTTCGCGCCGTCGCGGGCCGAGAGCTTTCGCGGCCTCGACCTGCGCCACTACTCGTTCCTCGAGCTCGATCGCGAGCAGCAGCGCTGCCAGTTCACCTGCGGAACGCGCACCATCACGCTGCAGCTACTCGATGCGGCCGCCACCGCCCGCCTGACGGCGGGCGCGAGCTTCGCCCCGCCGCTGCCCCGTCGCCAGCCGCATGCGCTGGCCCGGGACCGCCGGGGTACCTACTACTTCGTCGACCGGGGCGCCGAGCCGGGCGCGCGCGACTACCGGCTGTGGGCGGGGCCGCTCGGCCGACTCAAGCTGCTCTCGATGACCAATGTGGTCTCGGACACCCGCGGCGACGTGTTCTCCACGCGCGACGGCAGCCTGCGCCTGGCGCTCGAGCAGGCCAATTCGTTCTGGATGCAGGGCAAGCGCACCACGCCGCTGCTCAACGTCCCGATCGCCGAGAACCTGCAGCTGGTCTACAACGAGCTCGGGGTGTACCTCGGCGAGCCCTTCGGCACGCCCTGCGACCGCCTCTGAGCTTGCCCCCGGGAAGGTTCGGTTACGGCGCTGCGGGCCGTCGCGCTGATCCCGCCTCCGCGAGTAGCGCCAGGAACTCCTGCTCACTGATAATCTGCAGCCTGGCGCCCTCGGCCTGCAGGCGCTGGGCCTTGAGCAGCTTGCTGCTCGGCGGCGCCGCCGCATCGCCCGCTCCTACGACGAGGTAGTCGAGCTCCTGGCTCACGCCGGCGGGGGTCGTGGCACCACATGCCGCGAGGTCGCGCTGCGCCGCCTTGCGCTCGAGCGTCTGCAGCTTGCCGGTAAAGACGAAGCTCTTGCCGGAAAGTGGCCCGCGCCTGTCCCCCGCCGCGTCGGCGTCCTCAGGGCCGCCTAGGGGTCCAACCCGCGCTCGCGCCTCCAGCACCACCTCGGCGAGCAGCGCTTCGATCAGCGGTGCAGCCTCCTCCAAGCCCCTTACCACCTTCGCCGCGATCACCGGCCCGACCGAGTGGAGAGCCGCCAACTCGGCCACGGTGACGCGCCGCACGCGCTCGAACGAGGTGAAGTGTTGCGCCAAGAGCCGCGCCACGTGCTGCCCCAGCTCCTCGATGCCGAGGGCTCGCAGCAAGACCTCGAGCGGCAGTCGCCGGCGGGCGGCGAGCTGTCGCAACAGCCGATCCGCCAGCTTCTCGCCCACGCGCTCGAGCCGCAGCAGGTCCGCCCGCGTCAAGCGATAGAGATCGGCTGGGCTGCGGAGCAACCCCTTGGCGTAGGCGTCGCCCAGCAGCTTGTCGCCGAAGCCCTGCAAGTCGACCACCGCGCAAAAGTGCGCCAGCGCGCCGAGCACCGCGTCGCGGCACTGCGCCGGCGCGGCGCAGCAGAGGAAATCGCCCCGCTGCAGCACGGGGCCGCCGCACGAGGGACAGCACTCAGGCAGGCGCACCTCGCGGTCGCCGGGGCGCACGACGCACTCGACCTTGGGAATCACGCCGCCCCGCCGCGTCACCAGCACCTCCGCGCCGAGCGACAGACCGAGCTTGGCGATGAAGCCGGCATGGTGCAGCGAGGCGCGGCTGACCACGGCCCCCGACAGCTCCACCGGCTGCACCTGCGCGACCGGCGTGATCACCCCGGAGCGCGCGACGCTCCAGTGGACGGCCTCGAGCACGGTCGTCCGCGAGTCGCCCTGGAACTTGTAGGCGATCGCAAAGCGCGGGTGGTGCGCCGTCAGACCCAGCCGCCGCTGCTCGGCGATGCGGTCGGCCTTGAAGACCACGCCGTCGATCTCGTAGTCGAGCCGCTCGCGCAGCGCGGCGAAGTGCGCGTAGGCCGCGCGCAACCCGTCGCGCGGCACCAGCAGGTGCTCGACCAACTCGAAGCCCAGTGCCGCCAGCGCGGCCAGCTTCTCCTGCTCCGTCGCCTGCCCGTCACCGAGCAGGTCATAGGGGGCAAACGACAGCCCGTAGGCGCGACAACGCTCCGGGTCCTTGCTCTTGATCGCGCCCGCCGCCAGATTGCGTGGGTTGGCGAACTGCTCGTCGAAGGCGGCGAAGACGCTCTTGCGCAGGTAGAGCTCGCCGCGCACCTCGACCGCGTGCGCCCGCTCCAGCCGCTGCGGGATCGCCGCGATCGTGCGGACGTTGGCCGTAATATCGTCACCCACGGCACCGCTGCCGCGCGTCGCGGCCAGCACCAACGAGCCCCGCGCGTCGTAGCGCAGACTGGCGGCAATGCCGTCGAGCTTCGGCGTGGCCAAGACCTCGCCCTCGAACTTCGCGGCCCAGGCCTCGAGCGTCGCGTCGTCGTAGCACTTGTCGAGCGAGAGCATCGGGCTCTGGTGCTGCACCTCGGCCCCGTGACGCCCCGCGGCGCTCGGACCCAGGGCCTGCAGCACCGCCGCGTCGGGAGCGCGGCGCGCCAGCTCCTGCACCAGCCGATCGAAGTCGTAGTCGCTGATGACGGGAGCCGCGAGGTCCCAGTAGAGGTGGTTGTGCTGGCGCACCGCGGACTCGAGCTCGGCGACGCTCAGCGCGCGCAGCTCGACTTCGCTCGGCGCCGCAGCTCGGGACCCGGTGTCTGCCATGCTCGCATGCCCCCCCGCGACTCTGCCACGCGCTCAAAGGAGCGCCAACGGGTCGTCCTCGCGGCTGCCGAGCTGCTGACAGAGTTCGCGGCGCACGGCCCCCTCCCAGTCGCGGTTAGCGGCAGGATTGGCCGGGCTCGGGTGCGTGACCCGCCCGATCTTCAGCTCGGCCAAGGCCAACCGCGCCCGCTCGGCGGCGAAGGCGCCCACCCCGATCACCCAGGCCGGTCGCAGCACGCGCACCAGCGCCCGCAGATGCTCGTCGCAGGCCGAAAAAAGGCGCTCGCGCTCGGCCACGGGCAGCTTGTCCGGCGTGCGATTGCGACCCGAGGCCTCGAGGAACGCCAGCGGGCAGTAATTGGCGACGAAGCCCTGCGCAAAGAAGCGCTCGGGTGTGCCGGCCCAGCGCGCGATGGCGCCCCACAGCCGCGCCCCGCTGACCTCGACCCGGCGGCAGGCCAGGCCCTCGACCGGCCGCTTGGGATGGGCCTGCGCCGGACGACCCACGGCCTCCGTCAGGCGCAGCCAATCGCGCACGGTCGGGACATCACCGAAGGGCACGCCCGTCTGCAGCATGCCAAAGGGCCCCGGATTCATCCCCAGCAGCACCAGGCGCTTGGGCCCGGCGCCCCACCGGCGCAGATACGCCGCGTGGTTGTCCCAGGCGTACTCCAGCGGGTTGTAGACGTAGGCCACCGGCGCGGCGAAGCGCAGCGCGCCGACGGCCGCGCGCAGCGTCGCGGCCGCTTCGAGCAGGGCTGTTGACATGGACCACTCCTCTTCCGGGCCAGCCGACTTCAACGCCCCGCGCGGGGAGTGCTAGAGTGGGTAGCCATGAACGACGTAGCCCTGGCCGCCCAACTTCGCGTCATCGCCGAGAGTGCCGGACTTGCCGCCCAGCTGATCGAAGAGGTCTACCAGCTGATCGCCGCCGATCAGGCCTTCGCACCTCAGGTGATCCTGCGGGAGATGTCCTGGTTCTACGGCGAGCTCGGCCTCGACCCGAGCTATTTCCGCGCCACCCGCCCGCAGGACGTGGCCCGGCACATCCAGGCGCTCTTCGCCGGCAAGCTCCTCGCTCGCACCAGCGGCGAGAACGTGGGGCTGCGGCTGGTCAGCGAGCACGCCGACAGCGCCCTCTACGCCTGCCGCGACGAGCACAGCCTGGCCGTCGAGATCGAACGTCGGATCGAGCAGCGCTATCCCGACTTCCGGCTCGAATGCTACCGCACCACCGGCACGACCGGCCCCGACTCGCTCGCGCACCTGCGGCTCTACCTGATCTCTCGACCGCCCGAACCAGCCGCGGACGACGGCGCCGCCCTGGAGCTGGGCGACAGCCCTGCGCCCAACCTCCGTGCCCGTGTCGACGAGCAGACACTCGACCGCTTCCGCCTGCTGGTCGGGCGCGCCAGCGCCCACCTCGGCCCCAGCATCGACATCGTCGATCAGCCGGACCTTGGCACCAAGCAGATCATCGTCGCCTATCGCCGCGGCGGCACGCACAGCTACTTCTCGGCGATCTCCGATGTGCTCAACTCCTACGGCCTGCACTCGGAGCGCAAGTACATCGAGCCCTTCCCCAACGACATGCTGGTCTACTGTCTCTGGCTCGCGGGCGACGTTCCCGAGCCCGTGCTCGAGAGCCTGCGGGAGGACATCAGCCTGGTCTACGCGCTGCCGCGCACCTCCCTGACGCCCCTGTTTCAGCAGGGCCAGCTCTCGGCGCCCGAGGTCGTCTACGCCTACGCCTGCTGGAAGTTCGCCCATCAGTTCCTGACGCGTTACCGCGAACAGTACGTCACGCTCGCCACGGCGCTGGGCAACGATCCGGTGCGGTTGGGGCTGCTGGCCGAGCTCAAGCACCGGCTGGCCAAAGACACCTTCACCGAGGACCGCATCCTCGAGACGCTCGAGCGGCAGCCTGGCCTGATCAAGGCGCTCTATGCCGACTTCGCCGACCATCACCAACCGTCGCCCGAGCGGCCGGTGAAGCCCTACGACCGCGAGCACGGCCCGGGGCTACAGGGGCGGCTGCACAACGCGGCCGCCGATCCGATCGAGGAACAGATCCTCACCGCCTGTCTGACCTTCAACCGTCACATCCTCACGACCAACTTCTACAAGAGCCACAAGGTCGCGCTGGCCTTTCGCCTCGACCCCGCCTTCCTCGACAGTCGCGACTACCCCGATCGGCCCTACGGCATCTTCTTCTTCGTCGGCAGCGAGTTTCGCGGCTTCCACGTGCGCTTTCGCGACGTCGCACGCGGGGGCGTGCGCATCGTCCGCTCGCCGACGGTGCAGGCCTTCGGCACCAACGTCGACCATCTCTTCAACGAGGTCTACCAGCTGGCGCGCACGCAGCAGAAGAAGAACAAGGACATCCCCGAGGGGGGCGCCAAGGGTGGCATCTTGCTGGCGCTCGACCATCAGGCGCGCGCAGAAACCGCCTTCAAGAAATACGTCGACAGCATGCTCGACCTGTTGCTGCCCCATCCCGAGGTGCTTGACCACCATGGCAGCCCGGAGCTGATCTTCCTCGGCCCCGACGAGGGCACCGCCGAGCTGATGAACTGGGCCAGCGAGCACGCGCGCGGGCGCGGCTACGCCTACTGGCGCGCCTTCACCACGGGCAAGAGCCCGCAGCTCGGCGGCATTCCCCACGACGTCCACGGCATGACCACCCGCTCGGTGCACCAGTATGTGCTCGCGACCCTCGCCAAGCTCGGGCTCGACGAGCGCAAGGTCACCAAGCTGCAGACCGGTGGCCCCGACGGCGATCTCGGCTCCAACGAGATCAAGATGGCAGACGACCGCACGATCGCCATCGTCGATGGCAGCGGCGTGCTCTACGACGGCGACGGCCTCGACCGCGGCGAGCTGCGCCGGCTCGCCGCCCTACGCCAGCCGGTCCGCGGCTTCGCGCGCGCCAAGCTCGGCCCGCGCGGCTTCTTCGTCGGCGTCGACGACCGCAACATCACGCTGCCGAACGGAACACGGGTGGAGAGCGGCTACGCCTTTCGCGACGGCTTCCACCTCAACCCCTTGGCGCAGGCCGATCTCTTCGTGCCCTGCGGCGGTCGACCCGATTCGGTCCACATCAACAACGTCGCGCAGCTGATCGACGCGCAGGGCGTCCCGCGCTTCCGGGTGATCGTCGAGGGCGCCAATCTGTTCTTCACCCAGGCGGCGCGCATCGCGCTCGAGCAGGCCGGCACGATCCTGTTCAAGGACGCCTCGGCCAACAAGGGCGGGGTCACCTCCTCTTCGCTCGAGGTCTTGGTCGGTCTGGCGCTGACCGATGCCGAGTTCGCCGCCCACATGCTGGTCACGGGCGCCGAGCCACCGCCCTTCTACCGCGACTATGTCCGCGAGGCGCAGGACCGCATCGCGGACAACGCCCAGCGCGAGTTCGCTTGCATCTGGGAGGAGCATGCCCGCACCAAGCTGCCGCGCTGCGAGCTCACCGATCGGCTGAGCGACAAGATCAGCGAGCTCAAGCGCGAGATCGAGGGCTCGACGCTGTGGGACAATGAGCTGCTGCGGCGCAACGTGCTGGCCGAGGCCTGCCCTGCTGCTCTGCAGCGCCTGATTGGCCCGGAGGCCATTCTGGCGCGCGTTCCCGTCGCCTACCTCAAGGCGGTCTTCGGCGCCCACCTCGCCAGCCGCTACATCTACCAGGTCGGTCTCCGCGGCAACGAGCTGCGCTTCATCGAGTTCCTGGGGCCCTACCTGGCGGCGGCGACGAGCGGCGCCAGCCAACTCAGGTAGTACTCCGCCTCGCGCCGCTCCTCGAGCTCTCCACGCTCGATCGCGGCCTCGAGCTGACGCTTCAGCTCGCCGATCGCACGCCCTGGCGTCAGTGCAAAGTGGCGCATGATCTCGTCGCCCAGGCCGGAGGGCAAGGGGGGCTGCCGCGCGTCGAGCTCGCGCAGCGCGGCGATGCGCCGCTGCAGCTCATCGAGCCGCCGCTGCGCCAGATCGCGCTTATGCTGGCGGGCCGAGGTGATGTCGGCGCGAGAGAGCAGCAGCAGCTCCTCCAGCAGCTCGCCCATCTGCCGATCGAAGCGCCGCACGGCCGCGTCGGTCCACGAGCCGTCGTATTGATTCGCCCGCAGGTGGTGGAGGATCAGCCCGCGCACGCGCTCGCGCTGCGGCCTGGGGAAGGCGAAGCGCCGCGCGATGCGGTCGAACATGCGGGCGCCGACCTCGGCGTGGCCGTGAAAGGTGACCTTACCGTCGGCCATGAAGGCCCGCGTCGGTACCTTGCCGACGTCGTGCAGCAGGGCGGCCCAGCGCACGGTGGGCACGGGGACCGCCTGCGCCACGACCTGCTTGGTGTGCTCCCAGACGTCCTTGTGGCGTCGGTCTGCCTCCTGGGTGAAGGCCACGGTCGCCTCCAGCTCGGGGAGCAGCACCCGAAGGATCGCCGCCCGGTGCAGCCACTGCAGCGCCTCGGGGACGTGGGTCCCGAGCAGCAGCGCCTCGAGCTCGCAGCGCAACAGCTCCGGCGGCAGCTCCGCCACGCGGCCAGCCAGCGCGGCAATCTGCAACGTCACGTCCTCGGGCGGGCAGCCCTGCCCCGCCGCGATGTTGCGTGCCAAGCGCAGCGCGGCCGCAAGCTGATCACTCGGCAGCGCGGTGTCCCCCGCACAGGCGACAGCGGGCGACACCGGAGCCGCGGACGAGCCAAAGGACTGATGTGTCATCGTGGTGTCGACCAGCTCGCTACTGCACAGGGCCAGCTACTGTTCCACCCCGGAGCGGCCGCCGAGGACCCCCCAACCGGTGCGCGGTTATAGGCGAAGAAAATGTCTTGTCAAGCAAGCCCCTGAGCGCGCGAGCGCCTGTCGCGCTCACAGATCGGCGTGCTCGGCCGTGCCGAGCGGGCGGCCGAGAAAGCGCTCGGCGACGAGGGTGAAGCGGCTCACATCGCTGAACATGAAGCGGTCCGGCGCGCGTCGCTCGACCGCCAGCAGCCCGCGGCTCGAGAGCTCCGCCACGGCCGCCGCGGCTGCCGCCTCGGCCGAGTCGACGAGCCGCACGGCCCCGCCGAAGACGATCGCCGCCTGCTCGCTGATCACCTGGCGCAACAGCGGATAGTGCGTGCAGCCCAAGACCAGCGTCTCGACCGGACCCGCCTGGGCCTGCAGCTCGGCCAAGTAGTGCGCCACGACCTGCCGGGTCACCGGATGGTGAAGCCAGCCCTCCTCGGCCAGCGGCACCAGCAAGGGGCAAGCCTGACCGAAGACCGCCAGCTCCGGGCGGATCTGCTGCATCGCCCGCGGGTAGGCCGCCGACGCCACCACCCCGAGCGTGCCCAGTACCCCGACCTGGCCCGTGCCGGTAACCTCCGCCGCCAGGCGCGCTCCGGGCTCGACCACGCCCAGCACGGGAATCGGCAAGCGCTCGCGCAGGGTGGGCAGCGCGTGCGCCGAGGCCGTGTTGCAGGCCACCACCAGGTACTTGATGCCGTGCCGCAGCAGGACGTCCGCGCTCTGCAGCGCATAGCGCACCACGGTCGCCGCCGACTTCGTGCCATAGGGCAGGCGCGCCGTATCCCCGAGGTAGACGATCTGCTCCAAGGGCAGATCGCGACTGAGCGCCCGCACCACGGTCAAGCCACCGAGGCCAGAGTCGAAGACCCCGATCGGCGCCGCGCGGTCGCGGGTGCTGGTTGGATCACTCATCGTCGGCCCTGGATCGTCGAGGTCGCACGCCACGCTGCCCCTTGTACTTGACGTGCCGCGGCCTGTCGACAGGGGCCGTAGGTCCCCTCGCAGAGCCTTCGGTCCCGACGCAGACCGGCAGACCGTTCGGTCTATTGGCTGAGCCGCGGAGGGGTGTTAGCATGGGTGGCTCGTTCATCGACAAGGCCTCGTAATGGTAGCGCGCTCCAGAAGCTGACCATGTCCTCCCGTTCGCCGCTTCAGGGTTTCAACCACAACGTTCGCCATGGCGGCCGCGTCTACCATGTGCAGACGGAGGACTCGGGGCTCGACCATCCGCATCTCTTCACTCACCTGTATTATCGGGGCTTGATCCTCGCCTCGGCGCGCACCAGCTACAGCGAGCTGGCGCAGCAGCCCGGCCACGAGCCTGCCGTTCGCAAGCTGATGCAGGAGCAGCACAAGACGCTGATGCGGCAGCTGCGCCACGGCGAGTTCGACGAGAAGATCTTCTCCTTGCTCGGTGCCGTGGAAGCGACCACGGACGCAGACACCGCCGGCGCTGGCGCGGCGGACACGGATCGCGTCGCAGAGCGTGAGGTGGTCGAGGCGTCGACGCCCGCGGCGGCGGCGACCGCACCCGAGCTGGCCGCCGGGGGACTGGCCAGCGGCGCCACGGATCCCGCCACCCTGGGGCCTCCCGCGGCGGCGGCCCCAGGGCCCATCGAGGTGGTGATCGACGCGCTTCCCGCGATCCCAACCGGAGCCACCAGCGCCGGCGCACCGCCGGCGGCCGTCAGCCACGCCGCCGACGCCGATGTGGCCGACACGCAGCGCATCAGCGCTCCGGCGGC
Source organism: Pseudomonadota bacterium (assembly GCA_016702545.1). Classification (GTDB taxonomy): domain Bacteria; phylum Myxococcota_A; class Polyangia; genus JADJTL01. The sequence continues at coordinate 50,812 of JADJDT010000043.1, read as the reverse complement.
GCAGCAGCGGGCACGCGCGACGAGCGGCCGGGCGGCGGCCACCTCAGCACCGCCACCCATCGCCCAGACGCCTCGTCCCGCCGAAACCCGCGCTCGGTCGGGGCGCGGCCTGGAAGACGCGCTCGAGTGGGCGCGCGGCAACAGCGCCGCCTCGGAGATCGAAGCCGAGCCGACCTTGGTGCAGCGGATCGAGTCCCACACGCCCACCGACGCGGCGGGCGCGCCTCGCGAAGCCCTGCGTCCGGGCGCACAAACTCAGCAGCGCCTCGGGCCAGAGGCAGAGGCCGCACGGCAGCGAGCGAGCGGCAGCGCCGGACCGCCGCCGACCGGCACGACGCCGGCGGTCCGACCCCCGAGCGCAACCCATGCCACCACGCCAGCGGCGCCCGGCGACCCGCGCCACCCGCGGCCCTCGGGGACCTACTCCGTTCCGACCTGGGCCCGCGGACCGAGCGCGGCGCCGGCGGCGCCAAGACCCGCGGGGTCCGGCGCGCCGCCTAGCGTCGACCCCGCCGTGGCTCGCGCTGCCTCGACGCCTCAGCGTTACACCGCGCCATCCGCCAAGTCGTCCGGTCGCGGGCGAAGGGCCACGGGCTCCTATTCCCCGGCGGAGGCCGGCGGGGCGGGTACCTCGGCCGGCGCCCCGGCAGCGCCCAGCAGCGCGCCGGCAGCGCGGCCCGTCGCCGCCAGCGGCGGGGTCTACCGCATCTCCACGCTGGGCGGGGCCCGACCCTCCGGCGCGAGCGCGGCACGCGGCGGCGCACAGAGCGTAGGGGCCGTGGTCGCGCGACCCGCGGTGGTGGTCGACCGCGCAACGCCAGCAACGCGCGCGCCCGCAGCGGCCCCGGCCAGCGGGCTGTCCGCGCCTGCTGCACGCCCGGCCCACCCTCGCGCCACGCCCGCGCCGCCACCCTCGGCGGTCGGGATGGTGCCGACCAAACGGCCCACGGCCTCGCCCCCGGCCACACCGAGCTCGGCCGCCCATCCGCGTCCCTTCGGCGCCGATCTGATCTCGGAGCGGAGCCTCGACGAGGTGATCCTGCAGTATCTCTCCGAGGAGAACGACGGGGCCAAGTGAAGGGCCGCCCGAGATGCTGCGCGCGTGCTCAGGGCTCAGCGCGTGGCCGCGAGCACAGCGCCGGCACGGGCGACGCGCTGCGGCGCGCGCCAGGGGGGTGGTTCGAAGGTCACCGCGCAGCCCGTCGTACCCACGAGGGCACCGGGGCTCGGCCGCTGTGAGACGGCGACGCCGCTGCCGATCAGTCGCAGCGCGAGGCCCGCGGCCCGCGCCCGGTCGATCACCTCGGCCATCCCGAGGCCCCGAAAGTCCGGCACCTCGAGCCCGTGACCGTCATCGCTCACCTCGTCGGCCACCTGGGGCAGCGCAGGTGGCTCGACCGGGGCGGACGGCGGCACCGACGCGGCGGGCGTCCGGCCCCCGGGCCGCCGCGCCAGCGCCTCACCCACGGGGAGGTCGGGCGCGACGCCGAGGTGGCGCAGCGCCTGGCCCGCAATCCGCTTGAAGACCGGCCCCGCGACCTCGCCACCGAAGTGCGAGGGCCCCGCCGGCTCCTTGATCACGACGATGATCGCCAACCGCGGTCGCGTGGCGGGCACCAGCCCCATGAACGACGAGAGCCACTTGGTCGTCGAGTAGGTACCGGTGGCGGGATCGACCATCTGGGCCGTGCCGGTCTTGCCGGCCACGCTGTAGCCCTCGACCGCCGCGGCCTCGGCCGTGCCGCCATCCTCGGTCACGCCTCGCATCATCGCGAGCATCCGCCGCGCGAGATCCTCCTCGACCACCGTCTCACCCCGCAGGGGCGGCACCTCGGTCGCGGCCGCGCCTTCGCGCATCGTCTGCAGCACCAGGCGTGGCACCACCAGGTGCCCACCGTTGCCGATCGCCGCAAGCGCCCGCACCAGCTGCACCATCGTTGCTGTCATGCCCTGACCGAAGGCGATATTGGCCAGCGCCACATCCGACCAGTGCGCCGGGTCGTGGAGCACGCCGGCCCGCTCGCCCGGCAGCAGCAGCCCCGTGCGTTGGGCGAAGCCGAAGCGACGCAGTCCTTCGTTGAGCCGTTGCTTCCCCATGCGGAAGGCCAGCTTCGAGACACCGATGTTGGAGGACTTCTTGACGACGTCCGCCACCGAGAGCAGCCCATGCGGCTTGTGGTCGTGAATCACGCGGCGCCCGATCCGCCAGCTCCCGTTCTCGCAGTCGATCAGCTGGCGCTCGTTGGTGACGCCCGTCACCAGCGCGCTCATCACCGTGAAGAGCTTGAGCGTCGAGCCCGGCTCGAAGGCGTCGGCCAGCGCCCTGATGCGCCAGTCGCTCGGACGCGCTTGCGCCACACGATTGGGATCGAAGGCCGGCGTGCCCGCCAGCGCCAGGATGTCACCCGTCCAGGGATCCATCACCACGGCCGCGGTCCAACCGCTCCCCGGGACGACGTTGCGCTGCGCCTCGGCCAGCGCCTGCTCGGCCTCGTGTTGGATCAGCTTGTCGATCGTCAGCACGACCTGCTGCCCCTGACGCTCGCCCTCACCGAGTGCTTGATCGAGCACACTGCGACCGAGCGCATCGCGCAGCGCCCGCACGCGCATCACGCTACCGCGCAGCCAGCGATCGAGGCTGCGCTCCACCCCCTCGAGCCCACGCCCGTCCACCCCGGAGAAGCCCAGCAGGGCACCGGCCAGCGCACCATTGGGATAGAAGCGGCGGCTCTCGCGCTGCAGAAACACCCCGGGCAACTGCAGCGCCCGCACGCGTCCTGCCACCTCCGACGTCACTCGTCGCTTGAGCCAAACGAAGAACCGCCGCGAGCGCAGTCGTCCCAGCAGCTCGCCACGTCCCACGCCCAACAAGGGCGAGAGCTGCGTGGCGACCTCTCGGGCCGCGGCGCCCACCTGGCGTGGATTAGCGCAGATCGAATCGACCTCGACACTGACCGCCAGCGGCGCCCCATGACGATCGAAGATCGGTCCGCGCCGCGCCGGCAGCTCGATGTACTTGAGATACTGCTGCGCGGCCAGCTCCTTGAGCCTGGCGCCATCGCGCACCTGGAGCTGGAACGAGCGCCGCACGACGAGCGCGAAGCCGAGCAGCAGCACCAGCACGAACAGACCGACCCGCCAGCGCAACCAACGCTGCGCCGAGGCCTCGCCAGCGCCCGGAGTCCGTCCGGCCACGCCCATCTAGAAGCGATGTCCGCCGCCGCGACGCGACGCGGACGACCAGAGTAGACCGAGGGGAGCCGTCACGGCCGTGCCCGGTGAGCCACGACGCCCGCGCGCCCCGGCCGCGACGCCACCTGGCCCGCAGGCCTGGGCCTCGCGCAGCTGCGCCTGCGCCACCAGCGTGCCGGGCAAGCGATCGAGACCCCGCGCCGCCCACGATGCGTCCGCCGACCGACCCAGCCGCCGCAGCTGTCCCGGCTCCGGCGCCGCGAGCCCCAGGTCCGTCTGGGCCAGCGCCGTCAGCCGCCCGGGGCTCTTGAGCATCGCCAGCTCGGTGCGCAGCCGTCGGTTGGCCTCGACCAGTCGGGCCTGCAGACGCGAGGCGCGCGCGAAGCCATAGCCGTACTCGATGGTACGCAGCTGGGTCCAGACGTGCCCGAGGGCCACCAGCGCCAGGGTGCCGATCACCAGCGAGAGGGTCGTCACCTGCCGACGTTGGTCGCGAGTCAGGGCGGGGATCAGCATGGCAGCTTCTCCGCGGCACGCAGGCGGGCACTGCGTGCCCGTGGGTTGAGGGCCAGCTCCGCGGCCGCCGGTCGCAGCGGTCGCGGCGTGAGCAGACGCGCCACCGGCGGGCGCTGCTCGCCAGCGTGCGGTAGCCACGGCTCGCTCGGTGCGGGACGGGATGCCGCACGGAAGTGCTGCTTCACCTCGCGGTCCTCCAGCGAGTGAAAGGCGATCACGGCCACCACACCGCCAGGTTTCAGCACCTCGAAGACCTGCTGCAGAAAGGATCGCAGCGCGCCGAGCTCGTCGTTGACGGCGATCCGCAGCGCTTGGAACACGCGCGTGGCCGGATGGATGCGGGAGCGCTGCGCGCCGCTGCCGCGTCCACCCACGGTGCGCCAGACGAGCTGCGCGAGGTCGGCCGTCGTCTGCAGCTGGCGGGCACGCTGAGCCTGCTTGATCACGCGCGCCAGCCGGCGCCAGTGGCGCTCCTCACCATAGTCACGCAAGGCCGTGGCCAGCTCGGGCTCCGAAACCTCGGCGAGCCACCGCTCGGCGGTCATCGGCGCCGACTGGTCCATGCGCATGTCCAGCGGACCCTCGGCCGCGAAGCTGAAGCCCCGCCGCGCGGTGCCCAGTTGATGCGAGGAAACGCCCAGGTCGGCGAGGACGCCGTCCAGCGGCGCGCACTGCGCGTCGGCCACCAGCTGCCGCAAATCGGCGAAGCTGCCCTGGCGCAGCTGCACGCGCTCGCCGAAGCCCGCCAGCTCGCGACGGCCATGCTCGATCGCCTCGGCGTCACGGTCGACGGCAAACAATCGGCCGTCGGGCGCGCTGCGCTCGAGGACCGCCCGCGCGTGTCCCCCCGCTCCGAGCGTGGCGTCGCAATAGGAACCGCCCGAACGAACGCCCAGCAAGGTGAGCGTCTCGTCGAGCAGCACCGGGGCGTGCCCGGCATAGGGCGTCGCCGCCAGCGGTGCTTCGACCAGCGTGCCGTCGTCGCTTGCCAGCTGCATCTAGAGCCCCAGCCGCGCCAGCGCGTCGCTGATTTGCGGCATCGCCTCCTTGGCACGTCGGCGCTCGTCGTCCCAATGCGCCCGATCCCAGACCTCGATCGTCTGACCGACGCCGGCGAACACCACCGTGCTCTTCAGCCCGGCGTACTCCCGAAGCAGCGGAGGAATCAACAGCCGGCCCTGGCGGTCCGTGCTGCACTCGCACGCGCCGGCCACATGCAGCCGCCGCAACCGCACCACGGCCTCGTCGAATTGCGGCAGCGCGGAGAGCTTCTCCTGAAAGGCCATCCACTCCTGGAGCGGATAGGCCACCAGGCAGCGGCCCAGCGGATCGACATTCGAGGTCAGCACCAGGCGGCTGTCGGCCTGCGCGGCGAGGATCTCGCGAAATCGCACGGGCAGGCTCAAGCGCCCCTTCGCGTCCAGGCTGTGCTCGTAAGTTCCTATAAACATTGGCTGGGCGAGCGCCGCTCGACTCCACTGGCTTCCACTTAATCCCACCGAGCCCCACCATAACAGCACCAGAGTCACCGGCAGTCAAGTTGTGTCGGTTAAATTCCTATTGCACATCAACATGTTACACGATATTGATGTACGACATGCGAACACACACTAGATATTGAGGTATCCCCAGCGTGGGTCGTGGTGGGAGCCGCGCCGCCAATCTCGGGGAGGCCCGTGCGCTTGACAACAGAGCAGCGGGTCGGCATAGTCCGGGCCCCTGGAAGGCTCGGGCTGCAGGCCACTATCGCTGTCTCGCCTATCGCTGTCTCGCCTAGTTGGCCGCTGGTAGTTGGCCGCTGGTAGTTGGCCGCTGGTAGTTGGCCGCTGGGCCTGTAAGACGATCGGGTAGGGACAAACGATCGAGCAGGCGACCAAGGAAAGGTCGATGGATCGGCTCTATCTTCGCATTGATGAGCTCAACGAGGCGCTGCAGGCTCGGTTGGCTGCCCACGAGGCGGCGGCCGAGCCCCTCAACCAGCGGCTCGACTCCTCGTGGATCTATCACGACAACGCGCTCGAAGGGGTCGTGCTCTCCTACCACGAACTCAACTCAGCGCTGGACGATGCGATCATCAGCGACTCGACGCTGATTCCGCAATACGACGACCTGCGCAACCTGAAGACCGCGATCGCCTTTCTACGCACGACGGCCCTGCGGCGCAAGCCGCCGCTGACGCTCGAGTTCATCAAACGCCTGTGCCTGATCTTGGGCACCGAACCGGGCGCGCCCAAGGCCTCGCGGGCGGCCAGCGCCCCGGCGGCACAGTACCGCAAGGACAACCCGCTCCACCGGCAGTACTTCCACGAGATCGCGCCGCCAGACAAGATCGCCTACCTGATGCGCAAGCTGTCCCAGTGGCTGGCGTCGGCCGAGGCGCGAAAGCTGCACCCCATACGCCGCGCCGCGACGGCGCACCACAAGTTGATCAGCATCTACCCCTGGCCGCGCCACTCGGGGCGGATCTCTCGTTTATTGATGAATGCGCTGCTGCTCCGTGACGGGCTCCCACCGGCGATCATCCACGCCGTGGAGCGGCACCGCTACTACGAGGTCCTGCGCCAGCCGACGGCGGCGCTGACCGAGCTGGTCGCCGAGAGCCTGAGTCGTACCCTGGAGTCCGCGCAGAAGCTCTTCGATGAGCCGCAGGTGCGCGCGGCCTCCTAGCACTACTGGGTCGGATTTCGAGATCCGACACAGTAGTGTCAGCAGCCGGATGGCGCGAGGGTGCCAGGCTCGGGCGCCGCGTCGGCGCGCTCGGGAGCCGCACCGGCGAGCTCGGCCGTTCCGCAGCGATCTGCATGGGCCCTGATGCACCACTTCGACTACCAGGCGGGCGAGCTGTGCTGTGAGCAGGTGCCGCTGCGCGTGATCGCGGAGGCCACCGGCACGCCGTGCTACGTCTACAGTCATGCGACGCTTCGCCGACACTACCGCGTCTTCGATGAGGCGCTCGGCGACCTCCGGCACCTGATCTGCTTCAGCGCCAAGGCCAACAGCAACGGCGCGGTGCTGGCCGCGCTGGGGCGCCTCGGTGCTGGTGTCGACATCGTCAGCGGCGGCGAGCTCGAACGCGCCCTCCGCGCCGGGATACCCGCGCACAAGATCGTCTTCTCCGGGGTGGGAAAGCAGGCCGGCGAGGTGGCCCAGGCCCTCTCCGCCGAGATCCTGTTGCTCAACGTCGAGAGCGAGGCCGAGTTGGAGCTGATCGCTGGCGTGGCCGCCACGCTCCGCCGGCGTGCCCCGGTGGCCTTGCGCGTCAATCCCGACGTCGATCCGCAGACTCACCCTTACATCGCCACGGGTCTGCGCGAGAGCAAGTTCGGCATTCCGATCGCCGACGCCCGCCGGGTCTACGAGCGCGCGCTGGCGCTGCCCCAGCTCGACGTTTGCGGCCTCGATTGCCATATCGGCTCGCAGCTCACCAGCGTCCAGCCGCTGGTCGATTCGCTCGGCGCTCTGGTCGAGTTGATCGACGTGCTGCGCGCGCGCGGCGTGCACCTGCGCTACCTCGACATCGGCGGCGGGCTCGGTATCCGCTACGCCGACGAATCACCACCGACGCCGGACGAGTACGGAGCGGCCGTGCGCGCGCTGCTGCGCCGACTGGCGGCCCCCGAGCTCACCGTCATCTGCGAGCCCGGCCGCGTGATCGTCGGTAACGCCGGCGTGCTCCTGACGCGCGTCGTCTACTACAAGGACAGTGGGCACAAGCGCTTCCTGATCGTCGATGCGGCGATGAACGATCTGCTGCGCCCCTCGCTCTACGGGGCGTTTCACGAGATCAAGCTCGCCGCGCTCGCCGACGGCGCGAATCGCCCTCATGGGCCGGTGGATGTCGTGGGGCCCATCTGCGAGAGTGGCGACTTCTTGGCCAAGGACCGTGACCTGCCGGCGGTCGAGCCCGGCGCCCTGCTGGCGATCATGTCGGCGGGCGCCTATGGCTTCAGCATGGCGTCGAGCTACAACTCGCGACCTCGCCCGGCGGAGGTGATGGTCGACGCCGAGGCCTGGGCGGTGGTGCGCGAGCGCGAGACGGTCGACGACCTGATGCGCGGCGAACGCCTGCCGCCCTGGCTGCGCTGAGACGCGACAGGATCACGCGGGCATCAAACCAGCGACGGAAGCCGTCGCCATCACCAGGCGAGGACCACCCCGATGGGACAACGACAATGACACGTCAAAGCACGATCGAGGACAAGCTCAAGGCGGCGTTGGAGACCAACCAGCTCTGGGTGACGAACGAGAGCCACCAGCACCGCGCGAAAGCGGACGCAGAAACACACTTCAGCGCGGTGATCGTCTCGGCGCTCTTCCGCGGACAACCGCTCGTCGAGCGTCACCGGGCGGTCTACGCCGCGCTCGGCGAAGAGCTGAAGGGCGCCATCCACGCGTGGACGATGAAGACCCTCACCCCGGAGGAATGGGAGGCGAGCAGCCCCCAGGGCCGGCAGCACAACCCACCGCCGTGCACGGGCGGCGCGCCCTGACGTTACCTGCGGGATGCGCCTGCGGGATGCGCCTGCGGGATGCGCCTGCGGGATGCGGGTGCGGGATGCGGGTGCGAAAGGGGGGAGTCGAACCCCCATGCCATTTCTGGCGCTGGAACCTGAATCCAGTGCGTCTGCCAGTTCCGCCACTTTCGCTCGAACCGGATTCGCTCGAACCGGAACTGGTGGATAGCGCCCCGAGCCCAGCCCTGTCAAGACCGAAGACAGCGACGAAGCCGAAGACGGCGGCGCGCTGCTGGCCACCCGCTTCCCCTGCCCCGAATCTGGCTTCCGGTGCCCTGAGTTCGACTTCCGGCGCCCCGAATTAGGGTGCGCGTTCGAGCACCACCGTGGGGCGGAAAATCAGCACGGTGATCTTGTTGACGAAGGGGTGGCGCACCACCTCCTTGTAGTCGGCCGCGACGGCGACGCCCGTGCCTTGGCGCTCGATCGTGATGTTGAGGGCTGGATCCTCGACGCCGAGCGCGCGCAGGCGCGCGATCGTGCTCGCACGCAACTCCGTTCCGATTTCGAGATCGGCCTCGGGCGAGGGTGATCGGTTGCCGAGAAAGCGCGAGGCCGTATCGCCGAGCGCCTCCTTCACCTGCCACTTGCGCCAATGGGGGGGCCCGAACTTGACGGCCCCGTAGATCCCCGCCGCGACCCCCAGCAGCAGCAAGAAGGAAACGAGGTTGAAGCCCCCCCCCGCGTTGCTTCGTAGCATGGTGCCCCTCCTGCAGCGCGTGCTGCGTGATGCCGCGCGAGCGCGGGCCGCGCGCCGCGGCCGCGGTCCTGCGCGTTGTTGAGCGGACGGCGATTGTCGCGCCCTTGAGCAGCGCCCTGCAACAATTTGACGTAAACGTTCACGGGGTGTCCCATACCCCCGCCCCGACCCCCGACGATTGGCTGTCGGGGCCCCCAAGTCCGGCGCACAACAAGTAGTGCGCCGCGCGAGCGCTTGGTCGCGCTCGCGTGCAGGGGATCTAGACTCCGTCCGTGTTAGCAGCGCATTGAGGGCCGTGAGCGCTTACAATTTGACTTCGCTTTTTCAGCCGATACCATCAGCGCCATGCGCGGAGTCACGACCGTTCTGATCGCGGGAGACGAGCGCCTTTACCTCGATCTCACCGAGCGCCTGGTCGGGTCCGAGGCACGCATCATCTTCTGCGAGGCCATCGGCGAGACGCTGGACCGTGCTGCCGACGCGGCCGCAGTCGTCGTGGACAGCGCGATCGCCGGGGGCGGTGAGGCCCTCTGCCGCCGACTGCGGGCCGATCCGACCACCGCCACCGTGCCGCTGTTGCTGCGCAGTCGGGCACCCGTCGAGACGCACTACGCCGACGAGGTGGTCACCGGCGGCGCAGAGGCCGTGCTCGCGGCGCTGGTCCGCCGCTGCCCGGGACTGGCACAGACTGGGTTCGCGGGCAGTCAAGCGCTGGCCGTGGCGGCGGCGCCCGTGGCCACGGTGCCCACCGCAAGCGGTGCGAGCACGGACGATCCGTGGCTGCCCGATCCTCCTGAGCCGCTGCCGGACGAGGATCTGCTGGCCTACAACAGCCGCTACGACAAGTACCTAGACTCGCTGGTCGAGGCCCACGAGCGCGCCACCGCGCTGCCGCTGCCCCGCCGCATGCAGCTGATGGAGCAATCGCATCGCGTCGTGGTGATGATCGACGGCGTGCTCGATCTGGCGCAGAAGGGCGTCAACGAAGCCCTTCGCGCCAAGGACCTGACGCGCATGCGTGCGCTTAGCGACGGCAAGACCGCCCTGTTCGAGAAGCTACAGCGCCTGCGCTCGGCGATTCGCACGGCGGATAGCGTGCCCCGCGTGGCGTTGGGCCGGGACGACCCCTCCGCCTCGGCGACCATGACCGACGCCACGGCCGACGCAACACGCGTCGACGCGCCGGTCCCGCAGACCGTGGCGCGAGCGGAACCCGTGGGCGCCAGGAGCGGCCCGCCCGCTGCGGCGCCGGCCGCGGGCCTTCGCGCCCAAAAGAGTCAGCTCACCCTAGCCGCGGAACGTCGCGCTCAACAGGGGAGCGAGCGCGTGGCCACGCGGCCGGGGCCGCGCCCCAACGGCAGCGCCAGCGCGAACCCCGCAGTACCTAAAGACCGCCGCCGGCGCGAACCGACCGCCGCCCGTCGCGCGGCCGCCGCGGCTCCCTCAGGGCGCCCCTTGTGGCTTGCGATCGCCGTGCTCGTCGCTGTCGTGCTCGGGGTGCTGCTCCTCCGGCGTCCGCCCAGCCCACCCGCTGCGGCGCCGACGTCCAATCACCCGCCGGGGATGGTCTACGTCACGATTCAAGAGACCCCGGCCGGCGTGCTGGCGCGTCCCGAGGCGCGGGACCCAGAGGAAGATCGTGTCACCTTCAGCATTCGCTGGTTCGTCGAGGGGGAGCTCGTTCCCGGCGCCAGCACCGTGCGCTTGAGCGCGGACCGCTTTCAAGTCGGCCAATCGGTCTACGTCGAGGTCACGCCCTCCGACCCCTACGGCAACGGTGCGCCGATGCGATCGCAGGGGCTGACGATTCAAGGCACCAAGCGGACTGGAGGCATCGGCAGCCCCAGCAGCCCTGGCGGCCCTTGATCGGCCTCGCTGCCGACCGGAGCAGCGCGAGCGCTTGTCGGCTCGCCTGCGTCGGCAGCCTCCTTGCCGCCTGCAGCCTCGGGCTCCTGCCGGCATCGCTCTCCGCCCGCGCGGCCCCCAAAGCTCGACTTCCTCGCGGCGCCGAGCCGCCCGTCGTGGCGCTGCTGCGGCGCGAGGGCTTCGCCGAGTACGAAGCATTCGTCGCTTCGTTTCGCGGGCGACTGCGGGCCGATACTCGGGTGTTGGCGGTGCGAGCGGACAACGGCCGATCGTTGATCGACTACCTGCGAGAAGCGCGCCCGGCGCTGGTCGTCGCGGTCGGCGAGGCGGCCTATCGTCTGGCGCTGCGAGCGGGCATCGGTCCGCTGCTCGCCGTCTACGTGGTCGATGGCGCCTTGCCTGAAGACCAGGCCGTCGCGGCGCCGGTGGCACCCGAGCAGGTGCTCGCGGCACTGGCCACGCTGCGGCCGGAGGCGCACACGCTCGGGGTGCTGTCGGGACTCACGCCGGCACCGGCGGCCTTCGAACGGAGCCTGGCCCGCGAGCTCCGCCGCCGCTCGCTGCGCGTGGTGCGGCTCACCAGCCCCAGCGGCGCGGAGGCCATGCGCCAGCTGCGTCGTGAAGCGAGCCATCTCGACGCGATCTGGCTGCTCCCCAGTCCCTACAGCCTGACCAGCCGACTGGTGCGCTATGCGATCGCACTGCAGCTGCATCGGCGCATTCCCTTGATCGGAGTCACTCGCCAACACGTGCGTGCCGGGGCGCTGTTTGCGCTCGACTTCACACCCGAGCAGCTGGCGCTGGCCGCGACCGACCAGGCGAACATGCTGTTGACCCGCAGCGCCGCGACCGACGGCCCCCAGGCACGGCCGGCGAGCGCGGGCGCCGCGCATCGACCTGCTGGGCCTGGCACGCCGCGCCTCACGATCAACGCGCTGACCGCGGCACGGCTGAGCGTCGACCTCTCCGGCTGGGTCGCACGCGCTGAGATCATCACGCCCTAGCCCGATGGCACACGAGGGATCCGCGGTGAAACGCGAATCGCAAGCGGACGGCGCCGCCACAGTCAGCACGCTGGTGCGCGCCCTGGGACCGGCGGGAAAGATCCGCGTCTGGGACCGCTACCGCACGCGCGTGTTGCTATGGCTGATCGCGCTCTCCGCCGGCACCTCGGCCATCACGGGCTACGTCTATTACACGCAGCAGCTCGGGTTCATCCGCGCCGAGCAAGCGACGCGCGGCCGCACGCTGGCGGCCAACCTGGCCGGACAGAGCGAGCTGGGGGCCTATAGCGGTGATCTCGCCCTGCTGCACGCCGCCGCCCGCCGCACCTTCGCCGAGCCGGATGTCAGCTTCGTGGTGATCTACGATCGCCGCGGCGTGCCCCTTGGCGCGGCTCAGCAAGCCGGCCAGCTCGGCCGTGAGCGCGCCACCGGGGCGAGGGTTGATCGATCAGCTCGCCCGCGAGCTCGACGGTCCACCGCTCCAACGCGCCGCCCTCAGCCACATCGACTTCTTCGCGCCGGTGGTGAGCGTGGCCGACGACGCCGAGTACGGCCTCTTTGGTGACGGTGGACGGGCCCGGCCGACGCTGCTCGGGGTGGCGCAGATCGGCCTGTCTCGCCGCCCCGCCGAAGCCCGGCTGCACGCGGTCCTGGCGGCCGGCGCGCGCGTCGCGCTCTTGGTGCTCGGCAGCGGCATTCTGATCGCCCTGCTGCTCTCGGCTCGAATCTCCCGCCCGATCTTGGCGCTGGCCCGTGGCGCCGACGAGCTGCGCGAAGGTCAGCTCGGCCTGCAGCTGCGGGTGCGGCGGCGCGATGAGCTCGGCCTGCTGGCCGATTCCTTCAACCGCATGTCGGCTCGACTGCACCACACGATGCAGTCGCTGGCACACCTCAATCGCACGCTCGAGAGCGAGGTCCAGCGCCGCACCGAAGCCTTGCGCCGCAGCCGCGACTTCGCGGCGTTGCTCAACGCACCGCTACGCCTGCGGCACCTGCTCGACACCGCGCTCTCCGCGCTGGTCCACGACACCGCGGCGCTCGGTGGCGCGGTCTACCTGTGCCACGACGGCGAGCAGGCCAGCCTCGAGGTCACCGCGGGCGCCTGCACGACCAACCCCACCGGACTGCCTGACGGGTTGACCGAGCGCCTGCACAACACGCCCGGCTGCATCGAGTTCCTGGGGCCGGCGACGATCAGCGCCGAGGACGAAGGCAGCGGCACCCTGCCGATTCGCTTGCGTCACTGCTACAGCGCGCTCCGCTTTCACGAGCGCACCGAGGGCATCGTGCTGCTGCTGCGGCGCGAGGCCCTGGACCCCGAGCGGCTCGAGTTCGTCCGCCATGCCAGCGCGCAGCTGGCGATCGCCGTGGCCAACGCCCGCGCGTTCCGGGCCGCCGAGCAGCTCGCACGCGAGCTCGAGGAGCGCAACGTCGAGCTGCTGCAGCAACGCGACCAGCTGCAGCAGGTCAACCGGCTCAAGACGGAGTTCCTCGCCAACATGACCCACGAGCTGCGCACACCGCTCAACGCCGTGCTGGGTTATGCGGAGTTGTTGGCGGACGGGGCCTACGGCGAGGTCAACGACGAGCAACACCAGAGCCTGCAGGGCATCATCGACAGCGCCGGCCACCTGCTGGCCCTGATCGAGGACGTCCTGACCCTCTCGCGCGCCGGCGCGGGACGGATGAACGTCCACCTCGAAAGCGTCGACGTCTGTCGCCTCGTCCAGGAGGTGCTGCTCGCCACCGCGCCCCTGGCCAAGGACCGCCCCTATCGGCCCCACGCCGCGCTGCCGCCCGAGCTTCCGCCGATTCTGACCGACGCAGCCAAGCTGCGGCAGATTCTGGTCAACCTCCTGGGGAACGCGATCAAGTTCACCCCCTCGGGCGGGGTCACGGTCGCGGTCGAGGCGCAGGCCGAGGGTCAGGTGCGGCTCTCCGTGCAAGACACCGGGATCGGCATTCGGGCCGAGGACCTCGAGCTGATCTTCGACGAATTCCGTCAGGTCGATGGCTCCTCCACCCGCGAGCACGCGGGCAGCGGCCTGGGGCTCGCGATCTCACGTCAGCTCGCCGGCCTGATCGGCGGCCAACTGGTGGTCAGCAGCGCCCCGGGGTACGGCAGCACCTTCTCGTTGCTGCTGCCCGCACGCGCTCCCGACCTCGACGCGCCGAGCTAGGCGACCGCTGGGAAACTGCTGCGCCACCCGAGCGCGGCGTTGCGGCTGTGCTCCGGTGCTCACGAACCGACCCGTACGCTCCGCTCCGGTGCTCGCCGCGCCTTGCCCTCGGGCGGCTCGCGACGCTTCCCAGCGGTCTCGTTGGCCGACAGGGGCCCGACAGCGCCGGCCTCCGCGCCGGCCTTCGCGCTTTACAGCTGCCGCGCGTTTCGCCTAGCATTTTAGGTCACGCGCATGGCCAAGCTGATTCTCACCTCCGCCGCCGAGCCCACCGAGTTCGAGTTGGGCGAGCTCAATACCCTTGGGCGGCACCCGAACAACACGATCCAAATCCTCGACCGCATCATCTCCAAGGAACACGCCGAGGTGCGGCGGGGCCGCGACGGCCGCTTCCTGCTGCGCGATCTCGGCAGCCTCAATGGCACCTTCGTCCAGGGCCAGCGCATCGACCAGCACACCCTGCGCGACGGCGATGAGATCAGCTTCGGCTCGACCCAGCTCGTCTTTCGCGAGCTGCTCGATCATGGCGACGAGAAGGTCCCGTTGCAGAAGGTGACGATCGCCCCGGCGATGGCGCTGAGCCACATCCAGCAGCGGATCGCCGCGCGGCCGGACGCCAGCTTCGCACCCGAGCGCGAGGTCACGGATCAGCAGCAGCTGCGTCACGACTACGAGCGGCTGCGCATCGCCTATGAGCTCAGCCGCGCCGTCGGCAACGAGCTCGACCTCGACCGCCTGCTGCACAAGATCCTGGACAATGCCTTCCAGATGCTGCGCGCCGACCGCGGCGTGATCCTGCTGCTCAACGCCGAGGGCCAGCTCACGCCTCGTGTGGCTCGGCAGCGCCACGGCGCCCCGGCCGACGAGATCGTCATCTCCAACAGCATCCTCAAGGAGGTCGTCGAGCGGCGCCAGGCGGTGCTCTCATCCGACGCCAGCGTCGACAGCCGCTTCTCGGGCGCCCACAGCGTGATCATGCAGGGCATCCGCTCGACGATGAGCGTGCCGCTGCTCCACGCCAACGAGCTGCTCGGCATCATGCACCTCGACTCTCAGATCGCGACCAACGCCTTCAGCGAGAAGGACCTCCAGGTCTTCAGCAGCATCGCCGCTCAGGCCGCGGTGTCGATCCAGAATGCGCGCCTGGTCTCGAAGATTGAGTGGGAGGCGCGCACCCGCGCGCAGTTTCAACGCTTCTTCTCACCCGGGATGGTGCAGCAGCTGGTCGAGGGGCGGCTCAAGCTCGACGGCGTCGGCGAGATGCGCCAGGTCACCACGCTCTTCGCTGACATCCGCGGCTTCACGGGGATGACCGAGGACGCCGACGCGCGCGACATCGTGTCGGTGCTGAACGACTACTTCGAGGTGATGGTGGAGGTCCTGTTCCGCTGTAACGGCACGCTCGACAAGTACGTCGGCGACGAGATCATGGCGGTCTTCGGCGTACCGCTGGCCCAGCCCAACGCGGCGCTCGACGCTGTCCACTGTGCCCTCGAGATGATGCACGCGCTCGATGAGTTCAACGAGACGCGGCGCGCCGAGAACCAACCGCCGATCCAGATCGGCATCGGCATCAACAGCGGCCCCTGCGTTTACGGCGCGATCGGGTCGAGCAAGACGCTGCAGTACACGGTGATCGGCGACGCCGTGAACACGGCCTCGCGGCTCTGCTCGCTGGCCAAAGGCGGCGAGATCGTGATCAGCGAGGCCACCTGTCGCGAGGCCGGGCCGGCGCTGCAGCTCGATACCCCCACGCGCGTCCGCGTCAAGAACAAGGCCGAAGAGCTCAACGTCTACCGCGTGCTGGGCCTGGCCAAGGGCGCCCGCCCCGGCTAAAGCGGTGTCGCTGGCACTCCTCGGTCGCGTTACCGCGGCCGCGCCTCGCGCCCGCTCGCCCTGCGGGCTCGTTCTTCGGCTTTAGGGGGAGGTTGCTGGTGCCAGCGACCGCCCGACGCGCCCCGAAAGCCCTCGCCTGCGCTTCGGGAACGAGCCCAGGCCACGGCGGCCGCCACAGCTGTTAGACCAGGCTCGGCGACCCCCCGGGCGCCCGGGGGCTGGCCTGCGCTCAGGAGGCTGGCCGACGCGCGCTACCCTTCCGTGCCGATCACCAGGCCTAGCTCCTTGCGTAGCGTCAGGTATTCCTCCGAGACGCTGTAGAGCATCAGCTCTTTGACGCGCTCCTTGGCCGACAGATTGAGCCCGGAGCTCGCCTCGGCGCTGATCAGCTTGGCCGCCACCTCGAGGTCGTTGCAGAGCACCAGGCCCACCCGGTCGGCGCTGAGCTTGACCGCGCCCATCCACTTGGCCAGGTCGACCTCGGCGCGGCGCTCGAGGAAGCGCTGGACCACCTGCGTGAGCTGTTCCAGCTGGGCGGGGTGCAGGCGCTTGCCGAGATCCTTGACCAGGCGCTCGACCTCGCTCTGCTCGGACGGAGGCAGGGGCAGCTGCGGGCTGCACAGGCGCAGCGCCGCGAGAAACACGATCCGCAGGCGTGCGGGGGTCAACAGCACGCCGGCGAGGAAGTGCTCGGGACGGAGGTAGAACAGCCCCTCCCCGATGGCGAAGGCCAATTCCTTCTCGGTGCGGCCCTGCAGCAGATCGGCGCCGACGACGAAGGACGGCGTCTGCTCTGTGTGCACCAGCTGCAGGCCGAGCGGTCGATCGGGCTGCAAGTAGAGTTCGGGCTGCGGCACGTTCAACAGCGACGTGACGTAGTTGAAGACCTTGGAGAAGGTCAGCTGGTCGGTCGCCAGGTCGCGGCGCTCCTTGCGCTTGAGGCCGAATTGCTTGTGCGGTCGCGCCAGCAGCGGCCCGACAGCGGGAGCCACCAGCGCGAGGATCGTCGCCACGAAGCGGTCCTCGTCCGGATGGAAGATGTTCTTGCGCCAGAGCTCATCGGTCATCCGCGCCGTGGCCCGCACGAAGCCCCGGGGGCGGTACTGCTCGAAGAAGCGCTGCTCCTCCTCGTCGGTCTTCTTCAGGAAGGCCAGCGTCGCGGACACACACCAGGCGCGGTCGTACTCGCGCAGCTCCATGAAGATCTTGCGCATCGCCTGGTAGGACTCGACCTTGAACGGCGAGGCCTGCACCAGCGTCTGATGCTCGGCCAGGGCCTTGTAGTAGCTCTCGGGTCCCGCCATGACATAGAGTTCGGCCAGGATCTCGTGCCGCTGCATCGACTGGGGATCGAGCCGCGTCGCGACCTCGAAGGCCGCGATCGCCTCGGGGAAGCTGCGCAGCCGCGTGCGATAGATCTCCCCCAGCGCGTGCCACAGCCGCACCTTCCACTCGCTCTGCCCTTGTTGCGGCAGGCGGACGATCATCTTGCGGTAGTAGCGCTCCTGGGCCTTCCAGTCCTTCTTCGCGGTACAGATGCGGTCGAGCGCCTCGAAGGCCTTGAACTGCTCCGCGGCCAGCTCCGTCGTCGGCCCGACCTCGCTGAAAGTGGCGTCGAGCGAGCGGTCGAACAGGTCGAGCGCGTCGTCGAGCGAGCGAATCTCATCACGGCTAATCACGGCCGCCGTGTAGTAGTAGCGCGCGCGGAGACGTGCCGACGCCTCCAGCTCGGCTAGCTTGAGGATCATCTCGACCGCGCGCTTCCACTGCTTGGTCTCCGAGTAGAGCTCGACCAAGCGGTGGAGCACGGGGTAGGCGTCGGGCTTGACCGCGAGCGCCTCGCGCAGCGCTGCCACCGATTTCTCGACGTTCTTCAGCTTGCCCTGGTAGACCTCGGCGATCTCGCTCAATAGCTGGTACTTCTGCTCGCCGTCGGCCTGCTCGATCAGCGCCCGCTTGGCGGTGATCACCGCCTCCCACTCGTTCTGCTGGGTCTGGATCTCGATCACCGCCTCGAGCGCGGGACGATGGTGCGGATCGAGTTCGAGCGCCTTCTCGAACATGTTGAGCGCCTTGCGTCGCTCACCGAGGCGCAGCTTGATCTGACCGAGCTTGGCGAAGACCTCGACGGCCTCTTGCGGCTGCTGCGTATCGCGATGGTGCACCAGCAGCGTCTGATAGGTCTTGAAGGCGCGGTCCCAATCCTCCATGCGGAACTGCAGCTGCGCCAGACCACGCAGCGTCGGCAGGTCCGTCGAGTCGATCTCGAACGCCGCGCGGTAGTTCTTCAGCGCCTTGTCGTTGTTCTGCAGCTCATCGGCGGCGCGGGCCAAACGATAGTGCAGCTCGTGCAGCCGTCGGTTGTTGCGCCGGTCGGCCTTACGCAGCAGCATCTCGAGCACCGGCTCGAGCTGCGCCCAATTCCCTTCGCGGTAGAGGATCTGCGCCAGCGGCTCACCCGCTTGCACATGGTCGGGATCGATCTTCAGCGTGCGCGCGAACATCTCCGTCGCGGTCGCCTCGTCGCCGAGCTGCTCGAGGTAGACGACACCAGCCTCGTAGAGTAGCCGCGACTGCTCGAGCGCGTTGGTCGACCGATCGACCGCCCGCTGCATCAGCTGACCGGCCTTGGCCCAGTCGCCCCGGGCCTTGTAGAGCACGACCAACGCCATCAGCGCGCCCAGATGGCTGTGGTCGAGCTCCAGCGCGGCGACGTAGCGCTCCTCTGCCGCCAGCGGATCGTTGAGCTGCCGCTCGTAGACGCGACCGAGGCGGTAGAGCACGTCGACACGCTGCGCCGCATCCGTCAGCAGCTCGACCAGCTGGTTCATCACATCGACGGCGCGATCCCAGGCCTCGATCTGCTCGTACAGCCGCGCCAGCGCCGAGAGCGCGTCGGTCTGCTCGGCGTCGAAGGAGAGGATCGCGCTGTAGGCCTCGATCGCCCGGTCGGGATCCTGCAGCGCCCGCTCGTAGCTCTCGCCCATCGCCAGATAGAGGGCGATCCGCGCGGCCGGGTTGGCCACCGCGTTGATGTGCCGCCGGTAGGCCTCGACCAGGTCTTCCCAGCGTCCGCTGCGGCTGTAGAGCCGCTCGAGGGCCTGGTAGCTGGCCAGGTGACGGTCGTTGAGCGTCAGCACCCTCTCCAGGCACTCGGCGGCGCGCTCGGGCTTGTTGAAGCGCTCCTCCCAGACCGTCGCCATCCGCTGGTAGAGCGTCACCCGCTCATCGTCGGCACTGACCACGTCGAGCTGCGCCTCCAGCACGTCGAGGTACTGCTCGGTCTGCCCCGTGCGCTCGTAGAGCCGCTCGAGCGCCTTGAGGGCGCCGGCGTTGTGCGGCTCCATGCCGAGGATGTCTTTGTAGCTCTCGATCGCGCGCGCCGGGTCGTTGACCGGCCCGTCGTAGAGCGCGCCGATCTTCGACTTGAGCTCGATCACGCGCTCGGCGTCGTCGGCCAGCTCGGCCTGGCGCCCGAACACGTCGATCAACCCCTCCCACTGCTCGGTGGCACGGTAGAGGCGATCCAGGGCGGCGAGCACCTCGCCGTTGCTGTCGTCGATCTTGAGCGCCTTGCGGAACGCCTGGATCGCCTGGCGCGGATCGTTGATCTGGTACTCGAAGGTCTCGCCGATCGCCGCCAGCAGCACGGCCCGCTGCCGCGGCTCCTCGGTCAGCTCCTGGCTGCGCGTCAGCACCTCGACCAGCTCGGGCCAGCGGCCGGCCTTGCGATGGAAGGTCGCAAGCGCATCGAGCGCGCGCCGGCTGTCCGGGTCGATCTGCAGCGCCTGCTGGACCGCGGGGATCGCGTACTGCAAGTGGCCCAGCTCGCCGTACCAGACGCCCATGTTGACCAGCAGGTCGGCCTTGGTCTTGGGGTCGCGCACGGTCTGCACGATCGCGTTGCACTCGGTCAACAGCTCGTTCCAGCGGTTGGTCAGCGAGGCCAGCCGCTCGAGCTCCTTGACGGTCAGATCGTTGCTGTAGTCGCGCTTGAAGGCCGCCTGCAGCACCATGAAGGCCGCGTCGTTCTGGTGCAGCTTGCGCTCGTAGAGGCGCGCCACGCGGTGCAGCAGCTCGACGCCTTCGCCCGCCTCGGTCACGTGCTCGACCCGACCGAGCAACAGCTCGACCAGCGGCTCCCATTGCTCGCCGTCGCGGTAAATCTGCTCGAGCGCGGCAAACGCCGTGTCGTGCCCGGGCACGAGCTGCAGCACGCGCTCGTAGACCCGTGCGCCTGCCTCCGTATTGCCCAGCTTGTCCTGCCACAGGTTCGCGCTCTGCAGCAGCACCTCCACCTTTTCGGGCGCCGAGTCGAGCGCTTCGACGCGCCGCTCGAGCACCTCGATGCACTCCTCCCAGCGCGCCTCCTGCGTCAGCAACTGCTCGAGCGCGGACAGCGCCGCGGGATCATAGGGCGCCAGCCGCAGCACCTGGCGCCAGGCCTCGATCGCGGGCTCGGGACGCAGCAGCTGCTCCCCTTGCAGCTCGCCCAGCTGCGCATAGAGCGCCCGCAGCTCGGCGTCGGGCATGCCCTGCGCGGTGCCGACGTCGATTAGGCGGTGCAGCGTCGGGACCAGCTCCTCCCACGCTTGGCCTTCGCGATGAATCGCGGCGATCGCGTAGAGTGCAGGCGCGTTGTCCGGGGCCAGCGCGAGCACGCGCTGCCACGACTCGAGCGCGTTGCGCTCACGCCCCAGCCGCTCGCCCCAAATGCGTCCCAAACGCTGCTGGAGCCCGATCTCGTGCTCGGCGCCCTGAGCCACCGCCACCTGGCGCTGCAGCACCTCGACCAGCTCGCGCCACTCCTCGGCGCGCTCGTAGAGCGCGGCCAGTGCCTCCAGCGCCAGCGGGTCCTCGCCGCGCAGGTCGAGCACACGATTCCACAGCTCCTTGGCCTGCGCGGGGTCGCCCAGCGCGTCGCTCGCGAGCTTGGCCATGTGGGCGTAGCCCTCGGCCAGTCCCGCGTCGCCGGGCGCGATGTCGATCAGCTTCTCGTAGGTCTCGTAGAGCTCACGCCACTGCTCGCGCCGGAAGTAGATCCGCTCGAGCGCCTCCAGCGCCCGGGCGTTGCGCGAGTCGTTGTCCAGCACCTGCCGGTAGACCGCCACCGCCGCGTCATCGTCGAGCAGCCTGCTGACGCAGGTCTCGGCCAGACGCAGCTGGAGCTGCACCTGGGCCTCGCTCGAATCGGTCAAGGCCGAACGGCGCCGCAGGATGCTGGCCAGATCGGCCCACGCGCCCGCTTGCTCGTAGATCCGGTCGAGCGCCGCCAACGCCTCGCCGTCGTCGGCGTCGAGGGTCAGCACCTCCAGATGCGCCTGCTCCGCTGCGGCGGCGTCGTTGAGCTGCTCGTCGTAGATCTTCGCCACCACCTTGAGCGCTTGCTGGCGCTCGTCGCCCTGCAGACGCGGCAGCACATCGCGGTAGTAGCCCGCCACCGCCGCCCAGCTGTCCAGGCTGCGCGCGAGCCGTGCCAGCTCGTCGTTGACCAGCTCCGCGCTCGGATCGCATTGCAGCGCGAAGCCCCACCAACGCAGCGACTGCTCGGCGTCGCCGATGCGCTGCTCGTAGGTCTCGGCGATGCGCTGGACGATCTGCACCTTCTCGCTCGAGTCGCTGGCGTGCTCGAGCTGCACCTCCATGATCCGCACGTGCTTGGTCCACTGCTCGCTCAGCCGGTAGAGCGGCTCGAGGATCTCGGCGATCTCGAGCCGCGCCTGACCGTCCTCGAGCAGCAGCTCGAGCGCCTGCAGGCTCTCGCGGTGGGCGGGATTGGCGGTGAGGATCTCGCGGTAGCACTCGATCGCGCTGGCCACCTCGTCGAGGTTGAGCTGGTAGAGCTGCCCCAGGCGGAAGTGCAGCGCCTCGGCCTGCGGGTCGCTCTCGGCCAGCTGGATTTCGCGGCGCAGCACGGCCACCAGCGGCCGGTACTGTTGGCTCGCCAGGTAGAGCCGATCCAGCGCGTGCACCGCCGGGCGGTTCTCCGCGTCGACGCGCAGCACCTCGGCGAAGTGCGCGATCGCGGGCTCGCTCTCGTTCAGCTCCTCCTCGAAGACCCGAGCGACGCGCAGGCCCAGCTCGGCCTGACGGGTCGGGTCGGCCAGACGCGTCAGCTCGCCCTCGTAGAGTGCCGCCACCTCGCGCCAGGCGCCGACCTCGGCCGCCAGACGCTCGAGCTCGGCCAACGCGCGCTCATCGCTGTTGTCCTGCTGGAACGCGCGGCCCACCGCGTTGAAGGCACCCCGTGCATCGTCGAGCTTGTGCTCACGATGGCGAGCGATCTTGTGCAGCAGCTCCTGGCGGCGCAGCGCGTCGTCGCTGTGGCGCACCACCACCTCATAGACCTCGACCAGCTTCGACCACTCGAGCGCAGCCTCGTAGACCGGCTCCAGCACCTGCGCCGCCAGGATCGGCTCCTGGCCACCACGGAGCAGCGCCTCGAGCGCGGCCAGCGTGGGCTCGTGCTGCGGGTCGATCGCCAGCACCTCGCGGTGGGTCTCGATCGCGCGCGGCACGTCGCTGAGCTCGCGCTCCCACAGCCGGGCGATGCGATGACGCAGCTCGACCGCGACGGCCGAGCTTGCCGCCAGCTCGACCTGGCGCTCGAGCACCTGGAGCAGGTCCTGCCAGCGCTCACCCTGCCCGAAGAGCCGATCGAGCGCCCCCAAGGCCGCGGCGTCCTCGGCATCGAGGTCGAGCACCGCCTGCAGTGTCTCGATCGCGCTGTCAGCGTCGCTCAGGCGCTGCTCGTAGAGCGCCCCCAGCCGGTGCAACACGAGCTTCTTGTCGGCGACGTCCTCGGCCAGCTCCAGCTGGCGCTGGTAGTTGTCGCGCAGCTCTTGCCAGCGCCCCAGGCCGGTGTAGAGCCGCTCGAGCGCATCGATCGCCACCGACTCGGCGGCGTCGATCTCGAGCACCGAGCGATAGACCTGCACCGCCTGCTCGGGCCGCTCGAGCACCTCCTCCTCGATCTGGGCCGCGCGATAGAGCAAGCGCTTGCGCTCCGCGCCGTCCAGCACGACCTCGGCCTTCTGCAGCAGCACGGCCACGAGCTGCTCGTGAGCCTCGGTGCGGCGGTAGATCTGCTCGAGCGCGTCGATCGCGTCGAGCTGCTCCGGATTGACGGCGAGCACGCGTCGATAGGCTGCCGCCGCCTGCTCCAGATTGTTGAGCTGGCGCTCGTAGACTGCGGCCGCCTTCAGCTCCAGCACGATCACCAGCGGCTCGTCGTGCAGCCCGTCCACCACGCTGGCGTAGAGCTCGACCAGTGCCTGCCAAGCACCGAGCTGCCGCGCCAGGCGCTCCAGCCGCTGCTGCGTCAGCTCATCGCTGGGCAGCTCGCGCAGGGCGCGCCCGAAGACGGCGAACGCCCCCGCCTGGTCCTCACCCGCCACCTCGTACAACTCGGCGATCTGGTGCAGCAGCTCCAGCCGACGGACCGGCTCCTGAGCATGCTTGACCATGATCTCGTAAACACCGGCGAGCTTGCGCCAGTCGCCGACCGACTTGTAGTAGGGCTCGAGAATCTGCGCGACCGGCAGCTCGTGCCGTGGGTCGGCTATCAACCGCTCCAGCGCGGCCACCGCGGTCGGCTCCCGTCCGTCGCGCTGCAGCACCTCGCTGTAGGTCTCGACGGCGCTGGCGACCTCACCTAGCTCCGTTTCCCGCAGGCTCGCCAGGCGCAGCAGCAGCTCGGTCGCCTCGGGCTCGTCGCCGAGCAAGCGCAGCTGACGCTGCAGGTTGTCGCCCAGCTCGGGCCAGGCCTGCTTGATCTGGTGCAGGCGCTCGAGCGCCTTGAGGGCCTGCAGGTTGCTCTCGTCGAGCGTCAGGATCTCGTCGTAGCAGCCGATCGCCTCGGGCAGATTGCCGAGCATCTCTTCCCAGATGTAAGCCATCCGCGCCAGCAGCTGCTGCCGCTCACCGGCGTCCGCCAGCAGATCGACCTTGCGCCGGAAGACCCCCGGAAGCTCGTCCCAGCGCTCCGCGCGGCTCAGCAGCCGCTCCAGCGCGTCGAGCGTGCCGACGTTGTCGGGCTCGAGTTCCTGCGCTTGGCGATAGAACTCGATGGCCCGCGCCGGCTGCTCGAGGCGGTCCTCCATGATCGTCGCCAGGCGCAGCAGCAGCTCGTGCTGCAGCCGTGTGTCGAGCGTCTCGCTCGTCGCTTGCTCGTAGAGCCGCGCCAGGTCGTCGAGGCGGTCCTGAATCTCCGCCAGGCGCTCCAGCTCGGCGCGCGCCGTGGCGTTGGCCGAGTCGACGCGGAAGCAGCGGCTGAAGGCCTCGAAGGCACGGTCGCCGTCGCCGATCCGTTCGACCAGCAGGGCGCCGATGCGCAGCAGCAGCTCGACCTTGGCGGCCGGATCCGCCTGGTGGGTCAGGCGGATCTCCAGCAGGTCCGCCAAACGATGCCACTCCTCGAGCTCGGCGTAGATCGGCTCGAGCACCGCCGCGACGTCGAGCTGATCGGCGGGCCGCTCCAGGTGGCGCTCCAGCGCCGCCCGCGCGCCCGCGTGCTCGCGGCGCAGGGTCAGCACGTCGCGATAGGCCTCGATCGCCCGCTCGGGGTCGTCGAGGCGCGCGTCGTAGAGCTGGCCCAACCGGTACCTGAGCTCGACGGTCTGATCGCCCTCGCTCGCCTCGAGCAGCGGCAGCATCCGCAACAGCGTGTCCGCCAGCTCCGACCAGCGCTCCTGCCGTTCGTGAATCGTCGCCAGGGCCCGCAGGGCGCGCAGATCGTCCCCACCCACCGCGAGGATCGTCTGATAGGCCGAAACGGCGCGCGGTAGGTCCTCGAGCTCGCGCTCGTAGATCTGCGCGGTGCGGAAGAACACCTCGCGCCGCTGCTCGTCCCCGAGCGCCAGATCGATCTTGCGGGCCAGCACGGCGAGCAGCTCCTGCCACTGGCCCGTCCGCCCATAGAGCCGCTCGAGCGCCTCCAGCGCCTGCGGCTGCTGCGCGTCGATCGCCAGCAACCGCTGGTTGGCGCGCAGCGCCTGCGACACATCGGCGAGCTCCACCTCGTAGATGCGCGCCACCGGCAGGAGCAGCGGCAGCTGGTCGACGGGGTCGACGAGCTGCTCGATCGCCGCCTCGTAGGCGCCGACCAGCTCGGACCAGGCGCCGATCGGCGCTGCCAGACGCTCGCAACGCTCCCGCGCCCACATCGCGCGTGGGTCGAGGTCGAGGGCCTCCAGGCTCCAGCGGAACGCACTGCGTGGGTCGCGCAGCTGATCCTCGTACAGCTCGGCCAACACCCGGAGCTGCTGCAGACGCGACTCCCCGCGCGGCGTGTGCGAGAGCTGGATTTCCAGCGCGCGCGCGTAGCGCGCCAGGTCCTGTCCGCCCTGGTAGAGCGGAATCAACGCTTCGGCAGCGCGCAGGTTGTTCTCGTCGAGGACCAGCACCTTCTCGAACGCGCGCATCGCCCGTTCTGGCTTGTCGAGCCGCCGCTGCCAGAGATCGGCGATCTTGAAGTGCAGGTCGAGGCGCTCGGCAACCGCACCCTCGCTCTCGACCTGCCGCTCGAGCACGCGGATGAACTCCTCCCACTTGTTCTGAGCGGCGTAGAACTGCTCGAGGCTGTCGTAGTCCTTGGCCGCGAGGTAGAGCTTCTTCAGCGCATCCTGGCCGCGGCGGTTCTCGGGCTCGAGCGCCAGCAACTCGCGCCAGGCCTCGATCGCCGCGGCGTCGTTGGCGAGCTTCTCGCTGTAGAGCACCGCCAGCTTCTGTAGCAACTGGCTCTTGCGCGCGGGATCGGCCGCGTGCTCGACCTGGCGGCGGCAGATCGCCGCCAGGGGCTCCCACTCCTTGGCGCGCTCGTGCAGCGCCTCCAGCTGCTCCAGCGCCTCGAGATTGGCCGGGGCGAAGTCCAGCACTCGGCCCCAGAGCTCGCTCGAAATCTGCGGTCGCTTGAGCTTCGTCGCCGCCAGGCGCGCCAGCTCGAGATAGCCGGCCGCGCGTTCAGCGTCGCTGCCGAGCAGATCGATCTCGCGCTGCCAGACGGTGATCAGCTTGTCCCAGTCGCGACGGCGCTCGTACATCAGCTTGAGCTCGGTCAGCGCCTGCTTGTGGGTCGGGTCGAGCTCCAGCACCTGCTCGTAGGCCTTGATCGCCTCGGCCTGGTTGGAGAAGCGCTCGAAGAAGAGCAGCGCGATCTGCGTCCAGATCGCGACCTTCTCGCCGACGCTGGCCACCAGCTCGGCCTGCCGCCGCAGCGCGCCGATAAGGTCGCTCCAGCGCTTCGTCCGCTCGTACTGCTCGACCAGGAGCTGCAGCAGCTGGAGCTGTCCACTCGGGTCGGCCGCCCCCGCACCCAGGTCGTAGGTGCTGAGCGCTTGGGCCAGGACGTTGACCACCATCGCGTCGAGCTTGAGCCGATCGCGGTAGACCTCGGCGGCCTGCAGCAGCAGCGCCCGTTTCTGCGCGGGATCGGCGACGAGCTCGGTCTCTTCCTTGAGCACCTCGACCAACTGATTCCAACGCTCGGCCTGCCGGTAGAGCCGCGCCAAGGCGCGGCGTGGCGTTCGCGCGCTGCGGGCCTGCATGGCCGCCTTGCGCCAAGCGCCAATGCCGCGCTCGACGGAATCGCGCTCGGCGGCCTGGGCGTCGGCGAAGAGCCGCGCGGTGGCGTCGTCGACCGACTCCTCGGCCAGCAGCGCGTCGCTGGTCGCAGGCGTGGGCGCGGGCGCGGCGGCGGGGGTCGGCGCCAATGCCAGCGAGGCTTCGGGCGTGCTCGCAGCAGCGGGCGTGACACCGCCCACAGGGACCTGAGCGCCCACAGGGACCTGAGCACCCTGCGGCGGGGTCGGCGCGTCGCTGGGACCAGCAGCGGCGATCGCCGTCGGAGCGCCGGCGCGTTCGGCCACCGGCTCGTCCGGCCCCGCCTCCGCCAGCTCCGGCTCGGCACGCACCGGCTCGACCAGCTCCGGCTCGGCACGCACCGGCTCGGCCAGCACCGGCTCGGCACGCACCGGCTCGGCACGCACTGCCTCGGCCAGCTCCAGCTCGGCCGGCTCCGGCTCGGCCAGCTGCAGCTCTGCACGCACTGCCTCGGCGCGCACCGGCGCGGCGAGGGGCTCGGCGACGGGCTCGGGTGCCGGCGCTGCAACGTCATCCTCGACGGTCAGGCGCTTGCCCAGCGCGGCCTCGAAGGCCAGCAGGCTGGGATGCTCACCATCGAGTCGAGCCAACCACTCGAAGTACGGTGTGGCCCGCGTGACATCACCGAGCTCCTTCCACGCGATCTCACCGGCCACCGCAGCCAGACCGACCTGATCCTCTTCCAGCAGCGGTGCGCTCATGCCGGCGTCCGCCAGCTCGAGCAGCTCGAACCACTGGCCGGCGGCCCCCTTCACCTGCCGCAGCACGGCAAAGGCCGCGAGGTGGCCGGGGAAGGGCTCGCCGTCGCCGCCGTAGTAGCTCTGCAGCGCCCGCTCGTAGAACGAGGCTGCCATGGGCAGGTCACCGTAGCGAATGGCCCACAGCGAAGCGAGGTGCCGACACAGGCGCTCACGTGCACTGCCCGTCGTCTGCGCCAACCGCGCCTCATGCAACCCAGCGATCTCCTCCAGCCGCCCCTGCTGCTGCCACAGCAGCTCGAGCAACTCGTTGGCGGTGGGATCACCGCCGTGGCGTTCGATCGCCCTCTGCAGCAACCGCTCGGTCATGTAGTCCCCAGGGGACTGCAGCGCGTAGACTCGCGCCGCGCGGACGAGGAAGCCCGCCGCCTGGCGCGGATCGGTCGCCTCATCGGCGTGGTCGATCAGCCGATCGGCCTCGCGCTGCCAGGTCTGCTCGTCGAACGCCAGCGTCTGCAGCGCCTCGTCCAGGCCCGCCGTCTGCGGGTCGAGCGCCTGCGCCTCCGCCAGGCGCACGCGCGCCGCATCGGCCTGGCCGAGGTCGATCTCGACCAGCGCGAGGTCGGTCAGGCGGCGGGCGCGCTCGCGCGGCTCGCTGGTGGCCTTGAGCTCGAACTCGAAGAGCTTGGCGACCATCCGCAGGTTGCCCATCTCGTGGTAGATCTGGCGCGCACGCGCCAAGGGACGCACGTCCTGCGGCTGGAGCTTGAACGCCTTCTGGTAGGCGACCATCGCCTTGTCCTTGCGCAGAAAGCGGTCCTCACAGGCCTGCCCCAGCGCGTAGAGCTGCCGCGACTTCTCCTCGCGATCCTCGATTCGCTCCACCTCCGCCTCGAGCTCGTCGATCAGGCTGGACCAATCCATCGACCGCTGCAGGCGCCGCTTGATGTCGTTCATGGCTCTCCCGTTCGTATCCCGCTTGGCGATTCATCTCCCACTGCGCGACTGGGCAGGTGGACGGCGGATGCGGATCGCTCCCTGACGAATCGGACGGACGCGAGCCAACGCGCTCGCCGCCGCCTGCCCGGCAGGGATCCTCCGCTCGGTGCCTTTCCCCCGCGTAACGCAGCGAAACAGCCCCAGAATCGGCAGCCTTTATATCATGGTCGGGTGCCGCCGGGCAAAATGGCTCACGCTCGCCTGCCGCGCTCGCACCCGCCGCCCGCAGCGATCACCCCGGGGGCGGGAAGGCCCACCGCATGGCGGCCGGAAGCTCTGCGTCAGCCCTTACAGTTTTACTGCAACTTGGCGGGCGGCTGGGGTGCCCCCTGCTGCGCCTCGTGGAGCTCTGCGATCTTCTCACTCGCCGCCTTGCGGTACTCGGGGGTGATCGCGCGACTGCTCGCGGCCAGCTCGGTGAAGCGCGTCAGCGTCTGCTCGGCCAGCGCGCGGCGGTCGGCGTCCGCGTAGGCCATGCCGAGGTTGAAGAGCGCGACGTGCCGGTCGGGCTCGAGCTCGAGCGCCTTCCGGAAGCTCTCGATCGCGCGGTCGTGGTGCTTGAGCTGCTGGTAGGCCAGGCCGAGGAAGTCGTAGATCTCGGCGCTGGCGTCGTTGACCGCCGCGCCCGCCTGCAGCACCTGCATCGCCAGCTCGGCGTAGTCCTCCTTGAGGTACAGCCGCCCGAGCTTGACGAAGGGCTTCTCGAAGCGCGGGTTGATCTGAATCGCGCGGCGGTAGGCCGCGTCCGCGGCCTTGGGCTGCCCCAGCACCTCGAGCAGCGTGCCGAGCTCGTAGTGCGCCACATAGAGATTCGGGCTGAGGTGCAGGGCGCGCGTGTACGCCGCCTGCGCTTCTTCATAGCGCTCGAGCTTCTGCAGCGACTTGCCCAGCTCGTAGAAGGCGCGCGCATTGCCGGGCTCGAGCGCCACCAGCTGAGTCAGCCGCGCCTGCGCCAGCTCCCAGCGACCGAGCTGCTGGTAGACCTTGGCCAGATTAGCCAGGGCGATCGCCAGCGTGGGATCCTGTTCAACGGCCTGCTCCAGCTCGCGCTGGGCCGCACTGAGCTGTCCGTCGGCAAAGGCCCGCACGCCCGCGTTTACCTGCGCTATCGCCCGGTGCCGCTGCGGACTGCAGCTCAGCCGCCCGCAGGAGGTCGCGAGCACCAAGCCCAGCAGCGCCAGCGGAGCCGCCCAGCTCCTCGTTCTCCATCCTTCACATTCAGTGCTCACGAGAGGCCTCCGCCGGGCCACGACACGGCCACCGGACTCGATGTTGGCGGTTACGACGCGCGACATGCGCGGGGCCGCGGGCGACCGTTCAACCACCCGCCACCTGCAGCACGAAGGGATACGAGACGATCACGATGCCGCCGCCCTTGGGCTTGGGGAAGGCCCAGCGCCGCACCGCGTCGGCGATGCACTGATCGACGCGGGCGTTGCCGACGGTCGACGCCTGCACCTTCGACGCCACGACCATGCCATTGGCCGCGATCGTGAACTCGATGACGACGCGTCCGCCGAGCTCCTCGTTCGTTTGCAGCGCCTGGCTGTAGCAGAACTTGACCTCGTTGATGTGCCGGCGAATGACGCGGCGGATGATCTCCTTGTCGAGCGCTCCGCGGACCTCGGCCTGCCCCGCCTGGACGACGGGCACCGAGGCCGTGCGACCCGCGAGTCGCGCGGCGCCCGTACCATAACCGGCACCCTCGCCGCCCCCACCGCCCTTGCCGATCGTCCCCAGCGAACCGAGCCCGATCGTTCCCTCGCCGGTCCCACCGCCGCCGCGGCCCGAGCCCACGAGACCCAGTCCGCCCGCCCCGTAGGCCTCCCCCAGTTGGTCACCGATCAGGCCGCCCATCACGTCCTCGGCGTCGGTACCGAGCGCGGTGTCGCGGCCGAAGATCGAGGCCAGGTGGCTGCCTGAGGGCGAGCCGAGCAGCCCGAGCACGCCAGCCGTCTGCGCCTGGCGCTCCGCCAACTCGCGCGCCAGGTGCGGGTCCGGATTGTCCTTGGGACCCTTGAGGCCGTAGAGACCCTGCCGGTTCTTCGAGGTCTTGCTGCCCATCTTGCCTTCGTCACCCTTGTGGCGCTGGCCCTTGCCGCCGGCGTCCTGAGGGCCCTTCTTGGCCTTGAGCCACTCCGGCACCTCCTCGTCCTTACGGTCGGCACCCTTGATCAGGTACTTGACCAACTCGTTGTCGGCGTCGAAGAGGTCGAGCGACAGCGCCTTGGCGTCGGGCGGCACGGCAAAGACGAGGAAGAGCAGCAGCAAGTGAGCCGCCGCCGAGACCCCGAAGGTCGGCAGCCAGTCGAGCTGCTGGCCAAAGGGGCTCGCCAACCGTCGCGCGGGCGCGACGGAGTTGATCAAGAACGTGGTCGCACCGATATCGATCTTGATCCGCGCCTCCGACGGGATGGGGTACGCAAAGCTGGCCCCATACTCGGGCGCGGGCCGCACCTGAGCGCTGCCCGCCAGGCGGCTGAGCTCGAAGCGTTGACTGCCAATCGTCACGTCACCGCCCATTTGCGCGGTGAAGAGCAGCGCGTAGTCGCGGCCGTCCGACCGCACCAGCGGGAACCGCTCGGCGGGCACCGCCGCATCGACGAGGTTGACGTCCGCGCCCGCCACCGAGCCCAGCGTGAAATCGGGCGAGCGACGATCGTCCTCGAGGCGGATCAGCCCATAGAGGCCCACGGCCACCCCGAGCGGCAGCAGCAGCGCCCCCAAGCCTCCCTGCCCCGCCGCCGCCACCGCGATCGCAGCCAGCGCCAGCAGCGCTCCGACCGCGATCACGGCCTGCGTCGCGGTC
Organism: Pseudomonadota bacterium; assembly: GCA_016702545.1. Lineage (GTDB taxonomy): Bacteria > Myxococcota_A > Polyangia > JADJTL01. Next base: position 19,899 of record JADJDT010000043.1, on the reverse strand, counting down.
GTCGGACGCCCACCGGCCGGGTTGTCGAGGTGACGCACGCCGAGGACGGTCTCCTCGAACATCGTCGTGACCTCCACGGCCCGTGCGCCGTCGGGCTGCTCCGACCGTCCTCCCCCTGCGGCCCAGGCCCCCGCCTCGCCGCTCGCCGGTGCGCCCACCGCTGGCGCGGCCGCGGCGGCATAGCCCTGCGGCAGCTGCAACCCGGGGCTCAACGGCTGCAGCGTCAGCGGCGCAGGCGTCGTCGCGGGCGAGGTGCTCGCCATCGGCTGCGGCGCGCCGATCCGCAGCCTGATCCTGGTGCTACCGAGCGTGAACTCGAACCCGTCCTCTAGCTTGACCTTGGTCACCCGCACGCCGCGCAACAGCGTCCCGCTGCCACTACCGAGATCCATCAGCTGCAGGTCGCGCGGGCCATTGACCTCGATCACCGCATGCATGCGGGAGACCTGGTCATCGTCCAGCCGGAGCTGTGACGACTCGAGCGTGCCGATCTTCACGGCTCCGGGCACGCTGACCAGCAGGCGCTCCTCGCGTGTCGCCGCACCAGGCCGCTCGATCTCGAAGGTCAGGGGAAGTTCGGTTGCCATCGTCACACTCCGGGCCGTGGCTCGGCGCTACAGGTCCTCGGCGGACTTGAGCAGCTCAGGAATGAAATGCTCGCGGATCTTGATCAAGCTCGAGTGCTTGGTGCGCCGCGAGCCTTCGATCAGCTCGTCGTCGGGCCGCTGCAGCTCGCCTTCGACAAGGTCGTCGTCGAAGTCGTAGCGCGTCTCCTTCTTGTACTGCGGGTCGCCCTTCGGCGCGCCCTTCGCCGCGCTCTTCGGCGCACCCTTCGGCGGCGGCGCCGCCACCGTCGGCGCCGCGAGCGAAAGCCCCACAGCCAGGATCAAACCGCCCAGGATCAAACCGCCCGGGATCGAACCGCCCGGGATCAAACCCACTCGCAGCCGTGGCCTTCGCATGCGCCTACCCCCTCTGATGTCCCCTCGGCAGGTAACTATAGCAGTCAGCCACCGAGCGCTCACCATTTGTCGGTAACCGGGCCGCCCAACCCATCAGCCCCAACCCACCAATCCTAGGGCGCCTTCTGCGCCGGACCCTGCAGTCGCTGCTGCTCTTCCAGCATCGGCAGCAGCTCTTCGATATTCTTGATCCGCCGCTCGGCATCCGCCCGCTTTCTGGCGTCCGACGACGACGACGCGGCGAAACGCCGCAGCAGCGTCATGGCCTGGCGTAGCTGCTCCACCGCCTTGCTCGGATTGCCGGCATCGAAGAGGTAGTCTTGGAGCAGCACGCCGATGTTGAACGCCACCGCCGGCTGACTGCCATCGAGGGCCTCGGCCGCGCGATACTGCGCCAGGGCCTGATCGAAGCGCCGCTGACCGCGGTAGGCGACCCCGAGCCCGATCGTCGCCTGGAACTTGGTGGCAGCGTCCGGGCTGAGGGCGAGCACCTTCGCGAAGGACTGCTCAGCGGTCTTGTAGTCGCGGAAGCCGAGCGTGATCGCCCCGATGTTCATGTGCGCTTCGGTGAAGCGATCGTCGAGCTCGACGGCTTGTCGAAACTGCCGCAGGGCGCGGGTGACCTCGTTCATGCGCAGCAGCACCAAGCCGAGCACGTTGTACACCGGTGCGTAATCAGGCCGCTGCTTGGCCGCCTGGACGCAGATCAGGCGCGCCGTCTCGAGGTCGGCGCTGGTCTTGGCCCGATCGAAGACCAGCGTGGCCAACGCGTCGTAGGCCTGGATATTGTACGAATCGACGGCCAGGGCGCGGTGGATGTTGTCCACGGCCTCACGCAGCGCCCCCTCGTCGCCGGCCAGCGCCCGCTCGCGCTGCAGCAGCGCCACGTTGACGTAGCCATCGGAGCTGCCCGCCGTCATCGCCTGGCGAAACAGATCAACGGCCTCGGCCCGCCGCCCCGCCAAGAGCGCCGCGCGACCGCGGTTGTTGAGCGCCGGGCCATAGCCCGGGTGGGCCTGGAGCAACTCACGGTAGAGCTGATCGGCGCGCGCCACGTCACCGCACTCGTCCCAGAGCGCGGCGACGTTGAAGCGCGCCTCGACCAGCTTGTGCTGCGTGTAGACCGCGGCGAAGCGCTCGGCCAGCTCGCCACAGCGCTGGCGATCGAGCGGCCGGGCCGCGGCGCTGTAGTCCTTCGCCACGGCGAGGAAGGCCACCCGGCCGGCCTCCTCTGCCTTCGACCGACGCACCGGCGCCACCGCGGGCGCCACCGCGACGGGGCGCGGCGCGATCGTCACCGGGTGCTGCGGCGCAGGCCGCGTCGGCCCACAGGCGCTCGCGCCCGACAGCAGCAGCACCCCCACAACGCTCGACCTTCTCTTGGTTGCCAGCCTCATCCGTCGACTCCTACCGTATCGCCGTGATCACGCCGGCGCGGTCCGTGCTGGCGGAGAGATAGCCGGGCTCGGGGCGCACTTCGGATGCCATCGGGTACTCGGCCGGCTTGATCTGGTTCAGCTCCTGCTCGCAGAGCTGCGACCACTCGTTGTACCAGGAGAGTTCCGTGGACTTGGTCAGACAGGCATCCAGGCCCTGCACGGCCTTCTCCTCCAGCGGGCGGGCCTTGTCCTCGAGCGTGTCGCAGTAGGCGTCGGAGAAGGCGGTGAGAAACTCCTCCCGCGCCGCACCCGAGCGCAGCGCCGGCGGGATCGCGGGCTTCGGCACCGGCGCGGTGTAGAGCGCGTCGGCGAAGTTCTGAAAGAGCTGACCGATCCGGGCCGCCGCGGCGATCGCCAGGTCGGACTCTCGCAATTGAATCGTCTCCTGGTAGCTCTGGCGCGCCCGCTCCAGCAGCTTGCCTTTGGTGTCGAGGTACTTGCGGAAGGCGCGCAGCGAGGCCTGTTTGCGGCGCGCGTCGCTCTCGGAGAAGTCGAGATCCGTCGGGAACTCCAGCGCCAGGAAGGCCTCCAACTGGGCCTCAGCCTGCAGAAAGCGCGCCTCGGCGAGCGCGTGCCGCATCGCTTGATCGCGGCGCCCGGCCTCCTCTTGGTCGGTGTCCGTCACCGCGCGGGCGTTGCCAGCCTTCCGCGCCAAAGACAAGGCCTCGGCCAGGTGCGCCTGGGCCTGACGGACCTTGGCGCCGTTGCGCTCGAGCACCGTGATGCGGTTCTTGGTCTCGGGCCCGCATTGCTTGCGCAGCTCGAGGCTGCGCTCCTTGCCGCCGGCCTTGCGCACGGTGCGCTTGGAGCGGACGCGCTCCAGCTTGATGCAGGCGCCATTCAGCCCCTCGACGGGGCAAGAGGCCCGCCACAGCGCTCGGCCGATCTTCGCGTGCGCCACGATCTGCCGGTCTACGCCGCCGTAGCGACCCCAGTCGCGCAGGTAGTCGCTGTAGTATTTGATCACGCCCTCGACGTCGTTGCGCTGCTCGAAGCGCTGGCCGAGCGAGAAGACGACCTGCGCCGTGCGCGCCGCGAATTGCGGCCGCTTGCCGTAGGTCTTGGCGAAGAACTCGATGTCCTTCTGGGCCAGCTCGTACTCGGCCCGGCCGAGGCGGAAGACGATCGCGTTCTGCAGGGCCTCAGGCGCCTCTTTCTCGCCCGGGAACTGCTCGGCGAAGCGCTCGTACCACTCGGCCGCCCGGCTGTACCAGGCGAGGGCGTGGAAGTTCGCGCCGATCATGTACATCGCTCGCTGCGCCAGCGGGTCCTTGGGCGCCACCTCGATCAGCTTCTGGCGAATGCTGATCGCCTGGCCGATCAGCTTGGCGGCCTCGAAGCAGAGCGCGGCGTTGAAGGCCAGCTCGGACCAGCGGGCGTCGTCAGGGTAGTCGCTGGCGAGCTGCGCGTAGCCCTCGCCGCACTGCCGATAGCGGCCCCGCTCCTGGTAGTCCTCGAGCTGCTTGCGTTTGATCTCGCGCCGAATCCGCGCCAGCGTCTCGGCGAGCTCGCCCTTGGCGAGCTTCGGCATTTTGTTCATGCGCTCGACCCATTCCGCGATCTCGTCGTAGCGCTTGAGGATGTTCAGGGAGTCGAGCAGCAGGTTCGCCGAGTACACCGCCAGCTCGTGGCCCGGGTACTGCTCCAGCACCTTGGCGAAGCCGTCGACCGCCTCGTCGAAGTGGTTGTGCTCGTAGTAGGTGCGCGCCTTGCGATAAAGGATCGCCGGCCGCTCGGGCGCATCGGGCACGTGCTTGAGATAGGTGTCGAAGGCCACCAGCATCTTTTGCTGGTTGGCAGGAATCGGACGCGGCTTGAACTTCTCGCCCGGCGCGACCGTCTCGCGGTCCTTCACCTCTTCGGCGACGTTGAGCGCGTTCTTCCAGGAGATCACGGCCGCGTAGGCCGACTCCTTCAGGTAGCGGCCGCGCGGCTCCAACCCCACGACGACGGTATAGGCCTCGGCGGCCTGCTCCCAGCGCTCGAGCTTGAACAGCAGCTCGGCGTAGAAGAACGCCATCGCATAGTGGTCCTTCTCCTGCGGGAAGCTGGCGAGGTACTGCTTGTAGAGCTGCTCCGCCAGGGCATAGGTGTCGTTGTTCAGCGTCTTCTGCGCCTCGTTGTGCCAGAGCGTCGCCAACTCGCGCAGTGTTCCGGCGGCCCGCTCGCGGCACTGCCCGACCACGGCGGCCCCCAACTGGCCCTGGCGGCGCAACAGCTCGTACACCGCCGCGAGGCGCCGCACCTCGACCACCTGCTCAGCCTTGCCCAACCCCGAGAGCGCCGACCGCACGATGTTGTGTTGCCAAACGCAAAGGCTCGCGCTCTGCGGCTGCAGCGCGATTAGCTGCTTGAAGATCGTGATCGAGGGGCTGAACTTGCCCTGGTCGTAATAGATCTCTCCCAGGCGTTCGAGCATCATCGGCGCAGCGTCACCGCCCACACGCTGGAAGAAGGGCCAGGCGCGCTCGGGCGTGCCGACCAAGGCGTAGGCGCGGACCAGGTCCTTCTTGGCCTCCCGCACGAGCATCAGCTTGCTCTTCGCCGTGCCGGCGAACTGGGTGCCCTCGCGAATGACCCGCAGGAACAGCTCGAGCGCCTGCCGCGGATCGTTGAGGTTGATCCAGCACCAGGCCTGCTTGTAGATCGCATAGCCGTAGAGGGCCGAGTCCTTGTAGCGCGCGACCTGCTTGTAGCGGCCCAACGCCTCTTCGACCTCTCCTTCGTTGAAGTAGTGCTCGGCGAAGGAGAGATAGGCGTCCGGGATGTAGCGGCTCTGCGGGTAGTTGCGAATCAGCTCGCCGAAGAAGACCCGGGCTCGATCGTTGCGCTTGGCCTGATTGAGCATATCGGCGAGGTTGAAGAGCACCTCGTCCATCCGCGCGTACTTGGCGTAGGCGGGGGTGTTCGCCAACGTCAAATAGAGTTTGATCGCGCCGAGCATCCACTCCTGCTCGAGCTTCTCGTATTGCTTCTGTCGCGCCTTGAGCTGCTCCTTCTCCCGCGGCGTCGAGGCGACGAAGATGCGCTCGTCGAGCTCGCGCGCACGGAACATGTACTCGCCCTTCTTGTCGCGAAAGTGCTCGGCGAGGCGGAAGAAGTAATCCGGCTTCTCGGCATCACCGTCGTCGGTGACCTTGATCAGCTGCCGGAGGGTGGCGATGGCGGCGTCGTTGAGCCGGGCGACCTTCGACTGCACGGCGCGCCTGAAGGCCTCGGCCGCCAGCGCGGGCGCCGCGGTCTGCTCGGACGGGCGCTCGGCTGCCGTGAAGCGGCGCTCGCCGGCGACCACTTTGACCTCTTTCTTCTGGTAACGCGGCCCGGCCTGCGCCGCCCCCGCCGCGGCCACCCACAGCGTGACCAACGCGGCCCGCCCGCCGACCCATGCTGCTGCTCTGCGCCCGCGTCGCTGCATCGTCCTTGCCCTCTCGCCCGAGGTGGCGCACGCGCCGCCCGCGACCCCGCCGGCCTGCGCCGCGCGACGAACTGCTGCCGTGGCCATCAACGCCCACACATCGAAGCGACCTTGACCCGGTAGTAGCCGAGCTCGTCGCGCCAATACTCGCCGTCGAAGGGCCAGAAGTGGTGCTCGTCGTCGACGGCGATCGGTCGCGCCGCACGCGCGGATTGGGCGACCTGCTCGGCGCGCAGCTCGGTCTCGAGCGTGTTCTTGCGGCCGTTGATGATCTCGTACTGGACCTTGAGCGCCTGCTTCTGCAGCTCGTTGATCTCCGCCGCATAGCGCTGGAGTCGACGCTGGGCCAACTCGCCGGCCGCGTTTTCCGCGAAGGACCTCTGCAGGGCCACGTCTTGCACGATCACGCCCGCGACCGCCGAGGTCTTCCACTCGGCCTCGGCGCCGTCGATCTGCTTCAGCTCGCGCGCGAGCTCATCGACGTAGACCAGAGCCGACCGCACCTGCTGGTCACCGAGGGCGGCCAGCACCAGGCGGCGCAGCTCCGGGCTCAGGCCACCCGCCTCGCCGCGCAGCTTGATCAGCTGCTGGTACATCTCCGCCGGGTCGTTGTAACGCTTGAGCAGCGCCGCGACCTGACTCTGCAGCGCGGGGTAGCGCCGGCTGAAGTCCTCGATCGCCACCTCGGCCTGATCGTAGAGGCAGTTCTTCCAGTAGACGACGGCCCTCAGCACCTGGGATTCGGGAAACGCCGCGTTCTCGAAGTAGGGCGCGTTGAGCGTGTGGATATTGCCCAGGGCCTTGGAAAAGTCGTTGCGCATGAAGTGCGCCCAACTCGACTCGAAGAGGGCCGTGGGCCAGTCTTCGCTCTGCTCATCGATGCGCTCGTAGTATTTGATGCTGAGCTCGAACTGGCGCGTCGAGTAGAAGACCCGGGCCAGCGCCAGCAACGCCATCTGCTCGAAGCGCTGGATCTCGGACGTGGCCGGCGCTTCGCGCGCCACGCGCAACACGTCCTTGAAGGCCGCCGCCGCCTCGGATCCCCGCCCTAGCCGGACGAAGCTGATGCCCTGCATGAACTTGGCGCGCGCATAGATGCGCGTGCCCCGTGGCACCGCCCCGAAGAGCGCCACCGCCTGCTCGACCCCCTGCTTGCCGTAGTGGTAGCGGCCGAGCAGATAGAGCAGCTCGCCGCGCAAGCGGCCGAGGACCGGCTGGTCGAGGTCCTTGGCCTTGTACTTGCCGAGGCGCTCGGCGACGACCGCCTCCGGGAGGCTCTGACTCAAGGCGGCCAGCCACTTGAGCGTCTCGCCGAAGAAGGGATGCGCCTCGCCCTTCTGGATCACCCGGTCGAAGTAGGCGAGGGCCGCCGAATGCAAGCCCAGATGGTGCAGGGTCTTGCCCATCGTGAACTCGGCCCGCTGCCGATGGAGCTCGCCGTCGCCGCTCTTGCCCTCGACCACCTGATAGAGGTCGATGCTCGCACCGTAGTAATCGCCGCCCTTGTAGAGGTCCAGCGCCCGAACGAGGGTCTTGGACGGCGGCCCGCTCTTTTCGACGGTTTCCGGGGCGAACTCCATCTCACCCGCGTCGCCGCCCGCCGACTCGCCGTCCTCGACCACGGCCGCTTCCGGCCGCGCTTCCGCCACGGCGCCCGGGTGGACCCAGAGCGCGAGGGCGGCCCCCAGCAGGCTCCAAACGACCGGCCGCGTCGACCCGCACGGGCGCCGAGCGCCGCCGTCGAGCGCCGCCGAAACCTGGCAGGGTCGCGCAAGAACGGGTCGCGCAAGAACGGGTCGCGCAAGAACGGGTCGCGCAAGAAGCGGCCGTCTGCGTCTCACTAAAAGAGGAAGGTGCATCCTTGGCCCCTATCTGGTGTCCACTGGCTGCTGTCCAACGGCTACTGCCCACTGGCTGCTGTCCACGGCGCACCGGCGTTGCGTCTGTCGGCGTTCCCCGGCCGATCCATGCCCCCGGGCGGAATGGCGCACAGCGATCCCGCATGCCGCGCACCCGTGGCCCCCCGAGGGGGCCGCACCGCCGCGCCCGAGGCGCGCCCACCACCGCGTCATCGCTCGTCCCCGAACGACGCTGATGCGGTGCGTGAACAAGCGGCGACGGTAGCACCGCGCGAGCGGCAGAGGCAAGGAAATCAACGGTTAACAGGTCGCCGTTCTTGACGCCGCGCGGCTTCCGGTGCGAGAGTGCCGGGGTCTTTAGGAGCCTGCTTCATGACCCTGAGCCTGCGCGGTCTCTCCCTGGCCCGTCTTTCGCTGATGGCGACCTTGCTCACGGCCATCGCCGTGACGAGCGGCTGCGACGACGGGGACGTCGGCATCCGCTGTCCGAGCGGTGAAGTGGATCCCGGAGGCAGCGGGCAACCTGAGGAGCAGGGCACCTTCAGCCTGAGCTATGCGCTGGAGTGCCGCTCGCGCATCTGCGCGCTGCGCAAGAGCGCGGCGACGCCCATCCCGCGCTGCACCAAGCTCTGCAAGGGGGACGGGGACTGCCCGGGCCAGGGCCCCAACTGCCGCCAGGGCTTCGCCTGCCGGGTCGGCGGGGTCAAGGTCTATCCGGGCCTCGACTGCTGCAAGCTCTGCGTCTGCAAGGACGACCTCTCGGTCGAGGAGCTCCAGAGCGACCCGCAGGACGAGATTTGCCAGCGGACCCAGAGCGAGCGGCGCTGCACGTCGTTCTGAGCTCGAGCTGAGGCCCTCCGAGCGGGGCCGCCTCCGGCAGCAGCCGCTCACCTCGCTCCGTCGCACCCCGCGGATCTCACCACCAATGCGTGCCGACCTCGAAGGCGCCCTGGACCAGGCGTAACTCGAACTCGGGCTCGTAGACGATCGAGACGACATCGAAGCGCACCGTCCGCTCGGCCTGCTCCCCCTGTGCGAGGTCGTGGCGGGCCAGGTAGTGGCGTGCGGCGCGGATCAACCGGGCCTGTTTGCGCGGACCGATCGTCTCCAGCGGATGACCCAGCTCGGCGTGGCGCCGGCTGCGCACCTCGACGAAGCACAGCACCGGGCCATCCTCGGCCACGAGGTCGATCTCGCCTTGCGCGATGCGGTAGTTGCGTTCGATCAGGCGATAGCCGCGGCGCTCGAGATACGCCGCAGCCAGCTGCTCACCGCGCCGGCCTTCCGACTGGCTCGGGCCCATCCTGCGCTCCAAGCCCGCCCCGGAGCAGGATCCCAGGTCTACGTCGCGGCGGGGGTGGCAGCGGGAGCGGCGCCGGTCGCCGCGGCCGGGGCGGGAGCACCCTGTCCCCCGGCACCCTGTCCCCCAGCACCCTGTCCTCCAGCACCCTGTCCCCCGGCACCGCGTCCCGTATCGACGCGGGCGCGGATGCGGGCGGCCTTGCCGACGCGCTCGCGCAGGTAGAACAGCCGACTGCGGCGCACGAGGCCGCGCTGCACCACCTCGATGCGTTCGAGGCGGGGCGACCACGACGGGAAGGTGCGCTCGACGCCGACGCCGTAGGAGATCTTACGCACCGTGAAGGTCCCGCGGCTGCCCGCGCGCCGTCGGCGGATGACGACGCCCTCGAAGGCCTGCACGCGCTCGCGCTGACCCTCGACGATGCGCACATGCACGCGGACGGTGTCCCCGACGCGAAACTCTGGATGCTCGGGCGGCGCCACACGCGCTTCGAGCTCCGCGATGATTGGACTAAGGCTGCTCATGTCGGCTGCTCCTCACTTTGGACGGCGGCCCGTCCTCGCAACACGGCGGCCCCGGCAAAGGCATGCGCCCTTGCTCGTCGGGACTAGGCCGGCGGCCCATGCTCTTGGCGCAGACCGAAGAGCCTGTCAAGTAAGATCGCCGCGGCGCTGCGCACCGATAGGTGGTTGTAGTCCGTGGGCCCGCAGAGCGGCAGCAACACGGCGTCCGCCCGATCGAGCAGCTCACCGGTCAGGCCCCAGCCCGTGCCGAGCAGCAGCAGCAGCGGTTGGCCGGGCTCCCAGCGTCGACGCAGCGCGGCCTCGTCGACCTGCCCCAGGCGTCGGGCCGCGGTCGTCGCGACCACCAGCGGCGAGCGACCCCAGCGGGCAGTAATCGCCGCGATCACGGCGTCCAGGTCGGCGGCCACCTCGACCTGGGCCAGGGCCTCGGCCCGGCTCGCGTGGGTGTTGGCGCCATGGCCCGTGCGCCAGTGGCCGAGGATGCGCCCCACCAGCTCCTGCTGGCTCGTCAGCGGCGTCACCACGAAATAGCGCTCGAGCCCGTAGGTCCGCGCCGAGCGCGCGATGTCATGCAGGTCGAGGTTCGTCAGCGCCGTCGTCACCACCTGGCCGTCACGGTCGTGGACGGGGTGGTGCAGCAGGGCGATCGAGACCGGTCCGAGCGCCGCCGCCGCTGCCACGCCAGGGGGCGCACCCGTCGCTGCGGGCGAACGCGCGTCGCCAGCGGCCGCTGCCTCGGCGTCGGCCGCCGCCAGCAGGGCGCGCTGCTCCGCGTCCGGGGTGAAGCCGGCCCAGAGATCCGGGCGGCGCTCGCGGGTCCGCAGCAGCATCTGCTGGCTTCGCCAGCGGCGAATGCGCTCGTGGTCCCCGCTGAGCAGCACCTCGGGCACGGCCTGGCCACGAAACTCGCGCGGGCGCGTGTACTGCGGGTGCTCGAGCAGGCCCGCGGCATGCGACTCGGTCTGCAGCGAGGCGCTGTTGCCGATCACACCGGGCACCAAGCGCGAAAGACCGTCGATCACCGCCATCGCCGCCACCTCGCCGCCATTGAGCACGAAGTCGCCCAACGAGAGCTCCTCGTCGACGCTGGCGCGGATCCGCTCGTCGAAGCCCTCGTAGCGGCCGCACACCAGGATCAGGTGCGACCGCGCGGCCAAGGCCTGCAGCCGGCCCTGGGTCAGGCGCTGGCCCTGCGGCGAGAGCAACACGCGGTGGGCCACACACTCTGGGATCGCGGCCGCCGCGGCCTCGATCCCCGCGACGAAGGGCTCCGCCTTGAGCACCATCCCCTCGCCGCCGCCGTAGGGCGTGTCGTCGACGGTCTGGTGCCGATCGTGGGTGAAGGCGCGCGGATCGACGAAGCGGACCTCGACCAGACCGGCCGCCAGCGCCTTGCCCAGCAGGGCGCCCTCGAGCCAGGAGCGGAAGAGCTCCGGAAAGAGCGTGACGACGGAGAAGCGCACCGGGCTCAACGCTCGCCGCTGCGCCAGGGCCGACCCAGCGCCGGATCCTGGGCCGGCTGCGCGGGCCACTGATCGGCGTCACGAAGCTCGATGCGCTTGGCGTGTACGTCGACCGTGCCGACCGCGCCATCGGCGAAGGGGATCATCCGTTCCTCCTCGCCCTGACGCACCACCAGCACCGGCGCGGCGCCGGCCTCGAAGACCTCGACCACCTCGCCGTAGTCCACGGGCCCCTCGAAGACCCGACAGCCGACGAGGTCGACGAAGAGCACCTCCCCGGGGGCCAGGGCCAGCGCCGTGCGCGCCACCCAGAGCGCGGCGCCCCGCAGCGCCTCGGCCTGCTCACGCCGCGCCACGCCCTCGATCGCCACGATCCTGCCCGCGGCCCCGGCGCGCCCGATCACGCGCAGCCCCGCTCGCAGCGCCCCGTCCGGCAGGCGCAGCGCGAGCTCATGGGACGCGGCGTGCTCGAGGGCCGTCGAGCGCGGATCGTGGAGCTGAACGACGACCGCTCCGCGCAGGCCGTGCGGGCGTCCGACGCGACCGATCTCGATCGCATCGCTGAGCGCATCGTTCGGGGCGAAGGGGGGCATCGGTTCTTGCATCACGGCCCCGGCGGGTGTCCGCGCGAGGCGCGCTACTCGATGATCTCGAGCAAGGCGCGCTTGCGCAGCTTGGTCGAGGCCGCGGTGAGGATCGTCCGCAGCGCGCGCGCCGTGCGACCCTGCTTGCCGATCACCTTGCCGAGATCCTCCTCGGCCACCTTGAGCTCGATCACCGAGCCTTGATCGCCCTCGACCTCGCGGACGTCGACCTCGTCGGGTCGATCGACCAGGGTCTTGGCGATGAAGGCCACCAGCTCTCGCATCGAACCGCTGTTGTCGCTCATGGTCAACCTCCGCAGCGTCCCTGGACGGTGGATTCATCGACGCCACGATGCCGGCACGCGAGCCGCGTGCCCCCAGGGGAGCGCCGGCCCGACAATTCGAGGGCCCCTGCCAGTTTGACCGCCACCCCCGCCGCGGCGCCACGGGGCCGCCACGGGCCCCCACCGCGCCGAGCCGGGGCGAGGGAGGCGCCGGGCTGCGCCGAGGGGGACGGGGGTCGCGCAGCGCGGGCCGGGCGCGCGCTACGCTCGGACGCCGCGATCAGGCCGCGGGCTGGGCCCGACGGAAGGTCGAGATCAGCCGCTTGACCGTCTCGGTCGGCTGAGCGCCCACGCCCAGCCAGTGCTGCACGCGCAGCTCGTCCAGGCGAATGGCCACCGGCTCCTGGCCGGGGTCGTAGAAGCCCAGGCGCTCGATGAACCGACCGTTGCGCGGGCTGCGCGAATCGGTGGCCACCACATGGTAGATCGGGTGCTTCTTGGCACCCGCACGCGTCAGACGAAGCTTCACCATAATGAGATCCTCTTTCGGTCCTCCGGGACGCCGCCGCGATGCACCCGGCCAAGGCCCACCCGGCCATTACAGCCGTCGGGCAGACTCCCGCTGCAGCGCTACTAACGGAGGCCAAGGGCAATGTCAAGCGGAGCAAGAGCCACAGAGCCGCCAGAGCGACCCGCGGATCGCCGCGACCTTGACAGGGGCGCCTGCAGCGTGTTGCCCTGCCGGCTTGGCGCAGGACCTGACGGCGTGCGTCGAGGCCCGGCTCGCGCGGACGCCCGAGTTCCTCGCGAGGTGGAGCTTCGTCACACGGTGGAGCGGGACATGAGCGGGCGTGGTAGGTGGTGCGTGGCGCTGTTGGTGGGAGCGGTTCTTAGCGGGGCCTTCCGCGACGCACGGGCGCGCCGGCCAGGCAACGGGGAGAGCGCGAGAACCCCGGGCCCGGCTCGCCCTCGGTTCGGCGGCACTGGCCGAGTTGGGGGGGCGGGCGGGCGCCGCCCCCCTCCCCCCCCGCCCCCCCCCCCTCCCCCCCCGGCGCCCGGGGCGCCCGCGCCCCCCGCGCCCCCCCCCGGGCCCCCCCGACCACCACGGGGGGCCCCCCCCCGAAGGGGCCGGCCCCCGGGGGGGCCGGCGGTCCCGCCGCCGGGCGGGCGGCGCCCGGGCCCCGCCTTCCGCATCGAGACGTCGGCGGCCTGGATACCTCCCTGGTCGTGCCGCCCGGCCGCCCTGGAGCCCCCCGTCTCAGCCATCACGGGCCATCTCCCCTGACGACGGGGCCGTGAGATCGTCACTGGCGACAGCCTCACCAGACGCCAGACCCCGGCGGTCCGCCCAAGGTCCCGAGAGGTCGCCTGGCGCGACCGTTGGCCCGGTGCCTAGGGCGCTGCTTGCGGCCCGGAGAACCCGTGATCCCTGGAGCGAGGGGAGGGGTGGTCGGTCGGATTCAGGGCCTCGACCGCGTCGGTACAGGGCCGGCATCAGGCGCGAAGGGGCGCACCACGCGAACGGCACGCTCTCGAGCCGCCCCATCACCCCATGAACCAGCTGCCCGCGGGCGCTCGTACCGCCCGCCTCGTAGAGCGCCAGGCGCTCGGCGATGGCGCGCGCCTTGATCACGCCGGCGTAGACCAGGAGCTGCCCCGGCAGGTCGGCGTCGAGGGCCTGCTCGCTGACGCGCAGGCGCTTGCTGACGGCGAAGAGGATCGGCTGGGCGAGGCCGCCGCGCACCAGGTCGACGCGGCGCCACACCGCCTCGCGGCTCCAGAAACCGAGCACCTCGAGGAAGACGCGCCGGCCGCTCGGGCCGTGCGTGAAGACGAGATCGGGCACGCAGAGGCCGACGCCCGGCAGATCGAGCAGCTCGTGGGCCAGCGCGGCGCGCCACGCGCTCCCCAGGCGCGGGAAGTCCTCCAGCAGGCGCGCCACCTCGTCCGGCGGCGGCGGCGCGAGCGCGGGCGCCTGGGCCTCGCTGCTCTCGAGCTCGAAGCGCAGCGGCGCGGCATCCTTGTCCCAACGCACGTCCGCGCTCAGCCGCCACTGGCCGGCACCGCGCAGCGCGCGCAAGAGCAGCGCGAGCTGCAGCCCGTAGCGGGTCACCTCCTGAAAGAGGCTGAAGGGCCCGTCGACCTCGAGGCGGTAGCGCCCATCGGCCAGGGCCTCGAGCCGGTAGAGCAGGCGCAGAAACTTCAGCCGACCGAAGAGCACGCGATAACCCGCCGCGTCGGCGCAGCGCAGCTCGACCGTGACGCGCAGCGCGCGGAGCAGCACCGCTTGCTGCTGCGCCAGCTCGTAGAGCTCGACCAGCGCCGCGGCCTCGAGCGCGGCGAAGGCGACGAACAGATGCTGGTCGTCGCGATCGGCGTAGAGCGACTGCTCGACCTGCGCCGGCGTCAGCCCGCAGGCCTCGGCGGCAGCGGCCAGCACCACCGCACGATCGAAGGGCTGCTGGTCGCCGAGCGCGCCCCGCGCCGCCGCGGCATGGGCGAAGACCTGGCGTCGCAGCTCCGGTGGATCGACGGCCGCGCGAGGCTCGAAGGTGCAGCGATCCTCGAGCAGCTTGCGCAGGCCCTTGAGCAGCTTGTAGTCGGTCGGCTCGACGGGGACCTCGTCGCAGGCCGCGGTGAAGGCGCCGCGCGTCTCGCCGACGTGCGCGTGGGCCAGCGCAACGAAGCGCTGCGCGGCCACCAGCAAGCGCTCGCGCTCCGGCGGGCGCAGCGGCGACACGCTGATGCGGCCGGCGCGGCGCCGCACGCGAACCAGGTCACTGGTAAGCAACGTGCTCCCTCCGCCGGCTGCTGGTCAGCACCTCGGAGGTGCCGCTGGCCACCAGCTCGTAGAGCACGGCCCGCTTGTCGCCGTTCTGCCGCAGGATGCGACCGAGCCGCTGCACGTGCTCGCGCACCGAGCCGCTGCCCGAGATCACGATCGCGACGTTGGCCGCCGGGATGTCGACGCCCTCGTTGAGCACCTTCGAGGTCGCCAGCGCGCGGGTCGTGCCGGCGGCGAAGGCGGCGAGGATCGCGCTGCGCTCGGTGACCTTGGTCTGGTGCGTGATCACCGGCACCAGGAAGCGCCGCGACAGCTCGTAGGCGGCATCGTTGCGCTCGGTGAAGAGCAGCACGCGGTCGCGGCGGTGGTGGTGCAGCAGGTGCTCGACATAGGCCAGCTTGGAGGGCGCCGCGAAGGCCAGCAGGCGCTGCCGCTGATAAGCCGCCATCGCCCGCCGCCCCTCGGTCGTGCGCGAGGAGCGCATCACGAACTGCGACCAGCCCTCCGGGCTGCTCATGCGTAGACCGGCCGCCGCGACGAACTCGCGATAGAGCTGCCGCGCCTCGTTGTAGGCGGCGCGCTCGTCGGCCGTGAGCTCGACGAGGATCTGCTCGACGCGATACTCGGCGAGGTAGGCGCCGGCCAGGTCGACCACGTCGCGGCGATAGACCTGCGGGCCGACCAGCTCGGCGAGCAGCGCGTGGCGCCCGTCGGCGCGTTCGGGGGTGGCCGAGAGCCCGAGCCGATAGGGCGCCAGCAGCGAGCGCGCCGCCAGAGCATAGGCGTCGCTGGGCAGGTGGTGGCACTCGTCGAAGACGACCAGGCCGAAGCGCGCGCCGAAGTGCTCGGCGTGCAGGTGCGCCGAGTCGTAGGTCGAGACCGTCAGCGGCTTGAGCACGAACTCGCCCCCGCCCACCACGCCCACGTCGCAGCGAAAGCGCGTGCGCAGCAGGTCGTACCACTGCGCCACCAGATCGAGAGTCGGGGCGATCACCAGCGCATCGCGCCGCCTCGCATCGATCGCCAGCAGCGCCACGTCGCTCTTGCCGGCGCCGGTCGGCAGCGCCACGACCCCGCGCCCCTCGGCCGCGGACCAGGCGGCCAGCGCCTCGCTCTGGAAGGGGCGCGGGACGCGCCGCACCTGCAGCCCCTCCTCGAGCACGCCGTAGCGCCGCGCCGCGTCGCGGTAGGCCTGCCCGGCCTGGCGCAGCGCGCGCACCAGCGCGGCATAGGCCAGCGCGGGGGCGCGGAAGCAGCGCGTGCGAGCATCCCAGCGACAGGCCGGCGGCAGCGGCAGCGCCGTCGTCTGCGCCGCGCCGCGCAGCTCGATCGTCCCGCCGACGAAGCGCAGCTCGAGCTCGGTGGCGGTACTCATCGCCGCGCGAGGGTAGTCGACCGGCGCCTCGGTGCAAATGGCCACGACCTGTAACCGACCTGGCAAAGGGCCCGGCAAAGGGCCCGGCGTTGACGCCGCGGGGCGCTCTCGGGCACGCTCCGGGGCACAGCGATGGACCTCTTCCAACACCAGGCTCAGCGCGAGCAACGGGGTGCACCGCTGGCGGCGCGGATGCGCCCGACGCGCCTGGACGAGTTCTTCGGCCAGGAGCATCTACTGGGCCCCGGGCGCCTGCTGCAGCGGGTGGCCGGCGAGGAGCGCTTGCCCTCGCTCGTGCTCTGGGGCCCGCCCGGGAGCGGCAAGACCACGCTGGCCCGCATTCTCGCCGAGCAGAGCGGCGCCCGCTTCGTCTCGCTCTCGGCCGTCGGCGCCGGCGTCAAGGAGCTGCGCGCCGCGGTCGACGAGGCCGCCGAGCAGCGCGATGTCTACGGCAAGCGCACGGTGCTCTTCATCGACGAGATCCACCGCTTCAACAAGGCGCAGCAGGACGCGCTGCTGCCGCACGTCGAGGCCGGCACGGTCGTGCTGGTCGGCGCCACGACGGAGAACCCGTCCTTCGAGGTCAACGCCGCGCTGCTCTCGCGGGTGCGGGTGCTGCGACTGGAGGCGCTGGCGCAGGACGACCTGGTGGCGATTCTGCGCCGCGCGCTGGAAAGCGACGCGGAGCTGCGCGCGCTGCAGCCGCGCTGCGACGACACGGTGCTGGAGGCGGTCGCCCAGACGGCCGACGGCGACGCGCGGCGGGCGCTGACCACGCTCGAGATCGCCGCCAGCCTGGCCGGGCCGGGCGGTGAGGTCACGCTCGAGCTGGCCGAGCTGGCGCTGCAGCGCAAGACCCTGCTGCACGACAAGCAGGGCGACCAGCACTACGGCGTGGTCAGCGCCTTCATCAAGAGCCTGCGCGGCTCCGATCCCGATGCGGCGGTCTACTGGATGGCGCGGATGATCGAGGCCGGCGAGGACCCGACTTTCGTCGTGCGCCGGATGGTGATCTTCGCCGCCGAGGACGTCGGCAACGCCGACCCGCAGGCGCTCGGCCTGGCGATGGCCTGCCTCGGGGCGGTGCGGCTGGTGGGGTTGCCCGAGGCCGTGCTGCCGCTGACGCAGACCTGCACTTACTTGGCGACGGCTCCCAAGAGCAACAGCGCGCTGACGACCTACGACCGCGCGCGCGAGGCGGTCCACGAACACGGCCCGCTGCCCGTGCCGCTGCACCTGCGCAACGCGCCGACCGCGCTCGCCCGCGCCGCCGGCCACGGCCGCGACTACCGCTACCCGCACGATTACCCGGGCCACCACGTCGCCCAGCAGTACCTACCGGACGCGCTGCTCGGACGGCGCTTCTACCAGCCGAGCGGCAGCGGCCAAGAGGCCGCAGTCGCGGCGCAGCTGGCGCGGCTGGGCGGAGGTGGCTGCGGCGACACGGCGCCCGAGGGAACGCCCCCGGAGGCCGAGGGGCCCGGTCCCCGGCGCTGAGTGCCGTGTTTTGGGTCAGGTGGGAGGCTGCAGCGGCAGCCGGCAGAGCGGACGCGCGGAGCCACGCGACCGGCATCGCCTTAGCTTCCGCAACGCCCTGGGTCAGCGACCATCGGCACGCTACGTGCTAGGTGCTTAGGTGCCTAGGTGCCTAGGTGCCACGTACTAGGTGCTTTGTCTCCGCGCGAAACCCGCGCCGCAGGTTCCCTTGACCACGTCTCGTCGTCCCAAGCTCCCAGCCTTGCGGCGTCTGCGACGCGCGATCCCAGATCGAGCGCTGCTGACGGGGCTCGTTGCAGCGCTGCTCACCGGACCACCTTCGCGTCCAGCGGACGCGACGCCCGGCAATCTGGTCAACAGCCCTTCGCTACCGTCGCAGGAGAAGCCCTTCAGGTGGATTGGGTTCAAGAGCGAGTTCGGCCACCCGAGCGCGCCGCGAGCGCTTCGCGTGGCGGCGCTCCTCGAGGGCGCGGGGCTACATGCCTGGACCGCACGCAAGTTCTTCGTACTTTCGGGGGGCACGCGACGGGAGCCGGTGATGGGCCTCCACGGCCCAGAGGACCGCATCGCCACCCTTCAACGCGCGCAGGAACTGGTGGGTCAGCAACCACTGAAAAACCGAGCCTTCTATGTCGAGATCGAGATCCACAACCTGGGCGGCTTGAACGAGCAGGCCGGGTCCGCCAGCGCTGCGAATGAGCACCTCGCTGCCTATGCGCGAGTGGTGGGCCACGCGCTGGACGGTCTGCAAGCCCATGCGGTGATGTTCCGCCAGGGCGGGCCACGTTTCAGCGTGGTGGTGTATGCGGACGAGACGGTCGACCAGGGCGCCGTTCGAGGCGCCATGGAGCAGGCTCAGGCCACGATCGCGGACTACGTCCGCCGCAAGGGGCTTTCAGCCGCAACCTACCCCAAGGATCCGAACGACCTGGGGGCCGGCGGGGCCGGCATTCATTTCGGCGTGGCTCAAATCGACGCGATCGCACTCGGCGCGCGGCAAGAGCAAGAGGGGGTTCGTGCCGTCCTGGGGCGGGCCGAAAAAGCCCTGCTGGCAAACGCGGCGGCGCAGAGCACCACGCGTCGAGAGGAGGCCCAAGCTCGGGGAGCTGGGCAAGCGTCGGACCCATCGAGCCCGGCAATGCTGGCGGGAGTGCTGAACGAGGGGCCCTCGCGTGCGATGGGTGGAGGGAGAAGGCGCAACCGGATAGAAACCCGTATCAACAATAGGGCCGTCGAGGTAGGCGCGGCGAGTGCCGAGGGCAGCCGCTTCCCCAGCCAAATTGCAGTGCGCAAACAGGTCGTGTTGGCCTACGCAGGGCAATCGCGCGCCGCCGCTCAAGATCCAGCAGAGTCCGCCTCGAGCCCGTCAGATGCCAAGGGTCCGGGTATCCGCGTGCGTTCCTCATTGGTGGCGGCCAGAACCGCGATCAAGGCCGACGGGTCTCGAGGCGGGGGACAACCGGATACCGACGCTCGAGCGCGCCATCGCCCACGTCGGCCGAAACCCCACGGACCACGCCTTCTACGTGGTCGTGGACATCGCCAACGTCGGGGGCATGAACGCGGAGCACTCCAAGTCCAAGGTCAACCACCAGGTGCTCCACGCGTTCGCCACGATCCTTCGGGACCGGCTGCGCAAGATCGGGAAGCGCTCTCAACTCAGCGTGTCGGGCTTCCGCCACGGTGGCGATGAGCTGAGCTTCGTCCTCGTCGGCACGGGCCTCAGTGAGGCTGCCGTCCAGACCGCCATGGCGGAGGCGCAAGCGCAGGTGCGCCAGGCCGCCACGATTGCCGGTTTGATGAACACCCCACCTCTCAAGAAGGGCCGGCCGCCCGGCACGGGGATCTACTTCCACATCGCACCGATCCCCGGCGACTCGCACATCCCAACGCTCCTTGATGCCGCGGACCACGCGCTCGAGATGAAGAAGCATGGGGCCGACGGCGGCAAGCACGCGAGCGCGCAGCCCATAGTCGCAGCGCGCGGCCACCGCGCGGCAGGGTGGTCGCGCGCGGTGTTTTGGGCTAGAAGTGCCCCCAGCGGAGAAGAACGATGACCAGTCCGATCAAGATCACGGCGAGCCAGGCGACGGCGGACAAGAAGCTGCTCAACCACGAGTGGGTCGAGCTGGCCAACGAGGGCACCGCCCCCTTCAATGTCGAGGGCTGCATGCTGACCACGGCGGTGGGCAGCGGGCGCCAGCGCGACGTGACGACGCTCAAGGCCGGCGTCGTGCTCCAGCCCGGCGAGCGCCTGCGGCTGGTGACGGGCAGCGCCGGCAAGCAGTCCCACGGTGAGGCGCCCAGCGCGGAAGGCGTGCGCAACGTCCACCTCTTCCTCAAGGCGCCCTACCTCGAGCGCCCCGGCCTCACGCTCCGCCTGGTCAACCGCGCCCATCAAGAGCTCTG
>JADJDT010000042.1 GCA_016702545.1 Pseudomonadota bacterium | reverse complement strand
GCCGGCGAACAACGCCTGGTGCAGTACAGCTCACTGCTCGTCGACATCGTGTTCAAGGGTCCTCCCTGCTTCAAGCAGCTCCGCACGGCCTCCGGCTTCGACATGGATGAGCTCGACCAGCGTCTCGAGCGCGCACCCTCGTCGCTGATCGCGACGGCGCTCAATCGCGAGCTATTGGAGCTCGCGGTCTGTCCGATCGTGATTCGGCCGATCTTCTTCGGCGCGCGCTTTGTGATCGTCACCGCCCCGGCGTTGGTGGCGGCCGCCAACGACCTTGCGGCGCACAAGATCGCCCGTGGCCTCAGCACCGTGGTGGTCACGACGGCGACCACCGGCGCCACGGCAGCCGGGATTCGTAGCTACCTGCAGAATGCCTACAACAACTGGTGGATTCGCCCACGCTACCTGCTGTTGATGGGCGACGCGGAGCTGATCCCCACCCACTACCCGGGCGCCAACAACAGTTGGGACGGCGTCAAGAACGGTGGCGACCAGTACTACGGCCAGTTCGGTGGCGGCAGCACCTCGGTGCCGTTGCTCGGTATCGGCCGCTTCCCGGTCGACACCGACGCGCAGGCAGGTCGTCGTCGACAAGGTCAAGGCCTTCGAGAACGCCCCGCCGAGCTTCTTCAATGCCTTCTACGACAACTACAGCTTCGCGGCGCAGTTCAGGACGACGACACCAACGGCGTCGAGAACCGCACCTTCGCGCGCACGGCCGAGGTCATCCGGGCGCACGTAGCCGGCCTCGGCTGGAACGTGCAACGCATCTACCGCGACTCGCCGACCACCAGTCCAACCACCTGGTACGACGGGGTGGCGGTCCCCTGGTACCTGCGCAAGCCGACCTTCCCCTGGAATGGCGCGACGGCCGACGTCACGGCCGCCTTCAACGACGGGCGCGCGCTCTTCTTCCACCGCGACCACGGCTGGTGGAACGGTTGGGGCACGCCGGGCTTTAGCACCGGCAACCTCGCTGGCGTTGCGGTGGCGGGCCACGAGTTCCCCGTCGTGCTCAGCGTCAACTGCGCGAGCGGCATCTTCGACAACGAGGCGACCGAGACCTCCGGCGCCGGCTACTCGAACGCGGCTAGCGTCTATTGGGCGGAGTCCTTCCTGCGCAAGGCCGACGGGGCCCTCGCCGTGATCGGCGATCAACGTTCGAGCGGCTCGACGATCAACAGCGACCTGGCCAAGGGCCTCGTCGACGCGATCTTCCCCAACCTGCTGGCCTACGGTCCGGCTACGACCGTGCGCCGACTCGGCGATGTGCTCAACGCGGGCAAGGGCTATCTGACCTCGCTCGGCTACGGCGCCGCCGATCAGAGCAGGAGATGACGATCTACAACCTGCTCGGTGATCCGACCGTATCGTTCCGCACGAGTGGCCCCTTGCCGGTCGTCGTGATCAGCGCGGCGGTAGCGAGCGGCGTCCTGCAGGCGAAGATCCCGCCCCGGGTACCCACCGGCCCCAGCCCCTGCCTGACCTGCCGCCCCTCGATCTCTCGCAGATCGCCGTGGTCGTGCAGGACGCCAAGGGCAACGTGGTCGCGCGCGGCTTTGCCGCAGGCGACGGCAGCGTGAGCCTGCCGGTCGGCGAACATCGATCCCCGTGGGCTGATGATCACGGCCTCCGGACCGCAGGTCCTGCCGACGACCATCCCCGTCGTGGGAACGCCGCCCGCGCCAATCTGAGGAGCTGTGAGGCTTCCTTCCTGATCGATCCACTTCCCCTCTCCCGGGGTCTGGCCGCCCTCGTCAACGAGCGCGGCGAGACCCTCCACCCCAACCTGCTGGCCGCCCTCCCTGGCCACGGTTCGGGAAGCAGCATGAGCCAGCGGGTCTGACGCGGACGGCGAGCGACGGAGCGCGAGGCGCTTCGTTCGGGCGCGCCAGGGGCCTCTGCATGGGCCGCGACGAGGTTGCAGCGGCGGCCTTCGAGCGGAGTCTCGCGCGCGGGGCCGTGTTACATATCCGCACAGAGATGACCTTCGACACCTCCAGGAAGCGCCTCGGGCAGCGCCTGCTCGAGCTTCGTCACCACGCTGAGCTGACCCAGGTGGAGGTGGCCGCCAGGGCCAAGCTGACCAGGCAGCAGCTACAGCGCCTGGATCGGTGATGGGGAGGGGACCTGACCACGATCGTGACGAGAGGCCGGCGGGCGACGGCGCGCCCGCTCTGGCGTCGGTTCTGAGGGTCCTGACCAAGGACCGCATCGTCACCATCGGACGCGAGTTTCGCGTGGCGATCCCGCCGGCAGCGACCAAGGAGGCGCAGATCGGGGCGCTCGCCGGATCGGGGGCGATTCGCTTCGGTGACCTGCTGCAATGGCTTGGCCGCGATGAGCTGAAGGCAGCGTGTCGCGCCCACGGCTTGTCGGAAGAAGGCCGGGCGCGTGCGCTGCTTGCCGGGCGCCTGCGCGGCGCTCGTGGGCCCTCGGGTGAGTTCGCTGCTGTAACGGAGCGGCCGGGGCGCGCCGATCCCTACGCGCCGGTGCAAGGCGCCATCGTCCAGGTGCGCCAGCGTCAGTACCTCGTCGAGGACGTGTTTCCGCGGCCCGATCCGGGCCAGCAGACCCGCGTCGAGCTGGTCTGCCTGGACGACGACGCCCAGGGCCGCCACCTCACCGTGCTCTGGGAGCTGGAGCTCGGGGCCAAGGTCCTCCAGCCCGAGGCTCATGGGCTCGGCGAGGTCAAGCGGATCGACCCGCCGCGGCACTTCGGCGCCTACCTCCACGCCCTCAAGTGGAACGCGGTCACGGCCACCGACGCCAAGCTGTTCCAGGCCCCGTTCCGCGCGGGCATCAAGCTGATGAACCACCAGCTCACGCCGCTCAAGAAGGCGCTGGAGCTGCCACGCTCGAACCTGTTCATCGCCGACGACGTGGGCCTGGGCAAGACCATCGAGGCCGGGCTGATCCTGCAAGAGCTGCTGCTACGCCAGCGGGTTGAGTTCGCGCTCGTCGTCTGCCCGGCCTCGGTCGCGCTCCAGTGGCGCGACGAGATGGAGAAGCGGTTCGGGTTGCACTTCGAGCTGATGAACCGCGCCTTCGTCGGCCGCCGCCGGCAGGAGCGCGGCTTCGGCGTCAACCCCTGGAGCACGCACAACCGCTTCATCATCACCTACCAGACCCTGCGCCGGCCCGAGTACCGCGACCCGCTGCTCCAGCACATCGGCGACCGCATCCGCAAGAGCCTGCTCATCCTCGACGAGGCGCACACGGCCGCGCCGGCCTCGGCGAGCAAGTACGCCATCGACTCCCGCGTGACCCGCGTGGTGCG
The DNA here is from genome assembly GCA_016702545.1 of Pseudomonadota bacterium. Lineage (GTDB taxonomy): Bacteria > Myxococcota_A > Polyangia > JADJTL01. Next base: position 270,568 of record JADJDT010000042.1, on the reverse strand, counting down.
CGACGTGGCGCCGCGCTTCGAAAACCGCCTGTTCCTCTCGGCGACCCCGCACAACGGCCATTCGAACAGCTTCTCGGCGATCCTCGAGATCCTGGACCCGCAGCGGTTCACCCGCGGCGTGCCGGTGCGCGGGCGCGCCCAGCTCGAGTCGGTGATGGTGCGCCGCCTCAAGAGCGACCTACGCGCGCTCGGCGTGGACGCCTTCCCGGAGCGAAAGGTCGTGCAGATCGACCTGCACCACGAGGGCAACGACTGGTACGCGCGCCTGGACGACGACAAGCCCGTGCGCGTCGGTCAGGGGCGGTCACCCGAGCTGGAGCTGAGCCGGATGCTCCAGGAGTACACGGAGCTGATGCGCCCGAAGAAGGGGCGCGGCCAGCTCGTGTTCGTGAACTTGCAGAAGCGGCTGCTCTCGAGCATCGAGGCGTTCGCCCGCACTCTGCGGCTGCACCAAAAGAGCGTCGGCGAGGGCAAGGCGCACACGACCTTGCAGCTCATCCTCGACGAGGCTGGCGACGGTGACGAGTACGGCCTGGATGACGAGGCGCTGGAGGACGCGGCGGACGCCGCGGTGGTGGCGAGCTCGTCCGAGGTCCAGAGCCCCGAGGGCCGGGCCAAACAGCTCCTGACCGAGATGGTCAAGCTGGCCGAGGAGTATCGCGGCGCGCCCGACGCCAAGACCCTGGCGCTGCTGGAGTGGATCCGCAGGCACCAGTGCCCCGCGGTCAAGATCGGTGGCGCGGAGGGCGGCAAGGGCAAGTGGACCGACCGGCGCGTCCTCATCTTCACCGAGTACGGTGACACCAAGCGCTACGTCTGGCAGGTCCTCACCACGGCCGTGCAGGGCACGCCGCAGGCCGACGAGCGCATCCTGCAGTTTCACGGCGGGATGTCCGACGAGCAGCGCGCGGAGGTCCAGCGGGCCTTCAATAGCCAGCCCGAGGACCACCCCGTCCGGATCCTGCTCGCCACCGACGCCGCGCGTGAAGGCGTGAACCTCCAGGGCCACTGTGCCGACCTGTTCCACTTCGATATCCCGTGGAACCCCGCGCGCATGGAGCAGCGCAACGGCCGCATCGACCGCACCCTCCAAAACGCGCCCGAGGTGCGCTGCCACTACTTCCTCTATCGGCAGCGCGACGAGGACAAGGTGCTCGAGACCCTGGTGAGCAAGGTCGAGACCATCCACAAGGAGCTCGGCTCGCTCGGCACGGTGATCATGGACCGCTTCGCCGAGGTGATGGACGACGGCATCGGCAGCCAGACCGTGCCCCGGCTGGAGCAGGCCGAGGAGATCGCCGGCGGGCGCGAGACCGTCCGCGAGGAGCTGGAGAGCCAGCGCGAGCGGGCCGCGCTCAAGGAGGAGATCGACGACGCGGGCCGGATCCTCAACCGCTCGCGCCAGGCCATGGACTTCGCGCCCGAGCTGCTGCGCGACGCGATCAACGTCGGTCTGGAGCTGTCAGGCGCCAAGGAGCTCGCGCCCGCGCCGGCCAAGCAGGATCTTCCCGCGGCGTTCCTCCTGCCCGAGCTCTCGAGCTCCTGGGCCGACACGCTCGACACGCTGCGGCCACCGCGAGGCCGCGACGAGCCCTTCTGGGACTGGCGCAAGCGGCCGCCCCAGCCCGTGGTGTTCGCCCCGCCCGAGCGCATCAACAGCGGCGTCTGCCACCTGCACCTCCAGCACCCGCTGGTGCAGCGGGTCCTGTCGCGCTTCCTGGCCCAGGGCTACAGCGCCCACGATCTCTCCCGCGTGACCATCGTCCGGACCTCGCGCGACTCGCTGGTGCGGGTGATCGCCTTCGGCCGGCTGTCGCTCTTCGGGCCGGGAGCCACGCGCCTGCACGATGAGGTCATCTCCGTGGCCGCCCCGTGGCTCGAGAGCGGCGGCCAGGCACACCTCAAGCCCTTCGCCGACGAGGCCGATCGCCGCTCGCTCGAGACCCTGGAGCAGGTGCTGGCCGCCTGCCCCGACCTCGCCGTGAGCGCCAAGGTGCAAGAGCGCCTCCTGGCCACGGCCGGCAGCGACTTTGCCAGCCTCTGGAAGCACATCAAGGACGAGGCCGAGGCCAAGGCCCACGCCGCGAGCCAGAAGCTCAAGGCCCGTGCCACGGTCGAGTCCGACGCGCTGCGGGGCATCCTCGAGCGCCAGCGTCAGGCGATCCGCGAGGTGCTCGGGGGTCGCCTCCAGCTCGGCCTGGAGTTCGGCGAGCAGGACCAGGAACAGCGCCGCCAGTTCGAGGACGATCGCAAGCACATGGCGCAGCGCCTGCTCGACATCGACAAGGAGATCGACACCGAGCCCGCGCAGATCGAGGAGCTCTACCGGGTGGTCCTGCCGCGCCTCGAGCCGGTGGGCCTGATCTACCTCTGGCCCCAGACTCGCGGCTAAACCATGAGCGACCTCGAAACCCGCTTCCACGAGACCTGGATCGGCATGGTGCAGCCCATCGAGGGGCTGGTGGTCTCGGTCCCGGTGCTGGTCGAGGCCCAGTGCATGCACCGGCATCCGCCGTCGTTGCAGCAGACCTTGCTCGAGGTCTGCCCGCCGGTGGAGCTGCCCAGGCCGAATGCGCTCAAGGACGCGCCCGCGGGGCCGCGGCGCATCGCGGACCTGCCCGCGTTCTTGAAGGCGGTGCTGGACTGGAGCCCTGAGCTCTACGACGCCGGCGACGCGCTGCCCGACGACCTCTCGCTCTACGTCCCCGAGGGCAAGCAGACGCTGCGGCCCACGCTGGCCCTGAAGCGCCAGGGGCCACCTCTTGCCGACACCAAGAACACGAGCGACACCCCGGCCGCGAGGGCCGGCGCGCAGTATGTCGCGCTGCTCTGGCAGGTGCCGGACGGTCTGAACCTCGACAAGCCCGAGACCACGACCGGCCCCTGGGAGTATCCGCCCGCGGCCAAGCTCGATCGGCTCCTGCGCCAGTGCCGGGTGCCGATCGGCCTGCTCGTGAACCGCCGCGAGCTGCGCTTGTTCTACGCCCCGCACGGCGAGTCCTCGGGCGTCCTCCGCTTCAAGGTCGACGACCTGGCCAGCGTGGGCGGCCGGCCGATCCTCGACGCCTTCGTGATGCTGCTCGCGGCGCACCGCTTCTTCGGCGCGCTGCCCGAGCGGCAACTCCCGGCGATCCTCGCCGAGTCCCGCAAGCGCCAGGTCAACGTCACCAACCAGCTCGCCGACCAGGTGTTCGAGGCGCTCCAGCTGCTGCTCCGCGGCTTCGAGGCCGCGGGCGAGCGCGACTCGCGCTATGCGACGCTGCTCGGCGACGCCCTCGAGCGCGGCGACGATCACCTCTACGGCGGGCTGCTCACCGTGCTCCTGCGGCTGGTGTTCGTGCTCTACGCCGAGGACCGCGGGCTGCTCCCGGTCGAGAGCCGCACCTACGCCGAGAGCTTCAGCGTGCTCGCCCTGTTCGAGCAGCTCCAGCAGGACCACGGCGCCTACCCCGACTCGATGTCCCGCCGCTTCGGCGCCTGGCCGCGGCTGCTCGCGCTCTTTCGGGCGATCTTCCTCGGCTGCGAGCACGGCGAGCTGCGGATGCCGCAGCGCCGCGGCGAGCTCTTCGACCCGCACCTCTATCCGTTCCTCGAGGGCTGGGGTCCCGCGGGGAGCGCGCCGATCACCCTGGCGGAGGATCGGGCCGCGGCCGCCGTGCCCGGTGTGGACGACGAGACGATCTTTCGCGTGCTGCAGAAGCTGATGCTCCTCGAGGGCCAGCGCCTGTCCTACCGTGCGCTCGACGTGGAGCAGATCGGCAGCGTCTACGAGGCGCTGATGGGCTACCACGTCCGCCGCGTGGAGGCGCCCTCGGTCTGCCTGCGGCCCGACCGCGCCAAGGCCGTGTGGGTCAGCGCCGTGGACACCCTCGCGCAGAAGAAGGCGCAGCGCGCCAAGTGGCTCAAGGAGGACGTGGGCCTGCCCAAGGGCCACGCCGACAAGATCGCCAAGGCGCTCGACGCCCTCGATGCTCCTGGGGTGACCTCCGAGGACGAGGCGCTCGAGCTCCTCGCCGGCTTCCGCGTGCGGCACAGCGAGGTCGCCAAGCTGGGCGCGCTGGTGATCCAGCCCGGCTCCGAGCGCAAGCGCACGAGCTCGCACTACACGCCGCGCTCACTCTCGGCGCCGATCGTCGAAAAGACCCTCGCCCCGCTGATCAAGGTCATGGGCGACGCGCCATCGTCGGAGACGCTGCTCAACCTGACGATCTGCGACCCGGCGATGGGCAGCGGGGCCTTCCTGGTCGAGGCCTGCCGCACCCTCGCCGACCACGTGGTCGCGGCCTGGACGCGCGAGCAGCGCCTCGACAAGATCGCCGACGAGCATGAGGACGTGGTCAACCACGCCCGGCGCCTGGTGGCGCAGCGCTGCCTCTACGGCGTCGACAAGAACCGCTTCGCCGTGAACCTGGCCAAGCTCTCGCTCTGGCTGGTGACCCTCGCCAGGGAGGAGCCCTTCACCTTCGTCGACCACGCGCTGCGCCACGGCGACTCGCTGGTCGGCCTCGACTTCGAGCAGCTCCGGAGCTTCCACTGGGCGCCGCAGAAGCAGGTCGAGACCTGCCGGGTCGCCCTGGGGGCCGCGCTCGACGAGGCCATCGGACTCCGGCAGCAGATCCTCGACCTGGCCGCAGCAGGCGATTCGGCGTCAACGAGGGAGAAGGTCCGGCTGCTGCGTGACGCCGAGGACGCGCTGGAGCCCGCGCGGCTGATCGGCGACCTGGTGGTCGGCGCGTTCTTCGCAGCGAGCAAGGACAAGGACCGGCAGAAGGAGCGCGACCGGCGTCTGGCGCTGGTAGAGGCGTGGCTCGCCTCGGGCGGGCCGCCAACACCGGAGCTCCTGGAGTTGCAGCAGGAGATCCGGGCGCGGCTGCCGGTGTTTCACTGGATGACCGAGTTCCCGGAGGTGTTCTACGCGGAGCGGCCCGACCCGCTCGACGAGCAGCAGCGGAACCGGGCGGCGTTCATGGATGCCTTCGTCGGCAATCCGCCGTTCGTGGGCGTGCGCAGAATCACTGGCGAACATGGCGATGGCTACGCCGAGTGGCTGCAGACGTTGCGTACGGCGGGCAAGCGGATCTGTGCGCGCATTTCTTCCGCCGCGCCGGCCACCTGCTCGGCCACCACGGCACCATCGGCCTGATCGCCACCAACACGATCGCCCAGGGCGACACGCGCGGCATGGGCCTGCAATCCCTGCTGCGCCGGGGTGCCCGTGATCTACGACGCCACGCGCTCGCCTGATGTGGCCGGGCGACGCTGCCGTCAGCGTCTCCGACAGTGCAGCTGCGCCAGGGGCGGCCCCGCGCAGGCTGGGCTCGAGCAAGCCTCGACGGCCAGCGCGTGGCCGCCATTAGCTCGCGGCTTCGGCCCGCCAGAGCGCGCCGACCCCGCGCCCTGCGCGCCAACGCAGGCCGTGGCCAGGCTATCAGGGGCATCGATTCTCGGAATGGGCTTCACCTTCACGCCCGAGGAACGCGCGGGCTGGTCGCAGGGGACCCGAGCAACGCCGAGCGCATCTTCCCCTACCTCGGCGGCGAAGAGGTCAACACCAAGCCCGACGCAGACCATCACCGCTACGTGATCAATTTCGACGACCTGGCGCTCGATCAGGCCGAGCACTGGCCCAACCTGCTCGCGATCGTGCGAGGAGCGGTCAAGCCCGGACGGGACCAAGGACGGCGTGGAGGCGCACCTGAGGCACTGGTGGCACTAGGGGACAAGCGCCCGGCGCTCTACGCCGCCATCCGCCCGCTGCAGCGCTGCCTGGTCAACTCGCAGGTGTCCAAGCACCTGGTGTTCGCGTTCCAGCCCACCGACCGCGTCTTTGCTCACACGCTCTACGTCTATCCCCTGCCAGACTGGACCCCTTCGCCATCCTCCAGTCCCGCGTCCACGAGCCCTGGGCGCGGCTGCTGTCCTCCTCGCTGAAGAACGACTTGCGCTACGCCGCCTCCGACTGCTTCGACACCTTCCCCTTCCCCCAGCCCGACCCGCGCACCGTGATCCCCGCGCTCGAGGACCTCGGCCAGCGCCTCTACGAGACCCGCGCGAGGTACATGGTCGACACCGACCAGGGCCTGACCCAGACCTACAACCAGCTCAAGGACCCCGACTGCGCGGAGCCCCGCATCGCCCTGCTACGCGAGCTCCACCTCGAGCTCGACCGCGCCGTGCTCGCCGCCTACGGCTGGAGCGACCTCGAGGTCCCGCCCTACCCCACGCCAGCCACGCCCGAGGAAGAGCAGGCCCTCGAGACCTTCCAGGACGAGGTCATCGACCGCCTCTTCGTGCTCAACGCCCAGCGCGCCGAAGAGGAACGCCTCGCCGGCGCGAGCACCACCAAGGGCAAGGGCAAGGGCAAGCCCAGGGCCGCGTCCAAGGGCAAGCAGCCAGCGGCCGCGAATCAGCTCGCCCTGCTGGCGACCGGAGGGAGCAAGGATGGAGCGGGGCCCCTGCAAGACGACGCTCTTGCACGGGGCAGCGCGCAGCCCTCCCAGGTTGGCCGCGAGGAGGAGGACAGCGAACCATGATGTCTTTCCGCGGCACGCGGCTTCAGGAGCTCAGGCTTCCCCAGGGCACGGTCTGGATGCTGGAGACCCTCGCCGCAGCCAGAGGCAAGCAGGAGCTGTACGAGCATCAGTCGCCGCAGGCCCTCAAGACCCTCCGCGAGCTCGCCCTGATCGAGAGCGTCGAGTCGTCGAACCGCATCGAAGGTGTCACCGTCGATCATGCCCGCTTGCGACCGCTGGTGATCGGCGACGCGCCGCCGCGGGATCGGCCCGAGGAGGAGATCGTCGGCTACCGCCGGGCGCTCGACTGGATCCACACCCAGCGAGCCGCCATCGAGATGTCGCCGGAGACCTGTCTCCAGCTCCACGCCCTCGCCCAGGCGGGAACCACGGGTGACGCGGGTGTCTGGAAGACCCGCGCCAACGACATCATCGAGATCTTCCCGGATGGGCGAAGTGAAGTGCGCTTTCGTCCGCTCGCACCCGAGCTCGTGCAGGGCGCGATGAAGGAGCTGTTCCTGGCGTACAACCATGTGCTCGACCAGCGCCTGGTCACGCCGCTCGTCGCTCTCGCCGCGCTGATCCTGGACTTCACCTGCATCCACCCCTTCCGCGACGGCAACGGCCGGGTGTCGCGGCTCTTGTTCTTGCTGGGCCTGTACCACCACGACTTCCAGGTTGGCCGCTACATCAGCCTCGAGCGCGTCGTCGAGCAGACCAAGGAGGAGTACTACGCGACGCTGAAGCAGAGCTCGGCGAGCTGGCACGAGAGCAAGCACGATCCATTGCCCTGGCTGACCTACCTGCTGTCGGCGCTGCGGATTGCCTATCGCGAGCTCGAGGAGCGCGCGAGCCGCGCGAGGCCCCAGCGTGGCGAGAAGACCGATCTCGTCGAGTCCGTCCTCGAGAACCTGAGAGGGACGTTCGGCATCGGCGATGTGGAGCGGCTCGCCCCCAACGTCGGCCGCGACATGATCCGCAAGGTCATGAACCGCTGGCGCGAAGCCGGCAAGCTCGAGGTCCTCGGACGCGGCCGGGACGCGCGCTGGAAGAAGAAGAACGGCGATTGATGACCAACCACATTAACGTGGTACTAAAAGTGGTACTTGCCGGCACGAGGCCGCTGTTCTCGATGGAGCGATCTCATGGCCGACGGTAGCAGCGGCGTCGCCGACCTCCGCGAGCACCTGGTCCGGGCCCTGACGGCCGATCTGGTCGGCCCCTTCGACCTTTACAACCCGGCAGCCCAGGAGACGCTGAAGCTCCCGCCCTCGCGCTGGTACCTGACCGGCTTCCTCGCGCCCGAGCTCGGCCGCGAGGAGGACGATCCGACCGAGGACGAGGAGCTCGGCGCCGGCGACGACAAGGATGAGGAGGAGACCGCAGGCCAGGAGCCCGAGCCCAAGCAGAAAAAGCGCCTCCCGGCCTCCCTGGGCCTCTCGGTGCTGCTGCCGCCCGGCTCCGCGGGCCAGACTCTCACCGCCACGGTGCGCTACGCCGACTACGTGGCCGAGAGCGTCCACGAGCAGGAGGGCAAGCGGCCGCGCACGGTCTGGGTCCGGCAGCCGCGGCCGCCTGCGCCCGTGCCGGTGCCCCTCGACCCGAGGGTGATCGCCGCTGGCCTGGAGGTGCCGGGGAGCGGCGGCATCAAGCTCTGCGGCAAGCTCGGCCCGACCGACGCGCCCGGTCTGCCCAAGGGGACCTGGGCCCTGTCGCTGTTCGTGGTCAACCGCCGCGGCGCGGCCGAGAGCAAGGGGCGCCAGGACGAGCATTTCATCTTCCAGGTCTCGCTCCAGCTCGAGTTCGCCGGTGGGTTCGTGGCCCGCTCGAACCGCAGCGGCGAGCAGTCCGAGGACTGGGACGACCGGGTGGGCGATCTCCAGTTCCGCGATCGCTTCGAGTATGCCGTCGGCCACGGGGTCTCGGCCGAGGTGCCCGCTGGCCAGGAGCGCGTCACGCGCGTGCAGACCGCCTGGGTGCCTCGGGGCGAGGTGCGCCGGGTCACGACCCGCGGCGAGCCCGGCGTCGAGGTCCGCATCGAGCAGCTCGGCGCCCTGAAGGACGCGGCCGCGGTCGAGGCCGCCCTGGGCCAGCTGCCCGCGGCCTACGGCGCGTGGATCGACGAGCAGGCGCTGACGCCGGTCGACACCCAAGAGCGCAGCGAGACGCGGGACGAGCTGATGCGCCAGGCGCGTCGCGCGAAGGAGCGCATCGCCGCGGGCATCGCGCTGCTCAAGAGCGACCCGCAGGCCCTCGATGCCTTCCGGCTGGCCAACCAGGCGATGGCCGCGTCGGCCCGCCGGCGCAACCCGGAGCGGTACCGGCAGGGCGCCGTGCCCGAGTGGTTCCTGTTCCAGCTCGCCTTCGTGCTGCTCAACCTGCGGGGCATCGTTGACGACTCGCACCCGGAGCGCAGCGCGGTCGAGCTGATCTACTTTCCCACGGGCGGCGGCAAGACCGAGGCGTACCTCGGGGTGATCGCCTTCACGCTGCTGCTGCGCCGGCTGCGCGGGATGGAGCGGCCCGACCAGGGTCTCGGCGTGGCGGTGCTGCTGCGCTACACGCTCAGGCTGCTGACCCTCGACCAGCTCGGCCGCGCGGCGACGCTGATCTGCGCGCTGGAGCAGCTGCGGCAGGCCGACCCGCAGCACCTCGGCGAGGTCCGCTTCAGCGTCGGGCTCTGGGTCGGCAAGAGCGCCACGGCCAACACCCTGACCGAGGTGGGCAAGAAGATCGTCGAGTACAAGAACGCCGCGTCCAAGTCGATGAGCTCGCCCTTCCCCCTGCCGCGCTGCCCCTGGTGCGGGGCCGAGCTCAACCGCGACAGCCTCGAGCTCGTGCCCTCGCGCACCAAGCCGACCGGCGTGCTGGTCGGCTGCACCGACTTCAAGTGCGACTTCGCCGCGGGCAAAAACCCCGAAGGGCTGCCCGTGCTCTTCGTCGACGAGCAGGTCTACCGCGAGCTCCCCTGCTTCGTCGTGGCCACCGTGGACAAGTTCGCGATGCTCCCCTGGCGTGGCGAGACCGGGATGCTTTTTGGCCGCGTCCATGGGCGCCGCGGCAAGGCGTTCTTCGGACCGCTCGACAACGAGCAGGGCGAGCACCGACTGCCCGAGGGGCTGCGCCCGCCCGAGCTGATCGTGCAGGACGAGCTGCACCTCATCTCCGGGCCGCTCGGCACGATGGTGGGCCTCTACGAGACGGCGATCGAGGCGCTCTGCACCCGCGAGGGCCCCCCAGCGGTGCGCCCGAAGGTGATCGCGGCCACGGCCACGGTGCGCCGGGCGGGCCGACAGATCCAGGCGCTCTTCGGTCGCTCCGACACGGCGATCTTCCCGCCGCCGGGCGTGAGCGAGTCGGCGAGCTACTTCGCCGAGGTGGACCGCCAGGCTCCTGGCCGCCTCTACGTCGGGGTCGCGGCCTCGGGCCGGGCGATGAAGCGCATCCTGCTCCGCAGCTACGTCTCGCTGCTCGCCGCCGCCCAGAAGGTCTACGACCCGAGCGGGCCGCCCGAGCAGACCGCCGATGCGTACATGACGCTGGTCGGCTACTTCAACAGCCTGCGCGAGCTCGGCGGGATGCGGCGCCTGGTCGAGGACGAGGTGCGGAACCAGTGTCAGGAGGCCGAGAACAAGCGGCCCGAGGGCGCGGAGCAGCACCCCTGGGTGCAGAGCCGGCCGCTCCAGCGCGAGCCGGTGGAGCTCACCAGCCGCGAGAGCACGGGCCGGATCAAGGAGGCGCGCGCCCGGCTCGCCCTGCCCTTCGCAGACAAGCAGGAGCGCGTGGACGTGCTCCTCGCCTCGAACATGATCTCGGTCGGCATCGACATCGACCGGCTCGGGCTGATGGTGGTGGCCGGCCAGCCCAAGACCACGAGCGAGTACATCCAGGCGTCGAGTCGCGTCGGGCGGACCAAGCGGTGGCCGGGGCTGGTCGTGACCTGCTTCAACCTCTACAAGCCGCGGGACCGATCCCACTACGAGCGGTTCACCGCCTACCACCAGAGCTTCTACCGCTCCGTCGAGGCGATGAGCCTCACGCCGTTCTCCGGCCCCGCGCTCGACCGGGGGCTCGCCGGGACGGTCGTGGCGATGGCCCGGCTGCTCGGGACGGAGCTCACGCCGCCGCTGGCCGCGATGCGCATCGACTCGTTCAAGGAGACCGCAAAGCGGGCGGTGCGGAAACTCGCCGAGCGCAGCGCGGCCCAGCCGACGAGCGGGTCGGAGCCCAGCGCCACGCCGGCCAGCATCGGCAAGCGCGCCCAGAACGTGGTCGACGCCTGGACCAAGATCGTGGCCAAGGCCAAGCAGGAGGAGGCCTCGACGCGCAGCTACTCGCGCTTCGACAAGGAGCGGGGGAGCAAGAGCCTGCTCTTCACCCCGCTCGACGACGATCAGCCCGTGGCGGGCAGCGACGAGGCCAAGTTCTCGGCGCCGACCTCGATGCGCGACGTCGAGCCGGTGGTGCATCTGTGGCTGATGCGCGGCCATCTGGGAGGGAAGGCCAATGCCTAAGAAGTGGAAAGGCTCCGCCCAGAAGCGCATCCCACCCGACGGCACCGTGCGCCAGGGCCAGCTCATCACCACCTTCGGGCCGGGCGCGCTGATGGACCTCGTGGATCACGCGGTGCTGGTCGGTGGCCTCGACTTCTGGAGCTACGACAAAGCCAAGGGCCTGCCGGTGATCCAGGAACCGCGCCTGCGCGATGCCATCGCCAAGCGGCTGGAAGGGACCGAGCGCAAGCTCTCCGTCGAGAAAGCCTTCCTCGCGCCGCCGATCGGAGACGACCAGGAGCCCACCAAGTTCGCGGGCGTGCAGGTGCTGGAGTTTCCGACGTGGATGGTGTGCCAGAACCCCGACTGCCGCGCGCTCGTGCGGAGCACGGGCCTCGAGATCAAGAGCGGTCGCTACTGGCACCAGTGCACCGGCGGCAAGCCATCGCTCGCGATCCCGGTGCGCTTCGTCGGCGCCTGCAAGCGCGGGCACATCACCGACTTTCCCTGGATCTACTTCACCCACCTCGACTTCAAGCGCTGCGCGGCGGCCAACCTGCGCCTGCTCGAGGGCGCGACCGGCGACTTCTCCGAGGTCCGCATCGTCTGTAGCTGCGGCGCCACGACCTCGCTCTCCAAGGCGATGACCACAGAGGCGAACCCGACCTGCCCCGGCGAACGGCCGTGGCTCGGCACCCAGGGCAAAGAGGAGTGCGACGAGCGCCTGCGGCTGCTGGTGCGGACGGCGAGCAACGCCTGTTTCGCGCAGGTCGTGAGCGCGCTCTCGATCCCTGAGAAGGGCAACGAGGTCGCCGAGGCGGTCCAGGGGCTGTGGAACTACCTCCAGAAGGTGGACAGCGAGAATAAGGTCGCGATGCTCCGTGAGCTGCAACCGGAGGTCGAGGCCGGGCTCGGCGGCTACTCGAACGCCGAGGTCCTGAAAGCGATCGAAGCGCGGCGCAAGGGCCAGACCCCCGAGCGCAAGGCGCTCCGCACTGCCGAGTTCGAGCAGCTCATCGCGCAGCCCACCGAGACCGCCGGCGAGCTTCCGGGCGAGGACGAGGACTTCTTCGCCCGCACGGTCGCGGCGGACCGCCGGCCAGCCTCGGTGGCGCAGGTGGTCCTGGCCTCCAAGCTGCGCGAGGTGCGAGCTCAGATCGGCTTCACCCGCCTGGAACCGGCCACAGCGGACCTGCAAGGCGAGTACGACCTTGGCGTGCAGTCCGCGCCGCTCGGGCTACTCACCGACTGGCTGCCCGCCTCGGAGATCCGCGGCGAGGGCGTGTTCCTCCGCCTCGACGAGCAGGCCGTGCAAGCCTGGGAGGCCCGGTCTGCGGTCAAGCAGCGCGGCCTCGAGCTGTTAGCGGGCTACGACCAGTGGGCCAAGGCGTACACGAACCCGCCCGACTTCCCCGGCACGCGCTTCTACCTGCTGCACTCCCTATCGCATCTGCTGATCTCGGCGATCGCCCTCGAGTGTGGCTACGCGGCCTCGGCGATCCGCGAACGCATCTATTGCGCGCCGGCCCACGACCCGACACCGATGGCGGCGATCCTGCTCTCGACCGGAAGCTCAGGCAGCGAGGGCACCCTCGGCGGGCTCGTCGAACAGGGTCGTAACCTGAGCCTGCACCTGTGCCGGGCCTATGACCTCGGCGCCCTCTGCTCCAACGATCCCGTGTGCGCGGGCCACTCGCCGGAGAAGGACTACGCCGAGCGATACCTCGAGGGCGCGGCCTGCCACGGCTGCCTCTACATCGCCGAGTGCTCCTGCGAGCGCTTCAACCGCTACCTCGACCGGGCGCTCGTCGTCCCCACCATCGGGCACGATCCGGCGCTGGCCTTCTTCTCGGAGCGGCCATGAAGGACGACCGGGGGCTGACCGGTCTGAGCACCTCGGAGCTGCGCGACCTCCGCGACCGGATCTCCTCGGGGAGCATCGGCCTGCCATTGACCACCGTCGGCCTCCAGGCTGCGGGTCTCGGGGTCAAACCATGGGTCGCCGGCTGTCTCGTCGACCTGGACAAGACCGGCGCGGCCGCGGTGCTCGACCTCGTGACCGCCGAGCGCACGCACGGCCCGCACGCCAGCCTCGATCTGGTGTGGACCGGCCCCGAGGCCGCGGCCAGCACCGCCCGCGACACCTGGGTCGTGATGCGCGAGATGTTCACCCAGGCCCAGCAACGCGTGCTGATCGCGGGCTTCGCCTTCGACACCGGCGCCGAGCTCTTCGAACCGCTGCACAGGAACATGGCCGAGCGCGGCGTGCGCTTGCAGCTGTTCCTGAACATCCCACGCGCTGAGAAAGGCGCCGACCCCGCGCAGCACGCGCGGTCGTTCGTGCAAGAGCTCCTGATCCGGAACTGGCCCTGGCAGGACAAGCGCCCCGAGCTCTACCACGACCCGCGCACCGTCGAGCCCGCGTCGGTCGAGAGCCTCCACGCCAAGTGCGTCGTCGTCGACGAACGACTGACCCTAATCGGCTCCGCCAACTTCACCAACCGCGGCCAGACCCGCAACATCGAGATCGGCGTGCTAATCGACGACGCGAGCTTCAGCCGCCAGGTGGCGCTCCAGTGGCAGGGACTGATCAACCAGAGGCTCGTGCAACGGGTGGTGCCGTAGCGCGAGACGCAAGCAGCGGGCATGTCGAGCCTCGGCAGGCAGGTGGAGAACGACCAGCGCTCGTGGTGGCGCAGGCCCTCCGCACCAGCTCGGCGCCTTCCTCCTTCGTCACGCTCGCCAGGCAGCGCCGGGCTTAGGACGACCGGACCTGCCGCGGACTGGGTGCTTCAGCCAGGTCCTCGAGAGATGGCGTATTCGCGGAAGAGACCAAGCAAGCGCTTCTGGCCAACGAGCGTAATCGGGCACTGGAGTTCCCTGCCCTTCTCTTCTCGATGAAGCCGAAACTCTTCGCTCTCGCCTTCACAAAGCGTTAGAAGATAGGCACCGCGGACGGGGTACTCATCAGAGTATCGGCGAATGGCATCCTCTAGTTGATGGAGAGCTCCAAGCTCCGTCGCCTTCCCCCTCCAATCCTTTACCTGAAACACGGCGCGCCAAGAGAGGTTCGAGGGGCAGCCGGAGGCCGCCAGCGGATCGTCCCACGTGGCGACAATGTCGGCGCCATGCTCAGCGGGCCCACCGTGGGGCTCAACCTTCGCGCCAGGGAAGAGGTAACCCACAAGCGCCTCGCACGGGACCTCGAGCTCTGCCCTCGAGAAGCGCTTTGCAAGGTACTCACCGAGCTTCTCCTCGATGGCGGCGCCCGACGCTGCCATCGCGTCAGCAATCATGCGCTGAAAGGCGCGCTCAAGATTCCAACCCGTCGTCTTGCGCGGCGACGCTAGCAGTTCTTCGATGTTGGACGCATAGTCAGCAACTGACCAAAGTCGGGAGCGGCAGGTGAGACTGGCACGCAAGCCAGCATGCATCTGTTCGTCCTGCATCGGAATCGGCTTAGGCTGCTCAATCTTCACCGGGAGAATGTGGCCATAGTCGCAACCAAGGTTGTTGATGTCCGCCTCGCCATTGAGAACCATCGGGGCAAAGTCATAAGGGCCAGCGATCTCCACGAGCAGGAACTCGCGCGGGTTAGGCAGATTCGGCAGAAGCACGATATCTCCTGGATTGATGGCGTTTCGCCCGCCAAGCATGGGGCGATTCCGCCATGCGCTCTGCTCCTCTGGTGTGAACGCCAACCCCGCTTCGCGCTTCTTGACGAGGCGGCGCAGATCCTGATCAGCAACGTAACCCCAGCCTTGGCGGAGCCGACCCTGGCGCAACTCGTCAATAATGAGCGGAGCGTTGTCGCGATCCGTCCGCATCGCCCAGTAGGCGCGTGGCGTAGTTCGCTCACCTGTTTCCATGTCCCGTCCCTCCTGTCTCATGAGAGTGCTGAAGCGTATGACCGATCAGCCGCGGCTTGGCGGAGTCGAACCACGCTTTATCGCGACGAGCGTTGGTGTCCGGTCGCCGGGACGTCGCCTCGTAGGACCCGAACCAGGGTTCGTGAAGAAGCATGAGCCAGCGGGTCTGACACCGTAGGACCCGAACGGGGCGCGTGGCCGCGTGGCCGGACCAGGGGTTCGTGAAAAAGCATGAGCCAGCGCGCTGGGGGCCCGGACCAGGGTTCGTGAAGAAGCATGAGCCAGCCGGTCCGCCGCGGACGGCCTGCGAGGGAGCGCGAGGCGGTTCGTTCGGGCGCGGCAGGGGCCTCTGCATCGGCCGCGACGACGTTGCAGCGGCGGCGTTTGGGGTTGGCTTCGGGCGCGGGGCGGAGCCTTGGCGAGGCGCTGCGGCGAGCGGCGGTGCGGGAGGGCAGTCGAGTGAGCGAGGACGAGCGACGCGCGGCCGCTCACGGAGCCTTTGGGAAAGGTCCGAGGTCCCCGAGGTCCCGAACCAGGGTTCGTTAAGAAGCATGAGCCACCGGGGCTGCCGCGAACGGCGAGCGAGGGCGCGCGCGAGCCCGGACCAGTGTTCGTGAAGAAGCATGAGCCAGCGGGTCTGACGCGGACGGCGAGCGAGGGAGGGCGAGGCGGTTCGTTCGGGCGTGGCAGGGGCCTCTGCATGGGCCGCGACGCCGTTGCAGGGGCTGCTTCTGGGGTTGGTTTCTCGCGCGGGGCGGATCTGCGGCGAGGCGCTGCGGCGAGGGGCGGTGCGGGACGGCTTTCGGGTGAGCGAGGAGGAGCGGCGAGCGGCCGCTCACGGAGCCTGGGCGCAGCAGACGCCCGCGTATAGACGCAGGCCGTAGGTGCCGAAGGGAAAGACCACCCCGCGTTCGCCCGCGCGCCACGCTAGCCACGCGTCGCGGTAGCCGGCGATAAAGCTCCGCAACCGCCCGAGCGCTTCGATGCGCGCCCACTTGTTGCCGCCGGCCACGCGGGGGCTCGGCTGGCGACGCGGCTCGCTTCTCCTGGGTGCGTCGAAGGCCGACTGCCGTAGCACCTGGCGCCGGCCGAGGACCCCACGCCCTGCTGCCTGGCGTCGCCGTGCGAGCTCGGCCTCGCGCGCGGCGACGGCGCCGCGGAGCCTGGCGAGGTAGTGCTCGTGCGGCGTGTCCGCGAAGGCCGGCAGCGGCGTCATGGTCAGCGTCGCGCAGCGCGGCAACGGACCGTCTGCGCGGAAGAAGCCCATCGGCCGCTTGTAGACTCGAGGGCGGTCCATGCGCGCCGGCGCGCTGATCAGCCCCGGCCAGTGGTGGTGCTCCGTCACCAGACCCGCCGCCACGGGGTTCGTCAGCGTGTAGACCGCCTTCGCGAGCTGGGCCTGCTCGTCGGCGAGCCGCACCACCGAAGGTTGCTCACTCGCCCAGAGGTTCTCCCAGCGCCCCCAGTGCGCGTTGAGGCACTTGGCCGTGAACTCGAACAACCAGCGGCAGAACTCCTGGGGGGTTACCGTGGACGTCGGTCGCCACGACGTGCAGGTGGTTCGACATCGCGCAGAAGGCGTGGAGCCGCAGGCCGTAGCGCTCGGCCGCCACGGCGAGGCAGTAGCCGAGGATCCGGTTGACCGCGGCCGACGGCCGCAGCAGAAACTGCCGCTGCGTGCAGCGCCTCGTGATCATCACGGTCTCACCGGCAATCACGGGGCGCGGAAGGCTCATGGAGCCCCCCTGCCTCCGCAAGCGCCGTGCCCGATCCGGTACGTACTGATCTCGAGCCCTTGGCACTCCCGGGAAGCCGCCTCGTCCGGATCCCGGTCCGGCAAGTCCGGGCCACCGGCCTGCGGAACCCCCGTGCGAGCGGCCGCGCATCAACCCGGGTGGGCCCCCCGCCGGGTGGGCCCCCCGCCCGCGGGTGGGCCCCCCGCCCGGCGCATCAACCCGGGTCGGCCTCCCGCCCTCGGGTCGGCCCCCCGCCCTAGGACACGCCGCAGACCAATCACGGGTAGGCTGCCTCATAAGATGCGCGCCGCAGTCTGCAAACCGCCGGGCAGCCTGCCTACAGGGGAAACCCTTCCTTGGTCAATTCGGCCACGATCTGTGCGAGCTTGCGCCTCGAGTCCCAGCGCGCAAGCGGGCGAATCAGTGCCAGCAGCAAGCTCAGCGTGGCGGCCAACGCGATCATGGCCAGCCCGAATCTCGCCTCGTCCACCGGAGTCATCTCCCACCGCAACACCCGCGCGTGCGGCGCAGGGGGAAACCCTCGGGCCGCCATGGCCTGCCCCAGCTCGGCCGACGGCTTCAGGTCCGCTAATCCCTCCACCAGCACCGACCGGCACGGCCCAGTTGCCGGCGAGCAGAGTCCCTTGGCGCGGAACGCCACGAGGCTGCTCGGATTGACCTCCACGTACAGCCCGACCGGCGACCCGGGCGAATGTCCCGCGGTCACGAGCGGAAAACCGTGACGAC
The DNA here is from genome assembly GCA_016702545.1 of Pseudomonadota bacterium. Classification (GTDB taxonomy): domain Bacteria; phylum Myxococcota_A; class Polyangia; genus JADJTL01. Next base: position 253,211 of record JADJDT010000042.1, on the reverse strand, counting down.
GGAAGTCCTCCTGAAGCAGCCAATCATGTTCCAGGTAATCGACCTGCACATCCGGTATCGCCGCGCGGACCGCGAAGTGTCCCGGGCGCACTGCCTCGGTGCCAAAGTGCGCTACTTGCACCTGGCGAAACGACGTGAGGCGTATGGCCTGTGCGACGAAGTAGCTGCCCATCGTGACAGAGATCGCGGCGACAGCGACACCGGTCACGACCTTCTTCCGCCAGAGACCGAGCAGGGCGGCAAGGTTGTTGAGGCGCGCGAGCGCGCGCAACTTGTGGTGGTGCGGGGCCTCAGCATGCTCAACGCGGTCCCGCAAGGCGTCGATCGCGTCGCGGGAGGTCTTCTTGGCGCACTGAGTCTCGTTGCATGTTGCCGTTCCTATGTTCGTTGCCTGGTGGCCCGGAAAGGCCCCGACTGGGGTTCGTAGAATAGCCGATGATGCGGCGTGATGCCGAGGGCGCGGGACGGGGTGCGGGAGGGTTGCATTGAGCGGGGTTGGGGTTTGGCCGGGCCTGTGAGGCCTTTGGCGCTGCCCAGGTCCCAGTGCACCAGCGGCACAAAGCCCTCTGAGGTCCAGGTCCCGAACCAGGGTTCGTGAAGAAGCATGAGCCACCGGGGCTGCCGCGAACGGCGATCGAGGACGAGCGGGGCGCTTCGTTCGGGCGCGGCAGGGGCCTCTGCATCGGCCGCGACGACCTTGCAGCGGGGGCGTTCGGGGCTCGAATGTGCGCGGGGCGGAGCTGTGGCGCGGCGCTGGGGCGAGGGGCGGTGCGGGACGGCTTTCGGGTGAGCGAGGAGGAGCGGCGAGCGGCCGCTCACGGAGCCTGGGCGCAGCAGACGCCCGCGTACACCCGCAGTCCGTAGGTGCCGAAGGGGAATACCACCTTGCTGGCGCCCGCGCGCCACTGGATCCAGGCCTCGCGATAACCTGCAAGGAAGCTGCGCAGGCGAGCGAGCGCTTCGATGCGCGCCCACTTGTTGCCGCCGGCCACGCGGGGGCTCGGCTGGCGGCGCGGCTCGGCGTTTCCGGGTGAGCCGAAGGCGGATTGCCGCAGCACCTGGCGACGGCCGAGCACGCTGCGGCCTGCCCTCTGGCGCTCCCGCGCAAGCTCGGCCTCCCGCGTGGTCACCGCCGTGCGGAGCGTGGCGAGGTATTCGTCCCGCGATGCGTGGGCCAGGGCTGGCAGCGGCGCGATGGACAGCGTCGCGTGGCGTGGCAGCGGACCATGCTGGCGGAAGAAGCCGAACGGTCGCTTGTAGACCCGAGGGCGCGCCATCCGAGCGAGCACGCTGATGACGCCAGGCCAGTGTTGGTGCTCGGTCACCAGACCGGCGGTGACAGGGTTCGTCAGCGTGTAGACCGCCTTCGCGAGCTGGGCCTGCTCGTCAGCGAGCCGCACCACCGACGGTTGCTCGCACGCCCACAGGTTCTCCCAGCGGCCCAAATGCGCGTTCAGACACTTGGCCGTGAACTCGAAGAGCCAGCGGCAGAACTCGGGAGCCTCGCCGCGAAGGTCGGTGGCCACGATGTGCACGTGGTTCGACATCGCGCAGAAGGCGTGGAGCCGCAGACCGTAGCGCTCGGCCGCCACGGCGAGGCAGTAGCCGAGGATCCGGTTGACCGCGGCCGACGGCCGCAGCAAAAACTGCCGCTGCGTGCAGCGCCTCGTGATCATCACGGTCTCACCGGCAATCACGGGGCGCGGAAGGCTCATGGAGCCCCCTTGCCTCCGCAAGCGCCGTGCCCGATCCGGCACGTACTGATCTCGCGCCCTTGGCACTCCCGGGAAGCCGCCTCGTCCGGATCCCGGTCCCGGCCCCCCGGCCGGGTCGGCCCCCCGGCGCGTGTTCGGTAAGATCGAGCCCCCCGTTAGGGACGTGCGTGGACGGTGGGGCGCGGGTCTGTGGTCCAGCGCTGCGCGCAAACGTATACTGCTCGCCATGCGCCGCGACGAAGCGATCACCCTGCTCCGCAGCGTCTTGCCGGCGATTCAACGTGAGTTCGGTGTGCATCGGATCGCGCTTTTCGGCTCCACTGCCCGTGGCGAAGCCCACTCGGACAGCGACCTGGACCTGCTGGTCGAGTTCGCTAGCGATCCAACCTTCCACGGCTTCATGGGACTCAAGTTATTTCTCGAGGACCAACTAGGTCGGCGGGTGGACCTGGTCACCCCAGATGCGCTGAAGCCGCGGCTTCGCCCGATCGTTGAGCGTGAGGCTGTGCATGTCGCCTAGCGTGCGAGACTGGCGGCTCTACGCTGACGGCTCTACGCCGACGACATCGTCGAATCCTGCGCCAGAGTCCAGCGCTTCGTGAAGGGCATGCGCTATGAGGACTTCGCCGCCGACGAGCGCACCCAGGACGCCGTGATTCGCAACATCGAGATCATCGGCGAGGCCGTGAAGAACCTCCCGGATACTGTTCTCGCGCACGCACAGCAGATCCCGTAGCGCAAGGTGCGAGGCATGCGCGACGTGCTTGCGCATGGGTACTTCGGCATCTCCCTCAAGGTCGTCTGGGACGCCGCGACCACCCAGATGGCCGAGCTGGAGCGTGCTGTGCGCGCGCTTATCGACGACGAAATCCCTTCCCAAAGAACGATGATCCACCCCGCCAGGCCGGGGTCCCGCAGCCGCGCCGTGCGCAGGCCACGCGGACCCTCGTCTGGCCTGCGTCGACGGCCACGCGGGTGCCGCCCGCCACGCGGGGGCTCGGCTGGCGCCGCGGCTAAGCCGCCCTCGTGAGGTCCCCGACCGCGTGAGGGCGAATGCCCACGACCATGGATCAAGCCTGGATTCCTCCCTTGCGCCATCGTATCCCATGGGATACAGGTGGGAGGTGGTGGCGATCCGTCAACCTGACGAGTTCGCCGCGTGGTTGCGACGCCTGCGCGATCCGCTGGCCCGGGCGCGTGCTCAGGTGCGCCTGGACCGCCATCAGCTCGGGCCCGTCGGCGACGTCAAACCCGTGGGCGAAGGCGTCTCGGAGCTGCGCGTCAACTACGGCCCCGGCTATCGGGTGTACTTCGCGCGACGCGGCGCTGCAGTGGTGATCCTTCTGGCCGGTGGCGACAAGCGCACGCAGCAGCGCGACATCGAGCTCGCGGTCGAGCTGATGCATCGTTTGGAGCACTAGGAGCGCGAGATGGCCAAAGTCAAAACAAGGCCCTACGACGCGGCGGAGTTCCTCCGCACAGACGCAGATGTAGCAGCCTATCTCGAGGCTGCGCTCGACGATGGCGACCCATCCGTCGTCGCGCAGGTCTTAGGCACCATCGCCCGAGCCAAGGGCATGGCCGAAATCGCGCGGGCTACGGGACTGGGCCGCGAGAGCCTGTACAAGGCCCTGGCACCTGACGGCAACCCGAAGCTGGCGACCGTGCTCAAGGTGGTCAAGGCCCTGGGTATCAAGCTGCATGCCGAGCCAGCCCGCTGAGGGACGTATCCCCGGTTTCCGTGAGGGTCGGCATCACTTCGTCGTGAGCTCGAAGAGCCAGCGGCAGAACTCGGGAGCCTCGCCACGAAGGTCGGTAGCCACGCTGTGCAGGTGGTTCGACCTCGCGCAGCAGGCACCGCCGCTGCGTGCAGCGCCTCGTGATCATCACGGTCCCAGCGGCGATCACGGGACGCGGCAGGCTGATGCAGCGCCTGCCCGTGAGCAACCGATGTGCCTGAGCCGTCACGACGGAAAGTCGCGCGGCAAAAACACCCGCCTCGCCACCTTGCCGCGGGGCACATTCGTCCGGATCCCGGTCGGGCCGCGCATCAACCCGGGTCGGCCCCCCTGGGCGGGCGAGTTCATGGGCCACTCTGGATCGCTCAGTCTCGGCGTGGGCGCGCCCGCTCGCCGGCGAGGGCGAGGAGCAGGAGGGCGAGGGGCAGCAGCACCGGGCCGCTGTGAGGCGACGTGCGGCAATCACAGCCGCTGCTGAGGTATCTGGCCGCGAGCGCGGCGTCGCGCGCGGTAGCGCCGCCGAGGTCGCGCACGGCGCTCGCGTCGGGGTTGACGGGCGCAGAGAGGTCACGCGCTCCGCCGCCGCCATCGTGGCCTGGACCCGTCGCGTCCGGCCGCGGCCCTGCGTCGACGACGAGGCCAGCGTCGGGCGCCCGCGTGCAGGTCGGGCGCGGGACGCGCTGCTCGAGCGCACAGACAGGAAAGGTGCCGGTGGCGCCCTCCAGCCGCGCGGGCAGCGCGCCGCAGCCGGGGCCCGGGCTCCAGTCGCTGCCGAGGTGGCAGGGCGTCGTGTCCGCGCCGGTAGCGCGCTCGATCCACGGCACGCCGGCCGGCACGAAGGCGTCCGTCAGGTTGCCTTCGCCCGCGCCGTGGTGGTGCACGCCGATCTGGCGATAGGTGCCATCCGCCAGCCGAAGGAAGGTCGGGCCACCCGAGTCGCCCGGGCGCGGGCCATCGCCGTTCACCGCGTTGCGGAAGCCGATCAGCGGCCCCGCGAAGCTGATCGCGAAGGACTGAAAGTCAACCGCCCGCTTCGCGCCCGTGTTCGGCTGTCCGAGACCCACCACGACCACCGGAACCCCGGAGGGCAGCGGAAAGATCCCCTCGCGCAGCTCCTCCGCCTCGCAGGGCGCGAGCAGCGGAACGACGGGCAACGCCAGCTCCTCGGCCAGCTCGCACACCATGAAGTCGAAGACGCGGCCGGAGCTGTCGAAGTCCGGATGCTTCTCGCAGCGAGACACGGCCACGGTGCTCGTCGCGCCAGCGGCGCCGACCGTGAAGCTGCCGGCGCCCCCCGTGCAGTGGGCTGCGCTCAGGATCCAGCGGCGCGCGATCAAGGTCGCCGTGCAGTAGCTGCCGCCGGCCCGCAGCAGGCCTACCCCGGGGAAGTCGCACGCCCCCGCCGCGCGGCCGCCCTCGAGGCTCGAGGCGACGGAGGCGGTCTCCGGGGCGGGGATGCAGCCGGCGCCCAGCACCGCGCCGGCGAGCACCGCGACGCACGCGCCGTGCGCGGCCCACCGACGCGGCCGCCAGCGGCCTGGGATTGGGGACCCGTGACCCACGATCGCAGCTCCACCACCCTCGAGCCGAGGCCCCAGCCTCGCCCCTTCGGAGACCATGCTAGCCCGGCGCGGCGGGCGCTGGCGAATCGCCACCCTGCCGGTCCTCGCGCACCGCGCTCGCGTCCCAGGCGGCGTCGGACCCTTGGCGCGCGGCCGCATCCCGTTCGTCGCGCAGCAGGGTCTCCATGTCGCGCAGGCGCTGGCGCGCCTGATTGAGGTAGGCCTGGGCGTCATGGCGCACGCCGCGCAGCTCGCGCAGGCTGGCCTCATCGAAGCGGCGGGAGGCCCGGGCCGCGCGCGCGGCCTGGTAGGCGGGGAAGCCGAGCTCGCGCAGCGCCGCCACCCCGACCTGCAGCGAGCTGTCGAGCGTCTCGCGAAAGACGTGCTCGAAGCCGGCGTCCAGCAGCTCGTAGGCCTGGCTGCGCCCGCTCGCCCGCACCAATAGCTTGAGCCTCGGGAAGTGCGTCCGAGCCGTGCGCGCGATCGACAGCACCTTCTCCGGATCGTCGACGGCGACGATCAGCAGCTTGGCCTGCGCCGCGCCCGCGGCCGCCAGCAGCTCGCGCCGCTCGGCATCGCCGTAGAAGACCTTGATCCCCAGCCGTCCCAGCATCGCCACGTGGTCGGAGTCGACGTCGAGCACGGTGGTCGCCACGCCCTGGGCCCGCAGCAGCCGGCCGACGATGCTGCCGACCCGACCGAAGCCGGCGATGATCACGGGGCTGGCCTCGTCGATCGCGGGGAGCGCGTCCCCCTCGCCGCGAGGCGCCGCCGGGGCCAGTCGCGGCGCCAGCAGCTTATCGTGCGCCAGCATCAACAGCGGTGCGACGGCCATCGAGAGCGCGATCACGGCGACGACCTGCGTCGCCTGCTCCGGCGCCAGCACACCCTGCCCCGCCGCGAACGACACCAACACGAAGCCGAACTCCCCGCCCTGCGCCAGCGCGAAGGCGAAGAGCGCGTTTTGCTGCCGGCTCATGCGGAAGAGGCGACCGAGCCCGAGCAGCACCCCCAGCTTGGCCAGCACCACGACCAGCAGCAGCACGCCGATGCGCAGCGGCTGGGCGCCGATGGCCGCGAAGTCGACCGAGGCGCCGACCGCGATGAAGAACACGCCGAGCAGCAGCCCCTTGAAGGGCTCGAGGTCGCTCTCCAGCTCGTGGCGGTACTCGCTGCTCGCCAGCATCACGCCGGCGAGGAAGGTGCCGAGCGCCGGGCTCAGCCCGACCCGCGCCGCCAAGAGCGCCGCACCGACCACGAGCAGCAGGGTGGCCGCGGTGAAGACCTCGCGCAGCCGCGCCCGCGCGATGAAGCCCAGGACGGGCCGCACCAACCAGCGCCCCAGCAGGATCACGGTCACGGCGCCGAGCACGATCAGCAGCGGAGCGCCCCAAGACCCGAGGCTCGACGCGCCGGCCCCGGGCGCCGCCTGCACCGCGCCCGCGTGGTGCCCCCCATGCGCCAGCGCCAAGAGCGGTAACACGGCCAGCAAGGGGATCACGGCCAGGTCCTGGAAGAGCAGCACGGCGAAGGCGCTCTGCCCGGCGTCGGTGCGCAGCAGCCCCTGCTCGCTGAGGCTCTGCAGCACGATCGCCGTCGACGAGAGCGCGAGGATCAGCCCGGCGCCCAAGGACGCTCCCCACGACCAACCGGCCAGGAGGCCGAGCGCCGCGAGCAGCATCCCCGTCGCCGCGACCTGCAGCCCGCCCAGCCCCACGATCGGCACCCGCAGGCGCCAGAGGCGCCCCGGCTCGAGCTCGAGCCCGATCACGAAGAGCAGCATCACGACGCCGAACTCGGCGAAGTGCATCACGTCGGCCCCCTCGCGGCCGACGAAGCCCAGCGCGAAGGGGCCGATCACGGCGCCCGCCACGAGGTAGCCCAGCACCGACCCGAAGCCGAGCCGCTTGGCCAGCGGCACCGCCACGACCGCCGCGGCCAGGTAGACCACGACCTGCTGCCAGAGGTTCTCGCCGTGCATCCCTGCTTGCTCCCGAGCGGCCCGCCGCGGCCGCGACGCGCGTTCAGCCGATCAACGCGGGCAGCTTGGTGTCGAGGCGCGCCTGGGCCCGCGCCACCGCCAGGTCGAGACGCTCGTCGCGCAGCGCGGCGAGCAACGCGGCGTACTCGGCCGCGTGCGCGGCGAGCGCTGCGTCATCGAGCCGGTAGGTCTCGTGCACGACGAAGGGCGGCAGGTACTCCATTCCACAGAGGTGCGCCATCTGCGCCAGCGGCGCGAGCAGCGCGCCGATCGTGCTGCGATTGCTGCCGCCCGGTTGGTAAGAGGCCTCGCTGCCTCCCGTGCTGAGCGCGCAGAGCAGCAGCTTGCCGTGCAGCGCCCTGCCCTCGCGGCCATAGGCCCAGCCGTGCTCCAGCACCAGATCCTGCCACTGCTTGAGCAGCGCCGGCGTGCTGTACCAGTAGAAGGGGAACTGCAGCACCACGACCTCGTGCTCGGTCAACAGCGCCTGCTCGCGCGCGACCTCGACGTCGAAGTCGGGATAGGCCTCGTAGAGGTCGTGGAAGGTCACGCCCGGCAGCGCCCGCACCGCGCGCGCCAGCTCGCGCTGCACGCGCGACTTCTGCAGCGCGGGATGCGCAAAGAGCACGAGGATGCGCCTCATTCTCAGCCCCCCCCCCCCCGCAGCGCGAGTCTGCGCCACCCCGCGCGCGCCGTACCCGAGCCGTGATAAAAGGGATGCTATGCGTAGCCCATCTCAACCCGTCAACACCCGGGGGCGGGGGGGGGGGCGGCCGGGGGGGCGCGGCCCCAAGGGCGGGTGGAGGGGTGGGGTGGTAAAGGGTAAGGGGGTGGTGGGAGGGGGCTCCAGGTGCACGTGGTGGGGTTGGGGGTCGGGTGGCGGGTAAGGGGGTGGGTGTGGTGGGGCCTCAAACGAACTTTCGGCTGCGGAGAGTGCCTTTTTTCCCGGGTTTTTTTTTTCCCCGGTGGCCCCCCCCCCCCGGGTCCCGTCCCCCCCCCCCCCCCACCGCCCCCGGCCCCCCCCCCCCCCCCCCCCCCCCCCCCCCCCCCCCCCCCCCCCGCGGCGCGGGTTGCCGGCGCAGCTCCTGTGTTGGGGGGTGTGGGTTGCCCGGGTCTTGGTGGCTCCTTTGGTGTTTGCGTCTCGCTCGTGCGCAGCCGCTCCCGGGTGGCCGTTTTCTCTTGTGGTGAAAGCCCGGGCTATGCGCCCCCCTCCCCTCTCGCGATCCCGCTCACGACTATCTGGGCCATGGCCGTCGGCCGCTGGACGCCTTCTTCACGCCGCAGAGCGTGGCCGTGATTGGCGCCAGCGAGACCCGCGGCAGCGTTGGCCGCACCGTGCTGAGAAACCTCGTCGGCAGCCCCTTCGGCGGCACGGTCTACCCGGTCAACATCGCGCGAACCAGCGTGCTCGGCATCCGCGCCTACCCCACCGTCGCCGCCGTCCCGGAGCCGATCGATCTGGCGGTCGTCGTGACACCGGCGCGCGTCGTCCCGGACGTCATTCGCCAGTGCGCCGCGGCGGGCATCAAGAACGCCGTGATCATCTCCGCGGGCTTCAAGGAGCTCGGCGCGCCAGGCGTGGCGCTGGAGCAAGAGATCCTCCAGCACGCCCGCGCGGCCAAGATGCGGGTGATCGGCCCCAACTGCCTGGGCGTGATGAGCCCGCGTACGGGCCTCAACGCCACCTTCGCCGCCGGCATGGGTCAACCCGGCAACGTCGCCTTCGTCAGCCAGAGCGGGGCACTCTGCACCGCCATTCTCGACTGGAGCTTCCGTGAGCGCGTCGGCTTCAGCGCCTTCATCTCGATCGGCTCGATGCTGGACGTCAGCTGGGGCGACCTGATCGATCACCTCGGCAGCGATCCCCACACCAAGAGCATCGTGATCTACATGGAGTCGATCGGCGATGCGCGCACCTTTCTTTCGGCGGCGCGCGAGGTGGCGCTGAGCAAGCCGATCGTCGTGATCAAGGCCGGTCAGAGCGTCCAAGCCGCCAAGGCCGCGGCCTCGCACACCGGCACCCTCGCCGGCAGCGATGCGGTGCTCGAGGCCGCCTTCCGTCGCGTCGGCGTGCTGCGCATCCACCGCATCGCGGACCTCTTCAACATGGCCGAGGTGCTGGCCAAGCAGCCGACGCCCAAGGGCCCCCGCCTGACCGTGTTGACCAACGCCGGCGGTCCCGGCGTGCTGGCGACCGACGCGCTGATCGCCGTCGGCGGCCAACTCGCCGAGCTGGCGCCGCAGACGATCGAGGCCTTCGATCAGCTGCTCCCGCCGCACTGGAGCCACGGCAACCCGGTCGACATCCTCGGCGACGCCGACGCCGAGCGCTACGCCAAGGCGCTGGAGATCGCCGCGCGCGACCCCAACAGCGACGGTCTGCTGGTCGTGCTCACGCCCCAGGACATGACCGACCCGACGCAGACGGCGGAGCGCCTGGTGCCCTACGCGCGCGCCACCGGCAAGCCCGTGCTGGCGGCCTGGATGGGCGGCACCAGCGTCGATGCGGGCCTCGATATCCTCAATCGCGCCGACATCGCCACCTTCCGCTATGCCGACGATGCCGCGCGCGCCTTCTGCTACATGGCCCGCTACGCCAACGCGCTGCGCGCGATCTACGAGACGCCGCGCAGCTCCGACGCCGTCAGCGCCGACGCCGCCGACCTCGCGACCGCCGCCCAGATCATCGACGAGACCCGCGCCAGCGGACGCACGCTGCTGACCGAGGTCGAGTCCAAGCGCCTGCTGGCGGCCTACGGCATCCCGACGACGGCGGCCGTCGTGGCCACCACCGCCCACGAGGCCGTCGCCGCAGCCGAGCGCCTCGGCTACCCCGTGGTGCTCAAGATCTACTCGCTGACGATCACCCACAAGACCGATGTCGGCGGGGTGCGCCTCAATCTCGCCGATGCCGCAGCCGTGCGCGAGGCCTACGCCGCGATCGAGCGCGCGGTCGGCGAGCGCCTCGGCTCCGAGCACTTCCAAGGTGTCGTGGTCCAGCCGATGGTGAGCCGCGAGGGCTACGAGCTGATCATCGGCAGCTCGCAGGATCCGCAGTTCGGCCCGGTCCTGCTCTTCGGCGCCGGCGGCCAGTTGGTCGAGGTCTTCAAGGACAGCGCGCTCGGCCTGCCGCCGCTGACCGCGACGCTGGCGCGGCGCATGATGGAGCAGACCAAGATCCTCCAGGCCCTGCGCGGCGTGCGGGGCCGCGATCCGGTCGATCTCCCCGCGCTCGAGCAGCTGCTGGTGCGCTTCAGCCAGCTGGTGGTCGAGCAGCGCTGGATCAAGGAGATCGACATCAACCCGCTGCTGGCCTCGCCGCAGGGCTTGATCGCGCTCGACGCGCGCGTCGTGCTGCATCCCCCCGAGCTGACGGCCGAGCAGCTCCCACGGGCGGCGATTCGTCCCTACCCCCAGCACTACGTCATGCCCTGGACGCTGCCCGACGGCACGGCGATCACCATTCGCCCGATTCGCCCGGACGACGAGCCGCTGCTGGTGAAGTTTCACGAGATCCTCTCGGCCGACACGGTGCGCCAGCGCTTCCTCCACGACATGCACCTCAGCCAGCGCGTGGCCCACGAGCGCCTGCAGCGCGTCTGCTTCAACGACTACGACCGCGAGCTGGCGCTGGTGGCCGAGCAGCGCGATGCCACGGGTCGCGCCATCCTCGCCGTCGGCCGCCTGAGCAAGCTGCCCGGCCGCGACGAGGCCGAGTTCGCCATCGTCGTCGCCGACCCGACCCAACGCCGCGGCCTCGGCACCAAGCTACTGCAAGAGCTGGTGCGCTTCGGCCGCGAGGAGCGCCTGCAGCGCATCGGCGCCGATATCCAGCCCGACAACCTCGGCATGCAGCGCATCGCCGAGCGCGCAGGGTTCACCGTGCGCCCGATCCCCGAGCGCCAGGTCGTTCGCGCCGTGATCGAGCTCTGAAGGCCGGGCGCCGAGGCGCCCCAGGCGTAACGTCGGTTCGCCCTGATACGCCAAGCCGTCTCGCTTGACGCCAGCGCAGCCTCGCCGGCATACTACCGCGCACTTACGCGCCCACTGGCGCTGCCACCCTAGCTCAGTTGGTAGAGCAGCGGTTTCGTAAACCGCAGGTCACCGGTTCAAGTCCGGTGGGTGGCTCCGCTCCCCTTCCCTCGCAAGTCGTCTCCACCCGCCGATCGGAGGACCCCGCCGCTCGGAGGACCCCGCCGCTCGGAGGACGATGTCGCTCCGCGGAGGACCATCGACAGGCTTTTCGGAGGACCATCGACGCGCTTCGCGGAGGACGATGTCGCCTCACCACCGCGGCGCGCGCTGCTATAGGATGTCCGTCTGCGGGCGGGGGGAGGCTACCGATGGTGACCGTCTATGTCTGGAGCTTTCGCGGCAAGAGCGAGGCCTGGGGGCACGCGTCCTTGCAGGTCGACCGCACCTACGTCTCGTGGTGGCCCGAGAAGCCCGGAGCTGTACCCTCCAAGCTGCATCGCAACATCTACCAGTCGGTGCCCTTTCGCGATCGCCGCTTCGAGGAGGACTGCGCGGCGGAGGGGCAGCTCCCGGACCAGCGTCTTGGGCTCATCGGCCTCGACGAGGGCGCGATCAAGGATTGGTGGCAGTCTTTCGGGCTGACGCGCGACGGCGTGCTCTTTCAGGGGCCGCTGCAGGCCTGGAGCACGCTCGACCGCAACTGCTCGACGGTCGTGGCTCGCGCGCTGTCGATCGGCCTCGGCGAAGCGCGCGCCGGCAAGCTCAGACCCTGGAACCTGGTCTGGACGCCCGCCGACGTGCAGCAGTACGCGCGGGCGATCCAGGCGGCGGGGGCGGCCTCCGCTCCGTCGAAGTGACCCGTGCGTTCCCTGTGGTTGCTGGCCTTGCGGCTGCTGGCCTTGCGGTTGCACCATGCCGTCCTGGATGACCTCGCGGTGGAAGCTCCGTTGGCCGGCACTGCTGGTGGCTCTCACCTGCTGGGGCGCCAGCGTCACGGTGGCCCTGGGGCGACCCTCGCCGGCGTGCGCCCGTGCGTGGTCGCGCACCCGGGCTGCTAGCACCTGCGCCGCAGGAGGCCGTTCCCGGGGCGACTCGGGACGCACTGGCCTCGCCACGCTGCGCACCCTCTACCTGGCCACGGCCGTCGGCCTCGGCGGGGCCGGCTGGTCGTCGGTCGGGCTCGTCGACCCAACCTGGCGTGGGGTCGTGACCCCGCTCGTGGTGTCGAGCCGCATCGCCTCTCCCCTCGCGGGCAGCTGTGATCCGCTGGTCAGCTCGGGTTACTCCAGCGTCCGGTCGAAGAAGGCGAAGGATGCCCTGCTGCCTCGGCTGCGCCTCCACGGCGCGGTCGATCTGCCGGCCGCCCGGGGCACCCCGATCGTCGCCGGCGCCTTCGAGGGCCCGCACTGGTGGTGGCCCCTCGGCGGCGGCGAGCCGATCTCCCAGGGTCGGGTGGTGAGCGCCGGGTGGCTCGAGGGCTACGACAAGACCGTGGTCATCCGCTACACACCCGCCAGCGGGCCGCCCATTGACGTCCGTTATGCCCACCTCGAATCGTTGGCCCGCGGCATCAAGCCCGGCGCCCAGCTCCCGCACGGCCGGTTCATCGGGAAGATCGGCCCAGAGAAACACGTCCACGTCGAGCTTCACGTCCCGGGATCCAATGGCCAAGCGACGCGCTATCGCCCCAGATTCGCACCCTGCGCTTGGCCTCCGTCCCCCGCCAAGCGGGGGAATTGACAAGTCGCGTCATTCGTCCGAAGAGTACGCGCCATGAAGAAGACGATTCACATCACGGAGCTCGCGCTGCGCGACGCGCATCAGAGTCTGATGGCGACGCGCCTCGCGATGGAAGACATGGTCCCCGTCTGTGAGGACCTCGACAACGCGGGCTATTGGTCGCTCGAGTGCTGGGGCGGCGCGACCTTCGACTCGTGCATCCGCTTCCTCAACGAGGACCCCTGGGAGCGGCTGCGCAGCTTCAAGAAGCTGCTGCCCAAGACGCCGCTGCAGATGCTGCTGCGCGGGCAGAACCTGCTCGGCTACCGCCACTACGAGGACTCGGTCGTCTCGCGCTTCGTCGAGCGCGCCGCCGCCAACGGCATGGACGTCTTCCGCGTCTTCGATGCGCTGAACGACGCGCGCAACCTCGAGGTCGCGCTCAAGGCCGTCAAGCGCACTGGCAAGCACGCCCAGGGCACCATCTGCTACACCGTCAGCCCGGTCCACACGGTGCAGGGCTACGTCGAGCTGGCGCACAAGCTGATCGAGATGGGCGCCGACTCGATCTGCCTCAAGGACATGGCGGCGCTGCTCAAGCCCCAGCCGGCCTACGACATCGTCAAGGCGATCAAGGAGCAGTGCGGGCAGGACGTGCGGATCCACGTCCACACGCACGCCACCACCGGGGTCACCCTGGTCAGCCTGATGAAGGCCGTCGAGGCCGGCGCCGACATGGTCGACACGGCGGTCAGCTCGGTTTCGCTCGGACCCGGCCACAACCCGACCGAGAGCTTCGTCGAGATGCTCGAGGGCACCGGCTACACCACGCAGGTCGATCTGGCGCGCATCGCCAAGGTGCGCGACCACATGGCGCAGATTCGGCCGCGCTACGCCGAGTTCCTCTCCAACATCACGGGCGTCGACACCGAGATCTTCAAGAGCCAGATCCCCGGTGGGATGATCTCCAACATGGAGAGCCAGCTCAAGCAGCAGGACGCCGCCGACCGACTGCAAGAGGTGCTGGAAGAAGTACCGCGCGCGCGCAAGGTCTCGGGCTACCCGCCGCTCGTCACGCCCACCAGCCAGATCGTCGGCACGCAGGCCGTCTTCAACGTGCTGATGGGGCCCTACAAGGCGATGACCGGCGAGTTCGCCGACCTGATGCTCGGCTACTACGGCACCACGGCGACGGCGAAGGACCCCGAGGTGCTGAAGCGCGCCGAGGAGCACGCCAAGAAGCCGCCCATCACCTGCCGCCCGGCCGACCTGCTCAAGCCCGAGTGGGACGAGCTGAAGGCCTCGGCGACCGCGCTACCCGGCGCCAACGGCAGCGACGAGGACGTGCTGACCTTTGCGATGTTCCCGCAGGTGGCGCCGAAGTTTTTCGCGTCACGGGCCGAGGGTCCCAAGAACGTGAGCAAGAAGCCGGCTGCCAAGCCACCGGCCGGCGCCGCTGCCGGCAGTTCCGGCGGGGCTGCGGCCGGACCGGCGGCGGTGCCGCTGGCGGCGGCAGTGAACTACAGCGTCACGATCCACGGCCGCACCCACAAAGTCACGGTCAGCCCGAGCTGAGCATCGCGGCCCGCGTTGGGCCGCCCACAGGCATTCACGATGAGCATGACGGAAAAGGTTCGCGAGCTGCGGCAACGGCGCCAGGCGCTGCTGGTCGGCGGCGGCGAAGATCGGATCAAGAAGCAGCACGCGGCCGGCAAGCTGACCGCGCGCGAGCGCATCGAGCTGCTGGTCGACGCGGGCAGCCTGCAGGAGGCGGGCGCCTTCGCCCAACACCGCGCCACGCTCTTCGGCCTGGCCGGCAAGAGCTTCCCCGCCGATGGCGTGGTGACGGGCGCCGCGACGGTCGACGGCCGGGCGCTGCACCTCGCCAGCCAGGACTTCACGGTCGCGGGTGGCGCCGCGGGCGAGGTCCACTGCGACAAGATCGCCGAGGCGATGAAGCGGGCGCAGAAGACCGGCACGCCCTTCGTCTTCATCAACGACTCGGGCGGCGCGCGCGTCCAGGAGGGCATCGACAGCCTCTCGGGCTACGGGCGGGTCTTCCACCAGAACGTGATGCTCTCGGGCTCGGTGCCGCAGATCTCGCTGATCTGCGGCCCCTGCGCCGGCGGCGCGGCCTACAGCCCGGCGCTGACGGACTTCATCATCCAGACGCAGCAGGCCCAGATGTTCATCACGGGGCCGTCGGTGATCAAGCAGGTCACCGGCGAGATCGTGACGATGGAGGAGCTCGGCGGCCCCGACGCCCAGATGAGCTACTCGGGGGTCGTGCACTTCGTCGCCGCGGACGACCACGAGGCCGTGCGCATCTGCAAGCGCCTCTTGAGCTTCCTGCCCTCGAACAACCTCGAGGACCCGCCGCACTATCCGCGCGAGTTCGCGGTGGTGCCGAACGAGGCCTTCGAGGCCGTGGTGCCCGATGACCCCAAGCGGCCCTACGACGTCCGGGACGTGATCGCGCTGGCGGTCGACGACGGCGACTTCCTCGAGATCCAGCAGAGCTTCGCCGCGAACATCGTGGTCGGCTTCGCGCGCATCACCGGGCACACGGTCGGCGTGATCGCCAATCAGCCGGCGGTGCTCGGCGGCGCGCTCGACATCAACGCCTCGGACAAGTCGTCGCGCTTCATCCGCTTCTGCAACGCCTTCAACATCCCGCTGGTGACCTTCGTCGACGTGCCGGGCTTCATGCCGGGCCTGCAGCAAGAGTACGGTGGCATCATTCGGCACGGCGCCAAGATGCTCTTCGCCTACTCGGCGGCGACGGTGCCGAAGCTGACGGTGATCCTGCGCAAGGCCTACGGCGGCGCCTACCTCGCGATGTGCGCCAAGGATCTGGGAGCGGACACCAGCGTGGCCTGGCCCACCGCCGAGGTCGCGGTGATGGGCGCCGAGGGGGCGGTCAACGTGGTCTTCCGCAAGGAGATCGACGCGGCGCCCGACCAGGAGTCCAAGCGCAAGGAGCTGATCGAGGAGTATCGACGCGCCTTCGCCTCACCCTATGTCGCGGCCTCGCGGCAGCTGGTGGACGACATCATCGAGCCGAGCCACACGCGGGTCTTCCTCGCCCGAGCGCTGGCGTCGCTGTTGACCAAGCGCGAGCTGCGGCCGGCCAAGAAGCACGGATTGATCCCGTTATGAGCAGCCCTATCGATCAGGCAGCGCGCGTCGACAAGGAACGCATCGACAAGGAATTGGCTGAGCTGCGCTCCCTGCTGGCCCGGGTGATCGAGCGCCTCGACCGCCTCGCCCCCGAAGGCGAGGTTCCCGAGGAGCACCTGGCCATCATGTGCGCGGTTTTTGCCGTTCATATCGGCAAGCACGTGCGAATCCGCTCCGCGCGGCTGGTGGGCAAGCAGAGCAGTTGGTCCCAGGCAGGCCGCGCCACGCTGCACCAGCGCAACCTGCAACGCTCCTAGAGCGCCAGAGCGCCGAGGAAGACGCGAATGAAGCTCCAGATCACGATCGACGACAAGCGCTACGAGGCCGAGATCGAGGTTCTCGACGAGCCCTTCGTGCCCCACGTCGGATCGCCGGCGAACATTCCGGCGGCCGTCAGCGCCAAGCCGCGCCCCGCCGCTGCGGGCACGGGACCGGCGCACGCTGCCGCCGCGGCCGGTGCCGAGGCGATCGCGGGCGTCGACGAGGCCAAGCTCTGCCGCAGCGTGGTGATGGGCCTGGTCGTGCGCGTGCTGGTCGAGGTCGGCCAAGAGGTCGAGGCCGGCCAGCCGCTGCTGCTGCTCGAGGCGATGAAGATGGAGAGCAACGTCACCGCGCCGATCGGCGGCACGGTGGCGAAGATCCTCGTCGTCGGCGGCGAGAGCGTCAAGAAGGGCCAGGCCCTCGTGCAGCTCGCCTGAGGGCGGCGGTGGGCCCCGCGGCCACCCCCCCAGTTTGGGCGCCTCTCAGCCGCGGTCGCGTAGGCGGTAGCCGACCCCCGGCTCGGTAACGAGCAGCCGGGGCCGCGATGGTTCGGGCTCGACCTTCTTGCGCAGCTCCGCCATATGCACCCGCACGTAGTGGGTCTGGTTGGCGTAGGCGGGTCCCCAGACCTCCTTCAAGATCTGACGGTGCGTCAGCACCTTGCCCGCGTGCCGGGCCAAGAGCGCGAGCAGCCTGTACTCGATCGGCGTGAGGTGCAGCGCCTCGCCGGCGCGCGAGACCTCGCGCCGGGCCAGGTCGATCTTGAGTTCGCCGAGCTCCAGCACCTGCGCCGGCGCGCTCGAGCCCCGCGCCCTGCGCGTGCCGGAGGGCCACCCGCAGGCGCGCCAGCAGCTCGCTGACCGCGAAGGGCTTGGTTATGTAGTCGTCGGCACCCCCGTCGAGCGCGGCGACCTTGTCCTCCTCGCGACCACGCGCGGACAAGACGATGATCGGCACAGCGCTCCACTCGCGCACCCGGGGAATCAGCTCGAGGCCATCCCCGTCGGGCAGTCCAAGGTCGAGCAGCACCACCTCCGGGTTGTGGCTCGTCAGCAGCATCAGCGCCTCAGCTACACGCTCGGCCTCGAGCATGCGATAGCCGTGCGCGGTCAGCGCCGCGCGAATGAGGCGCCGCAGCTGCGGCTCATCCTCGACCACCAGCACCAGGGCGCCGGGGGCGCTCATACCTGCTCCTCCGCGGGCCGGTCCTCGCCGGGCCCCCGCAACGACGGGGCCTCGCCTCCGGTCGGCACGACGATCCGGAAGACGGCCCCACCGTCAGGGTGGTTCTCGGCGCGGATCGTGCCACCGTGGGCCTCAGCGATGCCGCGGCAGATCGACAAGCCGAGGCCCGCACCGGCCACGCCGCGGTGGGGGCCGCGGACGAACTTCTCGAAGAGCTCCTGCTCGGACCCCGGCGGAAGGCCGGGGCCATGATCGATCACCTCGATCGCGACGCGGTCACCGTCCCGCCGCGCCACGATCTCGAGCGGCGATCCCGGCGGCGTGTACTTGTCGGCGTTCTCCAGCAGGTTGACGAAGAGCTGTTCCCACAGCACGGGGTCGACGAAGAGCAGCGGCAGGTCGGCGGGGATCACCACCCTCACCCGCCGCGCTTCCAGCCGCGTTTCCAGCCGCGTCAGCGCGGACCCGACCAGCTCCTCCAGCGGCACCCAGTCGCGCTTGAGCTGGAGCGCCCCCGACTCCAGTCGCGTCATGTCGAGCAGGTTGCCCACCAGCCGCTCCAGCCGTTCGGCTTGCTCGACGATCGCGTCCACCAGCTCGCCCTTGGTCGCGGCATCGAGCCGCGTCTCGTCACGCAGGGCGGTGGCAGCACCGGTGATCGAGGCGAGCGGGGTCCGCAGGTCGTGAGAGACCGCCGACAGCAGGGAGGAGCGCATCTCCTCGGCCTTGTCGTGGACGGCCGCGCGGCGCGCCTCCTCGGCCAGGCGGGAGCGCTCCAGGGCCACGGCGACGTGGCGGCAGAACACCTCGAGGAAGGCCCGTTGGTCGACACTCAGCACGGCCGGCTCGGCCGCCACCAGCGCCAGCACGCCGAGCCGCGCGTGACCGACCCGCAGCGGCGCGCAGAGCGCCTGGGAGCCCGGGAGCGTGTCGGTGCCGCAGCCCGAGAGCTGATCGTGCTCGAAGGCCCATTGGGCCACCCCAAGGTCCTTCGTGTCCAAACTGGCCTCCGGCGGCGAGTTCCCCACCAGCTCCAACGCCCCCGCCGGGCCGAGCGACAGCACGACGGCGCGCGCCCCGAAGCTATCGCCTGCGTGACGCGCCGCGATCGCTGCCACCTCGGAGCGCTCCTCGGTCGAGGCCAGCTCCTTGGTCAAGGCGTAGAGCCCCGCCGTGCGCTCCTCGCGCCCGAGCGCGTCGCGCTCCTGGCGTCGCAGGCGTCCGGCCAGCTCGCTGATCAGAATGCCCACCCCAAACATCATCGCGAAGCTTAGGAAATACCGCCGATCGGCGACCGAGAGCGTGTGCAGCGGCAGGACGAAGAAGAAGTCATAGCACGCGACGCCGAGCCCGGCAGCCAGCAGCGCGGGCCCACGACCGAACCTTGCGGCCGTCGCCATCACGGCCAGCAAGAACAACATCTCCAGATCCGGCAATCCGAGCACGGCGCGCAGCAGCATGGCGAGTCCGAGGGTCGCGCCGACGATCCCGACCGCAGCAGCGTAGTGCGCGGGACGCGCCCGGGTCGCGATCGGACCCCCGCCGCGAACCGGCGCCTCGCCCAGGTTGTCGCCGCTAATCACGTGCACGTCGATGTCACCGCTGCCCCGTACGACCTCGTCCAGCAGCGAGCCGCGCAGCCGATCGCGCAGCCGTGAGTGCGTCGGCTTGCCGATGATCAGGCGCGTCACGTTGTGCTTGCGCGCGTAGGCCAGCAGCGCCTCTGACACACTCACCCCGGAGAGCCGGACCACCGCTGCCCCCAGCGACTCGGCGACCCGCAGATGCACCTCCAGGCGCTCGCGATCGACGTCGCTCATGCTGTCGAGCGTGGCCAACTCGACGTAGGAGGCGACCCACGGACAGCGCAGGCCGGCCGCCATCCGCGCCGCGGCCCGGATCAGGCGCCCCGAGCTGGGCGCGGGTCCGACGCAGACGAGGATGCGCTCGCCCGCCGGCCAGGTCGCCGCGACCCCGTGCGCCTCGCGATACTCGCGCACGTCCTCGTCGACGTGCTGAGCGGTGCGCCGCAGCGCCAGCTCGCGCAGCGCCAGCAGGTTACCACGCTGAAAGAAGTGCTCGGCCGCGCGCTGCGCCTGCTCGGGCAGATAGACCTTGCCCTCCTTGAGCCGCTGGAGCAGCTCCTCGGGCGCGATGTCGATCAGCTCGATCGCGTCGGCAGCATCGAGCACCGAGTCCGGCACCGTCTCGCGCACCTGGATGCGCGAGATCTGCGCGATCACATCGTTGAGGCTCTCGACATGCTGGACGTTCATCGTCGTCAGCACGTCGATGCCCGCGGCCAACAGCTCCTCGACGTCCTGCCAGCGCTTGGGATGGCGCGAGCCCGGCACGTTGGTGTGCGCCAGCTCGTCGACCACGATCACCTGCGGCTTGCGCGCGAGGGCGGCGTCGAGATCGAACTCCTCCAGCACGCGCCCGCGATAGGCGATTTGTCGCCGTGGCAGCAGCTCGAGCCCCAGCAGCAGCACTGCCGTTTCCTGCCGCCGATGGGTCTCTGCGATCCCGACTACCACGTCGAGTTGCTGCTCGATGACCAGGTCGCGCGCGACCTGCAGCATCCGATAGGTCTTGCCGACCCCCGGCGCGAAGCCGAAGAAGAGCCGCAGCTTGCCGCGCTGGGCCCGCGTTTCCTCGCGCTGCACGCGGCGCAGCAGCGCATCGG
Source organism: Pseudomonadota bacterium (assembly GCA_016702545.1). Taxonomy (GTDB): domain Bacteria; phylum Myxococcota_A; class Polyangia; genus JADJTL01. Next base: position 233,208 of record JADJDT010000042.1, on the reverse strand, counting down.
GATCCGGCCTGTCGCTCGCCTCGCTCATCCGGCCAGGCCCCCTCCTGCCCTCCACTCAGGCACCGGGCCGGGCCAGCGCGTCAAGCGCCAGGTTGAGCCGCAGCACGTTCACCCGCGGCTCGCCCAGCAGGCCGAAGGTTCGCCACTCGATCTGGCCCTCGACCAGCGCGCGCACCTGGGACACCGCCAGGCCTCGCACCCGCGCCACCCGAGCGACCTGGTACAGCGCCGCCGCGGGCGAGAGGTCCGGGTCGAGCCCACTGCCCGAGGCGGTCACGAGGTCGACGGGAATGGCCGCGGGGCTCGAGGGAGCGTGCGCACGCAGCACGCCCACGCGCTGCTCCACGGCGGCGCGCAAGGCCGGATTCAACGGCCCGAGATTGGAGCCCGTCGAGGCCGCTGCGTTATAGGGCTGGGGGCTCGTCGCCGACGGTCGGCCCCAGAAGTAGCGCGGCTGAGTGAAGCGTTGGCCAATCAGCGCCGAGCCGATCACCTGGCCCTCGTCCCGCAGCAGGCTCCCATTGGCCTGCCGTGGGAAGACGAGCTGGGCCACGCCCGTGATCGCCAGCGGGTAGGCGAGGCCCGTGATCAGGGTGAAGATCGCGAGCAAGGAAAGCGCGGGGCGTAATAGCGTTCGCATCACAGACTCCTTCAGCTCCTAGATGTGTACGGCCGAAGTTGTGGGCCGTTCGAGCGCAAGGCGCGACGAGCACCGGAGCGGAGCGTACGGGCTGGTACGTGAGCACCGGAGCGCAGCCGCAACGCAGCGATCGGGCGGACCACGACTACCGCCGAGCACATCTAGCTCATGCCGATCGCGGTCAGCGCGATGTCAATGGCCTTGATGCAGGGAAAGGGCAGCACGATGCCCCCCAGCCCGTAGACGATCAGGTTGCGGCGCAAGAGCGCCGAGGCGGGCGCGGGCCGGTAGCGCAGGCCTCGCAGCGCGAGCGGTATCAGCGCGACGATGATCAGCGCGTTGAAGATCACCGCGGACAATACGGCGCTCGTCGGCGAGTGCAGGTTCATCACGTCGAGCGCCCCGAGCGCTGGATAGGTGGCGGCGAAGGCGGCCGGGATGATGGCGAAGTACTTCGCCAGGTCGTTGGCGATGCTGAAGGTCGTCAGCGCTCCGCGCGTCATCAGCAGCTGCTTGCCGATCTCGACGATCGCCAGCAGCTTGGTCGGGTTCGAGTCCAGATCGACCATGTTGCCGGCTTCCTTGGCCGCCTGGGTACCGGTGTTCATCGCGACCGCCACGTCGGCCTGCGCCAGCGCCGGCGCGTCGTTGGTGCCGTCGCCGGTCATCGCGACCAGATGCCCCTGCTGCTGGTACTCGCGGATCAGCGCGAGCTTCGCCTCCGGGGTCGCCTCGGCCAGGAAGTCGTCGACGCCGGCCTCGGCGCCGATCGCCGCCGCGGTCAGCGGGTTGTCGCCCGTGATCATCACCGTGCGGATGCCGATCCGGCGCAGCTCGGCAAAGCGCTCGCGGATACCACCCTTGACGATGTCCTTGAGCTGCACCACCCCCAGCACGCGGCCGCCGTCGGCGACGACGAGCGGTGTGGCGCCCTGCTTGCCCACGTCTTCGACCGACGCTCGCACCTGCGCCGGCAGGCTGCCGCCTCGCTCCTCGATGAAGCGGACGATCGCGTCGGCCGCGCCCTTGCGGAGCTGTCGCCCGTCGAGGTTGACCCCGCTCATGCGGGTCTGGGCGGTGAAGGGGACGAAGGTGGCTCCCAGCGCCTCGAGCTCGCGACCGCGCAGCCCGTGCTGCTCCTTCGCCAGCACGACGATGCTCCGCCCCTCGGGCGTCTCGTCGGCCAGCGACGCCAACTGGGCCGCGTCAGCCAGCTCGACCGCCGTGACCCCGGGCGCCGGCAAGAACTCCGTCGCCTGACGATTGCCGAAGGTGATCGTTCCGGTCTTGTCGAGCAGCAGCACGTCGACGTCGCCGGCGGCCTCGACGGCCCGTCCGGAGGTGGCAATCACGTTGGCTTGGATCATCCGATCCATGCCGGCAATACCGATCGCGGACAGCAAGCCACCGATGGTCGTCGGAATCAGGCAGACGAGCAGCGCGACGAGGATCGTCAGCGGCACCGGAGCGCCGTGGCCCGAGCTCGTCACCGCGTACTGCGAGAAGGGCAAGAGCGTAACGGTAGCGAGCAGCAACACGATGCTGAGCGCGGCCAGCAAGATGTCGAGCGCGATTTCGTTGGGGGTCTTCTGCCGCTTCGCGCCCTCGACCATGGCAATCATACGGTCGAGGAAGGTCTCACCGGGGTTCGTCGTGACGCGGACAATCAGCCAGTCGGAGAGCACCCGGGTGCCACCGGTTACCGCGCTGCGGTCGCCACCGCTTTCCCGAATCACCGGGGCGCTCTCGCCCGTGATCGCGCTCTCGTCAACCGAGGCGACCCCTTCGATGACCTCACCGTCGGCGGGCACCAGCGCCCCCGCCACGACGAAGACGACGTCGCCCGCCCGCAACGCCGCCGAGCTGACCGGATCCAGCGCCGCGGCCCGCTGGGCCGGCTGCGCCACCAGCGCCTGTTGATTTGCCGTGGCGGGCTTTCGGAAGCGCTGGGCCACCACGTCCTGGCGCGCCCGGCGTAGCGCTTCAGCCTGGGCCTTGCCGCGACCCTCCGCCATCGCCTCGGCGAAGTTCGCGAAGATCACGGTGGCCCAGAGCCACAGTGACACCGCCAGAATAAAGGCTGGTGGCGCATCGCCGCGACCCGCGATGGCCGCATGCAGGAATAGTAGCGTGGTGAAGGCGCTACCGACTTCGACCACGAACATCACGGGGTTCTTCACCATCCGACGCGGATGCAGCTTCCTGACCGCCTCCACAGCGGCGGCACGGACGATCGAACCCTCGAGGAGCGGTCTGGGGTGCTGTTCGGTCGGTGACATCGCGAGTGCAATCCTTTCAATGGGCCATCAGCTGCAGGTGCTCGACGATCGGGCCGAGCGCCAGCGCTGGCAGGAAGGTCAAGGCGCCGACGATCACGATCGTGCCCACGAGCAGTCCGACGAAGAGCGGCGTATGGGTCGGCAGCGTGCCGACACTGGCGGGTACGAGCTTTTTCCGCGCCAGCGCGCCGGCGATGGCCAGCACCGGGACAATCACCCAGTAGCGCCCGATCAGCATGCAGAGGCCGATGGCGGTGGCGTAGAAGGTGCCGTTCGCCGTCAGACCGCCGAAGGCCGAGCCGTTGTTGTTCGCGCCGGAGGAAAACGCGTAGAGGATCTCGCTGAAGCCGTGGACACCGGGGTTGCCCAGCGGCGCCGATCCGGCGGGGACGACGCAGGCGAGGGCGGTGCCGATCAGCACGGCCGCTGCGGGCAGCAAGATCACCAGCGAGGCCATCTTCATCTCGAAGGCTTCGATCTTCTTGCCGAGGTACTCGGGCGTCCGTCCGACCATCAGGCCGGCGATGAACACCGCGATGATCGCGTACACCAGCATGCCGTAGAGACCGGAGCCCACCCCGCCAAAGACGATCTCGCCGAGCTGCATCAACCCCAGCGGCACCATTCCCCCCAGCGGTGTGAAGCTGTCGTGCATGGCATTGACGGAGCCATTCGACGCGGCCGTCGTCGCCACCGCCCAGAGCGCGCTGTTCGTGATACCGCAGCGCACCTCCTTGCCCTCCATGTTGCCACCCGCCTGCAACGCGCCGGCGCGCTGATCGAGCCCCAGCGCCGCGAGCACCGGATTTCCCGCCTGCTCGGCGATCACCGCCGGCGAGCAGCGGCACGAGGATGACCAGCATTGCCAGAAGCAAGGCCCAGCCCTGCCGCCGGTCTTTGAGCAGCGCGCCCAAGGTGAAGCAGAGCGCGGCGGGAATCAGGAGGATCGCCAGCAGCTCGAGCAGGTTCGCCAGCGGCGTGGGGTTCTCGAAGGGGTGGGCCGCGTTCGCGTTGAAGAAGCCCCCACCGTTGGTGCCGAGCTGCTTGATCGCGATCTGCGAGGCAGCCGGGCCCAGGGCGATCCGCTGCTCGGCGAGCGTCCCGACCCCGCCGGCCCGGCGGGTCGAGCAACCGCGCCGAAACGGGCCCCGAGAGCGTCTGCACGACGCCCTGTGAGACGAGCAGCAGCGCCAGCAGGCACGAGAGCGGGAGCAACACATACAGGGTACCCCGCGTGAGATCGACCCAGAAGCTGCCGAGTCCTCGTTCACGCCCCTCATTGCGCTGCCATTGCCGACTGCGTTGAGATTCACTGCACGCGAGCGCGACCAAGCGCTCGCGCGGCGCACTACTGTTGTGCGCCGGACTTGGAGGGCCCGCAAAGTCACGCCTTGCCGGGCGGGGGATCGATCATCCCCGCGAACGATTGCGCTGCCGAGGCCCGCAGCGTTCTTGCGGGTAAAGCCCCTGATCAGCGCGACCAGCACCGCGATGCCCGTCGCCGCCGAGACGAAGTTCTGGACCCCCAGCCCGACGGCCTGCGTCAGGTAGCTGAGCGTCGCTTCGCCGCTGTAGGCCTGCCAGTTGGTGTTGGTCGCGAAGCTGACGGCGGTATTGAAGGCCAGCTCCGGCGCGACCGCACCCAACCCGGCGGGGTTGAGGGGGAGCGCGGCCTGAGCCCGCTGGAGCAGATAGACGACGAGCGTGCCGGCGAGGTTGAAGAGCAGCACGGCGCCCGCGTAGCGCTGCCAGGACATCTCCTCGTCGGGACGCACCCCGCAAAGGCGGTAGATCAACCGCTCGACCGGACCGAAGACGCGCGCGGCCCAGCGCGCCTCGCCCGAGTAGACGCGCGCGATATAGCCACCGAGCGGCCAGGCCAGGGCGAGGATCAGCACGACGAAGAGCCCGAGCTGAAGCACAGCGTTGGCGGTCATGACAGCTTCTCCGGAAAGAGCAGCGCGAAGCCGAGATAGCCGAGCAGCAGCGCGGCCAGCACTCCGCCGAGGACGCTCAGTGACGTCATGGCTTAGACCCTTTCGCAGAGGCGCACGAAGCCCCAGGTGAGCAGGAAGAAGCCGCCGGTGATGAGGATGAAGACGAGGTCCATGGGTCGCTCAGCTCCGTGGTCGTTGTGAGGCAGGTCCCGGTCCCTCCTCCCTCCTGCTTTACGCCACCTCGCGTCGCAGCGGCATCAAGCTTCGGCCCTGTCCGATCAAGGTCATCAAGGCGGGCCGCCGCGATCGGCTATCCTCCCCGCGCGGGGTTCGGCGGCCGGGCAACGCTGGCGCGGTCGAAGGAGGCGTCGTTGGAGTTCCTGTTCCTGGCGATCCTGGTGGTCGCCGCGATCGTCCAGCGCCGGCGCACCAAGCGTCTCACGGCCGAGCTCGACGAGCAGCGGATGCGGCTCGATGCCGCGCAGCACCGACTCGAGCAGCACAGTCGCCACGGCACGGCGCTGGCCCAGCGGCTCGAGGTCGCGGAGCGCAGCCTCGTCGAGCTGCAGGGCAGCTTGCGGGGGCTACGCTCCACGGCGCCGACGGAGCCGCCCGCATCCACTCGCCGCAGCCACGCCGAGCCGCCCGCAGAGCCACCCCTCCCGGGACCCGCGCTGACGCTCGCCGACCTTCCCCCCCGCCATCGGCCGCCACCCGCCGCCACCCGAGCCGCCCCGCGGACGCGGCGGCCGTGCTCCGCCGCCGGCCGTACCAGACGCCACCGCGACCGCCGTCAGCGGGCCTCCAGGCGCCCTCGCCTCGCACCGAGCTTCCGGCGGATCACGCCGATGCGGCGCCAGATTCACGCCCGGCTTCGCCCGGTTTCGATTGGGAGGGACTGATCGGCGTGCGGCTCTTCTCCTGGGTGGCGGGCATTGCGCTGGTGCTGGGGGCGGTGTTCTTCCTGCGCTACTCGATCGACCAGGGCTGGCTCGGCGCTCCGGTGCGGCTGGCGATCGGCCTGCTGGTCGGGATCGGGCTGCTGGTCGGCTGCGAGCTCAAGGGGCGGCACTATCCGGGTGACCGCGAATGCGCTCGACGCCGCGGGCATCGCCATTCTCTTTGCCACCTGCTTCGCCGGCAACGCGCTCTGGCACCTGCTGCCCCAGCTCGTCGCCTTCGGCCTGCTGGTGCTCGTGACGGCGGTCGCCGTGCTGCTGGCGATCCGCCACGATTCGCTCTTCGTCGCGGTGCTCGGCTTGGTCGGCGGCTTTGCCACGCCGGCGCTGCTCTCGACCGGCGAGAACCGCCCGATCGGGCTCTTCGGCTATCTTCTGCTGCTCAACGTCGGGCTCGCCTGGGTGGCGCATCGCAAGCGCTGGCCCTGGTTGCTCGGCGCGAGCGTCGGCCTGACGACGCTTTACCAATGGGGCTGGATCGCCAAGTTCGTCGTCCACGACCCCGCCGAGCTACCGCTCGCCGCCGGCATCTTCCTCGTCTTCCCTGTGGTCGTCGTGGTCGCCGAGTTCCTGGGCCGGCGGGGCCTCGAGCGCCCGAGCACACCAGCGCGCTCGCCCCTCTTCGCCCGGATCGCGACCCTCAGCGCCGCCCTGCCGCTGCTCTTCGCGTGTTGCATGGCGTCGGTTCCGGCTTTCGGCGCGCGCTATCACCTGCTCTTCGGCTGGCTCTTGCTGCTCGATGCCGCGCTGGCGCTGCTGGCGGTCACGATCGGCCCCGGGCTGCTGCACCTCGGCGCCGGTCTAGCGACGCTGCTGGTCTTCGCCGCTTGGCTGCGCGCGGCCTTCGTCCCGGACGCCTGGCCGGCGATCCTCGGCTGGGTCGCGGCCTTCGTGCTCTTCTACGCCACCGCGCCCTTCGCGGCCCGTCGTCTGGGGCACGCGCTGCGGGAGCCGACGCTGCGCCTGGCGGCGGCAGGCCACACCGTGGTGCTGGATCCGCCGGCCCTCGCGACCCTCCCGCCGCGCTGCTGCTCTTCGTCTTCCCCGTGCTGGTCTGGCTCGAGCCGCGGACCGCCGAGCCCGCGCTGATCTTCGGCCTGCTCTTCGCCCTGGTGGCGCTGCTGGCGCTGGTCGCCGTGTAGACTGAGCTCGACCCACTCCACCTCCTCGCCGCCTGCTTCGCCCTAGCCACCGAGGCCGCCTGGTCCGCCAACTACCTAAAGCCGGCGCGCCTGCACGCAGCGCTGATCATCTACAAAGCCTTCGGCCTGCTCTACCTCGAAGTACCCGCGCTGGCGCGCCGGCTGGGCAAGCGCCTGCTGCCCGAGGGCAGCGCCGGCGTCCTGCTCTTGGCCAGCCTGGCGCTGCTGCTCTTCCTCGCCACGGGCCCCATCGCCCCACACGCCCTCTGGGGCCTCGCCCTGCTCCTCGCCCTGCTCAACCTCGGGCTGCGCTGCGAGCAGCGCGAGGCCCGGCGCTCGCCCGCGCTGATTGGCGGCATGGCGCTCTCGTGGATCGTGATCGCGAGCTGGTGGGCGCACGGCTTCGTCGCGGCGCTGCTCTTGCCGGCCCTCGTGATCCTCGGCGCCTTCGCGCTGTTGATCGTCGGTGGGGAGCTGTGGAGCACGCGGCAGGGCCCGGCACCGACCTCCCCGCTGCGCGAGGGCGCGCTCCTTGGCCTGGTCGGCCATCTCTTCGTCGGCTACGTCGCCAGCCAGCCGACGCTCGCGCTCCCGCCCTGGCCGATCCTCGGCGTGCTCGGCGTGCTCGACCTGGCCATCCTCGCCGCGGCGCTGTGGGCCAGGCGCGGGGCGCTCCATGCCGGCGCGCTCGCGGCGTCGCAGCTGATCCTCGCCGTACTGGCCGGCACCGTCGCGGCGGCGCACACCGCCGAGGGCTCGAACGCGCTCTTCGCCGCGCTGCTGGCCGCGCTCGCGCTCGCGGCCCTCGGCCTCGTGGGGCTGCCGCTCGCCCGCCGCCGCGGCAGCGCCGATCCCTGGTTTCAAAACGGGGCGGTCGCCGGGCTCTACGGCGCCCAGCTCGTCCTGGCGGTCGCCGGTGGGACGCCGGCAGCACCCGCCTGGCCCTGGCTCGCCGCATTCGGCGCGCTGCCCCTCGTCGGCCTGATCGGGCTCAGTCGCCGAGACGGTCGCCACGCGCGGGTCTTCGGCGCGCTCGGCGCGGCCGCGCTTTGCACCTGGACCTGGAGCACGAAGGTCGCGCCCTACGACCCCGAGCAATGGCGTGGGGCCCTCGTCCTGGCGGCCGTGCCCTATCTGCTCTTGACCGCCTATCCGCTACTCTTCCGCCCCCAGGCGGCGCCCTACTGGGTCGCTGTGCTCGCCTCCCTGCCGTTCTTCATGTTCGCGCGCGAGGCGATCGTCGCCGGCGGCCACGCCGCCGTGATCGGCGCCCTACCGCTCGCCGAGGCGCTGCTCTTGGCGGGGCTGCTGCTACGGCTGCTGCGCCACAAGGCCGCGACGGGCCAAGCCGACCGCGCCTTGCTGGCGCTGACCGCGGGCGCAGCGCTGGCCTTCGTCACCGTCGCCATTCCGCTGCAGCTCGAGAAGCAGTGGATCACCCTCGGCTGGGCGCTGGAGGCCGCCGCGCTGGCCTGGCTGCACACGCGCCTGCGACACCGCGGGCTGCTGCTCGGCTCCTTCGGCCTCGCCGCCGCGGTCGTCGTGCGCCTCGCCCTCAACCAAGCGGTGCTGGGCTACCACGCGCGCAGCGCCACCCCCTTACTCAACTGGTACCTCTATACCTATCTGATCGGGGCCGCCGCGCTGATGCTCGCGAGCGTCTGGCTGCGCCGCACGGACGACCGCGTCTTTCCCCACTGGCCCCGCTCCTCGGACCTTCAGGCCGCCGGTGCCACGCTGCTGCTTTTTCTGCTCGTCAACATCGAGATCGCCGACTTCTACTCGACGGGCACGCAGCTCACCTTCAACTTCTCGTCGACCCTGGCCCAGGATCTGACCTACACCCTGGCCTGGGCGCTGTTCGCGATCGGCCTGCTGGCGGCCGGCATCGTCTATCGGCGGCGCGTGCCCCGCATCGCCGCGCTGTTGCTCCTAGTGATCACGGTGGCCAAGTGCTTCCTCCATGACCTGTGGCGCCTCGGCGGCCTCTACCGCGTCGGCTCCTTCGTCGGCCTGGCCCTGTGTCTGGCCCTGGTGGCGATCGCCCTGCAGAAGTTTGTGCTGGCCCGACCGCAGGAGAAGCCATGACCCGCGCGCGCTCGCTCGCCACGCTGGCCTTGGCGGGAGTCGCCGCGGGCTGGCCCCTGCCAGCGGCGCGGGCCAACAGCGGCTTCGCGCACGAGCGGCCGGTCCTGCCGAGCGGCCGCGGGGCGCAGCGTCTGAGCGTCGATGCCGCGCTGCTGGCTGGAGCGCGCCCGGGCGGCAGGCTCGCCGATCTGCGCCTCTTCGACCGCGACGAAAGCGAGGTACCCTACCTGCTGGTCGACGCGCAGCCCTCCGCGCCCGAATGGCTCGCGGGCAGGATCCTGGCCACCCCAGCGACCAAGACCAGCTCCGGCTTCGAGCTCGATCTCGGGCGCTCGGCGCGCATCGACCGCCTGCGCCTGGCCGCCTTGCCGGCACCCTGGCTCAAGCGCGCGCGGCTGGAGGCCAGCGCCGATCGCCGCCACTGGGTCGTGCTGCTCGAGCAGGCCACGCTCTTCGACCTGCCCGACGAGCAGCTACGCCAGTTCGAGCTCGCCTTCCCGGAGGGTGAGTTCCGCTATCTGCGCCTGGCCTGGGACGACCGCTCGAGCGCGCGCCTCGGCTTGCCGCCCAGCGTCGCGGCGCGCCGCGTGCACCTCAGCGAGGCGATCAGGCCGCTCGCGACCGACGTGCCTTTCTCCACGCTCCACGCGGAGCCCGGCCGCAGCCGCTACCGCTTGCGGCTACCGGCCGCAGGGCTGCCGATCGAGGCGCTCGCGCTCGAAGGCGGCAGCGGCTACCTGCTGCGCCGGGCCTGCGCGCTCGAGCAGCGGCTGGTTCGAGGCCAGGTCGCGCCGACCTTGCTCGGCCAGACCACCTTGCGGCGCACGCTGCGCGACGACGTGGCGGCCGCTGACCTGAGTCTTCCGCTGCGCGCGCCGACGGGGCGCGAGGTCGATCTCGTGATTGACGACGGCAATAACCCGCCGCTGGCGCTCAGCGCCGTGCGTGCCGTGTTCTCGCCCCAGCCCTGGATCTTCTTCGAGTCCGCCGACGGCGCCGCGCTGAAGGCGCGCTTCGGCCACCCCACGCGAGCGGCGCCCCGCTACGACCTCGAGGCCGCGCGCGAGACGATCGATCGCCTCGCGCCGCGTCCGGCGCGCTGGGGCACGACGGCGCTGCACCTCGATCCGCCGCGGCACCTGGCGCTACCGCAGGCCCTCAGCGCGGCGGGGGCGGCGCTCGACGCGTCCCGCTTTCGCTACGCGCGGGCGCTCGCCGCCGGGCCCGCCGGGTTGAAGGTCGCGCCCCTCGACGCGGCCGTGCTGGCCCACGCCCACGGGCTACGAGATCTTCGGCTGCTCGATCAGCACGGACGCCAACGACCCTATCTGCTCGAGACCCGCGACGAGCCGCTGGTGCTCGCCCTACGCGCTGAGCGCCTGGCGTCGGCTGCGGCCCAAACTTCCGTTTACCGGCTGCGCCTCCCCTTCGCCGAGCTCCCGCCGGGGCGGCTGGTGCTGACCACCACGGCCCGGATCTTCCAGCGCCGCGTCTCGCTCAGCGCGTCCGCCTCCGCCCCGGCACCGCGGACGCGCGCGGCCCGACGCGCCGCGCAGGCAGGCGACCTGATCGCTGTCAGCGATTGGTCGAGCGTCGATCCCGACGGTGCCCCGCCCGCGCTGGCCTTCGACCTGCCGACGCAGCCAGCGGCCGAGGTGCGCCTGACCGTCGCCGAGGGCGACAACGCGCCGCTGCCGCTCGCCACGGTGACCTTGCTGCTGCCCAGCCGACGCCTGCGCTTCTATCAGCCCGCGCAGGCGCCTCTGCAACTCCTCTACGGTGAGGCCTCCCTCGCCCCACCGCAGTACGATCTGTCCCTGCTCGGACCGCTCGTGCTGAGCGCGGCGGCCGACGAGGTGGCGCTCGGGCCCGAGCAACCCCGTACCGTACCCAGCGCCCCGGACGACCCCGCGCGCCGCTACTTCGTGCCGCTGCTCGTCGGCGCGGTGCTGGTCCTGCTCGTGCTGATCGTCAGGCTCGTCCGCAAGGGCGAAGCGCCGCCCGCCTGAGGGCCCCACCCGCACGCTCGGCCCTCTGCGCCACGACCGGGAGGGCGCCGCGCTCGCCGCGCAGCCGGTGCGCTGGCCCGGCTTGACGCGCGCGCTGCTTGTGCGACGTTGAGCCGCCACCGACGCGCCCTGAAGGAGGTGCCCCATGTCGATCCGGGTCGCGCTGCACCATCGCACCGACTATCGCTACGATCGCCCGGTCCAGCTGGCACCGCAGAGCATCCGCTTGCGGCCGGCCGTCCACAGCCGCACCCCGATCGCGAGCTACGCGCTGCGCGTCGAGCCCGCGGCGCACTTCATCAACTGGCAGCAGGATCCGCAGGGGAACTTCCTGGCCCGCGTGGTCGTGCCGCAGCCCACGCGCCACTTCAGCATCGAGGTCGACCTGATCGCCGAGCTGACCGTCGTCAACCCCTTCGACTTCTTCCTCGAGCCTGCCGCCGAACGCTTCCCCTTCGCCTACGAACCCGCGCTGCAGCGCGAGCTGACCCCCTTCCTCGAGCTCGCGCCGGCCGGCGCCGCGCTCCGGGCGCTGGTGGCCACCATCGACCGCCGCGAGACGCCGAGCGCGGACTTCCTCGTCGCGCTCAACCAGCGCCTGCAGCAGGCCATCCGCTACGTCATTCGGCTGGAGCCTGGCGTCCAGAGCTGCGAGGAGACGCTGACCAAGCGCTCCGGGTCCTGCCGCGACAGCGCCTGGCTCCTGGTGCAGCTGCTGCGGCAGCTCGGCCTGGCCGCACGCTTCGTCTCCGGCTACCTGATTCAGCTCGCCCCGGACGTCAAACCGCTCGACGGACCGGCGGGGCCGGCCCAGGACTTCACCGACCTGCATGCGTGGGCCGAGGTCTACCTGCCGGGCGCCGGCTGGGTCGGTCTCGACCCCACCTCGGGTCTGCTCGCCGGCGAGGGGCACATCCCCTTGGCCTGCGCGCCCGAGCCCGCCAGCGCCGCCGGAGGCGGTCGATCGCCGCCTCGAGGCGGGCGACGTCCGGCTGACGATGGGCGGCGAGCCCACCTTCGTCTCGATCGATGACATGGAGGGGCCGGAGTGGACGGTGGCCGCCGATGGTCCCACCAAGCGCGGGCTGGCGCAGGCGCTGATCGAGCGCATCGGACGGCGCTTCGCCGCTGGCGCCTTGCTGCACCTGGGCCAGGGCAAGTGGTATCCCGGCGAGCCGCTGCCGCGCTGGGCCCTGACCTGCTACTGGCGCAGCGACGGCGAGCCGGTGTGGCGCGATCCGACGCTGCAGGCCGAGCTGCAGCGCGACTACGGGCACGATGCCACCACGGCGCAACGCTTCACCGCGGCGTTGGCCGATCGCCTGGAGGTAGGCCAGCAGTACGTGCTTCCTGCCTTCGAGGATCCCTGGCACCTCGCGAGCGAGGAGCAGCGCCTACCCGCGGACGTCGACCCACTCGCGCTCGACCTCGACCAGCCGGAGGAGCGCCGGCGGCTGGCCCGCCTGCTGGCCCAGGGTGCGGCCCGCCCGGTGGGCTGCGTGCTGCCGCTGCAACGCGCCTGGTGGCAGGCAGCACCGCGCTGGCTCAGCGGCGTGTGGGTCACCCGGCAGGGGCGGCTCTATCTGGTCGCCGGCGACTCGCCCCTGGGTCTACGCCTGCCGCTCGACTCGCTGGCCGCGCTGCCCGCGACCGACACGCTGGGACTCGAGCCCTGGGACGCGAGCTGGCCGCGGCCCTCTCTCGCGCCCTCCGCCGGGGCCGGAGCCGATCACCTCGCGGGAACGCCCAGCAGCACGCTGCGGCCCCAATGGCGTGGGCGCTCGGCCGCGCCGAGCTTCCGCGCCCCACGCGCGGCCGCCATCCTGGCCGCCCCGACCACCGGCGCCCTCCCCGACGCGGCCCCCCGCACCGCCCTCTGCGTCGAGCCCCGCGCGGGCCGGCTGCACGTCTTCATGCCGCCGCTGGTGCGTCTGGAGGACTATCTCGAGCTCGCGACCGCGGTCGAGGACACCGCGCGCGCCTGTGCGACGCCGGTGCTGATCGAGGGCTACCCACCGCCGCCCGACCACCGGCTGCAGCAGCTCAAGGTCACCCCCGATCCCGGCGTGATCGAGGTCAACGTCCACCCCGCGCGCCACTGGGACGAGCTCGTGCGCCACACCACCGGGCTCTACGAGGATGCGCGCTGTTCGCGCCTCGGCACCGAGAAGTTCGCGCTCGATGGCCGACACACCGGCACCGGCGGCGGCAACCACATCGTACTCGGTGGTCCGACGCCGCTCGACAGCCCCTTCCTGCGGCGCCCCGACCTGCTGCGCAGCCTGATCGCCTATTGGAACAACCACCCTTCCCTCTCGTACCTGTTCTCGGGCAGCTTCATCGGACCCACGAGCCAGGCTCCGCGCGTCGACGAGGGCCGCCGCGACGCGCTCTACGAGCTGCAGCTCGCCTTCGCGCACTTTCCCGAGCCCGACACCAGCGGTTTTCCTCCGTGGCTGGTCGATCGACTGCTCCGGCACCTGCTGGTCGATGTGACCGGGAACACCCACCGGGCCGAGTTCTGCATCGACAAGCTCTACTCCCCCGACAGCGCCACCGGCCGGCTCGGGCTGGTCGAGCTGCGCGCCTTCGAGATGCCGCCGCACGCCCAGATGAGCCTGGCGCAGCAGCTCTTGCTGCGGGCGCTGGTCGCGCGCTTCTGGGAGCAGCCCTATCGCGCCGCGCTCGTACCCTGGGGGGTCGCGCTGCACGACCGCTTCATGCTGCCGCACTTCGTCGCCAGCGATTTCGCCGACGTGCTGCGGGAGCTGCGCGCCGCTGGCTTCGCGCTCGAGGAGGCGCACTTCGCGCCGCATCTCGAGTTCCGCTTCCCCCTGATCGGCAACTTCGCGCAGCACGGTGTCGAGGTCGAGCTGCGTCATGCGATCGAACCCTGGTACGTGCTGGGCGAGGAACCCACCGCCGGCGGCACCTCGCGCTACGTCGACTCCTCCCTCGAGCGGCTGCAGGTCAAGGTCCGGGGCCTGACGGAGGGTCGCTACGTCGTCTGCTGCAACCAGCGACGGTTGCCACTGCACCCGACGGGCACCTCCGGTGAGTCAGTGGCCGGGCTGCGCTTCCGCGCCTGGCAGCCGCCACGCTGCCTGCATCCGACCATCCCGGTGCATGCGCCGCTGGTCTTCGATCTGCTCGACTGCTGGAACGAGCGCTCGATCGGTGGCTGCACGTATCATGTGGCGCACCCCGGCGGCCGCAACCACACCACCTTCCCCGTCAACGCCAACGAGGCCGAGGCGCGGCGCGCGGCGCGCTTCTTTCGCCTCGGGCACAGCGCCGGCACCTGGCCCCCGCCGCCCTCGGAAGTCGATGCGTCTTTCCCGTTGACGCTGGACCTGCGCCGCCCCAGGCTCGCCGAATGAGCTCCTGGGAGCCGTCGCAGCCCGCGCTCACCGAGTCGCTGACGCCAGCGCCCGCGCCCTTCGCTGACTACCAGGCGCTGCCGGCGGCCTACGACGAGCTGCAACAGGACGGGCGGCTGCGCCCGCACTGGCAACCCTTCGCCGACGCGCTGGCGACGCTCGGTCCGGGCGAGCTGGCACGACGCTGGGAGGTCGCCCAGCGGCAGGTACGCGACAGCGCGCCGCAGGACCACGAGGGCGAGTGGGACGACCCGCGCCGTCCGCTCAACCTCGACCCGCTGCCGCTGCTGATCGCGCCCACGGAGGCGCGCGGACTGGCCGAGGGCCTGGCGCAGCGCGCGCGCCTGCTGAACCAAGTGCTCACCGATCTCTACGGTCCTCAGCTCCTCGTGCAGCGCGGGCTGGTGCCCCCTTCGCTCGTCTTTGGCAATCCCGCCTTCCTGCACCCCTGCCACGGTTATCGCCCGCCGGAGGGCTGTTTCTTGCAGCTCTACGCCGCCGACCTGGGGCGCGGCGCCGACGGGCAGTGGCGGGTGGTCTCCGATCGCACCGACGCACCGGCCGGCCTGGGCTACGCGCTGGAGACCCGCGTGCTCGTCTCGGGCATGCTGCTCACCGTCTTTCGTCAGTGCCAGGTCGAGCGCCTCGCGCCCTTCTTCATCGCGCTGCGCGAGACGCTGCGCCGCCAGGCGCCACGCAGCCGCGACAACCCGCGGGTGGTGCTGCTGACCAAGGGCCCGGCGAGCAAGTACTACGTCGAGGACGCACAGCTCGCCCGCTACCTGGGCTACACGCTGGTCGAGGGCGGCGACTTGACCGCGCGCGGCGAGCGCGTCTGGCTCAAGACCCTCGGCGGACTGCTCGAGGTCGACGTGATCGTCCGCCGTCAGGGCGACGACGACTGCGACCCGCTCGAGCTGCGCGGCGATTCGCTGCACGGCGTGCCCGGACTGCTCCAGGTCGTTCGCGCGGGCCACGTGCTGGTGGCCAACGCGATCGGCAGCGCGCTGGCGCAGGCCCCGGCGCTGACCGCGCTGCTGCCGACGATCGCGCGCGAGTGGTTCGGCGAGGCCCTGCTGCTGCCGGCGGTCGAGAGCTCCTGGTGCGGCGACGAGCCCGCCTGCCGGCGGGTGCTCGAACGCCTGAGCCAGCTCGTGATCCGCCCGGCCTGCGGCTGGGGCAAGCCCGTCTACGGCGGGGAGCTGAGCTCGACCGAGCTCGCGTCCTTGAGGGCGATGATCGCGCAGCAGCCCGCGCGCTACGTGGCCCAAGAGGCGATTCAACCGGCCTGCGGGCCCACCTGGCAGGGCGGCCGCGTCGGCGCCGCCTACCTCGGCCTGCGCGGCTACGCCGTCGCGGGGGCCAACGGCCACGAGGCGCTGCTCGGCGGCCTGGCGCGGGTCGCCGACACGCCCGCGGCGATCGAGCGCTCGCGCGTCATCACCGAGCGGCGCAAGGACGTCTGGATGCTGACCGCCGGCGCCGTGCGCGAGGTCAGCCTACTCCCGCAGCTCGGGCAGGCGATCGCGCTGCGACGCGGCGGCGCCGAGCTGCCCAGCCGCGTGGGCGACAACATGTTCTGGCTCGGTCGCCAGGTCGAGCGGGCGGAGGGCGCCGCCCGCCTCTTGCGCACCACCCTCGGACGCCTGGGCGGCGAGGCCGAGCTGCGCACGAACGCCGAGCTGCGCGCGCTGTGGCGCGGGCTCGCCGCCCAGGGCCAGCTCGACGCGGACGACGAGGGCAGCGCGCCCGGAGAGCATCGGTCTCGATCGCCTGCTGGCGCGCTCGGTCTTCGATCTGGCGCGGCCGACCAGCCTGCGCGCCACCATCAGCGCGGTCCACCGCCTGGCCTCCGTGGTGCGCGACCGGATCTCCCTCGATAGCTGGCGCATCATCAATCGCATCGATCGCGACTTTCTCCCGCCGGCCGACGCCGGCGACAGCCTCGAGCTGATCGAGCTGCGCGCGCTGCTCGATCAGCTCTTGATCGATCTCGCGGCCTTCGCCGGCATGATGACGGAGAGCATGACCCGCGCCCTGGGCTGGCGCTTCCTCGACTTCGGCCGCCGCATCGAGCGGGCGTTGAACATGGTCGTGCTGCTCGATGAGGTCCTGCTGCAGCATGCCGACCCGACCGACGCCGCCGTCCTCGACGCCCTCTTGGAGGTCGCCGACAGCGCGATGACCTACCGTTCGCGCTATCGCGCCACCGTGCGCCTCGCCCCCGTGGTGGACCTGCTGCTGACGGACGAGCAGAACCCGCGGGCGGTGGCCTTTCAGCTGGTCGTGGCCGCCGACCACGTCGAGCAGCTCCCGCGCGAGCACCCGCGCGCTTACCGCGACGCCGAACAACGGCTGGCGATGGCCCTGGTGCACGAGCTGCGGCTGCTGGACGTCCTGGCGGTGGCGGGGGACAGCGCCAGCGCCGAGGACCGCGAACGCTTGCGCACGCTGCTGCAGCGGCTCGCCGAGCAGCTCCCCGCGCTCTCGGACGCCGTGGTGCAGCGCTACCTCGCGCACGCCGTGCCTGCGCACCAGCTGGCGCAGATCCAGCCCACGGCGCGGAGGCCGCAGCCCGACGGTACGGCGCGATGAGGCTCACGATCACCCACCGCACCGCCTACGACTACGAGTCGCCGGTATTGATCGGCCATAACGTCGTGCGCCTCCGGCCGCGCGACGAGCCACACCAGCGCTGTCATGCCCACCTGCTGACCGTCGAGCCGCGGGAGACGGTGCTGCACACCCGGCGCGACTTCTTCGGCAACACGGTCGGCTACTTCACGGTGGCCGAGCCGCACCGCCAGATGAGCATCACCGCGCTCAGCACCGTCGAGCTGTGGCCGCGGCCCGCGGTGGCGACCGAGTCCTCCCCCCCCTGGGAGCAGGTACGCCAGCGCCTGCAGCGCGAGCGCGACGCGCAGACCCTGACGGCGCTGGCCTTCGTCGACGACTCGCCGCGCATTCGCGTCTCGCCCGAGCTGCGCGCCTACGCCGAGCAGTCCTTCACCCCAGGCCGACCGATCGTCGACGGGATCCTCGCGCTGACCCGTCGCATGCACACCGAGTTCGCCTACGACAAGCGCGCCACCACGGTGACCACCGCGCCGGAGGAGGTCTTTCGCCTGCGTCGCGGCGTGTGCCAAGACCTGGCCCACGTGCAGATCGCCTGCCTGCGCGCGCTCGGCCTGGCGGCACGCTACGTCAGCGGCTATCTGCGCACGCGGCCGCGCCCCGGCCAGGCCCGGCTGATCGGCGCCGACGCCTCGCACGCCTGGGTCGGGGTCTACTGCGGCGACGCGGGATGGATCGACGTCGACCCGACGAACGACGTGCTCCCGGCGCTCGATCACGTCACGGTGGCCTGGGGCCGCGACTACGGCGACGTCTCGCCGATCGCCGGCATCTACGTCGGCGGCGACCGCCAGACGCTGAAGGTGGCCGTCGAGGTGACGGCCGAGGGCGAGGGCGCGACCGAGCGGCAGAGCGCCAGCGAGCAGGAGGGTACACCACGGTAGGAAATGCCCCACGCCGGGGTCGGAAGGGGCGGATCCGGCACCGATCCCCAGCGGCGACGACGGCGCGCACACACGGGTTTTCCTGGCGTGGGCGCCTCCGCCGGCCGGCCGGGGGCTTGGCATCAGGCATGCTACGCGAGGCCCCACACGCCCCTTGCCGCCCCGCCGCAGCGACTGAGCTCGCGCGTGGCATCCGCGGCCAAGGCGTGCCGGCTGCAAGCGCGGGAGGCCCGAGATGGAGCAGGGACTGCAGATGAGCTACGCGGTCAACGACGGCGCGTCATCCTCTCCTCGGCCGACGGCACCGCCGAGCGCCGCACCGGCGCTCAGCTTCGCGGCCTACGACACCCTCGAGCACTACGACGAGCTGATCGACGAACGCGGCCAACCGCGCCCACAGGCGCGCCTGCTGGTCGAGGCGCTCGAGTCGCTGAGCAGCACCGAGCTGCTGACGCGGCAGGGAGCTGCCGTGCGGCTGTTCCAGCGCATGGGGATCAACTTCGCGGTCTATGGCGACGATCACGGCGCCGATCGCATCTTCCCCTTCGACATCGTGCCGCGCATCGTCGCGGCCAGCGAATGGGACTGGATCGAGCGCGGGCTGATTCAACGCGTCCGCGCGCTCAACCTCTTCATCGGCGACATGTACCACCAGCAACGCGCCGTGCGAGACGGCGTCGTACCGGCCGAGCTGGTGGCGAGCGCGCGCAGCTTTCGTCAGCCCTGCGTCGGCCTCGAGCCCCCCGCGGGGATCTGGTGCCACGTGACGGGCACCGACCTGGTGCGCGATCGCGACGGGCAAATCTATGTGCTCGAGGACAACCTGCGCTGCCCCTCCGGCGTGTCCTATGTGCTGCAGAATCGCCGGGCGATGAAGCGCAGCTTCCCACGGCTCTTCGAGAGCGTGGCGGTGCGCCCGGTCGAGGACTACCCCAGCCGCCTGTTGCAGGTGCTGGAGTCGGTGGCCCCACCAGCGGTGCGCACGCCGACGGTCGTGGTGCTGACGCCCGGCGTCTGCAACTCCGCCTACTACGAGCACGCCTTCCTCGCGCAGCAGATGGGGGTCGAGCTGGTCGAGGGGCGTGATCTGGTGGTGCGCGACGGCCTGGTGTGGATGCGCACCACCTCGGGCTTCGAGCGGGTCGACGTGATCTACCGCCGCATCGACGACGACTTCCTCGACCCCGAGGCCTTTCGCGCCGACTCGCTCCTCGGCGTGCCCGGCCTGCTGGAGGTCTATCGCCGCGGCCACGTGGCGCTCGCCAACGCGCCGGGCACCGGCATCGCCGACGACAAGGTGATCTACCCCTTCGTTCCCGATCTCGTGCGCTATTACCTGGGCGAGCCGGCGATCATCCCCAACGTGCCGACCTATGTCTGCCAGCGCGAGGCCGACCGCCGCTTCGTGCTGGACCATCTCGATCAGCTCGTCGTCAAGGCCGCCGACGAGTCGGGGGGCTACGGCATGTTGATCGGGCCCCACGCCAGCGACGAGCAGCGGCGTGACTTCGCCCGGCGCATCAACGAGCGCCCGCGGCAGTACATCGCGCAGCCGACGCTCGCGCTCTCGCGCGTGCCGACGATCATCGACGGCCACTTCGAGGGCCGCCACGTCGATCTGCGCCCCTACATCCTCTGCGGTCGCGACATCTTCGTGCTCCCGGGGAGGCCTCACGCGCGTGGCGCTGCGCAAGGGCTCGCTGGTCGTCAACTCGTCGCAGGGCGGCGGCAGCAAGGACACCTGGGTGCTGGCGCACCCGCCCTAGCGCAGCAGGGCAGAGCGAAGAGAGAGTGGGGATCATCGATGCTCAGTCGTGTCGCCGAAGCAATCTACTGGATGAGCCGCTACGTCGAGCGCGCCGACAACCTGGCGCGCTTCATCGAGGTGCACCACAACCTGGTGCTCGACCTGCCGCAGACCGACAGCGAGTCCTGGCAGCCGCTGGTCAAGATCACCGGCGACGAGGCGCTCTTCACGGCGCGTTACGGGCAGCCGACGCGCGCCGACGTGATTCAGTTCCTCGCCTTCGACGCCGACTACCCGCACTCGATCGTCGCCTGTCTGGCGCAGGCGCGCGCCAACGCACGCTCCGTCCGCGAGACCATCTCCTCCGAGACCTGGGAGCAACTGGCCGAGTTCCAAGCGCTGGTGGCCCACGCCGCGGCCCTGCCGCCGGCCGACCGTCCCCACGATCTCTTCGAGCGCGTGCGCCTCGCCGGCCATCTCTTTCAGGGCATCATCGACTCGACGATGTCGCACAACGAGGGCTGGCACTTCGCCCGGCTCGGTCGCATGCTCGAGCGCGCCGACAAGACCTCACGCATCCTCGACGTGAAGTACTTCCTGCTGCTGCCACGGGTCCAAGACGTCGGTGGCCCGCTCGACGACCTGCAGTGGTCGGCCGTGCTGCAGTCGGTCAGCGCCTTCGAGATGTACCGCAAGCGACACCACGGCATCACCCCGCCGCGCGTGGTCGAGTTCCTGCTCCTCGATCGCGAGTTCCCGCGCGCCGTGCGCCACTGCTCGCAGGCCGCCGACGAGTCGCTGCGCGCCATCTCGGGCACGCCGCGCGACACCTTTCGCAACCAAGCGGAGCAGCGGCTGGGTCAGCTGCAGAGCGAGCTGGCCTTCGCCAGCGTCGAGCAGATCGTGGCCGGCGGGCTGCACGAGTTCATCGACGGGCTGCAGCTCAAGCTCAACCGCGTCAACGACGCGATCGAGCAGACCTTCTTCGCGCTCCGCCCCGACGATCCCGGCACCGCCCCAGCACCCGGTCGCCGACCGAGCGACCGCGCGGAGTGAGCGCGCGCCGCCCCGCTACTGCGCGCAGGACGACGTGCTGTCCCGAATCTCGAGCTGCTGGCACCGCGAGGGTTCTCGGCAACCGACGGCGGCCTGGGTCGCACTAGCCGCGCGAGCGGTCTCGACATACTCCACGGCCGTGCTGGAGCTGCCCTCGCGCACGGAGCTGATCCTGCTGCGATCTCTCCTCCGAGCCCATCGAAGTCGAGGTCCTGGCGGGTCGACGGGCTCGCTCGCCGGAACCTCGAGGCAGACCTGGCCGGAGCGATCCGTCCAGCCCTCCGTGCGATAGCCGTTGTCCATCCCCTCGACGGTGATCGCGGTGGTGGCCGCCGGCGCGCCGCAGGCGTCCGTGGCCTTGAGGTTCAAACACCCCTTGCGCGGCACGGGGAGGCCCACGCCGTACCAGCCACTGCCATCGACGGGGCCGCAGACCCAGTATTCCGAGACCTTGGTATCCTCGGCGCTTGAGCCCGCCACCTGCCTGCAGTCGCCATTTTCGCCGCCGTTGACAAAGAAGCGGTCCGCGCGGACGTCGTCCAGCGCATTACCAGGGACAGACCGGATGTCGGGCTCCCCGTGAGCGTCGGTCTTGCACGTGAACCCAACGGTCGAGCCGGGCCCGTGCGAAGCCCACCGGCCTGAACTGGGATCGAAGGTTAGGCTGAGCAGCCGGGTCGGGTCCGCACCGCTGAGCCGACCCTCGGCATCACCAAACCAGTCCAGCACCTGGGAGTCGACCGGATAGCAGATCGCGGAGGGACACGGCCCCGCCCCGATCGCTGAGCTGTTCACGTCGCGGAAGAGGTGGCGCAAGCCGAGGATGCGCAGCAAGGCACCGTCCTGCCGGCGATACTCACCCGGCACGAAGGGCAGGGCCGCGGGGCCCGTCTGGGCGTGGGTGTAGCCCTGCTTGATCAGGCCGCCGCAAGAATCAAGTTCGCGGCCCAGCGTGCTGCTGCCGTCGATGGTGCAGACCTCTGTGTTGCATTGCAGCTTCCCCGCCACGGAGAGCGCGATGTCGAGGTGTAAGGGTGACGCCGGCGGCGGCAGCCCAATCACGCGGAAGTTCGGCACCAAGGCTTCCTTCTCGAACTCCACCACCAGCGGGGCGCAACCGGCCACGTCGGCCTCGACGCTGTACGCTCCCGCGTCATCCGAGGTCGCCGTGGCGACCTTGCTGCCACAGCGGGCGCTGATCTTGACCCCCACCGCCGGATTCGAGTCGATGGTCAGTCGACCGACCAAGCGCAGCGTCGTCAGGTCGTGACTCGCGTCCGCCAGGCCACCGTCGGCAAGGCCGCTCGCGCCACCATCGACCCGAGCGTCCCCCCCCCGCGCCGGATCGGAGCAAGCGCCGAGGGCCGTGAGCAGGCCCCCCAGCAGCCCCACAAGCGATCCCGCCCACCCGCAAGAACCGTGACTCATCGGGTCCCCTCCTCGGCCGATTCAAACAGGGAACGCCTGCGGCGCCCGACCGCTCGGCCGTCTGGTCTGGCAGTGTGAACGGTGGCACCTCGCCTGTCACCTGGGGCCCGGGCCCCCACGCGCTCCCCCAAGGGCGCCCCTGTGTCCCGCCCCGCGGTTGCCGCCGCGCCATTGATTGGCTACAAGTGCTTCCCGTCAGCCGCGGGACCCACCATGGCCCAGCAAGACCTCCGCACCGTCGTGATCGCCAATCCGCAGTCCGCCGGCGGTGCGCTCGCCCGCCGCTGGTCGCAGGTCGCGGGGCTGCTGCACGCGCAGCTCGGACCCCACCAGCTGCGCTTCACGCGCCAGCCCGGCGATGCGCGCGTGCTGAGCCGCGCGGCGCTGGACGAGGGCTTCGAGCTGGTGGTGGCCGTCGGCGGGGACGGCACGATCAGCGAGGTCGTCGACGGCCTCTTCGACGAGCATGGGCCGCGCTGTCCCGAGGTCGTGGTCGGCCTGCTGCACTTCGGCACCGGCGGCGATTTCTCTCGCAGCACCGGCACACCACGACGCCTGCGCAGCGGCATCGAGGCCCTCAGCGGCGCGGCCACCACGAGCATCGACGTGGGCCGGGTGCACTACTGCACGGCCGACGGTACGCCGCAGACGCGCCACTTCGTCAACATCGCCAGCTTCGGTCTGGCCGGACTGGTGGACCAGCTCGCCAATGCCAGCTCCAAGGCGCTCGGCGGTCGACTCTCCTTCGCCCTGGCCACGGCGCGCGCCGTGCGGCGCTACCGCCCGGCCCGGATCGCCCTCCGACTCGACGACGGGGCCAGCGAGACGCTGACCGTCCAAAACGTGGCGGTGGCCAATGGCCGTTATTTCGGCGGCGGCATGCGCATCGCGCCCGCTGCCGAGCTCGACGACGGTCTCTTCGACGTGGTGACGATCGAGGCGCTCAGCGCGCTGGAAATGCTGCGACACGGGCACCGCCTCTATCGCGGCACGCACCTCGGGCTGCCGCAGGTCCGCGTGCAGCGCGCGCGCCGCGTCGAGGCCCTGCCGCTCGACCCCGACGTGGCCGTGCTGCTCGATGTCGATGGCGAGGCGCCCGGACGGCTGCCCGCCCGCTTCGAGCTGCTGCCGCGCGCGCTGCGGCTCAGGGTCGCCGAGCTCGGCCGGCCATGATCGCCGTGCTCTGGCGCCTGGCGTTCAGCGCCGCTAGCGGCGTGGCGATCGTGCTGGCCACCGCCACCTTCGACCTCTGGCCGCTGGCCTGGGTCGCCTTCCTACCGCTCTTTGCGGCGGTGCGCGGCCAATCGACGGGACGCGCCTGGCTCTACGGCTGGGCCGCCGGGCTGGTCGTCAATCTCGGTGGCTTCTACTGGGTGCCGCAGCTACTGCTGCGCTTCGGCCACATCCCGCTACCAGGCTCGTGGGCCATCTTCACGCTCTTGGCGCTGTACCAGGGCCTCCCCTGGGCCGCCCTCGCGGCCGGGCTGGCTTGGCTGCAAGGGCGCAAGGGCTGGTCGACCGTGCTGCTCGCCCCACCCTTGATGACCGCGGCCGAGCTGCTGACGCCGATGGTCTTCGACTGGTACCTGGCGATCACGCAGGCCTGGATCCCGCCCGTGATCCAGGTCGCCGAGTTCACCGGTCCGCTGGGGGTGACCTTCCTGATCATGGTCAGCAATGGCCTGCTCGACGATGTGCTGCGGCGGCGCAGGGGCGGCCCGGCGGCGGGTGGATCGTGGCGCCCGCAGCTCGCCGGCGCGGCGCTGCTGCTCGCCGCGCTGGGCTTCGGCTTCGTCCGCCTCCACCAGGTCGAGGCACAGTGGCAGCAGGCGCCCAAGCTGCGCGTCGGCACGGTGCAGGGCAACGTCGGCATCGTGGAGCAGCTCGATGCCACGCTGGCGGCGCGCCACCACGCCCTCCACCTGCGGGAGAGTCGCAAGCTCCAGGCCGCCGGCGCCGAGCTGATCGTCTGGCCCGAATCGGCCTACCCCTACGCGATCGAGCGCACGCGCGAGCGCGACTTCCCGGTCGGGGACCCGCGCCGCCTGCAGCGCGGACTCCACGTCCCGCTGATCTTCGGCGCGATGAGCTACAGCCGCTGGGAGCCCTACCCTTACAACAGCGCGTACATGGTGGGCCGCGACGGGCGCTTCCTCGGCCGCTACGACAAGAACTACCTGCTGGTCTTCGGCGAGCACATTCCCTTCTACGAGCACTTCCCGCGCTTTCGGCGCTGGTTCCCCGCGGCCTCGAATCTGGCGCGCGGGACGCGCGTCACGACCTTCCCGCTGGGTGCCACCCGCATCGGCCCGATGATCTGCTACGAGGACCTCCTTCCCGCCTTCGGTCGCCGCCTCGCGGCGCTGCACCCGCAGCTCCTCGTCAACTTGACCAACGACGCCTGGTTCGGCGCCACCGCCGAGCCCGCTCAGCACCTGGCGCTGGCCGTCTTTCGCAGCGTCGAGCTGCGGCTCGATCTCGTACGCGCGGTCGGCACGGGCGTCAGCGCCATCATCGACGCGACGGGGCGCGTGCGCGCCAAGACGCCGGTGGTCGATCCGGCGGTCACACCTCGGACGGCCCCCACCACCCTGCTGCAAACCGTCGCGTTGATGCCCCCGCGGGCCACCGTCTATGCGCGCTTCGGCGACGTCTTCGGCTACGCCAATCTCGGGCTGGTGGCGCTGCTGTGCTTGGGAGCGCTGCAGCGGTCGGCGGGACGCCCGAAGCGCAATGCGACCAAGCAGCGTCGCGGCCGAACCGGTTGAACGACCTCGCCGCCGATCGCACCGCCACATAGACACGCCCCGCCGCGCGCCTTATGCTGCCGCCCATGGGGTTCAGTAGGGACGACGGACCCGTGGGGGGTCGTCGCCAGCCACCCGCTCCGACCGCGCGCGGTGGCCAGAACGAGAGCGCGCGACCCACCGAAGCGACGACGCGGCACCGGCGTCCGTCGCGTACCACCGTGCCGATCGCACCCGAAGCGCTCGAGCCGCTGGTGGCCGCGACCGCTTCGCATGCCATCGTCGCCAAGGCCAGCGCGCCGTCACGCGAGCAGCCGGCTTTCGAGAGCGCGTGGGCCAGCCACGCTGCCGACGCGCGCTCCGCCCCGGCCGACGCGGGTGTCAATCGGAGTGGCGGGGCGCCAGCCTCGGCCCCGGACATCGCCGACCTGACCGAGGACGCGGTGGAGGAGTTCGCCGCCCGCGGCGGCAGCCTGCACGAGGTGCTCGCCTCGGTGACGGCCGACCATCGCGCGGCCGTGCCGCAGGATTGGGTCGCTTCGGCAACCCCGGTCTCGCGCAGCCAGGCGCGGCCCGCCGCGGCCCCCGCCCCGCGGCGACAGCTCGCGCCACCGGAAGAGGAGGAAGAGGAGAGCGATGAAGCAGCGTCGGCGCGCGACACCAACCCGCGCATACACTACGGCGGCGCCGCCGAGGCCCGCGCTCCCGCCGTAACGCCAGCCCCGAGGCCGGCGCCGGCAGGCTCGGGCCGGAGCGAGGCGCCCCTGGCACCACCGCCGGCTCGCTCCGCCGGCGGGCGCTCACTGGGCGGCGAGGTCACAGAGCTGCTCGGTCGGGCCGCGCAGTTGCACCATCAGGGTGAGTTCGACGAAGCGTTCGCGACCTGCCAGCGCGTGCTGCAACTCGCGCCGGGACACGCCCTGGCCGCAGCGCTCGCGCAACGGATCGAGGCCGCGCTGATGCAAGCCGCAGAGGAGCGCCTCGGTAGCCTCGAGGCCATCCCGATCGTCCGAGTACCCTCGCACGAGATCACCTGGCACAAGCTCGATCACCAGGCCGGCTTCGTGCTCTCCCGCATCGATGGGCTCATGTCCTACAACGACGTGCTGACGGTCAGTGGCATGCCACGGGCGGCTGCGCTGCGCACGCTCGTGCGCTTGCTCGAGCTGAAGCTGATCGCAGCGCAACACTGATCGAGGGCAGGGGTGAACTGATCGAGGGCAGGGGTGACACGAGCGCCCCGCCGCCTGGCCCGCGCGCTCCAGGGAGTCCTTTTCATCGCGCGCCCTTCGCCTTGCGCATGCTGCTCGGGGCTTGAACCCGCGCTCTCGTCCATGCTACAAACCACAAGCTCAAGCCTCAGTTTTGCAAGGACATTTCCTCCTTTCCTGCAGACTAGAGCGAAGCGACCCATGTCCGTCGCACCCGCGCCTCGGGCGCAACGGACAAGCACAAGGCGGCGCGGTCAAGGACACCATGAGACCTTACGAGAGACTGAGCCCGCCACCCACGGGCTCGACCATCACCTTCAGCCAGGGCCAGCCCCAGGTGCCCGACGATCCGATCATCCCCTTCATTCGCGGGGACGGCACCGGCGTCGACATCTGGCCAGCGACCCAGAAGGTGATCGACGCCGCCGTGGCCGCGGCCTACGGCGACAGGCGACGCATCAACTGGTTCAAGATCTACGCGGGCGACGAGGCCTGCGAGCGTTACGGCACCTACCAGTACCTGCCGGAGGACACGCTGCAGGCGATTCGCAGCTACGGCGTGGCGATCAAGGGACCGCTGACCACGCCGATCGGCGGCGGGATCCGCTCACTCAATGTTGCGCTGCGCCAGATCCACGACCTCTACGCCTGCGTCCGTCCCTGCCGCTACTACCCCGGCACGCCCTCGCCACACCGCACGCCCGAGAAGCTCGAGGTGATCATCTATCGCGAGAACACCGAGGACATCTATCTCGGCGTCGAGTGGCGCGAGGGCACACCGCAGGTGCAGGAGCTGATCGCCTATCTCAACGAGCAGCTGATCCCGCGCAGCCCGGAGCTCGGCAAGAAGAGGATCCGCCTCGACTCCGGGATCGGCATCAAGCCCATCAGCGTCACCGGCACCAAGCGGCTGGTGCGCCGGGCGATCCAGCACGCGCTGCGGCTGCCGCCGAACAAGCAACAGGTGACGCTGGTCCACAAGGGCAACATCATGAAGTTCACGGAGGGCGCCTTCCGTGACTGGGGTTATGAGGTCGCCACCCACGAGTTCCGCGAGCAGTGCGTGACCGAACGCGAATCCTGGATTCTCGACAACAAGGCGCGCCAGCCGGCGATCTCCGCCGAGGACAACGCGCGGCAGCTCGAACCCGGCTTCGACAACCTGACGCCCGCCAAGCGCCAGGAGGCGATCGCCGAGGTCGAGGGCGTCCTGCAGTCGATCGGCGCCTCGCACGGCGAGGGTCGCTGGAAGCAGAAGGTGATGGTCAACGACCGGATCGCCGACAGTATCTTCCAGCAGATCCAGACCCGGCCCGACGAGTACTCGATCCTCGCCACGACCAATCTCAACGGGGACTATCTCTCGGACGCCGCCGCCGCGATCGTCGGCGGTCTCGGCATGGGGCCGGGGGCCAACATCGGCGACGAGGCCGCGATCTTCGAGGCCACGCACGGCACGGCGCCCAAGCACGCCGGGCTCGATCGCGTCAATCCTGGATCGCTGATCCTCTCGGGGGTGATGATGCTGGAGTACCTCGGCTGGCAAGAGGCCGCCGACCTGATCAAGGACGGTCTGGGGGCGGCGATCTCGCAGCGCGAGGTCACCTATGATCTGGCGCGGCTGCTCGAGCCACCGCTCGATCCACCGCTCAAATGCTCGCAGTTCGCGGATGCGATCATCCGCCGCTTTCGCACAACCCGCGCTTAGGGCCGCGCCCCTGAGCCTGGGACGGAGGTCATCGACCATGAACCGCAAAAAGATTGCGCTGATCGGCGGCGGACAGATCGGCCAGATTCTGGCGCTGCTCGCGGCCCAGCAGGAGCTCGGGGATGTGGTGCTGCTGGACATCCCGGAGCTGGAGCACCCGGTCAAGGGCAAGGCCCTCGATCTGCTGCAGATGGCCCCGGCCGACCCCTTCGACGCGAAGGTCACGGGGACGAGCGACTACCGCGACATCGCCGGCGCCGATGTCGTCGTGATCACGGCCGGCATCCCGCGCAAGCCCGGCATGTCGCGCGAGGATCTGCTCTCGACCAACCTCACGGTGATCCGCGCGGTCGCGGACGAGGTACGCACCCACGCGCCGAAGGCCTTCGTGATCGTCGTGACCAACCCGCTCGATGCGATGGTCTACGCCTTCCACAAGCGGAGCGGCTTCCCCAAGCAGCAGGTCTGCGGCATGGCAGGCGTGCTGGACACCGCGCGGTGGCGCGCCTTCGTCGCGCTCGAGCTCGACGTCTCGGTCGAGGACGTCAGCGGCACGGTGCTCGGCGGACACGGGCCGACGATGGTGCCCCTGCCGCGCCTGACGACGGTCGGCGGCGTACCCCTGACGGCGCTGCTCGACGCCGCAACCATCGAACGGATCGCCCAGCGCACGCGCGAAGCAGGCACCGAGCTGGTCAAGCTCTACGGCAAGGGCTCGGCCTTCTTCAGCCCGGCGGGCGCGGCGATGGTGATGGTCGAGAGCTACCTCAAGGACAGGAAGCGCGTGCTGCCCTGCGCCGCGCTCTGCCAGGGCGAGTACGGCATCCAGGATCTCTTCATCGGCGTGCCCTGCCGTGTCGGCGCGGGCGGGATCGAGAAGATCTACGAGATCCCGCTCGACGACCATGAGCGCAGCCTGCTGGCCAAGACCGTCGAGACGGTCCGCGAGTCGGCAGCCGAGGTGGACGGTTAAGCTGCGCGGGCACGCAACGGGGTAGGCGGCACCGACACGATGAATCTCCACGAGCACCAGGCCAAGACGCTGCTGCGCCCCCACGGCGTGCGCGTGCCACCGCATCGGACCGTGCTGC
Organism: Pseudomonadota bacterium; assembly: GCA_016702545.1. Classification (GTDB taxonomy): domain Bacteria; phylum Myxococcota_A; class Polyangia; genus JADJTL01. The sequence continues at coordinate 204,268 of JADJDT010000042.1, read as the reverse complement.
GAGCGGGCGACGCCGAGCGCGCCGCGCGGCAGCTGATCGACGAGACCGGCGCCGCGCAGTTCGTCGTCAAGGCGCAGATCCACGCCGGAGGCCGCGGCAAGGGCCGCTTCAAGGAAGACCCCGAGCTCGGCGGCGTGCAGCGGGTCCAGAGCACCGCCGAGCTCGTGCGGATCGCCGAGCGCATGCTGGGCCGTACGCTCGTCACGCTGCAGACCGGCCCGGCCGGACGGACCGTCAACCGGCTGCTGATCGAGCCCGTGCTGCCGATCGCTCGTGAGCTCTACGTCGCGGCCGTGCTCGACCGCGTCGCGCAGCGCATCTGCGTGATGGCCTGCGGCGAGGGCGGCGTCGAGATCGAGGAGGTGGCCGCGCGCGCCCCGGAGAAGATCCTGCGCGAGTGGGTCGACCCCGTGGTCGGCCTGGGCGCCTACCAGGCCCGCCGCCTGGCCTACGGGCTCGGGCTGCGCGACAAGGCAGCCAAGGGCGCCGCCGAGGCCTTCGTCGGGGTCGCCCGCGCCTTCGAGCAGGAGGACTGCACCCTGCTCGAGATCAACCCCTTGGTGGTGACGCAGACCAACGACGTGATCGCGCTCGACGCCAAGATCGCCCTCGACGACAGCGCGGCCTTTCGCCACCCGAGCTGGCCCGACCTGCTCGACACGGCGGAGGAGCACGCGAGCGAGCTCAGCGCGCAGGCGGCCAACCTGGCCTACGTCAAGCTCGAGGGCACGATCGGCTGCATGGTCAACGGGGCGGGACTGGCGATGGCGACGATGGATATCATCAAGTCCTTCGGCGACAGCCCGGCCAACTTCCTCGACGTCGGCGGCGGCGCAGGCAAGGACCGGGTGGTCACGGCGTTCAAGATCATCGTCGCCGATGCGAACGTGCGCGGCATCTTCGTCAACATCTTTGGCGGCATCGTCCATTGCGATCTGGTGGCGCAAGGCATCGTCGACGCCGTCCGCGAGGTGGGCCTCACGGTGCCGCTGGTGGTCCGACTGGAGGGCACCCACGTCGAAGAGGGCCGGCGAATCCTGGCAGCGTCTGGGCTGCGCGTCGCCTCGGCCACCGACATGGCGGACGGTGCGCGCCAGATCGTCACACTGGCCCAACCCGAACACGCTGCCCCCGCGTCAGGCAGCGAGGCTGCGACCGGACGATGAGCATCCTCTGCGACGAGAACACGCGCGTGGTCGTCCAGGGCACGGGACGCGCGGGTAGCTACCACGCCGAGCAGTGCCTGGCCTACGGCACACGCATCGTCGGCGGCGTGGCCCCCGGCAAGGGCGGCCAGGCTTTCCTCGGCCAGCCGACCTTCGACACGATGACCGAGGCGGTCCGCGCGACGGGCGCGAACTGCAGCCTGGTCTTCGTCCCCGCGCCCTTCGCCGCCGATGCGCTGCTCGAAGCGTTGGACGCTGAGATCGAGCTGATCATCTGCATCACGGAGGGCATCCCGGCGCTCGACCTGGTGCGCGTTCGACGCGCCGCGGCGGGCCGGCCCTGCCGCATCATCGGCCCCAATTGCCCCGGCGTGATCAGCCCGGGCAAGGCCAAGATCGGCATCATGCCGGGCTACATTCACCTGCCGGGCCACGTCGGCGTGGTCTCACGCTCGGGCACGCTGACCTACGAGACGGTGCACCAGCTCACCCAACTCGGTCTCGGACAGAGCACCTGCGTCGGCATCGGCGGTGACCCGGTGGTGGGCACGAGCTTCGTCGAGGTGCTCGAGGCCTTCGCCGACGACCCCGAGACGCATGCCGTCGTGCTGATCGGCGAGATCGGCGGATCGGGCGAGGAGGCCGCCGCGGCGGTGATCAAGGAGCGGCTGAGACACAAGCCCGTGGTCGCGTTCATCGCCGGCCAGACGGCCCCCGTCGGCAAACGGATGGGTCACGCCGGCGCGATCATCGCCGGAGGCCACGGGGCCGCCACCGACAAGATCGCCGCGCTGCGCGCGGCCGGCGCGACGATCGCGCCGAACCCGAACGAGATCGGCAGCACCGTCGCCTCACGGCTCTGAGGGCTCAGGGGCGCCACTCGACGCCGATGCCAGCCAAGGGTCCGCCCCGTGCGCCGGTCTCGATGCATCCCGGGCAGCTCGGGCTGGTGCTCACCCGCTCGTCGATCACCGCACCACCGCCGACGGTCGCATTGAGGAACACCGAGCCGCCGCGACCGTGGCCCTGCACGCGCACGCGCAGTCCCGCCTCGCCGAAGCCGTAGCCCACCGGCCCGCCACCGCCACGCAGCAATAACCACCAGCGGGACTGACGGGGATCTGGATCGTTCCCCGCGTCGCGCCGTAACGAAACTCTTCAGCATAGACCATCAGCGTGTTGTGGACCTCGACGTGCAACCCATCGAGCGCGCCGAGCCGCACGAGCTGCAGCGTGGCGAAGGCTGCGTCGCCGCCGAGGCTCGTATTCGGCGTGGCCAGCCCTACGCCGAAGCCGACGGAGAAGAGCGGCAGATCGAGCGCGGCCACGACCTGAGCGAGCGCCGCGACGATCGTGCGCCCGTCGCCGGCGGCGAAGCCGACCGGCGCCAGCAGCGCACCCACATAGATCGGACGCTCGAAGCGATAGCCGATGGCCAGGTCCGTGAGCATGCCGAAGCCGACGGCGCCCAGGGTGAAGAAGGGCCGCAGCGTCGCCTTGAGCTCGTAGGTTCCACCGACCCGAGGCGGCGCTACGATGCTCTGCGTCACCGGCAAGCGGCTGCGACGTGCCCCGGCGGCCAGCGGGACGCGTTCATTGATGCCGAGGCGCACGCGGGCGTGCTGCGGCGAAACGACCGTCACCACGCCGACCGCGACGACCTGCTCCTCCTCGGCGACCTCCTCCCCGCCCAACGCGACCCGCCGCTCGACGAAGAACTCCACGCGATCGTCGCGCCGCAGACCGGCCTCGCGGCCGAGATCGATCACCACATCGCCCGCGCCGAGCTCGATCACCCGACCGGTCGCCTCGGGCGCTGTCGCAGCCCGGCCGGCCGCGGCGCGAGGCGGCGCGGCTTGGGCCGCCGCGGGCACGCGCGGCCCCACCGGCACCACGGGCACGACGGTCGGCGCAGCGACCGGCGCCCTGGCCGGCCTCGGTTCGACCATCGACTCGACCATCGCCTCGCTGAGGGGGCGCGCCTCGAGACGACGCAGCCTGACCCAGACGGCGCCGTCGGCGACCCAGAACCCGACGACCTCCCCCTCGAGCGGGCGGCGCGCCACGACGACGGGTCGTTCCGGCTGCGCCAGCGAGAGCACGACCAGCCCCTCGGCACCGCAGGCCACGTAGAGCCGCGATCCGTGCTCGAGCAGGGCCTGGCCGGTGCAGTCCAGCACGGTCTGCGTCACGGGCGCGCCCTCCGGCGCCGCCTCGGCCGCTTGCACCACCACCGCCTTGCCGCGCAGCGCATAGCGCCAACCACGGACCGGGGCCTCAGCCCGCACCCGACCCGGACCGGCCGCCAGCACCAGCAGGACGGCCCAACGCGAGAGCCCCAAAGGAGAAAGCCCCAGAAGACGCGAGTAGCGCATGAGGTGCCCCCAATGCCGACAGGCGGCAGCAGCGGATGGTAACTGTTCACGGGGGGATGTCCCATCCCCCCGCCCCGGAAAGAGTGAATCTTTCCGGGGCCCCCTCCCAATGTCGGCGCGCTTTCGCGCCGCGCGGGTGCTTGGTCGCACCCGCGGCGACAAGTTTCTCAGTGAAACCAAGCGCCTATGGCGCAACACACCCCTGAACGCTTACAGCGGATGATGTCTCGGCCGCCCAGCGCGGCGAGACAGACAGCGCGGCGAGACCACGCCGCCCGCCGGCAGCAGTCACCAGGGGCGACGAAGCCACAAGCGACAGAAGCCACAAGCGACAGAAGCCACAAGCGACAAGGGCCGGCGTAACCGCCGGCCCTTGTCGCTTGCAACGGAGCTGGTGACCCCACCGGGACTTGAACCCGGGTTATCGGCGTGAGAGGCCGACGTCCTAACCACTAGACTATGGGGCCACGATTCGTGTTCACGAATCGGGTTCGGGGACTAGGATTCGAACCTAGATAGCAGGAACCAGAATCCTGCGTCCTGCCGTTAGACGATCCCCGAACGGCATCGCTTCGTGCCTATAGCCCAAGCCAAAAAGCGTGTCAACGGCGCGCAACACGGCGCGCCCGCGCAGGCGCCGATCCGGCGCGGAGCCCCTTCTGCGGCTTCGCCTGCGTCGTGGTGTACACTGCGCGTTCACCCGACCACGCAACGATGAGCCGACGACGATGAGTCGACGACAGACCCCCCGGCGGTCGGGCGCAGCCGCACCACCGCCCGCTCCTGCAACGCGGTCGCGGCGCGATCGCTGGCGCGGCCTGCTGCCCTTCGCCTTGGTCCTGGGCGTCGTGCTCGCCCTCCACGGGCGCAGCGTCGGCTTCGACTTCACCTACCTCGACGACAAGACCTTGATTCTCGATCAGCTGGCCTGGCTCACCCGCTCGACCAGCCTGAAGGAGACCCTGGGCCGCGGGTACCTGCAGTCGGTCGATCGCGATCAGGCCTACTATCGGCCCCTCGTCACCCTGAGCTACGCGCTCGACGCGCGCCGCAGCGGCGAGCGCCCCTTTGGCTATCGTCTCACCAACCTGCTGCTCTTCGCCGGCTGCCCGCTGCTGCTGCTGGCGCTGCTGCGTCGGCTACCGCTGCACCCGGGGGTGGCGCTCGCCGGCGCCCTGGTCTTCGCCGTCCACCCGGCCCTGACCGAGGCGATCGCGTGGATTCCGGGACGCAACGACACCCTGCTGACCCTCTTCGCGCTCGCCGCCTGGCTGCTGGCGCTGCGAGCCTTCGCCCACCCCTCGTGGTGGGCGCGGCTCGGCCACCTGCTGTGCTTCGGCGCCGCGCTGCTGAGCAAGGAGCCTGCCGTGGCCGTGCCGCTCGCGGTGCTGGCCCATTTGCGCCTGGTCGAGCAGCGGAGCTGGCGTGAGCTGCGGGCGCCCTGGCTGTGGATCGGCTGGGCGCTGGTGCTGACCGCCTACACGCTGGCGCGCTTCAACGCGCTGAGCGCCCCGCTGCCCCGCGGCGGCAGCGGCCTGACGGCCGCGCTGCTGCTCGGCCGCGTCTCGGTGATCTTCAGTAGCCTGGGCAAGATCGTGCTGCCGGCCCAGCTCGCGGTGCTGGCCATTATCCGCGACACCCCCGTGTGGCCGGGGCTCGTCGCCACGCTCGCGCTCGCGCTCGCGGCGCTGCTGCTGCCGGGGTCGCGTCGTGGGATCGCGGCCCTCGGCGGCCTCGTGGCGCTCGCCTTCGTGCTGCCCGGGCTGCTCGTCGCCGACACGCTGATCCTGGAGAACCGCTTGGTGATGCCCGCCGTCGGCGTGGTGCTGGTGGCCTGCGGGGCGCTGGACCATCTGGCGCGCCAGTGGCCCCGCGCAGCGACGGCCAGCGCCGGCGCGCTGGTCGCGCTGCTCGCGCTGCTGACCTGGCGCTACAGCGACGATTTCCGCGGGCGGCGCCCCTTCGCCGAGGCCGCGGTGCGCGGCTCGCCGCACGCGCCGCTGGCCTGGGTCCACCTCGGCACGACGCTGCAGCGCGAGGGCGACGTGCCCGGCGCCGAGCGCGCCTACCGTGAGGTCCTCCGCCTCGACGCGCGCGAGCCGATCGCCCACAACAACCTGGGCGTGTTGCTGCTCGGGCAAGGGCGCGCGGCGGAGGCCGAAGGAGTCTTGCGCACCGAGACGGTGATCAACCCGCGCTACGCCCGGGCCCACTTCAACCTGGGCCTGGCGCTACGGCAGCTCGGGCGCCTGGACCAGGCCGTCGCCTGCTGGGAGCGGGCGCTGGAGCTCGAGCCGGAGAACGTCGACACGCTCGGCCAGCTACTGGGCGCCTACCAGGGCCGCGACCCGGCCCGGGCGCGCGCGATCGTCGAGCGACTGAGCGCCCTGGGCATTCAACTCGCTGCGCCACCACCCGCGCCATGAGGAGCGACGCCCCTTCACTCGCGAGACGTCGAGGTTCATCGGGCGGGCCGCCGCTGCGCTGTGGGATCGACTCCACGCTCCGCGGGCTGGGACCCACAATCGCCGCGCTGAAGCCGCCGGCCCGCTGCCGAGGCAAGCAGACAAAGGGTCGTCATTCCTTGGATTCTGCTCCGCACGAGCGGTTGGCCCGCGATTCGCATTACACCGACCCAGACACGCCAACACGACGAGGATACGAGGCTGAGTGAATCACGGCGCCGACAAGCCGCCGACAACAAACCAACGGATCGAACAACGGGTCGAACAGGGGGGAACGAACATGATGCGCAAACTTCTGACGGTAGCGGCACTGAGCGCGATGGGCCTGCTGGTGGTCCACAGCAGCGCGTACGCCCAGGCAGCCGGTGAATGCACGGGCGGCGCCTGCGGCACGCCCTACCAGTCGGGCGGCGGCGGCTGCGGCTGCGGTGGCGGCTCGATCCTGATCGCCAACACCGACTTCGGCGACACCTACCAGTACGCCGACGACTACGACAACGACGGCCGCGAGGACGACGTCGACAACTGCCCGCAGATCAGCAACGTCGAGCAGACCGACAGCGATGGCGATGGCCATGGCGACGCCTGCGACCTGTGCGCGTCGGCAGCCGACAAGGAGCAGAAGGATAGCGATGGCGACGGCCTCGGCGACGCCTGCGACGCCGACATGGACAACGACACCAAGCTCGGTGACGACAACTGCCCCGTCGTCGCCAACCCCACCCCAGACCGACGCCGATGGCGACGGCCAGGGCAACGCCTGCGACACCGATGACGACAACGACGGGCACCTCGACCTCGTCGACAACTGCCCGCTGGTCGGCAACACCGACCAGAGCGCCGCGCTGCCCTCCGGCTGTGACGAGGACCTCGACCTCGACAACATCCCCGACAGCAAGGACAACTGCACCAGCGTGGCCAACGCCGACCAGAAGGACGGCGACGGCGACAAGCTCGGCGACCTCTGCGACGGCGACCTCGACGGCGACGGCGTGGTCAACGGCCGCGACAACTGCAAGGCGATGGCGAACCCCAACCAGGCCGACGACGACCGCGACAACAAGGGCAACGGCTGTGACGAGCGCTTCTGCTTCGTCGTCGACGGTGACGAGAAGAACTGCCTCGACCGCACGACCGCCTTCCAGGTCTACTCGCCCTCGATGAAGGTCAAGACCGGCGAGGCCTTCCGCCTGCGCCTGTTCGCCAACCGCGAGAACACGGCGCTGCGCTACGCCTGGACCGTCGTCGAGCGCCCCAACGCCTCGACCGCCACGGTCGAGAACCCGCGCGGCTCCGTCCGCCTCTCCAGCCCGCACGAGTACTTCTACCTGAAGAACAACGTCGCGACCTTCACCGCCGACGAGCCCGGCACCTACAAGATCAAGGTCCAGGGCGAGCTCGTCTTCGCCGACCAGGTCAACCCCAGCTTCCCCAGCGCCAACAGCTACGTCATGACCGTCACCGCTGACGGCGAGTCCACGGGCGGTTGCAGCGTCGGTGGCCACGGCAGCAGCGCCAGCCTCGGCCTCCTGCTCGCCCTCAGCCTCCTCGCCCTGCGCCGCGCTCGGCGCCAGAGCTAAGCACCGAAGGTCCCCACTACCCGTCCCCGGGTCCGGGCCCTGAGGCCCGGACCCCCCTCGCCCCGGCACCCCCCCTCACGCTCAAGTCCACGTCGGGGCGACCCGGGCAGCCCGTAGCATGCACTCCACAGCCGTAGAGCGGGCCCCACGCTCCGCGCGGCCCGGTCGGCCCTGCCCGCAGGCCACGCCAAGAGACAAACCTGCGTCAATTCGCGGGCTCTTCGGCGCAGAGGCGGTTGGCCCGCGATTCGCATAACACCGACCCAGACACGCAATCACGGACGAGGACACGAGGCTGAGTGAATCACGGCGCCGACAAGCCGCCGATACAAGCCAACGGATCGAACAACGGGTCGAACAGGGGGAACGAACATGATGCGCAAACTTCTGACGGTAGCGGCACTGAGCGCGATGGGCCTGCTGGTAGTCCACAGCAGCGCGTACGCCCAGGCAGCCGGTGAGTGCACGGGCGGCGCCTGCGGCACGCCCGACACCTCGGGTGGCGGCGGCGGCTGCGGCTGCGGTGGCGGCTCGATCCTGATCGCCAACACCGACTTCGGCGACACCTACCAGTACGCCGACGACTACGACAACGACGGCCGCGAGGACGACGTCGACAACTGCCCGCAGATCAGCAACGTCGAGCAGACCGACAGCGACGGCGATAGCCACGGTGACGCCTGCGACCTGTGCTCGACGGCAGCCGACAAGGAGCAGAAGGATAGCGATGGCGACGGCCTCGGCGACGCCTGCGACGCCGACATGGACAACGACACCAAGCTCGGCGACGACAACTGCCCCCTCGTCGCCAACCCCACCCAGACCGACGCCGATGGCGACGGCCAGGGCAACGCCTGCGACACCGATGACGACAACGACGGGCACCTCGACCTCGTCGACAACTGCCCGCTGGTCGGCAACACCGACCAGAGCGCCGCCCTGCCCTCCGGCTGTGACGAAGACCTCGACCTCGACAACATCCCCGACAGCAAGGACAACTGCACCAGCGTGGCCAACGCCGACCAGAAGGACGGCGACGGCGACAAGCTCGGCGACCTCTGTGACGGCGACCTCGACGGCGACGGCGTGGTCAACGGCCGCGACAACTGCAAGGCGATGGCGAACCCCAACCAGGCCGACGACGACCGCGACAACAAGGGCAACGGCTGTGACGAGCGCTTCTGCTTCGTCGTCGACGGTGACGAGAAGAACTGCCTCGACCGCACGACCGCCTTCCAGGTCTACTCGCCCTCGATGAAGGTCAAGACCGGCGAGGCCTTCCGCCTGCGCCTGTTCGCCAACCGCGAGAACACGGCGCTGCGCTACACCTGGACCGTCGTCGAGCGCCCCAACGCCTCGACCGCCACGGTCGAGAACCCGCGCGGCTCCGTCCGCCTCTCCAGCCCGCACGAGTACTTCTACCTGAAGAACAACGTCGCGACCTTCACCGCCGACGAGCCCGGCACCTACAAGATCAAGGTCCAGGGCGAGCTCGTCTTCGCCGACCAGGTCAACCCCAGCTTCCCAGCGCCAACAGCTACGTCATGACCGTCACCGCTGACGGCGAGTCCACGGGCGGTTGCAGCGTCGGCGGCCACGGCAGCAGCGCCAGCCTCGGCCTCCTGCTCGCCCTCAGCCTCCTCGCCCTGCGCCGCGCTCGGCGCCAGAGCTAAGCACCGAAGGTCCCCACTCGCCTGTCTCCCGGGTCCGGGCCTGAGGCCCGACCCCCTCGCCCCTGCACCCCCCTCACGCTCAAGTCCACTTCGGAACGACCCGGGCAGCCCGTAGCATCCACTCCACAGCCGTAGAGCGGGCCCCACGCTCCGCGCGGCCCGGTCGGCCCTGCCCGCAGGCCACGCCAAGAAACAAACCTGCGTCAATTCGCGGGCTCTTCGGCGCAGAGGCGGTTGGCCCGCGATTCGCATTACACCGACCCAGACACGCCAACACGACGAGGACACGAGGCTGAGTGAATCACGGCGCCGACAAGCCGCCGATACAAGCCAACGGATCGAACAACGGGTCCAACAGGGGGGAACGAACATGATGCGCAAACTTCTGACGGTAGCGGCACTGAGCGCGATGGGCCTGCTGGTAGTCCACAGCAGCGCGTACGCCCAGGCAGCCGGTGAGTGCACGGGCGGCGCCTGCGGCACTCCCTACCAGTCCGGCGGCGGCGGCGGCTGCGGCTGCGGCGGCGGCTCGATCCTGATCGCCAACACCGACTTCGGCGACACCTACCAGTACGCCGACGACTACGACAACGACGGCCGCGAGGACGACGTCGACAACTGCCCGCAGATCAGCAACGTCGAGCAGACCGACAGCGACGGCGATAGCCATGGTGACGCCTGCGACCTGTGCCTGACGGCAGCCGACAAGGAGCAGAAGGATAGCGATGGCGACGGCCTCGGCGACGCCTGCGACGCCGACATGGACAACGACACCAAGCTCGGCGACGACAACTGCCCCCTCGTCGCCAACCCCACCCAGACCGACGCCGATGCCGACGGCCAGGGCAACGCCTGCGACACCGATGACGACAACGACGGGCACCTCGACCTCGTCGACAACTGCCCGCTGGTCGGCAACACCGACCAGAGCGCCGCCCTGCCCTCCGGCTGTGACGAAGACCTCGACCTCGACAACATCCCCGACAGCAAGGACAACTGCACCAGCGTCGCCAACGCCGACCAGAAGGACGGCGACGGCGACAAGCTCGGCGACCTCTGCGACGGCGACCTCGACGGCGACGGCGTGGTCAACGGCCGCGACAACTGCAAGGCGATGGCGAACCCCAACCAGGCCGACGACGACCGCGACAACAAGGGCAACGGCTGTGACGAGCGCTTCTGCTTCGTCGTCGACGGTGACGAGAAGAACTGCCTCGACCGCACGACCGCCTTCCAGGTCTACTCGCCCTCGATGAAGGTCAAGACCGGCGAGGCCTTCCGCCTGCGCCTGTTCGCCAACCGCGAGAACACGGCGCTGCGCTACACCTGGACCGTCGTCGAGCGCCCCGGCAGCTCGACCGCGACGGTTGAGAACCCGCGCGGCTCCGTCCGCCTCTCCAGCCCGCACGAGTACTTTTACCTGAAGAACAACGTCGCGACCTTCACCGCCGACGAGCCCGGCACCTACAAGATCAAGGTCCAGGGCGAGCTCGTCTTCGCCGACCAGGTCAACCCCAGCTTCCCCAGCGCCAACAGCTACGTCATGACCGTCACCGCTGACGGCGAGTCCACGGGCGGCTGCAGCGTCGGCGGCCACGGCAGCAGCGCCAGCCTCGGCCTCCTGCTCGCCCTCAGCCTCCTCGCCCTGCGCCGCGCTCGGCGCCAGAGCTAGCACCGAGTGTCCCTGCCCTTACCGTCTCGCCCTCGCCTGCTCCGGGTCCGGGCCCTGCGGCCCGGACCCCCCTCGCTCGCCCCTGACGTCTACCTACGAAGCGCCGGCGTTCTCGTCTATACTGCCGGGGAGCCGAACAGCACCCGCTCAGCTCAGGCGCGCCTGGCGCGGCCGGCACCGTCTCGACGGTCCGCCCGCCGGCGAGGCGCGGGCCTTGAGAACGGAGGATCGTGATGGCCATCCGACGCACCGGTCTGGCGTTGTGGGGCGTGGCGTTGTGGGGGCTCTGCTGCGCGGCCTGCAGCGAGGCCGGCCTGCAACCGATCGACCACAAGGTCGCCAGCCTGGTCGACGATCGCCTCGACATCGAGGGGCGCGTATGCACCTCGCCGCCCAACGAGCAGGTCTTCCCGGTCAAGATCATGTTCATCGTGGACAGCTCCGGGTCGATGCAGTTCACCGATCCCTCGGACGCCACCGCCTCGGGCTGCGCCACGCTCTGCCCGCTGCCGGCACCCGACGGCTACGGGCTGTCGGCGGCGCAGTGCGCCACGCTCTGCGCCGGCGCGCAGAACCCGGGTCGCCAGGCGGCCGTGCAGAAGGTCATCGACCGCTTCCGCAACAACCCGGCCGTCTCCTTCTCGGTCATTCGCTTCAACGGCCGTATCACCGTCAACGGCTCCTCGACCGCCACCGGCAGCGGCTTCACCAACGATGCCTCGGTGCTCAGCCAGGCAGCCGCCGGCCTCGGCCAGGCGGATATCACCACGGACTATCAGGGGGCGCTGAGCACGGCCTATCAGGTGCTCGAGAAGGACCTCGTCGAGACGGATCCCGTCCAGCGCGCCCGCACCAAGTACGTGCTGATCTTCCTCTCGGACGGCGCCCCGGATCCCGTCTGCGCCAAGGGCTGCGGCAACGACACGGTCAATGTCGGCGTCGTGATCGACAGCTGGTGCGATGTGCCGCGCGAGGAGTGGTGCGACAACTTCAGCGCCAACGCGGAGCTCTGCGCCAAGATGCGCGAGTGGTACCCCGCGATGACCGACGCCTGTCAGTCCTACAACTCGGGCGAGGATCTGATGCGCAAGGTCAATGAGATCGTGGCGCTCGGCCAACAGTACAACGCCGGCGAGCTGCGCTTGCACACCGCCTTCCTCTTCATCGACAGCCTGCCCCAGGCCGTGCTCGACATCTTCGCGATCGACAAGGCCAAGAGCGAGGCGCTGCTCAAATCGATGGCCACGGCCGGCGGGGGCTTCTTCCGCAGCTTCAATGCCGGTCAGGCGATCGACTTCCTCGACATCAACTACTCTTCGGTCGCCCGGCCCTTCGGCATGACCAGCTTCATCGCCAGCAGCGACAACGCCCTGCCCGCCACCGACCGGCTGCTCGTCGACACCGACGGCGATGGGGTCGACGACACGCGCGAGTTCCAGGCCAAGAGCAAGGACCGTGAACGCGACAGCGACAGCGACGGCTACAACGACAAGCTGGAGCTCGATCGCCTCAAGAGTGGCTTCGACCCGACCAACGCGGCGCTGCCGGTGCGCGCCTGCGCCGCGAGTGAGCGGATCGACCGCGATGGCGATGGGCTGCTCGACTGCGAGGAGGCCATCCTGGGCACGGATCCCAAGCTCGTCGACTCCGACCGCGACCGCATCCCTGACGGGATCGAGTTCGCCTTCGGCACCGATCCTGCCGTCGCCGACGCCAAGGACGACAGCGACTTCGACGGCAAGCGCAACGACGAGGAGATCAAGACGCACTCGTCGCCGATGCAGGCCGACCCGGAGATTCAGGCCAACTTCCGCTACATCTACGACCGCGAGGAGGAGGCCGAGCGCGTCGATCGGCGCAGCTGCCTGGACTTCACCGTGCGACGCCTGCGCCTGGTCAGCACGGCGCAGCGCGGCGCCGCCGGCACGATCGGCTTCAACGAGGCGACGCTGACCTTCGGCGAGGGGCCCGCGGACGATCCGCGCGACTTCGGCAGCTACAAGGGCGCCTGCGTGCGCGCGCAGTACGTGCGACAGAATTGCACCGGGGACGACGGCAAGGAGCAGGAGTGCGGCTTCAAGAATCCCGCGACGGGCAAGATCACGCTCACCGTGGACGACTTCTACGACCTCGCCGAGCTGAGCAAGCGCCGCGCCGCGGCGCAGAGCGACCGCAAGCTCGATCCCTGCGTTGGGGTGAAGCTCCCATGAGGACCACCGCACGGCCTCGGACCGTACGCCTCGCTGCGCTGCTGCTGGGCGCCGGCGCCGCCCTCGGCTGCACCGACGTCGCGCTCAACCTGATCACCGAGGCGCCGCCGCCGCCCTTCGACAATAAGCTGCGGCTCGCCGGTAACGTCTGCACGGCCGACCCCTCGGAGCTCGAGTTCCCGCTCAAGGTGCTCTTCATCATCGACACCTCGCAGAGCATGAACGTCAACGATCCGGCGCGGAAGACCCCCGAGCCGCGCTACGGCGAGACGACGGTCGTCGACCCCACGCAGGCGACCGGCCGCAGCCGCGCGGTGCGCCAGGTGATCACGCAGTTCATCAACCTCGGGGTCAAGTACTCCCCGCTCTACTGCAACACCGGCGAGCCGAGCTGCGGCAAGGGGAGCACGGTCTGCCCGGCCTGCACCGCCACCGGCCCTGCGATGTGCGTGGGGCCCGACTGCTGCCCGCTCAGCGAACCGGCCAGCGCCTGCGGCAGCCTGCGACGCTGTCCGGCACCGACGGGCACCAATGGGGTCTGCCTGCCGCTCTGCGATGCCACCAAGACGGGCTGCGGGCCCGGTGAGACCGGTTGCCCCGATTGCCCCACGGCCGGTACGGGCTGCGTCAACGGCGTCTGCGCGGCCCAAATCGACCCGGGCGTGGCGTTCGCGATCGAGCGCTTCGGCTCGGCCAAGCAGGTGATCACGCGGCTGCCCGATGGCCAGCCCGGCTTCGCCAAGGATCCGCGCGAGCTGGTCGCGGCCTTGCCGCAGATCAACAACGGCGGCTCGGTCACCGACTACGAGGGTGCGCTCTCGGAGGCCTTCCAGTTGCTTTCGCGCGACATGGCGAGCATGCGCAAGAACAACAGCGGCGCGCTGACGCGCAGCCGTTACGTCGTGATCTTCCTCTCCGATGGGCAGCCCGATCCGCGGATCAACGACCGCGAGGACTGGGGCGACGTGCCGCGCGAGATCGTGCGCGAGCTGCTCGGCGACCAGGCGCAGTACGCCGGTCGCTATCCGCAGTACAACGTCCCGACTGCCATCCTGCGCCGGGTCAACGACATCATGAGCCTCAAGGCGCTCTACCCGATCGGCGACATCAAGCTGCATACCGCCTATCTCGCCAGTCAGGCGACGACGGGCGTGTTCCAGGATCAGGCCATCTCGCTGCTGCACCAGATGGCCGACGTCGGCCAGGGCACCTTCCGCAACTTCCTCAACGGCGAGGAGATCAACTTCCTGCACGTCGACTTCTCGACGCTGCGCCGCGTCTTCCGCCTGAAGAGCCTGATCGCCAGCAACCTCAACGGGCGGCCGACGGCCACCACGACCGTGACCGACAGCGACGGCGACGGGCTCGACGACGCGCTCGAGCGCACGATCGGCACGAAGGTCTATGCGACCGATAGCGACGGCGACGGCTTCGGGGACGCCGTCGAGCACTTCTTTCGCTCCTCGGGCGCCGACGCGCTCAACCCGGGCGACGCGGACTGCAACCCCGCGGCCAGCGATCTGGACGGCGACGGCCAGCCCGACGACAGTGACGGCGACGGGTTGCACGACTGCGAGGAGCGCTTCCTCGGCACCAGCAAGGATCTCTATGACACCGACGCCGACGGCGTGCCCGACGACGTCGAGGTGCGCTTCGGCACCAACGCCGTGGCCGACGACACGCTCGACGACCTCGACTTCGATGGGATGCCCAACGGCGACGAGCTGCGGCTGCACAGCGACCCGCGCAGCGACGACGCCGCGCACCGCTCACGGATCGGCTACCGCTACGACATCCAGCGCACCGGGACCGGCATCGAGCAGGAGCCGGCGCGCTGCAAGGCCGACGGCGATTGTCCCCAGGGGCGCGACTGTCTCGGCGACTTCTGTCGCTGCGCGGCGGACGCCGACTGTAGCTCGCTGGCGCCCTGTCTCGCCGACGGGGAGTGCACCGTGCGCGGCGAGCGCTGCCAGGGCAACCGCTGCGTCGGCAGCCAGACCTGCGAGACTCAACGCGAGCTGGCGGGCGATCAGCCGATCTGCAACCGCCAGCGCCACGTCACCTGCTATGACTGGTCGGCCGAGAACATCACGCTCGTCGACCCGCGCGGGGCCAGCCAGGACGGCTGGAACACGCTGCAGATCGCCTTCGGCCAGGTTCCCTTCGACAACCCGAAGGACTTCGGCGTCTTCAGCGTCGCGTGTATCCGCGCAAGCTACGACGCCCAGACGGGTGCCAAGCTGCCACCGAACGGCCAGGTCCGCGTGCCCGAATCGGCGTGGAAGGACCCGCGCAGCTTCGACGCGGCCAAGGACTGCGTGTGTCCCGCACAGGACACCGCGTGCCCCGCACCCTAGCGGCCCCTAACGAACGCGCTCGCCAGGGGCGAGCAGAACCGCCTATCCCGCAGCGCTCGGCCACGCCGGCGCTGCACGAGGACCTGATGATCAAGCGTGCATGGTTTGGGCTCCTGGTCGCAGGGCTGATCGTGGGTTGCAGCGACAGCAACAGCGGCCGCGATGGCGGCGAGGGTGACGGCGGACGACCCGGGTCGTGCACCGGCGGCGTGGACCGCATGATCGGCCTCGATACCGCGCAGACGCTGGCCGAGGGCAGCGAGACGGTGAATTACATCTGCCCGCGGCTGGACAACGACTACTATCGGATCGAGATCCCGGCCGGCAAGCAACTGCTGCGCGTCAAGCTGCAGCTCTCGGCGCCGGTCTCGCCGATCAACCTGACCTACCTGGTGCTGAAGGACGCCAACACGGTGGTCGGCCGCGCCCCCGAGGGGCAGAACAACGCCTACAACGCGCTGCACTGCCTCGCTCCCGGCACCTACTACTTGCAGGTACTGGATCAGGGTAACGACGCCCGCGACGAGAAGAACAGCTACCGCTTGAGCTACGCCACCGAGAGCGACCCGGACACCCAGGAGCCCAACGACGAGCGCGGCAAGGCCACCACCGTCGGCGCCACCAACAGCGGCCGCATCTCCTGCACCGGTGACCGCGACTTCTTCAAGGTCGCGGTGGCCGCGGACCAGCTGATCGACGTGGCGCTGACCACCGACGCGCCCACTGCGGTCGACTACAAGCAAACGGTCTACCGCCTCGACGGCGACCGTTTGATCGAGATCGCCAACCAGAAGAGCCCCGATGGCTCGCGCGCCCGCACCGATCTGAGCGCGATCTATGCGGTGCCCAGCGCGGGCACCTACTACGTCACCGTCGAGGATGCCGAGGGCAACGACAGCGATGTGACGACGCCCTACACGCTGCGCGTGGCCGCGCGCGCGGAGCCCGACACCAACGACCGCGGCACGCGCAACGACCACCCGGGCGGGCAGAGCCTGGGCGCGGCCCGGACGATCGGCAGCTTCACCGGGCAGGCCTGCAGTGCGCCGCTCGAACTCAGCGTACAAGGGCGCCTCGCCTCGCTCGCCGACGTCGACTACTACCGCATCGACGCGCCCGCCGGCCTCAGCGTCGCCAACCCTGCGGTGATGGAGGTCAAGCTCAGCTTCGATCGGGCGACGGTGATCGACGGCAGCCTGGCGCTGCTCTACGTCCACGACGCGACGACCTGTCTCAAGGACGAGTGCTGTCGCGTGCTCGCCGAGCCCGCGGCAGACTCCTGCGACAATGCCACGCAATGCGCCGATAGCAGCTTCAGCTGCGTGCCGAAGACGGAGGTCTTCTGCAACGATCAGAGCTGCGAGGCGACGCCGACCTCGGCCTGTGCCACCGAGAAGCGCTGCGCGGGCGCGGTCGTCTGCGCACCCGGAGGGCGCTGCGGCGCGCAGCAGTTCGTCCGCCGCGTCGACAACGGCGCCACGCTGATCACGGCCCAGCCGATGCTCCATCCGGGCCCCTGGTACCTGCGCGTGGCCGACTTCTTCGGTGACGAGTGGGACTACGACGCGACCTACACCTTGAACGTCAGGGTCTGCATGGACCCGGACGGGGCGACCGACAACGGCTACTACCCCCGGCTGATCACCTCGGCCAGCGAGGAGCCCCAGCTCGACGGCACCGAGCTCGACGCGCGGGCCGTCGGGGAGCTGCTGGCTCGCGGCTCCCGCGACCGGGCGAAGCCCAAGGGCAGTCTCGTCGGCGGCGCCTGGGTCGAGGGCGTCATCTCCTACGAGCACGACGAGGACAGCTACACCTTCGACAACCCGTGCAAGGGCGCCGTCTGCATGCTCGGCGCCGAGTACGAGGCCGTGGGCAGCTGCCCGGCGGGCGGGGCCTCGGGCCTGGGACTGCAGTTCAACTTCGTCATCGACACGGGGGAGGGCGGCGGCGACTTCCGCGTCGCCGCGGGCACCACGGGCGTCCAGCGCTTCAGCCACCAAAGTGGCGCCGGGTGCCGCGTGCTCTTGCGGCCCTCCGGAGGGGGTGCGGGCGGCAGCTCGGAGACCCTGCGACTCTTCGTCTCCGACCTACTGCACAATAGTTGGTCGTGGGGCTGCCGCTACCGGGTGCGACTGCTGAAGATCTCCGACGGGTGTCCGGTTCCACCCTGCGCCACCCAGGTCACCAGCGGCGCGTGCTACTCGCCCTAAACGCCACCCTCAGGCCACGGAGGCACCCATGCGTCTCGTTGAAACGGCTCACGCCCGCGCGATCGCGATCACGGTCCTGCTCGCGCTGGTGGCGTGCAGCGACAGCGGTAGCCCGAACCGGCGCGATGCCCGCCTGCGCAGCGACGGCGGCGCCGACGGCAGCGGCCCGCCAGCCGGCGCGACGCTGAGCTTCGTCTCGCGGCTCGTGCTCGATCCCGATCGCGCCGGCACCCACAGCGTGGTGGCGACCTACGGCAACGAGATCGGGCTGGCCTACTTCCGCGACGTCCCGGTGGAGAAGGAGCCGACCGTGAGCTGCCCACCCTCGGCGCTGGGCTCCGGCTTCGTCGATCGCGTGCGCCCGGCGCAGGACGTGATGTTCGCGCGCTTCGATGGCACGAGCTGGCAGACTCCGATCAAGGTCGACCAGACGATCGGCCCGACCCACGGGCTCTCGTTGGTCTTCGATCCCCAGGGGCGGCCGAATCTCGGCTACCTAGGCGGCGCGCCCAGCCAACGGGGTTGCGACAGCTCGGATGCCATCGGCGCCCAGTCGACCGATCGCGGGCAGAGCTGGACCAAGCGCACCATCGCCGCCGCGGGCTCGACCGGCGACACGGTGGGCCACTGGACCTCGCTGGCGGTCGACTGCGCCGGTGACGTACACGCGACCTATCGCGACGTCCACTTCGGCTACTACGAGCAGGACGGCAACGCGCGCGCCGAGTGGCGCTATGACAGCGGCGAAGATATCGGCGGCCGCGATGGCAACAACCAGGGCTTCGGCGACGGGATGTACACCTCGCTGCTCTTCACGCCGGCGCCCGACTGCCGCGCGGTGGCCCTGGCCGCCAACCTGGTGGCACCGGGCGCGGCGGGCGGCCTGCGCCTGGCCGTGCGCGGCAGCAGCGGCTGGACGCGCAAGCAGCTCGTACCCGGTGGCACCGACGAGTACCCGCGCCTGGCGAGCGACGGCCGGGGTCACTACGCGATCGTCTACTTCGACCCGAGCGACAAGTCGCTGCGCTACATCGAGTCCAGCGATCTCGAGAGCTGGAGCACGCCGGAGCTGGTCGACCTCAGCACCACGCAGCACGGGCTGTACGCGTCCCTGGCCTTCGACGCGGCGGGCAACCCCGCGGTCAGCTACTACCGCTGCGCCCGCGCCGGCGCCGACAAGTGCCAGGCGAACGGGGACGCGGTGATGTTGGCCTATCGGCTGGAGGGCAAGTGGCGCACCTGGGTCGTCGACGAGGGTGGCGATCAGCTCTGCGGACGCTACACCTCGCTGGCCTTCGCCCCGGGCAACGAGCCGATCGTCGCCTACGAGTGCGTCGGCCTGCGCAACCAGGGTAACGAGTTTCTCAGCGGCGCCAAGGTGGCGCGTGGAGTCTGGAAGTGAAGGGAAGCAAGATCATCGGCGCCGCTGTGCTGGGCTGTGCCAGCCTGCTGGCCTGCGGCGCCAGCCTGCTGGCCTGCGGCGACGGGGGCGAGCTGAGCGGCACCTTCGTCAAGGAGTACCAGCTCTCCTACGACCGCGTGTCGATCCAGCGCCAAGAGACGGGCGGCAACCCGACGGCGATGGTCGTCGAGTACCTGCGCGCCATCCCCCGATCGAAGCCGACGCAGTTCGAGAAGCCGATCAAGGTCGTGGTGCCCTTCCCGCTCGAGGCCGGCGTCACGGTCGACCTCCTGGCACAGGCGGGCACCGTCGAGCACATCGCGCTCTCGGGCGCCGCGTTTCCCCAGTTGGTGAGCGGCACGATCGTCTTCGATACGCTGGGCAACAAGGGCGAGCCGGCGGCCGGCGAGTTTTTTGCCACCTTCGCCGGCGGCGGCACGCTCAACGGCAAGTTCTCGGGCACAGTCGAGCTGGCCGCCTTCTAGCCCGAAACCAAGCGCGCCCTGGCGACGCGCGGCGCAAGAACTGCCACACTGCCCGGCATGACCCTCGAAGACGCCGTCACTGAGCTGCTGCGCGCCGCGGGCCTCGACCCCACCAGCGCCGAGCTCGCCGAGACCCCGCGCTGTGTCAGCGAGCTCTGGCGCCGCGACCTGCTGGCCGGCTACCAGCTCGATGCGGCCACCCTGCTGGCCGAGACGCTGCCCGCTGCGCCGGGCGCCGACGCCATCTTCGCCTTCGACCTCGCCTGTCACGGTCTGTGCCCGCACCACCTGGTGCCCTTCTTCGGCCGCGCCCATCTGGTCTATCTGCCGGGCGATCGCCTGGCCGGGCTCGGACGACTGGGGCAACTCGTGGCCTGCTACACGCAGCGTTTGACGCTGCAGGAGCACGCCACGCTGGCGATCGCCGAGGCGCTAGTCCGGCATCTCGGCGCGCGCGGCGCCGGCTGCGTGCTGGAGACCACGCAGCTCTGTCTCAGCCTGCCCGACGATCGCCACCGCAACAGCCGCGTGGTCACCACCGCCTTCGTCGGGGCGCTCGAGCAACGGGGCGACCTGCGCGAACGGCTGCTGCGCGGTGCGGGCCGAAGCCCTCAGCCCTCTTCACTGCCCTCACCGCTGCCCTCGTCCACACCCTCATCCGCGCCAAGTGGCGGATCGCCGCCACCGCCGAGCGCACCCTCCGGGTAGTCGTGGCCCATCCGGCTGCGTTTGGTGCGCAAATAGGCCGCGTTCTCGGCGTGCACCCCGGCGACGTGCGGCAAGCGCTGCTGCACGGCGATGCCGGCGGTCTGCAGCCCGCGCGCCTTGTCCGGGTTGTTGCTCAGCAGTGAGACGGAGGCGACGCCGAGGTCGCGCAGGATCTCGGCCGCCACACCATAGCTGCGCAGATCACCCGCGAAGCCCAGCGCCAGGTTGGCCTCGACGGTGTCGGCCCCTTGGTCCTGCAGCGCGTAGGCGCGGATCTTGTTGAGCAGCCCGATCCCGCGCCCCTCCTGCCGAAGATAAACCAGCACGCCCCGTCCGCAGGCCGCGATGCGCTGCAGGGCGAGGTCGAGCTGCGCCCCGCATTCGCAGCGACGCGAATGGAAGACCTCCCCGGTCAAGCACTCGGAGTGCACACGACACAGTACCGCCTCGCCACGAACGTCACCCTGCAGCACCGCGAGGTGCTCCAGCCCGCCAGCGTCGCGATAGCCGAGGAAGCGGAACTCGCCAAAATCGGTGCGGATCAGCGCCTCGCCCTCGCGCGTCACGCGCTGCGCGCAGGGCGTGACCCGTGGGATCGATGAGCCTTGGGCCGACACGCGCGCTCCTCCCCTCCGACGGGGGGCATTATATTCATCGGCGCGGGCGGCGCCACGTCGCGGGTTCGCGCCCCCCGCCCGCTGCGGGACATTGCGCGCGCCCGTCGGCAGCGTCAAACTGCGCTTCGAACCTGCGTCTGGGAGCCTGAGCGATGCCGCTGCGACCGATCGTGCGTTACCCCGATCCGCGCCTGAAGCAGCTCTGCCGACCGGTCGAGCTCCACGAGCTGCCGGGCCTGCGGCAGCTCGTCAACGACATGGCCGAGACGATGTTCGCCGCGCATGGCGCGGGTCTGGCCGCGATCCAGGTCGGCGAACCGCTGCGCGTGTTCATCGTCGACGCCGAGATCGCCGGGCGACCGCCGACCGACCCACCGCTGGCCTTCATCAATCCGGAGCTGGTGCTGCTCGGCGGTGCCACGGAGCTGACCGAGGAGGGCTGCCTCTCCTTCCCCGGCATCTATGTGCCGATCGAACGCGCCCTGCGCTGCCGGGCCCGTGCGCTGGACCTCGACGGCCAACCCTTCGAGGTCGAGGGAGAGGCGCTGTTTGCGCGGGCGATGCAGCACGAGAACGACCACCTCAACGGGCGGCTGCTCGCCGACTATGTCGGTCGTCTCAAGCGCAAGATGATCGAGCGCCGCCTCCAGCGCGGCGACGTCGAGGACGACGGGCGCTGATCGTGCCCGGGAGCCCGATAGGCTCCCAGGAAACGGGCGTCCCGACCGGGGTCGATGGTAGGATGCCCCCTCGACCCCGCGTCGCCGCCGCCGATCGAGCACGATGAGCGCACCGTCCCCGTTTGACCGCGCCGACACGCAACCCGAGCCCGCGCCCTACCCGCGGCCCTTTGGCAGCTACCTGCTCGTGGCCCCGCTGGCCCGCGGCGGGATGGGCGAGCTGCACCTGGCGCTCAGCGCTCAGTCCGATCTGCGCAAGCTCTATGTGATCAAGCAGATCCTGCCGCAGCTCACCGACCACGATTTCGCCGCGCGCTTCGCCGAGGAGGTGCGCCTAGCGGCGCAGCTCAGCCACGGCAACCTCGTGCCGGTCTTCGAGGGCGGCAGGATCGAGGGGCGCTACTACCTCGTGATGGAGTACATCGAGGGCAAGGACCTGCGCACCGTCTGGGGCCGCCTGGGCCAGCTCGACCGGCGCTGCCCGCTGCCGGTCGCGCTGCACGTGGCGCGCGAGGTCTGCCGCGCGCTCGAGTACGTCCACACCTTTGCCGACCTCGGGTTGGTGCACCGCGACATCAGCCCGCCCAACGTCCTCTTGTCCTACTCCGGCGAGGTACGGATCACGGACTTCGGTCTGGCCGTACGCCGCGTGCGGGTGCAGCACACGGCCCCGGGCATCCTCTTCGGCAAGCTGTCCTATATGCCGCCAGAGCAAGCACTGCGCGGCACGCTCGACGCGCGCACGGATGTCTATGCCACCGGGGTGGTCCTCTGGGAGCTCGCCACTGGGCAACGCCTCTTTCCGCGCGAGGGCACCCAGCGCGACCGACTGCACCGCGCCGCGCACCCGCAGGTGCCGCCCCCCTCCACCATCGACCCCGCCCTGCCGCCCGAGCTCGACGCGATCATCGCTCGCTCGCTCGCGCCCCGCGGCGACGACCGCTACGCCAGCGCGGAGCTGATGCGCCGGGACCTGGCCGCGCTGCTCGCGCGCCTCGCGCCCACGACCGACGCCACCAGCGTGCAACAGCTCCTCTTCGACCTCTACGGCGCGCAGATCGAGGACGAGCGCCGCGCGCGCAGCGACCTCGTCGCCGCCGCGCGAGCTCCGGCGGCGCGGCAGCAAGCGTCGCGGACGGCGGCGGTGCTCATGGCCGAGCAGGTGCCCGGCGTCGCTGCGGCCGCCTTGCGCAAGCCCCCCCACGGGCGCGACACCACCACCGCGCCGATCCAGCGGCGACCCAGCACGACCGCGCGCGCGGTCGCGGCCGCGCGCTTGCCCGTCGGCACGATTCTCGGCGATCGCTATCGCATCGATGGACTGATCGGCGAGGGCGGGATGGGCATGGTCTACAGCGCCACGCACCTCGGGCTGGACAAGGGCGTGGCCGTCAAGGTGCTGCACGAGCTCTACGGCAACCAACCCGACGCCGTCTGGCGCTTCCGCCACGAGGCCCGCGCGGCCAGCCGCATCGGCCATCCGAACATCATCGCGATCTACGACTCCGGCACCACCGACGACGGCGCGGTCTACTTCGCGATGGAGCACCTCGACGGGCAGGATCTCGCGGACGTGCTGCGCGCCGAGGGTCGCCTCGACGTCGAGCGCACCGTTCGCATCGGGGCGCAGATCTGCGAGGCGCTGGCCGCCGCCCACCAGGCGGGCATCATCCACCGCGACCTCAAGCCGGAGAACGTCTTCCTCACCGCGCGCGAGGGCAACGTCGATTTCGTCAAGGTCCTCGACTTCGGCATCGCCCAGGCCCTGCCCACCGAGGGCGTGCGTCACGATCTGACGAGCCCCGGAGTGGCGATGGGGACACCCGAATACATGGCACCCGAGCAGGCCACGGGCCGGGCCTGCGATCACCGCTCCGATATCTACTCGGTCGGCTCGATGCTCTACGAGATGCTGGCCGGCCAGCCGCCGCATTGGGGCGAGACGGTGGTGGAGATCTTCGATCACATGGCCAGCGGCTCGATCACGCCGCTGCGCGAGCACCGACCGGAGCTGCCCGAGGAGCTGGTGCGCACGGTCCACTGGGCCCTGGCAGCGGCCCCCGAGGACCGGCCGCAGAGCATGGCCCACCTGGCCTACGAGCTGAACAAGCTGGCGAGTGGCCGCGCCGGCGCCGTGGCCTCGATCCTCGGGCTCAGCAACGCGACGGGCGGCGCCGCGGGCAGCGCCGGTGGCCCGCCGCTGGGCCTCGCCGAAACCGGCAGCTTCACGCCGATCGCGATCCAGCTGCCCCCCGCCCTGCTGCGGGAACTGCGCGCGGCGCCTCCGGTCGAGGCGCCGTCGCCTGCGACCCCGCAACCGCCGGCGACGAGCGACCGCGCGCCGCGCCGTGCCGCCCCGATTTCGCTCTCGCGCCTGCTCACCGCCGTGGCGCTGGGCCTGCTGGGGCTCATCCCCGGAGCGCTGGCGCTCGTTCGCGACGCCAGGCCGCTGGGGCTCCTGGGCGGCAGCGATCGACCGACCGCCAGGCGCACAGCGCCGCTGATCGCCCCGCCGGTGGTCGCGCCGGTGGTCGCGCCGCCAGCGGTCGCGCCGCGCGCCGCGGCTGCGACGCCCTCGACGGACGGTGGCGCAGGTGATGCCGACGGCGGCTGACAGCGGTCAGCGGAAGAAGACCAGCGTCACGAGCCCAAAGATCGGCCACAGGACCAGCGCCGCGAGCAGCATGTAGCCGAAGAAGTGGGGCATCCGTACGCCCGACTGCTCGGCGATGGCCCTCACCATGAAATTGGGGCCATTGCCGATGTAGGAGTTCGCGCCCATCAGCACGGCGCCAGCGGCGATCGCTTCCAGCAACAGGTGCGGCACGCCCACCACCTCGGCGCGCAGCCCGAGCCCCTGGGCCAGCGACAGGAAGCTGACGTAGGTCGGTGCGTTGTCGAGCACCGACGAGAGGGCACCGGTGACCCAGAAGAACTGCCACGGCTGCGAGAGGCCGAGCTCCCCACCGCGCGCCCGCAGGATCTCGAGCGCCGGTATCATCGCGAGGAAGATGCCGGCGAAGAGCACGGCGACCTCGATGATCGGCTGCAGGGTGAAACCATTGGCCAGGCGCAGGGCGCGCGGCGTGAAGCGCAACGAGACCAGCGCCAGCGCCACCAGCAACAACTCGCGCCACGGGGCGGGCGAGAACACCGAAGCGATTACGAGCACCAGCAGGCCCAGGTTTCCCTGGCCGCGCAGCCGCAGCGGCACCTGCTCGCGCTCGTCGCGCGCCAGGGCGGCGGCGGGCTCGCGCGCGTAGGCCCGCCGATCCCAGAGATAGAACACCAGCAGCACGCAGCCCACCGCCAGCGCCCAGATCGGCAGCAGGCGCAGCGTCCAAGCGAAGGGCACGCCGCGCAGATAGCCGAGGAAGAGCGGCGGATCGCCGAGCGGCGTGAGCATGCCGCCGATGTTGGCCACGACGAAGATGAAGAACACGGGGATGTGCCAGACGTGCTCGCGCCCGGCGTTGGTGCGCAGCAGCGGCCGGATCAGCAGCATCGCGGCGCCGGTGGTGCCGATCACGTTGGCCAACACCGCGCCGATCGCCAGGAAGCTCAGGTTGACCGCCGGGCGCGCCACGAGGTCGCCCTCCAGCAGCAATCCGCCGCTGATCACGTACAGCGCCCCGAGCAGCGCGATGAACGAGGCGTACTCGTGGAGCGCGTACAGCACGACGTGGTAATCTTTCAGGCCGATGTAGCAGGCCGTCGGCACGCCGAGCAGCAGGGCCACCAGGGCCTTGTTGCCGTTGCGCTCCCACCAGTGCCCGGCGACGAGGGGCAGCACGGCGATGGCCAGCAGCAGCAGCACAAAGGGGGCCACCGTCGCCAGCGGAAGGGTTCGGCCAAGCGCGGCGGTGGTCGCCGCGGCCGCCTGCGCCGGTAGCGAAACCAACAGCCCCGCGGTCACGATGGCCCCAACCGCCGCCGCCCGAACCGACGCTGGCCCGACGGACGCGACCCCGACCGACCGGACGTCTCGAGCTGATCGCATGCTCTCGCTCCTGCGTCGGGCACGCCCGTGAGCACCACGCCACCGAGCGCCAGCGACGCCACCGCTCGCGACGGCAATCGCACCGACGCGACGGCGGATGCTAGCACGGCTGCACCTCGCACCCACGACCCAGGCACGGCGACCGCGCCCGGGCGGACGACGCTGCCCGCGGCGGCGGAGGGCAACACCAACGCTGCAGGGGCCCAGGTCGCCACCCCTGCGACGGTGTGGGATCCGGACACGGTCGAGCTGGGCTGGCCAACCCTGCTCTCGCACCTCGCCCGCTGCTGCAGCACACCCCGCGGCGCCGCCCGCGCCAGCCAGCTACCGCCGCTACCGGACACCGCGTCCGTCACCGAGATGATCGCGCTGGTGAGCGAGGCGCGAGCGCTCGCCGCCGGCGCTCAGGGGCTGGCGATCGAGCCGATCGCCGAGCTCGGCCCGGCCCTGCTCCGGCTGGCGAAGGACGGCACGCTGAGCGGCGCCGCGCTCTACGAGGTGGCGCGCACGCTGCAGTCGCTGGCGGCGCTGCGGGCCTTGCTCACGCGCCAGCGCACCCTCGCCCCCCGGATCGCCGCGCGCGCCGCCGCCCTCCACGCGCTCGAGCACGTCTGGCGGCCGATCCTCGCCTGCTGCGAGCCCGACGGAGCGCTCGCCGACCACGCCAGCGCCGAGCTGGGGACGCTGCGCCGCCGCGTCCGCGAGCTGAAGCAGCGCATCCTCCAGCAGATGAAGCGCCTGCTCGAGACACCGCGCATCGCCAAGCAGCTCCAGGACCACTACTTCACCGAGTGGGAGGACCGCTGCGTCCTGCCCGTGCGGGCCGAGGCGGCGTCGGCGATCGATGGCCTCGTCCTCGGCTGCTCGGCCAGCGGGGCCACGGTCTTCGTCGAGCCGGCCGCGGTGATGGGTCTCTCCAACGAGCTCAAGGTGCAGCAGGTCGCCGTCGCGCGCGAAACGGCCCGCCTGCTGGCGGAGCTCAGCGCCCTCGTCCGTAGCGAGCACCCGGGCATCGCGGCGGACCTCGAGCTGGCCACCGAGCTCGATCTGATCGTCGCCCGTGCCCGCCTGGCGCAGCGGCTGGACGCGCAGCCGGCGGCCGTCGCCGAGGATGCCCAGCTCGTCCTGCGGGGCCTCCGTCATCCGCTGCTGGTGCTGGCTGGCGGCGAGGTCGTGGCCCACGACGTCGCGCTGCTGCCCCAGCAGGCCCTGCTGATCTCGGGCCCCAACGCCGGCGGCAAGAGCGTCTGTCTCAAGAGCGTCGGGCTCTGCGCGCTGATGCTGCGCTGCGGCATGCACCTGCCGGTCGCCAGCGAGAGCCGCCTGCCCTGCTACCACCACGTCTGGGCCAACATCGGCGACGAACAGAGCATCGAACGCAACCTCTCCACCTTCACCGGGCACCTGGGCCGCCTGCTCGGCTACCTCGAGCGCGCCGATCGCGGCACGCTGCTGCTGCTCGACGAGATCACCACGGGGACCGATCCCGGCGAGGGCGCGGCGCTCGGCCAGGCGCTGCTCGAGGCGCTGGTCGAGCGCGTCGGTCAGCTCGTGGTCACCACGCACTACGACACGCTCAAGACGCTGCCCCTGGGCGATCGGCGCTTCGTCAACGCCAGCGTCGGCTTCGACCTGCAGCGCCTCGAACCGACCTTCGAGCTGCACCGCGGGGTGCCCGGCAGCTCCTTCGCCTTGGCGGTGGCCCGACGGCTCGGCCTGCCCGCCGCCTTGAGCACGCGCGCCCAGCACCTGCTCGGTGAGCAGGCCACGCTGACCACCGAGCTGCTGGTGACGCTGACCGACGAGCGCACGCGGCTGCGCCAGGCGCAGCAGCAGCATGCTGCCGCCGAGCTACGCGCCGTCGCCGAGCGCCAGGGCTACGAGCGGCAGCGCGCCGAGCTGCGCCAGCGCGACCAGCAAGCGCTGACGCAAGCGCATCGCGAGGCGCTGACGGAGCTGCAACGCGCACGGGTCGAGCTGAAGCAGCTGCGCGCCGCGCTGCGACGAAGCGCGGGGCCCGAGCCCGCGAGCGGTGAGCCGCTCAGGACGCTCGACCGCCAGCTCTCGGTCCTGGCGCGCACCATCGGCGCCCACGAACCACGACCGGCGCCACCGCCCGGCCCGAAGCTCCGGGCCGAGGCCTTGGTCGTGGGCGCGCAGGTGCAGCTGGCCGAGCTCGGCGCGCCGGCCGAGATCGTCGAGCTGCCGCAGCGCGGCCGCGTCACCGTGCTGCTCGGCGGCCTACGCACGAAGGTCCGCTTGGACCAGCTGCACGCCCTCGCGCCCCCCGCGGGCCACGGCGCGGGGCCGGCCGCCGCTGCACCCAGGAGCCTGTCGGAGCCTGGCGCCGCGCGCGCGGCGGCCGCCCTCGACACCCCCGGGCGTGGCCCGGACAACACGCTCGATGTGCGCGGCCTGCGCGTCGAGGAGGCGCTGCGCGCGACCGACCGCTTCGTCGATCGCTCGTTGCTGGAGGGCCGCGAGCTGGTCTACGTGCTGCACGGGCACGGCAGTGGCGCGCTGCGCGCTGCCGTCCGGGCCGCGCTGGAGCGCTCGCCGTCGGTCGAGCGCTGTCGCGCGGCCGCCCCCGATCAGGGCGGCGAGGCCCTGACGGTGGTCTGGCTGCGCTAGAGACGATCCTCGATGGTCCGCGCCCCTGGGTCGAGGGCCCCGTGCGGGGGCCGAGCGCTGAGGCGAGGGCGGGCGGAGGGAAGGAGGCAGCGGGAGAGCGGGCCGAGGGGATGCGCGGGCGGGAGCCGGTGGGCTAGTCGCAGGTCACGGCCGTGACCTCGAGGGGAACCCGACTCATCGTCCCGATGGGCCCTACGCCGAGTTGATCGTCCGCGTTGCCACCCCAGCACCAGACCTTGCCGTCGCTCTTCTTGCGGGCGCAGGTGTGCCAGACGCCGCCCGTGATGTCTCCGACGTTGGAGCCCAGCGCCGTAACCTGCTGGGGATTGACTGCGCGGCGAACTAGTCGAGCCCGTCCCGAGCTGGCCGCTGCTGTTCGACCCCCAACACCAGACGGTGCCATCCAGCTTGCGTGCGCAGCCATGAGACTGACCGAGGGCTGCCTCGGCAACCCCGCTGATCGCCGACTGGACCGGGATTGGGGAGTTCGCTGATGAGCCGTTACCGAAGGCGCCGCTGTTTGCCCCCCAGCACCAGAGGGTGCCGTCAGTCTTCAGGGCGCAGGAGCGAAAGTAGGTGGCGCGAATGCTGCTGACGGAGCTCAGCCCCGTGACTTGCCGGGGGCTGAGGCTGTCATCTGTGTTGCCCGAGCCAAGCTGCCCGCTGCCGTTTGTTCCCAGCACCAGGCGGTTCCGTCGCTCTTGCGGGCACAGGTGTGCATGGCTCCAGTTGCAACCTCGACCACCATCGAGCCGAGCGCGCTAACCTGCACGGGAGTCGTGGAGCTCGTGGAGGTGCCGTTGCCGAGCTGCCCGACGTTGTTAATGCCCCAGCACCAGAGGGTACCGCCGGTCTTCACGGCGCAATCGTGTTGGTCTTGGGTTCCTGCAGCGAGCTGCTGCACCGAGGCCAGTCCGGCCACCTGCTTCGCGTAGGCGGTGCCGTTACCGGCGAAGTTGATGCCCCAGCACCACGCGGTCCCGTCGGCGTGTCGAGCGCAGAAGTGGCTGCCGCCGTGGCCCCCGATCTCGATCACGTTGCGCAGCGGCGATCCGTCCTGCACGACGACCTGGACGCCAGTCGTCTTGCGTTGCCCGCGGACGTTGGCACCGAGCGAGCCACCCATGTCCGTGCCCCAGCACCAGGCCGTGCCATCGCTCTTGGCGACGCAGGTGGCCCGGCTCCCGCTCGCCACGCTGGCGGCGCAGCAGAAGGAGCCGACGTCGCAGGCCTGCCAGGTGGGGCAGCGGCGCTGGGCGGAGTCGTGGAGGTTGAGGCCCAGCTGGAAGGGATTGGCGGTCTTGATATCGAAGGTGGTGCAGCCGCTGACCGTCGTCTGCGCGGCGGTCGGCAGGGCCCAGTCCTGTGCCCAGCTACAGCCGTTGTACGGGTTGGCGTACCAGTCGTTGACCCACAGCTTGGGCAGGATCGTCTGCTCGAGCGTGCCGTCAGCGGCCACGTCGGGGTAGGTCTTGTAGCCGGGCTCGCACTGGTTGAGCTCGCTGGCGACGAAGGCCTTGGCGCCGGTGACGTTGGCGTTCTTGTAGGGGCTGACGTAGACGCCGTTGCGGTTGGTCGAGGTCTTGAGCGCCAGCGCACCCAGGTAGGCCGCGCGCTTGCTCGTCCCGTCGCTGTGCGTGTCGCGGGGGTTGAGGTTCCAGGCCTCGTCCAGCGCGTAGCCCGTCTGGCTGCCGACGGGGAAGCGCGCGGCGATCGAGCCGAGCCCGGCGTTGAGGAACTCGAAGTGGTGCGTCCAGGTGTTGTTGCCCCAGGTCAAGCTCGAGATGTAGAAGGGCCGCGGGGACTGGGTCCCGCGCTTGAGGGCGTAGCCGGTCACGCCCTCGCCCATCATGCCCTTGCCGCAGAAGTACTTCGCCAGGCCGCTGGTGGGGTCCTTGAGCTTGAGGCACATGTAGGCGATGCCGCCGTCGTTGCCTGCCACCTCGTAGCTCTTGAACACCTTGGTGCCCGCCGGGGTGGGGCTGAGGAAGAAGGGCCGGTACGCGCGGTCGGCGCAGGCCAACGCCGGGGCCGAGAGCACGCGGTAGACGACGGGGGTGGTCCCCTCGGTGATGGTCACCGTGACCTCGGCCTGGGTGACGTCCTTGACCACCTCCAGCTTGTCCATGACCGTCAGGAACTTCGGCAGCACGAGGTCGACGGCCGTGCCGTTGGGCAAGGTGTAGGGCAGCCGCGTCGGCGGGCAGAGGTTGTCGACCTGCTGGAAGGTGTAGGCCCAAGGTTCTCGATCACCGTGGTCTGCGCGAACACGGTGCCCAGGTTGACGGTGTTCATCGCGTTCATCGCGTTCATCGCGTTCATCGCGTTCATCGCGTTCATCGCGTTCATCGCGTTCATCGCGTTGGTCCCTGACCCCAACGCCGGGACCATCACATCGCTGTTCATCGCGTTCATCGCGTTCATCGCGTTCATCGCGTTCATCGCGTTCATCGCGTTCATCGCGTTCATCGCGTTCATCGCGTTCATCGCGTTCATCGCGTTCATCGCGTTGCCGGCGTTGGTGGCGGCCTGGCCGCGGCTCGCCACGGGCGGCGTCAGCGCGCTGTCATCGCTCAGCGGCGCCGCGCAGCCGGTCGCCAACAGCGCCAGGCCGGTCCACGCGGCCAGCGCCTGCAGTGGAGCCGCGAACCCTCGGCCCGGCTTGGACTTCCTCATGACGACCTCCTGGCGTGACGGGCGTGACGTACAAATCATTTTCTTACTGTGCTTGCGCGCACGTATTCCTGTCAACGTGTAATTTATGAGGCTAGGGCGCGCGATCTTGATCGGGGTCTTGTGGCTTACCCCCGCAGCCCCGGCGGAGTTCCGCGGCCCTCCGGTCAGGTCGATCGCGCTGGGCCACTGCTCTTGCCGAGGCGCTCCCGCGCGGCAAGTTGGCAGCTTGGAGCATGGGCGCTACGCTGCAGGCCGATGTCGGACCTGATCACAACCAGCGCGCGCGAGGCGCATCGTGCACGACGCGGACGCGCTACCAGGACCGGCTGCGCGATCGTGGTGGCGACTCTGCTGTGCTGGACTGGGCCGGCACGCGCGGCCGACCCGCCCGTCCCATCGAGGGGCCCGAGCGCCGGGCGGATCGCCGGCGCGACCCTCGGCGCCTTCGGCGCAGCAGCGGCCGTGGGCGCCGGCGTCGGCAGTCTGGCGCACCTCGTCCGGCGCGAGCACACGGGCGCCTGGGGGTGGATCAATCTGCTGGCCGGCGCCCTGATGGGCGGCGGCGGCATGCTGCTGGTCCGTCACGGTGGCGCTGCCACCCAGGTCGGCGGCCACCTGACCATCTGCTTCGGCGTGCTGTCATTCGGCACCGGCATCGCCGGACTCAGTCTCCAGCGACCAGAAGCGCAGGCGCCGCTCTGGCGCCGCTGGCGCCTCCAACCGACCTGGTTGCAGGCCGGCCCGCCGGGTGCCGGCAGCGTCCCCGGGCTGGTCTGGCACGGCGTCCTTTAGCCCGCTGAGGCGCAGGTCGCAGTGTCCGCTCCGCGGCCAACGTTCGCCGTCGCCTCGCGTCGCGACCCCCAAGGCGAAGGCCAACATGCGCAGGTAGTCGGCGCGCGCGACCAACGCGGCGCCGAGCCGATGGGTGTGGAGGTTGATCGCCTGGCAGTCGAAGAGCACCGTGCCGACGGCCTGGAGCTGGTGCACCAGCGCGGCGAAGGCCACCTTCGAGGCGTCCGTGACCCGGTGAAACATCGACTCGCCGGCGAACATCCCATTGAGCTGCACGCCGTAGAGCCCCCCCACCAGCCGGTCGCCCTGCCAGACCTCGACGCTATGGGCATGACCCGCCGCGTGCAGCGCGACGTAGCCGGCGATGAACTGCGGCGTGATCCAGGTGCCTTTTTCGCTGCGATGGTGCTCGGCGCAGGCGCGAATCACGCCCTCGAAGTCCTCGTCGAAGGTGACGCGCAGCTGGTGCCGTCGCACGCTCTTGCCCAGCCGGCGCGGCAGGCGCACCTTCCAGAAGATCGAGCGCGGGTCCGGGCAGCACCAGCGCACCGGATCGCCGTCCCAGGGAAAGATGCCGTGCCGGTAGGCCACCAGCAGCCGCTCGACGGTGAACGCCCCGCCGACCGCCACGATGCCCTCGGCACCTACCAGCTTTGGCTCACCGAAGCCGTGGGCCCGCAACTCGGGTGAGGCAGCAGCGGCGAGCGAGCGGCGAGGCATACGAGCTAGTGTACTGCGAGCCGTGGTCGAAACGTTTGCGAGTCCGCGCCGGGCGCTCGGATGCCCGCACCCGAACACGCCCGCACCCGGACGCTGGTGCCCGCGGCACTCTTCGTGTACCAAGAGCCGAAGAGGGCCGGGGGCCTCGTCGCCCTCGCGGCGATCGGGGCCCAGCGCTGCTCGGAGGGGATCGAGAAAGAGCATGTCTCCGTCGCCGCAGGCCATCGATAGCGCGCTGACGCGCCTGGGCTACGCGGCCTTTCGCCCGGGCCAGCGCGAGGCGATTGAGCAGCTCTTCGACCGCGGTCGTTTGCTGCTCGTCGCGCCGACCGGCGGTGGCAAGAGCCTCTGCTACCAGCTGCCCGCGCTGGTGCTGCCCGGCACCACGCTGGTGGTCTCGCCGCTGATCGCGCTGATGCAGGACCAGGTCGCCGCGCTCGAGGCGCGCGGCGTCGCCGCCACCTATCTCGCCTCGACCCTCGACCCCGCCACCGTCCGCGAGCGCCTGGCGCAGCTGGCGCGCGGCGCCTTTCGGCTGGTCTACGTGGCGCCGGAGCGCTTGACCTCGCACGACTTCCGCCAGCGCCTCGCAGCCCTCGAGTGTCCCCTCGTCGCCATCGACGAGGCCCACTGCATCAGCGAGTGGGGTCACGACTTCCGTCGCGACTACCTCCAGCTCGGCGCGCTGGTGCGCGAGCTGGCGCCACGCCACGTGCTGGCCTGCACTGCCACCGCCACGCCGGTCGTGCGCGACGAGATCGTGGCCCGCCTCGGCCTGCCACCGACCACGCCCCAGCTCGTGCGCGGCTTCGCGCGGCCGAATCTGGCGCTGCGCGCGGTCGAGGTCGCGGGCGCCCGCCAGCGTACGGCCCAGGTCGATGCCGCGCTCGGCGAAGCGCTCGGGGCGCCGCGGCAGGAGCGCGGTGCAGCGATTCTCTACACCCCCACCCGCCGCTTGGCCGACGAGAGCGGCGCGCGGCTGGCGAGCGCCGGCTGGCGGGCCGTCGTCTATCACGCGGGCCTCGAGGCCGAAGCACGCGCCACCGCCCAGCGGGCCTTCACCGCGGGCACCGCCGAGATCGTCTGCGCCACCAACGCCTTCGGCATGGGCATCGACCGGGCGGACGTCCGGGCGGTGATCCACCTCGGCCCACCGGGATCGCTCGAGGCCTACTACCAGGAGGTCGGCCGCGCCGGTCGCGACGGCCACGACGCCCTCGGCCTGCTGTGTTGGTCGCAGCAAGATCTACCGCTGCGGCGGCGCCTGCTCGATCGCCCGATCGACGGGGCGGTGCCTGACGCCGAGATCATCGCGCACAAGTGGAACCTCTTTCTCGAGCTGATCCGCTGGGCCGAGGGCGGTAGCTGCCGCCACGATGCGATCCTGCGCTACTTCGGCGACGAGGCCGAGACGCTCGCCGGCTGCGGTCGCTGCGATGTCTGCACCACCCTCGACGCGCGCGCCGAGACCGAGCAGGCCGATCCGCAGCTCGCCCGCATCCTGCTCTCGGGCGTCGCGCGCATCGACCGTCGCTTCGGCCTGAAGCAGGCCGTGCGCCTGCTGCATGGTGACCCCGAGGAGCGCCTCGAGCGGCTGTCCCTCCACCAGGTGCCGACCTTCGGGCGACTGCGCGACCGGCCGCCGGAGTGGATCCAACGCGCCCTGTCGCGCTGCGTGACCGCGGGCTGGGTCGCCTTCTCCGGCGAAGAGCGGCCGCTGGTGCACCTGACGCGCGATGGCGTCGCCGTGATGCGCGGTGAGCGACCGGCGCGCTGGCAGCCACCGCCGGCGACCACGCCCAGCGCCCTGCCCCGCGCGAGCCGCTCGGTCCGCGCCGAGCTCAAGTCGTCAGCGGCGGCCCACCCCGCCGACGAGACCACGCTCGACGCGGCCGCCCAGTCGCTCTTCGAGGCCCTGCGCGCCGCGCGCCTGGCGCTGTCCCAAGGCCTCGGGGTACCCGCCTATGTGGTGGCGCACGATCGCACCCTGCGCGAGCTTGCCCGCCAGCGCCCGCGCGATGGCGCCGCACTGCAGCAGGTGCCCGGCTTCGGCCCGCAGAAGACCGAACGCTTCGGTCCGACCTTCCTCGAGGTCATCGCCGCCCATCCGAGCGCCTGAGCCCCGCGCTTACGCCCCCTTCTTCCCCGATTGCGACCTCGCCAGCCCCGACCGCCGGGATCCGCGCCCGGCGAAGAGGCCGCTGCTGTTCAGTGGGGACCGGGCTTGTTATCCTCAGCGCCGTTTCGGCGGAGGATCACGATGGCCAAGAGAATCCGGCGCGTGGCCGTGCTCGGCGCGGGGGTGATGGGCACGGGCATTGCGGCGCATCTGCGCGGCGCGGGCCTCGAGGTGCTGCTGCTCGACATCGTGCCCCCCGCGAGCCCGCCGAACGCCGAGCGCAAGAGCGCGCGCGACAGCGGTCACGCCGGACGCAACCGCCTGGCGATCAACGCGTTGCAGCAGGCGGCCCGCAGCAAGCCCGCCGTCTTTCACGATCCCGCCGACGCCGCGCTGATCGAGGTCGGCAACTTCGAGGATCACCTCGATCGCATCGCCGAATGCGACTGGGTGATCGAGGCCGTCGCCGAACAGCTCGAGATCAAGCGTGAGCTCTTCGCGCGGATCGACGCGCTGCGCCGGCCCGGGAGCTGGATCAGCTCCAACACCTCCGGCCTGCGGATCGCCCAGCTGATCGCGGGCCGCAGCGCGGACTTCGCGCGCCACTTCCTCGTGACCCACTTCTTCAACCCCGTGCGCTACATGAGCCTGCTGGAGCTGGTCGCCGGCCCCGACACCGACCCTGCCCTGCTCGAGGCGATGGCCGCGCTCGGACGCGACGTGCTGGGCAAGGGCATCGTCTGGGGCAAGGACACCCCCAACTTCGTCGCCAACCGCATCGGCACCTACGGCCTGATGTACCTGCTGCACGAGGCCGAGCGCGAGGGCTTCACCGTCGAGGAGATCGATGCGCTCTTCGGTGAGCCGATGGGTCGCCCCAAGAGCGCCGTCTTCCGCACGGCCGACCTGGTCGGCCTCGACACCCTGGTCCACGTCGCCACCAACTGCTTCGAGGCCCTGCCCGACGACGAGTGCCGCGCGACCTTCGCCATCCCCACCTTCCTGCGCCAGCTCGTCGAGCGGCGTTGGCTCGGGCAGAAGACCGGCCAGGGCTTCTACAGGAAGGAGGGCGCCGCGCTGCTCGCGCTCGACCTGCAGACGCTGGGCTATCACCCGACGCAGAAGGTCCGAGTCGACTCGATCGGCGCGGTGCGCAAGATCGAGGCGGTCGGCCCGCGGGTGGCCAAGCTGCTGGCCCACGGCGATCGACTCTCGCAGCTCGCCTGGCGCACCACCGCTCACACGCTGATCTACGCGGCGAATCGCCTGGGCGAGATCGCCGAGGACGTGGTCAACATCGACCGCGCGCTGCGCTGGGGCTTCAACTGGGAGCTCGGGCCCTTCGAGCTCTGGGACGCGATCGGCGTCGGCGCCAGCGTGGAGCGCATGCGTCGCGAGGGTCTGGTCGTGCCCGAGCGCGTCGAGCGGCTGCTGGCCTCGGGCGCGAGCGGCTTCTACGGCGGGGACGCCGCGCGGCCGACCTACTACGATTTCGCCACGGCCGCGCCGCAGCCCTGCCCGCGCGACCCGCGCCAGATCTCGCTGCCCGCGCTGCGCGTCACGCACGGCGAGCTCGAGCGCAACGCCGGCGCCTCGCTCTACGATCTCGGCGACGGCGTGCTCGGCCTCGAGTTCCACACCAAGATGAACGCGCTCGACGGCGACGTGATCGGCCTGTTGCATCGCGCCATCGATCGCGCCGAGGACGAGGGCTGGGCCGGCCTCGTGGTGGGCAACGAACATCCGCGCGCCTTCTGCGCCGGAGCCAACCTCTTCGCCATTCTGGTGGCCGCCACGCAGCAGCAGTGGCCGACGATCGAGCAGCTGGTGCGCGAGCTGCAGCGGGCCACGCTACGCATGCGCCAGTGCGGCGTCCCGGTCGTCGCGGCACCCGCCGGGCTGGCGCTCGGCGGCGGGACCGAGCTGCTGATGGGCGCCGATGCGGTGCACGCGCACGCGGAGACCTACCTCGGTCTGGTCGAGATCGGCGTCGGGCTGCTGCCGGCGGGGGGCGGCTGCTGGGGCCTGCTGGAGCGTTGGTGCGGCGGGCTGCCCGACGACCCGGGGATCGACCCGCTGCCGCAGCTGCGGCAGGCCTTCAGCGCGATCGCGATGGCGAAGGTCTCGACCGGCGCCGAGGAGGCCCGGCGCCTGGGCTATCTGCGGCCGCACGACAGCGTGGGCTTCAACCGCGAGCTGCTGCTCTACGAGGCCAAGCAGCGCGTGCTGGGGCTGGCGCGCGCCGGCTACCGGCGCCCCCGACCGCTCAAGCTGCGGCTGCCGGGCGCCAATGGGGCGGCGAACTTCCGCTGGTTCGTCGATGACCTGCGGCAGGGCCAGCGCGTTACGGCCCACGAGGCGATGATCGCCGGCAAGATCGCCCACGTGCTCTGCGGCGGCGATACCTCGATGCGCTGCCACGTCGACCAACAGCGCATCCTCGAGCTCGAGCGCGAGGCCTTCATGTCGCTGGTGGCCGAGCCCAAGACCCAGCAACGGATCCAGCACATGCTCGAGCACGGCAAGCCGCTGCGCAATTGACGCAGGGTAGGCCCGACCCCGACGGAGGAGACGCCAGATGCGCGAAGTAGCCATCGTTGCCATCGCCCGCACGCCCTGCGGTCGCGCCCACAAGGGGGCCCTGCGCGACACGCGTCCCGACACGCTAGCCGGTCTGGCGATCGCCGAGGCCGTCCGGCGCTGCCCCGGGCTCGATCCGCGGCGCATCGGTGACGTGATCCTCGGCTGCGCGATGCCCGAGGGCGAGCAGGGCATGAACGTCGCGCGCATCGCCGGCTTCCTCGCCGGACTGCCCGCCGAGGTGCCGGCGCTGACGATCAATCGCTTCTGCTCGTCGGGACTGCAGGCGCTGGCCATCGGCGCGGGCAGCATCGCGCTGGGCGGCAGCGAGGTGATCGTCGCCGGAGGCGTCGAGTCGATGAGCATGGTGCCGATGGGGGGCAACAAGCCCTCGACCCACCCGGAGCTCTTCGAGCGCTATCCCGAGGCCTACACCAGCATGGGGATCACCGCGGAGAACGTGGCCCGACGCTTCGGCGTCAGCCGCGCCGAGCAGGACCAGTTCGCCTACACCAGTCACCAGCGCGCGGCCGCGGCCCAGCGCGCCGGGCGCTTCGACGCCCAGCTCGTACCGGTGACGACCAAGGTCTATGAGGAGAGCGGACCGCGCGTCGTCACGCTCCGCCACGACGAGACCGTGCGCGGTGACACCACCCTCGAGGCGCTGGGGCAGCTCAAGCCGGCCTTCGCCGACGATGGCAGCGTCACCGCCGGCAACGCCTCGCCGCTGACGGATGGCGCGGGCGCCGCGGTGCTGATCGAGCGCCACGCCGCGGAGAAGCTGGGCCTGCGCCCCCTCGCCATCTTTCGCCGCTTCGTCGCCGTCGGCGTGGCCCCCGAGCTGATGGGCATCGGCCCTGTGCCGGCGATTCGCAAGCTGCTGGAGGGGGCAGGCCTGGGCATCGACGAGATCGACGTCTTCGAGCTCAACGAGGCCTTCGCCGCCCAGGCCTGCTACTGCGTGCGCGAGCTGGGGATCCCCGCCGATCGCGTCAATCCCAACGGCGGCGCGATCGCCCTCGGCCACCCGCTGGGCGCCACCGGCGTCAACCTCACGGCCAAGCTGCTGCACGAGCTCGAGCGCAAGGGCGGACGCTGGGGCGTGGTCAGCATGTGCATCGGCGGCGGGATGGGCGCGGCGGGGCTCTTCGAACGCGTAAGCTGACGAGCCCTACCCCCACCGCTCAGCTGGGTTGAGGCGCCCGCCAGGCGAGGCGCGAGCGAGGAGCGGGCGGAGCAGCCTTCTCGTGCTGTGAGCACGCACCGCAGCGAGCAACGAAGCCTGGCGGGATGGATCGACTCAGCTGAGCGGTGGGCTCAAGCCTCTGGCAGCGGCGCCGGCCGGCCAATACCGTAGCCCTGGGCGAAGTCGACCCCGATGGTGCGCAGCGCGGCCAGGATGGCCGGGTTCTCGACGAACTCGGCGATCGTGCGCTTGCCCAGGGTCTTGCCGATCTCGTTGATCGACTTGACGATCGCGTAGCCCATCGGATCGTCCACCATGTCCCGCACGAAGAAGCCGTCGATCTTGATGAAGTCGACCGGCAGCCGCTTGAGGTAGGCGAAGGACGAGAGGCCGCTACCGAAGTCGTCGAGGGCGAAGCGGCAGCCGCGACCTCTGAGCGCGCCGATGAAGGCGCTGGCGGCGGCGAGGTTCGCGACGGCGACGGTCTCGGTGATCTCGAAACAGATCTTCGACCCGGGGATGCCGAAGGCCGTCAACTGCTCGAGCACGTCGTCGAGGAAGGACTCCTCGCCCAGCGACTGCCCCGAGATATTGATCGCGCAGGTCGCCAAGCGATCGAGGCGGGCCACGCGCTCGCGCAGCCAGTGGAAGGTCGCGCGAATGACCCAGCGATCGATGCTGCTGGCGAGGCTGTAGCGCTCGGCCGCCGGCAGGAAGTCGCCCGGGTAGACGATCTGGCCCGCGGCGTCCTTGAGGCGCAGCAGGATCTCATAGTGCTCGCCCTCGTCCACCGGGCCGAGCACGCGGGCGATCGGCTGGCTGAAGAGCACGAAGCGATCTTCCTCCAGCGCCCGCGGCAACGCGACCGCCCAGCGCATCTCGCCCTCGCGCTTGGTCACCTCCGCGCTGCCCGGGTGGTGGATCTGGATCCGGTTGCGCCCCAGGTCCTTGGCCAGGTAGCAGGCCGAGTCGGCCGCGCTCAGCGCGCTCACCGTGCTCTCGGTCGTGGCGTCGAGGGCGGCCAGACCGATGCTCACGGTCGCCAGGAAGACCTGCCCGTCCCAGACGAAGCGCGAGCGCGCGAGGCGCGCGTTGATCTGCTGCGCCACCCGCAGCGCCTGCTCGGTCGTGCAGTGATCGAGCAACAGACCGAACTCGTCACCGCCGAGTCGGGCGAGCGCATCGCTGCGCCGGGCCAGCTCGCGAATCTCGTGCCCGACCTGGCGCAGCAGGGCATCCCCCGCCACATGCCCGCAGGTATCGTTGACCAGCTTGAACTGATCGAGGTCGATGTAGCACAGCACGCTGCCGATCCCGTGCTCGCGCGCGCGGACCAACGCCAGCTCGAGCCGCCGGTCGAACTCGCGGCGGTTGATCAGGCCGGTGAGCTCGTCGTGCGTCGCCTGGTGCGAGAGCTCGGCCGCGAAGCGCCGGGACTCCGAGACATCGCGAAAGACGATCACGACGCCGTCGGCGCCCTCGCCGGTCCCCTGAATCGGCGCCGTCGAGGCCTGAATCGGGACCTCCTGGCCGTCGGCGGCGAGCAGCAGGCTGTGCCCACCGAGGGCGACCCGCTGCCCGTGGCGCAGGCAAGCCACGACCGGATCCGACTGCGGCTCCCCCGTCGCCCCATCGACCAGTCGCAGCACCTCGGCGAGCGGCCGTCCGCGCGCCTCGGCGGCGCTGCGGCCCGTCAGCGACTCGGCCATGGGGTTGAGGTACTCGACCAGGCCGGCGGCGTCGGTCGCGATCACGCCCTCGCCGATCGAGCCCAGCGTGACCTCGGCCCGCTCCTTCTGCCGGCGCAGCTCGCGCTCGGCGCGCTTCAGCTCGGAGACGTCAGCCAGCGTCCCGACCGAGGCCGCTCGCCCTTGGTAGGTGATCCCCCTGCCCCAGACCACGGCGTCGAAGGAGCTGCCGTCCCGGCGCAGGCAGCGGATCTCGTAGGGATGCCCGTCCTCGCCGCCGGCCCGCCGCAGCAAATTCTCGCGGACGCGCTCGCGGTCCTGGGGGACCACCAGGTCGGAGGGCCCGAGGCGATCGATGATCTCCTCCGGCGCGTAGCCGAAGAGCCCGGCCATCGTAGGGTTGACGTAGCGGAAGCTCAGATCCTGGATCACGTAGATCCCGACCAGCGAGGCCTCCATCGTCCGGCGGTACTTATCCTCGCTCTCCTGCAGCGCCTCCGCGGCGCGGCGCAGCTCGGTGACGTCGCGCGCCACGCCCTCGTACGCCACCACGCGCCCCGCGTCGTCGAGACGCGGCACTTCCACGACCTCGAGGCGGACCACGCCGCCCGACCGGTGCCGAAACGCCAGCTCCTGCCGCGGCGGCAGCGCCGCGTCCTCCCGCGCCACTCCGCCCTGGAGCCCCGCTCGCTGCAGCGGAGGGCCACAGCGGTGCCCCGCCTGGCCGACCAGGAAGTCCTCCGGGGTGTAGCCCAACACGCGCGTCACCGCCGGGCTGACGAAGGAGAACACGCCCTCGGCGTCGCGCACGTAGACGAAGAAGCCGTCGGGGAACGCCTCGACCAGGCGCTGAATCACCCTGGCGACCTCGGGCGCTGCAAGATCGGGCGCTGCAATATCGGGCAATGGGGGCATCACACGGCACCTGGACGCGGCAAGAACGGGACCCACTTTTTTGCGATGGCTCCCGCCCATCCTACTACGGCGGCGGGGGCTGCGTCGCGGCGGAACGCGGGATGGCCGCGCGCGCGCCTCATCTGAGCGTGGCCCCGATCCAGCGGCGGAAGAGCGGCGGTGGCTCGACCCGACCCGCGCGGAGCGGC
This sequence comes from Pseudomonadota bacterium, assembly GCA_016702545.1. Taxonomy (GTDB): domain Bacteria; phylum Myxococcota_A; class Polyangia; genus JADJTL01. The sequence goes on along the minus strand of JADJDT010000042.1, from coordinate 163,173 downwards.
AGCCGGAGCGGGTGCAGCGAGGTGTTCCGCGCCGCGGCCGCGGTCGGGCCTAGCGCAGCACAGGCGACCTCCGCCGCCGCGTACTCCGTCGGACCGAAGAGCGGCCCTTCGTCGGGAGGCGCGCAGACCGCCGCCGGCGCCGGCGCCGGCCAGGCGCCCAGCAGGGCGACCTCCTCCGCGGACAGGCGCAGCACCTGCCAGTCCCGCGCCGTGGCCTGACCCGTGGCCTGCTCGAAGAGGGTCTGAGCGTCGGCGGGCAGCGCCAGACGCAGCCGCCAGCTCACCGCGGCGACCTGGCCCGGCCCCACGTACTGCAGCATCCGATCGTCGCGCCACTGCCGCGCCAGCGTCCGGGGATCGGAGAGCGCGAGCACCTTCGCCCCCAGGGCGTAGGCCCCCACTGCTCCCATGCGGTCGTCGTCGGCGACCAGGCTCCCTGCTGGCGCTGCCGGGGGGCCGCAGGCCAAGGGCAGCGGCTCGACCGGCGCGCCCGCGTCGTCGGGGGCCAGCAGCCCAATCGTCGAGCGCGGCCACGCCTCGTAGATCGCCGGAAGATCCGGCCGCGCCTGCTCGAGGAAGCGCCGACTGAAATAGCGGCCGCCGAGCGGGTAAGGCAGCGTGAAGCGTGCCGCCACGAGGGCTGAGGCCGCCTCCCGCACCTCCTCTAGCGCCAGCTGATCGAGCAGGTCGAAGGCCGCCTCCCAGTTCAGCTCGCTTACCGCCCGCCCGCTGCGCGCGAGGGCCACGGCCAGCCCGCAGAAGGTCGCCTCGCCCTCGCTCAGCGCGAGCTGCGCCAGCTCCGCGTCCGAGCCGCGCGCCTGCCAGCCGTCGAGCCGCGCGCTCAAGCGCTCGCGCTGCTGCAGCGCATGCGTGAGCTCGTGCGCCAGCGTGCCGAGGTCCACCGCGGGATCCTCGCTCAGCTCGTCGACGATCGTCACCGTGTCGTCGGCGCTGGTGTAGAAGGCCGCGACGCCCTCGGTGAAGGTCTCGGCCGCCGCTGCGCCGACCGGCGTCGCCGGCGCCAGCAGGCCGAGCTGCTGCAGCCCCCGCGAGAAGGCCTGCTCGACGCAACGAGGCTCGTCGCCCGCCCCGGCGCCGTCGCCCTCCGCCGCGCGCGCCAGCGCCTCCAGCTCGGCGCGCGTGATCAGCCGCACCCGCGGCAAGCTGGGGACCGCCCCGCCGCCACGCAGCGCCACCAGCTCGCGGTAGATGCCCTGCTGGCAGCCCCGCGCGCGCAGATCACAGAGCCCCTGCTGCTCGGCCTCGCCGCCGCAGGACACGCTGGCCAACAGCGCACAACCGGCGAGGCGCAGCAGGCAGGGCCAGCGTCGGACGCGGCCCCCGCGCGGGTCTCGCTTCATCACGGTCTCCTTCAGCGCAACAGCGCCACATGCGGGACCACCACCACGGCGGCGATCCGGCTCTCGCTGAGGATGCGCTCGTTGTCGTAGCCGAAGTACAAGCGATGCTGCAGCGCGCGATTCTCCGCGCCGATGACCACCAGATCGTGCTTGCCCGAGGCGATGGCCTCGCGCAGGTTGCTGGACGAGGGACCGTAGGCGAGCTGCTCGATCGTGGGTCGCAGCTCGGTGGTGCGGAAGATGCGGGAGATGCGGTCGCGATCGTCGTCGGAGGTGGGGCTCGAGGCGGAGACCAGCGTGTGCTCCGGGTCGGCGTAGGCGGCGATCTGGGGCCGCTGCTCGGTCAGCAGGGCCACCGTCAGGCTGGCGCCGGTGACCTCGGCGTAGCGCACGGCGAACTCCACCGCCACGCGCGCGAACACGCCGCCGTCGAAGGGCACGAGCAGGCGGCGGTAGGGCGCCTCATTCGGCCCGGCCTTGACGATCGCCAGGTGACAGGGCGCCGCGCGCACGAGATCGGCGAGCACGGGCCCGCCGAGCGACTCACCCCGCCACGAGGCGCCGACCACCACCAGCTCGAAGCCGCGGCCCGCGACCTCGGCGATCGCCCCGGCCACGTCGGCGTGCTTGACGTGGCGCACGGCGGGCGAGAGGCCCGCCATCATCAGGTGCTGTCGGGTCGAGACGCGCTCCAACCCTGGCGTCCGCGGCCGGGCGGCGAGTTCCCGCAGCCACTGGCGCCACGAGCGCGGGCGCTTGACGTGCAGGACCTCGACCGGGTGGGCGCTGCGCTTGGCCAGGCCGGCGGCCAAGGTCGCCGCCGCCAAGGTATTGGCGCCGTCGTCGACCGCCAGCAGCACCCGGACGCGCGTCGGGTCGAACACGCCCTGGACCTGCTCGGCGAGCATGCGGCGCGACTCGTCCTCGGTCAGGCGCACCTTGCGCATCGTCAGGCGCAGCCCCACCGGGGCGAGGAAGGAGGTCGCGATCGCGACGACGACGATGATCGCGAACATCTGCGGGTTGAGGATGCCCAACGACAGGCCGATGGTGGCGACGACCAGCTCCATCGCCCCGCGCGCGTTCATCGCCACCGCGATCGACAGCCCCTCCCAGAAGCGCAGGCCCCCCCAGATGCTGCCCAGCGTGCACCCCACCAGCTTGCCGAGACAGGCGACGGTCAACACCACCAGCAACATCGTCCCGCCGCCCAGGGCCCAGAGGTCGACCTTGAGCCCCACCAGGCCGAAGAAGACGGGCGCCAGCACGGCCATGATCAGCGCCTCGAGGCGGTGCACGGCGTCCGCCCTGAGCTGCGGCACCTGGCGAAAGACCGTCCCGGCGACGAAGGCCCCGAAGCCCGCGTGGACGCCGATCCACTGCGTCAGCGCGGCGCAGAGCAGCGTCACGACCAGCAGCAGCACCAGGTCGGCATCGCGCGTCTTGCCGCGACGGGTGGTCTGGGCCACGAGCCAGCGCGCCAGCGGCAGCAGCACCAGCGCGGCGGCGGCGACGAAGCCGACGGTCAACCCCAGCGTGCCGAGCAAGCGGGCCAGGCGGATCTCCCCATGCGCCGCCCCGGCGATCAGCGACAGGATCAGCCAACCCGCGGTGTCGTCCACCACCCCCGCGGACAAGATCACCAGCCCGATGTTGCGCTTCGTCAGGTCGAGATCGGCGAGGATCTTCGCGATCACCGGCATCGCCGAGATCGCCATCGCCGTGGCGAGGAAGGCGCTGAAGAGGATGCGCTGCCCGGGCTGCGCCAGGTAGGCGTCGGGCATCACCAGGCCGAGCACGAAGCCCATCGCAAAGGGCACGACCATGCCCATCGCCGAGGCGATCAGCGCCGCGCGGCCGAGGTGCCGCAGCAGCTTGAGGTCCGTCTCGAGGCCGGTGAAGAGCAGCAACAACACCATGCCGAGCGTGCCGACGACCTCGAGCAGCTGAAACTGGGCCGCATCGGGCGGGAAGATCGCGGCAAAGGCACCGGGAGCGAAGTGACCGAGCAGGCTCGGACCGAGCGCGATGCCGGCCAGCAGCTCACCCACGACCCCGGGCAGGCCGAAGCGCTTGCAGAGCTCGGCGCCCAGCCGCGCCACCGCCAGCAGCAGCGCAAGCTGGACCAAGAGCAGGAACACGGCGTGTTCGCTGAGCGACTGCAGGATCTGGGGCGCCACGGACCGACCTTAGTACAGCTCCCCGGAAAAAGGGGACCCTCTCGCTCGTTCTGGACCTCGGGGGCCGCGTTGGAACGCCTTGAAATACTCCCCGGTATTCCTGCGGCGTTCCGCCTTGCCCTCGCCGCCCAGCCCGTCGCGATAGGGACCCCCCTTTTCGGTCCGCTGTACTTAACGCGTGGCCCGCACGCCGACCAGCGCGCAGCGCAGCGGGGCCTCGACCCACGTGACCCGCGCCGGTGCAGGTGCTCGCGCTAGCGGCCCACCCGCGCCGCGCGGTCGAGCCCGCGTTGGAGGTCAGCCACGAGGTCGGGGCCGGCCTCGATGCCGACCGAGAGGCGCAGCAGCGTGTCCGCGATGCCGGCCTGGGCGCGGGCCTCGGCGCCCATCGAGGCGTGGGTCATCGTCGCCGGGTGCGCGATCAGACTCTCCACGCCGCCGAGCGACTCGGCCAGCGAGAAGCAGCGCAGGTCCTCGACGACCGCGCGGACCTGGCGGGTGTCGCCCTCGAGCTCGAAGCTGATCATCGCCCCGAAGCCGCTCTGCTGCTGCTGGGCGATCGCGTGACCCGGGTGGGTGGCCAGCCCCGGATAGTGCACGCGCCGCACCGCCGGATGCTGGGTCAACAGCTCGACCAGCAGCGCCGCGTTCTGTTGGTGCAGGGTCAGGCGCGGGTGCAGGGTCCGCAGCCCGCGCAGCGTGAGATAGCTGTCGAAGGGCGCCCCGGTCAGACCGAGGCAATTGGCCCACCAGGCGAGCCGCTCGTGCAGCTCGGGCGTGGCCGCGATCACCGCGCCACCGACCACGTCGCTGTGGCCGTTGATGTACTTGGTCGTCGAGTGCACGACGACGTCGGCGCCGAGCGCCAGCGGCTGCTGCAGCACCGGCGTCAGGAAGGTGTTGTCGACGACGACGACGGCGCCGGCGGCGCGGGCCTGTGCGGCCACCGCTCGCACGTCGGTGATGCGCAGCAGCGGATTGCTCGGCGTCTCGATCCAGACCATCCGAGGGCCGCGCTCGATGCAAGCCGCGGCCGCCTGCGGATCGGTCAGATCGACGAAGGCCAGCGCGAAGTGCCCACGCTCGGCGAGGGCCGCCAGCGCGCGATAGGTGCCTCCGTAGCAATCGTGCGGCGCCACCAGCAGCTCGCCGGGACGCAGCAGCTGCAGCGCCAGGGTCACGGCCGCCATCCCGGAGGCCGTCACCACCGCGCCGGCCCCGCCCTCGAGCGCGGCCAACGCGCGCGCCAGCTCGTCACGGGTCGGGTTGCCCGAGCGCGTGTAATCATAGGCGCGCTTCTCGCCGAAGCTCGCGAAGGTGAAGTTGGTCGATAGGTGCAGCGGCGAAATCACCGCCCCGTGCTGCGCGTCGCCCCCGATCCCGGCGCGCACCGTCAGCGTGCGCGGCGCGAGGCCGCCTGCCTCCCCCGCGCGCGCACCACCCCCCTGAGCCGCCACGCCCCCCGCCACCGGATCCGCGGCCGCTGGGTCTCGTTGAGCCATCGTCGTCTCCATCAGCGCGTCGCTATCGACGCGCCGCCATCAACGCGCCGCCATCAACGCGTCGCCACGAGGAGCCCTCCGCGTCGGGCTCCAGGCCCTTCGCGTCACCCCCGAAAATAGCGGGCCGGCGTCCACGGCTCCGCAGGATCGCGCGCTAACACACGCGCCCAGTCGGGATCAACCGCCTCCGGCAGGGCCTGGGGCAGGCCCAGCAACCCCGCCGCGAGCAGCGCCTGCTGCACCGGCTCGCCCTGGGCCAGCGGGAGCACGCCACGCCGCAAGGCGTCGACCAGCAGGTCCGCCAGCTCGACGCGCGTCACGCCACGCGACAGCAGCTCGGCCGCCACGCGCAAGAGCCCGCGCAGCCCGATGCTGCCGCGCCCGAACAAGGCGGCCGCCATCTGAAAGGCGCCGCGCACGGGCTGGACCCACGGCGCGTACTCGATCAGGTCGCGCGGCTGGCGCAGCTCGAGACGGATGAAGGCCCCGGCCACCGCACTCGCCTGGCCCGCGCGCACGCTCAGCTCGGCAATCGCCTCGGCGTCGGCCGGCAGCACCCCCTGCCGCACCAGCAGCGCCGGCACCTGCGCCAGCGGCAGCCGTCCGGCCAACAGGTCGGCGTAGAGCGCCGCCGCCAGCGCATCACACTCCGTGTCGTCGCCCAGCAGCAGCTCGCGCGCACCCGGCGGCAGCTCGAGCCGCGCCTGCAGCAACGCGGTCAGCTTGTAGCCGAGCTGCTCGCGCAGCCGGCTCGGGCGCAGCCCGCGCGCCACGCCGGTCCAGCTCTTGAAGGTGGTCCCGTCGTACTCGAGCCCGTCGAGCAGCATCTTGCGCTCGATCACCGGCCGCAGCTCTGCGGGGCTCGCCGAGACGAAGTACAGGGGCGTGTGGCGGCTCTGCGCGCCCGGCCCGCGCCGCACCTCCTTGAGCAGCGCGGCCATCCCCGCGATCGCGACCTTGTCCACCGCGGACTCGAAGGGGATGCGCAGCAGGCCCTTCAGCGTCGAGAAGCGCGTCGCCAGGTAGGTGCGGTCGATGTCGCAGACGAAGACCTCCCCGGCCCAGTCCGAGGGGAAGCTGCGGTAGTTGGCGCGATCGACGGGGAAGCTCACAGCATCAACCCCATGAACTCGTCGCCCGACTGCGCCGCCACCAGCTCGCGCATCGCCTCGTCCAGCGGCGTCTGCTCGTAGAGCACGCGGTGCAGCGCGTGCACGATCGGCAGCTGCAGGCGCTGCTGCGCGGCGAAGGCCCGCACGGCGCGCGTCGCCCGGATGCCCTCGGCGACCATCCGCGTCTGCCCGAGGATCTCGGCCAGCGACTCGCCGCGTCCCAGTCGCACCCCGACCTGGTGGTTGCGCGAGTGCGGCGAGGCGCAGGTCGCCACCAGATCGCCGATGCCGGCCATCCCGCCGAAGGTCAGCACGTTGGCGCCCATCGACACGCCGAGCCGCGCCATCTCGTTGAGCCCGCGCGTCATCAGGAAGGCCTTGGTGTTGTCGCCCAAGCCGAGGCCGTCGACGATGCCTGCGGCCACCGCGACGATGTTCTTGAACATGCCGCCGATCTCCGCGCCGATCACGTCCTGTCCCGAGAAGACGCGAAAATAGCTCGTGCTCAGCGCCGCCTGCGCGCGGCGGAAGACATCCCCGAAGCGCGACGCGATCAACGTGCCCGCGGGCTGGCCACGGGCCAGCTCGGGCGCGAGGTTGGGCCCCGCCAGCACGCCGATCTTGCGCACCGGCGTCTCCTCCCGCAGCACCTCGCTCATGCGCTTGTGCGTCTGCTCCTCGAGGCCCTTGGTGGTGTGGACGATCACGTGCTCGCCGTCGAGGAAGGGGGCCATCTCGCGCGCGACCGCGCGGAAGCCGTGCGAGGGCACGGCCACCAGCAACAGGCGGCAGGTCTCGCAGACGCGCTGCACCTCGGCCGTGGCGTGCACGCCCGCGGGCAACGCGATCTGCGGCAGGTATTGCGGGTTGTGGCGCTGCGCGTTGAGCTGCGCCGCCAACTCGGGCCGCCGGGCCCAGAGCACGACCTCGTGGCCGTTCTCCGCGACGATCTTGGCCAGCGTCGTGCCCCAGCTGCCGGCACCCACGACCCCGACGGTCTCCCGACTGTGCATCCCCGACCCTCGATCCAGGCCTTCCCAGCGCTTCCGCCTATTCCGCGGCGAGCCCGTAGCCCTCCAGGCGATTGCCGTAGTAGCAGAGCAGGTTGCGGTGCTCGTGAAACAGCCGGTCGCCGCGCCGCTCCGCCGCCGGTCGCGTGTGGTAGATGGCGAAGTGTCGCAGCGCATCCGCGACGATCTCCTGCACGTCGCCCGCCAGCAGCAGGGGGGAGAGGCGCGGGCGTGGAACGTCCTCGCGCCCGAGCTCGCCCAGCAGCCGCTCGACCTCGCTGTGCACCTCCGCCATCGCGAACGACGGCGCGTCGCCGCCGGTCTGCAGCAGCCGATACAGGTCGTGCGTCGGATTGCGGCGCCGCAGCAAGGCGAACACGGCCCGCGCCACCACGTGCGTCGACATCACGACGTTGTCGCGCAGGTAGGCCCCGCACACCGCCTCGGCCAGCTCGTTGGTGTATTCGACGTCGCGCTGCTCGTCGAGATAGGGCACGCCGTCGCGCGTCACGTAGGAGCGCGGATCGACGACGCGGCCACGCGGGTCGAGGCTATTGCCATCGGCATCGACGCGATTGCCGAAGACATCGAGCGGCGCCGACCAGGTCACGGCGATCTCGTCGTCGAGCGAGGTCAGGTTGAAAAGGAAGTTCAGCACCCGCCGCGGGTGCGAGAACTCGTCGTCCTCGACGATGTAGCTCGCCTTGCCGGTCTCCTGCAGATGACTGCGGATCAGCGCCTCGGCCTCGAGCACCAGCTTGTAGGAGATCGTGCACGGGGCGAGGTAGATGCGTGCCGGCTCGCGCCCGGCGATCAGGTTGTTGGTGTAGGCGCGGATCACGGTGCCGAGCAGCCCCTTCTTCAGCTGCTGCTCGATCGCACCGCTGCGGCTGCGCGTGCCGCCCGGGAAGAAGAGCTGGTGATAGCCCAACTCGAGCGCGCAGGTCGTGTACTCCTTCAGCACCGCGCGATAGAGCTTGGCCGTCTTCTTGCGGTCGACCTTGTAGGCGCCGAGGTTGTGCATGAAGAACGAGATCATCGGATTGCTGAACAGGTTGATCCCGGCGCCGTAGAGCAGCGGCGGCAAGCCGATACGGTAGCCGGCGTAGCCCAGCACGATGCTGTCGAGGTTCGACGAGTGCGTCGGCACGACGACGACGGTGCCGTGTTGCGCCAGGCGCCGCACCTGCTCGACCTCGCCCTGCACCTTGAGCTGATCGACGAGGCCACGGTTGATGCGTCGCAGATCGAGCAGGCGGCGCGGGCTCATCGCGTTGACCAGCAGCGAGAGCCCGGGCGGGATCAAGGTCGTCGACAGCCGGTAGACGCGGTCGTCGAAGTTCCCGATCACCTCATCGACGAAGCGCGTGGCCAGCTGCTCGAGCAGCGCGCGCACCGTCGTCTCGGCGGCGCTGTGCAGCCGACGCTGCACGTCCTGATAGAGCGCCAGCTCGGCCTTGGTGCGCTTGCTGCGCGGGTTGGCCTGATCGAGTCGCCGTCGCTCCTGGTAGAGCGTGTCGTTGACCAGCCGCTGCAGGAAGCCATCCGACGCGTCGCGCGCCTGGCGCACGTAACCGTCGACCACCCGGTGCACCACCTCGACCCGCACGCGCTCGCGATCGGCCGACCTCAAGACGCAGCCCCGGCCGGCGCCCCACGACCGAGCACCTCCCGCGCCGCCGACATCACCTCGAGGTCGCAGCCGCGTACCAGCTCGGCGCCGAAGCCGGCGATGGCGTAGCCCAGCCGGCGCTGCGCATTGCCCAGGTTGTCGCCGCCCTTGCCGGTGAAGGCTAGCTGCTGGAGGATGCCCCAGGCCAGCTGTTGCGCCGCGGCCGCCTGACGTTGCTGCTGATCGATCAGCTTGCGGTGCAGCTGCAGCAGCGCGAGCTCCGGCGCCGGGGTGCCGCGCCCTTCCTTGCCCCACAGCGGCTGCCGCGCCGCGAGCGTCTTGGCCGTCCGCTCGATCTCGGCCATCTGCGCGCCATGCACCCGCACCAGCTCGAGGCCCAGGACGCGACCCAGGTTGGCGTAGAGGGCCGCACCGGACCCCCGACTCGCGTCCCGCAACGCCGCGGCCACCCGATCGCCGAGGCGGGCGAGCGCCAGCTGACGGCCCGGATCGGGTCGCTCGCCGGCGAGCTTGCTCAGTCGCATCACCACCGCCGCCGGGCTGTAGGCGGCGCCCGCGACCGCGGCGAGGAAGGTGCCGATGCCCTCGACCGTGGCGCCCTGTGTGCGTTCGAGCGCGTGCACCGCCGAGCCCTCGTTGGCCACCGGCTTGCCGACCACGCGCTGATGTTCTTGCAGCGCCGCCGCCAGCTCGCGACCGAGCTCGCCGGGGATCAGGCCAGCGGCGCTGGCATGCGCGAGCGCCGCCATGCCGTGCAGCAGCAGCGGCAGCGACAGCGTGCTGCCCTCGTCCGCCACCCCCGCCGGCAGCGCGCCGAGCGCCGCGACCTCGCTGCCCGTCGCCGCCGCGAACAAGCCATAGGCGTCGCCGGCTCGCGCGTAGACCAGCGCCAGCGCCCGTTGGGCCCGCTGCAGCAGCGCGCGCTGCTCGGGCTGCAGGGTCACGCCCAGGCCGTTGGCCTGGGTCAGCGACAGATTGACGACGTCCCCGGCCTCGAGCCGCCCGGGACGACTGACCTGCAGCCGCGGCTGCGCGATGCTCGGTTGCGCCGCCAGCCAATGCACCACGCGCTCGGTAGCGACAGCAGCGACCCAGCGCTCGCGTAGCTGCCGCAGCTGCTCGGGCTGACCCTGCGCGGCGAGCGCGCTCCAGCGCGGACCGTCGAAGAGCTGGGCCGCCTGCTCGCGCAACGCCGCCACGACCTCCGCGCCGGCGCCGAGCACGACGAAGGTCTCGTGCAGCGAGGGCTGCGCCCCATCGGCGGCCAGCAGCAGCTGGTCGAGCCGCGAAAACTCCAGCACCGGTGCCGGCTCCGCCGCCGCCTCGGGCGCTGCGGCCGGCGTGGCGACCGTCTCCTCGTGCGCCGACGCGCGCATGCGACCCGCCTGGCCGGCGCCGCGCACCGCTCCGCCGCGCCGACGCGCTCGCACCACGCGCCGCACCGCGAGCAGCAAGACCAGCCCCCACAGCGGCGCCGTGAGCACCAGCCACACCAGCGCGCTGGGCATCCGCCGACCGAGCCACGCCCGGCCGTCCTGGAGGCCCTGCCACGCCAGCTCGAGCAGCGCGATCAAGGCCGGCGAGGAGCGCGGCGGCTGCTCGGGCGGCGGCGGCGGCGGCCGTAGCTGGTCCTCGGCGGGCGCCACGACGCCCGCCCCCTCTTGACCGGCGGCGGCCAGCCGCACGCCGCCGAGGGCCATAGTGGCCAGCACCAACGCCAGCAGCGCACGAGCTCCGACGGGCCGGGGATGTGAGGGCGGGCGCAAGATAGCGCGCAGTCTAGCGCAGCCGCCCGCCGAGCGAAAACGCCATCGCGTCCCGGCGCCGGGCCCGGTGCCGCCGCGCGACCCTCGACGCGCCCAAAAGAGTATGATGCGCGACCGATGAGCATCCCTACCCTCGGCGCGCTGCTCGCCGCCATCCTGACCTTCGTGATCGGCTGGAGCGTGGTGCTGCGCGACCATCGCCACCGCCCCTACGTCACCTTTACGGTGCTGAGCTTCAACCTGGCCTGCTGGTATCTGGCGCGCTTCTTCACCGCCACGCTCAGCAGCGACGTGGCCCTGCACCTCGGGCTCTTCGTGGCCGCCGCGATCCCGATCAATGCCGAGCGCTTCTTCCGCTCGTTCCTCGCCGCCGACCCGCGCTACCCACCGCCCCCAGCGCGCCCGGTGCTCGGCGGCACCGTGCTGCTCTTTGCGCTCTTGGTCGTCGACCTCTTCTATCCGCTGCATCGCTCGATGCTCTTTCTGGTACCGGTCCACGCCTTCATCTTCGCCTCGCTCTATCACTGCGTGTGGCTGATCTGGGCCCGCCAGCAGACGATGCCACCCCGCCCCGAGCGCACACGGCTGAGCTATCTCCTGGTCGGCGGCGCGGCCGCCGTGACCTTCGCCGGCCTCGACTTCCTGCCGCTGACGGGGGTCGCGTTTCCACCGATCGGCAGCGTGCTGACCGTGCTCTACCTCTACTTCATCTCGCAGACGCTCTTTCATTACCGCCTGCTCGACATCAAGGAGCTGTTGGCCAAGATGGTCACGCTGACGGCCCTGGTGCTGATCCTCAGCGTGATCTACGGCCTGCTCCTGGCCTGGGTCGGTCCCGATCGTCCCGGCGTCTTCCTCTTCAACACCATCGTCGCCTCGTTCGTGATCCTGGTGATCTTCGAGCCGATGCGCGGGCTGCTCGAGGACCGCGTCAACCGCTGGTTGTTTGCCGAGAAGTACGAGTTCTCGCGGCGCCTGCGCCAGCTGATCCGCGAGCTGGCCAACGTCATCGACGTCCGCACCCTGGTCTTCAACGTGCTCACGGAGCTCGAGCACTCGGGTCGCGTGACCCACGCCTCGATCTATCTGGCCAGCCCCGCGGGCACGACCTTCCGCCTGGCCGATCACCTCGGCCCCGCGCCGCCGGCCGAGCTCGACGGGCGCACGCGCCGGCTGTTCTTCGAGCGCCTGCGCGAGGCCGGCCTCTTCACGGTCGAGGGGCAGGAGCGCACGCTCGGCCAGCAGCTCGCCGACGGCAAGGAGGACGCGACGATCATCACGCGCAACATCCTCGACACGATGGAGCAGCTCCACGCCGACGTCTGCCTGCCGCTGCTGGCCGACGGACAAGTGCTCGGCATGCTCGCGCTGCGGGACGATCGCATGCGCGAGGCCTATGCCTCCGACGAGCTCGAGCTGCTGCGCGAGGTCGCGGCGCAGGCGGCGATCACGCTCCACAACTCGCAGGTCTATCAGCAGATGAAGGAGCGCGACCGGCTCGCCGCGCTCGGCCAGATGGCCGCCGGCCTGGCGCACGAGATCCGCAACCCGCTGGGCGCGATCAAGGGGGCGGCGCAGCTGTTGCGCGCGGCCAGCCCGCCACCGCCTGTGGCGACCGAGCGGCCCGCCAGCGACGACCCCGAGGGCGCGGTCGCCAGCGAGCACGGCGCCGACGAACCCGAGCTGATCGACATCATCGTCCAGGAGGTCAACCGGCTCGATCACGTCGTCGCGCAGTTCCTCGGCTACGCGCGACCCGATCGTGGCGACCGGCAGCTCCTGCACCTCAATCAGGTCTTGCAGCGCAGCGCGCAGCTGCTGCGCTCGCAGCACCAGCACGTCGAGATCGAGACCCAGCTCGCCCCGGACCTGCCCCAGGTGCGCGTGGACCCCGATCAGCTGCACCAGGTATTTCTCAACTTGGCGATCAACGGGCTCGAGGCGATGGGTGGTCAGGGCCAGCTCCACGTCGAGACGCGCGCGCGCCAGGCCTTCCGCGGCGGGCGCTCGACCCAGTTGGTGGAGGTGTCCTTCGCCGACAGCGGTCGCGGGATCCCGCCCGAGCACCTCGACAGCATCTTCATTCCCTTCTTCACCACCCGCGAGCGGGGTACGGGGCTCGGGCTGCCCATTTGCCAGCGCATCGTCGAGAGCCACGGCGGGACGATCGAGGTCCAGTCGACCCCGGGGCGGGGCTCGACCTTCACTGTGGTGCTGCCCAGCGCGGACGACAGCGACAGCACCGGTCGCCAACTGGGCCCCAGCACCCGCACCCTGCGCCCCCGTCTCGATCCCGTGCCGCCCACGGCAGCCCCGGTCCCACCCCCGGACGACCCGGTCGGAGCTCGACCCCGGGCCTCGACCCCGGGCCTCGGCGTGCCTTGACGCCTCGCGCCCGCCCGAGCTAAACGGGTCGCGGAGGCCTCGATGCCGGATTTCCAACGATCGTTTGAAGTTGCACGCCCTCGTCGTACGGGCGGAGAGCGACGTATGGGCGGAGGGCGACGTATGGGCGGAGGGCGAATGGGGACGCTGCCGATGGCACTGGCGCTGCTGGCTGGTCTGGCCGGCGTACCTGCAGCCCACGCCGACGACGCGGTCGAGTTGCTCGACAAGACCCGGCTGATCGGACAGCTCGTGCACTACTACGAGGGCATGCTGACCCTGCGCCTGCCCAACGGCACGCTGGTGCACCTGCCGCGCGAAAAGGTGGCCCGCATCGCGTTTCAGCTGCCCAAGCCGCGCGCGGAGCTCGCGACCCCCGAGAAGGCCTTTGCGCGGCTACGCGCCGCCGGCCTCAAAGGCGACCTCGACACCTATATCGACGCCCACTCGGCCTACTACCAGATGTTGCTCGGCCAGCAGGTGGCGCAGGCCACGCCGGAGAAGTTCCGCGCCCAGCTCAAGCAGGAGTGGAGCAACGTGCAGCTCGAGATCGTCGGCACCGAGATCAAGGGCGACAGCGCCGTGCTCAAGATCCGGCGCAGCGGCGGATCGCAGGCCGACGAGGGCGAGCTGCGCTTCCTCAAGGAGAACAGCGAGTGGAAGATGATCCTGCCGCTCTAGCCCCACGACAAGCGCGTCCCGCGCTCGTAGTGGAGCTGGATATCACTCAGGGGGCTTTCGCATGGCCCCCTCGCCGCGGGGAGTCAATCCCCGCGACTTCACCCCATAACGCTCGCCTCTCGGCTCGTCTAGGCGGAAAACCAGCGGCTTGCGCTAGAACGCGCTTGTTTTCGGTCTAGCTGCGGGCAAGCCTCGCCTTCTGCTGGAGCTCACCGTGCCCGTCGCATCCCACCAGCGTCTGCCCCGCTCTCCGCACCTGCGCCGCGCGTGGCCGTGGCCGGCCGCCGGCGTCGCCCTCGCGGCGGCGAGCCTGGGTCTGGCGCTGCTGCTGCTGAGCGCGCGCGCAAACGCGGCGCCCGCGGACGCCCCAAATTCTCCAGCCGCCAGCAGCCCGCGCACGCGCGGCGTGCTGCCCTTCTTCTGGCGCTCTCAGGACCCCGCGCGCCAGCGCACGACGACGATCGCCGGCCCCTGGGTCTCGCAACACGACCCCGCCGGCAGCACGCAGGTGCTGGTACCGATCTTCTGGCGCTTCGTCGCCGGCCAGCCGCAGACCCGCACGACCGCGCTGCTGCCGCTCTTCGTCCACCGCCGTCGCGCCGATGGCAGCACGCTCGACGTCGCGCTGCCGCTGCTCGCGGCGCTCGACCGTGGCCCGCGGCACTGGCGCGCCACGATTCTCCCGCTGCTGTGGGTCGGGCGCGCGCCCGGACGACAGCATCTCGTCGTGCCGCCCTTCTTGTTCTGGCACCAGCGCACGCCCGAGGGCGACACGACCGTCTTCGGCCCCTGGTACCTGCAGCGCCGCACGACGGGCTGGTCGACCGCGCTGCTGCCCGTGCTCTTCGCCGGCCGCCATGGCCCTCGGACGCACCAAGTGCTGTTCCCGATCGGGTGGCACTTCCACGACGCCGCGGCGCAGCGCCGCACGCTGCTGGCCGGGCCGCTCCTCTACCGGCGCGAGGGCCAGCAGCGGCTGGTGGGGCTGCTGCCGCTCTTCGCCGCCGGCCGCAGCGGCGGCCAGCGTCACCTCGCGATCGTCCCCCCGCTCTTCTACCGCCGCGATGGTGGCCCCGGCAGCCGCCAATGGCTGCTGTGGTCGGGACCGTACCTGGGGCTGCGCGAGCCGCAGCGACGCCTCGACACCATCGTGCCGATCTACTTCCACGAGCGCAGCGCGACGCGCCAGCTCTTGCTCACCCCCATCGGCGGCCTGCACCGCGACACCACGCGCGGCCTCGACCGCGGCCTCTGGGGACCCTACGTCTGGTACCGCCGGCCCGACCTCCGGGCGCGCCTGCTGCTGCCCTTCTTCGTCGAGCTCGAGCGCCCCGCGGCCGGCGCGCGCACCACGGCCCTCCTGCCGCTGGCCTACCGGCACCGCAGCCCCACGCTCGATGTCGACGTGCTCTTTCCCCTGCTCTGGCGCGTGCGCGAGCCGACCCGACGCAGCCTCGTCGTCTTCCCCTTCTATTGGGGCGTGCGCGAGCGCGAGGGCGCGCGCGCCGACGTGCTCTTCCCGCTCTACTGGCACCTGCGCGACCCGCAGCGCTCGACGCGCGTGATCGGCCCGTTCTTCTGGCGCCGCACGCCCGAGGTGACCAGCTGGGGCGCCGCTCCGCTGGCCTACTTCCGCGCCGACGCGCAGCGCCGACAGCTCGTGGTCCTGCCGCTCTTCTACTACCGGCACAAGCTCGCGAGCAGCGAGCGACTGTGGGTCTGTGGGCCCTTCTATTGGCGCAGCGAGCGCGCGGGCTACGCCGCGGGCCTGGTGTCGCTCTTCTTTCAGCGCCGCTCGCCCGATCGTCACTACACCGTCGTGCCCCCGCTGGTGTGGCACTTCGCACGCCCGCAGGCGCAGCGGGCGCTGAGCATCTTCGGCCCGCTGGCCTACTGGCGCACCCCCGAGCGCCGCGCGCTGGCGCTGGCGCCGATCTTCTACAGCGCGGTCGACCGGCACGGCGGGCGTTCTGTGGCCGTGGCGCCGCTCTTCTATTGGCGAAAAGAGGCGGAGCGCCGGGCCCTGCTGACGCCGCTCTTCGGCTTCGAGCGCCGCGCGGCGGGCACCAGCTGGTACGCCCTGCCCTTCTTCCACTGGCGCGGTCCCCACCGCACCTGGGACGTGCTGCTGCCCCTGGGCTTCCGCGCGCGCGACCAGCGCAGCCGCCACGGCATGCTCTTCACGCTGCCGGGGTACTTCGCGCAATCGCGCCCGGGCCGCACCGAGCACGTCTTCTTCCCGATCTTCTGGCGCCTGACGCGCATCGACCAGGCGACGACCGTGGTCTTCCCCTTCTATTGGGACCTGCACGATCGCCACGTCGATCGCACCACGGCGATCTTTCCCTTCTTCCTGCGCCATCGCAGCCTGGCCCGCCGCACCACCTCCTATCTCACACCACCGGGCGTCTGGGTGCGCCAACGCCCGCATGGCACGGATACAGTGGTCTTCCCCGTGGTCTGGCATTTTGGCGGCAAGCGGCGCAGCAGCACGGTGGGCTTTCCCCTCTACTGGGACTTCCGCCGCCCCCATCGCCGCTCGACGGTGGTCTTCCCCTTCTACTGGCGCTTCGACCGCCGGGAGCATCGCACCACCGTCGTGCTCAACACCTACTTCCGGCGCGACAAGCAGACCGGCGGCTACGATCTGGTCGTCTTTCCGCTGTTGCAGGCCAAACAAGAGCGCAAGCACCACCCGCGCGACCTCGACGTCAAGGTGCTGGGCGGCCTCTTCGGCTACCAGCGCCAGGGACGCCAGCGCACACTGCGGCTGTTCTTCGTGCCGATTCGCCTCGCCGATGCGCCAGCGCCGGCGACCCCCGCGCTACCGCCGGTCGCGCAGCTACCCCGCCCGCTCGGCGGCCGCGCGGCCGCAGCCTCGGCGCCCTAGGACCGCTCGGGAGGGCCCCCGCCCCCCCGGGCGCCGGCCGCGCCCCCCCCCCCCCGGCCCGGGCCCGCCCCCCCCCCCCCCCCGCCCCGGCGGGGGCCCCCCCGGAGCGGGGGGGGGGGGGGGGGGGGGGCCCCGGCCCCGCCCCCCCCCGCGCCGGCGGGGGGCGCGCCAACCCCCCAGCGGTCTCGGACCGCTCCCGCTTCAGCTCGCCCAACAGCGCCGGTAGCAGCAGGGCTGCCGTGATCAGGCAGAAGCAGCAGCCGAAGAAGAGCAGCAGACCGAGCGAGCGCGCGCCACGGTGGGTGGCGAGGGCGATCGAGCCGAAGCCGGCCATGTTAGCCAGCGCGGAGAGCAGCACGCCGAGGCCGGTGTTGCGGGCCACGGCGGGCACGTTGCGCTCACCCTCTTGCCGGAAGCGATGCAGGATGTAGACGCCGTAGGCCACGCCGATGCCGACGATCATCGGAAAGCCGACGATGTTGGCAAAATTGTAGGACATGCCGAGCAGGCTCATGCTGCCCCACATCCAGGCGATGCCGACCGCTAGCGGGAAGAGCGCCAGGGCGGTGTAGCGCAGGCTGCGGAAGTCGAAGGCCAAGAGCAGCACGATCGCCAGCGCGGCCAGCGCCGTCGAGGAGCGGAAGCCGCGCTCGATCGCGACATTCGTATCCCAGTGCGAGACCGGGAACCCGGTCGCCTGCGGGTCGACGCGGCGCAGCTCCTCGACGAAGCGCGGCAGGAACCCCGGCGCCCACAGCGACCCCTTGGGATAGACGTAGAGCGCGTAGTGGCCCTTGGCGTAGAGCCGGTCACGCACGCTCGGGGGCAGCAGCTCGAGCAGGCGGGCCTCGCTCAGCGGCTCCAGCGCGACGGACTGCTGCACCAAAGTAAGCGCCTGCCGCAGGCCGCCGATCAGCTGCGCCTCGAGCGCCGCCAGCCGCGCTCGCGTGCGCTCCGCCGGCAGCGTCGCCGTGGCCTCCCGCAGCCGCTGCAGCGCCGCGATCGCTGGCGCCAGCCCGCGGGCCGCAGCGTCCTGGCCGGCGTGCTGCGCGGTGAAGCTGACGTCCTGCAGCCCATCCACCAGCGCCTCGAGGCCCTCGCGCCAGCGCCCCAACGCGAAGCCGGCCGCAGGCGCCGTGTACGGTGCGATGGCGAGCTCGGCCACCCGCGGTCGCAGCCGCTCGAGCTCGCGGCGCTTGGCCGCCTGATCGCCGGGCAGATAGCTGGCCAGCGACTCGACTCGGCCGACGGTGGGCAGGCGCGCCAGGCGCTCGCCCCAAGCGCGCGCCTCGGGCAACGAAGCAGCCTCCAGCGCCGCGACCTCGAACGAGAAGTCCGTGTGCTCCGCCAGTGCGGTGACGGCGGTGACCGCCCCGGCGTCGGCCGGCAGCAGGTCGAGGTAGTTATAGGACCAGGGGATGCTCTGACCGCGCCAGAGCATCAGCACGGTCACCAGCAGGCCCCCGCCCAGCAGCAGGCGTCGGCCCAGCGGCGCGAAGACCCGGCGCGTCAGGGCCAGCGCCGGATCGTGCTCGGGCGCGTGTCGCAGCCGCGGCGGTTGCTGCAGCCAGCGCAGCGGGCGCCAGCTCAGCATCGCCGACCCGACCAGCAGCGCGCTCGCCAGCGCGAAGAGCAGCCCGATCGCCGAGATCGCCCCGAGATCGGCGAAGCCCTTGAAGCGGCAGGCGGTCAGCGCGACAAAGGCCCCCGCCATCGTCAGCGCGGCCGTCAGCACGCCGGGCCCGGCGCTCGTGATCGACGTCTGCACGGCGGCCACCGCGTCGGCACCGGCGCGCCGCGCCTCGTTGTAGCGCGCGAGCAGCTGGATGTTGAAGTCGATGCCGATGCCGAGCACCGTGGGGATGAAGGCCGTGGTGATCAGATTGAGCTCGCCGACGGTCAGGCGCACCGCGGCCAGCGTGCAGAGCATGGCGACCGTCAGCGGGACGATGCCGAGCACGCTCTGGCGCAGCGATCGAAAGCCGAAGATGAAGATCAGCACGATCGCCAGCGCGGCCACGGCGCTGGTCATCAAGGTGTCGCGATCGAGGATCGATTGCTCGGCGACGATCAACGCGGGCAGACCTGCCAGGCGCACGCGCAGCGGCCCAGCGCCACAGGCCACTGCGCCCGCCCCGCCGGCCTGCGCTGCCCCGCCGCAATGTGCCGCCGTCAACGCTGCCGCCAGCGCCTCGGCGTGGCGCTGGACGTAGGTCACGAAGGGCACGACCACCGCCGGCTCGTCCGACTCGTCGAGCGGCCGGATCATCGCCACCGCCATCCGGCCATCGCGCGAGCGCAGATAACCAGCCTCGTCGACGCCGGACTGCAGCTGCGCGGCGCCTCCGGCTAGCTGCATCAGCGCCCCGCGCAGATCCAGCGCGCGCGGCTCGGGGGCGCGCAGGGCCGCCGTCAGCGCGTCGATCGCTTGCGTCGCCAGCGCCAGCCCGCGTCCGGCCTCGGCGGCCGCGGCGCCCGTCGGCGGCGGGAGCTGGGCGCGCCGGGCCACCTCCTCGGCCGCCAGCTGTAGCAGCCCCGCCAGGTCCTCGAGCTGCGCCAGGCGGCGGATGCCGACGTTCTCGTCGGCCAGCGCCTCGACCAGGCGCCGGAGCTGCGCCTGCGGCACGAAGTAGAGCCCATAGCGCTGCAGCCGCTCGAGCGCCACGCGGCCGAAGACGTCACGCACGCAGCCCGGCGCACGGTCGCCCGCCGCGGGGGCGCAGCGGGGCGTGGGCCTGCCAGGCGGGAGGGGCGGGCTCGGCAGCTGGCTGCTGAGTCGATCGACGAGCTGCCGCCGCAGCGGCGCGTTGCCCCCCTCGACCAGCGCGAAGAGCACGTTGGGGGAGCCGAAGCGGCCGAGGAACTGCGCGAAGCGTCGCTGCTCCGGCGCCTCGCGCGACACCACGGCGGAGTGCCCGGCGCGCACGTGCAAGCCGGGCAGCAGCGCGGCCCCCACGACGGAGAGCAGCAGGGCGACCACGAGCACCCGCAGCGGGCGGTGCGCGACGGTACGGCTGATGAGGGCGAGAAAGCGTTCCCGCATGCGGAGCGTCCGTGCTCAGAGCTGCCGCAGAGAGGGCCCGGCGTCAACCCCGAAACGCGGCGGGCGCTCCCCGAGGCGCGCGCGCCCCGCTCCTTCCCCTCTCGGCTCCGCCGACCAGGGTTCGCTAGCGGAAGAGGCGGGTCTCCAGGCTAGGCTGGAACTCCTGAGCGAAGTCGGCCTCCCAATCGCGGAAGCGGCAGGCCTGCGCCGTCACCTTGCCGCTGCGGGCATCGAGCGTCCCCGTGCAGTTCGGCGCCGCCCCGGCGCTCGCCGGCGCCGGACCCGGGAAGAACCGGCTGGTGCCGTACTCGACGGCGACGCGGATCGGGCGCGACACGCCGAGGTTCCCCAGCTCGTCGCGCGCCTCGGCGGCGACGCAGGCCCAGCCGGCCGGGACCTCGTTGGCGCGGAAGTCGAAGCCGACGCCGACACAGTAGTCATCGTTGCCCCGCAGCAGCGGGGGAATGGTCCAGATCGCCGGCAGCTTCGTCGAGTAGGTGATGATCGACTTCATCGTCGAGGGCGTCGTGTCGCAGAGCGGCCTGGGCGGCTTGGCCTCGTCGCCGTTGATGCAACCCAAGCCGGTCGGGAGCGGCGGGGAGAGGTGCGGCATGAAGTCCGCCAGCCCCTCGCCGGGGATCGGCACGAGATCGACCGCCACGGCCTGGCCCGGATCCGGCCGGCTGCCGAGCGGCACCACCTCGGGGTTGATCGCGTCGCAGAAGCCGTCGCCGTCACTGTCGACGACGACCGGTTTACCGATCGCGCCCGGCAACACGAAGAGCCTGACCGTCGCCGCCTCCACCCCGCCGATCGGCACGATCTGCGCTCCCGGCACCCTGTTGCCGCGGTCCTCGATGCGCGCGCGCAGCTCGGTCACCTGCGGCACGGCGTCGAGATCATCGGCCGCATCGCTGCCGACGGGATCGAAGGGCAGGGAGCACTGGATCAGATCGTCCTTCTCACGTTTCGCGCGAAAATCCTCGGGCGGGTCGAGCGACAGGATCGGCTGACGGTTGTCGAGCGCCACCTCGATGTCGCGGTGACTCTCGTTGCCCAGCCGGTCGGCGGCGCGGAACGAGAGCACCGGCCAGAGCATCTGGATCGTGAGGTTACGGGTGTCGAACTGACCGCGGTAAAGGGCCGGGTTGGTCGCATCGGGCTCGAGCACGACCTCACGCTTCTGCAGCTCATTGCCAACCACGCAGCGCACCGAGGCCGGTTGCACGCCGGCCGGGTCGCTGATCTCCGCCGAGAGCTCGATCACGCGGCCGACCAGCTCGCCGGCCTTCTGGCTGCGAATGCTGATGCCGGGCCCCTGGTCGTCGACGAAGAAGGTGCGCTTCACGATCGTGCGCGCGCCGTTGGCGTTGGTCGCCGAGGCCGTGAGGACCTGCTGCCCGGAGAGCGGCACGGGGAACATCGGGTCGTCGAACTGCACCTGCCCGACGTAGACGGAGCGATCGGCGGTCGAAGCGGTCTTGGTCAGCGCGATGCTCTGGGTGCCGATGCGGGTCGCGAAGTCCGTGACCTCGACGCGGTCGGCCACCACCAGTTGCACCGAGACGCTGCGCGGGAAGCGGCTGCCCTCGGAGGGCGAGAGGAAGAGCACGATCGGTCCGGGGTCGCGCTCGAAGAGGCGCACCTGGCTGTTCGCGTTGCCCAGCAGATCCGTAGCCTCGACCCACAGCCGACCCTTGCCGACGACCTTGCGCACGTCGAGCAGGGCCTCGTAGACGTCCGGCGTCGCCGTCAGGCCCAGGCTGACCGGCTGCGCGCCTTGCAGCGTCAGCCGCAGCGACTGCGCCTCGACGCCGTCAGCGTCGGTGACCTTGACCTGCACCCTGAGGATGTCGCCGACGACGATCTGCGCCTCGATGGGCGTCTCGATCGTGATCTCCGGCCCCTCCAGGCTGACGCGCAGGTCCGGATTGGCGCCCAGGTCGGAGGTGCGGCCGTCGAGGTAGATCGACGCATCGCGCAACCCGAAGCCATCTGGAAAGACGATCGGGGGACGCTTCTTGTCGTCCCCACAGGCGACGGTGAGCAGCGCCAAACCGAGCACTGCCAAAACGGGAACTGGCAGCGTGCGGCGCAGCCGAGCCGAGCTTTGCATGCGGGGCCTCCCTTGAGCGTTCCAGGCTGAACGGATGGGGCGCAGTATGCCACGGCGACTGGGCGCGCGACGAGTTTCGTGATCGGAGCCTACCAGCTCGCGCAGCGCGCCGCGGCCGCGCCACCGCGCCAAACGAGCTGCGCCAGGACATCGGGCCGGCGCTGTCCGACGCGAAGATCGGCGCCGAGTCCGAGCTCGAAGCCGCCGCAGAGCGGGGCGGTGGCGACGCGTGCCAGGGCGTGGGTCGGCGCGCGCGTCGCGGGGTCGGCCCAACCGGCCAGCTCGACGCGCCAAGGCCCCAGACGCAGTCGTGCGCTGCTGCTGACCTGGTCCGCGGATCCGCCGAGCAGGGCGGGATCCCGCGGGCCGACCGTCGGCCACGCTCCATCGTCCCACAGCCGCAGCGCCTCGGCCGCGGCCCCGCGCAGGCGCCAGTAGCCCGCACAAAGCTCGACGGCGCCGCTGTCGTGACAGAGCTCGGCGTCGAGCACCCAGGGGCCCGCGCGTCGCAAGGCCGCCCAGCCCTCGGCGCGCCCGCGCCAGCCGCCGAAGGGCCCCCCAGCCAGCTGCGCGGTCAACGCGCGCGGGTGCGGGCGGGCGCCGCCCGCTGTTAGCTGCACCGCGGTCTCCGCGCGCAGCACCCGCGCGAGTGCCCGAGCGCGCGTGATCCGGGTCAGGTCGGTGCGGCCCCCGAGCTCGATAAGGGCGCCCTCGGCCCAGGCCCACGGCTCGAGGCCCGCGACGGCCGCGTCGGGATAGCGCGGCCCGTGCTGCAGGCGCCCACCGACGAAGGGCTCGACGGCGTGCACCCAGCGCCGGTCGGCGCCGCCGAAGACCCGTCGCAGGGGCAGAGCCAGCGCCAGCGCGGCGACCCCCGCCTGCCGCGCACGCAGCCTCTCCTCGCGCGGCTCCAGGGCCGCCACCGCCTGCAGGCGATACCCCGCCAGTGCCGTCCAGGACGTGGGTCCCCAGGTCCCGGCCGCCGCCAGGCTCGGCGCCAGCCGCCAGACCGTCAGCCCGCGCGCCGCGAACGACGAGGGCGGCGACGACGCGTTGGGGGTCGCCGGGGCGCCCTGCTCCACGACCGCCGTCAGCGGCTGGCTGCGGGCCAGCTCGGCCTGTCCCAGCAGCTGCAGCGGCCCGAGCACCCGACGCGGTAGCAGCTCGATCCGCGCCGCGAGACGACCCTCATCGCGCCCGCTCGCGCCGAGCGGCCCGCGCAGCGCCTGAAACAAATCAGCCACGAGACTGCCCACGACGGGCCCGCTCGAAGCGCTGGCCCAGGCTCGGCTGCGCGCGTAGGGGGCAAAGACCCGCGTCGGCGATCGCGCCAGATCGGCGAGCACCGCGCGATCGCTGACCAGCTCGGGCACCAGCGCCACAGCGCTCGACCGCCCCTGCCCCAGCACACGCCCGGCGAGGCGGCCGCGCCAGCGCGGCCGGGACCCCGCGTCCTGCTGCAGCTGGAGCCGCAGCCGACCGTCGCCGTGCACCGCATCGAAGTAGCGCAGTCGCGCGCGCGCGCCGAAGCCGCGCGTGGCGATCCACCCGAGCGCGAGCCGCGCGTCGGCGTGGCCCCTGGCCACCAGCTCCGCCCCCTGCTCCAGGCGCCAACCATCGCGGCCGCTGTAGCCCAGCACGGGCCAGAGCAGACCGCTGGTGCCCGCGCGGGTCGGCAGCGACAGATAGGGCAGCCAGACCAGCGGCAGACGCCCCCAACGCAGGCGCGGCGAGAGCAGCTGCAGGCGCCCGTCGGGGGCGGAGAGCCAGGCTCGCGGCGCTTCGAGTCGCAGCGCGGGCCAGCAACCGCAGGGCGCCGCCCGAAGCCCCTGCGCCTGCCAGGCACCGGAGGCCCCGGAGTGTTGCAGTCGGCGGGCCTCCAGCCAGGGCCCCGGGCAGGGTGCGCTGCCCTCGCAGAGCGTGACCCGCAGCTGCTCGGCCGCGATCGCGCCACGCCCCTGGCCGCGCAGCGCCGCGGCCTGCCAGCGACACGGCCCGCGGCGCGCCTCGACCTCCCCCTCGGCCTGCCAGCGGTCACCGGCGAGCTGTAGGCGCACCGCGCGCAGGGTCGCGCGCGCGCCCGGAGTCGCGCTTGGCGACGACCCCGCCGCCGGGTTGGCCCGGGCGATGGCCGATCCCAGCAGCACCGCCAACAGCACGGCGCCCGACGGACGCGGACGCCGACCCCCGATCCCGCGCCGACAGCGGCGCCCGCCCCCGCCCCCGCCCCCTGCCGGCTCCACCGGTGGGCTCATTTCGGCGGCGCCGCCTTGCCCGGCGCTCGCGGACGTTCTAACTTCGCCGGCCCGGCTCGGCCGGCCCGCACGCAGAAAGGCAGAAGGGCAGCACCATGGACCCACGCCGCTATCGTCTCGAGACGCTTTGTCTCCACGCCGGACACGAGCCCGATCCGACGACGCGCTCCCGCGCCGTGCCGATCTACCGCACGTCCTCGTACACCTTCCGCGATACGCAGCACGCCGCCAACCTCTTCGCGCTCAAGGAGCTGGGCAACATCTACACCCGGCTGATGAACCCCACCACCGCCGTGCTGGAGGAGCGCGTCGCCGCGCTGGAGGGCGGCGCGGCGGCGCTGGCGCTGGCCTCGGGGACCAGCGCGATCCACTACGCGGTGATCAACACCTGCCGCGCGGGCGATGAGGTCGTCTCGGCCAACGACCTCTACGGCGGCACCTATACGATGTTCGACAGCCTCCACCCGCAGCTCGGCATCACCACGCGCTTCGTCGATCCGACCGATCCGGAGCAGTTCGCGCGCGCGATCACGCCCAAGACGCGGCTGCTCTTCCTCGAGTCCTGCGGCAACCCGGCGCTCAACGTGCCTGATTTTGCGGCGATCGCCGAGATCGCGCGAGCCCATCACCTGCCGCTGGTCGTCGACAACACCTTCGCCACGCCGGCGCTGCTGCGGCCGCTCGAGCACGGCGCCGACATCGTCTGCAGCTCGTTGACCAAGTGGCTGGGCGGCCACGGCACCGCCATCGGCGGGATCTGCGTCGACAGCGGGCGCTTCGACTGGAAGGATGCCAAGTTCTCGCTCTTCAACGAGCCCGACCCTGGGTATCACGGCCTGCGCTACGCGCACGACCTCGGCGAGCTGAGCCCGCTGGCCTTCATCCTGCGCATGCGCCTGGTGCCCCTGCGCAACCTCGGCGCCTGCCTCGCGCCGGACAACGCCTGGATGTTCTTGCAAGGGATCGAGACGCTGCCGCTGCGCATGCAGCGCCACTGCGAAAACGCGCTGGCCGTGGCGCGCTGGCTGCGCGAGCAGCGCACGGTCGCGTGGGTGCGCTATCCCGGGCTGCCGGACCATCCGACCCACGCCCACGCCCAGCGTTACCTGCAGGGTGGCTTTGGCGGAATGGTGGTCTTCGGCATCCACGGCGGCGCGGCCGGCGGCCAGCGCTTCATCGAGAGCCTGCAGCTCTTCAGCCACCTGGCCAACGTCGGCGACGCCAAGAGCCTGGCCATTCACCCGGCGACGACGACGCACAGCCAGCTCAGCGCCGAGCAGCAGCGCGCCGGGGGGATCACGCCGGAGCTGGTGCGGCTCTCGATCGGCCTCGAGCACATCGACGATATCATCGCGGACCTGGACCAGGCGCTCGCTGCCACCAGCGCTACGGCGCAGGTCCAGGTGCGCTAGACCGAAAACAAGCGCGTTCGAGCGCAAGCCGCTTGTTTTCGGGCTAGACGAGCCGACAGGCGAGCGTTATGGGGTGAAGTCGCGGGGATTCACTCCCCGCGACGAGGGGGCTTTGCGAAAGCCCCCTGAGTGATATCTAGGCCCAAAACGAGCGCGGGACGCGCTTGTTTTGGGGCTAGACGGTGGCGCTGACCCCCAGCCTGCCGACGGAGCATGCGGGCAGATGACGTCTCGCGCCGATTCACGCCCCCTGGCGGGGGCACGCTACGCCTCGCAGACGCGCTATTGCGAGATCGCCACGGCCGACGATCCGCTGGTGCTGCACGACGGGCGCACGCTCGGCCCCTGCACGCTGGCCTACGAGACCTACGGCGAGCTCAACGCGGCACGCGACAACGCCGTGCTGGTCTTCCATGCGCTCAGCGGCCACCAGCACGCGGCCGGCTATGACCCGGTCGGGCCGGACAATGGCCTCTGGAGCGACGAGTGCCACCTCGGCTGGTGGGATCCCTTCATCGGACCGGGCCGCGCGCTCGACACGCGGCGCTACTTCGTGATCTGCGCCAACTACCTGGGCGGTTGTTATGGCTCGACCGGACCGAGCAGCCTCGACCCGGCCAGCGGTCGCCCCTGGGGCAGCCGCTTCCCCTGGCCCACGCTGGGCGACCTCGTCGACAGTCAGCTGCGGCTGCTCGACCGCCTCGGCATCGAACGTCTGCTGGCGACCACCGGCGGCTCGCTCGGTGGCATGTGCGCGATGGAGCTCGCCTGCCGCTACCCGGAGCGCGTGCGCTGCGTGATCCCGATCGCCAGCGGGCTGCGGGCCACCGTGCTGAGCAAGGCGCTCAACTTCGAGCAGATCTTCGCGATCCAGGAGGACCCGGCCTTCTGCCGCGGCGACTACTATGACGGGCCCGCACCGCAGCGCGGGCTGGCGCTGGCGCGGATGATCAGCCACAAGACCTTCGTCTCGCTCGAGGTGCTGCGGGCGCGCGCGCGGGCCGAGATCGTCCAGCCCGAGGACTACCTGCCGACCTACAGGCTGCAGGACCAGGTCGAGTCCTACATGCTGCACCAGGGCCGCAAGTTCGTGCGGCGCTTCGATGCCAACAGCTACCTGCGCATCAGCAATGCCTGGCAGGCCTTCGACCTGCCGCGCGATCGCGGCGGCGGCGACGCGCGCCGCGCGCTGGCGCCCTGCCAGGGACAGCGCTGGCTGCTGTTCTCGATCGACTCCGATGTCTGCTTCTACCCGCCGGAGCAGGCCGAGATCGCCGAGGTGCTGCGCGCGCTCGCGATCCCGCTGCAGTATGTGACCGTGCACAGCGACAAGGGCCACGACGCCTTCCTGCTCGAGCCCGAGCTCTTCCAGCCCCATATCAGCTTTGCCCTCGAGCAAACGGCGACGGCCATGCACGGCGAGCCGCGTCGCTGAGGCTGTACTGAGCTCTCGCTTAGTTAGGACCCGCTCGAAAATAACTCATCCATCTGGCCGTCGATCCATCCCGCCGGGCTGCGTTGCAGCTCCTCGCAATACCAACAGTATTCCTTCGTCACTGCGCCTTGCCCGGCGGGCGCCTCAACGCCCAGTTGATCGAGTTATTTTCGAGCGGGTCCTCAGGACCGGCGCACCGGTGGATCGGCCAGCGGCAGCGCGTCGCTGGCCTCGCCGAGCAACAGGGCGCGGGCCTCGCCGACCAGGTAGATCGAGCCCGTGATCAGCCGCGGCCGCGGATCGTCGGCCAGGCACGCCAGCGCCGCCGCCAAGTCGGGCGCCGTCTCCCCCGCACCGGCGAGCTCGCGCAGGCGCTCGGGCTCGCAGCTCCGGTCGACCGCGGCGCGGGTCAGCACCAGGCGCGCCGCACAGGGGCGCAGCGCGTCGAGCATCGCGGCCGCGGGCTTGTCCTGCAGCGCGGCGAAGATCACCGCGAAGTCGCGACGCGGGGCGACGGCCGCGGCCAGCGCACGGGCACCAGCGGCGTTGTGGGCGCAGTCGAGCAGGTGCCGCGCGTCGATCCACTCGAGGCGCCCCGGCCAGCGCACCGTGGCCAACGCCGCGCAGCGCTGCTCGGCCGTGACCCCCAGCCCCTGCTCCGCCAAGAGCTCGAGCGTCGCCAGCACCAGCGCCGCATTACCCCACTGATGCGGCCCCGGCAGCGCCGGACGCAAAGGTCCCAGCACGCCGCCGTCGATGCCCCGATACCACAGCGTCTGGTCGTCGCGCGCCGTGCAGGCGAAGTCTCGTCCTTCGCGCCAGAGCGGCGCCTCGAGCGCGGCGCAGCGCGCGCTGAAGACGTCCTCGACCTCGGGCGTGGCGACCGCCACCACCACCGGGACGCCCGGCTTGATGATCCCGGCCTTCTCGGCGGCAATCAGCGGCAGCGTGGGCCACAGCACCTCGGTGTGATCGAGGCCGATGGCGGTGATCACGCTGACGAGCGGCCGCACGACGTTGGTCGCATCGAGTCGCCCTCCCAGCCCGGTCTCGATCACGGCGACCGTCACGCGCTGCTCGGCGAACCACAGCAGCGCCATCGCCGTCAGCGTCTCGAAGAAGGTCAGCTCGAGGCCGCAGCCTTGCACGCGGTCGAGCAGCCGCAGCAGCTCCGGGGCCTCGACCTCGACGCCGTCGACGCGCAGGCGTTCACTGAAGCGACAGAGGTGCGGCGAGGTGAAGAGTCCGACGCGATGCCCGCCGAGCTGCAAGGCCGTCGCCAAGGTCGCCGCGGTCGAGCCCTTGCCGTTGGTGCCGGCCACATGCACGCAGCGCTGCGCGTGCTGGGGATCGCCCAACGCGGCCAGCACCCGCGTGATGCGCTCGAGACCGAGTTGGGCGCCGAAGCGCCGCAGTCCCAGCAGACGTTGGGCGACCTCGCGCGCCGCGGCCAGGGCTGTCACGCCGCGGGCTCGACCGGAGGATCGAGCAGCAGGCCGAGCAGCCGCGCCAGGGTGGCCCGCAGCTCGCGGCGCGGCACGATCGCGTCGATCATGCCGTGCTCGAGCAGAAACTCGGCGCGCTGGAAGCCCTCGGGCAAGGTCTGGCGGATGGTCTGTTCGATCACGCGCGGACCGGCGAAGCCAATCAGCGCACCGGGCTCGGCCAGGTGCAGATCGCCGAGCATCGCGAAGCTCGCCGCCACGCCACCGGTGGTCGGGTGACAGAGGACCGAGACGAAGGGCAGGCCGCGGCGCTTCATCCGGGCCAGCACGGCCGTCGTCTTGGCCATCTGCATCAGCGAGAGGATGCCCTCCTGCATCCGCGCGCCCCCCGACGCCGAGCACACGATCGCCGGACAGCCCTGCGCCGCCGCGGCCTCGAACAGGCGCGCCAACCGCTCGCCCATCACCGAACCCATCGAGCCGCCGATGAACTCGAAGACCAGCACCCCGAGCGCCACCGCTCGCCCCTCGAGTCGGCCGAGGCCCACCAGCACGGCCTCGCTGTAGCCGCTCCCCTGGCGCGCCGCTCGCAGCCGGTCCTGGTAGCGCTTGGTGTCCTCGAAGGCGAGCGGGTCGAGCGGCTCGATCGCCCCTCCCAGCTCGACGAAGCTGCCGGGATCGAGCAGCAGCTCGACGCGGCGTCGCGCGGCCAAGTAGTGGTGGTGGCCGCAGGCCGGACAGACGCCGTGCTGCTGCTGCAGCTCGCCATCGACCAGGGCCTCGCCGCAGCCGTCGCATTGGGTGAAGACGCCGCTCGGCACCGACTTCTTGTCGTCGGCCCCGGCCGCCGGCTCATTCGGGTCACGCTGCCACCAATTCATGGGCGCAACGATACACACGACCCCAACCGAGTCAAGGCGACGCCTCCAGGCTCGCTCGGACGCGCGGCGACGTCTTATCAGTTCACCGCCGCGCGGCGGATCGTCAGCGGCTGGACGAAGGTGACCTGCGGACGGTCATGGGCCGGATAACGGACCCGCCGCGCCACGCCCAGCACGCAGCGGCCCACCGGCGAGTCGGCCTGGTCGGGCGGCTCGATCACGACGGTGGCCACCCGACCATCGGCGAGCACCGTGGAAATGACGCGCAGCGTCACCACGGCACGTTCTGGCGCCGTCGGCGTCCGGAAGCAGGCCGTGATCGCGCTGCCGTGGCGCGCCAGCGCGAGCCGGCCCATCGCCTGCGTGAAGGGGCCCGGCCGCGGGCGAATCGCCGGCCCGCTGAAAGGGCGGCTGGTCGGCGCGACGCCACCGCCGTCGAGGGGCCGCGACAGCACCCCACGCGCCACGAGCGCGGCATCCGCGGGCGGCCACGCCCGCAGGGGCTTCACGACGGGGTCGACCCGAGCGGACACCGACGCATCCGCCAGCGTGGCCACGGGCGCGCGCCGCAGCTGCAGGCTGACCAGATAGCCGACCACGAGCGTGATCGCGAGCACGGCGCCCCAGAGCAGTCCCTGACCGGCCACGCCCGCTCGCGCGCGCCCGGCGCTCGCGCGGCCCTCCGCCGCGGCCGCGGCGACGTCGGAGCGCAGCATGATCGACCGCGTCGCGGCGATCGGCGCGCCCGACTTGGGCACCACCGGCAGCTTGGACCGGCTGAGCGGGAAGTCGGGCAGATCGTAGAGCCCGGCGACGAAGGTGCGTAGTTCCTTGGCGGCCTCCCCCTCGGCCTGCGGCCACAACGCCTCGCGCAACGCGCTGGCGAAGTCTGCGGCGTTCTGGAAGCGCGCGCTGGGATCGCGTTGGAGCGAGCGCTCGACGACCTCTTGCAGCCGCTGCGGGACCCCGGGGTGATAGCGATCGATCGGCGGGACCTTCGCCGCTCGGACCTGGGCCAGGATCTCGACGTCGCTGCGCCCGCCGAAGAGGTGCCGGCGGCACAGGGCCTCGAAAAGAATGATGCCCACGGCGAACAGATCGTAACGCTGGTCGACGCGACCGCCGTCGATCGCCTCGGGCGCCATGTACCGGAACTTGCCCTTGAGCGTGTTCGTCAGCTCGCCTTCGGCCTCGCTCACGATCTTGGCGATGCCGAAGTCCGTCAGTTTGACCTGTCCGTCGCGGGCCACGAGCACATTCTGCGGGCTGACGTCACGATGGATCACGTTGCGGCGATGACCCTCCCCGTCGGCCATGCCGTGGGCATACTCGAGCGCCGCCAACACCTGCAGGCCGGCGTAGACGCAGACCGAGGCCGGAATCACCATCCGCTTCTGCGCGCAATAGTGAGCGATGGTCGCCAGGTTGTAGCCAGCGACGTACTCCATCGCCATGAAGTAGTCGCGACCGTCACGCCCCAGGTCGAGCACCTGGACGATGTTGGGATGGTTCAGCTCGGTGAGGAGCTTGGCCTCCTTGACGAGTCCCTCGACGAAGGATGCCTGCTCGGCGAGATGGGGCAGGATCTTCTTGATCACCACGAGCTTCTGAAAGCCCGCTGCGCCGACCACGCGCGCCAGGTACACCTCACCCATGCCGCCGGTCGCCAGGCGGTCGATGATCTCGTAGCGTCCCTGGGTCTCACCCTTCGCGGGGCGATCGGCCTCCGCCACCGCATCACCGGCTTCCACGCGTGACTCCTTCGCGCAGGTTCCATCGCGAATGTTGAAGTCGCAGATCTTGAAAGTAAGAGCAAAACGATTGTACAGTTAAACACTTACCGTCGCAAACCGAGCTCGAGTTCACAACCTGGTGCCGCGTTCGCACCGTCGTTGGGGGGACACACCGCATGGGGATCGCCACTCGTCGCCTCGCACTCGCGTGCTCGATCGCGCTCGCCTCGCTGGCGCCCGGCAGCACGGGCTGGGCCCAACCCGCCCCGAGCGTCCAGTTGGGCGCGACCGAACCGATGGGCCTGCGCGGCCTCTTGCGGGTCGTCGCGGCCGATCTGCAACCCCCCGGCTTCTTCGCTGTCGGCTCGACCTACGAGTTCTTCAGCGCACCCGACCTGCTGGCGAGCGATGGCCTCAAAGCGGACCACGCGCGCATGTCGGCGACCTACAGCGTGGCCTGGGCGCCCTGGCGCTTGCTCGAGGCCGCCCTCGCCCTCCACGTGATCTCGAACGAGACGACCGGCGCGGCCCGCGACGAGCTGCAGGTGGCGGTGGGCGACCCCGAGCTGGCGCTCAAGACGGGCTTTGCCGTGGGCCGGGGCCTGCACGTCGGGGGCCTGCTAGATCTGCGACTGCCCTCCGCCGTCGGCTTCTTCAAGCTCTCGGGCTCCGCGCTCAATGTCCTGGTGGCGGCGCTGGCGACCTGGGAGGCACCGCGCGCCCTGCCACTCCGGGCGCACCTCAACCTCGGCTTCCAGTTCGACGGCTCCGAGAACCTCGTCGACGACCCCGCCGCGCTCAGCCCGGCACAACGCTTCTCGGCGCAGATCAGCTCCTTTCACCGCGTGGTGGCGCGGGTCGGCGTCGAGTATCTGACGCGCTGGGTCGGTCCCTTCGTCGAGCTGAACCTGCAGCCCTTCGTCGGCGCCGGCGCGCCGAGCCTGGGCGATAGCCCGGGTCGCCTCGCGCTCGGCGTACACGGCTGGCTGGGCCCGCGGCGCGGCCTGCAGCTGCTGGCTGCCGTCGAGCTCGGCCTGACCGGCGTGGGCGATGGCGCGCCAAGCACGCTGGCTGCCGACCGCTACGCCTTCGTGATTCCGCCTTGGGCGCTGACCTTGGGCCTGAGCTATCGCTTCGATCCGCTGCCTGCAGCGGTCGTTCACACGGTCCACCGCGCAACCGCTGCTGCCCCGAGGGTCGCCGAGCCAGTGCCCTTCGAGAGCGACCGCGCCGCGCTCAGCGGCACCGTCGTCGCCGGTGACAGCGAGGAGCCCGTGTGGGATGCCCGCGTCAGCATCGAGGGCCAGGAGGCCTCGGCGCTGGCCGTCGCCCCGAAGACCGGTGCCTTCCGCAGCTATCCGCTGCCCCTCGGCCCCACCAAGCTCACGATCAGCGCCCCGGGCTTCGAGGAGCTGCGAGCCGACGCCAACGTGCGCGCCGACGGGCCCGTCCTGCGCTACCGCCTGCAGCGCAAGCTCACCACCAGCAGCGGCACGCTGCGCGGGATCGTCAGCGCACGTGGTGGCGCCGCGCTCGCCAGCGCCACGGTGCTGCTGCCCGACCTCGACCGCACGCTCGGCGTCGATGCCAACGGCAACTTCTCGCTCGAGCTGAAGCCCGGCGAATACAACGTCGTGATCTCCGCGCCGCGCTATCGCCCTCAGCGCAAAAAGGTGCGTGTCTTCGAGGGGAGCACGGTGATCCTCAACGTCGAGCTCTATCGCTGACCCACCGCCCAGTTGGGTCGATCCATCCCGCCAGGCTGCGTTGCTCGCTGCGGTGCGTGCTCACAGCGCCACCAGGCTGCTCCGCGCGCTCCTCGCTCGCGCCTTGCCTGACGGGCGTCTCGACCCAACTGAGCGGCGGGTCGAGGAACACGCCGTCAGAGCTCCAGCAGCGCTCGGTCGGCTCGCGACATTCTCCGACAGGCTCCTCGTTCAGGTCGCCCGTCAGAGTTCCAGCAGCGCGCGATCGGGCAGCACCTGCAGCATGGCTCCGTAGGCCGCGGAGCGCTGCGCCAGGTCGCGTAGCAGCGCGCTCGCTTCGCTCGGCGGCGGCCACTGCGGCTGGAAGGCCACGCGCCGGTTCTGCACCAGCAGCGGCACCAGCTCGACGCGGCGCAGGCGCCGCCCCCGCAGCACCGCTCGCACCAGCATGCCGTAGTGCAATACGCGGCGCCCGGGCGTACCGAAGGCGTAGTTCCCGACGCTGAAGACCACCGGCCGCCCATGCACGCGCGCGACCGGCTGCGGCAGATGGGGATGGTGCCCGACCACCAGATCCGCCCCCACGGCCGTCAGGAACCAGCCATAGCAGCGCTGCACGGCCGTGACCTCGGCGTAGGTCCGGCCCCAGTGCGCGATCACGATCACCACGTCGGCGCCAGCGCGCCGCAGCCGCGCGATGTCGTCGCGGGCGTGACGCGCCTCGAGCCGCGCACACCCCGGGCGCGCGCCCCAGGCGAAGGACGGCCAGTAGAGGCTGTCCATCCAAGAGTCCTCGAGATACGCCAGCACGCCGACGCGGGTGCCGCGCAGCGCGAAGATCGTCCCCCGGCGCGCCTCAGCAGCATCGGCACCGGCGCCGACCGCCACGAGGCCCGCCCGCCGCAGCTGATCGAGCGTGACGGCAAGCCCCTCGCGACCGTCATCCATCACGTGGTTATTGGCCAAGGTCAGGGCGTCGATGCCCGCCCAGCGCAAGGCCGCCAGCGCGCGCGGCGACGTGCGGTAGCGGTACCGCTTGTAGAGCGGCCAGCCGCCGGGCGCCTCGCCCACGGCGCTCTCCAGGTTGACCAGCGTCAGATCGCTATCCCGCAGCAGCGCCGTCGTGGCCGCGAAGGGGTAGCGATAACCATGACGGCGCAGCCACGGCTCGGCGGCGTCGGTCGGCGCCGTGTCGCCGCCGATCACCACCACCACGTCACCCTGAACGCGGCGGCCGGAACCCGCACGCAGCTCGGGGGGATCGACCGCGACGAGGGGGTTCCAGAGCCAGATCAGCCCCAGATACGAGATCGCGGTCAGCGAGAGCAGCGCCGCCCAGCGCATCGAGCACCCACCGGCGGCGTCGCCGGACACTGCGAAGATTGCGACAGAGGCCGGAGTATGCGACCTTTTTCCCACCTTTCAATGGCGATTCGTGTGCGCCGGCGCGCCCCTGGCGCGGCGGGAGCAGCGAGCCGCGGAGCTGGCGGAGTCCGCCGTGAGGCCAAGCATGCGCGGGCGCGATCAGGCGCAGACAGGTGGGCGCCGGCCCGCCGGCCAGCTCCCGGCTTCGACGCCCGCTGCGGCGGCGATCGCCGCGCGACGCCCCGTTCGCGCCCCGCGCCCGGCCGGCGCAGGGCCGCTGCAGCGCCTCTCCCGCTACGCGCTGAGCGCCGCCCTCCCGCTCTCGCTGGCAGCCTGCCTCCGCCCGCAGCCGCGGCCCGACGACTGGGTCGCCGAGGTCGCGGCCACCAGCGGGCAGGTCAGCATCGCCGAGCAGACGCAGAGCGCCCTGCTCGCAGCCACCGTCGGCAAGTTGATTCGCGTCGGCGGACGCGTGGAGACGGGAGAGGCGAGCCGCGCGACGCTGGCACTACGCAGCGGTGGCCGCGTGCGCGTCGACCCCCTCGCCGTGGTCGAGTTCCAGCCCCAAACCTCGGCCGGTCATCAGGTCACGCTGGAGCTGGCGCAGGGGCAGCTGCAGGGCACCGCAGCCGCCGTCGAGGCGGCGACGCTGGTGATCCGCGTCGGTGGCCGCGAGGTCGTGCTGTCCCAGGCCGCCCAAGCCACCCTCTCCGCCGCGAGCGGCAGCGCGCCCGCACGGCTCGAGGTGGTCTTCGGCGAGGCGCTGGTGCAGCAGGCCGAGGGTGGCAACGCGCATGTGGTCGCGGGGGGCACGCTCGAGTTCACGGTGCCGGTGGTCGGGCGGCCTGCGCCCACGCCGATACCCGTGGCGGCCGGTAGGGCTGCGGCTGGCGCTGCACCCGTCGATGGCGGCCCCGGCGGCCCCGACGCGGCGGGCGCGGGCCCGCTGTCGACGCAGGACGAAGACGACGCGCTGGAGCCCGGGGCCTTCGTCGTGCGGCGCGTCGGAGGCGGCGCCGTGCAGCTCCGACTGGCCGAGCGCCTTCCCTTCGCGACGCTGCGGGGGACCGGCCTGCGGGCGGTGACGGTCGGCAGCGCGTTGCGCCTGGCGGACCAGGCCCGCGTGCTGCTCGGCCGCCGGCAGGGCCCCCAGACGCTGGTAACGGGCCCCGGGCTCTTCGTGGTGCGACGCGATCCCAGCCCCCGGGGCCCGGGGATCCGACTCGAGGGCCTCACGGGCGACTGGACCCTCAGCGCCGCCACGGCCATCGGCGGGGCCGCCCAGCAGGGCAAGACCCTGGCGACCGTCGTGCAAGGCGTGACGGTGACGCCGCGCGCCGGGTTCCGCGGCTCATCGGCCATCGCCGTGCAGCAGCGCGAGCAGGACGCCGATTTGCGGGTCCTGCATGGTGAGGCCGGTCTCACGGCCAAGGATGGGGCCCTCCGCACGCTGGAAGCCGGAGAGTTCACGGTGCTGGCGGCCGGCACGATCGGCCCGACCCAGCTCCCCGCGCCGGTCGCGCTGCGCATCGGCGAGGGCGGCCAGACGCGCGTCTTCGTCGCCGGCCCGACGCTGCCCGTGACCTTGTCCTGGCGCGCGGCAGCGGGAGAACGCTCGGTCGTCGAGGTCAGTCGTTCGTCGAGCTTCCAGCGGCCGCTCTTCGCCGACGCCCTGCGGCGGCAGCAGCTGACCTTGCGGCTCGAGCGGGGGGCGCGCGAGACGACGTACTTCTGGCGCGTACGCCCCTTCAGCAACACGGGCCGCCTCGGCCCCCCGATCACGGGTCGCCTGACGCTGGTACCCGACACCTCGCATCGGGCGCTGGAGAACTTGCGTCCACCGCGCAATCTGATCCGCGAGGACTACGGCAACACCACGGTCTTCTATCAAAACAGCCTGCCGCGCTTCGTCTTCACCTGGGCGCCGATTGCCGGTGCCAAGAGCTATGCGGTCAAGGTCGTGCGCGAGAACGACGTCGGCAGCACGCTGGTCAACGAGTCGACGACGAGCACCGCGCTCGAGCTCGCGCCCGGGCGGCTCACCGAGGGCACCTATCTCTGGTACGTCGTCGGCCGCGCCGGTGAGACCCTGGTCCGCACCAGCGAGCATCGCCGGCTGCGCGTCGCCTACGACAACGCCACGCCTGACCTGCAGATCATCTATCCGCCCAACGGCGCGGTGGTGACCACCAGCACCCTGGAGGTGCGTGGGGTGACGATGCCGGGCTCGACCGTGCAGGTCAACGGCGCGACGCTGCAGCTCGACGACAGCTCGCGCTTCCAGCATCCGCTGACGCTGGTGCCCGGCAACAACGAGATCGTCTTCCGGGTGAGCGACAAGCGACGGGGATCGAGCCTCTACGTGCGCACCGTCGTCCGCCGCTGACGCGCGGCCGGCGCTGAGCAGCAGGCGCGACGCCGAAGCCCTATGGCGCCACGCGACGGGCCGCGGTCAAGCGCTCGCCCGCCGCGGCGCAGGCCTGCCGCACGGCGGCGTAGTAGTCGGCCGCGCACACGCGAAGCGCCTCGATCGAGCGCGTGCGACCGGCGCGAGCCAGGGCCCGCGCGGCGGCGCGCCGGAGCCGCCCATCGGCGTGCGCGAGCTCTCGCTCGAGGGCCGGCGCGGCCGCCGGATCGGCCAGCTCGCCGAGGGCCTGCACCACGACCAGACGCTCGCCGAGGCGCGGCCCGACTTGGTCCTCGTCGAGCATCCGCAGCAAGGGCCGGGTGGCGCGCCGGTCGCCGAGCAGCGCCAGCGCCTGGACCAACGCCGGCGAGGGCTCGCGTGCCAGCAGCGCCAGCAGCACCGGCAGCGCCTCGCGGACCCGCAAACGCCCCAACACCAGCGCCGCCGCCTCGCGCACCGCGCCGTCGGCATCCTTGACCAACGCCAGCGCGCGGACCTCGCCCAAGGGCGGCGGGAGCGCCACGCAGGCCCCCGTCGCCGCGCGGCGCCGCAACGGCTCGCTCGAGGCGAGGCCCCTCTCCACCGCCTGCTGCAGCAGTGAGGCAGGCACGGCGCCGGCCGCCGGGCCGCGCGCGTCCGGGCTAGGAGCCTGTCGGGAAATTGCTGCGCCACCCGACCGCCGCGTTGCGGCTGTGCTCCGGTGCTCACGTACCAGCCCGTACGCTCCGCTCCGGTGCTCGCCGCGCCTTGCGCTCGGGCGGCTCGCGACATTTCCCGACAAGCTCCTCGGCGGCGCTCCCTCGGCCAAGCGATCGAGCGCCGCCGCGGCCAGCACCTCGTCCGCCGCGTCCCGCGCCACCTGAGCGAGCCAGACCCGCGTCTCGGGCGTGGGCGGCAGCCACACCAAGCGCTCAGCCAGGTCGCCGACGCTGCCCGTGGGGGGTAAGAGCGGCTGCTCACGGCTGTCGGACTCGCGCACGGGGAAGCGCGCCAGCAGCCAGCGCAGCGCCTGGCCGGGGTCTTTGGGCGGCGCCTCCGCGCCGGTCGCCGCGCCGCGCGTCGCTCCCAGCGCCACCGACGGGCTATCGCCCGCGCGCCAGCGCTCCGCGCTGATCCACGGCTCCGACTCCCACTGCCGCACGATCGCGGCGCGCTGCACCAACGCGATCAGCAGCGCGCTGTCGCCCGCGCGACGCAACCGCGCCAGCAGATCGAAGCTGTCCACCAGCGTCCGCGCCAGCTCGGCCGAGGGCTCGGCCACGCCCAGCGCCTCGCGGGCGCGCGCCTCGAGCGCCCGCGCCTGCTGCTCACAGCGGAGGTGCTGCGCCCCCGCGGCCTGCGCTGCCAGCAGGCGCAGCGAGCGCTCGGCCTCGAGCTCCAAGGCCGCGCAGAGCGCCGCGGCCAGCGCCGCAGGTGCCGCCAGGCGAAGCCGCACCAGCCCGTGTAACGCGGCGCCCCGCACCTCCGGCTGGGGGTCCACGAGCGCGCCGGCCAGCAGCTCCCAGGCCACCGGACGCAGCCTCCCCGCCACGCTGACCGCGAGCACGCGGCGCGCCGGATCGGCAGCGCGTGCGAGCTCGTGCACCGCGCGCGACGCCGCGGCGGGATCCACGCGCACCAAGGCTCGCAGCGCCGCGCCGACGACCGTCGTGCTCTCGCGCGCCGCGCCGAGACGGCGCCGCAGCGCCCCCGCGGCGCGCACCGAGCCGCTGCGACCGAGCTCGCGCGCCGCCTCGGCACGCGCCTGCGGCGCCGGATCCGCCAACCGCCTGAGCTCGGCCTCGAAGTGGGCCGCACTCTCGGCTTGTCGCTGCTGCCACGGCGAGCGCCCCAGGGTCTGCAGCGCCTGTGCCGCCGTTTGACGCATCATCGCGTTCGCATCGCGCAAGAGCGGCAGCAGGGTCGCCACGGCACGCGCGTGGCCGCTCTCCCCCAGCAGCCGCACGGCTACCAAGCGCACCTCCAGATCGCGATCGCTCAGCCGGGCGACCACCGCGTTGAGCTGCCCGCGCGTGCCCACGGCACCCAGCGCCATCAGCGCGGCGTGCCGCACGCGCCCGGCGGATCGGCCAAGAAGGGCACGATCTGGGGTGCCAAGTCCGGATCCGGTCGCGCGGCCAACACCCGCAGCGCCTGCACGCGCGCGCTCGTGTCACCCGATCGCAGCACCTCCAGCGCCCGCGCACGCTCCGCGTCGCAGCCGCCGAGCGTCGCCGCGAGGCCCAGGCACCAGCCCAGGCACCCCAAGAGCGCCGAGGCCCGGCGGCGCCGCCGACCCTGCGCACCATCGCCCGCACGGCCGGTCGCCGCCGCCCTTTCCCACAGCCGACGCAGCGCACCGGCTGGATCGTCGGCGGGCAGCACGTCCCAGCCCACGACGATCGTCGTGCCCGGCAGCGGGATGGCCAGCCGGTCCCAGGAGCGCAGGTGCAGGGCACGCCGTGGCACCGCCACCACGCCCACCACCGGGCAGGCCGCGCCGGCGGCCAGACGCGTACTGGACCTCCCGGCAGCGTGACGGGGCCCGCGCGGCCCGTCGAGCGCCAGCGCGATCCGCCCCGCGGCCCGCAGGCACCGACGCAAACCCAGCGCGCCCACGACGGCGCCGCGGCTGCTGCTGCCGCGCACGACCCGTGCCCCGAGCGCACGCGCCCAGACCGCACCGAGCTGGCCGTCGGCGCTGCGACTGACCAGCACCGTCGTGTCGCGCACCCACGCGCGCGGGAGCACCGACAGCGCGAGCTGATCGCCGTGCCAGAAGGCGAGCACCGCCCGCGCGGGCCACGGCGCCGAACCCATGCTCACGCGGCGCCAGGTGAGGCGCAGCGCCAGCAGCGCGGCGCTGGCCAGGCAGGCGACGGCCGCGCGGCCCAGGCGCCCCAACAGGCAACGCAACGCGCGCGGCCGCGACCTCACGCTTCCCCCTGGCCGGCCGATCGGCGCCACGGCTGCTCGAGGCCACTCGCGGCCACGGTCGCGACGGTGGCGGCCGACGTCGGCGTCAGCGCCTGCAGCTGGCCCCCCTCCAGCCGCAGCACGCGGTCGGCGATGCGGAGGGCCGCCGGTCGGTGCGTGATCAGCAGCATCGCGCGGCCGGCACGCAGCCCGTCGAGCGTGGTCAGCAACCCCTGCTCGGTCTCGGCATCGAGCGCCGCCGTCGGCTCGTCCAGCACCAGCAGCGGCGCCCGTCGGAGCAGCGCCCGCGCCACGGCCAGACGCTGCACCTCGCCCACGCTCAGCCCCTCGCCACCGCTGCCCAGCCGCGCCTGCAGGGCCCCGGGCAGCGCGCTCACGCGCCGCTCCAAGCCGGCCCAGCTCAACACCTGCCAGAGGTCCGCCTCGGTCGCCGCAGGGGCCGCGAAGCGCAGGTTCTCCGCCACCGTGCCATCGAGCAGCAGCGGCTGCTGCGGCACCAGCGCCACCTGCTCCCGGAGAGCCAGCGCCAGCGCAGCGGGGGGCGGCCCGGCGTCGGAACCCCACGCCCGCCCATCCCAGTAGAGCTCACCTTGGTCCCAGCGCTCGAGCCCCGCCAGCAGATCGGCCACCGTGCTCTTGCCCGCCCCCGAGCGCCCCACCACCCCGACGATCTCACCGCAGGCCAGCCGCAACGTCAGCCGATCGAGCACCCAGGGGGCCGCGTAGCGAAAGCGCAGCTCGCGCAGCTCGAGCGCCTCCCGCAGCGGCGGCAGCAGCCCGTCGCAGGCGGCCGCGGCCGGCCCGGCTCCACCCCTGACCTCGATCGGGCCCGGCTCGGCCGGCCACGCCAACACCTGCTCGATGCGGGCGCGA
This sequence comes from Pseudomonadota bacterium, assembly GCA_016702545.1. Lineage (GTDB taxonomy): Bacteria > Myxococcota_A > Polyangia > JADJTL01. The sequence goes on along the minus strand of JADJDT010000042.1, from coordinate 123,066 downwards.
CTGGGCTGCGCCGCGGCCCGTGCGTGCAGCGCCTGGGTCAGCCCCTTGATCGGCCGATAGGTCAGCAGCACCGCCGCGACGAACGAGACCAGGGCCTCGGGCGCCACGGCCCCGACACGCACCTGCCAGGCGCCGTAGGCCAGGGTCACGGCCAGGGCGCCCGCCGCGCTGACCTCGTTCACCAGCGGCCCGACCGCCCGCGCCACCACGGCGCTCGCCGCCGACCCTGCGAGCCGCTCACTCGACGCGCTGAAGCGCGCGACCTCGCGGGCCTCGGCCCCGCAAGACTTGATCTCGCGCAGCGCGCGCAACGCCTGCGCCGCCTGCCCCACGAGCTCACCGAGGGCCGTCTGCCCCTGCGCCGCCGCCCGCCGCACGCGCCGCGCGATCAGCGCCACGGCGACGACCACCGGCGGCAGGGCCAAGACCGCCAGCGCGGCCAGCCGCGGCGCCGTCCACAGCGCCGCCAGCGCCAACGCCAGCACGGCGGCGGCCTCGCGCACGATCATCAGGGGAAGGTCGATCAGCAGGCCACGCAGCTGCCGCGTATCGTCGAGCAGGCGCGCGATCAGCTCCCCGCTGGCGATCTCTCGGTGGGTCCGCAGCGGGAGGCGGACCAGCTGCTCGTAGACCCGCACGCGCAGCGCGTGACCCACCTGCTCAGCGCTGCGCTCGAGCAGCGCCGCCTGCGCCAGATGCAGCAGCCCCTTGGTCAACGCGAGGCCCAAGAGCAGCGCCGCCACGGCCCCCAACGTGCCCGGCACGGTCCAGCGCCCGGCCTGCAGCCCCGGCATCAAGCGCAGGGGGATCAGGCGCAGGAGGGGCTGCGCGCCGCGCGCACCCCCGCTGAGCACGGTCTGCAGCAACGGGCCGGTGAGGTAGGCGTAGAGCCCGCCGACGAGCGCCAGCCCGAGCCCACAACCGACCCCTGCCGCCAAGCGGCCGCGGTGCGGCCACACCAGCTGCGCTAGGCCACTGCCGACGGGCTCGCGCACATCAACCCCGGCGCAACGCCCAGCGCACGCGCCAGACCATCCACACCGCCTCGCCGACGATGCGGCGCGACATCTTCGACTGGCCGACCCGGCGATCGACGAAGACGATCGGCAGCTCTTCGATGCGGAAGCCGCGGCGCCAGGCGCGATAGGTCATCTCGATCTGGAAGGCGTAGCCCTCGGAGCGCACCTCGTCGAGGCCGATCTGCTCGAGCACGGCCCGTCGAAAGCACTTGAAGCCGCCGGTCAGATCGTCCACCGGCAGGCCCAGCACCGCCCGCGCGTAGAGATTGCCGCCGCGGCTGATCGCGCGCCGGCCCCAGCTCCAGTTGCGCGTCCCGCCCTCGGCCACATAGCGCGATCCGAGCACCAGATCGGCGCCGGCCCGCGCGCGCTCCAGCAACACCGGCAGGTACTTCGGATCGTGGGAGAAGTCGCAGTCCATCTCGATCAGGTAGGCATAACCGCGGGCCAGGCCATGGCGGAAGCCGGCGAGATAGGCCGTCCCCAGCCCCAACTTCGCCGGACGGTGCAGCACCTCGATCCGCGGATCGCGCTCGTGCAGCGCGTCGGCGAGCGCCCCCGTGCCATCCGGCGAGCCATCGTCGACCACGAGGATATCGGCCGTCGGGAGCTGCCGCAGAATCTCGACCGTCAGCGCCTCGAGATTCTCGCGCTCGTTGTAGGTCGGAACGATGACCAGCGCGTCAGCAGCCATGCGCGGCATGATACGGATTCCGCCCGACGGCGAGCAACAGCAATCCGGCCGCCGGCCACGCTCTGCCGGCGAGCTGCTCCGACTTGAACGAAACGGCTTCTAGGTGTAAGGACTCGGACGGCCGTGGCGAGGGCAGTCCACCCAGCGCCGGGCCGAAAAAATGAGGTCATGCGCCTTGGTATGCTATGGTACAGGCGTTGCGCGTGAGGTGTTGGCGTCATGCATCTACTGAAGGCTCGTTTTCGCGACAACCATTCGTTCCTCCAGGCGTACAACGCCGAGCTGCCGACGGGCGGAATGTTCTGCGCCACGACGCTGCCGCTCGAGCGTGACGATGAGGTCTTGGTCGAGGTGCATTTCCCCGATCTGCCGAACAAGACGCTGCTGCGCGGCACCGTGCTGAGTTGGCGCACGGCGTTACCGCGCCTCGGGGTGCGCGCGGGCGCGATGGTCGCGTTCAGCAAGGATGATGGCGAGAAACGCGACTTCCTGCTGGCCGTGGCCACCGGCCAGGTCAAGGGCGCGATCAAGCGCCGGCACGCGCGGCTGCCGATCGAGCTGGGCGTGCGCTGGCGCCTCATCAACTCCACAGACCAGCGCAAGGCCCGGCTGCGCGACATCAGCATCGGTGGGGCCCAGCTCCTGACCGACGACGCGCTCGATGTCGGCGAGGACATCGTCGTCGAGCTGACGACGCCCGGCGGCGCCCAGGCCGTCGCCATCGCCAGCCAGATCTCCAACGTCAAGCCCAACGGCTACGGTATCAGCTTCATCTATCGCGACGGCGGCGGCTCGCGGCGCCTGCGCGAGATGGTGCGCCGCCTGACGCGAGGCTAGCGCCCGATCAGTCTGCGCGGTCAGCGCCCGATCAGGCGCTGCGCCAGCTCGGCCACCCGGATCGCCGCACCGGGCGGTCCCAGGCCGGCGGCGACCTCGGCCAGGCGCCCACGCTGCCACGCGGCATAACGTGGCTGCAGCAACCGCGCGACCACGGCCACGATCGCCTCGGGCGTGAGCTCTCCCTGCAGCAGCTCAGGCACGATCGGCGCCTGCGCCAACACGTTCGGCAGAGCCACGTAGGGCACGGCGACGACGCGGCGCAGCACGGCGTATGACAGCGCCGAGAGCCGGTAGAAGGCCGCCAGCGGCACCCCCGCCAGGGCGGCCTCGAGCGTGACCGTGCCCGCCTTGCAGAGCGCCGCATCGGCGACCGCGAGGGCCTGCGCCGTCTCGACCTGACGCCAGGTCGGCACCAGCCGGCGACAGCGCGCGGCCAGCGCCGCCGTGGCGGGCACGACCAGCGGCTCGACGCCCGGCAGGCGCTCGAAGGCCCGGCGCAGCAGCGGCAGGTGCCGCTCGAGCTCGTGTTGCCGCGACCCGGGGAAGACCGCCACGCGCGGCCGCTCGCCGTCGATGCCGAGCGCCTGGCGGGTCGCGCGGCGCGACAGCGTCACAGGGCGATCGAGCGCGGGGTGGCCGACGAAGGTCGCGACCACGCCGTGTCTCGCGTACCAGTCGACCTCGAAGGGCAGCACCACCGCGAGGACCTCGGTGTCGCGCCCCACCCGCGCGGCGCCCTCGGCCCGCCAGGCCCAGCGCTGGGGCGCCACGTAGAAGAGCACGGGCACGCCGGCGCGCCGCAGCGCGCGGGCCAGGCGCAGGTTGAGGCCCGGGTAGTCGACCAGCAGCGCCAGGTCGGGCCGACGGGCGCGCCAGGCGCGTTCCAGGCGCCAGCGCAGCGCGGCCACGCGCGGGAGCAAAGCGAGCGCCTCGCTCAACCCGGCGACCGCCAGATCCTCGCTGCGCGCCAGCAACTCGACACCGGCCGCGTCCAGCGCCGCGCCACCGACACCCCAGCAGCGCACGCCGGGTAAGCGCGCTCGCAGCTCGGCCACGACCGCGGCGGCCGCGCCGTCGCCAGAGACCTCACCCGCGCAGACAAAGACGTTGAGCGCCGCGCTCACCGCGCCCGATCCGGGGCCCGCGGCGGCGGACCCGCCGGGGGCCCTGGAGGCTGCGCGACCAGGTCGATCGCGCGCACCACCTGCGCGGTGCACCGCTCCTGGTAGAGCACCAGCAGCGCCAGTCCACCGAGCATCATCACCAGCGAGACGAGATGGACGAGGGCCGGTCGCAGCGCGCGCCGGCGCCGCGCCAAGTGGTGATCGAAGACGATCGGGCCCGCCAGCTGCTCCGGCTGGTCCTCGTTTCGATCGTCGGCTCGCTCCTCCGCAGGCGTTCGCATCATCCCTCCGCTTGCCGCCCTAGGCCCAAAACAAACGGCTCGCGCCAAAGGGCGCTTGTTTTCGTCCTAGCCGATCCCGCGTACCGCGTGGCCCGCAACGCCCGCGCCGATCCCCTCGCCCGCCGGCACCAGCGCCTGCACGCGCAGGCGCGGCCCGCGACCGCGATAGGTGTCCAGCTCGGGCACGAAGGCGACGTCGACGCGCTCGCCCACGGCGGGCGGCGGCCGATTGAAGCCGAAGGCGATCGCCGGCTGCGGACGTCCCTCACCCTGCCGCAGCGTCAGCGCGAGGTGTCCTGTGCCGACCGGCCGGGCGCTCAGGACCTCCAGCGCGGCCGCGGCAAACACCGGCTCGGCGTTGCTCATGCCGAAGGGGGCCAACCGCGCCAAGGCAGCACACAGGCGCTCATCGATGATCTCCAGCCCGACGACGGCGTCCACCGACAGCCGCGGCGCCTCGAGCGCGGCGAGGCGCCCGGCCGTCGCCTGCTCGAGGGCCTCGGCCAACGCCGGCAGCTGTCGCCGCTCGACGCTGAAACCGGCCGCGGCCGCGTGACCGCCGAAGCGCAAGAGCGCCCCGGCGCTCGCGCCCAGCACCTCCACCAGGTCGAGCCCCGGGACGCTGCGCACGCTGCCGCGCCCCAGCTCGCCCTCGATCGCCACCACCGCCACCGGACGCCGCCGCTCACCGGCGAGCCGCCCGGCGACGATGCCGATCACCCCCGGGTGCCAGCCCTCGCTGGCGACCAGATGAAAGCTGCGCTCGCCCTGCGCTTGGAGCTGCGCCCGGGCCTCGGCCAGCAGTCGCTCCTGCAGCGCCTTGCGCTCGCCATTGAGCGCATCGCAGCGCCGCGCCGCGGCCACCGCCCGTCCGACGTCACGTTCGGCCAGCGCCTCCAGCGCCAACGCCGCGTCGCCAAGCCTTCCGGGCGCGTTGAGCCGCGGTCCAAGCCGCCAGGCGACGTCCTCGGCGCCGACCGCGCGCCCCTCGAGGTCAGCCAGTCGCAGCAGCTCGCGCAGGCCCGGCCGCGTCGTCTCGGCCATCCGCGCCAGCCCGCAGGCCACCAGGATGCGGTTGATGCCGTCGAGCGGCGCCACGTCGGCCACCGTGCCGAGCGCCACCAGATCGAGCCCGGCACGCGGATCCGGCAGCTGCTGCCGCTCGTCGGCCAACACGCGCCGCAGGGCCCCCGTGAAGTAGAACGCCAGCCCCGCCGAGCACAGTCCCTTGTAGGCGAAGCCGCAGTCGGGGCGCTGGGGGTTGATCAGCGCCAGTCCCGGCCAGTCGCCCGCCAGCACGCGGTGATGATCGATCGCGACCACGTCGGCGCCGGCCGTGGTCGCCGCCTCGACCGCGTCTCGGTCCGCGGTGCCACAGTCCGCCAGCAGCAGCACCCGCGCGCCCGCATCGACCAGCTCACGCGCCTGGGCCGGATGCAGCCCGTAGCCCTCGTCGCGACGCGCCGCGCGCAGCCGCACGGTCGCCCCACACGCGCGCAGGTAGTCGCCCAGCACGGCGGCCGCGCTGACGCCGTCGACGTCATAGTCGCCGAACACGCCAATCAGCTCGCCGCGCCGTACCGCATGCGCCAGCCGATCGACGCCGAGCTGCAGGCCCGCCATCTCGGTGGGAGGGGTGAGTTGCGCCAGACGGGGTTCGAGGAAGCGCCGCGCCCGCTCCAGCTCGCCGAAGCCGCGGTTGCAGAGCACCTGGGCCACGGACAAGGGCAGCTCGAGCGCCGCGGCGAGCGCCAGGGCCACCTCCCCGGCCGGCGGATGCAGCCACCAGCCCCGACCGGCCTCCCCTCCCGCCGGCACCTGGCGCGCTCCTTGGGACCTAGCGGGCCGCGGCCTGGCGGCCGATCGTGCCAAAGCGCTCGTTGAGGAAGACCACCATCGGGCTGGCGACGAAGATCGAGGAGTAGGTGCCGAGCACGATACCGATCGAGAGCGCAAAGCCGAACTCGCGAATCGCGCCGGTGCCGAGCAACCACAGCGCGAGACAGGTAACCAGCGTCAGCGAGGTCAGCAGCGTGCGGCTCAGCGTCTCATTGATCGCCGCGTTGACCACCCGGTCGAACTTCCGGTCGCGCAGCCGCGCGGCGTCCTCGCGAATGCGGTCGAAGACCACGATCGTGTCGTTGACGGAGTAACCGGCAATCGTCATCAACGCCGCCACCACCGACAGCGAGAACTCGTGCCACAGCAAGGCGAACACACCGACCGTGATCACGACGTCGTGCACCAGTGCCACCAGCGCGCCGGGCGCATAGCGCAGATCGAAGCGCAGCGTGATGTAGAGCAGGATCAGCAGCATCGAGTAGATCAGCGCCTTGATGCCGCTGTCGCGCAGCTGGCGACCCATGCGACCGCCCACCGTCTCCACCTGCGGGATATCCCCCACGCTGCCCGGCCCCAGCGCCTTGTTCAGCGCCCGCTCCACCGCGGTGCCCAGCCCGCCGAGGCTGACCTCGAACGCACGATCGCGCGCTCGGCCGAAGAGTCGCACCTGCTGCACGTCGACCCCGGCCGCCGCAAAGGCGCGTTCGATCTTGCCCACCGCCGCGTCCTCGGCGTCCTTCTTCGTCACATCGCTGGCCGAGGACAGCACGACATAGAGCTTGTCGCTGCCCTCCTTGTGCTCGAGCTTGGCGATCGGCCGGCCGAAGGCGCGCTGCAGCTCGGCCTTCGCCTTGGTGCGCTCTGCGTCCGAGCAAACCGACACCTCACCCATCCGCAGCATGAAGGTGTTGGGCCCCGCCCCACCCGCCATGGCCACGACCTCGCTGCCGGCGAAGCCGCCCTGCTCGAGGGCACTGCGCACCCGCGAAGGGCTGACCGCACGGGTGAACTGCACCTGCAGCTGAGAGCCGCCCGTGAAGTCCGTGCCGTAGTTGAGCGCCGATCCGCGCACCAGGACGTTGACGCCCAGCATGGCGAGGGAGGCCACGGTCAGCCCCCACGAGATGGCGTAGGCCCGGCGGCGCGTGCCGTAGAACTCGAAGGTCGTGCCCGGCTTGATCCATTGCGGCATCGCGTATCTCCCCTCAAACCGTCCGCGGCAGTCCGACGCTGATGATCTTCGGCCTGGCCTTGACCACGTAGAGATCGAAGAGCAGTCGGGTCACGTACACGCCGGTGAAGATCGAGGTCGCGATGCCGATCAGCATCGTCACGGCGAAGCCGCGAATCGGCCCGGATCCATATTGCAGCAGCACGATGCCCGCGATCGCCGTCGTCAGCTGCGAATCGAAGATCGACCAGAAGGCCCGCGCGTAGCCCGCCTCGACGGCGGCGCGCGCGGTCTTACCCAAGCGCATCTCCTCGCGGATGCGCTCGTTGATCAGGACGTTGGCGTCGATCGACATGCCGAGCGTGAGCACCAACCCGGCGATGCCGGGCAAGGTCAGCGTGGCGTGGAAGCCGGCCATCAGCGCCAGCACGAAGAGCATGTTGATCAACAGCGCGATGTCGGCGAAGCAGCCGGCCAGCCGGTAGTAGTAAAGCATGAACAAGACGATCGCCCCGGCGCCGATGGCGAAGGCCGCAGCACCGCGCTTGATGGTGTCGCTCCCGAGCGTCGGCCCAACCTGGCTCTCGAAGGTCTTGCGCAGCGGCGCCGGCAGCGCGCCGGTCCGCAGCACGGCCGCCAGATCGTTGGCCTCCTCCTGCAGCTCCTGCGGGCTGCGCAGGCCACCGAGGGTGATGCGCGCCCGCCCGCCGCCGATGCGGCTCTCGAGCACCGGCGCCGAGTTGATGCTGTTGTCGAGCACGATCGCCATCCGCCGACCGATGTTGTCGCCGGAGAGGCGCTCGAAGACCTCGGCGCCCGTGCGGTCGAAGGTCAGCGAGACCTCGGGACGGCCCGTGCGGTCCTCCCACATCACCTGCGCATCGCTGATGTACTCGCCGGTCAGCTCGGTGCGCCGCTTGACGAAGTAGGTGTTCCAGATCTTGTCGGGCAGTCGGTTGCCCTTCTCGTCCTTGGCGAACTCCTCGCCGAGCAGAATCTCGCGATCCTTGGGCAGCTTGAGCTGGTCGAGGAACTGGCGCAGCGCGCGCTTGTCGCGCGACTCGAGGTAGCTGTAGGTCACGGCGCCGTGGGACTTGCCGTCGTAGGTCTCCGTCCGGACCTTGATCGGACCATCGGCCGGCAGCTTCTCCCCCGCGCGGGCCAGAAAATCCGATTCGTCGTCGACCATCTTGAACTCGAGCTGCGCCGTGCGCCCGATCTGCCGCTTCACGCGGTCGAAGTGGCGCCGCGTCAGCCCGGGCAGCTCGACCACGATGTCGCCGCCCTTGCGCAAGATCGTCGGCTCGGCCACGCCGAACTCGTCGATGCGGCCACGGATCGTCTCGACCGCCTGGCGGATGGCGTACTCGCCGACCTCCTCGACGTACTTGGGGTTGAGCCGCAGCCGCAGCGTGTTCGTCGCCGCGTCGCGGCCGACCTCGTCCAGGTTGCTGCGGAACTCGGCGAGGAAGGTGCGGTCGATCTGGCCCAGATCCTTGGCGCTGACGCAGCGCACCGCGATCTCGTCACGACCTTCGCGACTGACCTCCACGCGCGGCAGCTTCTTGTCGCGGAGCAGCCGCTCCTCGATGTCCGCCGCCAGGCGATCCGTCTTGTCGGAGACCGCCTTGTCGACCTCGACCTCGTACACCAGGTGGATGCCGCCCTGCAGGTCGAGACCGAGCTGGAGCTTGGCCTTGACGTATTTGTTGTACCAGCCGGGCAGCCGCTCCTCACCGATCAGCGTGGGGACCAGATAGACGGCCGCCACGACGATCAGCAGCAGATGACCGATCGCTTTCCACCACCAGCTTCGTTCCATGGCTTCAACCGTTCAGCGCGCGCGGTGACGGGCGACGCAGGCTTGGCATGTCGGAGTGTTGGACCGCGGGAGACCTACGAGGACGCCGGCGCGGTGCTGGGGCGCTCGACCTCGCCCTCCTTGATCTCGTCCTTGCGGCCCAGGATGTGGGAGCGCAGCACGCGCAGCCGGATCTTCTCGGCGACCTCGATCGTGATGATGCGGTCGCTGAGGCCGGTGATCCGCCCGAGCAGTCCCCCGCTCGTCACGATCTCTTCCCCGACCTTGAGCGCCGAGAGCATCGCCCGATGCTCCTTGGCCTTCTTCTGCTGCGGGCGAATCAGCAGAAAGTAGAAGACCACCACCATCAGCAGGATCGGCATCATCGACATCAAGCCGCCGCCGCCGCCGCCGGGCACCGAGCTGCCGCCGCCGGCCCCCGAGGCCTGGGCGAGACCGAGCATCCATGAAGTGAAAGCCACCTTGACCTCCCGGGGTTGACGCGAACGCGCGAGCGCCAGCGCGACGATCCGGCTGGCGCGCCGCCGCTGGCGCGTAGAGCGCGGGTTGTCTAGCAAATCTGCCCCGGCCGGTCAACGTCGGCCGCGGCGCCACGCCGCGCCCGAAGCTCAGCGCGGGTGAAAGACGAAGCGACGACTGGTCGCGTAGCCCCAGACGAAGGTCACGCCGACCGCCACGAGCTTGGCCGCGTAGGCCGGGATCGCCAGCCGGCGCACGAGCAGCCAGATGGTGAGGTTCGACAGGCCGAGCGCGACCAGGTTGAGCGCCACGAAGAGCGCGAGCTGAGGACCCACGCGCCGGCCGGAATCGCGACGGTCGGCGAAGGTCCAGTGGCGGTTGAGGACGAAGCTCTGCGCGATCCCGGCCGCATAGCTCAGCGTGTTGGCGAGCACGAGCGCCAAGCCCAGCCCGTAGTGCAGCCCGTTGAAGAGCGCGAGGTCCAAAGCGGTGTTGAGCACCCCGACGATCGCGAAGCGACCGGCGTGGCGGCCATGCCGCTCCCTGAGCGTGCCGACGGCGCGCCGCGCGGCCCCCCACGGCCGCTCGCCCTCGGACCGCTCGTTCGGGAACCGCTCGTTCGGGGAACGCTCGTTCGGGGAACGCTCGGTCACGCGCTCACACGGGACCGCCGGGGCCGACCCCGAGCCGCGTGGGCACAGCGCCGCGCCCCGCGCCCACGCTTCGTCCCGAGCTGACGATGTCGCGGATGACGAAGAGCGGGCGCCGCTTGGCCTCGATGTAGAGCCGTCCGACGTACTCCCCGAGCACGCCCAGCACGATCATCTGCGCGCTGCCGAGAAACAGCACCACGACCATCAAGCTGGTCCAGCCACGCACGGTGTCGAGCGCCAGCCAGCTATAGAGTGTGTAGATCAGCAGCACGAAGGCCGGCACGGCCAGCAGCAGTCCGAAGTAGCTGGCCAGCCGCAACGGGCGGATCGAGAAGCCGGTGATCGCGTCGAGCGCGAAGCGCACCATCTTGCTCAGCGGGTACTTCGTCACGCCCGAGAAACGCTCGGCGCGATCGTAGAGCAGGGGGCGTCTGGTGGAAGCCGATCCAGCTCACCATCCCGCGCACGAAGCGGTGCTGCTCCGGCATCGCCAGCAGCGCCTCCAGCGCGCGCCGGCTGATCAGGCGGAAGTCACCCGTGTCGAGCGGGATGTCGACGTCCGTCATATGGCGCAGCACGCGGTAGAAGAGCGCGGCCGAGGCCTTCTTGAACACCGTCTCGCCCGCGCGCTCGCGGCGCTGACCGTAGACCACGTCGGCGCCCTGCTCCTCCATCGTCTGCAGCATCGCGGCGACCAGCTCGGGTGGATCCTGCAGGTCGGCGTCGATGATCAGCACGCGCTCGCCCTGACAGACCGTCAGCCCCGCGGTCAAGGCGAGCTGGTGCCCGTGGTTGCGCGAGAGATCGACCCCGACGACGCGCGCATCGCCGCGCGCCAGCGCCGCGATCCCCGCCCAGGTGCCATCGCGCGAGCCGTCGTTGACCAGCACCAGCTCGTAGTCCGTCCCGACGCAAGCGGCGCAGGCGGCGCTCACGCGCCGGCACAGCTCGCCCAGGCACTCCTCCTCGTTGAAGCACGGGATGACGACCGACAGGCGCGGACGGCGCGTCGACCCCGTCTGCTGCAGCGCCGCGACCTCAGCTGACACGGGGCCCCCTCTTCCGGCTACGCCCCGCTCATAGCGCCGCCGGCCCGCCGCCGTCAATCGCCCACAGCCCCCCCACAGCCCCGCCCACGGCCCCGCTGACTGCCCCGCCCGCGCAGGGCCCCCGCGTGGCCCGCACCGGCAGCCCCCGTCGCCGGCTACCCCTTGCCCGCGGGCGACCCGATCGACGATGCTACGCGCCGCCGAAAGCCGAGGGGGACCATGACTCGCTCCACGCCCGCCGCCGAGCACCCGTCCGACGTCGCGCGCAGCACCGCGGACGCCGCGCCCGCCACCGCGGACGCCGCGCCCGCCACCGTCGCCGCGAGCCCCGTCGTGGCGTGGGCCCCTCGCGTGCCGATGCACGCGACTCGCCGGCGTCACACCCTCGCGCTGCTCTTGCTGTGCTGCGGGCTCTACCTGCCCGTGATGGGCAGCTACGGCATGTTCGACCCCTGGGAGACGATCTACACCGAGGTCGCGCGCCAGTTCATGGAGCGCGACGATTGGCTCTCGCCCTACTGGCACAATGGCGTCGGCCCCGAGGGCTGGTCCGAGACCGACTTCTGGTCCAAGCCCGTCGGTAGCTTCTGGCTGTCGGGGCTGTTCCTCAAGGCTGCAGGCCTCGAGCGGCCGATCACGCTGCGCGGCACGGGTCGCTCGCTCGATGACCCCGTGACCGGACCCCGGCACGCGCCGAGCGGCCCCGACCCCGGCGAAAGGCTGACCAACGGCGGCGTGGAGTGGGTGGTCAGGCTGCCCTTCTTCCTCTGCGGCCTGTTCGGCATCTTCGGCGTCTACCTGCTGGGCGCGCGCCTGCTCGGCCCTCGGGTCGGGTTGCTGGCCGGCATCGTGCTCGCCAGCTCGCCGATCTACTTCTTCATCACGCGCCAGGCGATGACCGACATGCCCTACGTCGGCCTGCTCACCGGCGGGATCGCGCTGTTGGTGCTCGCGCTCTTCGGCGCCACCGAGCCCATCCCACGGCGCCGTTGGCAGCTCGGCCGGCGCACCGTCGAGCTACCAGCGGCGACCAGCTACTGGGTCTTCGTCGCCGCCTTCGTCGCGCTGATCACGCTGATGCTGACGGCGATCGTGCCGGCGCTGCTGCCGGTCCCGCTGCCGCTGCAGATCGGCGGGCGGAGCCCCAGCGCCGCGCTCGTGATGCTGCTCTACGGGCTCGTCGCGCTGGTCGCGATCTGGGCCACTCGCAAGACCGCGACCAAGAATGAGGTCTATCTCTGGGGCTTCTACCTGGCGGTCGCGGCCTCGGGGCTGGCCAAGGGCTTGGTCGGGGCGCTGCAGCCCGGCCTGATCGTGCTGGTCTATGTGCTGGTCACGAGCGAGTGGGGTCTGCTGCGGCAGCTCCGGCTCGGTCCCGGGCTGCTGATCGCCGGCACGGCCTTTCTGCCCTGGTGGCACGCGATGGCCCTGGCGCACGGCACGCGCTTCCTGCACGAGCTGATCGGCACGGAGCAGCTGCGGCGCCTGACCATCGGTGAACAATCGCAGGCCAAGGGCACCTGGGAGTACTACCTCCAGCAACTGGGCTACGGCTTCTTTCCTTGGGTCGCCCTGCTGCCCGGGGCGCTCGGCCGCCTGCTCGCGCCGCCGACGCCCGGCCCCCGCAGCGCGCGCGCGCGGGTGCAGCTCTTCTGCGCGTTGTGGCTGGTGGCGGTGCTGCTGCTCTTCACGATGAGCATCACCAAGTACCACCACTACCTGTTGCCCGCGTTGCCGCCGGCCGCGATCCTGATCGCGATCTACCTCGACGATCTACTGGCCGGGCGTGTCCGAGCACTGGGGGCGTCCGTGCTGGCCGCGGGCGGGCTCTTGGCCCTGATCACGATCGACCTCTACAGCCAGCCGGCCCATTGGGTCTGGCTCTTCACCTACCTCTACGAGGACGGCTGGCAGACGGGCACGCCGGAGGGGCTGCTGATGCTGGGCTACGGCGCCGCCTTCGCGCTCCCGCTGACGGCCCTGCTGTGGCGCCGCCTGCGGCTCCGCGGCCGTCGTCACGATGCTGCTGCTGACCGTCGGCCTGGGTGGATTCATGCTCAATGCCTACCAGCTGCACTGCGCGCCGCACTGGAGCCAGAAGGAGGTGCTGCGGACCTACTATCGCCTGCGGCAGGGACCGCAGGAGCAGCTCGTCGCCTGGCAGTTCAACTGGCGCGGGGAAACCTGGTACACCGCCGCGCAGGTGGTCGTCGCCAAGAGCCTGGACGACGCGGCGATTCGCAAGTGGCTCAGCGAGCGCGTCGGGCGCCGCTTCTTCTTCATCACCGAGCGCGGGCGCTATCCGGGGCTGCGCAGCATGCTGCCGACCGAGCGCGGGCGCAGCTCGCTGCGCATCGTCGACGACTCCAACCTGCACTTCGTGCTGGCCGAAGCGAAGATCTAGGCCCAAAACAAGCGCGTTCCGCGCTCGTCGGCGAAGGTGGACGTGGGGGTCGCTAGGACGTGGGGGCCGCTAAGCGGGCGCGACGAGGATGCGTTCGACGCCGCCGGCAGCCTGCTCCAAGGCACCATGGCAGGCCGGTCGATCGCCCACCACGCAGAGCAGCACCGGGCTGCCATCGATCGTGAGCTGATCGACCTGAATCGGCATCTGGCGCCACTTGACCTCCATCAGCGCCGCGGTCGCGTCGCGATGCAGCAGCGGCACGATCGCCGCCAGCTCCTCGGCCTCCGGTCCGCGCAGGCTCGACGCGATCAACAGACCCGACGGGTCGGCCAGCACGAAGGCCAGCGCCCGCGTGCGCGCGGCCACCGCGGCGAGCCAGTAATGGAGCGAAAGGCCCCGGTAGTTGCTCCTCTTCCTGCGGCGCTCGACCTGCATCGGAGACCTCCTTGACGGAATGCGTGATGCTAGCGGCCAAGCTGCACCTGGCCTAATTTTCTCCCTGCGCGGCTGGGCGCGGCACGATCAGCCGCACGATCAGCCGCACGATCAGCCGCACTTGTGGACGCACGCGGGCACCCCTATGATGCGCGCCGGGCGCCGGGGAGCTGCGCCGGAGTCGAGCATGGCGCAAACCATACGCGCTGGAACCCTGACCGTCCTGACCTTCAAGGACGGCCTGCTCTCGCGCCTCGGGCATGATCTGCAGCTCAGCCTGCGGGAGTTCGAGCTGACCATCGATCAACGGCAGGTCGACGCCCGCTTCAACACCAGCGCGATCGTCGTCGATGGCGCCGTACGCGCCGGGGGCGGGCTCGATCGTTACGCGCTCACGGGTCGGGACGAGGCCGAGATCCGCGAGGCCATCCAGTCCAAGGTCCTGCTGACCGAAAGCTTCCCCGAGGCGCACCTCAACGCCACGCTGACCGTCAAGAGCGAGCACGAAGTGTCGCTGCGCGGCATGCTCGAGCTCGTCGGCCAGGCGCGCGAGATCGAGCTCTCGATCGAACGACGCGACGGCCACCTGCGCGGCAGTGTCGTCCTCGTGCCCAGCCGCTGGGGCATCGCACCCTACAAGGCGCTGCTCGGCGCGCTACGGCTGCACGACCGCGTCGAGGTCCGCTTCGATCTGCCCGACCCCGGTCCCCCGGGCGCCAGCGGCGGATAGCCGGCGACGGATGCCCCTCGCCCACTGACAGCGATGCCGTCCGACCCGCGCCCAGACCAGGCCCCCAACGCAAGCGCGGCCGCGGGCCCCGACGGCGGCTGGCGCCGCTGGGCGCTGGCCCTGCTCACCTCCCTCCTCTTGCACGGCGGCGTGGCGCTTGGGCTCGCGCTGGCGGCGCTGGCGTGGCGCACCCCGCCGCGCGGGGCCGACCTCGTCTGGCTCGACCTCGACAACCGCCTCGGCGCCCCGGCGACCGCGCTCGCAGCTACCCCAACGGTCCCGGTCCCTGCCCGCCCGCCCCGGTCGGGTGCGGCCGCCTCGGCCGCGACCAGCGCCCAGCCCCACCCGTCGCCGCGCGCACCGCGCCGGCCCCCGCGGCGTTCGCGATCCAAGGCCCCAGCCCCGGCCTCCGGCCCTACCCTGGCATCGCCGCCCGCCGAGGTCGGACCGGGTGACGCGGCGCTCCTCGTGCTGCTGCGCTGCGACCACGTGCGCGACTCGCCCTTCGCCGGCGCCGCGCGCGAGCTGCTCGCCGCCTTCTACGACTACCGCGCCCTGCTGGCCGGCAGCACGCTGGATCCGCTGCGCGACTTCGATCGGCTGTTGATCGCGACGCCGAACCCCTACCGCCTGACCGAGACCCTGCTCGTCGCCCGTCACGCGCTGTCGGCGCCCGCGGCGCGCGCCGCGCTCGAGGCCGGCGTGCGGGCCAGCGAGGGCGAGCTGCGCTGGACGGAGACCGAGGGGGCCTGGCGCGGCGAGGTCTCCGCTCCACCGCGGCTTGCCGGCGACCAGCGGGTGCTCGCGCTGCAAGGGCCGCTGATCATCTTGGCTGCGCCCGCGCTGCTGGCGCAGCTCCAGCGCCCGACGGCGCCGATCGCCCCCCCCGCGAGCGCCCAGCCACCAGCGCCGCCGCCCCCGCCGCGGCCATGGGTCGAGATCCTGCTCGAGGGCGGCACCGCGACGACTGCGCCGACCTCGGCAGACGACGAACCCGCTGCACTCCTGGTGCGCGCGATCAACCTCCCTCGCCTGATACGGCTGCCGGCGGGCCTGCCCACGCCGACCGCGGGCCAGCTCGAGGTGCGCGCCACCGACCCGGCGCGCGCTGGGCTGGTGCTCAGCTTCGCCGGTCCGAGCGCTGCCGCCACGGCGCTACGCGCCGCGCAGCTCGAGCTGGCGCGCCTGCAGTCGGTGCTGATGTTGCGCGTGCTCGGCGTCAGCGCGCTGCTAGAGCGCTTGCAGCTCCGGCGACAGGGCGCCGAGCTGCAGGCCGCGGTCGAGCTGCAACAGGCGGAGGTCGTGCAGCTCTTGGCCTGGTTCCGTAGCATCCTGCCGCAGGTGCCCCGCACCCAGCCCCCGCGGCCACCGCCCGCGCCCTAGGCGGCCTGAAATGCTGCGCCCCGCCTGGCGTCCGGGCGGGGCCCGGGCTCGCCGCGCCTTGCGCTCGGGCGGCTCGCGACATTTCCCGACAGGCTCCTAGGCCCAAAACAAGCGCGCCCGCCCCGATCCGACCGGCAGTCGAGCCTCCACCTGCGGTCCCGATCCTGCGCCCTCCGAGCCGGCGCCCCCCCGAGCCGGCGCCCCCCCGTTGCTCCGGATCCCGGGCCATGCTAGCCGTTGCGGATCGAACCGACGCTTCCCAGCTCCGTCTACACCGGGCGAACGGCCGCGAAGGAAGCGCTGCGCGTGATCGTGCCCTCGGCGCTCGCCGTGGGGCTGTTCGCGCTGGCAACCTACGGGCTGTTCCTGCCCGCGTTCCGCGCCTCGATTCTCGAGCGCAAGAAGGAGATGCTGCGCGAGCTGACCAGCACCGCGCAGAGCGTCCTCGCCTGGCACCAGCGGGCGGCGCGGCGCGGGAGCATGACGGAGCCGCAGGCCCAGCGCGCGGCGATCGACATGATCAAGGGCCTGCGTTACGGGACCGAGGGCAAGGACTACTTCTGGATCAACGATCTTCAGCCCAGAATGGTGATGCACCCCTATCGCCCGGATCTCGACGGCAAGGATTTGGGACGTTTCACCGATCCGCAGGGAAAGCGCCTGTTCGTGGCGATGGTGGACGCAGTCCGGCGGAACCAGGGCCAGGGCTTCACCCCGTATCTCTGGCAGTGGAAGGATGATCCGGAGCACGTCGTGTCCAAGCTCTCGCACGTGCGCCTGTTCGCCCCGTGGGGCTGGATCATCGGCACCGGCGTCTATCTCGACGATGTGCACGCGCAGGTGGCCGCGTTGACGCGTTACCTCGCCTACTCCGCGACCGCCATCTTTCTGCTGCTTGGGCTGCTCTCCGCCTACGAGATACGCCAGGGCCTCAGCACGGCCGCGCGCAAGCGGGCCGCCGAAGCAAAGCTGGCCGCCTATTCCGAGCACCTGGAGGAGCTCGTCGAGCAGCGCACGGCGGCGCTCGCGAGCGCCCGAGACGAGCTACAGCGCAAGGTCGAGCAGTTGGTCGCCACGGAACGCATCAGCGGACACCTGATCGACGAGCTCCAGGACGCCCTGGCCAAGGTCAAGACGCTCAGCGGCTTGCTGCCGATCTGCGCCGCTTGCAAGAAGATCCGCGACGACAAGGGCAACTGGAACCAGCTCGAGGTCTACATCGAGGAGAAGTCCAACGCCGAGTTCACCCACGGGCTGTGTCCCGACTGCGTCGCCTCGCTCTATCCCGCACGCCAATGAGCCCGCCCTACCGCCGCTCCGGTCGCGCGCCGACGCTGGCGCGCGCGAGGGCCTCAGGCGGCCGCGCTCGGCGCCTCCATCAGCGCCCGGCGCAGCAGCAACGAGCGCCCGCGAGCGACGACGAGCCCGCGACGCGCCATCGCCGAGAGGGCCCGCGAGACGCTCTCGCGCGAGGTGCCGACCATGTTGGCGAGGTCCTGCTGCGTGGGGCGCCGGCGGATGAAGACGCCGTCGTCGCGCCGCTCGCCCTGGGCCTCGCCGAGATCGATCAGCGCGCGCACCAAGCGCGCACCCACGTCGTGCAGCGCCAGCCCGCCGATCAGCGCATCGCTGCGGCGGGTGCGTTCTGCCATATGGCGCACCAGGCGCAGGGCGGTCACGGGGTGCCGCTCTAGCGCCTCGATGAAGGCCACGCGGTCGATGACCACCAGCAGCGTCGGCTCGAGCGCGACCAGGCTCGTGGGCACCGTGCCCTGATCGAGCACGGCCTCCTCACCGAAGAACTCACCGCTGCCGAGCAGGCGCAGCGTCAGCTCGCGGCCCGTCTCGCCGAAGAGCACCACCTTCGCCCGCCCCTGCGCCACGACGTAGAGCCCCTCCGCAGGCTCGCCCTGGCCGACGATCAGCCCGCCCGGCCGGATACGCCGCGTGGCCGCGCGTCGGGCCAGCGCCGCCAGGTCACCTTCACTGAGCTCTGCAAACAAGCCTACCTGCCGCAGCTGGTCGCCTCCGGGCAGGCCGGTCCAGGTCCTGATCTCGCTCGGGCAAACGCTCGACATGCTGACCTCGCGGGTGGGTGAGAGCTGCAGCCCTTTCGGTGCCTCAGCTCGCAAGCAAGAGCCGCGCCGGCCTTCACGATGCGAAAAACAAAACATCATCTTAGACTCTTACACGAATCATCACATCTACTACATGAGCTCTGATGTGTGGCGCATTCACGACAGGCGCGCGCCGGGCTGTGGCAATGGCGCGACAGTTCGCGCCGACGCGCCGAGCTCGAGCGGGTGCTTTGCCGAGCCCGCGCGCGGTCGTCGCTCGCACCCGCGCCGTCCCTGCACGGTCTGATGATAGGATGCGGTCGCACGCCTGACGCTGGAGTCGTGGACGCAGCGCAGGTGGCCAGCCCACGGGTGTCGCCGATGAGACGTCTTGCGCTTGCGCTGCTCACGCTGGTCCTCGTCGCCGCCGTGGCACGACTGGCGCTGGTGGTGACACCACGCGTGGTCGGCACCGACATGGCGCCGACGCTGCAACCAGGCGACTGGCTGCTGGCCTGGCGCCTGGGCCGTGCGCCGCGCCGTGGCGACCTCGTGCTGCTCGATCACCCCCTGACCGGTCGACCGCTGCTGCGCCGCGTCGTCGGCGTGCCGGGCGACACCGTGAGCGTCGCGCACGAGGTCCCCCTCGTCGGCCACACCGCGGCCGTGCGGCGAGCGCTGGGACCGATCAACCTCAGCGACGTGGACGACGCCGGCTCTCCCTCCGCGAAGCGAGCGCGGCCGCTGCTGCTGGTGCACGAGGCGCTGGCGGGAGCCGAATACCTGGTGCTCAAGGATCCGCGCCGCCAGTCCAAGGACAGCGGCCCGTTCCAGCTCACGGCCGACTACTTCGTGCTCGCGGACAACCGCAACCACGGTGCCGACAGCCGCGACTTCGGGCCGGTGCCGGCGCGGGCCATCCGCGCGGTCGTCACCCATCGCTTGAGTGCAGGCAGCGGTTGCCTCGCACCCCAAGCCCCGCGGGCGAACCTCGCCCCGCTAGACTAGGTCCTCTCACCATGCCCCAACCCTCGTCGCCTTCCCTTCCAGGTTTGCTTCGGCCCCCAGCCCCGCCGCCCCCCCCTGGCAGCGGCCGCGTCAAGAGGCGCGCCGGTGCACCGGCCGGGCTACTGGCCGTGCTGCTGGCGACGCTCGTGGCGCCGGGACACGGCCGAGCGCAAGGCCAACCACCGCGCCCCTTGGGTGGCGAACCACCCACCGCCGGCCTGCGGCTCCACACGCCGACCCCCATCGGCACCGGCGATGCCTCGGCGATCGAGATCAACCCGGCCGCGCTCGGCCCGCTCGAGGGCGCCAGCCTGCTGCTGCAGCACACCGAGCTGCGCAGCACCGGGCGGTTGCAGGGCGCGGGCGATGCCCTCTTCGCCGCGGCCCCGCTGCCCTATCTACCTTCGTTGGTGCTGGGGGGTGGTCTGCAATGGCTGCGACCCGCGGCAGCCATCGGCTACCCCGACAGCGTCAAACTCAGCCTCGGCGCCGCCTGGAGGCCCTTTCCAGCGCTGGCGCTGGGTGCAGTCTGGCATCACTTCTGGGCCAATGACGACCCCGCGCTCGATGCGCTCAGCAGCGCCGACGTGGGCGTGCTGGTGCGGCCGGCCCCGTGGCTGGCGCTGGGTCTCGCCGTGCGCGATCTGACCACGCCCGTGCTGGCCGGGCTGCCGCTGCAGCGCCTCTACGACCTCGAGGTGGCCTGGCGACCGCTGGCCGACGGCCGGCTGGAGCTCGGCGTCGGCGTGCAAGTCGGCGAGCGACGCGGAGACGTCGACCCCTCGCTGCGCGTGGTCACCGAGCCCTGGTCGGGCCTGCGGCTCTTCGCTCAGGCGCAGCTCGTGAGGCGCGACTTCTACCGCGACGGCGACCGCGTCTCCGACCTGCGCGGGAGCCTCGGCCTCCAGCTCGGCCTCGAGCGCCTGCGGGCGGCCGTGTCCACGATCGTCGGACGCGCGCTCGCCGCGGGACCGGGGCCACTGGGCGAGCATCCCGACACGCGCGCGGCCTACCAGGGGGGTCAGCGTATCGCTGGGCTTCAACGCCGCCCGCCGCCCACCGCTGCTCGCGCCCTCGCCGCGCCTGATCCAGCTCGAGCTGAGCGGCAAGCTCAACCAGCACCGGCTGATCGCGCTGGTGCGCACGCTGCGCACGATCGAGCGCCGCTCCGACGTGCGGGGCCTGCTGTTGCGCATCGGCGACCTCGAGGCGGGCTGGGCCCAGGCGCAGGAGCTGCGCGCCTGGATCCATCGGCTGCGCCGCGCCGGCAAACGGGTGCTAGCCTATCTCGAGGCCCCCGCCACCCAACACTACTACGTCGCGGCCGCCGCCGACCGCGTGCTGCTCGACGACGCCGGCGGCGTGCGGCTACAGGGCCTCGGCGAGACGCATTTCTACCTGCGCGGGCTCTTCGATCACGTCGGCGTCCAGCCGCAGTTCGTGCGCATCGCCGAGTACAAGGCGGCCCCCGAGGGGCTGACGCGCAGCGCGCCCTCGGGCCCCGCGCGCGAGATGACGGCGGCGCGACTCGACGACGTCTTCGAGCAGCTGGTGCGCGACCTGGCGCGCGACCGTCGACTCTCCCCCGCGCGCGTCCGCGCCTTGATCGACCACGGGCCCTTCACCGCCCCCCAGGCGCGCAGCGCCGGGCTGGTCGACGAGGTGCTGGCACCCGCCGACCTGCAGCGTCAGGTGCAACGCAGCACGCACGCCGAGCTCGTGCCCTTGGCCGCGCTGGCGCGCGCGCGGGATCGCTGGCCCGGCGGGCCGGCGCTGGCGATCGTCGTGATCGACGGCGACATCGTCGACGGGCAGAGCAGCAGCATACCGCTGCTCGGCCGCGAGCTGGTCGGCGATGGCACCCTGGTCGCGGCGCTCGACGCGGTGCGCCTCGACCCGCGCATTCGCGCGGTGGTGCTGCGCATCGACAGCCCCGGGGGCTCGGCGCTGGCCAGCCACCATCTCTGGGCCGCCGTGCGGGCCCTGCGGCGGGTCAAGCCGGTGATCGTCTCGCTCGCCAACGTCGCGGCCTCGGGCGGCTACTACGCCGCCTGCGCGGGCGACCGAATCTTCGCCGAGCCCGCGGCGATTACCGGATCGATCGGGATCTTCACCGGCAAGGTCAACTTCGGCGGTCTGCTACGCCGACTCGGCATCGGCCACGACACCAGCCTGCGCGGCGCGCGGGCGGGGCTCGACTCCTCCGTGGCCCCCTACAGTGCCGAGGAGCAGCGCTTCATCCTGCAGCAGCTCCAGCACTTCTATCGCCGGTTTCTCGGCGCGGTGGCGACCGGGCGCGGCCTGACCCAGGACGCCGTCCACGCCGTCGCCCGCGGGCGGATCTGGACCGGTGCGCAGGCCCAGCGGCAAGGGCTGGTCGACGCGGTGGGTGGCCTGCAGGAGGCTTTGCTCGAGGCGCAGCGCCGCGCCGGGCTGGCCGACGATGCGGCCTTCGATCTGGTGGTGCTGCCCCGCCGCGATCGCGGGCTGCTGGCGCGGGCCGCGCGCCTGCTCGGCGCGGGCGCCGGGGGGCCAGGCGAGCAGGCCGCGGCGGCGCTCCCGCCGGCGCTGCGCGCCCTCGTCGCCGACCTGCCCCTGCCCTTGTGGTACGCGCGCTCGGGCCAGGCGCTGGCCCGGCTGCCCTACGAGCTCGTCAACCTCCCCTGAAGCCTCCCCTGACCGCGAGCGCGATTGCTCCCACTCGATGCCCGAGCCGACTCCGGACCCCGTCGGGAGCCCCTCATCCCGCTGGTCCCTGCTCCATCCCGCGCGTCTGCGTTGCTCGTCGGTTGCATCCAGGCAGTCCGCGCCCTGCTCGCGCCTTGCCGCGCGGGCGCCTCGACCGCCCACCTGGCAGACCAATTACCGCCAGCCTCCTTATCACTACTGTGTCGGATCCCTCCCGTCGCCTGGGCTCGGTCCGAAATCCGACACAGTAGTGTCATCGTGCGGGTTCATGGACGACCTCCGACCTTGATCGCCTCGAATTCCTGGTCGTGCATGACATCCTCGACGGAGCGGCCGGCACGCACGGCCTGCACCATGCCGTCCTGGCGGCGGGCGATGCGCTCGGCCAGGTCGAGCACCTCGACGATGCGGTCTTGCGCCACGAAGACGGTGCCGCAGCGGTCTGCGATCACGTAGTCCCCCTCGCGCACGGTGACACCGGCGACCTTTACCGCCGTCCCGGAGGCCAACTGCACGACCCGGTTGCGCGCGCTGACCATCGTCGCGCCGCGCCCGTAGACGGGGTAGCCGATCGCTTCATTGGCCTCGATGTCGCGGCTGAAGCCGTCGATGACGGTGCCGCGCACCCCCTTGACCTGGGCGGCGTTGGCAAGGATGTCGCCCCAGCAGGAGACGCCGTCGATGCCACCGGCGATGACCAGCACACGGTCGTCGCTCGCGATCGACGCGATCACCGGCGTGATCAGGTGCACGGTCGGCGTGCTGTCGGTCTTCGGCCCCAGTTGTACGGTGCTGGCCCGTCCGACGACGCGCGGGCCGTTCCACAGCGGGCGCAGGCCGACGGTGGCGCCGGCCAGGGCGAGGAAGTCGAGCGCGTCCGATACCGTGCCGGTGTCCAGACGCGCGAGGCGATCGAGCAGCGTATCGATCATGGCGGGCTCCGGCGTTGGTGACGACCGGACAGACCGGCCTGCCGGTTGTCGGCCTGGTCGCCTCCGCGATACGGCGCGCTGCTACCGCGCTTGCGGGCCTCCCCTACTCCCACTCAATCATCAACGAGCCTTCTAACACTACTGTGTCGGATTTCGGACCGAGCCTGGCGAAGGGCTCGGAATCACGGGCGCGAAGCGAGGAGGGAGGTTGCTGGTGGCAAGCGACCGACGAGCGACAAAGCCTGTGATTTCGAGAACGAGCCCAGGCGACGGGAGAGATCCGACACAGTAGTGCTAAGCTGTTGATCTGTATGGAGGCTGAAGGCGCTGCACCGATTCTTACCGTCATTTTTACCGTCAACCCGCCGCGGTCCAGCATTGGCGAGGGTTTCCAGCCGGTTCGGACAAAGCTTACCTTTCGAGATCTATCGACATCTGTCGATTCCCACGACGATCGCGGACAGCATCGCCGACACCATCGACGCGCGTCCGTGTCGGTCAGGGCAACGCCCAAGAAGGGTCGGCATCAAACGCCTTGAGATATCGTATCGCCTCGCTTTTTCGCCACTTTTTTTTTACCGTCACCATGCCACAGGAGCGGTGCAGTACGTGTCTCCATCCAGATCAATCGACTCGCACAACTCTCGGCGAACGATCTGGCTCCGCCAGGTCGCCCCCAACCATTCTGGCAGAGCACTTCATCAGTGGACACTTGGCCGCTGACTGCGGGCTTGGCCGCCAACGTCACCTCATCGCGATCACGTCGCGCGCCGTCGATTCAATCCGTAGGCCTGCGCAATGCGTTCGGCAATCTCGGCAACGCTGCTGTTGATCCCAAGGGACTTCGGATCGATCGTGCGATCCGCTTCGATGGCATCGAGAAGGCGATTCAGATCCCGCGCGATTCTTGGGGCGACCTCGATGCGAACGTCCGGCGCGAGCAGCTGCGACAGACGCAGCACGTCGTTGGCATGCTTGCGGATGTTCTTGCTGTCCACCGGTTCGCCCTTGGCCTGGCGCTCGCCGAGGTCCAACCACGCGCTGGCCTTGAGCGGAATCAGCCTGTCCTCGCCGACCCAGGGCAATCCATCAACTTCCTTGCGCCCTGCAAGGATGAACTCGTAATACGCGTCGTCGAGCAGGATGGCGGACAGACTCGCAGCAGCCTCGTTGATCGGGATCGGCGTGAGGTGACTGCCTTCGGCGAGGTTGATTCCTTCGGGAGCCCTACAGAACAGCTCCAGCATGACAGGGAAGCGCTCGTCAGCTGGCTTCTGGAAGCGGTAGAAAACGGGCTTCCCGGTGTCGCTGGCTTGTCGGATCTCGTAGCCGCCCGCTTCGACGAAGCTCCAGAACACTTCGCCGAATGACGGGCTGAGCGCTTCGATGTGCAGGACGATGTCCAGGTCTTTCGTGGCACGAAACTCGAGCCCCGCCTCTTCCATCGCAAGAGTCGCGGCCGTGCCGCCGATCAGCACGAACTGATCGGCGTGGCCGGCGAAGTATTCGCGAAAGACATCGAGTCCTCTCACCACGGAAAGCGCCCCTTCAGTTCATCCAGCGCGAGTTGAACACGCTCGTCGGTGTTGCCCTCCAGGCTGAGCGTCAAGGAAAGCGGATCGACGGTTTCGCTTTCGTGGATGAGCGCGGGGTTGTAGTGCCAGAGCTCCCATTCGCAGGCTCCCGGCAGCGGCTCAGGCAGGGTCTCGATGTCGGCCTTCGTCGCTGTCTTCCACTGCGCCGGGCTGACGGCATAGATCGGCCACTGCGGCTCGGAAAGCATCGAATGTCGGGCCAGAGCGCTCAACCCTGCCAGCCTCACGTGGGGCGGCTCCCACTTGGGAATGGGACGGGCCCAGAATCGGCGCTTGATCGGGCTGCGCAACAACGGCTTCGCTCGCTCCCACGTCTCCGCGGCAGTGCGCTCGGTGTGCAGCCAACGCGCCCTCCCCTCGGTGCGCAAGGTCGCAATGCCGGCGGCCGTGAGCTCCCTGACGGCCCGGGACAGGGTCATCGCGGTGTAGCCCAGCTCGCTGACCACCTCGGCGGGCTGCCACTCGGCCCGCCAAGGCTTACGCAGCAGGACGGCAATCAGCATCGCCTGCGTCGCCGGGCTGAGTGCGGTGTCCGGAGCGGCGGGCGGCTTGCGAAAGTACTCGCGCAAGTCGATTCCGAGCTCCGGCAGATAGAGCTGGTTGCCCGGCACCAGGAACGGTACCTTCTGCTCGATGAGGCGTTTGCGCTCAAAGGACGCGAGGGTGCCGGTCACGTAGACCACGGGCATCGCGGCCAGTTGGCGCAGCTTGTCCATCTGGCCTCGAACGTTCGCCAGTCCCTGCCTCTCGGGCCGCTTGTCGATCGCCAGGAGCATCTGCCGATTCAGGAGGTTCAGTTCCCGGACCTCGAAGGTGTCCTGCAGAAAGTAAGGCAGCTTGCCGGCACCCGGCCACGCCCGAACCTTGGGGGCGATTCCCAAGATCTCATGCAGATACGCGTGAACGGCGGCGTCCACGGCGCGTTCTGGGGCGGCTTCTTCTAACATGACGAAAGCACGATAACACGACCACTGTTATCGTGCAAGATGCCGTTACCACAGACGTCCGCCAGTGCCCCAAGCCCGACTCGGGCGCAAGGAGGCTGCCTCCACACCGTTCAGGCGCCAGGCGAAAACGGGCGAGGCACTGATCAATCCCGCGCGGGCCCCACAGGCCCGCCCGATCGCTTCTCAGCCGCTCCGACCAGTTCTGAAAATTCGACGAAACAGCAAAATATTCTGCGCAGTGAAGATGGACCCCGCCCGACGTCCCGTTGACATCCGAACACTGCGCCATCGCCGAAATCAGACGGCGGCTTGGACGTCGCAATAGGTCTCGATAGACCTCGATAGTCCCCGAAAGACCCCTACTCCCACTCGATCGTGGCCGGGGGCTTCGACGAGATGTCGTAGACGACGCGGTTGATCCCGCGGACCTCGTTGATCACGCGGTTGCTGATCGTCGCCAGCAGGTCGTGCGGCAGGCGTGACCAATCGGCCGTCATCCCGTCGGTCGAGTGCACGGCGCGCACGGCGAGGACGGCCTCATAGGTGCGACTGTCGCCCATCACCCCCACCGAGTGCACCGGCAGCAGCACGCCGAAGGCCTGCCAGATGCTCTCGTAGAGCCCGGCCGCCCGCACCTCTTCCTCGATGATCGCGTCGGCTCGACGCAGCAACGCCAGCCGCTCTTCGGTCACCTCGCCGATCATCCGCACGGCGAGCCCCGGCCCGGGGAAGGGCTGACGCCAGAGCATCTGGTGGGGCAGCGCCAGCTCCTCGCCCAGCCGCCGCACCTCGTCCTTGAACAGCTCGCGCAGCGGCTCGATCAGCTTGAGCTGCATCCGCTCGGGCAGGCCGCCGACGTTGTGGTGCGTCTTGATCGTCGCCGAGGGCCCCTTGAACGACACGCTCTCGATCACGTCCGGATAGAGCGTGCCCTGCACCAGGAACTCGGCGGGCGGCGAGAGCTTGCGCGCCTCCTCCTCGAAGACGGCGACGAACTCGTTGCCGATCAGCACGCGCTTGCGCTCGGGGTCGGTGATGCCCTCCAGGCGGCGCAGGAAGCGATCGCGCGCCGGGACGACCACCAGCGGCAGCCGCAGCTCGTCGCGGAACACGCGCTCGACCTGCTGCGCCTCCCCGTTCCGCAACAGGCCGTTGTCGACGAAGATGCAGGTCAGGCGCTCGCCCACGGCGCGATGGACCAGCGCCGCGGCGACCGACGAGTCGACGCCGCCCGAGAGCCCGCAGATCACGCGCGCGCTGCCGCCCACGCGCTGTCGGATCGTGGCGAGCTGGGTCTCGACGAACGAGGCCATCGTCCACTCCGACCGGCAGCCACAGATCTCGTGCACGAAGTTGGCGAGGATCGCCTCACCGCGCGGCGTGTGCGCCACCTCGGGATGAAACTGCACGCCGTAGAGGCGACGCTGCGGATGCCAGGCGGCGGCCACCGGCGCGTTGTCGCTGGCCGCCGCGACGGTGAAGCCCGGCGGCAGCGCCTCGACGCGATCGCCGTGGCTCATCCACACGGTGATCTCCTCGGCCAGGTCGAAGCCGCGCCACAGCTTACAGCTCGCGTCCTTCAGCTGCACGGTGGCGCGACCGTACTCGCGCTTGTTCCCCGGGGTGATCGTGCCGCCACAGAGCTTGCCCATCAACTGCAGCCCGTAGCAGATGCCGAGCACCGGCACCCCGAGCTCGAGCACCTCGGGGCTGATCTGCGGCGCACCCGGCTCGTAGCAGCTGGCCGGGCCCCCCGAGAGGATCACGCCCTCCGGCTGCAGCGCGCGCAGCGTCGCCAGATCGACGCTGCACGGGTGGATCTCACTGTAGACGTGCAGCTCGCGAACGCGACGCGCGATCAGCTGCGTGTACTGCGAACCGAAATCGATGACGACGATACCCATGTCGGCTATTCCACCCGGTAGTTTGGCGCTTCCTTGACGATGATCACGTCGTGCACGTGGCTCTCGCGGTGCCCGGCCGCGGTCATCCGCACGAAGCGTGCCTTCTCGCGCAGCTCCTTGAGCGTGGCGGCGCCGAGGTAGCCCATCGCCGAGCTCAGGCCGCCGATCAGCTGGAACACGGTATCCGCCAGCGAGCCGCGGTGAGGCACGCGCCCTTCGATGCCCTCGGGCACGAGCTTGGCCTCATCGACGTTCATTTGAAAGTAGCGGTCGCGGCTGCCCTCGCGCATCGCGCCGAGGCTGCCCATCCCGCGGTAGGCCTTATAGCTGCGCCCCTGATACAGCACCAGCTCGCCCGGCGCCTCGTCGGTGCCGGCGAAGAGGCTGCCCACCATCACGGCGTGGGCCCCGGCCGCCAGCGCCTTGGAGACGTCCCCCGAGTACTTGATGCCGCCATCGGCGACGAGCCGCACCCCCGCGCGCTCGGCGGCGCGCGCGCAATCGAGAAGCGCGCTGATCTGGGGCACGCCCACGCCGGTGACCACGCGCGTGGTGCAGATCGACCCCGGCCCGATGCCGACCTTGATCACGTCCGCTCCGGCCTCGGCCAGCGCCGTGCAGGCCTCGGCGGTGGCGACGTTACCGGCGACGATCACCAGCTCGGGATGCTGGCGCCGCACCATCGCCACGGTATCGAGCACGCGCTGCGAGTGTCCGTGCGCCGTGTCGACCACGATCACGTCGCAGTCGGCCTCGACCAGCCGCGCCACGCGCTCCTCGCAATCGGCGCCGACCCCGACCGCGGCTCCCACGCGCAGGCGGCCGCGCGGATCCTTGACCGCGCGCGGATGGCGCTCGGCCTTCTCGATGTCCTTGATCGTGATCAGGCCGCGCAGGTCGCCCTGCGCGTCGACCACCAGCAGCTTCTCGATGCGATTGCGGTGCAGGAGATCCTGCGCCTGCTCGAGCGCGACGCCTTCGGGCGCCACCACCAGCTCGCGCGTCATCACATCGCCCACGCACTGGTCGAGATTGCGCTCGAAGCGGACGTCGCGGTTGGTCAGGATGCCGACCGGCTTGCCGTCCTTGACCACCGGCAGCCCCGAGAAGCTGTGCGTGCGCATCAGGGCGATCGCATCGCCGAGCCGCTGGTCGGGCTCGACGGTCAGCGGATCGACCACCATCCCGGTCTCGGCCTTCTTCACGCGCAGGACCTCGCGCGCCTGCTCGACGGGCGTGAGGTTGCGGTGGATCATGCCGATGCCGCCCTCGCGGGCCATGCAGATCGCGGTGGCGGATTCGGTCACCGAATCCATCGCCGCCGACACCAGCGGGATATTGAGGGTGATGCCGCGCGCCAGCTCGGTGCGCAGGTCGACCTCGGACGGCAACACTTCGCTGTGCCCCGGCACCAGCAAGACGTCGTCAAAGGTCAAGCACAGGGGGATCTGCGTCTCCAGCGTCATCGCTCGTGGACTCCCGAATCTGTGGGTTCGAGTCTGTGGGTTGCTGCGGACCGCCGCGCGCCTCCGACGACGACGCCGCCACCGCACCGCCCGCAGGGCGACTCTCCGCCCGTTGCGCCACGCGCGCAAGCCCTTCGATGACCGCGACGTCGGCGGCCGCCGCCCGCAGCTCCGCCAGCACCCGCGCCGGGGCAGCGCCGTCGCCGATCCGCACCAGATAGCTGGTCACCGCGTCAACGGCGAGGTCCATCGCCGGCGCCGCCCCTGCTCCCGACCCCTCCGCGCCTGGCTGCGCCAGGGCCTGCCGACCCAGCGCCCGCAGAACGGGCCCGAGCCCGCCGGCCCCCCCCTCGGGCTCGACGGCGAAGATCTCGCTCACCGTCGGCAGGGCCGCCGTGCCCAGCTCCTGGCGCAAGGTGATGTCCAACCCGGCCAAGTGCGCCGCCAGGCTGGCGCGGGCGATCAGCGGCTGCGCGCCGCCGAGCTCCAGCAGCACGGCGCGCGTCAGGCGGGCCAGCTCGCGCGAGCGCGCTCGCTGCGGGTCGATGCGCTCTTCCAGCATCGCCACCAGCACCCCGACGGCAGCCAGCGCCTCCTCGAGCAGCGGACCCTCGCCCCAGCTCGGTGCCGCCGAATGCCCGCGCGCGAGGCCCCGGGAGGCATCCCTCCCGCCGATTCGCGCCCCAGCGCCGACGCCCACGCCGGGCCCTGCGGCGAGAGGCTGGCGTGCAGCAACCGCTCCTCTGCCGCCAGCGGCCAGCCCAGCCGCTGGGTGAGCGCAGCGACGAGCTCGCCTTCGTCGACGGCCCCCGCGCTCAACAGGGCGCAGATGACCGGCTCGAGGGCTCCCTCGGCGCGCAGACGGGCCGAGGCGACCTCCGCCAGTGGGATCCGACCTTCGGCGATCAACAGCTCGAGCAACGTCTGCGTCAAAGAGATCCTGCCTCGCGTGCCGCAGCGAGCGGGTGGCTTAGGACCCGCTCGAAAATAACTCATCCATCTGGCCGTCGATCCATCCCGCCAGGCTGCGTGCAGCTCCTCGCAATACCAGCAGTATTCCTTCGTCGCTGCGCCTTGCCCGGCGGGCGCCTCAACGCCCAGTTGATCGAGTTTTTTTCGAGCGGGTCCTTAGGCCCCCATCGCGCCCAGCTCCTGTCCCTGCCGGCGGGGCGCGATGCGCGGGGCGGTTGCCACGAGACGATCGATGGACTGGGTCAGCGTGTCGCGCACCTGCGTCAGCCGCGCGTCGTCCGCGAGCTTGCGCCCGCTGGCCGTGTCGCGCACGTAGAAGATATCCACGACGTGCCCGGCCTCGCTCGCGACCTTCGCCAGATCGATGCCGAGACCCAGCTCGCTCAGGGTGTGGGTGATCGTGTAGAGCAGGCCAGAGACGTCCGCCGAGTGCAGCTCGAGGATCGTGCAGCGCTCCGATTCGTCGTTGTCGACGATGACCTGGGTCGGCACGGCGGGCAGCACCCGATGGCCGAGCAACGACGGACGCATCCGCTGCTCGACCAGGCGCGCCAGCTCGACCTCGTGGCCGAGCGCCTGCTCGAGCATGCTCGAGAACTGCACCCAGCTCCGGAATTCGGCCGGATCCGGCGTCGTGACCCAGAACAGGTCGAGCGCCCGACCGACGGCGTCGCCGTTCGCCGGGATGGTGTAAATCTGGGCCGCCAGCACCTCGATGCGGTGCAGCAACATCACGCCGGTAATCGTCGCCAGCAGGCCGGGCGCGTCGTGACAGCAGACGGTCAGCACGGTGGTCGCTGCGTCCTGCTGGCGCGTGCCGAGGCGCAAGCGCCCACCAGGCGTCGCCTCGAGGTCGAGCGCCACGCCGACATGGTGTGCCAGCAGCTCGACCGGCTGCCCGCCGACCAGGTCATCGGGCAAGCGCTCGACGATCGCCGTCGCTGGATCACCCCAGCTCTCGCGCAACACGCCGCGCAGCTCGGTGCGCCGCGCCTCGATCGTCGCCTGCGGCGCCAGCGGCGAACCGCTGGTCAGCAAGCGATGCGTGCTGGTGTAGAGCTGATCGAGCAGCGAGGCCTTCCAGAAGGTCAGGTTGCCCGGGGCGGTCATCGCCGTGTCCGCCACCGCCAGCAGGTAGAGCCGCCGCAGGCGATCGGTGCTGCCCACCAGCTGCGCGAAGGCGCTGACCACGGCGGGGTCACCGAGGTCGCGCCGCTGCGAGAGGTGCTGCATCGCGAGATGGTGCCGCACCAGGAACGCCACGGTGTCCTGAGCCTCGTGCCCGAGGCCCAGGCGGGCCGCGACGCCGGCGGCCAAGCGCGCCCCCTTGCGCGCATGTCCGCGCCCGAGCGGCTTGCCGACGTCGTGCAGCAAGGCGGCGAGATAGAGCGACTCGACGTCCTCGAGCTCACGGATCACCGCCACCGGCAACGAATAGGTCTCCTGCTGCTCACCGCGGCGCAGCGCCTTGAGCAACCCCACGACATAGAGCGAGTGCCGATCGACCGTGTAGACGTGATAGAGGTCGTGCTGCACGCGCCCGGTGCAGGGCTCGAACTCCGGCAGCATGGCGTTGAGCAGCCCGACCTCGTGCATCTGCTCGATCAGCAGCGGCGTACCGGGGCGCTCCTCGGCGACCAGCAGCTGGCGCCACAGCGCGGCCGCGCGCTCCTCGCCCCAGAGCTGCAAGCCCGGCGCCCCCGCCGCCGCCTCGGCCAGCAGGTCCTTCAGCTCGCGCCCGATCCCCAGCCGATGGCGCCCGGCCACGTCGAACACCGCGAGCAGCTCGGCCGGGTCGTCCCAGAACCGTTCGGGCGCAGCGCTGACGAGCTGCCCACCCACTGACCAGAGATGATTCTCGACCAGCTCGCGCGCCGGCGGCGCGGCGCTCGGCCGCACGGCACAGCGCTGCAACAGGCCATCGGTCTCCAGCACGACGGTGCGCGCGCTGCGGTAGTAGGCGTGCATCAGGCGCTCGACGGCCGGCGCCACCCCCACCTTCTCGCGCGCGCGCGCCGGCCGGCCCGGAATCTCCTCCTCGGCGAAGAGCTGGGGTGCCAGCCCCTCCTGCAGCTCGAAGAGCAGGCGGTCTTGAGCGCGACCGGCCTGGAAGTGCATCGCCAGGCGCAGGCGGCGCAAGAACTGGCGCGCCTCGATCAGCGCGCTCTGCTGGCGCGTCGAGGCCGCCCCCACGGCGACGAGCTGGTCGAGATTCGCCACGCCGAAGCGCGCCTTTGTCGCCCAGTAGGCCGTGTTCACGTCGCGCAGGCCCCCCGAGCCGCTCTTGATGTTCGGCTCCAGCAGGTAGACCGTATCGCCGAAGCGCGGGTGACGCTGCTGCCGCTCCTCGATCAGCGCCTCGACGAAGCTCGCCACGTGCTCGGGGCCGAAGAACGCGCGGCGCGCGGTCTCCTGCAGCATCGTAAACAGCCCATCGTCCCCGGCGACCAAGCGCGCGTCGAGCAGCGCCGTCCGCATCGTCAGATCCGTGCGCGCCAGCTCGACCGTCTCCTCTATGCTGCGTACGGCGTGTCCTACCGCCACCTTGGCGTCCCACAGCGGGTAGACCACCTGTTCGAGCAGCCGGTCGACGTGTTTCCAGCCGCCGGCATGCGGCAGCACCAGCAGGTCGATGTCGGAGTGCGGGTAGAGGCTGCGCCGGCCATAGCCGCCCAGCGCCACCAGCGCGACGGGCAGCTCGGCCGCGCCAGCCGCCGCGAAGAGCGCCGTGAGCAGCTCATCGAAGGCCGCCGAGAGCTGGCGCAGGATCTCCCCCGGACGCTGTAGTCGCCCGGCGTCGGCCTGACGCCGCGCCGCCGCCCGCGCCTCGGCCACGTGCCGCGCACAATGGCCGCGCAGCCCCTCCGCATCGAGCCCCGCCAGCTTGCCGCCGAGGCGTTCTGCCGCCGCATTTGCCGCCGTCATGCCATACACCCTCTAGTCCCAAAACAAGTCCCGCGCTCTCTGGTTTTCCCGCTGCCCCGGGGGCCCCCCGGGGCCCCCCCGGCGCCGCGGACCCCCGCGGCCCCCCCCCCCCCCCCCCCCCCCCCCCCCGCCGCCCCCCCCCCCCCGAAACCAACGGCCCCCCGCCCAAACGCGCTTGTTTTCGGGCTAGTCGTCCGCGTCTGCGTACCGCGCGCTCGCGGCGCACGCAAGGGCGCCTCCGGCCGGCTACGCCGAGCGGGCAGACGCACCCGGTCGCCTCACCCGGTCGCGAGGTTGACAGGCCGATCCGATCGCGCTAATCGCAAGCCGTTTCCGCCTGGGCGCGCGCAGGGCTGCGAGCGCGCGAGGCATGCAACAGCGCGAGGTAGGTGTCATGGCAGAGCTTCGACTGTTGGCGCTCGACGAGGCGCTCTCCGACGAGAAACTGGCTCGCCTGCGCAAGAAGCTGGCGGAGTACGGCGTCCGCGACCTACCCGAGGGCGACGACGCCGCGGACGTCGAGGAGGTGCTGAGCGAGCACCAGCTGACCGACTTCCAGGATCGACTCGAGGCCCACGACATCGCCTGCGACGTCTACCTGCCGGTCGACTTCGAGGGCCGCTTCGACATCGGCGACCGGTCCTTCGGCAGCGCCCATGCCCTGCTCGCGGCGCTCGATGAGCTGCGCGACGAGCTCGATGTCGAGCACGAGGGCGACAGCGAGGGTGACGAGAAGTCAGAGCTCGAGATGATCGATGAGCAACTCGGCGCCGCCTGGCGCGTCTTCGCGCGCGCCGTCAACGCGTGCATCGAGCGCCAGGTCCCCCTGCACGTGATCTCCTAGATCGGCTCGGCGGCCTGAGGCAGAGCCGCCAGCGCCATCGTCGATGCGCTACATCCTCCGCGAGACGCGCGCCGTCGTTGCTCCCCTCGACCTCGAGCGCGAGCTGAACGAGGCCCAGCGCGCAATCGTTTGTGCCGGTACGGGACCGCTCCTGGTGCTCGCCGACGCCGGCACCGGCAAGACCCGCACCCTGACCTTCCGCGCAGCGCAGCTGATGGCCAGCGGGCTCGACCCGCGCCACCTGATGCTCTGCACCTTCACCAATCGCGCGGCGCGCGAGATGGTGCGGCGCGTCGAGTCGCTGAGCGGCGTCGAGCTGCGCACGCTGTGGGCCGGGACCTTTCACCACCTGGCCAACCTCGTGCTCCGTCGCTACGCCGAGCAGGTCGGCCTGACCCCCGGCTACGCCATTCTCGACCGCGAGGACGCGCGGGATCTGATGGCCTCGTGCCTGGCCGAGCAGGGCCCCGCCTTGCATGCGCGACGCTTCCCCCGCGCCCCGCTGCTGCTGCACCTGGCCTCGAGCATGGTCAATCGCCGCATCGATCTCGAGCACGCGCTGCGGCAGGAGGCGCCCCAGTTCTACGAGCTGACCGAGGCGATCACGCCCGTGCTCTTGCGCTACGCCACGCGCAAGCAGGCGCTGGGGCTGGTCGACTACGACGATCTGCTGCAGCTCTGGTGGCGACTGCTGGTGGAGTGTCCGGGACCGCGCGCCGAGCTGATCGATCGCTTTCACCACGTGCTGGTCGACGAGTACCAGGACACCAATCGGCTGCAGGGCGAGATCGTCGACATCTGCGGCAGCGCGCACGGCAACCTCACCGTCGTCGGCGACGATGCGCAGAGCATCTACGCCTTTCGCGGCGCGCACCTCGAGAACATGCTCGACTTCCCACGCCGCCACCCGGGCGCGCAGATCTTCAAGCTCGAGGCCAACTACCGCTCGGTGCCGGAGATCCTGCACCTGGCCAACAAGTCGATCCGCAACAACACGCGCCAATACCCCAAGCAGCTGCACGCCGTGCGCGCTTCGGGCGCGCTGCCGGTGCTGGTGCGATTGCACGACGTCTATCAGCAGGCGGCCTTCGTCGCGCAGCGCGTGCTGGAGCTGCACCACGAGCACGACACGACGCTGCATGACATGGTGGTGCTCTATCGCGCGCACGCGCACAGCCTCGAGCTGCAGCTCGAGCTGACCCGCCGACAGATCCCCTTCGTCGTGCGCTCGGGGCTGCGGCTCTTCGAACAGGCGCACATCAAGGACGTGATCGCGTTCCTGCGGGTGGTCCACAACCCCCGCGACCCGCTGGCCTGGCAACGCGTGCTGCGCACCTGGCCGGGCATGGGCCGGCGTAGCGCGGAGCGCATCCTCGGTGAGCTGCTACGCCGCTCCACCGCGCCCGCCACGCCGACGGCCACGCCGACGGCCACGCCGACGGTGCTCGCCGGGGCCCTGCCCGACGAGGCGCTGGCGACCCCGGCCGCCTTGCTGCGCGTCCCCGAGCTACAGACCGCCGCCGGGCGGGCCTTCGATCGCGCCGCGACCCAGCTCGCCGCGCTCTTCGATCGGATGCCCGTCGAGGCCGGCGTGCCGGCCCTGATCCAGACCGTGCTCGAGACCCACTACCGCGACCACCTCGAGAGCACCTATCCGAACGCCGCCACGCGGCTCGAGGATCTGACGCAGCTCGCCGAGTATGGCCGACGCTACGACACGCTCGAGCAGTTCCTCAGCGAGCTGTCGCTGGTCGCCGGCTTCGCCGCCGAGGGCACCGGCCTCGGCCAGGCGCCCGACGACGCGCTGACGCTCAGCACGGTGCATCAGGCCAAGGGCCTCGAGTGGCCGGTGGTGCTGCTGATCGGTCTGGCGGAGGGGCGCTTCCCCGGGCCGCTGGCGGTCCGCACGCCGAGCGAGCTGGAGGAGGAGCGCCGCCTGTTCTACGTCGCTGCCACGCGGGCCCGCGATCAGCTCTACCTCTGCCAGCCTCGCTTCGAGGAGCCCGATCAGGGCCCGCGTCGCCTCCTGCGACTCTCGCGCTTCGTGGCCGAGCTGAGCGAGGACGGCGTCTGTCCCTATGAACCGTGGGAGGTCGAGACATGCTGAGAACGGGGCCATGGAGCGCGGTCGCGCTGCCGCTGCTGCTGATGCTCCTGCTGGGCGCGCCCGGCACGACCCGCGCTCAGGCTCAGGCCCAGGCTCAGGCTCAGGCTCAGGCCCAGGCTCAGGCTCAGGCTCAGGCAGGGGCTCAGAGCACGCGCCGAGGGTCGCGCCCCGCGCCCTCCCTCGCTGAGCAGCTCACGAAGGCAAAGGATCCGCTGCTGCGCGAGACCGCCGCGCTGGTGCTCGGCGACGGCGGCGAGCGCGCGGCGCTGCCGCTCCTCACGGCCTGCTTGCGCAACGACGACAACCGCTGGGTCCGTGCCGCCTGTGCCGAGGCGCTCGGGCGGCTGGGCGACCCCGCCGGTGTGCCCCCGCTGACCCAGGCGATCGAGCGCGAGAAGCATCCGCGCGTGCGCCGGGCGGTCGCGCAGGCGCTCCTGCGCCTGGGCCAGCGCGGCGGCGTCGACGAGCTGATGTGGCAACTGCAGACCGGCGCCCAGCACGACCAGGCCGAAGCGATGCACGCGCTGGTGCACAGCTTCGGTCGCGCGCTGGGGCAGGACCCGCAGCCCTGGTGGGCGTTTCTTGCCCAGCAGGGCTATCAGAGCCTGCCGGCGCGCGCCGCCGGTGCGCCGAGCGTCCGCGAGCTCGGCGGCCTGCGCGGTGCCGACGGTCGCCGCTGGGGCCCGTGGCTGATCGACCCGACCCCGCCGACCAACCCGACCCCGGGGCGCTGGCGTCAGGTCTGCGCCACCGTGCTGCGGATCGATCCAGCCACGCGCTTGGGCGTCGGTGCCCCGGAGCTGCGCGCGCTCGAGCGGCGCCAGGGACCAGCCCCCAGCGGTTGCCTGCTGCTGATCAGCACCGGCTGGCAAGAGGCGCCCAAACCCACGCGAGGGCCCACGCGAGGGCCCACGCCGGGCCCTATGCCGCACCGATCGTCGAAACTCCCACCCGCCGCGCCCCAGGCCCCGCGCGAGGCGGCGCCCACCCTGGTCGCGGGTCCCGGCACCCTGGTCGCGGGGCCCGGGTTGACCGAGGGCGCGGTCCGCTGGCTGCTGGCGCGGGATCCGGGACTGCTCGGGATCGGCATCGATGCGCCGCGCCTCGATCTACCCGCGGTCGCCGGGGACCCCGCGCTCGAGCTGCTCCGCGCGGCGCGCAAGCTGGTCGTGACGGGCCTCGATGGGCTGCGCCAGCTGCCGCAACAGCGCTTCCGCGTGCTGCTGGTGCCCGGCCAAGCGCCGGCCGACGGCGAGCGCCCGGTGCTACTGCTGGCGATCACGCCCTGACGCACAGGAGGCTGGCGGAACTTATCTCGCCAACTTGTGCGGCCGATCCATCCCGCGCGTCGGCGTTGCTCGTCGGTTGCGTACAGGCAGTACGCGCCCTCCTCGCGCCTTGCCGCGCGGGCGCCTCGACCGCCCACCTGGCAAGCTAATTTCCACCAGCCTCCTTACCCGACCCCGAGCTCCTCACGGAGCTTCGCGTTCCACTCGTCGGCCGTGGCCGCCACCGCATCGAGCAGATCGACGAAGGCCTCGAAGTCCATCCCCTGCAACCCGCGCAGCGCGCGCAAGCAGACGATGCTGCGCTGGCTGTCCACGGCGAAGGCCGCATCACCGGTGGCCACCAGATTGAGCTCGAGCAGGCGACGAAAGAAGGTCGCCTGCTCCTGCTCGGGGACGCGCATCGTGGGCGCCAACAGGATCAGCACCCCACGGTCCTCGATCACGTTCAGCCCGATCACCGCCGAGCCGCGGCGCATCGAGGCGTAGCCATCCTCGTCCAGCGGATCGAACTTGACGCCCACCAGCTCGCCGAAGCGGCCGATGAATCCGTTGATCAGCTCGCGGAAGCTCATGCGTTACCCCGTGCCCTGGTCCGGGCTCAGCTTATCTCGCGGCGCCCCCGCCCACCAGTTCGCCCCAGAGCGCTCGCGGCGCGCCAAGGTGACCGCTGAGCGGCACCGCCCACCCTGTACGCTGCCCGCGGGCCGTGCTAGCCCTTGGCCCCATGCTGCTGAAACGCCTGCTGGCCTATGCCCTCTACGCGGCGCTGGCCGCCACCCTGGTCTATGCCTTCTTCGCCGGGATCGGGCAGACGGGCCGAATCACGGCGCGCGCCTGCGAGGCCCTGCAACCCGAACGCGCCCACCGCGCGGCTCGCGACTTCACGCTCCCCGCGCTCGACGGCCGCAAGCAGAACCTGCGTCAGCGGCGCGGCAAGGTCGTGCTGCTGCACTTCTGGGCCACCTGGTGCCCCCCCTGCATCGAGGAGCTGCCCTCGCTCTATCGCCTCCAGCGCGCTTTGGCCGGCGATCGCTTCGAGCTGGTCACCGTCAGCGCGGACGACAGCGCCGCGACGGTGCAGCAGTTCTTCAGCCGCCACAAGCTGCCCGCGCTGCCGGTGCTGATGGATCCGGCGCAGCAGGTCCCGCACGGCTACGGCACGGACAAGTACCCGGAGAGCTACCTGATCGATGCGCAGGGCGTGATCCGCTACCGCTTCGTCAACCAACGCGACTGGGGCTCGCCCGAGGCGCTGAGCTGCATCCGCTCGCTGGTTGATTGATCGGGGACCGAGGGCGCGTCGACGAGCCGCCCACGCGCGGCGAGGCGCCGCAGGCCCCGCCGCGAACGCCGGCTCACCCGCCGCCGAGGCGACTCAAGCGCGCCAGGCTGAAGCCCAGCGCGACGCCGCCCGCCGCCACCGTCAGCCCCGCGCCGAGGTACCACGCCCCCAGCGCCCCGCGCAGCAGCTCATAGACCGGCACGGCGATCGCGCCCGCGATGAGCACGGTCTGGGCCACCAGCAGCTCGAGGGCCCACCGTCGCCGCAGCGTGCGCCCGACCAGCAGCCCGACGGCCAGCAGCGCCTGCGCCGCGCTGAGGAGCCCCAGACCCTCGACGCCGGCGAGCAGGCCCTCGACGCGCACGTGGTACCAGGGCACGAAGCCGCCCAAGAAACACACGCCGAGCGCCCACAGCGTCGTGCGATCGCGCGGATGGAGCTGGCGCCGCACGCCACCGATCCAGGCGGGCAGCTCGCCCAGCAGCACGAGCTCGCCCGCTGCCGTCGGCGCCGGCCCTCCGAGCTGGCCCTCGCGCTGCCGACCCGCGCGCTTGACCATCGCGGGCACCTCGACGTCGACGAGCCGCGTCGCCCGCTCACCCTCGCGGTCGAGGGTCACGACGCGCGTCGCCAGCGCCCGCTCGCCGGGCCCACCGCCACCCACCGCGTCGCGAGATCCGCGCACTGCGCCGGCCGCGGACGGATCGCCGGGCGCGGAGCCGACCCGCGCGCGGCTGGCTCCGCGGTCCTCCGGCTCGGCCGAGGTCATCACCTGATCCTTGAGCGGACCGCGTGCGAGCGACGCCAGCCCCTCGGGGCGCCGCGCAGGCGGCGCGGACCCCACGCCCGGCGCGGGATCGCCGCCCGCGGCACAATGATCGCAATGCAGCGCGTAGTCAGGCAGAACGCGACGGCAGTTGGGGCAACGCATGCGTCGGGGAGTATAGCCGCAAGCTCGCCGCCACGGGGAGGCCCGGCGCGCGCCTTCAGTAGCGGTTGCCCACCAGCACGAAGAAGCGATCGCCCCCGGGCTCCATCAGGCCCCGCGCATAGCCCAAGCGCAGGGTCAGCGAGAAGACGTAGCCCACGACCCATTCGGTCAACACCTCGGCGCCGACCCCGACCTTGAGCCGATCCCAGGCCAAGGCCCCGAAGAGCGCATCGCCCAGGTCACCGAAGAAGGTCAGATGCGCGAAGTTGAGGTAGACCGGCAGGGTCGACAGGCCGTGCTCGAACGACAGCAGCGGCAGGCGGTACTCGACGTTGAGCAGATGGTATTGATCGCCGAAGAGCGCGCCCGGATCGTAGCCGCGCAGATACGCGCCACCCAGCGGCTGGAGCTCGATCACCGCCCGCACGAGGTCCTGCCCGGGGAAGCCGCCGAGGAAGAAATACCCGCGTCGGCGGAAGTCACCCCGCGCAGCACCGCCCCCGTAGCGCAGGGCGAGCACGTGCCCGTCGAGCCACGGCAGCGGCACGAACTCGGTCCAGGACCAGGTCAGCTGGGTGTTGTCGAACTCGCTGCCCAACGCGCCGGCATCGACCCTGAGCGAGACGTCGAGGCGCCGACCCGCTCGGCGCTGATCGACCCGGCATAGCCTCGACGTTGTCGTAGCCGACGCCGATGCCGACCCCCGCCAGCAGGCCGACCTCGGGCAGCCGCGGACTGAGCATCGAGGGCAACACCAGCGCGTGCAGGGGCTCGGCCGCGCGCAGCCAATTGACGTGGTAGTCGAGCGAGAGGCTCACGCCGTGCTCGGGCAGCCGCAGCACCGGCAGCCCCGCCGAGAGCGAGAGCCCGTAGTTCTGCTCGACATAGCTGCGCTGCTGGCCATCGATCACCACCCCGCCCCGGGGACCGACCGCGCGGCTGGTCCCTAGCGCGAGCGAGGGCCACCAGCGCTGACTGCTATAGGAGGCGGCGTAGGAGACGTACCCGCGCTCGGTGTTGCTATTGACGCGCGCCGCCCACCGATGTCGGCCGATCACGTCAGCGCCGTCGACCCGCAGGCCGAGGCTGAGGCCGACCCCGTCGTCTGCCACGTCGAAGGCCCAGGCGCGCGGGTAGAGCGTGCCCCAGGGCTGGTAGGGGCGCGCGACCGGTGGTTGGGGCAGCACCTGCTGCGCGGCCTGCGTCGGCGGCGGGCGATCGTCGACGTAGGGCAGCGCCGGCAGGAAGCGCTGGCGGTCGATCGCCATCGCGTGCAGGTCATAGCCCCGCGCCGAATAGCCGACATAGTAGAGCTGACGTTCGTCCGCGCTGACCGCCGGCGAGAAGGCCCCGCCCAGCACGTTCGTCACCTGCGTCAGCGCCCCGCCCTCGACCTCGGCGCAGTAGATGTTGAAGATGCCCGTGCGGTCCGAGCTGAAGTACACCCGGCGCCCGTCGGCGCTGAACTGCGGATCGAGGTCCAGCGCGCGACCGTCCGTCAGCGGGCGCAAGGCCCCGTCCGCCACGCGCAGCCGCACCACGTCGCGCCGCCCACCCGCCCGCTGCTGCGAGAGCACCAACCATCGCCCATCCGGGCTCCAGCGCGGCGTGAAGAACTGCTCCCCAGGTGCGGAGCGACGCAGCGTCCGCGGCGCGCCACCGGCCCAGGGCAGCAGCCGCACACTGCTGACTCCCAGCTCTTGCGTCACGAACGCCACCCAACGGCCGTCGGGCGACACGTCCGGCTCGCGCGCCCGCAACCCGCGCGTCAGCCGCCGCACCGCCCCATCACCGCGCCGCCGCGCGTAGAGGTCGTGAAAGCTATTGTAGGTGCGCCAGAAGACCGGCTGGTCGTAGACCACCTGCCGTCCATCCGGCGTCAGCGCCACCGTGTCGCCGCCGACGTGG
This sequence comes from Pseudomonadota bacterium, assembly GCA_016702545.1. GTDB lineage: Bacteria > Myxococcota_A > Polyangia > JADJTL01. Next base: position 82,302 of record JADJDT010000042.1, on the reverse strand, counting down.
TGTAGGCGCGCGCGGGTCGCCCCGCTCTGGAGGTCGAGGATGCGCACGACGTCGTGGCGTCGCCCATCGCCCTCGATGAACGCCAGCTCGCGACCATCGCGCGTCAGTCGCGGCGAGGTCAGCACCCAGCCGTGATCGGTGACGCGGCGAAAGGGCGTCAGGCCACGACGCTCGACCGCGGCCCGCTGCGCCGCGTAGCGCCGCCGCAGGTGCTCCTTGAACTGCTCATAGAGCTGCTCGAAGGTCTGGCCGAAGACCGCGCGCGCCGCGCTGTTGAGGCCGTAGGGCAGCGGGCGTCCGGCGTAGCGGTGACTGATCGCGGTCAGCTTGTCCTCGCCGTAGCGGGCCGCGAGGAAGGCCAGGAAGCGCCCACCGTAGAGGTAGGGCACCGTGCCCCGCGGGTAGTGGCGGGTCAGCGACGAGATCTGGTCGAGCTCCAGGAAGCGGTGCTCGAGCACCGCCGCGCGCAGCATCATGTCGTGCAGCGCGGCGCGGTTGCGTCCACCGCTCGTATGTCGCGTCTCCTCGACGACCGCGAGCCCCTCGATGAACCACCGCGGCTGCAGCTGGTTGGGGATCCAGGTGCGGCCCAGCACGGCGTTGACCAGCCGCGGCAGGCCGTGAATCGTGTCGAGGTGCAGGATGTGCGTGTACTCGTGGACGAGCAGCAGGAAGAGGTAGTCGTCGTAGTCGTGGAGCGTCTCACGCGAGCCGGGGGCTGCCACGAGCACCTGGATCGCGTTGTAGGGTAGGACCGAGGCCGATCCGTTGGCGCCGTCGGTGCGGTCGGTGACGACGATCTGCGTCCGACCCCGCGGCCAGTGCCGCAGCTCGGGGGCCAGCACCGCGTGGGCGTGCTCAGCCGCGGCGGCGACCCACTGGGCCACCGCGGCCTCACTGTAACGCTCGCTGACGTAGTAATGCACCTCGAAGTGCGGCGTCGTCAGCGTGTACCAACGCCGCGAAAGGTCGTCCGCCCGCGCCGCGCTCCCCAGACTGAGCAGCGCCAGCAGCAGCGCCCCCGCGAGACCCCACGCGCTCCGCACGGTCCGCACGCTCCGCACGGTCCGCACGGTCCGCACGGTCCGCACGAGCGACAGGGCCGCGGGTGACCAGCCCTGCTCGCCCCTCATCGGGTCACCCCGCCGCGCTGGCGTCCAGGTCGAGCGCCAGCACGCGATTGGCCGCGCGAAAGCCCAGGCGCCGGTAGACGCGATCGGCCGCAGCGTTCCCCTCCCAGACCGTCAGCACGACCTGCTCGGCACCGCGCGCACGACAGGCCTCGATCGCGGCCCGCACCAGCGCCTGGCCCACCCCCGCCCGGCGTTCGTCTGCCGCGACGATCAGGTCGTCGAGGTAGCCGCGCGGCCGCGCCCGCGCCCAGCCGTTGCGGGGCCCCGCCAAGACCTGCACACGCACCGCGCCGACCACCACTCCGCCGCGCTCCGCCACCAACAGCGCCTGCGAGGGATCCGCCAGGCGCGCCACCAGCTCGCCCGGTGGCCGCGGCAGCGGCGCCGCGCGGAAGAAGCCGGGCTGCAGCTCCCCGTGCACCCGATCGAGCTCGCGCCAAAGCAAGCGCAGCGCGGGCCCGTCGGAGGCCTGAGCCGCCCGCACCGTGAGGCCCTCCGCCCTCACCTGTCGCGGCGCCCGCGACCGCCTCATGGGGCCCACCGCGCGCTCATTGAGGCCACGGCTCGTCCGCGCTCGCGCCGGCCGTGACGCCGGCAAAGGTCTCTTCGGGGAACATCTCGGCCATCCTCGCGCACCTCGTCCTCGATCTCCTCCGCAGTGGCAAGGGAGAGCGCCCGCTGGGCCAGCCGTTCGCCGTCCTTGCACCGTCCGCTGCGAATGACCGCCTTGACCCCCGGCAGGGCGCGCGGATTCATGCTGAAGGTCCGAATGCCCAGCCCCAGCAGCAGCAGCGACAGCAAGGGATCGCCCGCCATCTCGCCACAAACCGACGCGCCGATGCCGGCCCCCCGCGCGACCTGCGCCACCCGCGCGATCAGCCGCAGGATCGCCGGGTGCAGCGGCCGATAGAGATGATTGACCCGGTCGTTGACCCGATCGACGCCGAGCGTGTACTGGATCAGATCATTGGTGCCGATCGCGAAGAAGGCGGCCTCCCGCGCCAGCTGCTCGGCGATCAGCGCGGCCGAGGGCATCTCGATCATGACGCCGACCTCGAGCTCGCTCGGGCACTCGCCGACCAAGGCATCGCGACAGCGATAGAGCAGGCTCTTGGCCTCGCGCAGCTCCGACAGGCTCGACACCATCGGAAACATCACGCGCAGCTTCTGGCCAGCGGCCGCCCGCAGCAGCCCGCGCAGCTGCACCGTGAAGACCTCGGGCTGCTTCAGCGAGAGCCGGATGCCGCGCAGCCCCATCGCCGGGTTGGCCTCGGCCCCGCCCTCACCGAGGCCACCGCTGCCGGAGCTGGCGTTGAGGTCGCAGGTGCGAAAGGTCACCGGCAGCGCGCCGCAGCTCGCCAGCGCCTGTCGTGCCCGCGAGAGGTGATCCTCCTCAGGCAGGCCCGCCGCGTGCACCTGCAGCAGGTAGTCGCTGCGGTAGAGCCCGATGCCCTCGGCCCCCTGTTCGAGCGCCAGTGACACCTCCTCCGGTGAGCCGACGTTGGCGAGCAGGCTGACCCGCGCGCCATCGAGCGTGACCGCCGGCAAGGCCCGAGCCCCCAGCAACTCGTGCAGCCGCTGGGCCCGCTCGCGGCGCAGCCGACGGTAGTCCTCGGCCATCGGTGGATCGGGCGCGACCAGCACCTCGCCGTGCTTGCCATCCACCACCACCGTCTCGCCGCTGGCGATCTGCGCGGTCGCGCGTCGCACGCCGACGACGGCCACCATGCCGAGCGCGCGGGCCATGATCACCGAGTGCGAGGTCGGCCCGCCCACCTCGGTGACGAAACCCTGCACCTCGGCCCGATGGAGCTGCGCGATATCGGCCGGCGCCAGCTCGTGGGCCACCACGATCGCCTGGGCCGGCACCGGCGCCGCGGTCGGCCGGTCGCCGATCAGCGTGACCAGCAGATGCCGCACGCCGAAGTCGACGTCGCTGCGCCGCTCGCGAAAGTAGCGCTCGTCGACCTGCTCGAAGACCTGGCGGATCTCGCGCCCGACCTCGCGCAGCGCCCACTCGGCGTTGACCCGCTTGTCGCGGATCAGCGCGGTGGTGCGCTCGATCAGGTGCTTGTCGCGGACGATCAGGCGGTGCGCCTCGAGGATCAGCGTATCGCCGCCGACGGCCGCCAAGCGCGCGCCGATCCGCTGCAGCTCGGCATCCGTCGCCTCGACCGCCGCGAGGAAGCGCCGGCTCTCCTCCTCGACACCCTCGGGCGCGATCTTGCGCTGCGACACGCGCAGCCGCCGGCGGTCGATCAGGAAGGCCTCACCGACCGCAAACCCCTCCGCCCCGGGAATGCCACGCAGCCGCCGCACCCGCCCATCCTACACTGGCCGCCGCCCACGGGCGAAGGGCTGCTTGGGGTGCAAACGGACCGTCGCGCGCGGGACGCGCGGTCGCCTAGGGCCTGTCCCTGAATTCGTTGACGTGGTCGTTGACGGCGACGGCGACGACAGTTGAGCCGACAGGCGAGCATCGAGGAGTTTGCATCAGTTAGCGACTCGGCGAGCACTATCGACCCTTACAGATGCAGAATACAACAAAGCTGGCGACTTACTTGCTCGTATGGTCGCCATGCTAACCAAGCTTTGCCGCTGAACAGCCGTCGCCGTCGCCGTCGCCGTCAACGTCAACGTCAACGGGATTACGGCCGTGCAATCAGGGACAGGCTCCTAGCCGCTCTGCTCGCCGAACCGCCCCTCAATCAGCTCCCCCGAGCGCCGCGACCGCCTGAGCGGCGTCCTCACCCGCGCGCGCACCGTGATGCCCGACCCCTTGTCGGCGAGCAGCATCAGCACGCCGACGACGCTCTTGCCGTCGTGCACGCGACCGTCCTTCTCGACCTCGATCGCGCTGCTGTAGCGCGCGGCGAGCTGCACGAACTGGGTCGCCGTGCGGGCGTGGAGCCCATGCTCGTTGCGCAGCGTCAGGTGCCGCTCGCAGGGCACCAGCCCACCCGGCAGCGTCTCGGCCACGCCGCGCGCACTGGCACCTCCCAGCTCCAGACCCGTCCCCCCGGCGACCGCCGCGCGCAGCGACTCGGCCATGATCTCCCCCCCCCGCTCTGTCATCGCCCCACCCTCGGCCGACCCGCGCCGCACCCGCCGCCCGCTGGCCGCGGCCGTGCGGAGCGCCTGTTAGCGCTGCACATCGCGATGACGGACGCGCACCGCCCGTGTCGCGCCGAGGCGCCGCGCCAGCGCCTCGACAATCGCCACCGACCGGTGGCGCCCCCCCGTGCAACCGACCGCAATCGTCAGATAGGCCTTGCCCTCGGCCTGATAGCGCGGCAGCAAGAACTCCAGCAGCTGCACCGTACGCTCGTTGAACTCGACGGCATCGGGCTGCTGCAGCACGTAGTCGGCCACCCGCTCGTCCTCGCCGCTCAGCGGCTGGAGCTCTTCGATGAAGAAGGGGTTGGGCAGGAAGCGCACGTCGAGCACCAGATCGGCGTGCGACGGCACCCCGTAGCGAAAGCCGAACGACAGCAGCGAGACGACCAGCCCACTCGTGCCGCGTTGATAGCGATCCTGCACCAGCTGCTTGAGCTGGTGCACCGTCAGCTCGGTGCTGTCGATGCACACGCTGGCGAGGTCCCGCAGCGGCTTGAGCAGGCGGCGCTCTTCGGCCAACCCGGCCAAGAGATCGTCGTTCGACAGCGGGTGTCGCCTGCGCGTCTGCGAGAAGCGCCGCGTCAGCTCGTCATCGGCGGCATCGAGGTAGACCACCTCCAGCAGGTGGCCACGCGCGGTCAGCGCGACGTAGGCCTCGGCATAGCCCGGGATGTAGTGGCGTAGGCGCGCGTCCGCGACCAGCGCCGCGTGATCCACGCCGGGCTCCTGGCGCATCGTCTCGATGAACGCGCCGAGCAGCGGTTGCGGCAGATTGTCGACGCAGTAGAAGCCGAGATCCTCCACGGCCCGCAGCGCCGTGGTCTTGCCGGCGCCCGATACCCCCGTGAAGATGATCGTCGTCAGCTGCTCCACCCGAGCTCCGTCAGCCTGCCGGCGTGCGGCGGGCGCGCGCGCGGCGTGGCCGCGTCAGGGAACGTCAGCCGGCTGCGGGTCGAGCGCATGCTCGGCCGAGCAGAGGATCTCGAACATCGCCTCGGTCGCCTCGGCCCGCAGCAGTTGCTGGCGGAAGTCGGCGCTCTTGCACAAGCGCGCGACGCGCGCCAAGGCACGCAGGTGCATGCCGTTGGCCGACCCCGGCGCCACGATCACGAAGAACAGGCGCGTCGGCTGCCCATCCATCGCGCCGAAGTCGATCCCGTCGCGACTGCGCGCCAGCGCCGCCACCATCGTCGGCAAGCGGTCGAGCTTGCCGTGCGGAATCGCCACGAACTCGCCGATCCCGGTCGAGGCCAGGCGCTCGCGCTGGGCCAGGGCATCACAGATCTCTTGCTCGACACTCGCACCGAGACCGGCGCCGATCACCGCGGCGATCTCGCGCAGCGCCTCGTCCTTGGTCTGCGCCCGCAGACTGGCCACGATGCGATCTCTGGAGATCAGGTTCGCGATCCGCATGTCGTCCATCGCTCACAGCCTATCGCCACCCGGCGCGCCCGTCCCGACAACCGACCTGCCCCCTCGCCGCGCGTCTCCCCGATTCAAAGCCACCCGAATCAAAGCTACCCGACTCAGGGCCACCAGAACGGGTCTCCCGCCAGCGAAGGCTGCTCCACCTAGCCGATTTCCTCCCGCGAAAGCAAGCGCACTCGCGGGCATCGCCGCTCAGTATAGTTGGCGCCGCTTCGACGAGCTAAGAATATTAAGCTGTTCTCTATACTTGGCCACCGTGCGCCGCGCGATGTCGATGTTCTGCTCGCGCAACAGCTCGACCAAGCGCTGATCGCTCAGCGGCTGGCGCGCGTTCTCGCCGCCGATCAGATCCTTGATCTTCTGCTTGACGCTCTCGCTGGCGATGTCCTCGCCCGCGACGCGATTGATGCCGCTGTTGAAGAAATACTTCAGCTCGAAGATCCCCTGCGGCGTGTGCACGTACTTGCTCGTCGTGACGCGGCTGATCGTCGACTCGTGCATGCTGATGTCCTCCGCCACGTCGCGGAGAATCAGTGGCCGCAGGAACGCCACCCCTTTATCGAAGAACTCCTGCTGGAACTTGATGATGCTCTCGGTGACGCGAATGATCGTGCGCTGCCGCTGCTGGATGCTGCGGATCAGCCACTGGGCCGACCGCAACTTCTCCTGCACGTACTGCCGCTCGCGCGGACCGGTCGACATCGCCTGGCGGTAGAAGCCCGAGATCTTCAGCTTGGGCAAGCCGTCGTCATTGGGCACGACGAAGTACTTGTCGCCGACCTTGTGCACGTAGACGTCGGGGACGATGTAGATCGGCTCCTCCTCGGAGTAGATCCGCCCCGGCTTGGGGTCGAAGCCAGCGATGACCTTGACGGCCTCGATGATCTCGTCGAGCGGTTGCCCGAGGTCCTTGGCGATCGCCGGGTAGTTCTTGCGCTCGAGGTTCGCCATGTGGTGCTTGATCATGCGCGTGACGATCTCGTCGTCCTGGTTGGCGTGCTTGGCTTGCAACAGCAAGCACTCCTCGAGCGTCCGCGCCCCCACCCCGACCGGATCGAAGTTCTGGACCACCAGCAGCATCGCCTCGGCGACCTCCAGCGACACGCCGGCCGTGCGGGCGATCTCCTCGAGCGGCGGCTCCCGCAGGTAGCCGGAGGCGTCGATGTTGCCGATGATCAACAACCCGACCCGCTCCTGCCCCTTGTCGAGGTTCTGCATCCGCAGCTGCCAGGCGAGATGGTCGGCGAGCGAGGCCTTGCGGGTGTAGGTCGACTCGAGCGACGGCGCCTCCTCCGAGTTGCCGCGAAACGAGGGCAGCGGCGGCGCGGTCTGGTAGTGCTCGAGGTAGGCGTCCCAGTCCATTTCATTGTTCGCGGCCGGTGAGGCCACATCGACGGCGGCCGTGCGATCGGGGGCGCGGTCGGGGTCGTGCGGCTCGTTGTCGACCCCCTCCAGCCCCATGTCCGGGGGCCGCTCTTCCTCGCCCTGCGCGGGCTCGACGCGCTCGCGCTCGGTGTCCTGTTGCTCCTCGAGGACCGGGTTCTCCTCCATCTCCTGGCGCACCATGTCCACAAGCTCCATCCGCGAGAGCTGCAGCAGCTTGATGGCCTGCTGGAGCTGCGGCGTGAGCTTGAGCTGTTGCGTCAGTCGGAGTTGCTGTCTGATCTCGAGTGCCATGAATTCCCCTACTCGACCGTAGCGACCGGGTTGAGCAGCATCCGCCCCATGCCCTCTTGGGCCAGCACCTCGGCGGTCGGTCCCTGGGCCACGACGCGCCCGGCGAACATCAAGACCACCCGCTGACAAAGCGCAGCGAGCAGATCGACGCGGTGGTCGGCCAGCACCACCGCCACCCCCTCACGCGACAGCGCCGCGAGCGCCTGCCCCAGGGTCTCGGCCGCCCGCGCATCGAGCCCGGCGAAGGGCTCGTCCAACAGCGCCACCCGGGCCGACAGCGCCACGATGCGCGCCAGCTCCAGGCGCCGGCGCTCGCCGCCGCTCAGCGTGCCGGCGCGCTGGCGGGCCTGCGCCACCAGGCCGAAGAGCGTCAGCAGCTCGAGCGCCCGCGCGCGCCGCAGCGCTCGACCCTTGATGCGCTTCAGCTCCAACACCAGTTCCAGATTGCGCTGAGCGTCCAACCCCAGCAGCACGTTATTTCCTTGCGCCAGATACCCGATCCCCGCGCGCGCCCGCCGCCACAGCGGCCAATCCCCGATCGCCTGCTGATCGAGCCAAACCGCGCCTGTGGGCCCCTGCAGCGGCAAGCTCCCGGCCAGCAACCGCAGCAACGTGGTCTTGCCCGCCCCGTTGGGTCCGACCACCCCGACCACCTCACCGGCCCGGGCTTCGAGGCCGACACCATCGACCGCCACGCGCTCACCCAGACGGCACGTCAACGCGCTGGCCCGCAACAGCGCCGGTCCCGCCGACGCCGCGATCATGGTAGCGCGACCTCGGCCCGTTGCACGATCACCGCACCATTCTCGAGGTCGACCTCGATCCAGCTGCCGCGCAGCGCCAGCCCTTGCTCGGCGTGCTCGAGCCGCGCGTTGCCGCGCAGCGTCACCCGCCGCGGATGCGCCAGCAACACCAGCTCGTCGGCGCGTCCGGACCGCGCGCCGAACTGCATCACCACGCCCTCCACCGCGCGCACGCGATAGGGGCGGCCGCGCGCGTCCAGGCTCACCGCCACGCGACCCGCCCGCAGCTGCAGGCCCGCGCTGCGCACGCTGACGGCGCCCGCCAATTCGATCTCGGAGGCACACGCCTGCCCCAGCGTGCAGCCGGCCTCAGGGCGCAGCACCAGGCGATCGGCGTGGAGCTGCAGGGCCAGCCCCGCGCCGGTCCCGACGCGCACGCCGCGCCCCGCCACCGGCCTGACCGCGCTCGGGAGCGGCGTCGCCGCGGTCGTCGCGCGCACCGGGGAGGGGCCCGCCACGCCCGCCAGCAGCAGCAGCAGCAGCCCGATCGGCGCCGACCACGACGGCGACCCGCCACGCCCGCAGCAAGCTACCGTCGCGCGCAAGCTCAAAGCGATCTCCCTCGATCCGTAGCGCCTCGCCCTCGAGCACGAGGCCCTCGCCGGTGGCCACCCGCCGGGCGGCGTCCCAGCCCGCCCGCTGCGCCCGTAGCTGGACGCCATCACCCGGCAGCGCCAGCCGCAGTTTCGTAATCTCTACTACCTCAGAAGACGCCGCCGCCGGCGCCGCATCGACCTGCACCGCCCCCGCCGAGCGTCCACCCCGACATCCACCAAGGCAGGTAAGTGCATACAATACCGCAGCAAATGCCAAGCTATCATCGACTCGCCCGGGTGTAAAGCGGGTCCTTAGCGCCGTGGTACGCAATTTGCTTTGCTTGTCAATGGCTTAGTACAGCGCACCGGTTCAAGGCCGGACGTCGAGCGGTCGTCGAGGCGCCAGCGATCCAGGCTCCACAACCAACTCGCGGGATCGGCCCGCACCTGCTGCTCCAGCAGCGCGGTCAGGCGCGCCATCGCCCGCGGGAGAGCGTCCCGCCCGCCCTCCGTCCAGTCCGAGGTCGCGATCGGCGTCACCTCGACCTCGGTGACGGCGCCGAAGGTCGCCCCTCCCCCGCGCCCGCCCTCGGCCGCGCGACGGGCGAGCGGGCAGGCCAACAGCAGCGCTGCGCCGGTGGCCCGCGCCAGCGCCACGGCCAGCGTGCTCGTCGGCGCCGGGCGCCCGAAGAAGGGCACCAGGCACCCGCCTCGTCGCAGCGGCTGATCGATCAGCAGGCCCACCGCACCACCGGCGCGCAGCAGCGCGAGCGCGCGCCGCAAGGCCCCGGGGCGATCGACCCACAGCGACCCGACCCCCGCCGCCTCACGCCAGCGCGCGATCAGCCGCGTCCAGCGCGGGTCGTAGCTCGACCGCGCCAGCACCTGCAGCGGCAGCGCACGCGCCAGCGCGGCACCCACGAGCTCCCAGTTGCCGAGGTGGCCGCCCACGAGCACGACGCCGCGACCCGCCGCCCGCGCCTCGGCCAGCGCGGCTTGCGCCCGCGGCGTCAGCACGAAGCTGAGAGAGGCGCGCGCCTCCCCCGCCGAGCGCACGAAGATCAGACACTGCGCCAGGGCCTCGCCCAGCCGCTCGAACATCTCGCTTACCAGCGCCCTGCGCTCTCGCGCGGAGGCGCCAAGCCCGACCGCCGCGAGCTGTCGCAGCGCCCGCCGCCGCTCGGCCACGGCCAACCAACAGGCCAAGCGGCCGACCCCCTTGCCGGCCTGCACGGCCCAGCGCCCGGGCAGTCGGCCCCACAGCGCGAGCAAGGCACGGCCGAGCACGAACAACGCATCGTGCCGGCGGCGTCGGCGCCAGCCACGCCAGGCCGCAGCGCTGCCGCCGCCTGCCGGCAGCGCGCCCGCAGCGCCCCGCGCTCTTTCGTTCTCAGGGGTGGTCGTGAGCCGCGTCACCGTCGGCGCCGCTCGCTCAGTGCAGCGTCAACGGCTCGCTGGCGCGGGTCGGCTCGGCGCCGCCGGCGGCGCGACCGGCATCGCGCTGGATACGCCCCTGCAGCGCCGCGCCGACAAAGCGCGCGAAGAGCGGGTGCGGCTCGGTGGGGCGCGACTTGAACTCGGGGTGAAACTGGCAGCCGACGAAGTAGGGATGCTCCGGGAGCTCCACCATCTCGACCAGCTCCCCGTCGGGGCTGCTGCCGGAGACCACCATGCCCTTGGCCTCGAGCTGTTTGAGCAGCTCGTTGTTGACCTCGTAGCGGTGGCGATGGCGCTCGGAGATCTCGCGCACCCCGTAGGCCAGGGCCGCCTGCGTGCCCTTGGCCAGTCGGCAGGGGTAGGCGCCGAGCCGCATCGTGCCGCCCTTCCGGGCCACCGTGCGCTGCTGCTCCATCAGGTGAATCACCGGGAAGGGCGTCTCGGGGTCGAACTCGGTCGAGTTGGCTCCCGTCATCCCGGCGACGTTGCGCGCGAGCTCGACCACGGCGAGCTGCATGCCGAGACAGATGCCAAAGAACGGCACCTTGTGCTCGCGCGCCCAGCGGATCGCCGTGACCTTACCCTCGGTGCCCCGCTCGCCGAAGCCGCCCGGCACCAGGATGCCGTCGAGCCCCGCCAACAGCTCCTCGGGGCCCTCGCGCTCGATGCGCTCCGAGTCGATGTACTTCGCCACCACGCGACAGCCGCTGGCCACACCGCCATGCGTGATGGCCTCGTTGAGGCTCTTGTAGGATTCGATCAGATCGACGTACTTGCCGACCACCCCGATCACCACCTCGCGCTCGCTGCGGCGAATCGTCTCGACGATCCGCTCCCAGCGCTCGAGGCGCGGGCCGCGCGACCAGATATTGAGCAGCTCGGCCACCTTCTCGTCGAGACCGTCGCGATAGAACGCGATCGGCAGCTCGTAGATCACGGGCACGTCCCGCGACTCGAACACCGCGTCGGGCCCGACGTTGCAGAACAGCCCGATCTTGCGCTTGAGGTCGAGGCCGAGCGCCCGCTCGGTGCGGCAGAGCAGGATCTCCGGCTGGATGCCGATCTCGCGCAGCCGCTGCACGCTGTGCTGCGTCGGCTTGGTCTTCAGCTCGCCGGCCGCGCCGAGGTAGGGCACCAGCGTCAGGTGGATGCAGATGCTGTTCTGGGGTCCGAGCTCGATGCGCAGCTGCCGGATGGCCTCGAGGAAGGGCAGGCTCTCGATGTCGCCGACGGTGCCGCCGACCTCGCAAATCAGCAGGTCCACGTCCTCGGCGCAGCGCAGGATGTTGGCCTTGATCGCGTCGGTGATGTGCGGAATGACCTGCACCGTCGCGCCGAGGAAGTCGCCGCGGCGCTCGCGCGTGATCACGTCGAAGTAGATCTGCCCGGTGGTCGTGTTGTTCTTCCGACTCATGCGAGCGGTGGTGAAGCGCTCGTAGTGACCGAGGTCGAGGTCGGTCTCGGCCCCGTCGTCGGTGACGAAGACCTCGCCGTGCTGCAGCGGGTTCATCGTGCCGGGGTCGACGTTGATGTAGGGGTCGAGCTTCTGCAGCGTGATGTTGAGCCCGCGGTTCTCCATCAACGCACCGATGCTCGCCGAGGCCAGGCCCTTGCCCAGCGACGACACCACGCCACCCGTCACGAAAATAATCTTGGTCGGCTTGTTGGCCACGCCGCTGCCTCCTGGGACGGACCGCTGACCGCCCGCACCACTCGGCCGCTCTCAGCGGCCCGTACCGCTCGAAGGCGGCTGGTGCGACGTCTCATCGCCGCGCAGCGCTCGCTCCACGGCGGGCAGGTCGGCGGAAGTATTGATCGCGCCCGCCGGTACGTCTACGGCCGTCACCGCGATCGTCCAGCCGGCCTCCAGCGCGCGCAGCTGCTCGAGCCGCTCGGCGCGCTCGCGCTCGCTCGGGGCCAGCGCGGCGAAGCGCTGCAGCGCGGGCGCCGCGAAGGCGTAGACCCCCAGATGCAAGAGCAAGCGCCCGCCCGCGACCGGCGGTGCCTGACGCCCGAAATCCAGCGCCGACCCGTCCTCGGCCAGCGCGACCTTCACCGCGTGCGGATCGTCGAGCCATCCGCGCGGCACGCAGGGGGTGGCCACGGTGCCGAGCTCGCCCCACCCCGCCGCCGCCAACGCCCCCTCGAGGTGCACGCGCGCGACCAGCGCCTCGTCGCCCTGCACGTTGAGCACCCACCTCGCCGCCCGCCGCCGCGCCACCGCGGCCACGCGGTCGGTGCCACAAGCGAAGGGCGCGCTGTCCACCACCGTCTCGGCCCCGCTGCCGGCCACGGCCGCCGCGATGCGCGCGTCATCGGTCGCCACCACCACGCAGTCGGCCACCCCGGCCGCGACGACGCGCCGCGCCACGTGCCAGACCAGCGGCGCGCCCGCCAGCTCGAGCAGGGGCTTGCCCGGCAGACGTTGCCCACCCAGGCGCGCCGGAATCACGGCCAGCCGCTCGATCACCCCGCCCCCGCCCTCGGCCCGCGCGGGCCCCGCGCCGCGCGCCCGCGCCACGCGCCCGACGCGCCGCCCACCGGGGGCGTCAACGCGGCCAACCCAGGCTGCGTCGCCAGAGCGAGGGCACGACGCCGTCGGCGTCCGCCTGACCCGCGGCCGCCCGCTCGCGGGTCGCGGCACCATCCGGGCCCCAGACCGTCTCGAGCGCCACCGCCGCCACCGCCATCGCCGACGGCTCGGCCCGCGCACCCTCCTGCGCCGCGCATAGCTCGCCACGGTGCCGCTCGAGGAAGCCCGTGTCGTAGTCGCCGGCGGCGAAGGCCGCGTGCGCGACCACGGCCCGCAGCAAGGGCAGATTGGTGGCGATCCCCGCCACGCGGTATTCGCCCAGCGCGCGCCGCAGGCGCGCCATCGCCTGGGCGCGATCCTCGCCCCAGACGCAGAGCTTCGACAGCAGCGAATCGTAGTAGCTCGAGACCTCGGCCCCGGCGTAGACGCCCGAGTCATCGCGCACCCCGGGCCCCCCGGGCTGCCGCAACGCGCTGATGCGACCGGGGCTAGGCAACCAGGTGACCGGATCCTCGGCGTAGACGCGACACTCGATCGCCGCGCCGCGCGGGCGCACCGCGTCCTGCGTCCAGCGCAGGCGCTCGCCGGCCGCCACGCGGAGCTGCTCGCGCACCAGATCGACCCCGCAGCAGAGCTCCGTAATCGGGTGCTCGACCTGCAGGCGCGTGTTCATCTCGAGGAAGTAGTAGCTGCCCGACGCGCGGTCGAAGAGCAGCTCGACCGTCCCGGCACCGACGTAGCCCACGGCGCGGGCCGCGCGTAACGCCAGCTCGCCCATGGCGCTGCGCGTGTCCTCGTCGAGCACGGGGCTCGGCGTCTCCTCGATCACCTTCTGGTGGCGTCGCTGGAGCGAGCAATCGCGCTCGAAGAAATGCAACGTGGTGCCGGCCGCGTCCGCCAGCACCTGGATCTCGATGTGCCGCGGCCGCTCGATCAGCCGCTCGAGATAGAGCCGACCGTCGCCGAACCCCGCCAGCGCCTCGCGCCCCGCCGCTTCGAAGGCGCGCGCGAGCTCCTCCTCGGTCCGCACCACGCGCATGCCCTTGCCGCCACCGCCGGCCGTGGCCTTGACCAGCACCGGCAGCCCCAGGGCGCGTGCCGCCACCAGCGCCTGCGCCGCGTCCCCGACCCCCGCCTCGCCCTCCGCTCCGCCCCCGTGCACGCCCGGCACCACGGGCACCCCGGCCCGCGACATCAGCTCGCGCGCGGCGATCTTGTCCCCCATCTGCCGCATCGCCGCGGGCGACGGCCCGACGAAGACCAGCCCCGCCGCCGCGCAGGCCGCAGCAAACTCGGCGTTCTCGGCCAGGAAGCCATAGCCCGGGTAGATCGCCTCCGCGCCGCTGCGCCGCGCGGCATCGAGGATGCGATCGCCGTCGAGGTAGCTCTCGCGGGCCGGAGCCGGCCCGATCGGCAGCGCCAGGTCCGCCATCCGCACGTGGAGGCTGCTGCGGTCCGCGGCGGAGTAGACGGCTACCGGCGAAACGCCCAGCTCGCGGCAGCTGCGGATCGCGCGCACCGCAATCTCGCCGCGATTGGCGATGAGAACGCGTCGGAACAAGCGGTTGGCAGCGTAGCGCGCCGAGCGGGGCCTCGTCCAGCCTCCCCGACCCCGAGGAGGAGCAGGAAAAGCCTTGCGCGACTGCATATTACGCTCTTCGATCGGACGCTCAACGATTTGCCAACGCGGCGCCGGCTGGGCTAGCATGCCGGCGTCTGCGGGAGGCTTCCACACGATGCTCACGGCCGTCACCGTCAAGATCAAGTTCAGGTGCTCAACGATCGATCAGTTCGCCGAGCGCTACGCGGCGGATGTGAGCGACGCCGGCATTTTCATCCGCACCCCCAAGCCACTGGCGACGGGCACGCACGTCTCCTTCGAGTTTCAGTATCAGGACGGCTCGCCGCTGCTGTCGGGCAGCGGCACCGTGGTCTGGGTCCGCGAGCACGCTCCGGCCCAGAGCGGCTCGCAGCCGGGCATGGGCGTGCGTTTCGACCAGCTCCCGCCCGAGAGCCGCGCGATGCTGCAGCAGGTGCTGGAGCGCAAACAACGGGGCGAGGCCTTCCGGGAAGCGCCGACCAAGGTCGCGACGCCCTCGGAGGAGGGACTGCGCGCGGTGGACCTGCCGACGCCGGCCGTGGCAAGGCCCTGGGCCGCCGGTGCGCAAGCGCCGGAGTTCGAGTCGCTGCCGACCTCGCAGGTTGGCGGCCCCGCGCCGAGCCGAGCGCTCGGCCTCGGTCCCTCGGGCACCCTGCCGCCCCCGGCGCCCGCTCCGCCGCCCGCGAGCAACCCGCCGGAGCGCCACGAGCTGCCCTTCCAGCCCTTCGGCTCCGACTCGGGGCTGCTGCCCGATCTCGCGGGCGAGGCGCGCCCCAGCGCCCCCGCGGCGGCGCCGTCCTTTGCGCCGCCCTTCGACCTCGGCCCCACAGCGGGCGCCCCACCGCAGGATCTCGCCGACCTGCTCGGCTCCGCGGCGACCCTCAGCACCGACGCCGTCCCCCAAGCGCGACAGGAGCGCATCGAGGACATCGTCTTCGGTGACCACGACGTGCCCCTGCCCGACACCGCCTCCGGCGCGGGGCCGCTGCCCGAGGAGCCCGTCGCTGCGACCTTCGCGCCCCGTGGCCCCGCCGCACGGCGTGCCGCGCGACGCAAGACGCCCGTTTGGATCGTGCCCGCCCTCCTCATCGGCCTGGCGGTCGCGGGTGTGCTGGCGTTCTACGCGCTTCGGCCCGCGCCCGTTGCCCCGGTGGTCGAACAACCGGCAGCCCCGGGCGGCGCACCCGCCACGACCGGCGGCGGCACTGCGACCGCAGCCTCCGCGCCCACGTCCACGCCCAGCCCGACCCCCGCGCCCGGCGTGGCCATGACCGTCGAGTCCACCCCGCCGGGCGCGCGCGTGATCGTCGAGGGCCGCGACACCGGCAAGGTAACCCCCACCGAGCTGAGCGAGCTCGACCCCGAGCGCGAGCTCGAGATTGCCCTCGACCTGCGCGGCAAGAAGCTCTTCCGCACCAAGCAGAAGCCCACGCCGCGCCTGCCGCTGACGGTCGACCTGAGCGCCTCCGCGCTGCGATCGATCCAGGTGCTCTCCACCCCGCCGGGCGCGGCCGTCTTCCTCGATGGCTCCCGCATCGGCGAAACGGCCAGCCTGCACGCCCTGGCCCCCGGGGCGCCCGAGAAGGCGCTCGAGCTGCGCCTCAGCAAGCGCGGCTTCGCCGACGTCATCAACACCATCGACCCCGCCACCGCCAACTGGCAGCGCGACGGCGACAACGAAGTGCTCAAGATCGACGTCGTGCTCGCCCCCAAGGCGGGCGCCGTGCCGCCCCCCGCCGCGCCGACGGCCCCGGCGGCGCGACCGATCGTCCCAAGAAAGCGTCCCCCCCCGCGCCCCGCCGCGACGGCCGCGCCCACCGCTCCGGCACCCGCGCCCGTGCCCGCAGCCGACCCTGCGCCGGCGGCCGAGCCCGCGCCACCACCGCCGCCACCCCCTCCGCCCCCCGCCGCGGAGCCCAAGGAGCCCACAATCCGCAACCCCTCCTGGGGCGACTAAGGAGGCTGGCCGAAATTATCTTACCAACTTGAGCGGCCGATCCATCCCGCGCGTCTGCGTTGCTCGTCGGTTGCGTACAGGCAGTACGCGCCCTCCTCACGCCTTGCCGCGCGGGCGCCTCGACCGCCAACCTGGCAAGCTAATTTCCGCCAGCCTATTATGAAGCTTCACGCCGCATGCTTGATCTGCACTTCGCAACCGAGCTGGCCGAGGCGCCGCACGAGGCGGTTGATCACCTTGGTCTTATCCAGGCGGTCGAAGTGGTCGTGCCCGAGGTCGCGGTACTCGACGCCGTCGCGGAGCATTTAATACGCGGCGGTCAAGATGGAGGCGGCCACGGCGAGGATGGCCTTCTTGGGTCCGCGCCGGGCCTTGAGGCGCAGGAACTGGCTGCGCAAGTAGCAGTCCTTCTTGCGGGCAGCGGCCCATGCTGCGGTGACGAGGGTCGTCTTGAGCCAGGTGCCGCTCTTGCGTACCCTGGTGGAACGTCGCTTGCCGGCGCTCTCGTCGTTCCTGGGGCACAGGCCGGCCCAGGAGACGAGGTGCCCCGCCGTGGGGAAGCGCGACATGTCGGCACCGATCTCGGCAACGATGACGTGCGCCACAACGTCACTGATACCCGGGATCGTCTTGAGCAGATCGACCGCGTAGGAGATCGGTGCCAGCGCTTTTCCCAGCAGCATCGACCTGCTCGAGCGCCGTCTCCAGCGCCGCAATAAGGTCGAGGTGCAGCCTGAGCAACGTGCGATGGTGGGCCGTCATGTGGCCACGCAGCGCCTCGATGAGCTCTGCGCGTTTCTTGCGAGCTTTGCCCTTCGCGAGGTCGGCGAGTCGCTCGGGATCGTCCTCGCCGTCGATGATCGCCGCGAGCATTGCACGGCCGCTCAGGCACAGCACGTCGGACAGGACGCTGGCGACCTTGATGTTCGCGGTCTCCAGCACCTTCTGGATGCGCAACGAGTGCTGCGAGATCTCGCGCACGAGCTGCTTGCGGGTGCGGGTCAGGTCCCGCAGCTCCTGGATCTGCGCGGGCGGGACGAAGCTGTTGCGGATGAGGCCGTGCGCAAGCAGGTCGGCGACCCACATCGCGTCGTTCACGTCTGTCTTGCGGCCAGGCACGTTGCGGATGTGCTGCGCGTTGGCCAGCACGAGCTCAAACTGAGCCTCGAGCAGGTGCCAGACCGGCTTCCAGTAGACGCCGGTGGCCTCCATCGCGACGTGCGTGCAGCCGAAGGACTCCAGCCAGTCCGACAGCTCCAGCAGCTCGCGCGTGGTGGTTCCGAACGTCCTCACCTCGTGTGCCTTCGAGGCGGTGACGCATCGGACGCAGGCGACGACCGTGTCCTTGTGCACGTCGAGCCCGGCGCAGCGGGGTAGAGCACTTGCATGGGACTTCCTCCTGTCAGCGGCGCCGGGAGGAGCCTCGTCATCGAATTCTATTATCCGCGCTCCACGGCCTCGCGGCCGATCGACGCAATCCAGGGTGCTCGCAGGGCTCCGGGTCCAACTCCTAAACGGGCTCGGGGCGCAAGACCAAACCGACCTCGTTCCCAGCGCACCTGCGCATCGTACGCCCACACGCAGGCCTTGCGAACGAGCATCCGCTTCATCCACCAGGGTCGGCCGCTGCGGCCGATGGGCAACTCTAACCCACGCAGCGACCCACGCGACCAACTTGACGCAAAACACCCCCCTGGGCATACTGCGTCCGGTTTCCGCGCGAGCCAGTACCCGCGCCAGGTCATTCCGGCATAGCTCAGTCGGTAGAGCAGGCGGCTGTTAACCGCCTGGTCGGGGGTTCGAGTCCCTCTGCCGGAGCCATTTCATCGGTCGTGCGAACTTCGACGACCGGCCAGTAAACAGCGGCCCCAAGGAGCGTTCCTCGGGGCCGTCGCGTTTCTACCCGACGTTTCCGCGACCTTCGACGCTCGGCGTGCACCACGCACGCGTGGACAGCGTTCGCGCAGAGAGCGCCACGGGCGTGAAGGAGCGCGCGCCGAGGGCGCTCTGGACGGCGTTCGCGCTCTCTCTTCTGGCCCGCGGGGAGAGAGGAACCGAGAGCGTTTAACAGCGGAGCCCGTTTTCGCGGGACGGAGCCGCTGACGTTTAACTGGCCAGCTCGGCGAGGACGTCGATGGCGTGTTCCATCGCGCGCTCTCAGGTCTCGCCGCCGGGGAGAGAACGCTGGCAAAGAACACCCGTCCTCATGGCATGGTGACGCACGCATGGACCTCGACTCGATCCCGTCCGAGTACCGCGGCTGGTGGAGGATCACCGAGACGTCGCAGTGGTCGGCCAAGTTCCTCGACTCGCTCGGCCCGGCGCTACTTTCGCTCACCGGGCACGGCGATCGGC
This sequence comes from Pseudomonadota bacterium, assembly GCA_016702545.1. GTDB lineage: Bacteria > Myxococcota_A > Polyangia > JADJTL01. The sequence goes on along the minus strand of JADJDT010000042.1, from coordinate 63,726 downwards.
TGCGCATGCACTGCCTGCTGGCCGACGTGAACTGCAAGCCGACGAAGACCGGCGTGTCGTTCACGTGGGAGGGCCGCGTGGGAGTACGACCCGATGTCGGGCTCGGGCCGCGTCACGCTCGGCAAGGACGGCCGCCTCAAAGGATCGATCCGGATCAGGGACGCCGATGCCAGCACTTTCGTCGCCGTGCGCACCGCGGAGCCCGACGAGCCGATCGAGGAACCTCCGAGCTATCGCGACAAGTGGCGACGCCGCTGATGACGCAGGAGTCTGCGGCGGAATCGTGGATCACGGGGTGAGCGGACCGCTTGGCCCGTCGTCGTCCACGAGCGCGCTGTGCGGAATCAGCTCGATGTCGAGCCCGTCGCGTTTTCGGTTCCACACCACCGCCGCGCAACACGCGCCGAACACGCGCTTCTGGTTGATGGGCCACATGAGGTCGAATGCCGCCGCGTACGTGGCCAGCTTCGCCGTGTCCTCGGCCGACCAGCTCTCGGGCGCTTGGTCGAGCGCGGCACGCACCATCTGCTCGGCCTCGAGCGCCGGCACCTGGGCTGCGCAGCCTGCGGTGCGGCAGCGATAGAAGCGCGGGACCGCGTTCGGCTTCCGTTGGAACCGCTTCACGAGCTTCGGCGTGATCGCCTCACTCATCGACGGGGTCATCGTCTTCCCGCAGGTGCCGCACATGAGGAGCCCGCGCAGCACGAACGCATTGAAGAGTTCGATCGCATTCTGCTCGTCGGCGTCGCGCTCGCTTGGTTTCGTGGGTGCGCGCGTGCGGCGGCCGTCGATGAGCGCCTGCACCTTCGAGAACAGCTCCGCTGAGACGATGGGAGCGTGGCGGCCCGGCGCACCGTCGGGGCGATGGCCCGCGTAGATCTGGTTCGTCAGGAGGCGCAGCACCGCACGCGATGACCACTGCTTGCCGGCCAGCTTCTTCCTGTTGGCCTTCTTCACGAGGTCGTTCGTCGTGGTGCCCTTCGCGGCCTCGCTGAAGAACCAACGCACCGCGGCCGCAGCCCCTTCGTCGATGACGAGCTGCTTCGTGGCTGGGTCGGTGCGGTAGCCAAGGGGCACGCGCCCGGCGGACCGCTCGCCGCGCGCCTTGATCGCGCCGCGCCTGTCGGCGATGCGCTCACGGATGATGTCGTGCTCCCACTCGACGAGGGTGGCGAGCATGTTCACCTGCTACCCCGCGAGCGAGCCGGCGTCGGCGTCGATGTTGCCGTGCACGATGGTGAGGCGAACGCGGTGTCGCTCGAAGTGCGAAGCGAGCCGCGCGAGATCCGCGAGCTTCCGAGTGAGGCGATCCACGCGGTAGACGATGATCCGATGGATGTCGCCGTCCTCGATGCGCCGAAGCAGCTTCGCGAGCCCGGGGCGCTCGAGGGTCGCGCCGCTCTCGCCCTGATCGTCGAAGCGCTCAGCGATCGGGTACCAGAACTCCCAGGTCTTGCTGCGGATGAACTCCGTGCAGAGCGTCCGCTGGATCGCGCACGATGTGACCGCGGGGTCGTCGCCGGGGCGCCTGACCGACTGCCGCGTGTACACGGCGCAGCGCACCCATCGCGGGTCGTCGTCAGGAAGACTGGGGCGTGTGTCCACGTCCCGGAAGATATCGCTGCGAGCGCAAGGGAAACGAGGCCGAGCAGGCTCATGGGAGTGAAAAGCGCCCACCGAGCGTGAAAGGGGACATGCCCCGCGACGATTTCTTCAGCGACCGGGGACCTGTGCGCCACCGAGCTCGGTGCCTACGCGGAGTCGATCGAGGTAGCTCCGGTACACGAAGGAGCGGTCGCGCTTCTTGCCGGTCGTCTCGACGAGAACGCCCGCGGCCACGAGCAGCTCGATCGCCCGCCCCGCGGTGGGCTTGGTGGTGTCCACGAGCTTCATCGCCGATGCGACGGTCACGACTGGGTGACGCGGCAAGAGCTCGAAGAGCCGCAGCGCAACGACCGACATCCCCTCGTGCGCGAGCACACGCGCGCGATCCGCGGCCACGAGCGCGAACAACTCCCGTGCGGAGGCGACCGCTTCGTCGGCGATCGTCGCGACGCCGTCGAGGAAGAAGTCGAGCCAGCCCTCCCAGTCGCCGTCGATGCGGACGGCGTTGAGCCGACGGTAGTACTCCTCGCGATGCCGCTTGAAGAAGAGGCTCAGGTAGAGGAGCGGCTTGGTCAGCAGCTTCCAGTGCTCGAGCAGCAGCGTCACGAGCAGGCGTCCGATGCGGCCGTTGCCGTCGAGGTACGGGTGGATGGTCTCGAACTGTACGTGCAGGAGCCCGGCGCGCATGAGGGGCGGCAGCGCGTCGTCTGCGTGCAGGTACTTCTCGAACGCGCCGAGCACTTCGCCGAGCGCGTGCGGACGTGGCGGCACGTACGCGGCGTTGCCGGGGCGGCTCCCGCCGATCCAATTCTGGCTGCGGCGCACCTCGCCCGGCAGCTTCTCGGCGCCGCGGACGCCGCGCATGAGTCGCCGGTGGGTCTCGCTGAGGAGGCGCATCGAGAGCGGCAGGCCGTTCGCGTCGGCGATATGCGCACGCGCGTGGGCGAGCGCGTCGAGGTAGTTGCACACCTCCTCGACGTCAGCGTTGGGTGCGGCGCTCTGCTCGGCGCCGTCCTGGGCCTCGAACGTGAGCAGGTCGACGAGGGTCGCCTGCGTTCCCTCGATCTGCGACGAGAGCACGGCCTCCTTGCGGACGAACGCGTAGATGAACCAGTCGAGCGAGGGGACCATCTCCCCGGCCAGCTCGAGGCGAACGAGCGCTTGCTCCGCTGCACGGAGGCGCTCGGCCAGGGCGGCGTCGACGACGATGGGCGGATCCGCGGGCGGCAGCGCGTGCGGGACGAAGGCCGCGACCTCCTCCCCACCCACGGTGGTCCGCTCGTATCGTCCGGTGGCTCGTTTGGGCATGTCGGCTCCGCTGGGAACGCCCGCTTGACCAGGCGCGCAGGCTGGGAAAGCCGGCGTGACTAGGGCGGTGCGCTAGGAACGCATCCTTTACCAGCGCCCATCGTTAGTCAAGGCGGCGTTACTAGCGATGCCGACATCCTCCCGCCGCGGAGGCCGCGCCGCGGACAGGTCATGCCCCGCTGGTTAACAGCATTACAGCAACGACATCGGCAGGTTGTGCCTGTCGATAGCGTGATGCAAGGCAGACAATTTTTGAGCCAAATTACCCCGTCCACCAACTCAGGTGGGCGTTTTGGTTCACAGAAGCCCCGGGGCAACCCCTCGGGGCTTCTGCTTTTTTGGCCAGTCCTCGCGGGCATCTGCGCGCTCGCCGTCCTCGACCGCGCTCTCCACGACCATCGCCAGAGATCACGAGCGCCGTCTTTGGCGGCCTCCTCTCGGCCAAGATCGTTTTTTGTGGGTCTTGTCGGGGAGAGAGCGTTAGAGAGCATTCAACAAGTTGGCGTTTATCAGCGATGGTGTTCAACAGCCATCACCACCTCTCCCGGCCACGGTGCGATACGCCTGCCCGGGATGAGTAGGCTGGTGGGGGTACTGCAACTCAAGACGCCGCTCTCGACGAGCCGCGCGATGTAGTGGACCCCTGATCGTGTCGTAGGTCCTTCCCGTCAGCCGCGCGAGGTCAGGCAGGGTCAGGAAGCGGTCCGTGCAGGCGCAAGAGTACCCTCTCGACCTCTGCGGGCTTGGCTCGCTTGCGACTGCGTAGGTCGGCTGCAATGGCTTCTAGCTCCGAACTTGGCGGCGCCCCGAGCCCGTTATGTTCGGAGCCGGGTTCCTTATGTTCGGAGCTCGGCCCGTTATGTTCGGAGCTGGGTTCCTATGTTCGAGCTCGCCTCCGACCTCGAAAACCCGCCTCTCCAGCCCCGGCAACTCGAAGCTGACCGGGGGGTCGCCTCGGCCGCCGGCCGCTCCCCGGGCAGGAAGTAGAAAGTCCGTTTGTGGGCCCCTCCGGAATCAAGCATGCCCCTTTGCACCAGCGACGATAGGGCCACGGTCACGTCCCGTGGATGTACGTCGGTCATCGATCGCAGCCTCGCGTGCGTGACGGATCGCTCGACGGCGGCGGCCACGAGGGCCAGCTTCTGGACTTCGGAGGCCTGGTCGAAGGCCGCGCCGAAGCGCTGCTCGAGGGCCTGCACAACCTCGGCGGGCAGCAGGCTCGCCATGCGCAGGGTGAAGATCGTCTGCTCGTAGGGCTCGACCTCTTCGACCATCTCGGGCGAGCGCCAGTGCTGGGTTCGCCAGGCCGACTGGATCTTCGGGATGCCCGAGCCGGCCTGTTCGCCGAGGCCCCCACGAGCACCGACACCCGGCCGGTGTAGTCGGCGTGGATGAGCGTGTTCACGAGCGCCTCGCGCAGAGCCTCGTGAACCGGAGTCTCGTCGATGCGGGTGTCGCCGCGGAGCTGGAACGGCACGCGCAGGTCGCGGAATAGCCGCTGGATGGCGAGCGCGTAGAAGTCGAAGAGGTTCCCCGACCAGGTGCCGTCCGTGGTCAGCCGATCGACCCACCGGCTGTCGGGGCGGGCGTCGGCCCGCTCCTGGAAGTCGAGCATGTAGTTGGGGAAGGCGTCCTTGATCGGAACGAGCTTGCCGAACATGAGTAGGCCCGCCGAGGTCGGTCCCTCGATGCCGGCCTCGCGGTCGCCGCCGAAGGCGCCGACGGAGCGCAGGAACTCCTTCTCGTCGAGGCTGTTCCAGGGGTGGTCGGGGCTGCGCGTCTGGTAGCGTTGGCGGTACTTGGCGATCGTGGTCGCGTCCAGATCGCCGACGCCGAAGCCGCGCAGGACGTGGGCATCGCGGGTGTCCTCGACCTGCTCCGCGATCATCCGCCGCACGACCTCCTCGGGGCAGCGGTAGTCGCCTTCGTTGTTGCGGCGGAACGAGCCGGTCAGTGGGTTCGGGCCGACGTAGACCGGCCGCTGTCGGCGCGAAGCGCGCGGCACCGCGATGCGAATGACCGCCTTCCCCTCCACGTCCAGGGTCTCGACGTCCTGCTCGCGCAGCAGGTTGGCGTTTACGCGTTGCGGGTTGTTGAGCCCGTCCCACAGGGCGCGGACCACCTTGGCCGACTCGGTCATTCCCTTGGCGACCAGCCTGCCGTCTGGAACCTCCTCGACGCCGAGGAGCACGATGCCGCCGTCGGTGTTAGCGAAGGCCGAGTAGGTCTCGAAGAACGACGAGGGCAGCTCACCGCGGCCGTCCCGCCCAGCGGCGAGCTTCGCCTCGAGGTCGTGCCCCTCGACGAGCTGTTCGAGATCCGCTGTGGTCATGGACGTCATCTGGCCCTCCTTCGACATCACCGAGCTCGTCTCCGGTGCCGCATTCTCCCGGCTGGTTGTCGGCGCGTTGGTGTGTTCATGGTTCTTCCTTCGCCAGCAGCTCCCTGCCGGCAGCCGTTGTGCGGTACTGCTGCTTCGAGCTCCGGGGCTTGTCGGGGATGGTCATCTCGACGAGCCTTGCTTCGAGCAGCGGGCGCAAGATTTGGTCGCTGAACTTGGTGCGGTCAGTTCGGCCCGAGGGCACCATGAGCTCCGGCAACGGTCGAGGCACTGCAGCAACTTCGAGCACTTGTACTTGTTGCTGACTTAGTGCCGACTTGGTGCCTACTTGGTGCCTGTCAGGCACCAAGTCTCCCGAACCCGCGAGGATCTCTGCCCTGAACGTCACCGTGACGCCACCCGAGACTTCCGTGAAGCTCGGGTCCGCGATGCCGTAGGCGCGGCACGCCTCGATGACTCGGTTGGTGCCGCGGCCCCAGACCTCGATGGCGCCGGTCCGGTGGAACGCGCCCGCGATGAGCGGATTGCGCGGGATCGAGCGGTGCTCCTGCGAAAGCATCTCGGCGCGAATACCAGTGGGAAGCCGCCGAGGCTGTGAATCTCAATGTGGTCGTCGAAGACGGCGACGGCGACATACGAGCTCGGATCGCTGACGTCGCGGTGGATGACAGCGTTGATGATGATCTCGCGCAGCGCCTCAGCAGGAACCGGCAGACGGTCCTCGCGCAGGATGCTCCCCTTCGGGAAGCGCGCCGAGAGCGGGAGCGTGGCGCAGGCGCGGGCAGCACCGCGCACGTGGGCCCGCACGGCGCGGCGGGGCGCGGGACCGTTGAACGCCGGGGCGTGGTCCCGCGCGAGGGTCACGGCTTCTTCCCCTTGCGGGGCGTGCCCTCACCAAGGCGCTTGGTCTCGGCCACGACACGATCGAAGTCGCTCTCGAAGAGCCGGTCCTGCACGATGCGGTACTTCTCGAACTCGCTCTCGGCGTGCGCCCGCGCGATCTCGGCGGTCACCTTCCCGGCGTCCTGCAGCACCTCGCGATCGGTCGCGGCGAGGAAGCGGTTCAGGCGCGTCTCCCAGTCCTGCATGGTCATGGGGAGCTTGCGCAGCGCCATGTCTTCGGCGACGTCGAGGTAGGCGTTCACCAGGCGCGAAAGCTGCGCAAGTTCTGGCTCCGTCAGGTAGTTCTTGGCCACGACCGCGTCGAACTTCTGGATCTTCCCGTGGGGCGCGTCGGTCCAGGTGTGGAGCCCCCCATGCGGTCCTTGGTCGCGTCAGCGCGATCGACGATGACCTCGGCGGCGGTCTGCCCGTGGATGGCCCAGTGCAGCTTGTTCTGCACGCTGGCGAAGAAGCGCTTGGTGGCCTGCGCCGTCACGTCGTAGTCGACCGACGTGGCGTAGATGTCGGTGACCTTCTGGTAGAACTTGCGCTCCGACAGCCGGATCTCGCGAACGCGCTGGAGCTGCTCTTCGAAGTACCGGTCGCTCAGGACGGAGCCGCCGCGCTTGAGGCGCTCGTCGTCCATCGCGAAGCCCTGATGGTGAACTCCTCGACGACGCGCGTGGCCCACTCGCGAAACTGCCGCGCGCTCGGAGTTGACCTTGTAGCCGACGGCGATGATGGCCGAGAGGTTGTAGTGCTTGGTGTCGTACGTCTTGCCGTCGGCGGCAGTTATCCGAAAACTTTGGATAACTGCGTCCTCCTCCAGCTCGCTGTCCGTGAAGATGGTCTTCAGGTGGTAGTTGATGGTCCGCACGTCGACGTCGTAGAGCTGCGCCATCATCTTCTGGCTGAGCCAAACGTTCTCGTCGGCGTAGACCGCCTCGACGCCGCCCGTGCCGCTGGCCGCCACGAAGGTCAGGTACTCGGCCGCCGAGGAGCGCACGAGGGATGTGGTCGGCTTCTTCTTGCGGCTCATCCGGCGTCTCCTGACGGCTTCTTGGGGAGGTCCGGCCGGAACTCGCGCAGGTCGAGCTGGGCGGCCTGCTTGCGCACCCACCGCTCGCGCGCGTCGTAGGTCTTCGGCGCGCCCTGTTCCCGAAGTGCGTCCACGGCCTGCGCGACGTTCGTGTCGACGACGACCAGGTCGTTGCCGTCGATGTCCGGGAACCAGGGCGTGAGCCCGGGCGCGAGCGCCGGCGTCGAGAGCGCGCTCACGAACATCGTCGCGAGCTTGCGCCCGACGCGGTGGACACGCGCGAAGCGCTCCACGAGCAGCGCGGCTCGCATCGTCGGCGAAGCCTCGTCACGGCAGACCTCGGCGAGCACCTCGCGCACGCCGCCGGCCTTCCACAGCCGGAGCCACGCGGAGGTGGGCAGCTTGCCCATGTCCCCATGCGGTTGAACACGGCGGTTGCATCCTTCACGTGGCAGGCGGTGCCGGGGCACCTGCCGCAGTCGACGACCCCGCCGACCTTTGCGACGTCGCAGCCTTTCTCGAATCCGTCAGCCGAGCGCAGCACGGGGCACCCGTGCCGCGCGATCGACCGCTTCACGAAGGCAACGTCCGCGACCACGCGCATCGACGTGCGCGGCAGCGACCGCTGCTGCCGCATGATGACGACGTCGCGCAGCGCCTGGTACATCGAGAGCGTGACGAAGAGGCGGAACACCGCTGCGTCGTCCCCGGCCGCGAGTTGGTCCGGGGCGACTGCGAAGGCTCCGACGCGCTCGGGGTCGCAGTAGAACGGCACCCGTGTGTTGCGCTGCTCGGCGTCGAGGAACCAGCGAACGGCGCACGCGAGCTGTTCATGCGGCGGACGCTGGGACACGCCTACGCTCGCGCGCTCAGCGACACCACGTCGATGTCGAGACCCTGCCGATTGATCTCAAAGCACTGGGCCCGGCGCAGCTCGTGAGCGGTGACCTCGAGCTGGAACGGGAACGCGGCCGGGTGCCGAAGGAGCTGCGGAAGCGGCACAGCGGACTGCTCGCCGCCGAAGATCAGCGCCTCGGCGAGGAGCGATGCCAGCCCGCCGCGAACCGCCGGCTGTGGTGTGCGTCTACGGAAGACGCCCTTGCTCGAGGACTCGGTCAAGCACCCCCAGTCGGCCATGGAACGGACGATCTTCTGCGATCCCCCACGCACCTTCTCGCGGTCGCCCCAAAGCTCGACGGTCCGCCGAACGATGTGCGTCATGGGCGCTTCATCCTGAAGCTCGAGAAGGCGGCCGACGATCGCTGCAACGTCAGAGAAGAACGGATAGGCGGCGAGTGACATCGCCCAGTGCAGGGCGACGCGCTCGGAAGCATCGACCTGGAAGGGCACCTCGATCGCTCGGGCCCGGAGCCCTTCCGTTCCGGGAACTACGCCCCCCAGACGCGACAGAGCACGGTGACGGTCTTTGAGCGCGCGCTGGCGTAGCGCCGCCCGCCGACCACCCCGTCGAGGAGATCTAGGAGGGCGTCGCGCATCTCGTCGTAGCTCTTGCCGCTCGCGGCGTGCCCGGCTGCCGCCTCTAGCCACTCCAGCCGGATTCGCTGGTCGAACCCGAGGAGCTTTCGTCGTTCGCCGCTCATCTAGGCGCTCCCGACGGTGATGAAGGGAACAAACAGTTCTTCAAGCGCGATGCCTCCGTGGCCCACGTTCCGCGAGCCCTCGGTGATGAAGGCTCGTCGTTCGGAGGCAATCAAGGCTCGATAGTCGTCGGGCAGCGCAATCTGCGGCCAGGCGAGCGTGGTGGGGTACTGCGCTTGAACCTTCGCGCGCATGAGGTCGTCGGCGAACACGTGAACGCGCTCGCCGCGCGCGTCCGCGACCGCTCCGACGTTCGGCTTTCCAAACCCGATGGCCTCGACGTTGCCGTGGTCGGCGGTGATGACCACCTCGTACCCGAGCCCGAGCAGGGTCTCGACAAGACCTTGGAACGCCCCAGTTTCGCCCCAGTGACGAACCTGCGCGTGGAACCCTTCAGCGCCAGTGACCGCTCCGTGCATCATCTGGTCGACCATTCCGACGACGATCCCCAGCACGCGACAGCGTGGTTGCGAGGCCGTCTCCTTCACCCGCTCGAGAAGGCGCTCGTCGGGCTCCTGGCTCTTCTGGCAGATGTACGCAACCTCCGCGCGGCTTGCGTCGCGGTCTTCCCAGAAGCGCCGCCAATGAGCCTCCTCCTTGTGCGTCGTTGCGAGGCTTCCTGAGAAGTAGAACGGCGGCTCACCGGCGAAGATGGACTGGCGCGAGACCGAGGTCAGCGTGGGGACCCACGCGAAGATGGCGTGCTCGCTGAGGCGATGGTTACGACCCGCGAGCTGCGTTCGCAGGAGCGTCCACTGGCTGAGCGCGAGCCCGTCCATGACCAGCAACGCGATTCGCTTCGAGGTCGTTCCCCCTCGAGAGGCCGGCGTCCAGCCATGCGCAAGGTAGCGCGGGACGTGATGCACCATGACCGGCAGCGGCAGGTACGACACGTTGTGCAGGGATGCGTAGTGCGCGAGCATCCAGCGCGTGAAGGTGTCGTCGACACGCTTCTCGAGCGCGGTGATGGCGCCAGACCGGGGCTCGAGCGCTCGGCTGCCCAGCGTCCATCGCAGCGCGCTCCACTCGGCCCAACGCCACGCCGTCTCCGTCCAGGCACGGTAGCCATCCGCCTCACCGGGCAGACTGTGCTCAAGGGCCTCCGTGAGCCGCGCGAAGCGAAGCTGAGCATCCTCGACCTCGTCCCCCCGCACGCCGACCGCAAGCCAGGTCCCTTCAACGGAGGCCTTCGGCAGCACCGCCGTGGGAGCGAGAATCCCCTCAAGAAACAGGCTATCGATGTACACGCGGACGTCTTCGTGTTCGAAGGGCAGGTCAGTCGGACCGGCGACGCGCAAGCCGTACGGCTCGACAGGTTCTGCAACGCGGTCGCCGCTGACTTTCCGGCGCTGGACAAACAGCGGCCATCGCTCCTGCAGGAATGCGAAGAACTGCTCCCGATGCGGGACGAGCGTCTGCAACGGCCAGGTGGCGAAACGTTTGGTTTCCTCGAGCAACGCGATGAGCCGAGCATCGAGGCACGCCGGAAGTTGTTGCGCACGGTAGTGACGCCGCAGGAGGACACGCACGAGATCGGCGGCGGTGCGAATCTGCTCGGGCGAGATCTCGAAGACATGACGAAGGAGAAAGTCCTTCGTCGCGTTGTCGCCGAGCGCGCCCGGTTCGTTCAGCGCAAGCGCCCGGTGAAGCGCATCGAAAGTGCTGCTATCGAGCTCGTCCAAGACGGCCGGAGAGAGGTTCGGGAAAAGCTCGGCGCGACTGAACCGTAGAAGCCTCCGCTCCCTCTGGGCACACTCGAGCAGATCGAACGGGAGCTTGCTCGTGTCTTCATGAATCGTGTGAAGCAGGACGACCAGGTTGGTCGGCTCTCCGCGATCCCACGCTTGGCGATAGCGGGTCTCGTACGCGAACCGGAAGGCAACGTGATCCTCGAAGGGAATCAGGTCGAAGCCGCGCGCACGAATGCCGTCGAGGATGGCCTCCTCACTCAGGAGCCGATCGGGATCGGCCACGATGGTCAGCCGAGCGACCGTCGCGATCTCCTTGGTGAAGTGAGCCAGGATCGGATCGCGCCAGCTGCTCAGGCCGCCGCCGGTTGTCATGACAGCTCCCCGAGCGCGGCCACTCGCACAACTAGAATGGCGCTGAGTTCCGGAAGCGCCGACGACCGTGCGGCCAGATCAGCAGCGAACGTCTTCTCCTCCTCAACAAGCTGGGCGAGGCGGTGGTCGCGAACCTGCGGCAGTCCGATGCGCTCGATTGCGCGGCGCCGCGAGGAGATGGCCTGGGCCGACTTCTGCTTCTCCTGCTCGAGATAGCGGCGATGGTTGCCGAGGATCTCGTCGTAGAGGGGACGCCCGGCCTCTTCCGCGCGACGCCGCGTGTCTTCGTACGCAGCTCGCGCCGGCTCGCCGACCAGCGCAGCCGGCCGGAGACGCACGTGGTCAGGGTCGAGTTCGAGAACTCGTTCCCACACGACTCGCGCCGTGGGACCTAGCACTCGTCCGTCGTCGCTTACGAACAGCGGCAGAATCCTGCGTGCTCGACTTCCGCCGCCGTCGAGCGCGACGCGCCAGAGCGACCAGAGCCCGCTCACCTTGTCGGAGATCTCGGGGATCACGATGGACGTGATCGGATTGCCCGGCGCAAAGAAGCCGAGCTGCGCTGCGATCCCCCGCACGTGAGGTTCCTCGAGCGTGACGTGGCGTGCCCCGTGTGCCTGGCTGGGGGCGAAGGTCGCCCGCGCCAGCTCCGTGCCATCCGGCCAGCGCAGCGTGTAGCCGACGTCGTCTGCCTCGACGCGTGCGCCCACGTCGCGTCGGCTTCGAAGGTAGGCGAGCGTCATTCTCTCGGTCCAGAACGGGACTTGGTGTCCCGCCAGGCGCTGGGCAGCCTCGGGGCTCAGCGGCTCACTGGGGCCAAGCACCTTGGTCCCGTCCCTGGCTGCCAGGGCACGGCTCCTCAGCTCGGCTGCCAGGGCCTCTGCCCGTTCAACTGCCTTGTCGGGCTGGCGCATGGCCGCGACGTACAGATCCTCGAAGTCGGGGCCGCCCTCCTCTGAGTCCAGGACGTCCGCGAGCTTGTCGACCCCAAACTCCTCGAGGATCTTTGCGAGCTTCGCCTCAAGCACCTCGCGCACTCGCAACTCGACGGTGTCCTGCAGCGCAAAGTTGAGCGCTTGAACGACATGCTTCTGCCCAATGCGGTCGACGCGTCCGATGCGCTGCTCGATCTTCATCGGGTTCCACGGAAGGTCGTAGTTCACGATGACGTGACAGAACTGCAGGTTGAGACCTTCGCCACCGGCGTCCGTCGAGATGAGGACCTGGGCGTCGTCGGCAAACGCGCGTTGCACTGAGCGGCGCTCGTCGAGCCCCATGGAGCCGTTCAAGCAGGTCACGCGGAACCCGCGCTCCTGGAGATACGTTGCGAGCATCTCCTGAGTCGGCACGAACTCGGTGAAGACGAGGACCTTCACCAGCGGGTCCGCTTCTTCCCGTTGAAGCCGGTGAACGTGCTCGAGCAGCGCCTGCGCCTTGGCGTCCGGGCCCTTCGCTTCGCACCGACGTGCGGCGGAAAGGAGTAGCTCGACCTCGGCCCGCTCGTTCTTGAGGCCCTTCAAGCGAGACTTCAAGACGCTCTCGAGCTGCTCCTGACCGTCGAGGGTGCCCCAGGCGTCGCCGATGTCCTCGCCGAAGAGCGAGAGCTGCCCCTCCGGCAACTCGAGCACCTCGAGCCGACGCTCGAGCGACTGCCGAATGGCGCGCGTGCTCGAGGTGACGAGGCGCTGCATGAGGATCATGAGGAAGCCGATCGCGCGCCGCTGATCCTGGATCGCCTGGTTGTAGCCGTCCCGCACGTAGTCCGTGACGGCCGAATACAGCGCTTGCTGCTCGGACCCGCCTGCGCCCCACGTCACCGCCACCAGCTGTGTGCGGCGTGGCTTGAACAGCGGATTGCCCTCCGCGTCGATCGCTCGTCGCTTCTCCGTCCTGATCACATAGGGCGCGACCCGCGCCTGACTCACCGAGTCATCGTCTGGGAACGCCTGCGGGTCGAGGAACGAGATCAGCCGCCGGAAGCCGTCGGTCTTGCCCTGGTGAGGGGTAGCGCTGAGCAGAAGAAGATACGGAGCCGCCTGCCCGAGTGCTTCCCCCAGTCGATAGCGCGCGACCTGATCCGTCGACCCTCCAAGCCGGTGGGCCTCGTCGATGATGATGAGGTCCCAGCCAGCCGAGACGAGGTCGTCGAAGCGCTCGCGGTTGAAGCGGGCCACCTGCTCGCGGGTCCAGCCGCGACGCGCATCGAGCGGCTTGACGGAATCGAGGGGACAGACGACCTGGTCGTGGAGGCGCCAGGCGTTCGCCTCTTCGTCCAACCCGACCAGCTCGCGCACTGCAGACAGGTCGCTCGGGATCACCAGTCGGAAGGTCTCGTCGAAGTGGGTCTTCAACTCCTGCACCCATTGCGTCACAAGCCCCGCAGGCGCGACTACGAGCACCCGGCGAACGAGCCCGCGGATCTTTAGCTCTCGGAAGATGAGCCCCGCCTCGACGGTCTTTCCGAGTCCGACCTCGTCAGCGAGGAGGTACCGAACGCGATCACTCGACATCGCGCGCGCCAACGCATGAACCTGGTGCGGCAGCGGGATGACGGTTCCTTCGAGCGGCGACACAAGGGCGTCGCGCGCCATCGCGTCGGCGATCCTCGCAGCAGCGCTGACGAACGCCAGCTCGTTGCAGACCACGTCTGCGGGACGCGCGCCGTAGGGAACGAGGCGCGGCTCGGCAACGCGAAGCACAGTCGACTGGGTCGGGAGCCAGACGCGATAGGCGCGCGAGCCCCACACCTCTTCCACGTCCACGACCTGGCAAGGTGCCTGGCTCGCGGTCTCGATGGCCCAGTCTCCGCGCTTCAGCATGCTGCTACTCCCCCACTCGCATGCTGGCTACGTCGTAGTACATCAGCAGCTTCTCATCCTCCTGGAGAACGCTCTCCGGAAGCTTCTGAGCGACGCTGACGATGGTGGCGTAGTCCTTCGCGTCGTATGCAGCCTTGAACCCGACGCGAACAGACTCCGTACGGAACAACTTGAGCTTCTTCGCCTTCGAGGTCTTGTAGTCCTCGAACTCGCGAAGCAGCGTCTTCTCACGGAGCTTCTCGAGATCGAGCGCCTTATTGGGGTCGGGCACGTACCAGCGTCCCTTCGCCTTGGCGATGAGCTCGACGTCCTCCTTCGAGAGGTTCCGAAGCTCCTTGAAGTTGGTGCTCAGGTACCGATGGATCTGGCTCGGCACCGGGGGGACGCCGTCGTACTCAAGGAAGTTGTCGCGGAGCAGATTCCGCAACTCGATGGTCTGCTCGTGCTTGGCCCAGGACTGCAGCTCCCGCATGAAGACCGGCGTGAGTTCTTGGGCCGACCGAGGCCTCGACGTCAGCTCCCTTCGCAGCCACTGGATGGCACTCGCCTCGTCGACCACGAAGAGGCTCAGCTGTTTCACCTCAGAGACGCTCGCCCGGCGTCGGTCGTAGTCGGCGACCTGCTCGGGGAGGAAGTACATCCCGTCGCGTTCAGCGAAGCGTTGCGCCAGACCAGCGAAGAAGAGCGGCCCGCCGATCGGAACGCCGACGCCGTGCTGCACGTGATACGCGACCATGCGGTCGTGCAGCATCTGGGGTGTCCGCTCGGAGATGACCTCACCCTCCGTCGCGCGTCCGACGAACTTCGGCACGTTGCTCAGATGCTCGCGCACGAAGGCCCACGCGGTCTCCTCGGTTGTCGTGCCCAGGACGAACTTCTTCTCGAGTGCCTCGCTGGGCTTGTACGCCGAGATGACGAGGTCCTGCTTCACAGCGCTGCTCGTCACCTGCCGGTAGGACCCTTGCTGCTTGTCGAGCGTTCGCACGTCCGCGACCACGAACCCGGCGACACCCATCGCCTCCTGGATCGCGCGCCAAACGCCGTTGCTGGAGTTGCTGAAGACGACCGTCATCCAGCGCCCAGGCTTGAGGACTCGGAAGTACTCCGCAAAGCACCGACGCATCAGCTCCTGATACTCGTAAAGCCCCTTCTTCTTCGGCTCATCGATGATGGCTTCCGGCGTGGCGTCCGTCCGAACCCGATGCCATGCCTCGACGAGGAAGTTGAGGTCAGCGTAGAAAATGTTCTCGCCGAACGGCGGGTCCGTGAAGACGTAGTCAACGGACTGAGATACCAGAGGCAGCGCCGCGCAGCTGCCGGTGCTGATCGACGCGAACGCCCGGCGGCTTCGAGCCAACAAACGCCTTCGTCAGCCGCGAGAGCTTCCCGTCGAGAATGTACCAAGGGCTAACTTCGGAGTGCTGCGAGGCGATGTAGTAGACGCCGTTGAGCGCGCGATTGACCTGCGAGAAGTGCGAAGGGCTATATCGATTCATCACAGACAGGCCCCAGACAGCCTGTTCGATGAACCAGAGAAGCATCCGCCGAGTCGACGTGTCCGTCTCGGCGGCCGCCCGTGACCACAGCGCGCTCAGCGCTGCCGCCGCGCGAGGCAAGAAGAAGTGATGCGCGTGGGTGAATCCCTTGGGAGCGATACGAGAACCGTGCGCCATTTCGTCGATCGGAAAGGCCACGGTCGGCAGTGCGGCTGGCGTCGGCAATCGCCCGATGCGAGCAAGCAGTGCCTCGTCGGCCGCGTCAGGCACTTTCTCGAACTCCCGATCTCCGACCTTGTAGGTGATCAGGACGGGGCGGAATCTCACTCGTTTCCAAGGTTCGCCCGACGCGGCGTCAATCAGCGTCTCAAAGCTGCGCTCGAGGTTGTCTTTCGTGAGTTTCGCCTTGCAGGACGGACAGGGAAACTCGTCGCGGACGTGCTTGGTTTCCTTGTCGAGCGCCTCATCAACGAATACGACCTCGTGCGCGCACTCGGGGCAGCTGAACACCTCGCTCCACACGGTGAAGCTAATGCGACCCTTCACTGAGCCGTCTGCGTGATTCGTCTCGTACATCCAGCCAAGTTCCTCTTCGACGCTGTCGAGGATCTGCTGTGCACGATATGTGAAGGTATCCATGTCGAACGGCAGCGTGTATCCCGCAGCGATCATTGTGGCCGCAGGCGACAGGTCATTCAGCACGGCTTGGCGCGCACCCCATTGAGGAGCAGGGAGGCCCTCGCGCTTCCATTCGCCTTCGACTTCCTTGCGGTAGGCTTCGGGAGCCGCTCCGCACCACAGGGCGGCGACACCAGTCATGCCGGAGCCGCAGAACCCATCGAGCACGATCTCGCCGGGCTTCGTGTAGTGGAGGATCGAAGGGACGATGGCGAGATGCGGAACCTTGGTGTGGTAGCTGTGCGCCTTGTAGAGCGCGTCGGTCTTGCCGACGCTCACGTCGATCGCGAACGGATCGCGGTGATACGCGTCTCCGGCCCGATAGGCCTTCCCGTAGTGAGCAGTCAGTTCACTGAGAAACGGGTTCGGGCACGCGGTGTAGAAAGGAGGATCCGACAACCGAAGGATGTCCTCGTCGTCACCAACGGGAAACCCTTCGGTCCGACGAAACGTCGGATCCTTGAGCTTCTCGCGAAGCAGCTCCCTGAAGTGCTCTCGCCGAGCAGCATCACTCTCGAACTTGTGGCCGAGGCACTCCACGGGTCCTGACGTAGACGCCTGAGCGGAGAGACCGAGGTTTTTCTGTTTCTGCTTGGTCACGGGGCCCCCTCAGCTACTCGAGCACGATGCGGATCTTCGAGCTGTCCTTGCCCTTGTTCAGCTCGGCGAGATAGGCGTCGAACCGCTCGCGAAGTTCTGCGACGGTGCAGGGAGCGCCACCGCGCAACAGGGCCGCGTGCAGGTCGTCCTTCTTGAGCACGACCTTCTGCAAGCCGGAGAGCACCTCCTGCAGCGCCTTCACGAAGACGGTGTCGACGGGCGCAGGCAGCGCGCGGCTCTTGAGGAACGCTCGGAGTGCGGTCTTGCCCTTCGCGTCCGTCAGCAACTCCACGTTGCCCGTCACGGTGGGATCCTCGAGGTTGCCCAGCAAGGTCCGAGTCCACTCCTCGAGCAAGCGGTCCAGCTGGTCGTCGACGTCGTCAAGCACCTTCGCGGCAGCGCCAGCGGTGGTCGCCGGTTCCTCGACAGGGCGGTAGCCACAGTGCGGGCAGAGCGGTCGGGCCTCGAGGTCCTGCTTCGTCAGGCTCCAGCACGACCGCAGCGCCAGGAGACGGTTCTCGAAGTCGGTGAGCTGCTGGGTCGGCATCATCTCGACGCCTGCGAGCTTGCGTAGCTGCGCGAGACGGGCGTCCTTCTGCAACTCGCCCTTCTGCTTGTCGGCCGTGGCGCCGAGGCGGGCGCGACCATGCAGCTCGAGATATGCGTCCTGGTACTGAGCCTTCAGCTCCGCGAGCCGCTGCCCGAGCCCGCGCTGGAAGCTCGGATCGGCTCGGTGTTTGGGGCTCGCGATTTTGGCCAGCACCTCACCTTGCGCCGTCTTCACGCCGCCGAGCCAGACATGGTCAGCAGGCAAAACCGCCTCGGCCGTGCTGAGGTACGCGGTCACCGGATCAATCTGCCGAACCAGCTCAACGAGATCCTCGACGGCCTTCACCAGGTCGAGGCGTTCCTGCTGATTCGCGATCGTCGCGGTGTCGTGCGGGAAGTTCTTGAGCTTGCCGACCGTGTTGAACGGAGCCAGTCCCTCGAGGAACGCCTTCAGCTCGGTCAGCTGCTTTCGCCACGACTCGCGCTCCTGCTCGGAGAGCAGCGGCTTGCCCCAGAAGGCGATGCCGCTCTGCAGGCTCTGTAGTGCAATCGCGATGCGCTCGGCGCGCTTGGCGACCTCGGTCTGCAGGCGCTGGATGCCCTCGTCGCGGTTGGCCGGGTTGACGATCAGCCCCTTCGGAAGGCCGAGCAGTTCGAAGAGATCCTGGAGCGGGCCGAGGGGAAGGTCTCGTGGGCGCTCGATGTGTTTGAAGCCGGCGAGATCCGCGATGCTCAGCTTGGCGAACTGGTCGACCGCGCTGGCGTCCAACTTCTTCCCGGTGATGCTGACGATGAGGTCGCCGCTGTGAACCAGCGACCCGAGGACGACCGCAAGGAACTCGGGCTCGAGTCGAAAGCGAGTCCAGTACTCGATCCCGGCGTCGTCACCGACGAACTCCGAGCGGTTCGCGACCTGGCCGTTGCCCTTCTGCGACATGACCTCCAAGACGTGCTTCGCGTAGCGGGACTTCCTCGGCTTCAGCTGCTCGCCGTCGAGCAGCTCGAGCGCGTCAAGGACCGCGGTGCCCGGCTTGCTCTTGACGCCACCGGCGAGCCACCGCAGCCCATCCTGGGCGGCCAGGGCGCGATTCTCCTTCGTGACGAGGACGTTGAACACCGGGTAGTCGGGGCTCTGGTTCTCGAAGTGCGGGCCGAGGCAGATCGACGCTGCTGCGTTGACCAGGTCGCGCACTGAGTTGCGCCCTGCGGCGACGGAGGCCTTCCCGTGGAGCACCTCCGCGAGCGGTTTCGAGCGGCCCTGGTAGGTGACCTCCAGCGCCGTGACGATGTGCTCGCGAAGCCAGGTGGTGAGCGTGCGGAGATGGTCCGCAGCCTTGTCCTCGTAGATCTTCTTGTTCGCTCCAGAAGCGTTCGTCGCCTGCTCGCGCGCTCCGGCATACAGCTTCAGCGCGGTGTCGAACGCGGGGTCACGGTGTTTCAGCTTGAGGAACACCTCATCGCTGCGCTTCTCGTCCTTGAAGTACGGGGGCTCGAAGAGCTGCAGCGCGAAGAGGTAGAAGTCCCTCTGCGGCGTCACCGTCGAGCGCTCATTGGGCGCGCCGAAAAACAGGTACCCGCTGCGCCCGGCCTTTCGCTCCCTCCACTCGACCTCGTGCTCCCACACGCGATAGCCAGTCACGTAGGTCTGGTCCGCGCACTCCATGACACGCGTGAGAGCATCGAAGTAGTAGCGGTCGAGCAGGTCGCCGCCGAGGCCCTCAGCCTTCTTCTCGATGAGCGAGTCGAAGTCGACATCCTTCTTGACGTCGAGGTAGTACTGCCCGTTCTCCTTGTTGAAGTTGATGAACTGCCCGCTGACGGTCTTGAGGATCTCCTTGAGGATGGTCTCGACCATCGTCTTCAGGAACTCGGCATCCCGCTCCGGCATCGGAAGGATGAGGCACAGGTCGTCTCGAAGTTCGTCTGCGGTGGCCCCGATGGGCGCGTAGATGTCGCCCGTGGTGAGGCGGTGCACCGAGAGCGCGTGCACGATGCGAAGCGCCGCCGGCCGATACTGGGGGCGGGTGAACGCCTGCTGAATGCGCCCCTCGAGCACCTCGCTCTTCTGCACCACTTCGCGGATCTCCGGGACGGCGCGGAAGGACGGGTTGTCCTTCAGGAAGGTCCAGTAGGAGTCGTAGGCGATCAGGCCGGGCTGATCGGTCGGCACGTCCTGCTCGACGAGGCGGCGAATCGCCGAGCTGAGGGTCTTGAGGACCTCGCGCTTCTCAGCGACGAATACGCGCTCGAACGTCTCGAGGTACGCAGGATGGACCGGAAACAGGCGCACGAACTCATCGAGCCGTTCGTTCATCGAGCCGTAGAGCGGCGCGAAGGTCTGGAGATGTTCGCGCACCAGCGCCTGCTGCTTCGCGTCCTTCTTGAGCAAGCGCTCCGAGACGACGTAGGCGACGTCTTCGCGAGCGATGCGGACCTGTTCGAAGCGATCCTTTACGCGCCGCAGCGTCTCGGCCACGAACTGAAAGCGCGTGCTGTCGAAGAGGCTCTCCTGGACTCCCGACAAGAACCGGAAACGCGTGCTTCGACAGATCTCGCCGACCTCGCGCAGGAAGTTCAGGTCCAGAATGAGCGCCTGTTCCTTGCGGGTTCGGAGATAGTCGAGCAGCTCGTCGATGACGAACAGCAGTCCCTGCGTGGGGTAGACCTGCTGGAACGCCGCCATCATCTCGTGGAAGGCGTCCTTGTTGTTCGACACCTCCGACGAGCTCGGGAAGCGGTACGAAACGCCCAGTGTCGCCAGATGCTCTTCGAGCTCGCCACACACGATGTCGCGAAGGGTCATCTCTGTGGAGCCGATCTCGGCACGCACGACCTTGAACCGACCCGCGACCGCTGAGGCCTTGTCGGCGACGGTCGGGTTCGTCAGCGCTTTGGCAAGATCAGCGTGCTCGGCGACCGCAGAGATCGCCGCCATAAGGTGCGACTTACCCGTGCCGTAGTTGCCGACGACCAGGAGCCCCTTGTTGTCGCTCGGCTTGTCGAACTGGAGCTGAGCGAAGACCAGGTCGACGAGCTGCTCGACCATCCGGTCCGAGATGACGAAGGTCGTCACCAGTCGACGTGCTTCCGCGGCGGCATCAGCCTCCCGCAGCTGAACGACTGACTCGATCGGTTCGAAGTGAATGAGGTCGGCGTATCGCATGGGGTTCCTTGGTCAGCCCTGGGCCTGGGCGCGCGAGTCTTGAGAGGCGGCGTCGCCCGGCAGCGAGAGCCAGAGCGTGTCGGGTTCAGGGTACCGTCGGTACTCAGGGTGGCTGGGCTCGGCGTAGGTCAGCTGCTTGCCGACCATGACGCCTGGCCACGACGCGACGACGGTGCGGTTGCGTGCAAGTCCTTGCAGGAGGCGCAGCGGATCCTGCGCAAGGTCAGGGCTGAAGAGCAGCTCGAGGTTGTCGACGAGCACGACGTCCGCGCCCGTGGACCCGAGCACGTCCCCGACGAGGCGCGGGACCCGAAGCGCGCGTTGTCGCTGCGTGAGTTCCAGCAACAGCTCGCTGACGCGCTGGTTCAGGTTGATGAGCGGCCACCCGTTCGCCGCGGCCGCAGCCTGCAGCAGTCGGGTCTTTCCACTGCGCGCCGGACCGACGACCAGCACGAGGCGGTGGTAGAGCGTCGCCGCGGTCTCGCAGAGCGCGCCCAGGTCTTTCGACGTGGTCGCGGTCATTTCGTACCCTTCGCTTCCAGCTTCTGCCGTTCGATCCACGCGTCGATGTCGTCGCGCTTGAACCGCCACTGCCCGCCAACCTTGAACGCCGGGAGCGCGCCCTTCTGGGCCATCGTGTAGACGGTTTTCTCCGCGACCTTCAGCAACTGTGCGACCTCGGGCAGTGTGAGTATCTCGTCCGTCATGGGACCAGGCTCCACCTGGGCAGTGGTTGGCAGAGGTTGCCAGCCGGCGCCAAAGTACACCAGTTCGGCTGGCGGCCGCAACGGTTCACGCCGCTCCGACGACGATCAGCGCGGGAACTTGGCGCGCTGCTCCACCCAGCTCCCGGCGTGCGCCACAGCCCGCAGAGCCCGCTCGCTCATGGGCTCGGCGCCGTCGACCGCTTCGAGGCCCAGGACCGCCTGCTGAAGATCGGGCGCCAGAAGCAGCAGGTCCAGCAGCTGCGTCACCCGGGCCCGCGTGAGCCCGAGCTTGCGCGCCACGGCGGCCCGGTCGGCCACGAGGCCGCGGTCGATGGCGCCCTGCAGGTGGTGCGCGAGGGCGAGCATGCGGGCCACCTTGGCGGGCCGGCGCACGGGCTCGGGCTTCGGCAGAGGCGGCGTCTCGCTCAGCGTCACGCGTGAGCTGCGCCTGCGGAACAGCGTGCCCGTCAGGATGTGGCGGTCGCTCGGCGTCTCCGTCGCGGGCTCGAGGGTCATGCCGCCTCCTTGGCGCTCGGGTCGGCGGCGAAGTTCACCAGCTCGACCTCGACGACGCCGCTCTCCTCCTTACGCGGACCGCGGCGACGAGCGCGCGTAGGAGGCGTCCCTGGTTCTCGGGCGTCATCGCGGTCCAGATGCGTGCGAAGTCACGCAGCGCGTCGGCGATCCACTTCGCCTCGGCGTCGGCGACCTCGAGGTCGAGGCGGTCGCGCTCCGTCTCCGCGAGCTGGCGCTCGGCGGCCACGAGCCGGTCGGTCTCGGCGCGGAGCTTCGCCTCGACGAGCTCGCGCGCCCGGCCCTCGAACTTGCCCAGCTCCTCGGTGTACTTCGACGCGTTCACCGACGCAGCCGCGACCCTGCCCGGGAGGTCAGCGCGGATCTTCTCGATCGCCTTCCGCTTGCCGTCGATGCGCGCGTCGAGCGCGGCCTTCACGTGCACGGCGAGCGTGCCGTCCGCCGTCGCCGTGGTGATGCGCTGCGCGACGAAGTCCTCGAGCGCACCCGCCGGCAGCGCGCGCGCGCGGCACGCCTCCTTGCCGTGCTTGTCGCGCTTCGAACATCGGTAGAACCGATAGACCTTCCCGTTCTTGGTCGTCGAGCCCGGACACATCGCCTCGCGGCAGAGCCCGCAGCGGAGCAGCCCTCGCAGCACGTAGTCGGGGTTCGTGCCGGTGAGGCAGCTCGCGCCCGGTGCCAGCGAGGATGCGCTCGGCGTGGCGGAAGGTGGACTCGTCGATCAGCCGCGGATGCTCGCCCGGGTGCAGCTCGTCGCCGTACATCATGAAGCCCGCGTAGAGCGGGTTCCGAGCACGCGCGCGATGGCGTCCTTCGACCAGCGCAGCCCTTCCTCCGGCGGACGGCTCGAGCCCCGCGGCAGCAGCCCGCGCTCCGTCAGCGTGCGCGCGACCATCGCCATCTGCCGGTGCTGCAGGAACAGCGTGAAGGCCTCGCGGACGATCTGCGCCTCGACCTCGTTCACGAGGAGCTTCTTGTCCTTCACCGAGTAGCCGAAGGGCACCGGGCCACCCGTCCACTTCCCCTTGCGGCGCGAGGCGGCGATCTTGTCGCGCGTGCGCTCGGAGATCATGGACCTCTCAAATTCGGCAAAGCTCATCAACATGTTGAGCGTGAGCCGCCCCATCGCGTCGGCCGTCGAGAAGTTCTGCGTGACGGACACGAAGGACACGCCCGCCGCCGTGAAGCGCTCCATCATCTTGGCGAAGTCGAGCAGCGAGCGACTCAGGCGGTCGACCTTGTAGACGACGATGACGTCGATCTTCCCGGCCTCGACGTCGGCAAGCAGTCGCGTGAACGCCGGCCGGTCGGTGTTGGCGCCGGTGAAGCCGCCATCGTCGTAGCGCTCGTCGACGACCTTCCAACCTGTCTGCCGCTGGATGTACGCGAGGCCCGACTCGCGCTGGGCATCGAGTGAGTTGAACTCCTGCTCGAGCCCCATCGTCGTCGACTTGCGCGTGTAGATGGCGCACCGCTTGGTGTCGGTCCCAGGCGCTGGCGTTGGCGTGCGCTTCGTCATCGCGGCTCCTCGGGCTTCGCGTCGGTCGGCGGCTGCTCGTCTGCCTTCGTGTCGCGCTCGATGACGGCGAGGAGCCGCTCGAGGTTGTCGTTGAGGCGAGCCAGCTCGCGCGCGATGGACGGCGCCGTCGCCTCGTAGAAGCGGTGCCCCATCTGCGTCCGGTAGAACGGGATGTCGCTCATGCCGCGCTCTCCTCGCTCGTCGTCTCGACGCGCTTCTTCAGGCCGAAGAAGAGGAAGCCGTTCCAGGGCGTGCCGGTGATGTGCTTCGCCACCGCCGAGAGGGTCTTGAAGCGCTCGCCGCCGTGCTCGAAGCCCTCGCTGCACACGGTTACCTCGTGCGCGACGCCGTTGAAGACGCGGCGCAGGACCGTGCCGACCGGAGGCACGCGCGGATCGCGAGGCTCGGTGGGTTGCACCGTGCCGAGGTCCTGCACCTGCGCGGCCTGGCGCATGCGCCAGCGCTCGGGCACGTCGTCGCCGAGCTGGGCGATGCGCTCGAGCGCGCGCGGCGACAGCCCGCCCTCGGCCAGCTCCTGGATGCGCCAGGCCACCCGCTTGCGCAGGTAGTCCTTGTTCCGCGTGCGCGTCGGCACGCCGAACACTTCGCGGTACTTCTCGGCGAGCTGGCCGACGTTCATCTTCTCGAGCGCGGCGAGCTGCGTGGGGACGTCGCCGAGCTCGCGCGCGTTGGCTCGGGCTCGTGCAGTGGTCTTTGACATCGTGCCTCCTTCGCCCCGGGCGCCATGCCCGCGGGTCGTGGGCATGACGGCTTCTTCCCCGGTGGAAGACAAGGCGAGAACCAGAGGGAGATCAGGCACTTCGACCTCCTTCGCGGGGCTCGCGCAGCGCTGCCTCGCGGCGGGCGCGGCGGTCCCGCAGCCAGAGGTCGAGGAGGGTCTCGGCCAGGACGTCGGCGGCCTCGGCCCGTCGACGTCGGAGATCGGCCAGGCGCTCCTCGGCGCTCATGGGCGGCTCCGGCTCGATGACCGGCGACCTCGTCGTTCCCGTGTTCATAGGTGTGAAACGCGGCCGCGGAGTTCGCGATGGGACGCGGTCGGGCACGTCGCCCCTTGATCTCGACCGCGCTGTTTAGTATTTAGGGGACACTACATCGCCGCCCTGCTGCTCGCGGGGCGTTCAGAGAGGACGACGTGAAGGAACGGCTTGGAGAACGCATTCGCCGCAAGAGGGCCGAGCAGAAGCTCGGGCTCCGGGAGACCGCCACAAAGGTCGGCATCTCCCCCACCTACCTATCGCGCATCGAGACCATGGACGAGAAGACCCCGCCCGCCGAGGACGTGATCCAGAAGCTGGCGACGTTGCTGAACGACGACTTCGACGAGCTGATGCAGCTCGCCGGCCGCGTGCCGGAGGATGTGGAGAAGGTCATCAAGGGTGATCCGGGCATGCCCGCGTTCCTTCGGTCGGCGAAGGAGCAGAACTACTCCGGCGACGACCTCATGAAGCTGCTTGAGGCGCAGAAGAAGGGGAAGCGGTAATGGAGCTGAAGGTCCCGTTCCTGGCCGATCGCCAGCTGGAGAGCGCAGCCACCGAGCTGCTGCGCAAGTACGCCGAGTGGAAGGGCGCGCCGCCTCGGCCGCCCATCCCGGTCGACGACATCGTCGAGGGCCTCCTCGGGCTGTCGCTCAGCATCGACGACCTTCGAACCCGCCTCGGCAAGAACGACGTGCTCGGGGCGACGTGGCTCGACGACGGGCACGTGATGATCGACTCCTCGCTCGAAGGGAACGAGGGGCGCTTCTCCTTCACGCTCGCCCACGAGACCGGGCACTGGGTGCTGCACCGGCCGATCATCGAGATGGAGAAGGTCACGGTCCCGCTGTTCGCGCGGGAGCCGAACGCGAAGCCCGGGCCGGCGATCGTCTGCCGCGACGGGCAGCGCGACTCGGCCGAGATCCAGGCGGACCGCTTCGCCGCCTACCTGCTCATGCCGGCGACCGACGTGCGCGCCGCGGCGCGCCTGGTGACCGGCGACCCCCTGGCCATCGATCGCCTCGAGGCGCGTCGCAAGGCCGGCGAGCTGGTGCCCGAGCTGAAGTCTCTTGCCGCCGAGGTCATCGAGCGCGGCAGCTTCTCGAACGTGTCGAACCAGGCGATGCAGATCCGTCTCGTCGCCCTGAAGCTGGTCACCGACGCGTCCAACCCCCAGCGGAGCCTTCTCTGATGCCAGGAGAGCGGTTTCGCTTGCCCTCGATGTCCCCTGTTTAGGCAACAGTCACCACGGAGAACACATGGCCAATCGCGAATGGAACCCGAAGTCCTTCTTCCGCCACCTCACCCCTGACGCCCTGAAGATCCTGCAGGAGTGGGCGGACGTGGACCTCACGCTCGACGGCGACGGCCCGCCCGGCGAGCAGGTCTATCGCGCGTGGAAGGCGCTGCCCGAGGATGACCGCGAGCGCATCGAGTCCGCGCTCCTGCCGGTCAACGACATGTGCGCGACGCACGCGCGCCCCTACCTCGAGCAGCTCGCGCTCGTGGTGTGGACCAACGGCAGCGCGAAGTTGATCGACGAGAGCCGCGCGTGGTCGGCGCAGGACCTCGCGGTGCGCCTGTTCGTGGCCGACGAGAAGCGCTTCGCCGAGGCGCACCAGACCTACGCGGTCGACATGATGGAACACCTCAAGGAGTTCCACGGCCGCTACCCCGTGACGCTGAAGCCGACGCCCGAGGCGAAGGCGCGGATGAAGCTGGCGATGGCGAGCCACTTCCGCGACACGGCCTTCGGCGCCCGCTGCCAGATCGAGGACTTCGCCAACGAGGAGAAGTTCGCGCTGTTCGTCTTCCACGAGGACGAGGTCGCGCCCTTCGACCGCTTCAACGACAAGGGCGTCGTCGAGCCGGACTGGCAGCGCCCCGTCATCCGGCTCGCCGCGGTCTTCCACTTCGAGACCTCGACGCTGCTGGTGAAGGCGCCGCGCACGACGGAGCGCGAGAAGCTGCGCGACCTCTTCGCGGAGATCTTCGTCGGCGACGCGGACTACTTCGAGGACGCGACCAAGAGCCCGAAGTTCTGCTTCGACCCGCTGCGCGATTCGGACTTCGACTTTCCGACCCGCGGCGCCGACAAGATCGACGAGGTCTCGCTCGTCCGCATCGTGGCCAAGCCCGAGCACCGCGACGTGAAGCGCGTGACCATCGAGATGAAGCCGGGCCTCTCCGTCGAGGGCGTGCGCATGGTGCTGGCCGAGCACGGCGTCGATCTCGCGGTCGACGCCATCGACGGCGTGCGGCTGCAGTTTCGCTTCGAGGGGCACGGGCCGGACGAAGTACCGCACCGTGAGCCTGTTCAACCCGAACAGCTCGAACTTGAACGACACGGAGCGCGACCGCGTCATCCGTCGCTACCTGAAGGAGTGGGGCATCGATGCGAGCGGACGACGTGAAGCCATGGGCGCTGCTGCTGTCGAAGCTGCGGCGCAGTGACGACGCGCGGGTGAGCTATGCCGAGGTCATGGCCGCCGGCGCGGAGCCGGCGCTCATGGTCCGGGAGCGCGTCCTCGAGTACGGCACGGACGACGGGTACGAGCCCGCCGGCTGCGAGCACGGCTGCACGCCGAACCTCGAGTACGACCGACGCAAGAAGGACGGCCTGGTCGGCGTGGCCTGCCCGAACGAGCCCGCGTGCTGGCCCGGGTGGATCTGGGTCGCCCGCACCGAGGTCGAGGGTCTGCGGTGCCAGGCGAAGCTCGTCTTCGCGAAGCTGGCGGCGCACAACGGGCTGGAGCCTCTCACCACCGCTGTGCCCAAGCCGTTCCTCGCCGTCGGGCTCCTGCGCCGCCGCGGGTTGAACGTGGCGGTGGTCTGGCTGCGTGCGCCCAAGCTCGGGTTCGAGCAGCTCTGTCGCGGGCTGCGTAGCGACCTCGGCGTCGACGGGATGATCGTGCTCGTGGCGAAGAGGCCGCCGACGTCGCTCGCCGCGACGGATCGGATCGTCCCGTTCGAGCTCACTCTCGATGCGCGCGGCGGCATGGACCTCGTCCGTGCTCTCGAGGAGCTGACGCCCGACTACCGCACGCGCGTGGTCGCCGACCAGACGCTAGACCTCGACTACGTGAAGGTGCGCTTCGCGACGCGGCCCGGCGACCGGCACGTGCTGGAGATCAACGGCCACGACTTCGGCGGCTGCCGAAAGAGCGACCTGAAGTTCCTGCGCCTGCTGCTGCTCGCCGCTGCCCGCAAGAACGGCAAGGACGACGGCTGGATCGACAAGTCGCGGCTTCGCGACGGCAGCGACAAGGACCCGGCATTGAACGACCTGCGAGTCGACCTCGCGAAGTACGACCTGCCGGGCCTGAGCGAGGAAGAGCGCAAGGCGCTGCTCCGCGTCCAGCGCGGCGAGGGACTCATCCGTCTCGGCGTCCCGCCCGAGAACATCGAGTTCGACGAGTCGCTCGCGCGCCTCGAGTTCGTCGCCACAACCACGACGGTGAAGAAGGACGGCACCAAGACGAAGCCGACGAAGAAGCAGGAGGAGGGCCTGCAGAACGCCGCCGTGCTGCTCCGCGACTGCCGTCGCCTCGGAGCGCCCGGCGAGGCCGACGCCGTGAAGACTCCCTCTACGAGGGGTCGTTCCACCCGTAGCGCGACTTGAAGTTGTCGCGGAACCCGCCGCGGTCGGAGTCATCGGGCTGGGGGAAGTCGTCGGCGGTCACGACCTTCGTCTTGGTGAGATCCACCAGGACGGCGCGGCGACGTCCGTCGCGCCCGTCGAAGACGACGCGGTCGCTCTCCGCGACGACGAACCCGCCCTGCTTCTTGTTCTCCATGACGAGGCGACGCAGGGCCTTGAGGTCGACGACCTCGCCCTCGTAGTCGATACGCTTGCAGTGCGCGCGGAACGCGTCGTAGGCGCTCTCGAGGTGCACGGCGAGATGGCCGCCGTCGAAGACGTAGTGGATGCGGTGCTTGAGGTGCCCCTGTACCGCCATCACGCCGAGCATTTCGAGGAAGTGGTCGAGCGCGTTCTTCACGCCGTGGTCCGTCTCGAGCACGTCCTCGAGGATCGCATCCACGGCGGCGCGCGCCGAGCTCGTCGGGCAGCTCGCAGCCGCAGGTCTTCGCGAACTCCTCGAACAGATGCACGCCGAGCAGCATCGCGGTGAGGTTCTCCGCGATGCGCACCGGCACCTTCCGGTCGCCCACCAGCGCCTCGCAGACGCCGCGCGCGACCTCGAGGTCGGCGGCGAAGTCGCGGCCCAGGCAGAACTGGATGTACCTCGGCGCGAAGAGCACGAGGTCGACGGAGCGCAGCTCCCGGTGCGCCTCGCGGTAGCCGCTCTTCTCCCTGAGCGTCGTCTTCTCGGGGTTCGAGGTGAGGATGCGCTCGAGCAGCGCGGCCTCGGTCGGGCGCGTCTCGCCGGCAACGCAGACCGGCGCTTGGAGGTGGTAGGTGTTCACCTTGAGGTCGGGTCGCCCGCGCTCCTCCGTCTCGCCCCGGTAGAGCCGCCGCAGGTAGCGGTGCAGCGTATTGAGCCGCTGCCGCTGCATGTCGTAGGGCTTGTACTCGTCGATGAAGACCGGCACCGAGCGTGTCGAGGTGAGGAGCTTCAAGAGCGCGAACTCCGTCTCGGTCGCGCTGTAGGGCTCGGCGTCGCGCACACCGAACAGCGGCCACATGATGTCGATGCACAGGCTCGACTTGCCCGAGCCCTGCGTGCCCCAGACGAAGAGCGTCGGGAACGAGCCGACCGCCTTCATGAAGCTCGCCTTCATCGGCGTCGCGAAGAACCAGCCGAGAATGGGCAGGATGACCTCGGGCGTGTTCACCTGCGGCAGGTAGCGGAACACCGTGCTCGCGATCTCGAGGAACGTGTCGTCGTCGGTCGGCGTGTACGAGACGCGCTTGTCGAGCGAGGCGCCGCTCGGGACGTAGATGACCGGCGACGGCGAGAGGAACCCGTCCTTGCTGATGGCGCAGTCCGGACCGAGCCAGACGTGGTGCTCGCCCTTGTTGTAGTCGCCGAGCATGTTCGAGCCGGGGCGACGTGGCACCGGGCGGCGCGCGAGCACGCGCAGCAGCCCCTGGACGTTGTTGTCGCTGCCCGTCCATTGCAGGTCGGCCGAGGGCAGCTGGCGAATCAGGTCGCGCTTCGAGTGGAACGACGTCAGCGGCAGCCGCAGCGAGGGCACCGTCGTGCCCTTGTCGGTGTGCGCCTCGCCGAGGATCAGCTCGCCGTCCTCGGTGACCACGCGCATCGTCGGGTTGATGGTGAACGACGAGACGACCTTCGACTCTCCGCGCGCGGTCACGCAGTAGTAGAAGCAGGTGTCCTCGTAGATCTCTCCCTCGATGGCGTCGTCGGTGCTCTCGGCCTCGCCGCGCTCGTCGTCGTCCTTCGGCGGCGCCGTCGCTACGCGGGCGACAGCCTTGCGCAGGTCCTTCGCCTTGAGGCCGAAGCGCTTCTCGACGAGCCCCAGGTACTTGCTCTGCACCGAAGGGTCGCGGTGCGCGATGGCGTCGAGGATGGGCTTGAGCCGGTACTCCAGCTCGCGCGCGGGCACATCGCCGGGCACCGCCTCGATGGCCTTCTCGATGTCGAAGACGAAGTCGTAGAGGTCGCAGCGCGCGCCGAGCGCGGTTCGGACGCGATCCTGAGCGTGACCAGCAGCGTCTCCGACAGCTGGAGCGAGGGTGTCAAGGTCACCTCGAACGGCTTCGAGGGCATCCGCCACGGCACCTCGTACTGGCTCGGCGCCGAGATGAGCGTGAAGGACAAAGACGGCCGCCGCCCCGAGGACGGCTCGTACGGCGGCTCGCGCTTCCGCAAGCTCATGCCCGCCGCCGCCGAGGTCGGTCGCGAGGCCTCGCGTCGCACCCACAGCCGCCTCGGGTCGGTGAAGGGCGAGTCCGGCGTGATGGCCATGGCGGTGGAGAACCGCGCCGCCGGCCGCCTCGTGGGCGCGCTCATCGGGCCGCTGTCCGCCGGTTCGATCCAGCAGAAGCGCAGCTTCATGGAGGGCAAGCTCGGCCAGCGCGTGGCCGCCGAGCGGCTCACCCTGGTCGACGATCCACTCATCCCGCGCGCCTTCGCCTCGCGCCACTACGACGGTGAGGGCATCTCGGCCAGGCGCCGCACCATCATCGACAAGGGCGTGGTGGGCATGTACTTCGTGGACACCTACTACGGCAAAAAGCTCGGCTGGGCGCCGACCACGGGCGGCACGTCGAACCTCTTGTTCGAGGGCGGCGAAGGCGATCAGGCCTCGCTGTGCAAGGCCATGGGCGACGGCATCTTGGTGACTGGCTTTCTCGGCGGCAACACCAACGCATCCACCGGCGACTTCTCGCTCGGCGTGCAGGGCTTCCGGGTGCGCGCAGGCGCCATCGCCGAGCCGGTCTCCGAGATGAACATCGCGGGCAACCTGCTCGACTTGTGGCAGCGTCTGGCCGCCGTCGGCGCCGACCCGTACCCGTACTCGTCGGCGCGCACGCCCACGCTGGTGTTCGACAGCGTGCAGTTCGCGGGGACGTAAGGCGCGCGGGCTGCGGCGGGTGGTCGGCCGCGCCGAGAGGCCACGCCCCGGTGACGGGCCCCGAGTTCGCGGCACGCAAATTATGCACCGCAGTGCGCTTGCCATCCCAGCAGCATGCTGGCATCCATCACGCATGGCCTCTCGCAAAGTTCGGCACAGCCAGCGCACCATCTTGTTGTTCGCGCTCCTCGCTGGGTGCCGGGAGACGGAGCACAAGACGCCGCCGCCCCCAGCACCGCCACCGCAGGCGCAGCAGGGCTTCACCGAGGTCCACAAGGTGGCTCTCATGGAGCAGCACTACGTGGCCGCCATCGCAGCCCACGACCAGCTCCTGCGCGGCGATCTGGATGGCTTCCGTTCGCGCATGGGTGGGCTCGCCGCGCAGGCGCTTCCCTCGCTGGCGCCGGAGGCCTGGCGCGCGGGGCATGCACGCATGATCGACGCGGCCAAGGAGGCCAGCGTCGCCGCAGATGCCGGCTCCGCAGGCGCTCGCATGGGCACGCTCGTCGAGACGTGCGGCAGTTGCCACGCAGCGAACCTCAAGGGCCCGGTCTATCGCACGCCGCTGCCGAACCCAGGCGACGGCACGGTCAGCGCCAACATGCGCAAGCATCAGTGGGCCACCGAGCGCTTGTGGGAGGGCATCACTGGCCCCTGGGACGATGCCTGGCGACGCGGCGCTTCGGCACTCGCGGAAGCGGACTACTTGCCCCCGCAGCTTCGCACCCCTGCGCTGCGCGCCCTAGAAGCCGACATCCGTGAGCTCGGCAAGGCGGCCATGGCCGCGACCACCGTCACGCAGCGGGTCGAGGTCTACGGTCGAATCCTGGCGCAGTGCGGCCGCTGTCACGTCGCGGCAGACGTCGTGTTCAAGCAGCCGTGATCCGCGACCGAAGCTGACGGAGCACGAGCAGCGAATGCCACGCCGCAGCGCCGCGGCCGCTGCGTCGCCGGCAGGGCCGCCATGCCGCCCGGTTGCCGTGCCGACGACGCGACGCAGCGTGCACGATCTGCGCGCAAATCATTCGCGCAGGAAGCACTGGCACTCACAGGTTGTTGTCGTCTAGTATCCGCGCCATTCCACGTAGCGAGGAGAGCGGCATGGCTATCGACAAGAAGAAAGACACTGGCACCGCTAAAGTTGCCGACCAGCCAGGCGCAGCCGGCATCGCGCGCCGCGACTTCCTGACCAAGGTGGTGCTTGGGACCGGTGCTGGCATCGTCGCGACACAGGTTGCGGCCTGCGGCAAGCCCGCCGGGCAGAGCGGCGCCACGGTGAGCGCCACGCCGACGCCACCGCCGGCGTCTGCCTCACACGCCAACAAGACCCACGTCCCGCCCGGCAAGCTCGACGAGTACTATGGCTTCTGGAGCGGCGGGCAGTCTGGCGAGATCCGGGTACTTGGCATTCCGTCGATGCGAGAGCTCAAGCGCATCCCGGTGTTCAACCGCGACTCGGCGACGGGCTGGGGCCAGGATGACTGGTCCAAGAAGCTGCTGGGCGGGCAGTCGTCCGGTGATACCCACCACGTGCACCTGTCGTACACCGATGGCACGTACGATGGCCGCTATGTCTTCGTCAACGACAAGGCGGGAGGACGGCTCGCCCGAGTCCGTCTCGACACCTTCGAGACCGACTCGGTCATCGATCTTCCCAACTGCGCGGGCACGCACGGCATCTTCCCGCAGCGCCACAAGACCGGCTACGTCTTCTGCAACAGCGAGTTCCATCTGCCAATGCCGAATGACGGCCGCGACATGGCCGACCCCAAGAAGTGGGGCGCGATGCACACCGCCGTCGACGGCGAGGCGATGGAGGTCAAGTGGCAGGCCCTCGTCGAGGGCAACATGGACCTCGCCGCCACCGACTACAAAGGCCTCTACTCCTTCGCGACTTGCTACAACTCGGAGCAAGAGCTCGATCTCGAAGGCATGATGAAGGCCGAGCGCGACTACCTCTACGTGTTCAACATTAAGAACCTCGAGCAGGCAGTCGCCGAGGGCAAGACCATCACGGTGGGTTCGTCCAAGGTCCCGGTGGTCGACGCGCGCGCCACCACCGCCGATCCGTTCACCGAGAAGAGCCCCTACGTGCTCCGCATCCCGGTGCCCAAGAGCCCGCACGGCGTCAATATCGACCCGACGGGCCGCTACGCCGTCGTGTCTGGCAAGCTCTCGCCGACCGCCACGGTCGTGGACATCGAGAAGATCGCCGACGCCTTTGCCGGAAAGATCACGGCCAAGGACTGCATCGTTGCAGAGCCGGAGCTGGGCCTTGGCCCCCTGCACACCGCGTTCGATGGCAAGGGGAACGCCTACACGTCGATCTTCATCGACTCGGTCGTAACCAAGTGGAACATCGAAAAGGCCATCAAGCTCTACGCTGGCGACAAGTCGCAGGTGCCGGTCATCCAGAAGCTCGATGTCAGCTATCAGATCGGCCACATCAACGCGAGCATGAGCGAGACCAAGGAGGCCGATGGGAAGTGGCTCATCGCGCTCTGCAAGTTCTCCAAGGATCGCTTCCTCTCGGTCGGCCTCTTGCATCCGGAGAACGATCAGCTCATCGACATCAGCGGCGAAAAGATGGAGGTGCTGCACGACGGTCCGGCGTACCCCGAGCCGCACGATGCCGTGATGCTGCGCAAGGATCTGCTCAAGCCCATCAAGATCAGCCCGCGGACCGGCGCCAACTACGACTACTACAACGCGCTGGCCAAGGAAGACGGGATCGATCTTCTGAAGGACAACAAGGTCATCCGAAAGGGCAACCAGGTTCGCGTCTACATGACCAGCCAGGCGCCCAACTTCGGCATGCGCGAGTTCCGGGTCAAGAAGGGCGACACCGTGCAGGTGATTCTCACCAACCAGGATCAGGTTGAGGATGTGACCCACGGGTTCTGCGTCAGTCACCACGACGTTTGCATGGTGGTCAACGTCAACGCCACCAACAGCGTGACCTTCAAGACCGAGGAGAAGGGCGTGTACTGGTACTACTGCCCGTGGTTCTGTCACGCGCTCCACCTAGAGATGCGCGGACGTATCTACGTCGAGTAGCGCCGGAGAAGCAGTGCTCAGGGTTGTCGTTTCCTTCGCGGCTCTCGCGCTCTTGCTGATGGGCGCGTTGACCCGCGCCGCTGCCCAGCCACCGGGCGACGGCGCGGCGTTTGATTGTCGCGACGTCTTGCCGGAGGCGGAGACGTGTCGGCCGCTGGCGAAGACGCCCTTCGTCGAGGGCCTCGATGACGACGGCGAGGTCATCGGATGGGCGGCGCGCTCGACCGACGTGGTCGACATCCAGGCCTACTCCGGCAAGCCGCTCATCACGCTCGTTGGAATCGACCGGCGCGGCATCATTGTTGGCGCCAAGCTGCTCAAGCACTCCGAGCCCATCCTGCTCGCCGGCATCCCGGAAAAGGCGCTCCACGATTTCATCGCCCGCTACCATGGCTTCGCCGCGGTCGCGCGAGTCGTCGTCGGTTCCGGTGGCGGCAAGGACGCGATCAACGTCGATGTGATTTCCGGCGCAACGGTCACCGCGCTCGCGCAGAACCAGACGATTCTGCACACCGCACGCGAGCTGGGCATGGCGGTCGGGGTGATCGATGTCGCCGCCGTGGCGAGTGGTCATTTCGTGGAACGCCCCACGCCGCTCACCTGGGCCGAGCTCGTCGCCCAGGGTGTCATCGGCTACCTGCGGGTGAGCGAGGCGCAGATGGGCGGTGCGTCCGACGCCGCCGACTTCATTGCCATCTGGTTCACGATGGCCGATGCACCCCAGGTCGGTCGCGCCCTCATCGGCGAGCGGCTGTACGAACAGCTCCGCGCCAAGCTTGAGCCCGGGCAGCATCTGTTCGTTCTCTACGGGAACGGCTCCAACTCATTCAAGGGGTCTGCCTTCGTTCGCGGCGGGATCTTCGACCGCGTGCGCATCGCACAGGGGCTGCGCGAGTGCGTCTTCCGCGACACTGACTACGCGCCGCTGTCCCGTCCGGCCACGCCCGACGCGCCCGACTTCAACGAAGGCGCGGTGTTCGTGTGTCGCTCGGCGCAGATCGATCCCGGCACACCCTTCGATCTCGTGTTCCTGGGCAGCGTCTTCACCGGGCCCATCGCGCGTAACTTTCGCGAGTTCCGCGCGACGATGCGCCTGCCCGACTCCGTCTACGTCCGAGACGCGGGCGATGACGAGGCCATGTACGTCCAGTCCTGGCGCGAGCAGAAGTGGCCAATCGCGCTGTTTACCGGACTGCTCGTCGTCGTCATCGGGCTGTTCTCCGCCCGGCGCTGGCTCACCGCGAGTCTGGCGCGGGTCCAGCGCATCCACTTCGTCGCCATGGTCGTGAGCTTCGTCCTCTTCGGCATCGTCTGGCGCGCGCAGCCCTCGGTCACGCAAGTGCTCACCGCAATCGAGGCGCTCGTCGGCGAATGGCGCTGGGAGCTGTTCCTGAGCGCGCCCTTCGTCTTCATCTTCTGGATCTTCATCGTCATCGTCTCGGTGATCTGGGGCCGCGGCGTGTTCTGCGGCTGGGTCTGCCCGTACGGCTCGGGATCCGAGCTGCTGAACAAGCTGGCGCGGCGGCTGCGCGTGCCGCAGCTCGAGATGCCTCGCTGGCTCGGTTTCACGCGCTACGTCGCGCTCGTGGTCCTCGTCATCATCTTCCTGCAGTCGTCGATCCTGGGAGAGCGAGCCGCCGAGATCGAGCCCTTCAAGACGGCCTTCTTCATCCGCCCCTGGGACCGTGAGTGGTACTACGTGCTGTGGTTCGTCCTTCTGGCGGTACTGGCGCTTTTCATGTTCCGACCGTTCTGTCGGATCCTGTGCCCACTCGGCGCGGCGCTCGCGCTGCTGGGGAGCTTTCGGCTCTCGGGGCCTCGGCGCATCAAGTTCTGCTCGAAGTGCAACATCTGCGCGAAGGGCTGCGAGCCACGCGCGATTCGACCGAACGGCACGATCGACCCGCGCGAGTGCCTCTCCTGCATGGATTGCGAGGCCACGTACCGCGACGAGAAGCGCTGCCCTCCGCTGGTCGGCATCGCGCGACTCCGCATCAAGGGGCCGCTCAACGAGCGTGAGCTGGCGAAGCTTGCCGAGCTGAACTCGGAGCGTCGTCCGCTGTGACCCGTGCCGTAGTCATGCTGCTGGTGTGCGCGGCCGCCACGCTCGCTGGCACCAGAACGGGCACCGCAGCGGTGAGGCGCCCCGCCCACGGGCAGACCCTCCAGGCCGTCATTGACGCCTCGCAGGGCGGTGACATCGTCGAGGTTCCCCCCGGAACCTGGCGCGAGCGACTCGTGATTCGCACGCCGATCACCCTGCGAGGCACAGGCGGCGTGATCGACGGCGAGGAGCACGGCACGATCCTCGAGATCGACGCCCCCTACGTCGTCGTCGAGAACGTGACGCTGCGCAACAGCGGCACCGACATCATCAAGCAGCAGGCGTGCATCACGATGCGCGCCACCGCGCAGCACGCGCTGGTCCGCGGCAATCGCCTCGAGCGCTGTCTCTTCGGCATCTACGTCGACCGTTCGCACCACTCGGCGATCATCGACAACGTCATCGGCGGCCGTCCCGACATCCGCGAGCCCGACCGGGGCAACGGCATCGAGCTGTACGACTGCGAGCGCGTTCGCATCATTCGCAACACCGTCGTGGGGGCTCGCGACGGCATCTACGTGGCGGCCACCGACGACAGCGTGATCTCGTTCAACCGCACCGAGCACCAGCGCTACGGCATCCACTACATGTACTCGTTTCGCAACACGCTCGAGGGCAATCACAGCAGCCACAATCTCGGCGGCATCGCGCTCATGGTCAGCAACGACCTGCGCGTGGTCGACAACGTGACCGACGACAACGAGCGCCACGGCATCCTGTTCCGCGACAATCAGCGCTGCGAGCTCACCGGCAACGTCGCGCGCCGCAACATCGACGGACTGTTCGTCTATGGCAGTCTACACAACCGCATCGCACGCAACTGGATCGAAGGCAACGAGGTCGGGCTCCGGGTGTGGGGCGGAAGCCGCGACAACGAGATCTCCGCGAACGCGTTCGTCGGCAACCGCCATCACGTCTTCTATGTCGGACAGGAAGACCTGGTCGTTGGCATCGCGGATCCAGGCAATTACTGGAGCGAGTACATCGGCTGGGATCAAGATGCCGACGGCGTCGGCGACCGGCCCTACCGCATGGACAGCATGGCCGTCCACCTCGTCCACCGGTACCCTGCGGCCATCATGCTGGTCCATAGTCCCGCCCTCGAGCTCCTGTCGAACCTCGAGGACAAGCTGCCGATCTTGCGCGTGGCCACGATCGTGGATCGCGCGCCGCTCGTCGCCAGCCCTCGGGAGCGCCCCGATGAATAGCATCGTCCTGCGCGACATCAGCGTGCGCTTTGGCAACGTCGATGCGCTCCGTGGTGTCACCGTCGAGCTTCGGCGCGGCGAGGTCGTCATGATGGTCGGCCCCAACGGTGCCGGCAAGTCGACCTTGACGCGCGTGCTGCTCGGCCTCATCCAACCCACCGCGGGCTCGCTCGTGGTCGATGGTCGGGCGGCCACCGTCGACAACACCTTCAAGCGCGAGCTGGGCTACCTGCCCGAGGCCGTCGCGTTCTCGGACAACCTTTCGGGGCGGCAAGTCTTGCGGTTCTTTGCCCGAGCACGAGGCATCGGTCGCCGCGAGGTCGACGCGGCGCTCGCCCGCGTGAGCCTCTCCGCCGCCGCCCAGCGCGCCGTGCGCGGCTACTCGAAGGGCATGCGCCAGCGACTGGGCCTCGCCGTGGCGATTCTCGCCCAGCCGCCGCTGCTCATCCTCGACGAGCCTACCGGTGGACTCGACGGCGAGGGCGTGGCGCTGCTCGCCTCGCTCATCGAAGAGTGGCGCACCGCCGGACGCATGGTGCTCCTCTCATCGCATCACCTCGACGTCCTTGAGCAGCAGGTCGATCGCATGGTCGTGCTGCGCCAAGGCAAGCTCATCGCCGCCGGCACGCCGCGACAGCTTCGCGAGCGGGTTGCGCTGCGACACCAGGTCACCTTCGCGCTCACGAGTTCGCATGGCGCCTCGCACGATGACTACGCCGCGGCGCTCGGCCAGTTCGGGCCAGTCACCACACAGACCGATCAGATGACCGTCGAGGTGCTCCCGGAGCGCATGCTCGAGGTCACATCGATCCATCCGCGCTTTCCTGGGCTCGTCACCGGACTCGCCGTGGAGCCGCCCAGCCTCGAGATGGTCTACCGGCGACTGCTCGCCGAGGAGACGCAGCCGTGATCGGCCCGGTTGGACGCGCGCTCGTCTGGTACGAGTTCATCGAGCGGGTGCGCGATCGCTGGGTGATCGTCATCAGCGTGCTCTTCGCCGGGCTGGCCTCGGCGGTCAGCCTTTACGGCAAGAGCGCCGGCGGCAACGCCGCGACACTGGCGGGCCCCAGCCTGGTGACCCTCGCCAGCCTCTTCATCCCCCTCGTCGCGCTGGTCCTCAGCCACGACGCCATCGTCGGTGAGCGCGAGCGCAACACCCTCGGCCTCCTCCTCTCGCTCCCGGTCGGACGCTTCGAGGTGGTCGCTGCGAAGTTTCTGGGACGCGGTCTGGCGCTGGTGCTCTCGATCGCCCTCGGCCTCGGCGCGGCGATCGCGGTGGCCGGCGGAGAGCAGGCGGGCGTGCTCGCCAAGCTCCTGGTGCCCACGCTCCTGCTGGGCCTCGTGTTCCTGTCGCTCGGCGTCCTCGTCTCGTCGCTCACCTCGCGCACCGTGGTGGCCGCCAGCACCGTCATCGTGCTGTGGTTTGGGCTGGTGTTCTTCTACGATCTGCTGCTCCTCGCTCTTCTGGTGATCACCGATGGCGACATCGGCGTCGACACCATCGCGCACCTCGTCGAAGGGAACCCCACCGGGCTCTATCGTCTCGAGATGATGGAGCGGCTCGCCGGTGGAAAATCGCTCGAGACGCTCGGGGGACAGGCAGAGCTGCCCACCCCGCTACGTACTGGCATCACCTGGCTGACATGGATTGTCGTTTCCCTCTTGCTCAGCGGCTGGGCCCTCGCCCGCCGGCAGGTCGCGCGATGAACATGCGATTGGTGTCTCGGCCGCTCATGCGCGCCATTCTGGTTACTTTGGTCGCCTTGCTTGCGTCCCCCGCGTGCGGCAAGTCGCCCAAAGACACCGCTGCAATCAGCCTCGAACCCGCCGCCTTCGACGATCACGCCTGCGCGAGCTGCGGCATGTATCTGCGCGAGCAGCCGGCGCCGCGCGGCCAAGGTATCCATCGCGATGGGACGCGGGTGTTCTTCTGCTCGCTCTCGGATCTCGTGGTCTACGACGAGGCACCAAGCCCACACGGACAGCTTCAGGCCAAGTTCGTCGAGGTCATGGAACCCGACGATGCGCCAGCCGTGCGGCACTTGCCGCCGCGGCCCTGGCACCGCGCCGAGGCTGCGGCCTACGTGGTCGACGTCGAGCGCACACTGGTCATGGGCGTCCCGGCCATGGCCTACGACGATGCCGCCAACGCCGCCGCGGCGGTTCGCAACCATGGCGGGACATCCGTGACCTGGCAAGAGTTTCGTAAGCGCGCCCTGCGCATTGCACCCTGAGGAGAACTGGACATGAAGAAGACACTCGTCACCCTGCTGCTCGCGACCGCCACCGCCTCCGCCTGCGGCAAGACCGATGCAGGCGGACAGGGAGCCACGGCTGCCCCCGCTGCCAACACCGCGGCAACCGCTCCAGCCGCCGCACCTGCGGTCGCCAACGCCGACACCTCGCTGCCCGGTGATCCGGTCAAGGGCGAGGACGTCTACAAGCGCGTCTGTCTCGCGTGTCACGGCGCCGACGGCAAGGGCAACGGCGGCATGACCGGGGCCAACTTCATCGGCGACAAGACCAGGCTGGCCAAGGACAATGCCATTCTGATCAAGTCGGTGACCGAGGGCGTCATGAACGTGCCGCCCGGCAAGCCGGTCATGCCGCCGCAGGGCGCGGCGCTGTCGGCCGAGGAGATCAAGGACGCCATCGCTTACGTGCGAAAGACTTTCGGCGGCTGAGGCCACGCAGCGGCTGAGGCCTGCCGCGCCGCACCCGGCGCGCCGTCACGCTATCCTCTCGTCGCCCGCATGCCCCCCCTCCCCGTCACCGTCCTCACCGGCTTCCTCGGCGCCGGCAAGACCACGATCTTGCGTCGCCTCCTCGATG
This sequence comes from Pseudomonadota bacterium, assembly GCA_016702545.1. GTDB lineage: Bacteria > Myxococcota_A > Polyangia > JADJTL01. Next base: position 24,124 of record JADJDT010000042.1, on the reverse strand, counting down.
CGCCGCACGGTCGCCGCGTCGGCGTGATCCTGAACGAGCTCGGCCAGACCGGCATCGACGACGTCGCCGGCGCCGCGCGCCAGCAGGCCATCGAGCTATCGAACGGCTGCGTGTGCTGCGTGCGCAGCCCGGATCTCCTCGCCGCGCTCACCGACATGCAGGCGCGCGGCGACGTGGACCTGGTGATCCTCGAGACCACCGGCGTGGCGGATCCGCTGGTGCTCACCTGGACGCTCACCCGTCCCGATCTCATCGACACCGCGCGCCTCGACGCGGTGATCACCGTGGTCGACGCCGCCAACTTCGACGCCACGCGCACCCCGGAGTGGACGGCGCAGGTGCGCTGTGCCGACCTGGTGATCATCACCAAGCTGGATCTCGCGCCCGGACCCGACGCCCGCGCGCGGGTCGAGGCCGCGGTGCTCGACGCCGGCGGCACGGATCGCTTCCTCGACGGGCGCGACCCGCTGCCCCTGGGCCTGCTCCTGGATCTCACGCCGGATCCCGACGCGCTCGCCACCCGCGCCGGCATCGCCACCGCCACCGCGCACCCCGAGGCGCGACACGGCGGGTTCCACGCCGTGTCGCTGGCGCTGCCCGCCGAGGCGATCTTCGACGCCAGCCGCCTCGAGGACTGGCTCGAGGCCCTGCCCGCTTCGATCTTCCGCGCCAAGGGCATCGTGCGCACCGGGCCCGCGCGCTGGCTGGGCTTCCACACCGTCGGCGGACGCCTCGACGTGAACCCGAGCGCCCCCGCGCCGACCCACGGCGAGAGCCGCCTGGTGTTCCTCGGCCCGGCGGTGGACGAAGCCGCGATCCGCGCCGACCTGGCCCGCTGCCAGGCGTAGGCGGGCACGGACACGGGCACGGACACGGGCACGGGCGCGGGCACGGACGCGGCAACGGGCACGGGCGCGGTTACGGGCACGGGCGCGGGCACGGGCACGGGCACGGGCACGGTCACGGACACGGGCACGGTCACGGGCGCGGTCACGGGCACGGATACGGCCACGGATACGGCCACGGATACGGTCACGGATACGGTCACGGTCACGGTGCCACCCCGCGCATGAACTGCGCCCCCCCCACGCCGCCCCGCACGGTTTGCGCGCACCGCGCCGCGTCGCGCCGATCCCCGATCGCAAATATCTGAAACTTCTCTCATCTTGCCAGGGCGCACGAACTGCGCGCCAGGCACGGCGGTTGCTCATGCACTCATGCGTATGCCCGCCGTCTCCTTGCCCGCGCCCGCCTCCGCCACCGCTGCCTCGCGCAGCCGCGGGCTGTGCGCGCACTGCGGGTTCCCCACCGGGGACGACGACATCATCTACTGCTGCGGCGGCTGCGAGACCGTCGCCACCCTGCTTGCCGCGCGCGGCCTGGGCCGCTACTACGAGCTGCGCGAGGACGCCTGCCCGGTGCCCACGCGCGCGCCCGGCCGGCACGACACCGCGTGGCTCGAGCCGATCATCGCGTCGCTCGCCGCCGCCGCCGGTCCGCAGCGCGTGGTGCTCGACGTGCAGGGCCTGCGCTGCGCGGCGTGCGTGTGGCTGCTCGAGACCCTGTTCTCGCGGCGCGCGCACGGGCTCCGCCTCGACCTGAACCCGGCGCTCGGGCGCATCGAACTGCTGGTCGCGCCGGGCTTCGATCTCGCGGCGTACGCCGCCGAAGTCGAATCCTTCGGCTACCAGCTCGGTCCGGCGCGGCGCGCAACCGACGCACCGTCGAACGGCCTGCTCCACCGCCTGGGCTTGTCGGTCGCCCTGTCGATGAACGCCATGCTGTTCGCGTTCGCGCTCTACGCCGGCCTCGACAGCGGGCCGCTCTACCACCTGTTCCACGCGCTGGTCTTCGTGCTGACCACCGCGACCGTCGTGATCGGCGGTGCGCCGATGCTGCGCGGGGCGTGGCAGGGCCTGCGCCACGGCGTGCTCAACCTCGACCTGCCCATCGCACTCGGCATCGTGCTGGCCTATGGCAGCTCCACCGTGGCGCTGTTCACCGGCCACGAGTCCGCCGCCTACTTCGACACCATCGCGGTCTTCGTCACGCTCATGCTGCTCGGGCGCTTCCTCCAGGAGCGCGTGCTCGAGCGCAACCGCCGGGCGCTCCTCGACGACGCCGGCCTCGCCGCCCTGCGCGCGCGCCGCGTCACCGACGGACGCGCCGAGCTCGTGCCCTGCGCCGAGCTGGTGCGCGGCGATCGACTGATCGTGGCCACCGGCGAGCTGGTCGCGGTCGACGCGCGCACAACCTCGGCGGCGAACATCTCCCTCGACTGGATCAGCGGCGAGGCCACGCCGCGCCACGTCGCCGCCGGCGAGATCGTGCCCGCCGGCGCGTTCAACGTGGGCGCCGGCGCGCTCGAACTCGTGGCCGAGGTGGACTTCGCCGGCAGTGGGCTCCTGGATCTCCTGCGCACGCCGCGGCCGCGCCCCGTCGACGACGTGCGGCGCACGCCCTGGTGGCGCCTGTTCACCCGCGCCTACGTGGGCGTGGTGCTGGCGCTCGGCGCGCTCACCCTCGGCGGCTGGCTGCTCGTCGGTGATGCCAACGGCGCGGTGCGCGCCACCGCCGCGGTGCTCATCGTGACCTGCCCGTGCGCCTTCGGCATCGCCACGCCGCTGGCCTACGAGCTGGCGCAGGCAGGCCTGCGCCGCGCCGGCCTGCTGGTGCGCTCGGCGGGCTTCCTCGACCGCGCCGGGGCCATCCGCCGCGCGGTCTTCGACAAGACCGGCACGCTCACCACCGGCACCCTGCACATCGCCGACCCGGCGCCGCTCGTCGCGCTCACCGCCGACGAGCGCGACCTCGCCTACAGCCTCGCCGCCCAGAGCGCTCACCCGCGCAGCGCGGCGGTGGCGGCGGCGCTGGTCCGCCTGGGCGCGCGCCTGCGCCCCGGCCTCGCGGTCAGCGAGGAGCCCGGCGCCGGCGTGGTCGCCGAGAGCGACGGCCGCGCCTTGCGACTGGGCGCCCCGGCGTGGGCCGCCGGCGCCGACGCGGCGCATGGCGATGTCGCCTTCTCCGTCGACGGTCAGCTGCGCGCGCAGGTGCAGACCCGCGAGCACCTGCGCCCCGACGCAGCGCGCGAGCTGGCGGCGCTGACCGCGCTGGGCATCGAGCCGTGGATCCTCTCGGGCGACACCCAGTACGCCACCTCCGCACTCGCGGTGCGCGTCGGCGTGCCGACCCAGCGCGCGCTCGGGGCCCAGTCCCCCGACGCGAAGGCGGCATGGCTCGGCGCGCACGACCACGGCGATGCGCTCATGATCGGCGACGGCATCAACGACGGTCTCGCCGTCGCGCAGGCCACGTGCTCGGGCACGCCAGCCATCGATCGGCCATTTCTGCCCGCGCGCACCGACTTCGTGTTCATCACGCCCGGCCTGCGCCCTGTGCGCCTCGCCCTGCTCGCGGCGCGCCGTCTGCGCGCGGTCACCCGGCGAAACCTCACGATCGCCATCGCCTACAACCTGCTCACGGTCTCGCTCGCCGCGACCGGCCACATGACACCGCTCCTCTGCGCGGTCGTGATGCCGCTGTCGTCGCTGTCCGTCGTGCTGACCACGACCTGGTCCCTCTCGCGAAGGAGCACCCTGTGGAAGTCCTGATCTTGCAGATCTTCGTCAGCCTCGTGCTGGTCGGAGGCGCCCTGCTCCTCTTCTCGCACAGCATGCGCCAGCGCGAGCACGAGCACGCCGACCGACTGTCGCTGCTCGCACTCGAGCGCGACGACGCCACGCCGCGGGCCAAGGCTCCGGACGCCAAGGAGGAGGTCTCCGATGTCCAGCGCTAGCCCCGCCCCCTCGGCCCAGGCGGTCCGCATCGTCTACGACGACGGCACCGTCCGTCGCTTCCTCTTCGCCTCGGTGATCTTCGCGCTTGTCGGCATGCTCGTGGGGCTCTTGATCGCGCTGCAGCTCGTGTGGCCTGCGCTCAACGTGACCGAATACCTGAGCTACGGCCGCCTGCGCCCGCTGCACACCAACGCGGTCATCTTCGCGTTCGTCGGCAACATGATGTTCGCCGGCATCTACTACTCCACGCAGCGCCTGCTCAAGGTGCGCATGGCGTCGGATCTGCTCTCCAAGATCCACTTCTGGGGCTGGCAGGCCATCATCCTCGCCGCCGCGATCACCTTGCCGCTCGGCTTCACCCAGGGCAAGGAGTACGCCGAGCTTGAGTGGCCTATCGATGTGGCCATCACGCTGGTGTGGGTGGCCTTCGCCATCAACTTCTTCTGGACCCTCGCCAAGCGCAACGAGCGTCACCTGTACGTGGCGATCTGGTTCTACATCGCCACGATCGTCACGATCGCCGTGCTGCACATCGTGAACAGCCTCGTGATCCCCGTCGGGCTGTTCAAGAGCTACTCGATCTTCGGCGGCGCGCAGGACGCCCTGGTGCAGTGGTGGTACGGGCACAACGCGGTCGCGTTCTTCCTGACCACGCCAGTGCTCGGCATCATGTACTACTTCTTGCCGAAGGCCGCGGATCGCCCGGTGTACTCGTACCGGCTGTCGATCATCCACTTCTGGGCGCTGATCTTCGTCTACATCTGGGCGGGGCCGCACCACCTGCTCTACACCGCGCTGCCCGACTGGGCGCAGACGCTGGGCATGATCTTCTCGATCATGCTGTGGGCGCCGAGCTGGGGCGGCATGCTCAATGGCCTGCTCACCCTGCGCGGCGCGTGGGACCGCGTGCGTACCGAGCCGGTGCTGAAGTTCCTCGTCGCCGGCGTGACGTTCTATGGCATGGCGACCTTCGAGGGCCCACTCCTCTCGATCAAGGGCGTCTCGAGCCTGGCGCACTACACCGACTGGATCGTCGGCCATGTGCACTCCGGCGCGCTCGGCTGGAACGGCTTCATGGCGGCCGGCATGTTCTACTGGCTGGTGCCGCGGCTCTTCGGCACCGAGCTGCGCTCGCAGCGCGCGGCCAACGCGCACTTCTATCTGGGGACCTTTGGCATCCTGCTCTACATGCTGTCGATGTGGGTCGCCGGCATCCAGCAGGGTCTGGCGCTCGCCGCGCAGAACCCCGACGGTAGCCTGCAGTACGCCTACTTCGTGACCACGCTCGAGAAGATCGTCCCCATGTACGTGGTCCGCGCCGTTGGTGGCGCCATGTACCTCGTGGGCATGCTCCTCATGACCTGGAACCTGGTGTCCACCGCGCTGCGTGGCCGCGCGGTCGACGGCGAGGCCATGGTGGTGCCGCTCGCCGCCGAGCCCAAGGTGCCGTGGACGAGCCTCGTCTTCGCCCGGCCCGTGGTCCTCACGGTCGTCGTCCTGGCGATCCTCGGCCTCATCTACGTGACCCCGGACTCGGCGCACGTGCCGCTCATCGCGATGGCCATCGCCGCCGGCCTGTTCGGCAGCATCGGCCTCATCCTCACCGGCGGCGGCGACGGTCCGCGCTGGCATCGCATGATCGAAGGTCGCAGCCTGGTGTTCACCTCGCTCGCGGTCGTCGCCGTGCTCATCGGCGGCATCGCCGAGATCATCCCGTCGCTGCTGGTGCAGCGCGCCAGCGCCAAGACCGCCAAGACCCAGCCGTACACCGCGCTCGCACTCGAGGGCCGCGACATCTACCTGCGCGAGGGCTGCTACACCTGCCACTCGCAGATGATCCGTCCGCTGCGCGCCGACACGTCGCGCTACGGCGCGCGCTCGCTCATCGACGACTCGATCTGGGATCACCCGTTCCAGTGGGGCTCCAAGCGCACCGGCCCCGACCTGGCGCGCGTCGGCGGCAAGTCGCCGGCGGCCTGGCACTACCTGCACATGCGCGACCCGCGCGCGACCTCCAAGGGATCGAACATGCCGGCCTATCCGCAGCTGCTCACCGACCGCGTGAACCTCGGCCGCACCAGCGGCAAGCTCGCCGCGATGCGCATGCTCGGCGTGCCCTACACCCAGGCGCAGATCGACGGCGCGCACGCGGACGCGCTCGCCGAGGGTCAGGTGATCGCGGACGAGCTCGCCAAGGACGGCTACGTCGTCACTCCCGACGCCGAGATCGTCGCGGTGATCGCGTACCTCCAGAGCCTGGGCAAGCAGCTGCCGCCCCCCGACGACGCCGCCGAGGTCGCCGCCCCCGCCACCGGAGGTCCGTAACCATGTACGCCGAGCTCCTTCGTGGCAGCGCCCTGCTCCTCTGCACGGTGTCGGCGCTGTTGATCTTCATCGCGGTCTTCGCCGCCATCAGCATCCGCGCCTATCGCACCCCGCGCCCGCTGCTCGACGCCCGCGCGCGCATGCCGCTCGACGACGACGACCTGAAGTACTGCGGCGCTGACAACGTCGCGCTCGATCTGGAGGTGCCCCGTGAGTGACGCACCGCACGACAAGTCGCACGACAAGGGTCAGGTCCACGTCTACGACGACATCGTCGAGGAGGACAACCGGCTGCCCAACTGGTGGCTCTACACCCTGTTCGGCACGATCGTCTTCGCCGTCGTCTACTGGCTCTACTATCAGGCCTACGCCGTGGATCCCGGCCCCGTCGCCGCCTACCAGGCCGAGCGCCGCGCCGAGCGCAAGGCCGAGGAAGCGCGCGTCCTCGCCGCCGGCGAGATCACCGAGGAGGGTCTCGTCGAGCTGAGCAAGACCCCCGCGGCGCTCGCCGAGGGCAAGAAGGTCTACGCCGAGGTCTGCGCCGCGTGCCACCGCACCGACGGGGGCGGCCAGGTCGGCCCCAATCTCACCGACTCGGCATGGATCCATGGCGGCAAGCCGCTCGAGATCGCGCGCACCATCCGCGACGGCGTCCCTGCCAAGGGCATGCTGGCGTGGGGGCCGCAGCTCGGCGAGCTCAAGGTGCGTGCGGTCACCGCGTACGTGCTCACCCTGCGCGACACCAACGTGGCAGGCGGCAAGCCGCCGCAGGGCCCCGCAGTCGAGCCAGCGAAGTAGCCAGCCATGTCGCGCCTCGTCCAGATCCGCTCGTCGCTCCGGCCCGACGGCAAGCACGAACCCATCGTGCCAGCCGACGTCAGCGGCCGCTTCACGCGGGCGAGACGCGTGGTGTTCTTCGTCCTGATCTGGATCTACGCGGCGCTGCCGTGGGTGCACATCGGCGGCCACCCCGCGGTGTTCCTCGATCTGGAGACCCGCCACTTCTACCTCTTCGGCGGCATCTTCGATGCGCGCGACGTCTGGATGATGACCTTCCTCCTCACCGGGCTGGTGTTCACCTTGCTCGTGGTCACCGCGCTGCTCGGGCGCGCATGGTGCGGCTGGGCCTGCCCGCAGACCGTGTTCGTCGACGGCGTGTACCGCCGCATCGAGCGCCTCTTTCAGGGCTCGCGCGAGGTGCATCGTCGCCGCGACGCCGGCCCCTGGACCGCGAGCCGGATCCTGCGCAAGATCGGCACGCACGCGGGCTACGCGATCGTCTCGCTGCTGCTCGCCAACGTGGCCATCTCGTACTTCGTCTCGCTGCCCCGGCTCTTCCAGATGATGCAGCGCTCTCCCGCCGAGCACGCCGAGGCCTTCGGCGTCATGGCGGTGTTCGCGGGCCTGCTCTACTTCGATCTCGGCTGGTTCCGCGAGCAGTTCTGCGTGGTGATGTGCCCCTATGGCCGGCTCCAATCGGTGCTGCTCGATCAAGACTCGCTCGTCATCGGCTACGACGAGAAGCGCGGCGAGCCGCGCGGCAAGCTGCACGCCGAGGGCGCCGGCGACTGCGTCGATTGCAACCGCTGCGTGGCGGTGTGCCCCACCGGCATCGACATCCGCAACGGCCTGCAGCTCGACTGCATCGCCTGCACCGCCTGCGTGGACGCCTGCGACGAGATCATGGATCGCACCAAGCGGCCCCGGGGCCTGGTCCGCTACGACTCGCAGCGTGGGCTCGGCGGCGGCAAGACCCGGCTGCTGCGGCCACGGCTCGCGCTCTACGCGCTGCTGCTCGCCGCTGGCGGCGGGGCCGCCGCGTTCGCCTTCAGCCGGCACGCCGACATCGAGGCGGTGCTCACGCGCCTGCCGGGCGCGCCGTTCTCGGTCGACGGTGACCAGGTGCAGAACTCCTTCGAGCTCCTCGTCACCAACAAGCGCAGCCACGCCATGCCGCTGCGGGTCGAGGGCGAGGCCCCCGCGGGCGCACAGTTCATCCTGCCGCAGGGCAGCGTGACCCTCGCGCCCCTCGAGCAGATGCACCGTCCGCTGTTCGTGCGCGTGCCGCGTGGTGCGACCGGTACCGCCGCCGAGGTGCGCCTGCGGGTCCTCGACGATCACGGCAGCGTGGTCGCGCGCGCGACCGCGCCATTTCTCTCACCACCACCGGTCGCGCCGTGACGCCCATGCTCACCCCCGTCCTCGTCGCCGCGCTGGCCGCAGGCCTGCTCGGCACCTTGCACTGCGCTGCGATGTGCGGCCCGCTCGCGCTCGCCGCCACCGACGGCAAGCTGCGCGGCGCGCTCGCCTACCTGGGCGGCCGCTTCCTTGGCTACGCGGCGGTGGGGGCGGTCCTCGGCGCCGTCGGTGAGCACGCCATGTGCCGCCTGCCGATGGCCACGGTGAACCTCGTCAGCAGCGTGCTGCTGGTGGCGGCGCTGGTGTGGCAGGCGTGGCGGGCGCTGCGCGCGCGCCGGCCGGCGCCTCGCCCGGCGGCCATCGGCCGCGCGCCACGCGTGCCGCTGACGAGCCGCCTGGGCACCCTCTTGGCGCGCCTGCCGCGACGTGGCCTTGGCCTGGGTCTCGCCACGGCCGTGCTGCCCTGCGGCATGCTCATCCCTGCGTGGACCCTGGCCATGACCTCCGGCGGCGCGCCGAGCGGCGCGCTGGTGATGCTGGCCTTCGGGGCCGCCTCGGCGCCTGGCCTGCTCGCGCCGCTTCTGGCTGGACCTGCGCTCGTGCGCCTCGGCGCGCGCGTGCCCGCCGGGGTCCAGGCGGCGCTGTGGCTCGCCCTCGCCATCTACGTGGGCGCCCGCCCCTTCCTGCATTCAGGGCATCATCACTGAGCCATGGCGCGCGACGTGTTCCAAGAGATGGTGGACTACATCGGCTTCGACGCCGCCGATGGCGAGCTCTTGCGCGAGTTCGCGCCGCACGCCCGGCCGCACTTCACCCGGATCAGCAACGAGTTCTACGGCCACCTCGCACGCTTCCCCGAGGCCGCCAAGGTCTTCGACGGACCCGAGCAGATCCAGCGGCTCAAGCACACCCTGGTCGACTGGCTCGAGCTCTTGCTGACGGGCCCGTGGGACACGGCGTACGCCGAGAAGCGCCTGCGCATCGGCGCCGTGCACGTCCGCATCGGGCTGCCCCAGCGCTACATGTTCGGTGCCATGGCGATCATCCGCAGCTCGCTCTCGGCGCTCGCCGGCCGGGTTCCCGTGAGCGAGGACCACCGCCGCGCCATGCTTCGCGCCATCGACCTGGTCCTCGATCTCGAGCTTGCGATCATGCTCGAGTCCTACGCCACCGCCCACGAGGGCCAGGTGCGTCAGATGGAGCGGCTGCGCAGTGAGAAGCTCTCGGCGCTCGGCACCATGGCGGCAGGACTCGCCCACGAAATCAGAAACCCGCTCAACGCCGCGCACCTGCAGCTCGCCCTGGTGCTCCGTCGTCTGCAGCGCAAGGGCGCGGTCGACGTCGACGGCGCAGTCGACGCCGCGCAGATCGTCTCGAGCGAGATGCAGCGGCTCGCCGGCCTCGTCGAGGAGTTTCTGCACTTCGCCCGGCCGCAGCCGCTGCAGCGCGCAAAGACCGAACTCCGCGGTCTCGTCGGCGAGGTCATCGCGCTGCTCGGTCATCACGCTGAGGAGAGCGGTGTCTCGATCGTGCTTGAGCCCGGTCCCCCGGTGTACGCCAACGTGGACGTCGGTCGGCTCAAGCAGGTCCTGCACAACCTGGTGCGCAACGCCACCGAGGCGGTACCGCGTGACGGCCATGTGTGGGTGCGAGTCAGCGACGATGACGGCCAGGCGAGCCTCGAGGTCGAGGACGACGGCCCCGGCCTCCCCGGCGACGCGGCGATCTTCGAGCCGTTTTTCACGACCAAGCCGGGCGGAACGGGACTCGGGCTGGCGATCGTGCACCGCATCGTCACGGATCACGGCGGCCAGGTGAGCGCCCAGAGCACGGCCGAGCGAACGATTTTCAGGGTCGTGCTACCCATGCGTGGGCCGGAGGGCAGGCGATGAGCGGTGTGAGTGAGACCCCACGCGGGCGCATCTTGGTGGTGGACGACGAAGGCAACGCACGCTCGGCGCTGGCGGAGCTGCTCCGCGAAGAAGGCTGGTCGGTGGACACCGCCGCCGACGGCTTCAAGGCCCTGGCCCGCCTGCAGGAGGTGTCGCCCGACCTCCTCCTCACCGACCTGCGCATGCCCGGCCTCGACGGCCTCGGGCTTCTGCGCAAGGCACGCGCCATCGACCCCGACCTGGGCGTGATCCTCATGACCGCGCACGGCGGCGTCGACTCGGCGGTAGCGGCGATGCGCGAGGGCGCCGCCGACTACCTGCTCAAGCCGCTCAACCTCGACGAGCTCGGCCTCGTGCTGGCGCGGGAGCACGAGCGCGTCATGCTGCGGCGCGAGGCCGCGAGCTTGCGAGCGCGGCTCGCGGATCGCGATCAGGTGGGCCGCATCATCGGCCGCAGCACGGCCATGCGTCAGGTGACCGAGACCATCTTGCGCGTGGCGCCGACGCGCTCGTCGGTGCTGATCGCGGGCGAGAGCGGCACCGGTAAGGAGCTCGTGGCCGCGGCGATCCACGCCCACTCGCCGCGCGCCAAGGGCCCGTTCGTGACCGTGCACTGCGCCGCGCTCGCCGAGACCCTGCTCGAGAGCGAGCTCTTCGGCCACGAGCGCGGCGCCTTCACCGGCGCGATCGCGCGCCGCGACGGACGCCTGGTGCAGGCGCACGGCGGCACGCTGTTCCTCGACGAGATCGGCGAGATCACGCCGGCCACGCAGGTCAAGCTCCTGCGCTTTCTGCAGGAGCACGAGCTCGAGCGCGTGGGTGGCTCGCAGACGATCAAGGTCGACGCCCGCATCCTGGCAGCCACGCACCGCGACCTCGGGCAGCTCGTGCGCGACGGGCGCTTCCGCGAGGACCTTTACTACCGCCTCCACGTGATCGATCTGCGGGTGCCACCTTTGCGCGAACGCGAAGGCGACATCTTGCTGCTCGCGGCGCACTTCCTCGAGCGCTTCCGCAAGGAGAGCAACAAGACCATCGAGGGCTTCTCCGGCGACGCTCTGGCGCGCCTGCGCGCGCACGCCTGGCCCGGCAACGTGCGCGAGCTCGAGCACACCGTCGAGCGCGCAGTCGTGGTGAGCGTTGGTCCGCGCATCGAGGTGGCTGATCTGGGCCTGCCGCCGGTGGCCGCGTCGCACGAGCCGGCTGCGGCAGACACAACCGATGTGCCGGCGGTCCCCGGCGCCTCGCTGGGCGAGATTGAGCGCTGGGCGATTCTGAAGACCCTCGAGCACGTCGGCGGGTCGACCTCGCGCGCCGCGGCCATGCTGCAGATTTCGCCGCGCACGATCCAGTACCGCCTGCGCGAGTATCAGGAGCGAGCAGCGCCGGAGGGTCGAAGCATGACCGACCTCGTCGACCGCAGCGGGCCCGGTGTCCGCATCACCGTGCTCTCGAACGAGCGGGCGCCGAGCGGCGACCCGCTCAACCTCGACGGCCGCATCATCGGCTTCACCTATGAGGACGCCGAGCGTCAGGCGGACAAGGTCTCGCTCCAGCTCGACAACTTCGACCTCGCACTCTTCGACCGCGAGGAGCTGATCGGCGGCGCCACACTCGAGGTGTCCTGGGGCTATCCGGGCAACATGGCCCCTCCGCGCCGTGTCGTCGTGAAGAAGCTCAAGGGCTTCCAGACGCTGACCATCGAGGGCCAGGCCACCAGCGTACTGATGAACCGCGAGGCCAAGACGCGCGCGTGGACGAACGAAGTCGCGCAGCGACGTGGCTGGGCGAGATCGCCGCAGAGCACGGCTACGAGGGCGAGTTCGCGGACGTCGAGGACTCGAGCGAGGTGCTCGACACCATCAACCAGACCGCCGAGACGGACGCACGCTTCCTCCGGCGCCTCGCTGCACGGGAAGAGTTCGAGTACTTCGTCGACGACGGCGGGCTCCACTGGCGCTCGCGGAACCAGGCGAGCGCACCGAGCCACGTGCTCACCTGGTTCTCGGACCCGGGGCGCGGCGACATCATCTCGCTCAACGTCGAGTCCGATCTCTCGCGCCGGACAGGGCGCGTCGAGGTGCGCGGGCGCGACCCGCTGACGAAGGCGACGATCGAGTCGCGGGCAAGCAGCAGCACCGTCGAGCGCGCCACGCTCAGCGACGTCCTCGAGGTCGTGGACCCCGAGACGGGCTCGTCGTCGCTGCACGAGCGCAACGCGACGACGAGCGTCCACCCGACCTCGGCGCCGACGCCGGCCGCCGCGGAGCGAGAGTCGGCTGCGCGCTTCCGCCGCGCCGAGCGCGAGACGGTGAAGCTCTCGATGCAGGTCGTGGGCGATCCGACGCTGCGCGCGAAGGAGGTGCTCGAGGTGCGCGGCATCTCCGGACTGCTCTCGGGCAAGTACTACGTGACCGAGGCGAAGCACGTCATCTCGTCCGCCGGCTACGTCGTGGAGCTGAAGCTCACGCGCGACGGTACCGGGGCGCGGCGACAGGCCGGGGCCGCGGCGCAAGGCCAGCCCCAGGGTGGCTCGCCCAATCGCGCGACCCCTGCAGAGGGCGGCGCGATGACCGAGGTCGAGGTCATCGACCCTGCGAGCGGTGCGTCGCACGTCGAGTACCGACGCGACGGGCGCGCGATCGGCGCCGAGGACCCAGAGGCCGGCATGAGCGTGCCGCGATGACGGAGAGCCACCGATGAGCACCTTCGACGACGACATCCACACGCACGACACCCGGCTCGTCGGGCTGTACGTCGGCTACGTGACGAAGCGCGACGACGAGGAGCAGCTCGGGCGCGTGCGCGTCTGCATCCCGGGCGTGCTGGAGCCGGAGAGCGCGTGGGCCTGGCCGCTCGGCACGGGCGGCGGCGGCTCGAAGGACCGCGGCCTGTTCGCAGTGCCCGAGGAGGGAGCCGAGGTCGCGGTGTTCTTCAACCAGGGGAACGTCGAGGCTCCGTACTACCTGGCCGCGCACTGGGGGAAGCCGAACGGCGAGAGCGAAGTGCCCGAGGAGGCGCAGAAGACGCCTCCCGACAACCGCGTCTTCGCGACGCAGACCTTCCGCATCGAGCTCGACGAGTCGAAGGACAGCCGGAAGCTCAAGCTCACCAACAAGAAGACCGGCGACCACCTCATCTTCGACGCCGAGGAGAACACGGTCACGCTCGAGGCGACGACGGCGCTCACGCTGCGTGCGGTCGGCGCCATCTCGCTCGAGGCCACGCAGGTCACGATCGCTGGGCGGGTGGTCCGCCCCATCGCCGAGCCCATCTGAGGAGGACGCCGTGGCCCTGCCCATCTGCCTCGAGATTCCGGAGATCCCCGATCCGCTGTCCATCACGCTGCCGGGCGGCGTGACGATGCAGCAGATCAACCTGATGCAGGCCATCCAGCCGGCGCTCACACCGCTGATGCCGCTGTTCGACATCATCGACACCGTGGTGGCCGTCTTCAACTGCGTGAAGGCCATCCCGGACTCGCTCGGCCCGCCTCCCGACCCGACCGCGCTCGCGGCATGCATCCCGGAGCTGGCCGAGAAGGTGGCGAAGCTGCTGCGGCTCATCCCGCAGCTGTCGCTGCCGTACACCATCATCGGCATCATCGACCTCGTCATCGACACGCTTCGGCAGGCGCGCAGTCAGCTCATGCACCTGCAGCAGCAGATGCAGCAGATCCTCGGCGCCATCGACCGCGCGACCGAGCTCGAGGACGCGGGGCTGATGGCCATCACGAGCTGCGCCCAGGCGAACGTAGCGCAGGAGGCAGCCAACGTCGGCAAGTCGCTCGCCAGCCTCGGCAAGCTCATCGGCATCTTGAACATCTTCCTCGGCATCGTGGGTGGGCCCGAGGTGCCGGACCTCTCGAACCTCGCCGGGCGTCCGCTCGACGACGTCATCCCGCCCATCGACGCCATCATCGAGGCCCTGCAGACCGTGCGCAGCGCGGTGCCGGTGCCGTGAGGAGACGACCATGAGCCAGCAGCCGCAGAACCTCCTCATCCCGTTCCGCCGCGACAAGAAGCGCGACTTTGCCGTCGGCAGCGGCGAGGCGCTGCTCGCGTCCAAGGTGCGCCAGGCGCTGCTCACCGAGGGCGCCACGGCGCGCTCCTCGGGCGAGCTGCCCTGGCGGACGAACTTCGGGGCGGGGCTCGCGCTCCTGCGCCACCAGCGCAACGACGCGGCCCTCAAGGAGCTGGCCCGCGTCTACGTGCGCGACGCCCTCAAGCGCTGGGTGCCCGGCGCCCAGCTCGTCAGCCTGAGCGTCGAGCAGGACGGGCCGGCCCTCACGCTGCGCGTGCGGGTGCGCGAGCGGGACGTGGCGGCGGCCGTGGCCGTGTCCTTCGAGCGCTGACCGTCTGGGGCCGGGTCCCCGAGAGCCGAGGCTCGACGGCTTTGCCTGGACGGAGGCTTACCGCCGTGGCCACGCTGCCCGAGTCCGTCGACTACACCGACAAGGATTTCGACGCCCTTCGGGCGCGGCTGATCGCGCTTGTGAAGAGCGTCTTCCCGGACTGGACGGACTTCGACGTCGCGAGCTTCGGGAACCTGCTGGTCGAGCTCTACGCCTTCATCGGCGACGTCCTCACGTTCTACCAGGACAACCTCGCCCGCGAGTCGCGCCTTGTGACCGCCACGCAGCGCAAGAGCGTGATGGCCCTCGCGAAGATGCTCGGCTACCGGCTGCAGGGCGCGCAGGCCGCGACCGCCGACGTCCTCGTGCAGCTCGCGCGCCCTCCAGCCGCGAGCGTCACCATCCCGGCCGGCACCGTGCTGCGCACGCAGGAGGTCACCGAGCCGGTCCGCTTCCAGCTGCTCGCGCCCGCCGTCATCGCCCCGGGCGCCGACCCGCCGCGCGTCGTCGCGGTGGTCGAGAACTCGAAGACGTACACCCAGCTCTTCGACGCGCGCGGCCTCGCCGACCTCGAGCTGCACCTCGACTACGCCCCGTACCTCGACGGCTCCGCGCTCGTGACCACCCCGCAGGGCGCGTTCACCGAGGTCGACAGCTTCCTCGACTCGCGCGCCAACGACCGCCACTTCGTCGTGGCCGTCGACCAGAACGACCGCGCCACGCTGCGCTTCGGAAACGGCGTGAGCGGCATGCCTCCGAGCGGCACGGTCTCGGTCACCTACAAGACGGGCGGCGGCAGCGTCGGGAACGTCGACGCCGACCGCATCGTCGTCATCGAGGGCGCCTTCAAGGATGCGTATGGCAACCCGGTGCAGGTCTCCGTCCGCAACCCGCTGCCCGCCTCGGGTGGCGCCGATCGCCAGACGGTGGCCTCCGCGAAGCTGCTCGCCCCGGAGAGCCTCCGCGCGCTCACGCGCACGGTCGCGAGGGAGGACTTCGAGATCAACGCGCGCAGGCTCCCGAGCGTCGCGCGGGCGCTGATGCTCACCTCGAACGAGGACCCGACCATCGCGGAGAACACGGGCATCCTCTACGTCATCCCGCAGTCGACGGCGGGAGCGGCAGTACCGACGCCCGCGCTGAAGAACCTGGTGCTGCGGCAGGTCACCGAGGTCTACCCGTGCACGCTGACCTTCCAGGTGAGCGTGCAGGACCCGGTCTACCGAGTCATTGATGTCGCTGCGCGCCTCTTCCTGCGCCAGGGATTCGCCGGCAGCGACGTGCGTGACCGGGTGCGCGCGAACCTCGTGAGCTACTTCCGCGTCAGCGAGCAGGACGGCACGCCCAACCCGCTCGTCGACTTCGGCTTCAACATCAAGGACGCCGAGGGGAACGCGGTCGGCGAGATCGCCTGGTCAGATCTGTTCAACGTCATCCGCGACACGCCCGGCGTGCGCAAGATGGGCGACGCACGCCTCGACCTGACGCTCAACGGGCTGCCCGCCGATGTGAAGCTGAACGTGCGCGAGTTCCCGGTGCTCGGAACCGTGACCCTTCGCAACGGCGACACGGGGGAGCTGCTCTGATGGCGCTCCTCAACCCGAGCTTCGAAGACGAGGGTGCGCTGCCCGGCGAGGCCGAGCACTGGACGCTCACCGCCGTGACCAGCCTTGAGGTCCTCGCCGGCTTCGGCGCCGCGCCCGAGGACGCCTGGGAGGACTTCGAGCGCTGGTTCGCGCTCCTCGCGTCGCTCGACGACGTGACCGTGGTGCTCGCGTTCTTCGACAGCGCGCTCAAGGGCTACGAGGAGTTCGACAGCGGCTGGGCCAACGCGGTCTACCTCTACGAGCTGCCGCCCGCGCAGCTCGTCACGTGCGCCTTCGGTGGCGGCGCCGTCGAGGACTGCGAGACGGGCTGGAGCAACGTGCCGTACCTGCGCGACTGGGCGTTGGTGACGGCCGCGACGGGCGTGTTCGACGGCGAGCCGCGCGAGGACTTCGAAGACCAGTGGCGCTCGAACCAGAGCTACGCGTGGACGTGGGCCGCGGTGACGGCGAGCACCGCGCTGTTCGACGGAGGCGTGCAGGCCGTCGAGGACTTCAACAACGCCTGGACGAACATGACCACCCTCTGAGGAGTGACCGATGGCCGAAGCAGACTGGACGTACCTGAACGACGGGCTCGACATCGCGACGGTGGATCGCGGCGTCACCGCGGGCATTGGTCGACCCCCGGGCGGCGGGAGCTTCCTCTACGCCTTCAACTCGCTCGCAGCCGTCGACGGCGCCGTCGCGCTGTTCGCGAACCTCGCGAGCTTCGCTCCGATGGCGAAGGGTGGCTCCATTCGCGGCGTCGTTCAGCGCGGCCCTGGCGGCGGGCCCACGGGCTTCTCGCCGTTCCTGTTCCTCTGCTGCCAGGGCAACTCCGTCAACGACAGCGCGTACCTGCTCGGGCTGTCCGACGACGATCCGCACCGCATCGTGCTGCGCAAGGGCGCCGTCACGGTGGGACTGCCGAACGCCGACGGCCCTGGAGTGCTCCTCAAGTCTGCGGCGAGCTTCGCGCAGGCGACCTGGGTGCATCTGCGGCTCGACGTCATCGTGAACACCAACGGCGACGTGGTGCTCAAGGTCTTCCAGAACGACCTCGCGGCGCACGCCCTCGGCACGCCGCCCGACTGGCAGCCCGTCTCCGGGATGGTCGAGTTCATCGACGACCACCTCGGCATCAACTCCGGCAGCCAGCCGCTCACCTCTGGGCGCGGCGGCTTCGGCTGCTCGGTGAAGGACGTGACGCGGCGCTCCTTCTTCGACCACGTCGAGCTGCTCCGGCAGGTGTGAGGCGATGGCGCTCACCGCGTTCACGAGCCGACTCGGGCGAGGCCAGGGCCGCCTGCTCACCTCGAAGGCGACCGGAGGCGACTACGCCTTCGTGCTCGGCGAGGACGAGCCGGGGCGCTTCTTCGAGCTCGGTCTCGGCGACCACACGGAGGTGACGCAGTCGACGGACCTCACGGGCGTGAAGCTGGTGCGAGCGCTGCTTCGCCTTCGGGTGCCGGCGAGTACGCCCGCGGGCCTTGCGTGGGAGGCCTCCCTCGTTGTCGACGGCACCGCGCTCGCACGCATGCGCGCGAAGCCGGGCCGGGAACGACTCGTCACGGACCTCGCTGCCAACGTCTCGAAGCTGTCGGGCGTGCACACCGTAGGCGTGCGCCTCGAGCTGGTGACCGCATGAGGGCTCCGGCATGAGCACGCTGGAGCTTCCCGCGCTCTACGTCGACAGCGTCGCGCTCGTCGTGAGCACGCCGCGGCTGGTGGTCGTGAACCGCGATCCGAGCCCGGGCGAGGCCGGAGTGCCCGTCGACGCTACGCTCGCCCTCGAGCTGATCGACACCGGCGCGGACGGCGTGAACCGGGCCAGCGTGCACGTCTGGGTCGACGGGGTGCTGGCCTTCGACGGCGGCGCGCTGCCGGAGATTGCCGCCGCCTTCGCCGGCCCGCTCGCCGGCGCCACGCAGACGGCGGACACGCTTCGCATCGTGCTGCATCCGGTCGTCCCGATGGCGAGCCTCGCCACGGTCTCCGTGCGCGTGGCCGGGCAGACGGTGGGTGGCGCCGCCTTCGTCGACGAGGTGTACTCGTTCGTCGTTGAGGACCGCACGGCGCCGCGGGTCGTCGGAGCGCAGGCGCTCGCGCAGAAGACGGTGCGCGTCGCCTTCGACGAGCCCGTCCTGCTCCCGGGCGGCTCGAGCTTCGTCCTGACGCCGATGGGAGCGCCGGCCGTACCGTTGGCCGTCGTGGCTTCGGCCATCGACGGCAGCGTCGTGCTGCTCACGCTCGACACCGAGATGACCCCGGACGTCGTGCACGAGGTCGTGGCGCTCGGCGTCACGGACCTCTTCGGCAACGTCGTCCTCACGCCCTACGATCGCGCGACCTTCACGGGGTTCCGCCCTGCGCGGCCGCAGACGCGTCGCTTCGACCTCTGGAGGATGCTCCCGAAGCACAACCGCCGCGACGATCAGACCGGGGACCTCTTCCGCTTCATCGCCTGCCTGCAGGAGGTGACCGACCTGTTGCTGGCCGACGTGGATCGCTGGCCCGACATCTTCGACTTCGAGCGCGCGCCTGAGAGCTTCCTCGACCTCATCCTCCGCGACCTCGGCAACCCGTTCCCGTTCGAGCTCGACACCATGGGAAGCGCCGACTCGCGTCGGTGCTCGTCGAGATGTACCGGCAAAAGGGGACGGCGAAGGGCATCCAGAACGCGATCCGCTTCTTCCTCGGCATCGACATCTCGGCCATCTCGCCGTTCAACGCCGACACGCTCATCCTCGGCGAGTCCGAGCTGGGCATCGACTGGGTCCTCGGGCCCTCGGACCGCTTCGCCCGGTACGCCTTCAACGTCGAGGTCGCGCGCATCCTGGCCGAGCTCGAGCGCCGGCAGCTCCGCGCCATCGTCGAGTACCTCAAGCCCGCGCACACCCACTTCGTCGACCTGGTCGAGCCGCTCCCGCCCATCCTGCCGAACCACTGGGGCTGGGTCTCAGCGACCTGGGGAGACCACGGACCTGCACTGAAGGCCTGTCCCCGAGAGCCGCGTCGGCCGGCTTTGCCTCACCGGAGGGCCCCGTGCGCTCCGAGGCAAGGACATGGCCGATCGCGTCGACTTCTACTTCCGCCAGCGCGTCACCGAGGCCGAGCTCGACCTCGCGTTCGCCTTGCTCGAGAAGGCCGACCGGGACCTCGCCGCGGACCTGAACATCTACGGCATCGTGTCGGGAGCGGTCCCCGCGCCGCACTCGCCGGTGCCGGACCTCACGGTCGATCTGACCGCCCCCGCGCGCGCCTACGACAACCTCGGCCAGCGCATGTTCTTCGGCACCGGCCAGACGGTGGACTGCGCCGTCGACCTGGTGGGCATCCCGACCGATGTAGCGACGGTCGGCAACGAGCGGTGGCTCGGCATCTTCCTCCGCTTCAAGCGGCTGCTCTCCGACCCCCGCACGGACGGCAACTCGCAGCAGGTGTTCTTCCGGCGTGACGAGTCGTTCGAGCTCGTGGTCCGTCAGGCGCCCGAGGGCGCCATCGGCGTCGCGCCCAAGGCGGCGCTGCAGGCCGACGAGCTGCTGCTCTGCGACGTGCGGCGACGCCCCGGGCAGACGCAGATCCTCGTCGCCGACCTCGACACCTCGCGACGGCAGGCCTTCATCTTCGCGCAGGGCTCCTCGGTCTCCGTCGTGACGGGGCTTGGAGCATCCTCGCCCCGCTCGCGGCTACGGTGCAGGCCTCGCTCGACGAGGTGGACGCGGAGCTGCGCGACCACTTCACCGCGGCGGCACGCCGGCACGCCGCGACGGCCGTCGACTACGTTGCGCACGGCTTCGTCGGCGCCGCCAATGTGCAGGCGGCCATCGACGAGGTCGTCGACGACCTCACGACCGGCGCCGTGGGCTCGTCCGGTGCCACCCGCGTCGGCGTCGACGCGTCGGCCGGTGCTCCGAACGCGCTGGCCGCTGGCACCGTGAAGACGCAGCTCGCCGCGCTCCTCGGCTTCCTGAACACGCACGTGAGCGCCGCGGCCGGAGCGCACGCAGCCAGCGCCATCGCCGCGACGGCGCAACAACAACATCGCGGGCATCAACGTGCAGTCGCAGCTGCAGGAGATCGTCACCGACCTCCTTGCGGACGGGCGCCTCGGCTCCGGGCGCGGCCTCGTGGGCGTCGACGCCATCGCCGGCGCGCCCACGGCCATCGGTGCGGGCACGCTGCGAGCGGCTTTCGTGACGCTGCTCGGGGGCCTCAACGGCCACGTGAACCAGGCCGCGGGCGCCCACGCGGCGTCGGCCATCTCCGTCGCCGACGCCGGCAACAACCTGAACGCGGTGAACGTCGAGACCTCGCTCGCCGAGATCCTGGACGCCGTCGAGGGCGACCACTTCCGCGGCAACGAGGCGAACCCCGGCCAGCACCGAACGATCCGGCAGCCCGCGCTCGGCGGATCGAAGGCGCTCATCCTCGACTCGAATGCGTCGGGCACCGCGCCTACGCACCTGCGCATCTACGCGGACAGCGACTCCGTGTGGTTCACGCTGAACGCCTCGTGGAACGGCGCCGGCTGGACGCGCGACAGCACGCTCTACAACTCGGCGGCCTTCCGCTTCGGCCGCAACTCGCTCGAGTTCCTCCACGACTTCAACAACGAGGCGACGTTCACGACGTGGGATCGCTCGTGGAATCTGCCCGCGAGCAGCACCACGAACTCGGCGTTCGAGCTGACGGGCAGCGTCCAGGAGGTTGGCCGACTCGGCATGGAGTACTCGAATGCCGACACGGCCTCGCGCACGCTCGCGGGCGGCGGCGCGACCAACTTCCGCAACCGCTTCCCGGCGTCACCGTCGTCGATCACGTTCTCGTCGCTCAGTCAGTCGAGCGGCTTCTCGGGAACCCGTCGACGTTCACCGTCGATCGCGATGGGTTCGGCTACTTCAGCTACCAGACCATCCCCGCGCTCGGGACGGTCTGGTGGTTCGGCACGTACACGGCGGTCGCCTGAGGAGGCCTCGATGTCGATCCACGAGCTGAACGCCACCGAGGTCCTTCAACGCTGCGGCAAGTGCCGCCGAGAACCGCATCGTGCTCGACTCGCTCGAGGTCGGAGTCGCGCGCGACGAGCAGGCCGACGTGGTCGTTGTGTTGTTGCCCGCGTGCCCCACGTGTCGCTCGACAGAGTTCCTGCTTCGGTCGCCGGATGCTGAGCCCGCACACCCCGCGCCGGGCGGCTTCGGCCACCTCCACAGGATGCTCGTCGACGAGGTCCACGCCGAGCTGGTGAAGCGCAGCGGTCATCCCGCTGCTCAAGGACCAGCAGGGGCGAGTGGACGCGAAGCTCGCGAAGCCGGTCGCCGCCGAGGACGTCGCGCGCTGGTTCCCGCGGGGGCTGAAGATCGAAACGCGTCTCCCCGAGGCCGCCCGCGTGAAGGAGCCCGGGCAGTGAGCGGGCTCGTCGTTCGCGGCGTCGCGAGCAGCGCGCCGGATAGCGTGCGCGTCCGGACCTTCCTCGAGGACGGCACCGCGCGCTTCGTATCGAAGGGCAAGCGAACGCGCGCGACCGAGCTCGTCATCCACGAGACCGTCACGCGCAGCGTCGATTCGACGATCGCCGTGCTGAAGAAACGAGGGCTCAGCGTGCATCTCGTCCTCCAGGCCGGACGGCGAACTGACCCAGCACGGCGACCTCGCGTCAGGATGCTCTGGCACGCCGGACCCGTGCACAACGGCCGCGTCGTCGCCGGTGTCGGGGTCGTGAACCCGTACTACCGCGGCTGCTCCGCAAGGGCGTCCGTGGGGCGGAGCATCAAAGGCGCCGTGGTCACACGAGGCGCAGTATGTCTGCCAACGCCTGCGCAGGCGGAAGCGGTCGCCGCCCTCACCGGTGCGCTGGGCTAGCGGGTGCGCCGGCCGCCGGGCCTCCAGTCTCGCGCCGCTGGCCGGGGCGTGCGTGCCGGGAACTTCAGCTCGGGCCGCTCGCCGAGGCAAGCCAAGGCGCGCCCGGCGTCGCTCGCCTGCACACTGCTGGACCGCCGGGGCGCGGCGGCTGGTCCTCCACGCATGGCTGCGTCTCGAGGCCGGCTCGCTCCGAACGTCGCGTTCAACAGCGAGGGCGATACGGCGCGCGACGGGCGTGCGGCGCGCCGCTGGCGTTCAGTTCTGCTGCTTCCGCCACGCCCAGTGGCAGCTGGCGGCGGGAAAACGACGTCGAACGCGGTTCCAGCACCATCGCGGCATGGCTTCGGCCGACCGGCGCGTGCGGGCTCGTAATGGCGGTCCCTAGCTGGCCGGTTCGGCGCATCAACGGAAGAAGGGACGCCGCGCTGCTGGAGCTGTTCGACAAGGTCGCGGAGATGGGCCGCGCGGACGGAGGCCGTCACCACCAAGGTCGGACCGCGCTCGTCGCGTTCAAGGATGCGATCGAGGACCTGCACGACAAGGCGGCGTGATGAACGCGCAGGCCTCGCCCGCGCGTCGCTCTTCGTCGACGCCGGATCACACTCCGGGCCGCCGCCGTCAGGCGGCGCGCTTCGCCTGTAACGGAGCCGCAGGCCGCGTGCTCAAGCGACCCGGTGTTCGAGCTCGTCACCGAGCGGCGCAGCCGCTGGAGGCTACTCGGCCTGCGGCGATCTCGCTTTTCACGTGCTCCAGGGGCTGGGCTTCCGTGATGGAGCACATCTCAACCGCGACGACGACCGGCGGCCGCGCGCCGTGTCGGTGTGGCACGAACCTCGCGGCTCGTCTTCGCGATCGGCGACTAGTTCGTCTGGGCGAGAAAGCGCGACCTGCGACCAGAACCGGCGGCGCCTGTACCTCGCACCGCCCGGAAGCGTGTCTGCGTGCTCGGGCGACTCGACGAGCAACGCGGCCGCATGGCGACCTCGACTACCACAGGCTCTGGGACCTTGGTGAACAAGCCCGCGGGACGCCGCAGGACGAGCTTCGGCGTCAGTGCCACCGCGCTCGGGTCGGAACCCGCGTGCTGCGGGTGGCTCGATCTGAAGGCTCCCGAACTTCTCTGGCGAGGTAACGCGCAGTTCCGCGAGCAAAGGTCGATTCTCCCTTCTTCGGTTTGGATAGCCCGCAGAAGGGAAGCCTATGTCCCTCGCGAACGGGGCGCATTCACGGACCACCCAGGCGGAGCACGACGATGAAAGTGAGCGAGCTGATCAGGCTGCTGCAGGACCAGGACCCGACGCCGGGTGTTGATCGCGGGCTAGGAGAACTGGCCCTTCGAGAACGCCGTCGCCGGCGTCGCGGTGCCGAGGAGTTCGTCGACGGCGGCGAGGACGTTTGCGACGACGACGAGCGCGCGGGCCCCGGTACGAGGAAGGGCACCGCGTCGAACGACGTCTTCCTCGTCGAGGGGCCAGCGGCTTCGCTGCGGCTCGAAGGCCGCGTGGCGAGTTCTCGCGCTGAGTGGAGCAGGGGAGGTCGATTCTTCGTGGAACGACCTTGCTAGCCCCGCGAACGGAAGCCGTACCTGTCCCGCATGAAGCGCGGGCGATCAGCCAGCGACAGCAGGGTCATCGAGGACATCGCGAAGCAGCATCTCGGGCTCGACGCTCGGGACGCGCCGCTCGGACAGCCTCGGCTTCACGACCTCGCGGTGTGGCGGCTGCGCGCCGGCACTCGAGGCCGCGTACCGGTAGCGCGACTCGCCGCCGCGAAGGAGGAGCGATGAAGGTCATCGGCGCAACAACGACCGTACGTCGGTAGCGGGATCCGGGGCTCAACGGACGCGGCGTCATCGGCGTGTTCGCGGCGCTCTGCGTCCCGGCGTGAACGTCGGCGCGGACGGCTGCTTCCTCACGGACGACGAGGTCCTCGCGACTCGGCGGCGGCGTGACGGGGCTCGATCGCCTCGACGTCGCCCACCTGCGCGCGGTTGGGAGCGCGAATTCCGTACGCGACCCGCGCGCGATCGACCTCGAAGTGCTTCGCCGACTTGAAGGACTGACGACCTGACCGAGCGGCGCGCTCCATCGGGCCTGTTTGACACGCGACCAGGGCGCGCGCGTGAAGGAGTGACGTGTACCCGGCGCCCGACGAGGAGATGGACCATGA
>JADJDT010000041.1 GCA_016702545.1 Pseudomonadota bacterium | reverse complement strand
AGACCGGCCTCGGCTCGCAGGACGGGCGAGCCATCGGTTGGCTCGTGGGCTACGCGGAGCGCGAAGGGCATCGGTGGATCTACGCCACCCTGGTCCGAGGCCGCGCCGACGCTGACGTCGATGCGGAGATGGCCAGGCTGATTCCGGTAAGGAGGAGCATCACCCGGGCGCTGCTCGCGCGGGCCCGCGTTCTCCTCGGGCCGGGAGAGAAGGCCCTGTCGCCCACGAAGTGGTCGGCGAGGTGAAGTGGCGGGGCAAGGCGTTCCACTTCGTCCCCGAGCGGCTCACCGCGCTTGCGCCGGCGGTGTCCTTCGGTGGGTTCGAATCGCTCTGGTTCCTGGTGCTGATTCCGCTCGCTGTCTGGGCCGCCATCGCCGGCGTCGGCTATCTCGCGGGACACCGGACCGGCCTGCGCTCGCTTCTGCTCGCCGCCGCTACCGGCGCTGCACCGGTTGTCGCGGTGCCTCACCTGGCCAAGTCGGCTGCCAAGATCGCCGTCTGGGGTGAATTCCTGCCGAGAAAGGAGCGCGGTCGATGCTCGACAAGCTGAAGGGACTGATGACCACCCGAGCGCCCGCGGCGACGCTGCTCGTGCGCACCTCCGTGGGTTGGATCTTCCTCTCCGAAGGGATCCAGAAGTTGCTCCTTCCGGAAGCCCTCGGCGCCGGACGCATGGCGAAGATCGGCCTCCCGTGGTCAGACGTCATGGGCCCCTTTGTGGGCAGCGTCGAGGTCCTGTGCGGCGCCCTCGTGCTGGCCGGTCTGCTGACGCGCCTCGCCGCCGTCCCTCTCGTTCTGACGATGGTGGTCGCGCTGGTGTCCACCAAGCTCCCCATCCTCCTCGGCCACGGCTTCTGGGGCTTCAGCCTCGGGAACCCGCCGTCCTACGGCTTCTGGAGCATGGTTCACGAGAGCAGGACCGACCTGGCGATGCTGCTCGGCGCTCTCTTCCTGCTCGTCGTCGGGGCCGGCCCATGGTCGTTCGATGCCCGCATCACGGCGAGGAGATAGAACATGGCCTTCGTCGTCGTCGCCCTCACCGCGCTGCTCGCCTCGGGCCTGACCATGTTTTCGGGCTTCGGGCTGGGCACGCTGCTCCTGCCGGTCTTCGCGTTGTTCCTTCCCGTCGAGCTGGCGGTCGCAGCAACGGCGCTCGTGCATGGCGCAAACAACGTGCTCAAGGCCGGGCTGCTCGGCAAGCTGGCCGACTTCAAGCTCGTGCTGCGTTTTGGATTGCCGGCGATCATCGCGGCCCTCGCCGGGGTCTACGTGCTGAAGCTCCTGTCCGGCATGCCGGAACTCTGGACCTACTCACTCCTTGGTAAGCAGGCGGTCGTCACTCCGCTCAAGCTGGCCATGGCGGTGCTGATGGCCAGTTTCGCCGTGCTCGAGCTTCACCCGCGCTTCGAGCAGCTGGAGTTCGACCGCCGACTCTTGCCGTTCGGCGGTGCGCTCTCGGGCTTCTTCGGCGGCCTGTCGGGGCACCAGGGCGCGCTGCGCTCCGCGTTTCTGGCCAAGGTCCTCATGTCGCCCCAGGCCTTCGTCGGCACCAACGCGGTCATCGGGCTCCTGGTGGACCTGGTTCGGATCTCGGCTTACGCAGCGATCCTGTTCGGTGCACGTCTCACCGACCTGGCCAAGAGCCGCGAGGGCGCGCTGATCGCGGTCGGTGCGTTGGCCGCCTTCGCCGGGGTGATCCTCGGCAAGCGGATCCTGCACAAGATCACCATGGCGACGGTGCAGCGGATCACCGGGGCTCTCCTGTTGCTCATCGCTCTGCTGCTCGGACTCGGGGTCATCTGAAGGACGATCAGTGCGGGTGCATCGAGGCCCCCAGCTCGCGGATCCCCAGCTCCTAGTGGTCGAAGCTCGCCGGTACGCCCGGCTCGATCAAATCCACGAAGTCGGTGTGCGCCGGCCGCACGTGGGGTTCCGCGGGGTTCCGGGGTCGGGTCCCGGTCGGGTCCGCGCCGCGCGGGCTCGGTACCACCGCTGGCTCCGCCCATGGCTCGCAGCCCGCGCTAGCGGCGCGCCCTAGGCGACCCAGCCAAACCCTCCGGGGAGCAGGAAGGTCGCCTCGGCGCTCGCGGGAGCCACGCCGCGGTAACCGGGCTCGGCTTCGAGCGCGAGCACGGTTTCGATCTGCGCCGCCCGGCTGAAGTCGAGGAGCAGGCCCGCGAGGTGCACGGCGCCGTGGTCCGACCCGAAGCCGCAGAGGGTGTCGCGCGCGCGATCGCTCAGCCCCGTGAGGGCGAAGCGCGGCAGGTGCCGTGGGTCGATCCCGCTCGGTACCACGGATGCCGGTGCGGCAGGCGCGGCTGGTAGCGATAGGCGTAGGGCCTCGTGGCGTAGCCGTCGATGGCGTCGAGCCGCGGGCACACGCCCTCGATCACGAGCTGGCGCACCTTCGAGAGCGGGTGTACCAGCTCGACCACCACGCGATCGATCCGCTGCTGAAAGACCACCGAGAGGACGAGCAGACCCAACGCCGCGAAGGTCTCCTTGTCGGCAGACCACAGGGTCAGGTCGACGGGGAACGACTCGTAGAGGTGCACGCCGAGGTCGATCTGCAGCCGGTCGGTGGTGAGCCGCAGCGGTGGCCGCGGGAGGTTACGCGCGCTGAGCAGAGCGATCGCTCACCGTCCCCCGGGAGGCGCCTCGCAAGCCGCGCGAAGTGTTGCACCAGGTCGGCCGGGACGACGGTGCCGTCCGGAACGACGGTGCTCGGCCGCGCGGATCCCGCCGAGCGTCTTGCCGAGGGTCTCCGGGGTCTGGGACTGCGCGAGGTCGGCATCAGCACGGAACAGTACGATAGTTCCTCGCGCAACTATCAGCGAAAGCCTCGACCAATTTCTCGCACGGGGGCTCGCCACGACGCCCCACGGTGGGCGCCCGCCGACTGGGTCGTGAAGCTCGCACTGGACGTGAGCGGCGGCGGAGGTCGGGGGGCCGGGTCCCGCACTGCGTCGCCATCGCCCATCGCGCTCCACTCCCGCCCTTGCGCCATGCCGGCGATCAACTCGTTCATCGCGCTCATTGCAGACGACTAGATCTCCGTCCCGGTCCGCAGCCGGTCCAGGTATGCGGCGTAGCCGAAGGTGCGGTCGCGCCGGCGGCCCGTGGTCTCGACGAGCACCCCGGCATCGACGAGTGCGTTCACGGCCTTGTTCGCCGTGGGCTTGGTGGTCGAGAGAAGATCGACCACCCGGCCGATGGTCACGATCGGATGCTCGGGCAGAAGCTCGAAGAGGCGCGCGGCCATGACCGAAGACGTCTTCACACGCAGCACCTTGGCGCGGTCGGACGTGATCAGGCTGAAGAGGTCCTGGATCGTGCCGACCGCTTCCTCGGCGACTACGGCCGTGCCCTCGAGGAAGAACGCGAGCCAGCCCTTGAAATCCCCCTGGCCGCGGACGCCGTCGAGGCGCCGGTAGTACTCGGCGCGGCGCTGCTTGAAGAAGAGGCTCAGGTACAGGAGCGGCTCACGCAGCAGCTTCCAGTGCTCGAAGAGAAGCGCGATGAGCAGGCGGCCGATGCGGCCGTTGCCGTCGAGAAAGGGGTGGATAGTCTCGAACTGCGCATGGCACAGCCCTGCCCGGATCAGCGGCGGCAGGTCTCTCTCGCCGTGGATGAAGCGCTCGAGCCCGGCCAGAAGCTCACCCACCGCGTGCGGCGGCGGTGGGACGTAGGCCGCGTTGCCCGGACGGGTGCGCCCGATCCAGTTCTGGCTGCGGCGGACCTCTCCGGGGCTCTTCTCGGCGCCACGCACGCCCTTCGCGAGGCGTCGGTGAGTCTCGCAAAGGACCCGAACCGAGAGCGGCAGGCCCTTGGGCGACTTCAGCTGCTTGCGCGCATAGGCGATGGCGTCGAGGTAGTTGCAGACCCCCTGCACGTCATCGGTCTCGGATGACTCGGCCTTGCCTGCAGCCTCGAAGGCGAACAGGTCCATCAGGAGTCGAGCCCTTGCTGCGCGCGCCCTTCCTCCCCTGCAGCTTGCGCAGCACCATCCGGCAGGGGCTCGAGCAGCTCCGGGTTCTCGGCAATCGCGTTCTCCAGGCCGATCTCGTCGAACACGATGTCGGCCTGTTGCCGCCGGCCATGCGTGGCCGCACTCTGCACCAACCCGGGTGGCCCCGTCGGGCCGCGAGCCGCTGCATCAACCCGGGTGGGCCCGTCGGGCCCCGGTCTCCGGTTGGTGTGGCCCCTCGGCCCCTGGGAGCAGGCGCGCGATCGCATCGCGCCTGAAGTCGAAGATGCGGTCGAGGGTGCGGCGGACGAAAAGGATGTGCGCGACCTGGCCGACGGGGCCGAGCGGCTCCAAGTAGTCCACCACATCGCGCATCAACGTGGACGTTCCGCGCGCCTCGAACTCGTGCGTGTGCCGCCAGAGCGCATAAGGGCCAGCCTCCTGCTCGTCGACGAAGCGCCTCCCGGGCTGCCAGTCCGTGATGCGGGTGCGCCACCGCAGCGGGAGGCCGAAGAGCGACAGCTGGTAATCGAGCCGCGCGCCCGTACCCAGCTCGATCGGCATCGGCGTGAGGATGCGAAAGTGGAGAAAGGGCGGCGTCAACGCCTCCAGCATCGCCGCATCGGCGAAGAAGGCGAAGACCTCCGGGAGCGGTCTGCCCACCAGCTGGGTTCGAGAGAGCTGGTGAAGTCGTCCCATGGCCATCGTCACGCCGCCGTTCGATCGGGCGCAGCCATCACCGCCGCGAGCGCACGATCGAGCGCCGGATGTTTGAACGTGTAGCCCGTGCGCTCGGCGACGCGCGGCAGCACCCGCTGGGAGGCCAGCAAGACCTCGCTCAGCTCGCCGAAGGCGATACGGAGCGCGGTCTTCGGCACGGGGAGGAATGCAGGCCGGCGGACCGCGTGCCCCAGCACCCTCGTAAACTCAGCGTTGGTCACCGGGTGCGGCGACACGGCGTTGATGGCCCCGCGGACGGCCGCGGTTCGGCTGGCGTGCACGAGCACGCCGACCACGTCGTCGAGGTGAATCCAGGGCATCCACTGCTTGCCGCTGCCGAGCCGGCCACCCGCGCCCAGCTTGAAGGGCGTGAGCATGCGAGCCAGCGCCCCGCCGCCCTGGGCGAGGACGATGCCGATGCGCACGCAGACCACGCGGATGCCGAGCGCCTCGGCGGCCAGCGCCTCGCGCTCCCACTCGGCGCAGACCTCGGCGAGGAAGCCACGTCCGCCCGTGGAGGTCTCGTCCGAGCTCCTCGTCACCGCGGTCGCCGTAGTAGCCTACGGCCGAGGCGGAGACGAACACCGCGGGTGGGCGACCGAGCGCCCGCAGGCCAGCCACCAGGTTGCGGGTGCCCATCACCCGGCTGTCCCGAATGCGGCGCTTTTTCTCCTCCGTCCAACGACCCTCGGCCACGGGTTCGCCGGCGAGGTTGAACACCACGTCGATGCCTTGCAGCCCCTCGAGCGGCGCGGGCTCAGCCGCGGGATCCCAGCGCAGGGCTCGTCCGACGCCGCGCGTCCCGCTGCATCGAGCTGGAGCGCGGCTGAGGACCACGGCATCTTGCAGGTGCGCGAGCAGCTCACGGCCGAGCAGGCCCGTCCCTCCGGTGATCAGCGCTTGCATGCGATCCTCCTGCGCTCGATAACATGTGGGCTGCGTCGGTTGCTTTCAAGTTGTGAATCGTCCAGCTCGCACTATCGTGGGCAGCGCGCGGGTGGCGTCCATGCTCACCACGACCGACACGGTGCGCCGCAGTCGCGGCGGTGGCGCCGTCTCGTTGATCGCCCCGGTTCGCGCCTCCGGTGGCCGCGTGACCTCGTTCGCCGCCGTTCAGGACTGCCTCGCAGAGGAAGGGAATCGACGATGAGCGCCCCAGCTCGACCCCCAAAGCGCGCCGTCGGCCTGCTGGGCGCACTCGCGATGGCGGCGGGCTGCGCGACCAGCACGACCGAGCGGCTCCGCTTGCCACCGCTGCAGACGGTCGCGCGTGTCGAGCTCTCGCGCTACCTCGGGACCTGGTACGAGATTGCCAACTTCCCCCAGCGCTTCCAGCGCGGCTGCACCGCCACGATGGCGACGTACACGCTCCGCGCCGACGGCGACCTCGAGGTGCTCAACCGCTGCCGCAAGGGCTCGCTCGACGGCAAGGAGAAGTCGGCGCTCGGTCGCGCCAGGGTGGTGGACAGCACCACGAACGCGAAGCTCGAGGTGAGCTTCTTCCGCCCGTTCTGGGGCGACTACTGGATCATCGACCTCGGCGCTGACTACGAGCACGCCGTCGTCGGCCACCCCGGCCGCGACTACCTCTGGATCCTCGCCCGTCAGCCCACGCTGGCCGAGGCGACCTACCAGGGCATCGTCGAGCGCCTCCCGAGGCGCAGGGCTACGAGACCTCCCGCCTGGTGCGCACCCCTGCAGGTCGCGGCGCCGCGTCCCGACGCGCGCGGCGCGAGCCGCGGAGGGCAGCTGATGGGGCCGCGTCGGAGCGCTCGCTCCTCCTGACCGGCGCCACGGGCTTCGTCGGCGGCGCCGCGAGACCGGCCCTCGCTGGCGAAGGCTGGCGCGTGCGGTGCCTGACTCGAGCTGCCGCGCGCGCGCAGCAACGCGATCCCACCCTCGATTGGGTGCAGGGCGACGTGAGCGATCCAGCCTCGTGCGCTCGTGCGCTCGACGGGTGCCAAGCCGCGCTCTATCTCGTCCACGGCATCGGTGAAGGCCGCGACTACCACCGCCACGAGGTGCGGGCGGCCTCGACCTTCGCACAGGCTGCAGCCGCGGCCGGCGTCGAACGCATCGTGTATCTCGGCGGCGTGGCGCCGACGGGCGCGGGCTCAGCTCACCTGCGCAGCCGGCTCGACGTGGGCGAGGCGCTGCGCGCGGGCCCGGTCAAGACGATCGAGCTCCGCGCCAGCATGATCGTCGGGCACGGCAGCCTGAGCTGGCTGATCGTCCGCGATCTGGCGGCCCGCCTGCCCTTCATGGTGCTGCCACGCTGGCTGAAGTCGCGCACGCAGCCGGTCGCGATCGACGATGTCGTGGTGGCGCTGCTGCGGGCGCTCGAGCTGCCCCTGGCGGCGAGCGCCTGGTTCGACATTCCGGACCGGTCACGCTCTCCGGCAAGGAGATCCTCGAGCAGACGGCGCAGGTGATGGGCCTTCGGCACCCGCACCTTCGAAGTGCCCCTGCTCTCGCCGCGGCTGTCATCGTTGTGGGTGCGCTTCGTCACGCGCGCAGTGGTCCGTAGCGCGCGAGGTCGTGATCGGCCTGACGGAGGACTTGCTCGCGCAGGATGACCGCTTCTGGCAGCTCATCGGCCATCCCCAGCGCCTGGCCTTCGCCGAGGCGGCAGGCCTGGCCCTCGCTGCCGAGCGCGGCGACAGCCGCGTTCCAGGCGCTTGGGGCGCCATCGAGCGCGCGCGCGGCCTCTCGAAGCGCTCGGCATGAACGACGACCTGACCCACCGACGGGCCTCTCGACCGCGCGGCCCATCGCTCGCGCTCACCTCGATCGTGGTGTGGCTTGCGGCTGCCGCGAGCACCGGGCCCTTGGGGATCTGGAGCGCCCTCGGCGGAGCGGCGGTTGTGCTCGGCCTCGCCGTCCTGTGCTTCGACCGCCCCGCATCCACCGCGCTGCTGCGGCCGAGCCCGAGGCTCCTGCTGCTGGGTGCCACGGCGGGGGGCCTGATGGTGGCCGCCACCTACCTGCTCTATCCCCTGCTCGCGCGCCTCTTGCCGCTGATCGCGACCGACGCGGCGCAACTGTACGCGGCGTTTCGGGCGCCGTCGCTCGTCGTCGCGTCGGTCGCGCTCATCCCCGTGATCGTCGGAGAGGAGCTGGTCTGGCGCGGCGTCGTGCAGACCTCACTCGTCCAGCGCCTTGGCGCCTGGCGCGGCGTCGCGCTGGCCGCGCTGCTGTATGCGCTGGTGCACGTGCCGCTCGGCTCGCCCCTGCTGGTGGCGGTCGCGTTCGGCTGCGGACTCGCGTGGGGCGCCCTGCGCGCCACGACAGCGAGTCTGGTACCCCCCTTGGTGGCGCACCTGCTGTGGAACGGCCTCGTCCTGCTCTTGGCGCCGCTGGACTGACCCGCTGAAGGAAGGAGCGCCCCATGCCTCACGTCGTGCTCGAAGAGGTCACCGATCTGCCCGTCGCCAGCCAGAGCATCAAACTCACGGCGGTCCGTAACGGGAGCGAGATCCTGAAGGTCGTCGATGTGTACCTGAACCGCTCCGGGCACACCGCCCTGGTGGACTGCGTGGTGGTCGAAGAGGGGCGCTCGCAGCCCTTCTTCGTGCAGCTCTCGCAGAAGGACCGACAGATCACCGTGCGACTGCTCCCGGCGACGGACCCGAGAAGACCCTCGGCGTGAAGCGCATCATGGGGCTGATCGCCAAGCAGCTACACGAGAGCACCGCCGGCAGCCGCTTTGGCAAGACCAACCTGCAGGAGTTCTTGCGCTGAGCACGCGAATCGTGGGTTTCGTCGAGTGACCGCTGCGGCGAGCCAAGCCTTCCTCCGCGCGAGCTTCGCGAGAGGCGTCCGCTCAGCGGGCGCCACGGCGCACAAGCCGCACCCCGCGGTCATCTGGGGGGGACTCCCCCACCACCCTGTGGACTCTTCCCCCAGATTGATACCGCCC
Source organism: Pseudomonadota bacterium (assembly GCA_016702545.1). GTDB lineage: Bacteria > Myxococcota_A > Polyangia > JADJTL01. The sequence goes on along the minus strand of JADJDT010000041.1, from coordinate 3,552 downwards.
AATAGCCCGCTAGCATGGGCGCTCGGGGTTCTCGCCCGAACAAGCGGTATTGCTTGCAAGATCAACGGGGGTCGACGTGTCCATCCCGCTCCATTGGCGCCGGGCGTACCTCTCCGACGAGACTGTGGACGAGCCTGCAAGAAAGCAGGCGATGACCGCCCCCAAGCGGGCCTTTGCCCCCGGTAGCGCATCCATCGATCAATCCTTGAGCGGTAACATCCTTCTCACCAATGGCACACAAGGCTCGTTGCTCGTCGGAAGATGGCGGATCCGATGCCGCCAAGACAAGGAAGGGTCGATTGACGTGGGAAGCGGAGTGTCGGCGGGGACCCGCGAAGCCAGAACCTGCGTTTGAGCTATGCCCCCCGATCCGGGTGCTACGGAATCCCAACCAGGAGTGTGGCAATGTCCAATGTTCCACTTCCGCCGCGCGACATCGAGACGATCGTCAGTGTCGTTGGCAAGTTCAAGCAACAGGCGCTCCGCGAGGGCGCGGTAACCGGATGGTGGGGCAACGCCAGGACTCACTCGGGCGCAACCGGAGGTTGCAGTTGGTGGGCGAGCCGGGTCGTCGGCGCGCTTGAGGCCGACCCGCGCATCGCGAATCGCTATGAGTTCGGCATCGTCTGGGGGCTGCGCAACATCGCAGCCGCGGTGGTTCTGACCCTGAGCGGCACGCCGACCGTGCCTGTGCCACTGCCGCACTTCGTCGCGGTGATCTGGCCCAAGGGCACCGATCCGAATATCTCGGGCGTGTACATCGATGCCTGGCAGACGGAAACCCGGTACGGTCCGATCCGCGACTTCACGTTCGAGTACTCTTGGAGCCTGGATTGCACACCGACCATCGAGCACTACACCAGGCAAGGCGAAATGCAGCGCATCCCGCTGGTGAAGGGCAACCCATGGGTGTTGTCCTGAGCTTGCTTGGGAGTCCCCCACTCGTGCCGTGGAGTCCCTGGACTCGGAGTCGAGTCCCTCACCCATTCGAGTCCCTCACCCTGAGTCCCTCCCCCGCCCGAGTCCCTCACCGCCCGAGTCCCTCCCCGAGTCCCCGACCGGCGTTAATATGACGGGCGAGTTATTGGTTAATTGAGATTCGTTCTTGTGCTTTATGCATCGTCAACTCTCGTAAGCGCGCAGGCTGCGATCGCAACGACCTCCTCGAGCTGCTGATGGGCGCTCGAGGCGAGACCTCGATCGCCCTGACGAGGTGGCCGAGCTGGCTTGCCCATACTCACCTGTACGGCTATGCTGCATCGATGAAGACGACCATTGTCATCGCTGATTCGCTGCTGGAGCGGGCGAAGCGACACGGTCGCAAAGACCGGCCGCTCTTTGCGCGCCCTCGTCGAGGACGGGCTCCAGCGCGTGCTCGACGAGGAGCGGCGTGTACCCGCATACAGGCTTCCCGATCGGACTGTCGGCGATCCCAGTACGCCGAATCCATTGACGGCCCTGACGTGGCAGGACCTTCGCGACGAGATCTACGGCGGGCGGTAGCGGGGGAGCAGCGTGCTGGCAGTCGATACCAACGTCCTGGTCTATGCCACCGTCGCGAGGCCGACGAGCACGCGATCGCGGCGGGCGTCGTGCGAGGCCTGGCGGAGGGCGCCAGCGCTTGGGCGATCCCGTGGCCCTGCGTCTACGAGTTTTTCAGCGTGGTCACGAACCCACGCATCTGGAAGGACCGGGCCGACACCCCAGCGCAGGCGTGGGCGCAACTCGACGCGTGGTTTGGCTCGCCGTCGCTGCAGTTGCTCGCGGAGCCGTCCGGGTTCCAGGGGACCCTGGGCCCGATCATCGCGCACGCCCGCATTCGAGGTCCGGTCGTTCATGACGCCCGCGTCGCCGCGATCTGCCTGGCGCACGGAGTGGAAGCCCTCTTGTCGCGGGACAGCGATTTCTCGCTCTTCCCTCAGCTTCGCGGCGAATCCCTTCGCTTGAGGCCGGCGGGGTCCTCGGCGGGGTCCTCACCCCTGCACTCAAGCTGAAGGCTCGCCGCCGAACTCCACGCACGAACCCCGACCGTATTCCTCGCCCCCGGCCAGCGGCGACTCTCCTTCGTCGACTGCGGCGGCTTCGAGCTGAGGCGATCGCTTAGCCTCACCCGCCGACTTCAGCCTTCGACCCGCACGTCGCCGAGCAGGGGTTCGAGCTGCTCTCCAAGTGCTACCAGCGCCCGGAGTCAGGGCGAGGGCGACCAGCTCGTCGAGGCTCTGGAGGCTCGCGAAGGCGGAAAGAGGGACGACGACGGCGCCCCCGACGCGCACCCGGGTCGGGTTGGTCGCGACCACGATCGCGGCGCCTCGTCGCGCCGGGGGCAACGCAGCCATGAGGAACTCCAACGAGCGCACATCGCCGGCATTCACGGTCGAGGCGAGCTTGCATTCGACGGCGTGGAGCCGACCGTCGTGCTCGAAGACGAAGTCGACCTCTTGCTGACCGACCGTGCGGTAGTGGTACAGCTGCGGCGCGCGGCCGGTGTCGGTCGCGAGCCGGAACAGCTCGCCCGATCCGGGTCTCCGAAGACAGGCCCAGCCAGCGGACCGCGAAACAGCGCGTCGGCACTTTCGAGATGGGTCAGGTGCGCCAACAAGCCGGTCTCCATCAGGTAGACCTTGGGGCTCTTGATGACCCGCTTGCCGAGCGATTGGTAATAGGCCGCGCAGACGAGCACGATGCCGCTGGCCTCGAGGATCGAGACCCATGCCTTCACCGTGTTGGCGCTGACGCCAAGGTCGCGCGACAGCCCCGCGTAGTTGAGCAAGGTACCGCTGCGTGCAGCGAGGAGCCGCATCATCCGGTCGAAGTCGCGCAGGCTGCCGATCTGCGCCAGGTCGCGCACGTCGCGTTCGAGGTACGTTTGGAGGTACGAGGGCATGCCAAAGCCGTGCGTCAAGCTCGGGCTTCTGGTGCAGCTCGGGATAGCTGCCCGTGAGCACCCAACTGGCATACCGGTCGCGCGTATCGACGGCGGGCACGCGCTGCCCCGGGTTCTCTGCGAGTGAGAGCGCATGCAGTCGCAGCACCGCGACGCGCCCGGCCAACGACTCGCTCGCGCGCTGCATCAACGGGAAGGTCTGCGAACCGGTCAGCAGGAATTGCCCATTGAGCTGACGGCGGCGGTCGATCGCAAGCTTGAGGTGCGGCAGCAGCTCCGGCGCATACTGAATCTCGTCGATGATGACGGGCGGCGGGTGATCCTCCAGGAAGGACCGCGGGTCGGAGCCGGCGTAACCGCGAGCATCAGGGTCGTCGAGCGAGACATAGCCGTGCGTGGTCGCGAAGTGGTGGCGCAAGAGGGAGGTCTTCCCGCTCTGCCGCGGCCCTGTCAGCACGACAGCCGGAAACTGCGCGGCCGCCCGCAGGACCGCCGGGGCGATTCGCCTGGTAAAAAATTGATTGATCGCAGTCAATTACAGGCTATCCGTATAATCCGCAGTGCGATTGCGCATTGTACGCGAAGCCCGTTGACGGTCAAGCCAAAGGGCACTCCCGCGGGGTCCTCTCCCGGGTTCGCGGGGGCCTCCGGCCGCGGGGTCCTCTCCC
>JADJDT010000040.1 GCA_016702545.1 Pseudomonadota bacterium | reverse complement strand
CAGTTCGAGCGCGATGGCGTCAAAGGGCTCGGCGCGCACCGGATCGTCGCCGCCAAAAGTCGCGATCAGCCGATAACTCTCGCCGTCGAGCCGATAGACCTCGAGCGTCTGGGCCAACGGATCGACGAACCAGACATGGTGCACACCGTCGCGGCGATACAAGGGAAGCTTGCGCACGCGGTCGTGTGCCTGCGTCGAGGGCGAGACGACCTCGCAGAGCCAATCGGGCGCCAGCGTCAGATAGGGTGCGTCCGGCAGCTCGGGGAGCCGCACACGCCGCCAGCCCGCGAGATCGGGCACCACGATGTCGGGCTCCGGTCCCAGGTGCAGCTCGGGCTCGTCCAGCAGGATCCAGCCGCCGGGTCCACCGCGACCGCGACCGAAGGGCGGCCCCAGCTCGCCACCCAGCACGCTCGACACCTGCGCGTGCCGCAGCGCCGGCCGCGGCTGCGCGTAGAGCGTGCCGTCGACCACCTCGGCCACTCGGTGCGGCGGTGCCACCAGCACCTCCGCATAGCCCGCCCGTCGTCGCGCCGGATCGCCCATCGCGGCGAGTGTGCCACAGGCGAGACCACGAGCGCCGTCAGGGTGTCAACCCCAGCGCCCACCGGGGGCGTGCAGGTCGCACAGGCGGCGAAGGCCCCTCGCCGTGGCGGCCAAGCGCTGGCGCGCGACCATCTCCCTGAAGTCCTTCCGCCTGATGGCCTATGGCCACGCCTCGACGTTGGTCGTCACCCGCCCGCCGCCCCGGCACGGACGTGCCGATCCGTGAACGAACCCGAATCCAGCCGATCCGCGACCTCGCCTTAGCGGTCGACACCGTGGACTTGGCTTTGATGTGAGAGCTTGGAGTAGTCGGAGATTCGACGTGGGGGACTCGCGGCTCGCTTCTGGACATATCGATGTCAGCGGCAGTATGCTCGGACATATGAGGACGACCGTGCGGATCCGCGATGAGCTGTTACAGAAGGCCAAGCGTCGTGCGCACAGCGAGGGACGCACACTGACGGCCATGATCGAGGAGGGGTTGGGACTGGTGCTCGCCCGCAGGCGTGCAGCGCCCGCCGAGCGCGTGGAGCTGCCCGTCTCCCGCTGTACGGGCGGCGTGCTGCCCGGTGTCGACCTCAGTCGCTCGAGCGAGCTCGAGGACGTGATGAGCGGGGCGTGATCCTTCCCGACGTCAACGTGCTGGTGCACGCCTTCCGTAGCGACTCGCCCTCTCACCGCGCCTGCCGGACCTGGCTCGCTGGCGTCGTCAACGGCGAGGCGCGCTACGGCATGGCCCCGCAGGTCTTGAGCGGCGTGCTGCGCGTGGTCACCCACCCCAAGGTCTTCGCCAGGCCCAGCCCCCTGGCGGAGGCCCTCGGCTTCTGTGAAGTGCTGCTGGCGCCCGCACACTGCATGACGGTCCAGCCGGGCGAAGGTCACTGGTCGATCTTCTCGCGGCTGTGTCGCGAGGCGGACGCGCGCGGGAACCTCGTACCCGACGCCTGGTTCGCGGCCCTCGCGATCGAGTCGGGTTGCGAATGGATCACGCTGGATCGCGACTATGCACGCTTTCCGGGCCTGCGTTGGCGTGTGCCGTAAATCGGTTGTCACCGATCGTTAGGGGAAGCTCTGACGGGCCCTCAATACGGATGAAATGTGGACACATGGATGTCGGCGTTCGCGAGTTCAAGCAGCACCTTTCCGAGTGCCTGGAGCGCGCGGCGCGGGGGCGAGCGGATCCGCATCACTGACCGCGGCAGGCCCAAGGCGCTGTTGAGCCCGATTCCGAGCAGCGCGCTGCGATCAGACGCGGATCGCCGAGGGCTGGATTCGACCGGGCGAGGACCGCCCCCCGCAGGCCGTTCAGCGCACACGCAGTCGCCGCGGGGTGGCCGAGCTGCTGCGCGAGGATCGCGACGGCCGGTAGTGGCACCCAGGTGCGATCGCTCGACGCCCTCCACCTGGCCGCTGCCCGCCGGCTGGGCCTCGAAGGGCTCGGCTTCCTCACCTTCGACGTGAAGCAGGCTCAGGCGGCGCGCGCGTTGAAGCTGACCGTGCTGGGAACGTGAGCGCCCGAGCCCAGGGGTGTGGTATCCAGGCCCTGGGTTGACGACGGTGTCGCCGCCGCCCACTCCCGGGCCACCCCACCCCGTCGCGACCCCGAAGCTGCCTTCTCCGCCCCCGCGACCGACCTCGACTTGACCTCAGCGCCGTTGGTGCGAATGGGGAGGCATGAGGACCGGGTGGTCGACGGCACGAAAGTCGGCGTCCACTGTGAGGATTGGGCAGGACTCGGCGACGGCCAGCGCGTAGACGAAGCAATCGCCCAAATTCAGCGGGAAGCGCAGCCTGGCTTCGGCGGCCGAGCGTGCCTGGTTCACGTCTGGTGCGACGAAGCGGATGCCGCTCTCGAGCAATGCTGCTTCCGCCACCGCGTAGCTCTGCGGCTGCCGGTCCCGGATGCGGATCAGGGCCTCGGCCAGGCTCACCGTGCTCATGCGCAACTGCGGAGCGTGTTCGTTGAGCTGCTCGGCGCACCAGGACGCCTGGGCCTCGTCGAACAGGATGCTGAGCCAGACGGACGTATCGATCACCATGGCGTCGCCATCGCTAAGCTTTCCAAAGGTCGTCGTCGCCAGCGAAACGCGGGTGTGGATTCAGCGGAGCCTGGCAGCAGAGCCCCACCAAGTCCTTGAAGTCCTGCCTCTACTCGCATGGGTCGCCCGCTCGGCAGCTTCCGTCACCGCAAGCCGCACCGCCTCCGACTTGCTGCGCAGACCGCGGGCGCGCATCAGCCGCTCCAGCGCTCGGCTGAAGTCCGCGGTGAGGTTGATGTTGAGTTGACTCATGTACATTCCATATATCGGTCGTGCTTGCGCGTCAACGCTGATCGTCACCCGGGCCCCGCGGCCCGGACGTGCCGACCCGTGAACGCGCCGAAACCCATCTGGTCCGCGACGTCACCTAACCGGGCCACCGCCGCACAGGGGACTTGGCTTTGATGTGGCGTCATATCGGGTCCGTCATACCAACCCGGGTGGGCGACTCGAATGGTCCAGCAACAGCCCAGCTACAGCAACGCAGCAAGGCCTCGGGCGGTGGGGCGGGCACGCTCGGGTTCGGCGCCCCCCGTGGGTTCACACACCGGCGGGCAGAGCAGCCCGTGATCAGCGGCGTATTCAAGATCCGACGAGGTTATCCTTGTGATGCGAATCTTCCCGTCATCATCACACCGCATTCAGATAGGGCCATCATAGTCGTTATTCACGGAGATATTGCGGGTCCTGCCTTCAATCTCTGCCTACAAAGGGCGGCCTTGTTTATTCTGTGTTGTATACGTTTTTGTCAGGGGGACCATGGCTTGACGATCGGAAGGCCCACGCCTAAGCTCCAGCGGGATGGCAACACGCAGGCCTCAGGTCCCAGGACACCTCGTCTTCGACTTCACCGCGGGTGATACGGCCGGGGAACGCGTCTACCAGCGACCCGCTGCCTTACCCGCTGAGAGATAACGACGGGCGACGAACACAGACCAGAGGAGGTCGACGATGACGACGAGGCGCTTGATCGAGTGTTCGCTGACTGAGGACAACAGGCTGGCGCGGCGGGGAGCCGCCAGGTCACACCGCCCTGCCGTACCGCCCACAGACGCGCAGTTCGGCTTTCAGGTTCCTAAGAATCGCGGTGGAGCGCGGCGCTGGGCGGCGGCAGGGTGGTTCTTCACCGCCGTGGCGCTTGCGTGTGGTGCCGGGTGCTCCGACGATGACGACGGCAAGGTCGATGGCGGAAGGCGCAAGGACGCTGGTGTCGACGCGGAGGATTCGGCGCGATAGCGCGATGGTGGACGCAGGCAACGTGACTGATGCTGGCCTGCCTCAGGACGGAGGGCTCACGCTCGCCCTCCGCGCAGAGGCTGCGCGACAGACCGCACTGACCAACCCGCTGTGCACCTCGATCGAGCCCTTCTGCGGAGAGTCGGCGACGCAAGCGGCGCGCTCGCCTCGGGCGCGCGGGGAACGACATGGGGCCGACACCGAGCTGCCGATCGCCTCGGCCTCGAAGTGGGTCTTCGGGGCGTACGTCGTCGAACGCCTCAAGGCCGACCTCACCCAGCTCGACGTGAACGCGTTGACGATGCGCGCCGGTTACTCCTCGTTCAGGAGCTGCTCGGGCACGACCACGGTCGCGACCTGTCAGCTGAGCGGAACGAACGGCGTGTTGACCCCCGAGAACGTCGGCCGCTTCGACTACGGCGGCGGGCACTTCCGGAAGTACGGCGTCGATCTCGGTCTCGGCCCGATGACGAACGCGACACTCGCAGCCGAGTTCCAGCGTGTGTTGGGCGCGGAGCTGACGCTGGATTTCAACAGCCCGCAGCTCGCCGGTGGGATGAACGGGACGGCGACCGGCTACGCGAAGCTGCTCCGAAAGATCCTCTCGGGCTCGCTCGCGATCAAAGACCACCTCGGAAAGAACGCGACGTGCACGCTTCGCGGCCCCAGCTGTCCCACCGCGCTCGGGAGCCCAGGCGATGAGGCGACGCACTATTCGTACGGGCACTGGGTGGAGGACGCTCCCGGGGTCGGAGACGGAGCGTTCTCGAGCGCAGGTGCGTTCGGCTTCTACCCGTGGATCGACTCGACAAAGACGCTCTACGGCGTGGTCTCGCGCCGAGCGACCTCAGGTGGCGCCGGCACGGACTCGCTCAGGTGCGGACGGCAGATCCGCAAGGCGTTCGTCACCGGCGTCGCGCAGCCGTGAGTGCCCCCGGCGCCCGAGCGGCGCGGCCGGTGACGCGACATCTTCTCGGCGATTCGAAAAGTTCTCGAATATGACAGGCTCGTCGCAGCAAGCTGCCTCTCATTCCTGAAGCGCGTCATGTCCCGCGGGTGGGGACTCTGGGAGTGCGGCACTCTGGCTTCGGGGGCATTTGACGGGTTGGGGGCATTCGTACTGTACGGGTGGAGGAGGACGCCGGGGGACGCAGGCCGTGTTGCGGTTGCGGTGAAGGGGGACCGGTAACATACTGGCGGCGTGCGTGCGAAGCTCGCAACCTCCGACGAGATCGACGGCTATTCCGCGGGTTGGCGCAGCCGTGGTCGGGTGCGGCTCCACGAGCAGCAGCAGCGAGCGGCCGTCTGGCGCGAGCGGCTGAGTCAGGTCGTCACGCTCCTCGTCGAGCACTACGGCGTGACGCGCGTCGTGCTCTTCGGCAGCCTCGCCCGTTGCGAACCGCGGCCGCAGAGTGATGTCGACCTGCTGGTCTATGGTCTAGCGCCGGAGGCCCTGTTTCACGCGGCGGCCGCCGCCAATCGCGTCCTGCGCGATGCCTACGTCGACTTGATGCCGGTCGAGCTGGCGCGGCCCGAGGTGCTGGCGCGCGCGCTGCGCGAAGGCGAGGCCCTGTATGGCTAGCAACGAGGCCCAGGGGCTCTTCCGACTCGCCGCCGAGCTGAGGGCGGAGCTGTCTCGGATCGATCGCACCGTCAGCGAACTCGAACAAGCCGCCGTCAGATTGGGCAGTGCCACCGGTGATCGTCTCGTGCTCTACGGCGCAGCGGCCCTACTCGAGACCTTCTACACGGGCATCGAGAAGGGCCTGACGCGGGTGGCCCTCGCGATGGGCGGCCTGCCGTCGGGTGCCACTTGGCACCGCACCCTGCTCGAGGACATGACCTTGTCGATACCCCAGACCCGGCCGGCGGTGTTAAGCGAGGCGACGGTCGCGCAGCTCGACTCCTACCTCGCCTTCCGGCACCGCTTCCGCAATCTCTACCTCTTCGACCTCGAGGCGAGCCTGCTCGAGCCGCTGCTGCGCAGAACTCCCGTCGCCTGGGCCGCAACCAGGGCAGAGTTGGACGCCTTTTGCGACACGCTCGCGGCGATGGCCGGGCAGTGCTGAGGCCTGAGCTGCGGCCTCGTGTTCCCCAGCGCAATGCTCGACACCTGGCAGAATCTGCCGAACGCTTCATGTTACATTAGATGAATTACACCACTAACAAGCGTCCTATGGACCGGGTTGGGGGACACAGCACCGGCTTCACCGCCCCCGGCGCCCGAGCGGCACGGCCGGTGACTCGACATCCTCTCAGCGATTCGAAAACTTCGCGAATATGACAGGCACGTACAAGCAAGAAGCGTTACGGTTATTAACCGCGTCATATTAACCCGAGTGGGGGACTTGGGGTGGACTTGGGGTGGGGGACTTGGGGGGTGAGGGACTTGTGTAGATGTGTAGAGGGACTCGAGAGAGATTGAAATACGGGAGCTCAAGCGCCGCTTTTCCATGCTAATGTCGCGACATGATCGAGCGTTCCCATGCGCGCACACAGCTTGCCGAGGCGCTCGGACGCAGTCCAGTCGTCGCGATCCTCGGGCCGCGCCAGTGCGGCAAGACCACCTTGGCGCGGCTCGTCGCGAGCGACAGGGACACGACCTGGTTCGATCTCGAGGACCCGCAGGCGATTCGACGCCTCGAGAACCCGAAGCTAGCGCTCTCGCCGCTCACGGGACTGGTGGTCATCGACGAGGTGCAGCGCCAACCGGAGCTCTTTCCCCTGCTGCGCGTATTGGCGGATCGCGAGCCCTCGCCGGCGCGCTTTCTGATCCTGGGAAGCGCATCGCCCTTCCTGCTGCGGCTGACCTCGGAGAGCCTCGCCGGCCGGGTCGAGTTCATCGAGCTGGGCGGCTTCGACCTGTTCGAGGTCGGTTCTGCTGAACAGTCCCGTCTTTGGCTGCGCGGCGGCTTTCCGCGTTCGTTCTTGGCCCGCAACGAGCGCGACAGCAGCGCGTGGCGCGATAGCTTCATCGCAACCTTCCTCGAGCGCGACTTGCCGCAGCTCGGGATCGGCGTCGCGGCACCCACGATGCGTCGCTTCTGGACGATGCTCGCGCACTACCACGGGCAAACCTGGAACGGCGCCGAGCTCGGGCGTGCCTTCGGCGTGTCCGCCAAGACGGTGCGCGCCTACCTCGATGTGCTGACGGCGACCTTCGTGGTGCGGCAGGTGCAGCCCTGGTTCGAGAATTTGGCCAAGCGACAAGTCAAGGCACCCAAGGTCTACCTCCGCGACAGCGGCCTGCTGCACGCGCTCCTCGGCGCGAACACCCGCGACGAGCTGCTGAGTCACCCCAAGGTGGGCGCGTCCTGGGAAGGCTTCGCGCTCGAACAGGTGCTGCGCCGCGAGCCGGGTGACCCCTACTTCTGGGCCACCCATGCCGGAGCGGAGGTTGACTTGGTGCTAATGCGTCGCGCGCAGCGCTGGGGCTACGAGTTCAAGTTCGCCGACGCCCCGCGGCTGACGCATTCGATGACTATCGCCTTGCACGACCTCGCGCTGGACCAGCTCTGGGTCGTCTACCCCGGCGATCACTCCTACCCGCTCGCCGAGCGCATCACGGCCGTCGGGCTCGGCCAGCTCACGAGCGGTCCTGCGTTCGGCGTGACACCTGCTTCGCCGCCCCCGGCGCCCGAGCGGCACGGGCTGTGACTCGACAATATCTCAGCGATTCTAGAACCTCTCGAATATGACAAACCCATCTCAGAAAGCTGCCTTGCTGTTCTGAGGCGCGTCATATTAACCCGGGTGGGGGACTTGTGTCGATACCCCAGACCCGGCCGGCGGTGTTAAGCGAGGCGACGGTCGCGCAGCTCGACTCCTACCTCGCCTTCCGGCACCGCTTCCGCAATCTCTACCTCTTCGACCTCGAGGCGAGCCTGCTCGAGCCGCTGCTGCGCTCAGAACTCCCCGTCGCCTGGGCTGCAACCAGGGCAGAGTTGGACGCCTTTTGCGACACGCTCGCGGCGATGGCCGGGCAGTGCTGAGGCCTGAGCTGCGGCCTCGTGTTCCCCAGCGCAATGCTCGACACCTGGCAGAATCTGCCGAACGATTCCTAGTACGTTAGCTGCCTTACACCACCCACAGCGCGTCATATGGACCGGGTTGGGGGACACAGCACCTGCTTCACCGCCCCCGGCGCCCGAGCGGCACGGCCGGTGACTCGACATCCTCTCAGCGATTCGAAAACTTCGCGAATATGACAGGCACGTATACGCAAGCGGAATTACGTTTCTGCAGCGCGTCATATTAACCCGGGTGGGGGACTTGGCGTGGGGGACTTGGCGCAATATGGACCGGGTTGGGGGACAGGGCGGTCGGTTCTGAGCGGACCGCCCGGTAAGCTGCTGATGAGGTAGCGGCGGTCGAACCCGGCTCGCTTGGGGGGTTGGCGACGCCGGGTTGGCGCGTGGCGTCTTGCTTGGCGAGCGAGAGAGCGCAGTGGCGCAGCGTCGTGAAGTTCGCGGCGGTGTTGCGGGCTCGGTGGCGCGCTTGGTCTTCATGGAAGGCCATGTCGAGCACCCAGTGCAGCTCGTTCTCGATGCCCCAGTGGCCGCGGACGAGGGCTGCGACGCGGGCGGCTGCTGGCGGTGGGCCGCTGCCGATGTAGTGGGCGACCTCGGTCGAGGTCTTGCCGCTCGACAAGGACGGTGCGTTGCCGAGTGACCTCGACCACATGCCAGGTTGCTCCAGCGGTCCGCGCTCTGAATCCATTCGAGCAAGTCAGACACGCGGACCCGACGGCACTCGATGCGACCATGTCCCTTCTGGGTGGCCTCGTGGACCTCGACCCGAGGACGGGTGTTTCATCGACGGTGCGCCTACGCGGCTCATCAGCCTCACGGAAGGTTTCCTTGAGCGCCGCGTGCAGCGTCGGCTGGATTGTCTTTGGTCGCGAGCAGGTAGTCGCCGCCGCCCTCGACAATCGCGGCGGCGATCGCCGTCTGGCAGCCCATCGCATCGATAGTGACCGTCGCGCCGCGCAGGTCGAGAATCCGCAGCAGCTCAGGAATGGCCACGATCTCATTGGATTTCACGCCCGTTTGGCACTGCGCGAGCACAAGTCCCGCACCGCACAGCCACGCGCTCACCGTGTGAATCGCTGGCTTGTCGGTGCTCGCGTCGCCGCTACGCCGGCTCGTCTTACCATCGAGCGCCTCGGTGGACACCCAAAAGCGGCCATAGGTGGACGGCTCAAAACCGGCCATAGGGGCTGAGCCGAGACGTTGACGCGCGGAGGGGCCTGCAGGCTCTCTCCACGCCATGAGCAACGTCTTGAGTGATACAAAAAGAGAGCAGGTTTTGGCGTTGGGGCGGCTGGGCTGGTCGCTGCGGCGCATCGAGAGGGAGACGGGCGTGCGACGCGAGACCGCGTCCGCATACCTGGTGGCAGCCGGGATCCCGGTCCGCCCGGCGGGCCGCTGGGGTCACCCGGCCAAGGCGGGCCCCGAGATAGGCACAGCCTCGGATGCTCCGAGGGGCGAGCGTGGCGCGGGCGGCGTGGGGGTACGGCCAAAACCGGCCATAGAGGTGTCCACCGACTCGGCAGCGGCCCAACCGCCCGCGGCGACGCGCAGCCCGCAAGCCAGCGCGTGCGAGCCACACCGCGACTTCGTCGAGCGGAGCCTGCTCAAGGGTCGCAACGCTATGGCGATCTGGCAGGACCTCATCGAGGACCACGGCTTCGAGGCGCGCTACGCCAGCGTGAAGCGCTACGTGCTCAAGCTGCGCGGCAAGCCCTCACCCGACGCGCACCCGTTCATCATCACGGCCCCCGGCGAGGAGGGGCAGGTCGACTACGGCGAGGGGCCGATGGTCCGCCACCCCGACACGGGCAAGTACCGGCGCACGCGGCTCTTCGTGCTGACCCTCGGCTTCAGCCGCAAGAGCGTGCGGCTGATCGTCTGGAAATCGGGCACGCGCCCGTGGTGTGAGCTACACGAGAAGGCCTTCCGTCGGCTCGGTGGCGTCACGCGCGTGGTGGTGCTGGACAACCTGCGCGAGGGCGTGCTCAAGCCGGACGTCTACGACCCGGCGCTCAACCCGCTGTTCCGCGACCTGCTCAAGCACTACGGCGCCGTGGCCCTGCCATGCCGTGTCGGCGACCCCAATCGCAAGGGCAAGGTCGAGTCGGCGGTCGGCCATGCCCAGAGCACACCGCTTCGGGGCCTGCGCTTCGAGACCCTCGAAGCCGCGCAGGCCTATCTCGACCGCTGGGAAGAGCACTGGGCGGACACGCGGATCCACGGCACCACCAAGCGTCAGGTGGCAGCGATGTTTGCCGAGGAGAAGCCCGCCCTGCTGCCGTTGCCGGCGACGCCCTTCCGCTACTACCAGTTCGGCAAGCGCACCGTGCACATCAACGGCTGCGTCGAGGTGGAGGGCGCCTATTACGGCCCACCCCCCGGCCACATCGGCCGGGAACTCGAGGTGCAGTGGGACGGCCTGCGCGTGCGCTTGCTCGACCCCAAGACCGGCCAGTTGCTGCGCGAACTCGACAAGCAGGTGCGAGGCCGAGCGCGCATCCTCGCCGAGGACCAGCCCAAGCGCACTCCGCCTACGACGCTCAAGCTACTCAACCGTGCCGCCTGCGCCGGCAAGCACATCGGCACGCTCTGCCAGCGCATGCACGACCACGAGGGCGAGCTCGGCGTCAACCGCGTCCTGGGCGTGCTCAGCCTCGCCAAGAAGCACGGTGTTCACCGCGTCGAGCAGGCGTGCGCCCTCGCCCTGGAGGTCAACGTCCCGAGCTACCGTTTCGTCAAACGTTACATCGAGAGGCTGCCCGAGACCTCGCTTTCGCTGCGACAGGTCGACCCGCTGATTCGCGAGCTGACCCTCTACCGCGATCTAATCGATCGCCGACACGGAGACCTCCATGAACATGATTGAGCTGGACCGCGCCTTGCGCACGCTACGCCTCTCAGGGATGGCCGCCTGCCTCGAGGCCAGAGTGCTGCAGGCCCAGAGCGAGCAGATGGTGCCCGCCGACTTCCTCAGCGCACTCATCACCGACGAATTGGTGCGCCGCCAGGACCGCCTGCTGATCCGCCGCATCACCGACGCGGCGTTCCGCGACCGCGACAAGACGATCGACACCTTCGACTTCGACTTCAACAAGAAGATGGACCGCCGGCTCATCTTCGAGCTGGCCACCGCTCGCTTCGTCGATCGGCACGAGGACGCGATGCTCCTCGGCCCTCCAGGCACGGGCAAGTCGCACCTCGGTCAGGCCATCGGTCACGCCGCGATTCACCAGGGCCACAAGGTCCTGTACCGCGAGGCCCACGTGCTTCTGGAACACCTCGCCGACGCGACCCTCGATGGCACCCGCAAGGATTTCTACGCCCGCTTCGAGGCGGTGCCGCTGCTCATCATCGATGACCTCGGCATGCGCAAGCTGCCGGCGACAGCCGCGGAGGACCTGCTCGAGCTCGTCATGCGCCGCTACGAGCGACGCAGCACCCTCATCACCTCCAATCGTCCAGTCGACGAGTGGGGCAAGCTCCTCGGCGACAACGCCGCTGTCGCGGCGCTGCTCGACCGCATCCTCCACCATGCCCACGTCCTCAAGTGCGGCCCGCGCTCCTGGCGCATGAAGCAGCACGTCGATTTGCGTGCTCAGGAGGCCGCGCAGTAAAAGCAGATCGGCTGTCTCGGCCGCCAGCTTCTATGGCCGGTTTTGAGACGTCCATGTATGGCCGGATTCGACCTGTCCACCGAGGAGCGCGGAGTGCTTGCCCTCCGGTCCGAGCCGCAGGCTGATGAGTTCCGCCCACGCCTGATAGACCTTGCTGAACCGCTCGGGCGACAGCGCCCCGAACACGCTCAAGAACACATCCTGGGTCGGGTTCCCGTGCGGCATCTCGAGAAACGTCGACAGCCACTGCTCGTTCGCGTCGCCCCAACTTCCATGGATTCCGCGTCGTCACAGCCGCAAACCATCGACATCAGCGCCGTGACGATGACCGTCCGCAGTGGATACCGCCGACCTTGCCCACGCCGCGGATCGCCCAGGCCCTTGAGCGCCTCCTCGAAATGCCCGAGCGCCACCCCCTCGTTCGCCGCCTCAAGCCGCTCGCTCTCCGTTCGCCGTGCCATGCTCCGCTGCCTTTCCGCCGGCTACCGCTCGGCGGAAAGGGTTGATCAAATTTTCGCGCGCTTTGTCGATCCCCTACGACTGCGGCGCGAAGCTGGACTCGATCGCCCCGGGTTGGGGGACACAGCAGCTGCTTCACCGCCCCCGGCGCACGAGCGGCACGGCCGGTGACTCGACATCCTCTCAGCGATTCGAAAACTTCGCGAATATGACAGGCTCGTAGAAGAACGCTGCATTACGCTTCCTAAGCGCATCATTTTAACCCGGGTGGGGGACTCCGCGTAGAGGGTGGGGGGACTCCGCGCGCGAGCGCTACCGCCGCAACGTGTCCTCAAATGTCTGAATCGCCGCGCCCTCCCGGTTCAATTGGTTGGCTTGGAAGAAGCACTTCATGCCGTCCTGGTAGGCGGCGAGCTTCTGCCGTGACCGCGGCTAAGACAAGGCCTCCGGCTGCCATTACTACACCAACGCCTGCTGCTGTATTTGACTTGCCGCGATTTACCCTCAACAAGACCGGCGCCGCAGTCGCACCCGCGGTAAATAAGGCTTTGCCTCCAAATCCTCACGACAATCCACGTCAGGCCGCCGCCCCCCAGCAGTGCGCCAGCCCTTATCAGGGTACGAGCGCATGGGTGCGCATGAGTCCACAAATCTCCGATATACCCGCCGACCCCTCGCGCATACCCACCGATCTTTTCGGTCGCCAGAGGCTGTTCTTCGCCCGCGACCGTAGCGGCAGGGACAACCCTCACGGCGGCCCGCGGGCGGACTGCCACCGGCGGGGGCGTGGCATCACTCATTTGCCCGCCGCCACCGCACAGGTCCCCGTCGCATTGGGCAAAACGGGCTGGCTCCTCATTGAGTGCCAACATGAAGTCGGGCGCTGAACTGAGGTCGACAGCAATCATTGCAGGTCCTCGGGTGGAATCTCCGCAAAGGGGGTTCCCTCGATGAGTTCCTGAACTTCGGAACTCGTACCGGGTATCACCTGCGCGGAAATCCCGGACCCGTCGATCGCGGCCTGCACCTGAAGGGACGTGAACCAGTTTGCTGATTCGAGATCAGCCAATCCTCCCGCCGCCGGGTCCTCGGCCAAACGCAGCTCGAGCGCCAAGACGCTGGGTTGACCGTCCGCTGCGAAGGTTGCGATCTCCATTCGCGCTGGGTCGTCCGCAAAAGGGGAGTTCGTCGGCGTCCCAGGATTCCACGAGGAGACGTTTGCCTGCTCGGTCGGGCCTAGATCCAGGCCGCAGCCGATATTCAGCGTCGCAAGAAGCGCGAGAGCAAAGAACGCCTGAAAACCGCGAACACCGCGTATCGACCGCTGGCTTTCCGCATGAGCACGACAGCGAGCTGGTGGTTTGCTTCGCTGGCAGATAGACGTGGGCGTGTGTTCCGCCCATGGCCCAGGAAGCAGTGGTTGCCGTGTCATGCGTCCTCTCCTGTCTTCGAATCGTGGCGTCTAATGCCTACGCGCCTTGCCTGCTCGGGGACCTTCAAGTACAAACCGGCCCCTGCCGCACACCAACCAGCCTCAAACCAACCGCATCACGCGGTCGGCGTCCCGGCAATGGCGGCGAGTTGCGTCTTTACTCTTCTAATGCCGGGTCAACGACCGCCGGCGACCCAACGATCAAGGTGCTAGGGAAGCGGCTCTCCGCCCCGCACTGACGGGTGGCTATGGCATCGGACTTGCGTAGGTATACGTGCAGACGACGCTGTTCCATTCGCTTGCGGTCTTCATAACGTTTGCGCTTACGCGGACGACGACGGAGGTGCGCTGCCGCGTTGCACATCGAAAGCCACACAGATCGGGTTGTTCTCCGTGCTGCTTGTCTCCCCGCGGGTGCCTGTGTGCGAATGGATGCGACACCGCCCATGGTCGTGACCACGAACCCAAAGGTATCTACGCCCTTTCCTGGGGTCATCGCAACGCACACCTTCGCGGGTCCCGCTGGCCAACTTCCAGACGCCACCACTACCTCGCCGGGCGACGTAGGCGACGCCGGCGCGTCCCCAACGAGCGCATGCACCGCCGGCGGTAACATCCAAGTGTTGGCAGGTACTGCGGGTCGACCCACTCGGCGTTGCTGAACGCGCAGGGCCCCAGTGCCATGGCTCGCCTTCATCCCCGGGAAGGCACAGGGTGGGACCCCTTATGGGGCTACCGTAGGCGTTCTGGCAGGTCGCGGCGGAGGGGCGTCCGACGGTGGTTCAGCATACCGCTCCTGATGAGGGGTTGTTGTTGGCGGCGAGCGCCGTCACTTCGAGCGCAGGGAAGGCTGCGCCGTCTGGGGAGCCTTTACCGTGAGCAAGCAGCGCCCTTCGGGGCATTTCGAGCGCTCCAGATCGTTCCAAAGGGTCATTCCAGGCTGGCTTCCGGCGATGGATGCCAGCTCGACGCCACCGGGACCGTCCCC
>JADJDT010000039.1 GCA_016702545.1 Pseudomonadota bacterium | reverse complement strand
GCCACGGCGTCCCAGAGGCGTGGATAGGTTGGCGGGAGCGTGGTTAGGGGGGCGCGGCGGAGGCTCGCTCTTTGGGTGGGCGCCAGCGGTGGGGCAGGAGTTCGTCGATGCGGCGTGCGGGGTGGGCGTCGATGCGCTCGAGGACGTCGGTGAGGTAGTGGACGGGGTTGAGGCCGCGCTGCTGACACGAGTTGATCAGGGTGTAGAGGACGGCGTGGTGGTGACCGGAGGTCTCGTTGCCGACGAAGAGGAAATTGGCACGCCCCATCGCCGCGCGGCGGAGCGAGCGCTCGGCGCCGTTGTTGTCGGGGGGTAGCGTGACGTGGCGGGTGAAGAGCGACAGCTCGCGGTGGTTGTTGAGCAGGTAGGCGATGGCCCGCCCGAGACCCGAGCGGGGATCGTGGCGCCTCCGCTGGCCCCGGGCCCAGCGGAAGATTAGCGCGATGACCGACCGCGTCGTCTCGCGGCGGAGCGCGAGATGCGCATCGGTGCCGGTCATTCCACGCGACTTCGCGTCGCGCTCGATCCGGTAGATGCAGCCGATGAGGTCGAGGGCGGCGGCGACCTCGGGGTGCGCGCGGTGCTCGTAGAGCTTGCGGCGCGCGTGGGCCCAGCACCCAGCGCGAGCGCGCTTGCCGGGCGTGGTGACGACGTTGTAGCCCGTGTACGCGTCGACGAGCAGGCGGCCGGTGGAGTCGCCGAGGACCTCGGCGGGGACGCTGCCGCTGCGGGTGGTCGCGTAGCGATGGACGGTGAGTTCGGGCGTCACGAAGGACCAGAGGTACGCCTTGCCGGCGCGGTCTTTCTGCCGGAGCGGCGTCTCGTCGGCGTGGACGTCGGCGGCGGTGCGGACGAGTGCGAGCGCGGCCTCGTAGAGCGGCGTCAGCATCGTCGCGGCGCGGTGCAGGAGGTCGCACGCGGTCTGCCGCGCGAGGTGGAGGCCGAGCTCGCTGTACGCCGCAGCGAGGCGGTTCTGTGGAATCGAGTGCGCGACCTTGGCGACCACGAGGTGCGCCACGAAGCCGGCGGCGTACATGCCCTTGTCGCCGAAGCGGACCGGGCCTGGCGCTGTGACGATATGGCCGCATCGGCAGGCCAGGGTCTCGCGTTGCACGACGCGTCGGCGCAGGTGCGCGGCGACGAAGTCCAGCACCTCGCAGGCCGAGCCATCGCCGACGGGGCGCATTCCCGGTGTCCCCGGCGGACAGTGCGGGCAGGTGCGCTGCGCGGCAGGTACATGGGACGGCACGATGTCGATCGGCAGGTCGGCGAAGCGCTTCGCCTTCGCGTCCGTGCGCACGATGACCGTCTGCGCCGGGTCCGCCGGCACCGGCGGGATCGGCGGAGGCAGCTTGGCGCGCGGAGCACGCTTCTCGCTCCTGCGCGCGTAAACCTGCCGCTTGAGCGCCTCGAGCTGCGCACGGACCTCGGCGAGTGCCTGGGTCTGAGCGGCGGCGTAGGCCTTCCAGCCGCAGTCGTGATCGTCGGTAGGCGGACTCACCGCCCGCTATGGATCACATCCGGATCGCCGGGTCCATCCGAATCTTCATCCGTCGTGCAACCGATCGATCTTCTTAGGCCGCGGCCGGCCGCCAGGCGGGGACCCGGCGCGTGCGCCTCAGGTCGAAGCCGCCCAGCAGCATCGCCAGCTCGGTGCCGTCGAGCACGACCCGGTCGGCTGCGGCGGGGATTATCGGCAGCCGGAAGCGCCCCTGGGCGAGGCGCTTGTAGTAGACGACGAAGCCGCCGTGATCCCAGAAGAGGACCTTGATCCGATCGCCGCGGCGCCCGACGAAGACGAAGAGATGGCCGGCGTAGGGGTCGAGAGCGAGCGTGCCTCGCACCAGGGCGCACAGGCCGTCGTGACCGCGCCGCAGGTCGACGGCGCCCGTCGCCAGGTACACGCGGGCATGGCCGGCGAGCGTCAGCATGGCGCGCGCAGCGACCGCAGCAGGCGGCCGACGAACTCCGGGGGCGTGCCGGGGGGCAGCTCCAGGACCGCCGCCTCGACGAGCAGACGGAGCGGCCCCGCATCGGCCGGGTCGGCTTGGGCGGCTCGTGCGGTCACGACCTCGACGAGCCGAGGAACCGCCGCCTGCGCCTCGGTGGCCAGGCGCCAACGCCACCACCTCAGCCGCTCGACCCGAACGCCGTGCTGCTCCGCCACCCGCTCGATGCGCCGCCCTCGCGCCAGCTCCGCCACCCGCGCCTTCCAGAATGATCGTGGTCGTCGCATGCCCGCCACTCTGCACGGTCCCGCCCCCGCTCGCTACGCGTCGACCCTCGGACAGTTACGCCGCGACGACCAGTGCTGTCACTACGGCCGTGACCGGAACTAACCAGAACTTGTGCTGACTCCACCAGCGCTTGAAGCTTTGGCGCCCGTCCGGATCCCAGTTGGCGATCGGATTCGCCGCGGCGTAGACGAAGGGCTGCAGGGTGTTTCCGCTCGCCAGCACATCGCCGGCACCCTCGAGCCGCAGCGGGTCGACTGACAGGAACTGCCGCGCCAGCGGGTCGTAAGGGCGTGCGCCGAAGTCGAGCAGGCGGCCGTGGTCGTGGCGGCGCTTGTCCTCGTAGCCCCAGGGCGGCACGGGGCCCGGGCCGGCGGCGCGGTTCTCGCGCCCGTAGGGCTCGTAGCCGCGTTCGTCGACCAGCGCGCCGGCCGCGTTGTAGGTCAGGCTCACGCCGTTGGTGTCGCTAAACGAGCACGTCACCGCCTGGAAGCCACCAGGCAGCACGCAGCGCATCCCCGGGAGCGCCACGCTCACGCGGTAGCCACCGCCGACGCGGGCCTCGAAGCCATCGCCGAGCTGCAGCGTGGTGCCGCGCTCGCTGTCGCTGGTGCGCCACAGCGCCCCGCGAGCGTCGTAGTCGAAGCGCAGCGTCGACGGCGCCGCGCCACCGCGCACCACCTCGGCGAGGCGCCCGTCAGCGTACCAGGCGTAGCGATAGGCCAGCGGCTGCCCGAACGCATCCGTCCCCCGGCGCTGCAGCGGCTGCCCGTCGATGAGCTGGTGTAGCTGGTCGCGATGGCTCCGGTGGACCGGCTGTGCATCATCCCGGCCAGCACCGACTCGGTCGAATCACGGTAGACGTAGGTCGTGGTCGTCCCGTCGCCGATGGCCTTCAGCAGCGCGCCGTTGTCGTTGTAGGCATACAGGTGCCAGCGCGTATCGCCGCTGCCGCCGTGGCGGTCGACGCGGCGGTCCAGGCGATCCGCTCCGTCGTAGCTCCAGGTGCTCTGGTCGCCACGCACCGCATCAACGCGCGCGGTCGGATTGCCGTCCGGAGCGTAGGCGTAGCTCACGTCCGAGACCGTGCCGAGGCTACCTGCCCTCGTCACTTGGCGCCGCAGCAGCCCGCGGTCGTCGTGCTCGTAGACCCGCCCCAGAGCCACCCCGCCCGCACCGCCAACCTGAGCACTGATCCCCTGCGCGCGCCCAGCCGTATCGTACGCGAGCAGCGCATCGAGCTGGCCGTCTCCGCTGCGCAGGCCGACGAGTTGCCCGGCCGCATCGTAGCTGCGCACCAGCGTCGTGCCGTTCGAGAGCCGCACGGTCTCGGGCTCGCCCAGCGAGGTGCGACTCGTGTTGATCGACAGCGTCTGCCCGCTCGCCGCGTCGGTCAGGCTCTCGGTGGCCACGCCCCCCAGCTCGTCGTAGCTCCAGGCGCGCCGATAGGACCCACCGTCCTCGCTCACCAGCAGGCCCAGATCGCGCGGCCTGCTGGTACCCCCATAAGTCAGCAAGGTCGTCTGGGGCTGGGGAACCAAGCAGCGCGAGCCGCTCGCCGCACCGGGCGTCTGGTCCCAGGTCATCCTGCGTTCCACCCGACCGGCCCAGTCGTAGAGCGTCAGCACCGATCCGCCGTCCGGTGCCCGGGTCAGCTGGCGCTTGCCGCCCAGCGTGGTGCTGTGCTCCCACGTCCCGGAGGGAAGCTGCGCGCGCGCCAGCGACCCGTCCCAGAGGTACGCATAGCGATAGCGACCCCCCTCGGCGTCCGCTGCCTCGATCAGCCGTCCGGCCGCGTCGTAGAAGAAGCGCTCAGGCGGGAACCAGCGGCCACCGCTGTAACGGTGGCGCTCGATGACCTCGCCGTGGGCGTTGCGCAGCTTCCATACGAGATGCCCAGCGGCGTCCTCCTGCTTGACCCAGGCGCCCTCGTAGCTCGTGCGGTCGACGGCGCCGTCGGGGTGACGGACGCTGACGAGCCGATCCAGCGCGTCGTGCGTGTACGAATAGCTTGGCGCGCGCATCCCCGGCGGCGGCTCGAAGATGGTCGCGCTCGTCCCGGACCAGGGCCGCCAGGCTGCCGCCAGACGACCCAGCGCGTCGTAGGTAAAGAGGTCTTTACTGAAGCCGGCCGCTGTCTGGCGGACCTGCTGCATCACGCGCCCGTAGGCGTCGAAGTAGGTCGTGCGCGGTCTGGCCGGCGCGCGGCCCCCGAATTGGCCCCAGTAGTCGGGATGCTCGGTCACGCGCGCCCACGGGGGCGTCGATGGGGCAAAACCGTCCTGGTAGGCGTACTCGGCGAGCAGTCGCTGCAGGCCGAGCGCGCGGTAGTGCTTCCGCAACGGTCGGCCGTAGCTGTCGTAGGTCGTCAGTGTGCAGTAGTCCGTGCTGGCGTTGGTCGCATAGCGCGGCCCGCAAACGGCGCCCGGCTGGCCCGTGAGTCCGTGATACGAGCGCAGGTGCTGCACGTGCCCCAGCGCGTTGGTGCGCGTGCTGAGATAGGGCGTCAGCCCGTGGTAGGTGAGCGTCTCACTCTCGGCGTCGGGCAGCTCTTTGCGCTCGAGGCGACCGACCGCATCGTAGCGGAAGGCCGTTACCGCCGGGAGTTCACCGATCCCGCGTTGCACGACGTGCTTGCAGACGCGTCCGAGCGACATGGTGCCCGGAAGGCCCAACGAGCACTCGGCATCATAGCTCCATTGCTGGTCCGCCAGCGTGGCCCCGGTGGCGACATCGATGCGAAGCTGACGCGCCCGCCGCACCAGGTAGCGACCCGAGCTGTCGTCGTGCAACACGCGGTACTCGGTGCGGTCGCGACGCGTACTGGAGTGTGTCGCGTTCTCCAGCAATCCTAAGGATGCGATCGACGATGAGGCCGGGGGCTGACATCCCGCACCCGGCTGGCAGTTGGCGGCCTGTCCAACGTAGGTGTAGTCCTCGCGTCGCATCAGCGCCGGGCCGCCGCCGTAGGTGTTCTCTTGGCGCCAACGCGGTCTGCTCCATGACCGGCGAAAGTCGTCGAAGTAGAACGCCTCGAAGGCTACGCTGGCGCGTCGCAGCACGCCGCGCTCGTCAGCCACATCCGTGAGGAACTCGGCGCCGCGCTGGATCGCATCTTGGGCGAAGGCGTGCGTCGTCGAGCGCCCGGACTCGCTCGATTGGACCACGCTGAAGCCGGCCAGCTCGCGTTCGGCGAGATCGTAGTAGCCGCCTGCGTAACTCAGGGTCTGGCGCCGACGCATCAGCGTCGTGGCGTCGTCCTGCTCAATCGACACCGGTGCCCACTTGGCGAAGGGGAGCACGCTCCCGGTCGTGGGGCGCTCGTAGGCGATGCGCGTGGTCAGCCCATTGTCTGCCTTCACCACCTCAAGCTTGCCCCCAGGCCCCCAGGGCGCGAGATTGGCATCGACCGGCGTCGCGCGAACGACATGCACCACGTTCCACGAGCTTGCGGGCCGGGCGCGCCAGTCGAGCGGGCTATCCGCCGCCACGAACTCGAGCTGGCCGTCGCCGTCGAGGTCGAACATGCCGGAGCGCAGCGTGTTGACGTAGGTCAGCCCCCCTTCCTTGTAGCTCGGCTCGCCCTCCCCGCCGACCAGGGTCACCCCCATGAGCTGGTTTTGCCGCAGGTAGTCGGCGTTGCTCGCCCAGCTGCCGACCGGCAGCTCCCAGTAGCCCTCGGCCCCAAAGCCGCGGCCCGTGTTGAGCCGGACGCGCAGCCGGCCGCGCAAGGCCGGATCGCAGCGCCAGTCGAGCACCCGGCGCTCGAGCTCGGCCCAGGGGAGCCCCGGCTCGCCTGTGCAGGCCGGCCGCACGAGGTCCGGCAGTCCGTCGGCGTTCAGGTCGATCAGCGCCGAGAGGCTCGACTGCCCCTCCAGCACGATGCGCGAGGTGTCTACCTCGCCCTGGATTTTGTGCGTCACCTCGAGCGGTCCCGTGCCGGAGAGGTAGAGCAGGCCACCGGCGCTGAAGCCCGCGGCGCCCCGGCCATAGCGCACCTGCACCGCCGGCTCGCCGTCCGCCACGCACTGTGTCTCCCAGGTGTGCCATCCATTGCGGTAGGGCAGCCCGTACGACACGGCCCTGACCCGAGCGTCGATCAGATCGGCGAGACCATCGCCGTTGAGGTCGCGCAACGAGCGCGTCGAGCACATGCCACCTCGTCCGCCCATCGCGCCCACGCTGCTGCGCA
This sequence comes from Pseudomonadota bacterium, assembly GCA_016702545.1. GTDB lineage: Bacteria > Myxococcota_A > Polyangia > JADJTL01. Next base: position 10,368 of record JADJDT010000039.1, on the reverse strand, counting down.
GGCAAGTCGTGTCGATCGGCCAATGCACGCCAGAGCACTCGGGGAGCTGGATCATTGTCGACGCGACGGGTGCCGCACCCGTCGCCCGCGAGAGCCGGTGCACACGTACGTCAGAGCGATTCGGCGAGTCGTCTGCCGTCAGGTATTCGGCGACCCGATCACCATCGAGGTCCACCAGGTCGGTCCGCGTCCAGCTCTGCACGCGCTTGTCCAGGTGCGTCCGCGTCACCGAGCGCCGCAGGCAGGCGTGCGCGCTGGCCGGCAGCGTCAGCCAGGGCTCGCACGCGCCGAAGCCGGCACCGGACCACGGACAGACGTAAACCTTCGACTGCCCCGCCTCCGCCACGGCTAGCACGAGGTCCACTCGGCCGTCGCCGTCGACGTCGATCACGTCCTGATAGGTTTCGTGCGTGTACTCGACGAGCGTGGCGGTACTGGAGGTCTTCGTCCCGCGAGACCACGAGAGCGCGTCATCGCGACAGCGTGCCACCCCGCTGTCGTAGAACGCACAGGCGGCAGGCAGACTGACTCGCTCCTCGACGCCCCAGTAGGCGCCGCTGCGACGCCGCACGAACCAGCCATCGCCGGCCACCGGCGGCCGATAGCACCAGTCTCGGCTGCGCGTGGTGTCGCCATCGGTCGTCTGCGCCGAGCGCACATAGAGCTGGTCCAAGTCGCCATCACCGTCGACGTCCACCAGCGTCGACGTCACGAAGTCAATCGGGCTCGACAGCTTGTAGGGGCAGGTCCCCTGGCGCTGCAAGGTCGCCTGCTCCGGCGAGGATCGCGCCGGCTCCGGATCCGGCAGCGTCTCCGCGCTCGCCGCAAAGCGGCTCGGCGACGGCCCGTAGCTGAAGGCCGTCAGCGGCAGGGCATGCGGCCGAAAGACCTGCAGCACCGTTGCCGCGGGGCGGCTCGGATCGCGGCCCCAGGAGAGGGCATGCTTGCGCTCATAGGACGTGCCGTCCTCGCCGAAGCCGCCGACATAAATCTCGACGAGGTTGAAGAGATCGGGCTCGACACGGTAGCCGCGCCGGTAGTCGACCTGCGAGGCGTTCCCGTTTCCGTTCCAGGTGAATACGACGCGAGGTCGATAGGGCGGCCCCCCCGCGACGAGGTGCTTGTCGTACTCAATCCGCTCCGGCCGCGCGATGCCGCCCGCGCAGACATAGCCGTAGTCGATCGCGTTGCCATCCGGATCGACGACGCGCCGAACGTGCCAGGTATGCGTTGGGCCCGTGCATGCCTCGGCGTCCCGCGCGTTCGCACCGCCGAGGTACACTGTGCGACCGTCAGGCTGCTGAACCATCCAGTCGTCGGTGGCGGCACGGTAGTAGAACTTCGCGAAGCTCCCCTCACGTCGCGGCCGGAAGAGCAGTCCCGCGCTCGTGCTGCTGAGAAGGACTAGCTCGCCGCCGTGGTCGCCGAGTCGGAACGTGAGCTCGTCCTGGTCGGCCAGCCCAAGCCCCGGCCCGATGTAGCGGGGCACGCCGCGTCGTGACGAGCGTCGGATCTCGTCGAGCGCGATCGCCCAGCCCTCGCCGAGGGGCCCGTCGCCCCGGTCGCTGTCGTAACTCAGCGCCAGCGACGGTTTGAGGTCATTGCGCGCGGGAGGCACATCAAGGGCGATGCCGTAGCGGTACGTGCCGTTGAACAACGACCCGCCGTTTTCGGCGGAGAGCGAGATCGGGCGCGAGGCAGCATCCGGCTTGCGCGGCCCCAGCGGCGCACGAACATAGACACCTTCCGGATCCCATGACTGCGCCGGCGCACCCGTCGCCACCAAGCACAACACCACCGCCGCAACGAGACCGCTCTTATGCGGCGCCAACCACGCTGCCCTCGACATCACTCCCCTCCCGCGCTCGCGCGCCCCGCTGCACCCGTCATGGAATCGTTGGAACGCTAGTTCGGCTTGGCGCCGAAGTGCGCAGCTGGGCCAGAACCTGGTCGTCCCACACGACCTGAGCAGCGACCCGCACCTGCTCGATACGCTCGGTGAGCGCCTGCTCGCGCCGCTGCTGCCCGAGCTCCGCCTGCAAAGCCGCGCGCGCCTGTTCAAAGGACCGCTCGACAACGGGAATGCCGGCCGTCCTCAGCACGACGGCCCAGCGCTGGCGATCGGGGACCGGCTCGGCCACCCCCCAATCGTTTGGGATGCGCAGGGCGGCACTCACCACGGCTTCCGGCACCCCAACGGTGGCGCGACCGACGAAGCCGAGATCACCACCTCGATCGCGCGAGGCCTCGTCCAAACTCTCGCTGCGGGCCAGCTCTGCCACGCGCTGCAGGTCGCCGGGCTGAGACAGGAGAGCGGCACGCACGGCCTCGGCTCGCTCACGCGTCGGCAACCAGATCACGCGAACCTGCACGAGTGGACTGCGCCGAGGGTCGGCCTGCTCACGCTCGAAGGCCGCGCGTAGCTCACGCTCCGGGAGGTCCTGCTCGGTGCGGAGCAGGGCTCGCTGTTCGGCCGTCCACGCCTCCACCACGAGCTGGCGAAGGCGTCGGGCCACATCCGGCTGGCGGTCGATGCCACCGCGCACCGCCGCCTCGAAGAGCGCCGCCTCTCGAATCAACGGTTCCAGCAGGCGACGTTTGGCGTCGAGATCGTTTCCGAGCGCGCGACGATCGCGCTCTGGCAGGCTGGCGGCCGCCATGGACAAGCTCGCCGCCGTTATTTCAACAGCGCCGACTCGCGCCACGATCGCGCTCGGCTGGAGATCGGCGCTGTCGTCGACCCGCAGCCCCCGAAGGTCACAGCTCGCAACGACGAGCATCAGCAGCGCGATCCAGGGGCGGGGCATTCCCCCTTCGATGGCGAAGCGCGCACGATGGGCCCCGTCACTCCAGCGCGCACCTTCGGCCCAGCGGTAGCGCCACCTGACCACCTCCCCGATCGTGCTCATCAAAGCGCTCCAGATCCTTCGTGATTGGCGCCATGGCCCGCCACCGCTGCGCCAGCAGCGGGGTCTTCGACCGCGTCGCGGTCATCGGGTTACTCCGCGCCCCGAGCGACTGCTTGGCATTCTCGTGGTGCTTTCTTGGTATTTTCGTGTAGGGCGCCGCCTGAGCGGCGTCCCTGGGGCGAGGTTCCGCCCAGCACCGAGCATCGACCCCGGCCGCGGCGAGGTGGACGCACCGATCGCCCGAAACCGCTCGGACACTGGCCGCGTGCTTCCGCTCGGCTCACAGTCCGCGGGCAAGCTCCTGAGCTTTCGATCCGCAGTTGCCAGCGCCGCGGGCGGCTTGCTACCGTCCGGCGCCAATCGCGGCGGCATGCGGCGTGCGCGGCGTGGATCGGCGAGGAGGGGGAACCGATGTCGGGATGGAGGCGTTCGCGCTGGGTGGTGGTGGTCGGCGTGCTGCTCCTCGGCGTGGTGACGCGCGGGGCGCAGGCCCGGGCCGACGCGCCGCCTCGCGGCCCGGAGCGCAAGGGCTTCACGCTGCAGCTCGAGCTCTCGGGGGGCGGCTCCACGCTCCTCGCGCGGGGACAAGGCAGCGACGAGACGGAGGCGGGGCTCGGCTTCAATCTCGGTCTCGGCGGCTTCCTCACGCCGCGCATCGCCCTGCTAGGGCGCCTGGCGACCTTCGACTGGGGCATCACCACCGCCGACTACGACGAGGGCATGTCGGTACTGCTCGGCGCCGCGCTGCAGTGGTGGATGCACGACCGCGTCTACCTCGAGGGCGGCGTCGGTGTGGCCACGACGGGCGTCGCCCCGCGGGGCGGAGAGACCGACGACCAGAGCGGCATGGGTCTCTCACTCGGGGTGGGCTACTCCGCGGTGAACCTCTGGCACCACGCCTTCGGCCTCTTCGCGCAGTTCACGCCGCTCTTCACCGGGCACGGCACGACCCTGACCTACCAGAGCGGGTTCTTCTGGCAGTACTTCTGAGATCACCGACAGCGAGCGACGAACGGTCGGCTTGGCGCTCTGTCGAACGACGTCGAGATACGTGACACCGCCAGGCAGAGCGGGTGGCTATGGCGCGGACCTCACCACGCCACAACGATGGACTCCTCTCGTGGTGGCAGCGGAACCAGGTCGATCTCGGCGCGGGCCGCGTCGATGGTCAGCATCGTGCCATCGGTGAACTCGATCGAGAGCTCGTGGCACCCACGTCGGTAGAGGCGCCAGACCGTCTTCCCTGCAACCAACGCCGACAAGCCGTCCGCTTGCGTCACGCGTTCGTTCTCCCTCACGACCCACCTCCATCGTCCCCGTGTGGTTGGCCCGGGCTCGGGCGCCGGACGCGGTCAGCATCCACCCCTCTGTTCCCGTGACGGCGACCTTGGTAGCGCCGATGCAGGCGTTTTTCTTGGCAATGGCATGGCGTTTTCTTGGTAGTTTCGTGGCGCGGGCGCAGGAGGCCGGTTCGCGACAACTATTCTTGCCGGTTAGAGCCAGGTAGTTGACGCCCCACCGCGGCGACCTCTCGGAGGGCTGGTTTCGTCACTCGTGAGCAGGTCGCGTGCCGGCTCATTTACGGGGTCTCCACCGTGGTGGGCGGCTTCGCCGTGCCGGCACGAGCGGCCTTTGCGCTCTCAGCACGTTTTCTGCGCTCGGCCTCCTCGAAGCGGATGCTCGGACCGTCGAACTCCAGGATGACTGAGCGGTGCACAAGGCGGTCGATGGCCGCCATGGTGGATAGCGGGTTCTTGAAGATGCGCTCCCACTCGCTGAAGACCAGGTTGCTGGTGATGATCAACGAGCGGCGCTCGTACCTCTCGGCGAGCAGGGTGAAGAGCACTTCCGCGTCGTCGACGCTCTGCTGCACGTAGCCGATGTCGTCGAGCACGATGGCGTCGTAGACGTCGAGCTTGCGCAGCATCGAGGGCAGAGCGAGGTCGCGCTTTGCGGCCAGGAGGATCTGCACGAGCTGATAGGCCGGGGTGAAGAGTACGGAGTGCCCCCGGTCAACCAGTGCCGCGGCGATAGCGCAAGCAAGATGGCTCTTGCCTCGCCCCGGCAGCCCGAAGAGCAGCACGTTCGTGCCGTCTTCCAAGAAGTCGCCCTTGGCGAGGTCGCGGGCTTTGGCCAGCAACGCCTTGGGAACCTTGGCCTCGTCGAGGGTGTCGAATGTCTTACCGGGAGGCAGCTTCGACCCGCGGTGAATGAAGTGGACCCCGGATTTTGGACCAGGGGCTAAGGTGGTAAACGGAGCCTGCTGTTCAGCAAGAAGGAGCAGCAGCGATGAAGAGCACCCGGACCCGACACACGGCAGCGTTCAAGGCGAAAGTCGCGCTGGAGGCGATTCGCGAGCAGCAAACCATCCCGGAGCTGGCGCGGCGCCACAGCGTGCATCCGAACCAAATCTACAAATGGAAGCGGCAGCTCGTCGAGCAGGCAGCCCAGGCCTTCGAGCGCGAGCCCGAGCCGAACCACAGCGGCGAGCGCGAGCGGGAGCTGCTGCAGAAGATTGGCGAGCTGACGGTGGAGCGCGATTTTTTGGCACACGGGCTCGCGCGGCTCCGCTAGCGCAGCGGCGCACGATGGTGGACCGTGAGGCTCAGCCCTCGGTCCGCCGTCAGTGCGAGTTGCTGCGCGTGAGCCGCTCGGGCCTGTACTACGAGCCGGAGGCCGACAGCGTCGACGAGCTGGCGCTGATGCTGCGTCTGGACCAGCTGCACCTGAAGTTCCCGTTCTACGGCAGCCGCAAGCTGGCCGAGCTACTGCGCGGCGAAGGGCATCGCATCAACCGCAAGCGGGTGCAGCGGCTGATGCGGCGCCTGGGCATCGAGACAGCCCCCTCCGCGAGGTCGCCGCGGTGGGCGTCAACTACCTGGCTCTAACCGGCAAGAATAGTTGTCGCGAACCGGCAATTCTATTTGACGCGGAACACGGTACTCGGCCCACAGCGCCGGGCTCGTGGTGTGACACAGCGGGCGCGGGCTGCGCTTGGGCCGCGCCGGCCGCTGCCACGGCTTGACGGCCTCCAGCGCCGCCCGGCGCAGGACCGTTCCGTCCACTGCGCCGCCGCTCAGCGCTCGCTGCCTCCACGTGCAGCTCGACCGCCGCGCGCAGCCGGTCGCGGTACTGCGCGTCGCTGAGCGCTTCGAAGCCCGGCAGCCGGCTGACGCGCAAGCAGACGGCCTGTTCGAATGGCCGCCGGTCGACCGGACACCCCGCCGCGCGCCAAGCGGTGGCGCGAAAAAGCACGAACGCCGGCGCCGTTTCGCCCAGAAGCTGCCCGATGCTGCTAAGCCCCGGCCACTGCTCGGGGCGCGCGACCAGGTGCGCCAGCACCGGGTTGGCCATCACATAGCCCACCCGGTCCAACAGCGCCTCAGGGTCGAGCACCGGCTCCGCGCTGTAACGCCGCTGCCACAGCGGGCCGCGACGGCCATGCAGCGCGTTGACGCCCTTGGCCACGTTGCCCTGCCAATAGGCCATGAAGTCGGCCAGGTTGCCTTGCGGGGCGCGCAGCAGCAAGTGCACGTGATTGCTCAGCACGACGAAGGCGTAGCGCTCGATGCCGAAGCGCTCAGCCGCATACGCCAGCCAGGCCCCCACCACTGCCGTGGTCTCTGGCGTCGGCTTGAGCCAGAAGCGCGCCTCGACCGTCCGGTTGGTCACCAGGTACACCACGTCTCCGAGCTGCCGGCGTAGGGGTCGTCCCATCTCCCGCGGTTATCGCCACCACCCCAACCAGGTTGCCTCTTCGGTGGTTGGCACCGTCAGGCCCAGGCCGTCAGGCCCAGGCCGGCAAGCCCCGTCACAGGCCAGGCCAGGCAGTCAGGCAGGCCAGGCAGTCAGGCAGGCCAGGCAGCACCGTCAGGCAGGCAGGTCGTAGGCGTCCCGGGCCTGCACGCCGAATCAGGCCAGGCGCAGCCGAGTTGCTGGTCCCTTCCCCGCTTGAGGCTCGCTCCACGTCGCGGTCGGCGCAGCTGCCTCGGCAGCAGTTCGAGATCGTGGGATGTGTCCGGCTAGGTATCACATGATTGATAACTAGCCGCGTCCAGCTATCAATGCTATGCGAGGGATCCGAGATGACACAGTCGCGCTATCTGACCCAGTCGATCACCGATGATGCCCTCGCGGCGGGGAAGATGGCCTTCATCGCTGGGCCACGCCAGGTCGGAAAGACGACTCTGGCCCGGGTCCTGGTCGCCGACACGCGCAATTACTTCCTTCACGACGACGAAGCGTTCCGCCGCGCCTGGGCCAAATCTCCGACCGCGGCGATCGCGGGCCGCGGCGGCGGCCCCATCGTGCTCGATGAGATCCACAAGGACCGGGCGTGGAAGCGCAAGCTGAAGGGCCTCTACGACCAGCCAGGTGCGCGGTTGCCGATCATCGTTACCGGTAGCGCCCGCATGGGCTACCACCGCAAGGGCGGAGACAGCTTACTGGGACGCTACCTGCCGTATCAGCTCCACCCCTTTTCCGTAGGGGAAGGCGCTTCTCCGCCAAGGCCTGATGCGGTCCTGGGCGACTACGCCGAGGCCACCTACCCGTGGAGTGATTTGCTTCGCTTGGGCGGCTTCCCCGAGCCCCTGATCGGTGGCCGCGTCAACCTCGCCCAGCGCTGGAGTCGGTTGCGCCTCGATCGACTGGTCTTCGAGGATTCGCGCGACATCCGCCAGATCGGCGACCTCCGCGCGCTGGCGACGCTCGTCGAGTTGCTCCCCGAGCGCGTCGGATCACTGTTGTCGGTCAATGCGCTGCACCAGGACGTCGGCAAGGCCTACGCCACAGTACGCGCCTGGGTCGAGCTACTGGATATCCTGTACTTCTCCTTCACCGTCCGCCCCTACGCGCACCGCCTTCGCCGCGTCGTCAAGGCTGAGCCGAAGCTCTACCTCTACGACATTCTGCGCATCCCCGAGCGTGAGCTCGGCAAGCGCCGGGAGAACTTGGCCGCGCTGCACCTGCTGAAGGCCTGCCACTACTGGACCGACACGGCGCAGGGCGAGTTCGAGCTGCGTTTCGTGCGCGACAAGGACGGCAGAGAGATCGACTTCCTCGTGCTACGCGACAAGGCGCCATGGATGGCGATCGAGTGCAAGTCCGGCGCAACCGACCCAGCGCGCAACCTCGTGCATTTTAGCGAGCTGTTGCGCGTGCCGCATCGCATCCAGCTCGTGTCCGAGGAGGGGCACGATCGCTTCTTCGCCGCAGCCAAGGTTCGTGTGATCAACTACGAGCGCTTCTTCGCTGCGCTCGTATAGCGCGAGCGCGCCGGGCATGCTGACCGATCTCCGGCTCGTCGTATCTCGAGGCGTGGCGATCGCGGCGGGAGCCGTGGTGATGGTGGTCGCCGCCGCCGGATCCGTCAGCGCCGCTTGGCTCAGGTCCGGATCACGCAGCAGCTCCGCCGCCAATCCGGCAACCATACTGAGGTGCGAGCGGCGCTCGGCTGCGGCGCCCCCACGCTCACGTCCGGTCAAGCAAGCCGGCGCTACTTGGCAGCGCCGAGCACCTCGGCCACGCTGCGCGCCGTCAGCGCACGTTCGATCCATGCATCGAGAACCGTGAGTTCCGCGCAGCACAGAATTTCACCGCGTTCGGCGTCGCTCACGCTCAGACCCCGAGCGCCAAGGATCCGCAGGAGTGCTCGCGCGTGACCCTCGACGCGACCCACGGCCTTGCCCTCGAGACGGCCCTGGCCCGCCCCCGGCCCCGGGCCCCCCCCCCCGGGCCCGCCCCCCCCCCCCCCCCCCCCCCCCCCCCGGTCGGCCCTGCCCTCGACCTCGCCCTCAGCACGGCCCTTGGCGACGAAGCGGCGGGCGAACTCCCTGCAGTAGACATCGTAGACGCTGAACACTTCAGCCACACGACTCGCCGTTAGCGCGCGTTCGAGCCATTCGTCGAGGGTCGCGCGATCGTCGCAGCTCACCATCCGCGCGCGTTCGGCTTCGCTGACGCTCAGCCCTCGAGCGTGCAAGATCCGCAGTAGTGCCTGCGCTTCCCCCTCAAGACAACCCTCGGCACGGCCCTCGATACGACCCTCGGCTTCTCCCTTGGCTCTGCCCTCGGCATGGCCCTGCGCGAGGTAGCGCCGGGCAAACTCGCTGCGGTAAACGTAGTTGCCGATCTGCATCAGCTCCTCCGGTTGGTCACCCACGGTCGGGCACGGAGAGCGTCGCTAGGTCCTGTGACATGATCAGGATGATGTGATTGCCACGCTGCCGGGCAACCTGCCAATCGAACGCGGCGAAGACCTTCACGACCTGCCGTCCGCTCAGCACGGGCAAGACCGGCATCAGGCGGCAACCTCGATCTGCCGCGTCTCCAGGGTCAAGGGCAACCCCTGCTCTGCCCGCACCTCCAAGCAGAGCTTGATCGCTTCGCTGATACTTGCGAGGGCTTCGTCCTTGGTCGCACCCTGGCTGACGCAACCAGGCATTCCCGGGCACTCCACGACCCAGACACCGTCTCCATCACGATCGGTCGTCACGGTGAACTTCATGCTTCGGCTCTCCCCATCCGAACAGGGTCATTGACGATGCCACAGTGAACCCCAGCGCGCTAGCGTCGCGGCCCGACGCAACACAGACTTTCGCTGCAACGAACGCCCACAGGCCGCATGAGCATGTCGCGGAGCGCGATCGCCGTGGGGCCGTGATGATCGCGCGGCGGTGCGCGCAGCGGCAGGTCCTGCAGCGGCCATCGACCACCGTGACCACGATGGTCGGGTACTCGAACATCATCCCCGGTCCCGGACGCTGGTGAACCACATGACACCGCCAGGCAGAGCGGGCGGGCGATGGCGCGGACCTCACCACGCCAGAACGATGGACTCCTCTCGTGGCGGCAGAGGCACCAGGTCGATCTCGGCGCGGGCCGCGTCGATGGTCAGCATCGTGCCATCGGTGAACTCGATCGAGAGCTCGTGGCACCCACGTCGGTAGAGGCGCCAGACCGTCTTCCCTGCAACCAACGCCGACAAGCCGTCCCCTTGCGTCACGCGTTCGTTCTCCCTCACGACCCACCTCCATCGTCCCCGTGTGGTTGGCCCGGGCTCGGGCGCCGGACGCGGTCAGCATCCACCCCTCTGTTCCCGTGACGGCGACCTTGGTAGCGCCGATGCAGGCGTTTTTCTTGGCAATGGCATGGCGTTTTTCTTGGTAGTTTCGTGGCGCGGGCGCAGGAGGCCGGTTTCACGCCGCGATCACTGCCCGCCATGAAAACACCACAAAAACACCACGCCAATACCAAGCATCGCAGTCAGCAGCTTTGTTATGCGTCACCGCGCGGTCAGGGTGTTTCCGAGGAGATGCGTGGTGGGGCAACTTGCAGCGAGAGCCGGTTGGGCGGCGCGGCGCGCGAGCGTCTGGCTCAAGACCCACCTGGACTCGGTCTCGATTGTGTGATCTACCCTCTCGGGACAGCCTTCGCTAGCGACTGCCAAGCGCCAACA
>JADJDT010000038.1 GCA_016702545.1 Pseudomonadota bacterium | reverse complement strand
CCCTTCGGCGACGTGCGCTGTTGGCGCCTCCGACGGTAACCGATCTCCAGCGCATGGGCAGGAGGTCGTCGAGTAGCGCGTTCGGATGAAAGCGGACGCGGACGGCGACATCGCGAATGTACTCGTATGGGTTGATACCGTGCAGCAGGCAGGTGCTGCACAGGGTTTGCAGAATGGCGAGGTTTTGGCCGCCTTCCTCGTGCCCGACGAAGAGGAAATTCTTCCGGCCGACGGCGATGATTCTCAGTGCTCTTTCGGAGGCGTTGTTGTCCAGCGGCAGCTTGGCGTCGGCGAGGAAGCGGCGCAGGGGGCGGCGCTGGTTTCGGGCGTACGCCAGCGCCACACCGAGCGGGCTCTTGGGCGGCGTGGTCGCTGTCTGGGCGTCGGTCCACTGCTCGATCGTCTCGACGATCAGCCGGCTGCGCTCCTCGCGCAGGATCTGGTGCGCCGCGGTGCCCAGCACGCCGCTTGCGGCGGCATCATGCTCGACACGGTATAGGGCGACGATGGCGTCGAGGACCTGTCGGGCCTCAGGGGCTGACGCCAGGGCTTCATAGAATTTGCGCCGTGCGTGAGCCCAGCAGCCCACGCGCGTGCGTTGGCCGTCGCCCACGACGCCGTTGTAGCCGGCATAGCCGTCGGTCACGAGGTGACCGGTCGTGCCGGCCAGCAGCTGGTGGGCCGTGTTGGCCCCGCGCGTCTCGCTGTAGACGTAGGCGACGATGTCGTCGCACAGCAGCGTCCAGATCCAACCGGTCCGCGCGTTGTGGGGCTCGGCGACCTTGATCGTGGTCTCGTCGGCTTGCACGTAGGCGTGGTGCCGCACGCGCTCGACCAGGCGCTGGTACAGCGGTTCCAGGACCTCGGCGGCGCGGTGAAACAGACCACACAGCACACTGCGGGCCACGGCGAAGCCCGCCCGACCCAGCATCCGCTCGAGCCGATACAGCGGCAGCGAGTCGACGCACTTGCTGACGATGACATGGGCGTAGACGCTCGGCCCCCACGCCCCGCCATCGATCACGTTAAGCGGCGCTTGGGCCTGCACGATGCGCTCGCCACCACGCTCGACCAGCTTCTCGAGCTGATACTCCACCACCGCCAGGTGCTCGCGCACATGCTCGATGCGCCGCACCACCTCCGGCTCGCCCAGCGGGCGGAAGTCCTCCCGCGTCGTTCCCTCGGGGAGCTGCTGCGCCGTGACCTGGACCCGCTCGACGACCACTGGAAGCCTGTCCAGCGCCTTGCGCCGCCGCTCCCGCGCAGGTGTCGACGCCTTGCGCCCTCGTTGTCGTCGCGCTTGGGTCTGCGCCTCCTCCGTCTGCTGCGAGGTCGCGCTCGCCGGTAGGTCGAGCGGAAAATCCTCGGCCTCCACCGCCCGACGCACCTCGCTCGAAATCGGCGGCAGCTTCTCGCTGCGACGTCCGAAGATCAGCTGCCGAAACTTCTCGTTCTGCGCCTGCAGCGCCGTCAGCTTCGCATCCCGCTCCGCTAGCTGCGCTTGCAATGCACCCAAGGCCGCCAGCTGCTCTTGGTGAAAGTGCCACAGCAGCTGCACCACAGCCTGAGCGCTCGGCTCGAGCACGGCTACCTGCGCTGCGATGGCCTCAGGCATCGTCATCCGCCGTCGTAGATCACACTTCCTCTCCCGTGTCGATCCCCTGCGGCGCCCAGCGCTTCGGCCGGCGTACGCTCTGCAGGTCGATGCCCTCCAGCAACAACGTCAGTTGGTCGGCCTCCAGACGCACCCTTGTGGCCTCCGGCGCGATCGGCGGCCGCCGAAACCGCCCGCGCTCCAGCCGCTTGTACCAGAGCACAAACCCGCCCCGCTCCCACGTCAGGATCTTCGCGCGATCCGCTCGCCGCGAGACGAAGGCGAACAGGTGCCCGCTGTATTCGCTCAGCCCCGCCGCCCGCACCAGCGCCACCAGCCCGTCGAAGCCTTTGCGCATGTCCGCCGCCTCGGCGAAGAAGTAGATCCGTACCGCCGCCGGCAGGCTCAGCATCGCGCCGCCAGCTCCGCGACCCATGACACCGCCGGCACCCCCGCGCCAAACTCGATTGTGACTGCGCCGATGCGTACCACCGCGCCTGCCACCGATGCCGGCGCCGCGCTGACCACCTCGACGAAAGCCTTCGCCCTGCCGCCAAGCGCGCCCTCGCGACGCAGCTTTGTCAGCCACCAACCCAGCGTCGCTTGATGTACGCCCCGTCGTTCTGCGAATGCCCTCGTCGTCTCACCGCTGCCCTCAAACGCCTCGCAGACCGCGATCCACTCCGCCCTGCTCCGCCGCTTGCTCATCACTATCCCCTCCCGGTTTAGACCCAGGCCGACAGTCTTCCTCACCCCGATGCTCATCACCAGGCGGGCTCTGCTGAACGGTTACTCCGATCGCGTCTGCCTACGTCGGCACCGGACCCGGGCGATGACGGATGACGATGACTGGATGACGGGGACTGCTCAACCCTTCAGGACTTATCGTGCTCGCTCGCCGAGTGCCGCCGCAGACACGCATGCGGCCACCGATAGGCCCCGACCCGCTCATTGCGCCAAGAAGGTTTGAGACGTTGGACCGCCCCCTCATCCGGCGTACTCAATTTAGGTGCCGCCCCGGAATCGTCTTCGCTTCATGTCGCACTCGTTGCCCATCGTGGCTCGGAGGGGTCGTTCGTCCGACGGATCAATTCACCCGATGCAGGTCAGAGGCATTGCACGCGATGGCACGCGGCGTGAGCGCGTGCCACCGCGACGCTCGGGGTGAGCCGGTGCGGATCCCCCGGCCATATGCAGCTTCCTATACCGGGGGCGAGTCACCGTGATCGGTGCAGCGGCGCACCCCCTCAGAACTCAGGCCTGTCCCTGCCGCGACCATCTACAACGATCGGCTACTACTTGAGGTGCGGAAGCTCGCAGACCCGTTCTACGCCAACCATGTTCCGCAGCGTGGCCAACGCGGCATCCGGGAGCGTCTCGAGGAACAGGAGTGCCAGCCGGTGTCGAGCTCTCGAGATGGTCACGTAGAACAGGTTGCGCGCCCGGGTGAAGGAGGAATCAGGTGTGCCCTTGGCCTGCTGTGCCTCCCACTCCTCCAGCATGCGGGGAAAGTTGTATTTGCTCCAGCCGCCCCCAAAGACCACGACCACCTCGTCGATTCCGCGCCCTTCACACCGTGCTTGGTCGACAGCATCGTCGTGCCGCTGTCGTAGGCGTACCACCGCTGCACCTGCTGATAGGGCACAATCTTGAGTGCGTTCCATCGGTCACGAAGCTGAATGATGCGCTCGTCATCCCCTTCCTCTTGCGCCGAGGTCGTGCGCGTCCAAGAGCCCTCTGCGCCGATGGCGTCAACAGATCGAACTGTCTCAGGTGCTCGACGATATCACCGACCGTCCCTCCGCCTCGATGTTGACCGAGCTGCTGCAGCCAGATTCGGGCCCGTTGCTTGTCCTCTTGTTTCTTGACCCTGTCCCTGGGCCATCCCACGGTCTCCAAGGCCACTGTCTTGCGTCCCGCGGCGACGAGGTCTGCGGCAGGCTCCACTCGCCCCGCCAGCATGTCGACGATGGGGTCTTGGCGTTTGAGCAGCTGGTCGGGAAATTCAAAGACCGCGAGCAAGTCTGAAAAGCCTTCCGCGCGCGCTACCGCCTTGTTCGTCAGCCGCAAGATGCTGGTGGAACCGTGGCCGAGGTGCCAGCCTCGACCACGAAGGAATTTCTGAACCTGTTCGACCGCTGCGTCCTGGGTGTCGTCGTTCAAGGCGTTCTTATAGTGGCCCTTACCCCGGCCTTCGGGCCAGGAGTTGGTGTGAAGTACCACCACATCAGTCGGTTGCCCGGCGTTCGCCAAGTTCCGCGAGACCGCTTGCACGAGGGCGGGGCGAACGCGGTTGAGCACTCCTACGACTGCATCGCATGAGCGAAAGTTTGCGCCCTTTGGGATTAAAACGAATCGGTCGTCAGCTACTGCCCCGCACACCTCGTCGTAGATCATCTGCCAATGGTCACCGCACAAACCGATCTGGAGCGCTGAATCGGCCGCCAGCAGGTGATCGCGAATAGCCTCCATGAGCTTGCTCGAAGTGTCCTGGTACTCGTCAAGAAGCAGAACGGGGAAACGCGAGCGCCATAGTCGGCGGAACTTCTGTCGTTTCAGAAGCTCCACGGCCAGGCTGATCACATGGTCGTGGCTGATCGACACTTCCGGTTCGGACACCCGCACGCGGCCCACATCGTCGTAGGTGATCTTCCGGGACCCGAGGACGGTCCTTGCTCTCCCAGCTTCTCCTGACCACGTCATCGTCTTCCAGCAGCTGCCGGAGAGTCTTCTGGAAGGGGGAGAGCAGGTGCCAGAGAAAGCTGTGGATCGTTGACACCCAGACGCTTGGAGGTTCTCCAACTCGCTCCTTGATCTCCCCGACGGCAACGTTGGTGTACGTGATGCAGGCGACTTGGGCCCCCCAGCGAGCCAGCTCGGCGCCACGATGCTCCACCAGCCACTCAAGCGCCTCGACCAGAGCATGCGCGTCTTGCCGGCTCCGGCGCCAGCTTCCAGCTGAAAGCTCTTCCCTTCCTTAAGGCATTGACGCTGGCAGCACTTGCCCGCTCCGCCATGGCCTCAGCATCCGGCGGAAAACCGACCGGGACATCAGGCATCTTGGTCTCCGTTGCCGGCTCCAGACTCGGCCGCCTCCGCTTCCGCTGCAGGCCCCTCCCCGGCAAAGCCTCAACGGGAGTGTGGCGAGTCCCTGCAGTGCGCAGCCACTCTCAAGCCCCACGGAGGTACCTCGATCATAAAGTCGGCTTTGCCAACCTCGTCCAGAATACCGAGCGCAAGGCTGGTCTTGCCTTCTTGCTCTCCGCAACATCGCTGGCCCACTCTTCTGTCTGCGCGGCACCCTGCACGTCCCCGGGGTTGGCCACCGAGTTGGATTCGCGAGCACCAACGCCTCTTCGAAGCTTCGCCCGCACGGCTCGCCGTCATTTTCGGGAACTTGGTGGCGATGCGCATCAAGAGATCGGTAGATTTCGTCTTGTCCGCAGGGGACTTGGCCATCACCGCGTCCAGCGCGTTGGTCTGAAACCATTCCCTGATACAGGGGTTCCCAGTCGTCGTGCCCTCGCAAACGAGGCCTTTTTGCCAGGTGCCACCTGCGGTGACCCGTCATCTTTCAGCTTTCCGTTCTTCGCTGGCTTTTCCGCCTCGGCATCGAGGTCGGTGATGATCAGCGCGGGCACACCGATGAACTCCAAGAGCGGGAAGAACTTGTGGGCGTAGCGCCCATCGACCTCAACCGTCGTGAGGTACTGCGCGGTAAGGTGCCCCGAATTCTCATCCGTCTTCTCGTCCATCTTTCGGAGAAAGGCGGGCAACAACAACCGCTCGGCGGCTCCTTCGATCAGGACGGCCTTGTCGGCGAAGAACAGGTCGCACCTGGTGAGGGTCAAATACTGGGTCAGCCATCTCTTGGACGCGGCATCGGAGCTGAACTTGCCGAGGTCCTTGACCTGCGCCAGATACTGGACCTTGCATGGGCTCTCCGCACGAAGGAAGTAGCGAATCTGCTGGAACGGCACCTCGTTGGCGATGTGGCTGGAGTGGGTCGTGACGACGATTTGCAGCGGCCACGTCGTGTCGCCGCACAGCCTGTCGTGCACCTCCGTCACCTTGCGAATGAAGATCTCCTCCAGATGGGGATGAAAATGGGCTTCCGGCTCTTCGAGGAACAGCACGCACACAGGTGCAGGCACGGGCGCAGCCTTGCGGGCCTCGTGGAGTGCGTGGAGCTGGAGCAGGATGAAGATCAGGTTTCGGAGGCCCAACCCGTTGTGACCCTCCGGCAGGGCGCGCCCCGCCCCAACTCCAGCCGACGCCTCGTAGTACAGCTTCGTGTGCTGCTTCAGGAGTTGGACTGCGTCGAACGTCGTTCTCGTCGCCAGCTCTCCGTCCGATAGCAGCGGATAGCCAAGGGGCGACAAGGCCGGCAGGATCTTCCCCCTCATATGTTCACGGAAGGTCTTGTTCAGTTCCCTTTCGGCGTCGGCGACGGCCTTTTCGATGGCTTCAGCCGCGCCGTCCTCGTCGCCCTTCCGGCTGGACTCGAAGAGCGCCCTGAGCGTCCGGCCCAGGGTGTCAGGCTCGCGTCCCTTGTCCCCGTCCATCGGCCGAGCCGCATCGATGAAGCCTAACTGCACGCAGTCTGAGAGGGTCTCGAGCGACCGTTGAGACCGATTCGTCTCGTCGGTCGGATCGACCGCCTCGACCGTGACAACGAAGGTCCTCCGAATGCGCTCATCCAGCTCACGAAACGCGTCTTCCGGGTCGTCCGAAAGCGAACCGTAGAAGGGCTCTCCGTGCGTTCCCGGCTGCGCGGGCATAGCGCAGCATCACCTGGGTGGTCGTACAAGAGTCGTCGAGGTCGACGATGAGGTGCGAGATAGCAGCAAGATCGTCGCCGGAGTCGGTGTAGGCGATCGTCAACTGAAGCTCGATGGCAGGCGGCTCTTTGCGACCTCCATCTTGATCTAGGGAGCTCCTCGCGGCTTCCAGCAACGCCTGGTGCCGAGCAGACGAGAAGTCGTCCAGCGTGAAGTCGGCTCTGGCGCGCCCCCGATCATCGCCGAAGAACTTGCGGAAGAGCTCGGCGACCGACGTTTTCCCGAATTGTTCCGCCCGACGATCACCGTTGTCGAGACATCGAACGAAACTGTGGTTTCCAGGTGCATCCGAAAGTTACGTATTGTCAATGATTCAAGGTGCATGGGGGCCCCGAAATGGAGAAGAACAGCGATTCGACAGCATCAGCGTCTCTGAAACGGTACGGCACCCTCGCCTGCAGGGTCAATCGCAGGCGGGTTCGAAGCGAGCTGGCGGGTTTGAGCCGATCAGGGTGTGCCCCGTTCGGATGCGCCGGACCGGTGAGCCGGAAACAGGTTGGCTCGAAGCGTGGCAAGATACGGTGCTCCAGGGCGCTCGTCGGAGGGTATGACCTGCCTGGATTCTTCGGACCACGGATTAGGTAAGAACAGCCCCTCCGGGTTGATGGGCTGACCGGCTGGTGGCCCGTTTGAACTCGTTGGGGGTGAGGTATCTCAGGCTCGAGTGGGGCCTGACGTCGTTGTAGTGCTGGCGCCAGGCCTCGATGATGACGACGGCCTCGCGGCGGGTACGAAACCACTCCATGTCGATGGTGTCCCTGACCCGGGTTAATATAACGCGCAAGGCATTCGGAATTGAACTAACAAGTCAATGACGATGTCTTGCGCCAACGGTCCGCTAGCCGGGGCCAGGACCGGCAGGTGCCTCAGCGTCGAAGCTCCGAGGGGGCGGTATACGCGAGCGTTTGGACCCATGTTTCTGTCGGAATAGCGCACTCTTGCCGTAAGATTCGAAATGACCTACGTACCCAATACGCCTTATTTTAGACGCGTCGTATTAACCCGGGTCGGGGAACACGGGGGTCGGGGAACACGGGCGTTGCCCTATGCCGTCAGGAGCACCTGGCGTGCACCGATGCTCGATCGCAATCAACCCGCGGCGGCTGCTCCGCGTCGTCGCGCCGGAGTCCGCTGTGGCGCTGACCTCGGCGCGGCCAAGGGCTCCGTTGCGGCCCTGTGCTGATGCTGATGTCTCCGGGTGTACCCCGCGCCCGGGGTACCCGATCCTCCGGGGATGTGTGCTGCACGCCGGGGGTGGCGAACGCAGCTCAACGACGTCGAAGGACGCCTCGGGCCGCAAGACAGGCCCAGTGGTCCAGACGAGCTCGTGCTGGTTCAACGCCGAATGCGGCGCACCCAACAAGTCGGCGCCAGATGACGGCACCGTCGAAATCGAGTGCGCGGGCAGCTCGTGTAGATGCTCCATCGAGCCGATCCGAGATGGCACGCCCGCGGTCCGAAGCGTCTTCACCTTCGAGCACTCGAAGCTCTTCGAATACTCTCAGTGTGAAGCGTTGCTCGTCGAGCGCTGCATGAAGGGAATGCCGCCGCCGATCAACAGCAAGCGCCACCACGGAGCCCCGCGCTAGACCTGCGGGTGGATGGACGGCTGCCCACCATCGAGGCGTGGACTCAGCGCGCGGACAGCATGCGGGGTTTGGGCGGTGATGCTGTCGAGATGAAAGCAGGACTTGTCGAGCTAGTTGTCGCTCTCGATTTCCCCGCCCGCGGTACAAGTCGCTGTTCTTGAGGAGGATGTCCCCGACCCGGGCTGATGCATCGAGCGATGCTCGAGTCACCGTGCTCGTGGGGCGCGAGGCGAGAGCGGGGCCGTGAGGCGGGCCGGGCGCCGGACTCCTTGGACCAAAAGGGCGGAAGCGAAGGGTGGCTTGAGCCGCGTCAAGGGGCGTTTTCTCAGGCGCCGGCCCTCGACCGTGTCCTCCCCTTCGCGTAGCCGAGGTTTCGCGTAGCCGAGGTTTCGTGTTGGCCTAGCTTTTCGCGCGCCGACGGCCTGCTAGGCTGAAGCGGTGTCACGTCACACCAGTCAAGCCGACCTCGCCTGCGCGCGGCGTTGCCAGGCCTCGATGGGGGACCTTCGATGACCACCAGCCGCCCTCGGCCCCCTCGGCAGAGCCGTGCCGCTGCGACCACCCTGCTCCTGCTCGGCCTGGCCTACGGGTGCGGCCATGCCGGTAGCGACGGCGCGCCGCTCGATAGCCAGCCGTCCAGCCCACGGCGTGACACACCCCTGGCCTTCATGACACCGGACTGGGTGGTCGACCCCAACGCGCCCGATGCGGGTGCCAGCGACGCTGCTCCGGACGAACCGACGGGTCCCACCGACGGTGGTCTCTGCCCCTCCCGTTGGAGCATCGGGGCGTGGAGCACCTGCAGCTCGAGCTGCGGGGACGGAATGCAGACGCGCGCGGTGTTCTGCGTCAGCTGTCGCGACGAGCCGCTGGCCGAGAGCGCATGCAGCGCCCTCCAACCAGCGAGCAGCAGGACCTGTCAGGTCTCGGTGTACACCTATGCCTACACGACGTGGTCCGCGTGGAGCACCTGCAACGGCACCATCACCGGGCGGACGCGGAGCTGCAGCAGCAGCGACGGCGTGAGCGTGGCGTGTGAGCTGTGTGGTGGGACCTGCAGCGAGACCCAGTCCTGCGCCCCGCCTGTCGGCAGCGGACGCGCGGCCTGTGGATCGACTTCTCAGCTCTCGGCCGGCGAAACCAACGTCGCCCGCGCCTATCTCGGCGTGATGGGGCGAGTACCCGACCTGGGCGGGCTCGCCTTCTGGCTCGGAGGGCTCGGCCCGAGCACCACGGTGAGTGCCGCATCCGACGAGATCCTCGACTCGCTGGCCGAGATGCACGGGATGCCGGCCACCTATGACGACTCGAGGTTCGTCGAAGACCTCTACGTCAACATGCTCGGCAAGAATGCCGACGATGATCCGGCGGGTCGCCCCTTCTGGCTCCTTTGCTGAGCACCCGGACTCGCGGCCAGGTCGTGGAAGCTCTGCAGGGCGCCGCCCTCCGCGGGCGGACGCGGCCATCGTGCAGAACAGGTTGACCGTGCTCGACTGCAGCCTTCGGCTGGCCAAGCACTACGGCGCCACGCTTCGCTACGAGGACATGTTCACCGTCATACGTCGCGTCACCGCGGATGCGTCGACGTCCGGACGAGGCCCTCGACCGCTATTACGACT
>JADJDT010000037.1 GCA_016702545.1 Pseudomonadota bacterium | reverse complement strand
GGTGTGCTGCGATGCCAGCGCGCAGTCGGTGTTTGTCCTGGGACCGCGTCAAACCGGCAAGTCGACGCTGATGCGGAGCCTTGGCGCCGATCTCGTGGTCGACCTGGCGAGCAACGAGGCGACCTTTCTCGACTTCGCGTCGAATCCGCGCGAGCTCGAGGAGCGAATGCGCGCGCGCCTGCCGCGTACGGTGCTCATCGACGAGATTCAGCGTCTGCCGAGTCTGCTCAACACGGTGCAGAGCCTCCTCGACGACGCGAAGATCCAGGGGCAGCAGGTGCCGCGTTTCCTGCTCACGGGATCCAGCGCACGCAAGCTACGGCGGGGCGGCGCGAATCTCTTGCCCGGGCGCGTCTTCACCTATCACCTCGGACCGTTGACCTCTGCTGAGCTCGATCGGCGCGTCGATACCGCCCTGGCGATGGCCGTCGGCACTTTGCCGGAGCCTTATCTGGAGCATCCGCCGGCCGAGAAGCAGAAGCTCTTGCGCAGCTACGCGGGCTCTTATCTGCGAGAAGAGGTTCAAGCAGAAGCTTTGACGCGCAGCCTCGAGAGCTTTTCACGCTTTCCTGACTGAGCCGCCGCCGTGGGCGAACGCCGGCCAATCGTTGGACTTCTCCAAGCTCGCCGCTCGCGCCAAGGTCGCGCGACGTTCCGCGATGCGCTACTTCGAGATTCTCGAGGATAGCTTGCTGGTTCGACGCGTGGATCCGCACGGCGATCTCGAGCTGGCAGACCTCGTACGCCACCCCAAGTTCTACTTCTTCGACCCCGGCGTGCTCAACGGCCTGCTGGGTAACTTCGGCGTCTCGGGCGACCGCAGCGGCAACCTCTTCGAGCACCTCTTCGTCTCCCAGCTCTGGGCGAGCACCGCGGCGTTCGACAGGGACCTGCGGCTCGGCACGCTGCGCACGCGCGGCGGGCTCGAGGTGGACTTCGTGGTCACGCTCGGCGGCGACACTTGGTTGATCGAGGTCAAGTCGACGTCCAGCCCGCAGGGTGGCGACATTCGCCCGCTCAAGCGCGCAGCCCTTCGGTTGCCTTCCTCCATCCGGTGCATGCTGGCGCATGCGGGCTCGACGGAGCGGGTCATCGATGGCGTGCCGGCCCTGCCCTGGCAAAAGGCTCTCGCCGAGATGGGCCTCTGACGGGTCATCGAAGCATCCCCTCGTCGCAGTGGGTGGGTAGGTCGATGGGGCCAGCCCCACCTTCCGCACCACCTTCCCGGCGGCACCGGATACCCGGGGCATCGCATCGAGCGGGGTTGGTGTTCTCGACGCTTAACCGCACTTGGACGTTCATCGCGCGGACGCGCAGAACCCCTCCACGCGGTACCCGACGACAACCGCGAGACCGGCTCTCTTCTGGTGACTCAGGTCGAAGCTCATCTGAATCGCGCCGGTCGCGCAACTTCGCAGGCTCGCTGACTCGAGCAGAGCGCCCTCCACAGGCTGCGCTGACGTGACCGCGCCGCGCCCCCGAAGGCTCCATGGGGCCGCCGGGAAAGGAGCGTTGGGCCAGCGAGGCCCCCCCTTGGAGCGAGCGCGCCGACGCGCCTCAGCGCGGGTCCTCGTAGCGGTAGCCGACGCCATGCACCGTCTGCACGATGCGGGGTGCTTTCGGATCGCGCTCGATGCGCTTGCGGAGCTGCGAGACTGTCTGGTCAGGCGTGCGGCTGTTGGGGACGTGGTGTAGCCCCCAGCAGTGGTCGAAGATCCGGCCGCGGTCCATCACCTGACCTTGGTGTCGCCACAACAGCTCGAGCAACTTGACCTCGCGCAGGCTGAGCTCGAAGGTCTGCTCGTCGCGGCGGGCGCGCAGCTCGGCCGGCAGCACCTGCAGGTCGTCCATCCGGAAGGACGTCGCCGAGCTCGCTGGCCCGCGCTGCTGCAAACAGCGCCGCGTGACCGCGCGAATGCGCGCGACGACCTCGCTGACGCCGAAGGGCTTGACGATGAAGTCGTCGGCCCCGAGCTCGAGCCCGAGCACCTTGTCGATCTCCTCGGACTTGGCGCTGATGAAGATGATCGGCACCGACTCGCTGGCGCGCCGGATCTGCCGGCAGACCTCGTAGCCCGAGCGCCCGGGCATCATGATGTCGAGGCAGACGAAGTCCGGCCGCTGCTGCTCGAAGAGCGCGAGCGCGGCGCGGCCATCGGCGGCGAGGAGCGGCTCGTAGCCCTCGGCGGCGAGGATCTCGGCCAGGCCGTTGCGGGTGTGCAGGTCGTCCTCGGCGATCAAGACTCTCATGCGCGATCCCTCGAGTCCGTTGTGGCCGCGCTTGGCGGCTCGGCCCCGGCCGCCGGATCAGCCGCGGCCTCGGTCCGTAGCGTCACCACGAAGGTCGCGCCGCGCGGCGCCGGCGCCCCACCCTCGTCCTGCTCCAGCACCAGGTCCCCGCCGTGCGCGCGGGCCAGCTCGCGCGCGATGCCCAGGCCGATCCCGGTGCCGCTCGCGCCCTCGTCGAGGGCGCTGCTCAGGCGCACGAAGGGCTCGAAGACGCGCTCGGCCTGCGTCGCGCTGATACCCGGACCCTGATCGCTGACCCTGATCTCCGTCGTGTGGGCGCGCGCCCGGGTCGAGACCTGCACCACCTTGCCGCCGCTCGCGTACTTCTCGGCGTTGCTCAGCAGGTTATTGAGGATCTGCCGCAGCGCGTCGGCGTCGACCCAGACCGGGCGCTCGGCCTGACCGCTGAAGACGAGTTGCACGCCTCGGGCCGCGAAGGCGGGCTCGAAGGCGGTGATCAGCTCGCGCACCAGCGCATCGACCTGGCCCACGCTGCGCCGCAGCAGCGGCGCCGTGCGCTGCTGCCGCGCAAATGAGAGCACGTTGTCGATCAAGCGGCTGAGGCGCCGGCATTCGCTATTGACGATCTGCAGGTAGCCCGCGGCGCGCGGATCACCCGCGCCGAAGTCGGCCTCGAGCAGCTCCGAGTACATGCGGATGTTCGTCAGGGGCGTCTTCAGCTCGTGGGACACCCGGCTGACGAAGGACACGCGCTGCGCTGCCTCGCGCGCGGCGCGGGTGCTCTCGCGCCACAGAAAGAGCGCCAGACCGCCGAGCGCCAGCGTCACCGCCAGCACCCCCGCTCCCGCCGCGAGGGCCAGACTCCGGCCCGTGGACGCGGCCGTCACCCGCGGATCGATGAACCCGCGCAGTCGCCAGGCCTGCAGCGGGGCCGCGAGCGCGATGCTGGCCGCGGGGCTCGCTCCTGGCGCCGGGTCATAGCCGCCCCATTCGTAGAGCGCCTCGCCGCGCTCGTCGACCAGGACCGTGCGGCGCCGCGGATCGGCGAGACGACCGCGTGGCGTGTCGGGCAGCGCGGCAGCGAGGTCGGCGAGCAGCCGGTAGCGGTCGAGCTCGAAGCCGATCAGGTACCCCGCGCTGCTGCGCTGCCACAAGAGCAGCTGCAGCCCGTCCTCCCAGAACCAGGCGTACCAACCCTGCGCCGCGCCTGGCGCCGCGGCCGTCGGCCTGGTCTTCTTGGGCGACGCGCCCTCCTCGTCGGCCACCACGAGCTGCAAGGGGTCCGCGAGCAGACCGCGCACCCGCTGCAGAAAGGCCTCCTCCTCGACGCTGAGCGGGCCGAGCGCGGGGGGATGCAAGCGCCGACCGTCGCTTCCGAGCAGGAAGACCTGCCGCACCGCCGCTTGCTCCGCGACGAGCACCCGCAACGCCGCGGTGTCGGTGGGCGTCGGGCCCCGATCGAGCAGCTCGGCGCGGCGCCGCTCCAACACGCCCAGCACACGGGCCTCGGCCTGGTGCAGCTCGCCGCCCACCAGGCTGCCGAGGGCGCGCTGCGCGCGGTGCCGGTCGGCCACGACAACCTCGCGGGCGAGCCAGCCGAGCAGCGCGGCGGGGATCAGCACCATCAGCGAGAGCGCGACGACGAGTCGGCCGCGGGCTCGCGAGTGCATCCTGATCGGTGGACTCACGCGCCCTGCTCGCTTCCCCGCCGGCCGGCCGCCCCGGAGACGGAACCACCGCCGCGCCACCGCACCGGCCCGCCGGCGCGCGGTTTTATCAGAAGGCCTGCTGGCTCTCGACCCGGCGTTGCTGCCCACGCATCACCTTGCGCGTCCGTTGCCACTCGGCCTCGGGTTGATCCACCCCTTCGGCGGCCGTCGCGAGGTCCTGCTCGAGGGCGTCGAGCTGCTTCGACTTCAGCGCCTGATTCGACGCCTTCAGCGCGCCGACGTTCTTCTTCAGCAAGACGCGGGCCTCTGCGATGCGCCCCGCATCCCGCAGCTCGACCGCCTGCTTCGTCGCATCGTTGGCGAGCTGCTCGAGCACGGCCACGGCCACCGCTCGATTGGCGCTGGCCGCAACCGCCTCACTGGCCGCGGAGAAGCCGATCTGGGCTCGACCCGACTGCTGCTCGGCGCGCTCGCGGTCGAGGCTCCGGTAGTGCAGGACGATCTCGGCCAGCGTCAGCGTCTGACCCGCCGGCTGGGGGTCGACCTCGACCTCGAGCAGCACGTACTTCTGCACGGTGGCCTGCACCTGACTGAGGCGCACGCTGACCTCGTCACCGATGATGCGCGCGGCCCGACCGAGCACCCGCAGCGGTCGGATGCCCTTGCCGCAGCGAATGCGGAGCTCGACCTCGCCGGCGACCACCGCAAACATGTCACCGAACTCCCGCGCGAAGACCGCGGGCAGCTGATCCTCGCGTTCCACGAAGACATGATTGCCATCGCTGGCGCCGGCGAGCCGATACATCAGGTCCTCATTGTATCCGAGGCCGAGACCGATCGTGCTGACCGTGATGCCGTTCTTGGCCAGCGAGGTGCCGAGCTCGGCGAGCGCCCCGGGCGAGCTCGGACCGACGTTGGCCAGACCATCCGAGAGCAGGATCACGCGATTGACGCCACGGCCGCTGAGAAACTTCAGCACCTCGTGCGCGCCCTTGCTCACGCCGGCGAAGAGCGCCGTCGTCCCGCGGGCCCGTAGCTGCTCGATCTGGCGATAGACGGCGGCGCGATCGCTGAGCTTGGTCGCCGGCACCAGCACCTCGACCGTGGTGTCGTAGGCCACCACCGACACGATGTCCTCCGGCCCCAGGCCCTCGAGCGCCTGAATCGCCGCGCGCTTGGCCTGCTCGAGCTTGCCGCCCGCCATCGACCCCGAGCGATCGAGCACCAACGCGACGTTGACCGCTGCCCGCTGCGACGGCTCCCGCGGTCCGTCACCGACCAGGCCCACCTTGAGGAAGGCGTGCTGGCGGCGATGGGCCTCGAGCACGCCGTGACTGAGCTCGACGCTCATCTTGACGCCGTAGCCGGCGGCGGGGAGCGAGGTGCCTAGGGTCAGCAGCAGCAGCGCTAGCGCCGGGCCGCTCGCGCGCGTTGTCCTAAGTTTCGTTCTGGGTTTCATCGGATCCTCCTGCGGGGCCGCCTGCGCCGCGGCCGCAAGTGGCGCAGCTCGACGACCTTCCGCGAGCGCGCCGGTCGGGTGTGAACTTCCTGCCTCGACACTCTAGCGCTGGTCGTTCGACTCAACGCGCTGCCGCCGCAACCTCTGCAGCGTGTCGAGGTCAATATTCAGTTGCTCGGAGGTGGCACTCGACTGCGCGCCCTTCTCGTGCGGCCGCTCGCCCTCCAGTGGCACCCAGGCCTCGTTGCGCGCCTTCCAGACCTCCCCTTGGATCTCGCCGATGCTCGACTCGACCCGCCCACCGTTCTTCGCAATCGCCGCTTTGGTGCGCGCCGCGATCTTGCTGCTGAGCTCCGCGGGCAGGCGCGTCTTGCCGACCTTGAAGCCCTGGCCCTGCCCGGGCGAGGAGCGGTGCGAGTCGATGCAGAACACCTGCAGGCGCAGGCGCTCGGTGGCCCCCGGCGCGACCTCGAGCCGCTCCTCGGCCTGCCAGCCACCGGCCCCCCGATCGACCTCGAAGGGCCCCGCGGCACCAAGGCGCTGCGGCGCGCTCCCGGGGGCACCGTCGGGGACGAGATAGAGCCCCGTCGCCACGAAAACCTCGGCGACCTTGCCGCTGTTCTTGAGCTCCACCAGCGCCTTGCCGTTGGTCCCGCCCGCGTAGCGCAGGAGACGGATCTTGAGGTGGGTGGGCCGGTCGCCCTCTTGCGGCAGGGCGACGTACGCCGTCGCCTTCGCCGCGGCCGGCGCTGGCATCCCGGCCGCCACCAGCACCACACCGACCATTGCGGCCTTCCACGCTGACGAGTAGCGGGCCATCACCCACCTCTCCTTCTTCACGCCCCCAAAGGGGCGATGCCAGGGGTCAGCGCAGCCGCTGCGAGGCATCTGCTCCGCCGCGCGGCCGTGACCTCTAAGGACCCGCTCGGAAATAACTCATCCATCTGGCCGTCGATCCATCCCGCCGGGCTGCGTTGCAGCTCCTCGCAATGCCAGCAGTATTCCTTCGTCGCTGCGCCTTGCCCGGCGGGCGCCTCAACGCCCAGTTGATCGAGTTATTTTCGAGCGGGTCCTAAGGCAGCATGGCGCGCGCACGCCGACCGGTGGTGAGACGCGACTCAGCCCTTTGTAAAATGATCGTCAGCGCTCGCTTTGCGGACCTCGCCAGGCTGAGGTTGGAGCGCCGCGCCCGGCGCACGGATCTTGCTGACTGGCCCGCCCATGGTCGGTTGGCTAGCCACTGCCCTGACATTGGCAGGGGCCCTGCTGCTGGGCTCCGTACCAACCCACGCAGCACCGACGCGGGGGCTCCGGGACCTCGCGACCGCCGCCGCGCGACATCTGGCGGGTGGGTTCCGTGCTCGCGCCGCGGACCACGCGTCGCCCTCGTCGCCCGCTGCATCCGCTGAAGGCGCGGCAGCAGGGAGGCGATCGGCCAGCGGTGTTGCAACATGCCCTCTCGTGCCGGAGTCGCTCCGCCCCAGACTCGCGGCGCTGCTGCAGACCAACTTTCCAGGGGCGTTCGGTTTCGAGGCGACCGTGCTCAGCAAGAGCGTGGGCGCGGATGCTGGCGCGCCCCCGCGTGTGCTCGTCCTGGTCGGTGAACACCACGTCTCGCCAGCGGCGGTCGCGCCCGAGATCCGCCGGGCCGGAAGGCAGCTCGTGCGCGCACGCGAGTGGGGTACCATCTTCACCGAGGCCGCGCCGCTATGGCACCCCGAGTTCCAACGCCTCTTCGAGGCCGTTGGGCGCCCCGAGACCGGACACTGCCCCGCCTCGGCCATCGATGAGGCCTGGCACTGGCTCCGCAAGAGCACGCTCCGCGATCCGGACCGAGCCCAAGGTCTGTCTTCCTATGTCGATGCTGTGCTCACCGGCGCGCACGTCCACGATCGGGTGGATCGGCAGTCCCGGGACGTGTCCGTCGAGATGGTGGCCGAGCTCTTGGGGGGCCTCGAAGCGCAGCTGCGCCGGCAGGCGGTCGTCCCGGCGGAGGCACCCCTACCTCAGTGGCTCGCCTCGCGGGCGGCCGCATTGGCTTCCGCTGACGCAAGCGCTCACGAAGGACGTGCGCCGCGGCTCGAGGATCTCGAATGGGACTATCGGCCCTCGCGCCGGGTGCTGCTGGCCTTCCGCATGCTGGGGCTGGGGGCGCTCGTGACCCGGAGCAATCCGGTCGTGGCGGCAGCGGCGGGGCTCGCGGCCGGCGCCGCGCTCCACCTCGGACAGCCCTTGCCCTCGGCGGTGCTCGCGATCGCGCTGGCCGAGGCCGCGTGGATCGCGCTCAAACCCACGATCGACGTCCTGGTCAGGCAAAGACCGCAGCTGGCAGCGCCCAGCTGGGGCGCCGTCATCGCCCCGGAGCTGCACATCCTGCTCTCACGCGACCCGGTGATGGCGGGCAACCTCGACCGGCGCGCCGGGCGCGATGCCCACCGACCCGATCTCGCGATCGTCGGGAACGCCCATCGCGAGGGCATCAGCCGCTGGCTCCAGGACGCGGGCTGGCGGGTCGAAGCCAGCACGCTGCCCTAGCGCACCGAACCCGGATCGTCTCCCTACCACCACCTCCCAGGCTCGTCGCTCTTGGTGGCACGCGGGCTCGTGGCGTAGAGTCGGCCGATGATGCGGACGATGAAGCTCTTGGGCACCACGACCTCTCCCTTCGTGCGGCGCGTGCGGGTCGTCGCGGCCGAGCTCGGCGTCGAGGTGCAGTTGGTGAGCACCGCCGGGGAGGCCGGCGCGGCCGAGCTGCGGGCCGTCTCGCCGATCGGCAAGATCCCGGTGGCGGAGCTCGATGGGCAGTGGCTCTACGACTCGCGCGTGATCATCGACTGGCTGACGACCACGCGCGGTTGGGGGCGACTCGCGCCACCGCGCAACCGCTGGACGGACGCCAACCTGCTCAACGCGATCGACGCGGCGCTGGAGTCGACGCTGCAGCTCTTCTACCTGCGCCGCGACAGCCCGGACACGGCCGCCCTGCCCTTTGCGCAGCGCCAGCGCGAGCGCGCGACGACGATCTTCGCCTGGTTGGGGAAGGCCGTGGACGAGGGCCAGCTGCGTGCCGCCGCACCCGGGCTGCCCGAGCTCGCCCTGCTCTGCGCCCTCGACTGGATCGCCTTTCGCGAGGCCTTCGACACGGCGGCCCTCGACGCGCGCTTCGCGCCGATCCGCGCCGCGCTCGAACGCTGGCCCAGCGTGTTGGCCACGCGGCCGCAGGGGTGACGCGATGAGCGACCTGGTCTTCTACACCAACCCGCAGTCGCGCGGCCGCATCGCGCACTGGATGCTCGAGGAGCTCGGCGAGCCCTATCGGACGGTCTGGCTCGACTACGGCGCCGCGATGAAGGACGCCGCCTATCTGGCGATCAATCCGATGGGCAAGGTGCCGGCGCTGGTGCACGACGGCAGCGTCTTGACCGAGGCGGCGGCGATCTGCGTCTACCTGGCCGATCACTTCGCCGAAAAGGGGCTGATACCGCCGGCGGCCGACCCGACGCGGGCGGCCTTCTTCCGCTGGAGCTTCTTCGCCGCCGGGCCGCTGGAACAGGCGGTCACCGCCAAGGCCCTGGGCTGGCAGGTGCCGGAGGGCAAGGGCTCGATGGTCGGCTTCGGCAGCCTCGCGCAGACCCTCGCCGCGCTCGAGCAGGCGCTCTCGCCCGGCCCCTATCTCTGCGGCGAGCGCTTCACGGCGGCGGATGTCTACGTCGGCGCCAGCCTGGGTTGGGGCATGCTCTTCGGCACGATCGAGCCACGGCCCGCCTTCGCGCGCTACGTCGCTGACCTGGAGGCGCGCCCCGCCGCACAGCGGGCCAAGCGCCTCAACGAGGAGCGCATCAAGGCCCGCGCCGGCTGAGCGCTGCGCGCCAGGGGTCGGGCGCGGCAAGGATGCGACCAGAAGAAGTCGGCGATGAGCGCGCGGACGCGCTGGGCAGCAGCAGCCGGGGGATTCCAGGACTCACGGGGACCTCGCCCGGGTCGTGTGGCTGCCGCCGAAGGTCTTCGTCACGACGCTCAACTCGTCGGCGGCAGCGCCGTTGGGTGCCAGCAGGCCACGCCTCCGTCCAGCTTGACCCCGCAACTGAAGCCGTTGCCGGCCGACACGGAGCGAAACTGTAGAGGTGGTGGCGTGGCCTCGCCGTTGGAGTTATCGCCCCAGCAGGTCACGCTTCCGGAGCGTTGCACCGCACAGTTGTGGCGATAGCCCGCCGACACCGAGGAGAAGACCCCGAGCGGGGGCGCGGCCCAGGACCGGGGGATGTTTCCCCAGCACACCAGGGACCCATCTACCCGGACCCCGCAGGCGTGCTCGTACCCGACCGACACCGAGGAGAACGCTCCAGGCGGGGTACCGCCTGGCCGTAGTCATTGCGCCCCCAGCACGCCACGGCTTTGGTGTCTGCGCGCAACCCGCAGGAGAAGTAGTAGCCGGCCCCGACCGAGGAGAAGCGTCCCGTGGGCGGTGTGGTCGCGCCCCAGGCGTCGTCCCCCAGCAAGCCAGCGTCCCTGCGCTCTGGACCCCGCAGCCGTGATAGGCACCCACCGCGACCGCGGAGAAGGACCCCGCCGGCGAAGGCCGGCCGTTGCCAAAGTTGTCCCAACAGGAGATCGCGCCCGTCGCCGTGCTGATCGCGCAGGCGTTACTAGAGCCCGCCGAGACCGACGCGAAGGACCCCGCCGGCGACGGAACCACCCCGCCCGGCCTGTCGTCGCCCCAGCAGCTCAGGGTCCCATCGGTCCTGACGCCACAGGCGAGCTTCCCGGTGGAGCTGGCGGAGACCGCCAGCGAGGTGAAGGCTCCGGACGGTGGCGCGGCATGGGCCCCCGGCGGCTCACCCCAGCAGGCCAGGGTCCCGTCCGTGCCCAGCGCGCAGGTGTAGTCCAAGCCCGCCGCCACGGAGGTGAAGGCGCCGGCGAGCGGCTCTGTCGCGCCTCCGAAGCTGCCGGATCCCCAACAAACGAGCGTTTGATCGGTTCTTACGCCACAGGTGTGGACGTCGCCCGCACCCACGGAGGCGAAGGCCCCTGGGAGCGGCGTGGCCGCGCCAGTCGCGTTGTATCCCCAGCAGACCAGCGTCCGGTCGGCGGATCTGATCCCGCAGGTGTGGGCCCACCCGGCCGCCAACGAGAGAAAGCGCACCGACGCCGGCGGAGTGGCCCGGCCGTCGCGGTTGTCCCCCCAGCAGGCCACGGTCCCGTCGGTCTTGATGCCGCAGGCGTGCCGGGCGCCAACAGACAAGGAGGAGAAGCTCCCGGGCGGTGGGTGCGTCGTGCCCGAGGACTCGCGCCCCCAGCAGGCCACGGTCCGGTCCGTCCTGATCCCACACGCAAAGTCGTACCCGGCTGCCAGCGAGGTGAAGAGGCCGCTGGGCGACGTAGCCTGGCCGGAGTCGTTGAAGCCCCAGCAGTCCACCGTGCCGCCGGCCCGGATTCCGCAGCTGAATTTGCCGCCTGTGGCGACCGACGTGAAGGAGCCGGCGGGCGGCGTGGCCCGGCCGTCGTAGTTGACCCCCAGCAGGCCAGCGTGCCGTCCCTGCGCAGGGCGCAAGCGTGCTCGGTGGCGACCGAGACGGCCGAGACCCGCGGCACGAGCACGGTTTGGGCCTCGCAGCGTGGGCCGAAGGTGCCCGCGGGGCAGGGGCAGGATCGGTCGGTAGTGGCTGTGCCAGGGGCCCGGATCTGTTGCCACCGGGAGCAGGTCTTCCAGGGTGCACACGCGGCCACGTTAGTCGCCGAACTGAAGGTCTCGCTTGGACAGGCGGCGCAGCTGCGGTCGGTCGTGGGCGTGCCCTCGCTGGCGACGTACCGGCCGGCGACGCAGGTGGTCTTAGGCGAGCAGGCGGCCTGATTCTCCGCAGTAGAATAGGTACCGGCCGCGCACGGGGTACACACGCGGTCGCGCCGATCGGACCCCGCGGTCGAGACGTAGCTTCCCGCCGCGCAAGTGCCCCACGCCGTACACGACGCCGTATTCGCCACGGCGCTGAAGGTCCCGCTGGCACACGCGGCGCAGGTGCGGTCGACGGTGGTCGTACCCTCGCTGACGACGTATCGGCCCGTGCCGCAGGTGGTCTTGGGCGCGCACCAGTTCGTGGGGCTGCCGTCGTGGTCCCAGTAGCCAGCGGCGCAGGCGACCGCCGGGGAGCTACCGCCCGAGCAGTAGGTGCCCGCGGCGCAGGTGCGGCAGGTCGGCGGCGCCGTACTGGTGCCCGGCGCGAGCTGCTCGGTGCCCGTGGCGCAGGACGGATGCCGCAGGCAGTCGGCCTGGTTGGGGCTCGAGCTGTAGTAGCCGTCCCAGCAGGGGGTGCAAACGCGGTCGCTCGTGGCACGGCCCTCGCTCCAGATGAAGGTGCCTGCCGCGCAGGTGCGCCACGCCGTGCAGGAGGCCGTGTTGGTCAGGGTACTGAAGGTCCCGCTGGCACACGCGGCGCAGCGGCGGTCTGCCGTGGTCGTGCCCTCGCTGGCGACGTATTGCCCGGCGGTGCAGTTCGTCTTTCTCGTACAGTCCGTCGCGGCACTGCCGTCGTGGTCCCACGTGCCGGCCGCGCAGGCGACAGGCGGCGCGCTACCGCCCGCGCAATAGGTGCCTGCGGCGCAGGCGCCGCAAGCCGTGGGCGAGGTGCTGGTTCCCGGTGCGGTCTGCTCGGTACCCCTGGCGCAGGAGCCCTGCCACAGGCAGCTGGCCTGGTTGGGGTTAGCGCTGTAGTAGTCCTCCCAGCATGGGGTACAAACGCGGTCCCTCGTGGCACTGCCCTCGCTCCAGATGGTACCCGCGACGCAGGTGCCCCACGCCGTACACGACACCGCATTCTCCAGGACGCTGAAGGTGCCGCTGGCACACGCGGCGCAGCTGCGGTTCGCCGTGGTCGTGCCCTCGCTGACGACGTACCCGCCCGCTCTGCAGGTGGCTTTGGTCGTGCAGCGCGTGGCGGCGCTGCCGTCGTGGTCCCAGGTGCCCGCCGCGCAGGCGACCGCGGGCAACGTGCCCCCCGCGCAATAGCTGCCCGCGCTGCAGGCATCGCAGGTGGGCGGCGCGGTGGGGGTCCCCAGCGCGGTCTGCTCGGTGCCCGCGAGGCAAGCGGGATGCGACGTACAGGTGCTTTGGTTGGGACCTGCCGTGTAGCTGCCGTCCCAGCACGAGGCGCACACGCGGTCCCTCGTCGCGCTGGCCGCCGTCGAGACGTAGCTTCCCGCGACGCAGGTACGCCACGCCGCACAGGAGGCCGCATTGGCCAGGGCGCTGAAGGTGCCGCTGGCACACGCGGCGCAGCTGCGGTTGGCCGTGGCCCCACCCTCGCTCGTGACGTATTGGCCGGCGACGCAGGTGGTCTTGGTCGCACAAGCGGTGGCGGCGCTGCCGTCGTGGTCCCAGGTGCCCGCCGCGCAGGCGACAGGCGGGGCGCCACCGCCCGCGCAGTAGGTGCCTGCGACGCAGGCACGGCAGGTCGGCGGCGAAGTGCTGGTTCCCGGCGCGGTCTGCTCGGTGCCCGCGGCGCAAGTGCCCAGGGGCAGGCAGGTGGCCTGGTTGGCGCCGGAGGTGTAGGTCCCGGCGGCACAGGCGACGCAGCCGCGGTCGCGCGCGGCCGTCCCCTCGCTCGCCACGCGGCTTCCCGCGGCGCAGTCGGTCCAGGTTGCGCACGACGCGGCGTTGGTCACAACGCTGAAGGTACCGCTGGCGCACGCGGCGCAGCCGCGGTCGGTGGTGGTCGTGCCCTCGCGGACTACGTACTGGCCCGCGCTACAGGTGGTCTTGGGAACGCAGGCCGTCGCAGCGCTGGCGTCGTGGTCCCAGGTGCCGGCGCCGCAGGCGGGCGCGGGCGCCGTGCCGCCGGCGCAGTAGCTGCCCGCGCTGCAGGGGCCGCAGGTGGGCGGCGTGGTGGACGTACCGGGCGCCGTCTGCACGGTGCCCGCGGCGCAAGCCCGTACGCGAGACAGGCGGTCTGGTTGAGGCCGGAGGTGAAGGTGTCGGCCGGGCACGGGGTGCACTCGCGGTCCCCGTGGCGGTGCCATCGGTGGAGACGTAGCTTCCGGCGACGCAGTTGGTCCACCCCGTGCACGACGCGGCATTGGCGCGCACTGAAGGTGCCGCTGGCGCAGGCGGCGCAGAGCCGGTTGGCCGTGGTCGTGCCCTCGCTGGCGACAGATTGGCCGGCGACGCGGTCGTCTTCGGCGCACAGGGGGTCGCGGCGCTGCCGTCGGCGTCCCAGCTATCGGCGGCGCAGGTGACCGGCCGTGCGGTGCCGCCCGCACAGAAGGCTCCCGCGGCGCAGGCGCGGCAGACCGGTGGAGCGCCGGCTGTTGCGGGGGCCGTTTGCTCGGTGCCGGCATCGCACGCGCTCGTCGGGAGACACCGCGCCTCGTTCGGTCCCGAGGTGTCGGTGCCCGCGGCGCAGGTGGCGCACGTGCGGTCACCCGTGGCGCTGCCCTCGTTGGCCACATAGCTGCCGGCCGCGCAGGTCGTCCAGCTCGCGCAGCTCGCCGCGTTGGCCTGCGCGCTGAAGGTGCCATTGGGGCAGGCGGAGCAGCTCCGATCAGCCGTCGGCGTGCCCTCGCTGCCCACGTATTGGCCGGCATTGCAGGTCGTCTTGGCGACGCAGGCGGTCGCCGCGCTGCCATCGTGGTCCCAGGTGCCTGCCGCACAAGGGCTGGGCGGCGTGGTGCTGCCCGCGCAATAGCTGCCCGCGCTGCAGGGGCTGCAGGTGGGTGGCGTCGTGGCCGTACCGGGCGCCGTCTGCTCCGTGCCGGCGGCGCAGGCCCGTAGCCCACACAGCTCGTTTGGTTGGGGCCCGAGGTATACGCGCCCGCCGCGCAGGGCGTGCAAACACGGTCTCCCGTGCCGGTCCCCTCGGTCGAGACGAAGCTCCCCGCCTCGCAGGTGGTCCACGCGGCGCAGGAGGGCGCCTGGGTCTCGGCGCTGAAGGTACCGCTGGCACAGGCGGCACAGATGCGGTCAGCCGTCGTCGTACCTTCGCTCGCGACATATTCGCCAGCGTTGCAGCGCGTCCTCGGGATGCAGGCAGTCGCGGCACCGGCGTCGTCGTCCCAGCTACCCTCGGCGCACGCCACCGCGGGCAGGCTGCCGCCCGCGCAGTAGCTTCCGGCCGCGCAGGGCCGACACTCGGCCGGCGTCGCGGCGCTTCCGGCGCGGTCTGCACCGTCCCGGCCGCGCACGCGCCCTGGGGCAAGCAAAGCGCTTGGTTCGGCCCGGAGGTGAAGGTCCCGTGGGGCAGGCCGCGCAGCCGCGGTCCGCGGTGACGCTGCCCGTGCTGGCGACCTGGGTTCCCGCGGGGCAGTTCGTCCACTCGGTGCAGCGCGCGGCGTTGTCCGAGGTGCTGAAGGTCCCACTCGCGCAGGCGGCGCAGCTGCGGTCGGCCGTGGCCGTGGCCTCGCTGGCGACGTGTCGCCGGCGCTGCAGGCGGTCTTGTGCGCGCACTCGAGCTGGCCGTCACAGTCGCTGTCGATGGTGTCGCCGCACTGTTCTACCGTCGGTAGGCCTGCGCCCTCGCAGGGCCCACTCCCCGAACTCGTCCGCGCTCGCGCCGCGGCGGCTGGGTCCCAGGCGACGCAGGCGCCGACGCCCGACTGCGGTAGCGGATAGCAAGGCTGGGTCTGCTCGGGGGTACAGGTACAGCCCTCGTCGATGCGCCCGTCGCCGTCGTCGTCGCGACCGTTCGCGCAGAGTTCGCGGCCATCCGGGGCCGCGCCGTTGCCCGGCTCCAGCCCCTGGTCGTCGGTGCGCTCGTCGCCCGCTTCCGGGTCGCCCTTCACCAGGCGGCCCGAGTCCGAGCACCCGGCGACCAGCAGCGCGAGCAGGACCCAGCCCGTCCAAACCACAAAACCTCTCGTTCGCAGCATCACCAAGCCCTCCGCTCCTCGACCCCAGAGCGCAGGACCCCACAGCGCTCGTCCCCTCAGCAGGGAGGTCAGACGCCAACCGCCCCAGCTCACCGTGGAGCCAGGGTGATCGACGCACACAGCCCCGCAAAGCCCCCTGCCTGTGGTTCACGCCGGGCGAGCGCGCCTTCCGGTGCGTCGGGAAGGCGATGGAATGGCCGACGACCCGGCGCGTGGCCGCGGATCGGAGACCGAGCGGGGTGGGCCAGCGCCCGGCGAGTCGTTAGACCAGGCGCTACTTCACCGCCGATGTTAGTATTCCTCTCACCTCTCTTAAGGATTGTCTCTTGCGAATCGTTCACAACTCATTGCGAAGTCCATACTGCGACATGGAGAGCAGAAAGTTCAATATGCGTATCAAGCGTTCGCCGCGTCGCATATTTTACTTGCTTGTTTTTGTGATTTCTATACTACTTAACTCAGCGGCTCTGCTGGTCGTCGCGCTAGGAGGTCACCATGAAACAGCGGCTTCGCCCCCACCTTCTTCCTTCTTGCTCCAGCGCCTGGGTCGGCTCGCTGGGCCTCGCCCTGGGTAACATCGGGCTGCGCTGCGCCCCTCAGTGACGGCAGCGCCCTCTCGCCGCCGGTCGCCGCAGGGCAGGCGGCGACCCATTCCATGAACGCGATGAACGCGATGAACTCGATGAACGCGATAGACGCGATAGACGCGATAGACGCGATGAACGCGATGAACGCGATGAACGAACGCGATGAACGCGATGAACGCGATGAACGCGATGAACGCGATGGACGCGATGAACGCGATGACGCGATGGAACGCGATGAACGCGATGAACGCGATGAACGCGATGAACGCGATGAACAGCCTCAACGCCTCGGCAACGTGGCGGCACAGACCACGGCGATCGGGGACTTCTCGGCCTACACCTTCGGCGCGGATCGACGCCCTCTGCCCGGCCACGCGGCTGGCGCCACCTTGCCCAGCGCCAAGGCGGTCGATCTGGTGCTGCCGAAGATTCCTCACGCTCAAAAAGGACACGCTTTCGAGGCGGTCAAGGACAGCAACCCGGCGTCGCCGTCACCGTCTCGATCTCACGAGGCGCAGGGCACCGGTCACCTATCCTGTGCTCTCGGGCCAGGCCCTCGCCTCCGCCGACCGCGCCTACCGGCGCTGCTTCCTCAGCCCGACGCGGTCAGCAGCACCGTGCTGAAGACCTGCGAGGTGAGCGCGGCCAGCAGCGGCGGCATCCGCTACATGTGCCTCAAGCTCTTCGACCCGGCGACCAACGGCTCGCGCTACTTCTGCGGCAAGGGCATGCTCGCCGACAGCGTCGCCATGCACGCCGTCAAGGCGGCACCAACTCGCCCCGGCGCTTCTTCGTCTCGAGCCTGACCTGGGGCGTCAACACCTGGAGCCGCCACTTCGAGTTCCTCGAGGCGGCCTCGACTCGATCCCCGAGAAGGCGCTTCGCGCCCTACACGCAGACCGGCTACGCGCGGACTACGCCTGGAACCTCAACCCGCGCGACACGCACGCCGACGGCAGCGGCAAGCAGGCGTCCCACATCGGCGCGATCGCCCTCAAGACCGCCACCAGCCCCGCAACGGCGTCTGCGTCGACCCCTACCGCAACGCCACCGT
>JADJDT010000036.1 GCA_016702545.1 Pseudomonadota bacterium | reverse complement strand
CGGCAATGCGCTGCGAGGCGGATGAAACCTGCGCGTTGTGCCCGGGCGATTGCGGCACCTGCTACACGAGCTGTGGCAAGTTTGGCTGCGAGCCCGGGGAGACGTGTACGAGCTGCCCCGGGGACTGCGGGGCGTGTGCGGCGCCGGTCTGCGGCAATGCGAGCTGCGATGCGGGCGAGAGCTGCGGCTCGTGCCCGGGGGATTGCGGCGCGTGCGGGGGCACGGCCTGGGGGCAGCCGGCGGGGGCGATCAGCGCGAGCTTGCAAGCCGTGAGCTTCCCGGTGAACACCACCGTGGGCTTCGCGGCGGGCACCAACGGAACGCTGCTCAAGAGCACGGATAGCGGGGCGAGCTGGACGGCGCTCAGCGCTGGGACGGCGGCCACGCTGCGGGCG
This sequence comes from Pseudomonadota bacterium, assembly GCA_016702545.1. Taxonomy (GTDB): domain Bacteria; phylum Myxococcota_A; class Polyangia; genus JADJTL01. Next base: position 4,929 of record JADJDT010000036.1, on the reverse strand, counting down.
CTGGCCTTCCTCGACGCGCAGACGGGGTTGGCGGCCGGCGACGGCGGCGTGCTGCTCAAGACGACCGATGGCGGCCTGAGCTGGACGGCGTTGACGTCGGGCACCACGGCGACGCTGCGGGCGCTGGCCCTGCTCGATGGCCTGACGGGCTTCGCCGCGGGTGACGGCGGGGTGCTGCTCAAGACGACGAATGGCGGCACGAGCTGGACGGCGCTGACCTCGGGCACCGCGGCCGCGCTGCGCGCGCTGCGCTTCGTCGATGCGCAGACGGGCTTTGCGGCCGGCGACGGGGGCGTGTTGCTCAAGACCAGCAACGGCGGCACGAGCTGGGCCCCGCTGACCTCGGGCACGGCGGCCACGTTGCGGGCACTGGCCTTCGTCGAGGCGCAGACGGGCTACGCCGCCGGCGACAACGGCACCATCCTCAAGACGACGAACGGCGGCACGAGCTGGAGCACGCAGACCACCGGCGTGCACGGTGCCCTGCACGCGCTGGCCTTCCCACTCGGCACGCTGCACGGCACGGCGGTCGGCGAGGGCGGCCTGGTGCTGCGCACGACCGACGGCGGCGCCTCGTGGACGCAGGAGAGCTCGGGGACCAGCGAGACGCTGCTGGGGTGACGATGCCGGCCGACTGGACGATGGGGGTGGCCGTCGGCGCCTCGGGCACCGTCGTACGGCGCATCCCGCCCTGGGAGCCCTCGATCCTCTACGACACGGAGGTCGCCTGCCTGGCGCCGCCGACGGTCATTCCCAACACGGACATGACCAAGCGCGTGGCCTTCACCGGCAACAACAGCGGCTGGCTCTATGCGCTGAGCCCCACCTCGCGCGTGCCGCGCTATTCGCCCGCGCGCCTGGCCGATGCGGTGCAAGGCCGCAGCCCCGTCGGTCAACTGCCGGGAGACAGCTACCAGACCCTGTACGCCGCCACGGCCGCGGGCCTAGGCTACGCCGTGAATGCCACCACCGGCGCGCTGCGCTGGACGACGGACGGCGATAGCAGCCTGGCCGGAAACCAGCCGCTGGGCGCGGCGCTGGTCGCGGCCCCGGTCGTCTCGCCGACGCGCAACCTGGCCTTCTTCGCCACGCGCAACCTCACGGGTGCGCAGAACCGCCTCTTCGCCTTCGACGCCAAGACCGGCGCATGCCGCTGGGTGCTCAACGGGAGCTGCGCTGGCACGACCGGCGCACTCAACGTGGGGCAGATCAGCGGCAGCCCGATCCATGACGCGACGGCGCGCAAGCTCTTCGTCAGCAGCACCAGCCTCAGCGGCGGCGGCACGGTCTGGGCCGTGGACGCGGGCGACGCGACGCCCGGCACCGTGAGCTGGAGCCGCAACCTCGGCGACAGCGACGCCTCGCCGAGCTTCGCCGAGACCACGCGCACCAGCCTCTACGTCGGCACCAACAGCGGCCGCCTGCACCGCGTGCGCGCGGCAGACGGCGTGAGCTGCTGGAGCACGACCGGTAGCGGCTGCACGACCTTCGGCGGCAGCGAGCAGGCCTTCTGCACGGCGACAGACACGCTCGGCACGGCCTGTGCCGCCGGCAGCGCCATCGCCTCCGGCGTCGTCGTGCTCTGGAGCGGCAGCCACCTCGGCCGCCTGCTCTTCGCCACCGCCGACGGCCACCTGCGCCTGCTCGAGGCCAACGGCACGCTGGTCTGGAAGACCGCGAGCCCCATCCCCGGCGCCAGCCTGCCGCTGGCCATCCCCGAGCGCGACGGCCTCTTCGTCGGCGCCACCGACGGCAAGCTGCGCGAGCTCAGCCTCACCACCGGCGCCGTGCTCAGCACCCAGACCGTCGGCCCCGGCACGGCCGCGGTGGGCAGCCCCACCTACGACACCCGCGCCAACATGCTCTATGTGGGGACCTCGACGGGCGTCCTCTACCGCTACAACTTGTCACCGTAGAAGCTGCTGCGCGACTCGCGGGCGGCGTCGCGGCTCCGCTCCGGTGCTCACCTACCAGCCCGTAGGCTGCGCTCCGGTGCTCGCCGCTCCTTGCCCGCGAGCCGCTCGCGACGCTTCTACGGCAGCCTCCGTCAGCATTCTCCGTCAGCTGCTGCGCGGCTCGTGGGCGGCGGCCACATCCTTTAGATGCAATGCGCGCGAGTGAGCCAAAACACATACTGAATTGTTAACGTGGGGCGATCCGGTGCATACTGCTCCCATTGAGGTGCAAGCATGCTCACGCTTGATGGCGGAAGAGTTGCGCGCGCGCTCGGGTGGATCGTGGTCGCAGGGCTGAGCGCGAGCCTGGGCTGCAGCGCCGGTCTGGAGGACGACGCGCCGCCGGTGGCGGTGGTGGCGCGGGCGGCGACGAATGCGGCCAACAGCATGAACGCGATGAACGCGATGAACGCGATGAACGCGATGAACGCGATGAACGCGATGAACGCGATGAACGCGATGAACGCGATGAACGCGATGAACGCGATGAACGCGATGAACGCGATGAACGCGATGAACGCGATGAACGCGATGAACGCGATGAACGCGATGAACACGACCAACAGCGTGACCACGGGCACGCCGCTCGCGGTGGGCGCGCTGCGCATCCCCTCGACCACGCTGACCGACCTCGGCCGCTACACCCTGGCGCAGACCGAGCTGCTCTGCCCCGCGACCCGCCTCCCGCACACCTTCGACCAGGGCACGCCGGGCGACCCCAGCGATGATATTGCGGCGCACCTGACCTTCCCGCGCTGGCTCGTGCTCAAGCAGCAGTTCGAGCGCGTGCGCGTGGCCTGCGCCACGCCGGTGCCGGGCACCTGCGGCAACGGCGTCGTCGACGGCGGCGAGCAGTGCGATACCGGCATCGCGCTCGGCGAGCCTGGCGCCTGCGAGACGGTCACCGTCGCCATCGACGAGGACCTCGACGGCAACGGCACCCCCGAGACGAGCGTCACCTACGAGGTCTTCTCCGGCGTCGGCCTGGCCTGCGCCGACCGCGCCTATCGCCCCTTCCTGCTGCACCCCACCACCGGCCCCGAGGCCGTCTCCAGCCCCGAGACCTTCAACACCTTCTTCCGCTACCTCTGCCTCCAAAGCTGGGATGAGGCCCAGGGCAAGGCCGTCTACCGCTGCGGCAAGGGCCGGCTCGCCGCCGGCGTCTCCGGCTACGCCGTCAAGGACGGCACGCTCTCGGCGCGCCCGATCTATCTCGGGTCGCTGACCTGGGGCGAGGGCGCCGGCAACGTCTGGGACCGCCACTGGCAATTCCGCGACCACCACATCGGCTCGATCCCCGAGCCGATCGCCGCCGGGCAACAGATCGGCTACGCGCTCGACGCCGCCTGGGGCCTCAACCCGCGCGAGGAGCACGAAGGCGGCGCGAGCAAGGAGCCCGACTACCTGGCGGCCCTCGCCCTGAAGACCGCGACCAACCGCACGGGCGTCAGCGTCAGCCCCTACAACCGCGCGAATGCGACCGGTGGTCTCGGCTTCGACACGCGCGAGCTCAACCAGTGCGAGCCCGGCTACCACAGCGTCCCGGACCTCGCCTCCACCGGTGCCCTCGAGCAGGGCATGCTGCTCAACCTCAGCGTCGCCGGCTGGTACCAGGACGGCTGCACCTGGGCCCGCGACTGGGGCCTCCCCACGCTGCCCACCCAGCAGGTCGGGGGCTGCCAGGTCTTCGACATCGGAGCCGGTGCGCTCCAGACCCGCATGGGCCTCAACCTCGGCGACGCCACCCCCCGCCGCTGCCCGAGCTTTGCCACCTGCGAGCCCGGCAAGAGCTGCTGCGTCGGGCGCTTCGCGCTGGGGACCGGCCACAGCTGCGCGGTCAAGAGCGACACGACCCTGTGGTGCTGGGGCGACAACGAGTACGGACAGCTCGGCCGTGGCACGGTCGACGCCGGGACCACCGTAGCGCAGCCGGTGTTGACCAGCGCCGGCGGGCCGCCTTTGACCGGGGTGATCGAGATCGCGCTGGGCGAGATCCACAGCTGCGCGCGGCGGGCTCACGGGACGCTCTGGTGCTGGGGCGACAATAAGTACGGCAAACTCGGCGACGGCACGACCGTCCAGCGCTCCAGCCCCGTTCGCGTGACGGCGCTCGGCACGGCGCTGGCCGTTGAACAGGTTGCACTGGGCAGCTTGCACAGCTGCGCGCGACGGACCGACGGGACCCTCTGGTGCTGGGGGGGTAACGGCAAGGGCCAGCTCGGCGACGGCACAACGGTCTTCAGCCGGCCGAGCCCCGTGGCCGTCACAGCGCTCGGCACCGCGGTCGCCCAGGTCGGACTGGGCTGGTACCACAGCTGCGCACGTCGGGCCGACGGGACCCTCGCGTGCTGGGGGGACAACTGGACCGGCCAACTCGGCGACGGCACGACGTATGACCGCCGGAGCCCCGTGGCGATCACGGCGGTCGGCGGCGATGTCGAGCAAGTTGCGCTTGGTGCCTGGCACAGCTGCGCGCGTCGGGCCGACGGCACCCTGGCATGCTGGGGGCGCAACGGCAACGGCCAGCTCGGCGACGGCACGACGGTCGATCGCCTCGGCCCAGTGGCCGTTACGGCACTGGGCACCGCGGTTGCTCAGATCGCGATGGGCCAATCCCACGGCTGCGCGCGGCGGGCCGACGGGGTTCTCTGGTGCTGGGGAGGCAACTGGGACGGTCAGCTCGGCATTGGCATGATGGGCTTTGGCCCTCCGGGCCCCGTGATCGTTTCGGCGCTGGGCACCGCCGTTGCCGAGGTCGCGCTGGGCCACTCTCACGGCTGCGCGCGGCGGATCGACGGAACCCTGGCGTGCTGGGGGCGCAACGCGGATGGCCAACTCGGCGACGGCACGGTCATCGGTGTGCCGACTCCTACGCGGGCACTCGGGCTCAGCTGCGACTGCGGCGACGGAGTGTGCAGCGGCACCGAGACGCATGCGACCTGCGCGGCGGACTGCCGGCAAGAAAGCTGCGGCG
>JADJDT010000035.1 GCA_016702545.1 Pseudomonadota bacterium | reverse complement strand
TATCCGGGCTGCGCAGCGAGAATCCCATCGCGAGCATCGGCGGCGAGGCTGCCGGCGGTGTCGCGTCGGCGCTAATCCCTGGCGCGCCAGTGGCTCGCGCTGGTGCACTCGCAGCACGTATCGCCGGCGCAGTGCCAGCCGGTGGCAAGCTGGCCGCACTTGCGGCGCGTGCTGTCGCGTCGGCTGTCGAGGGCGGCGCTGTCGGGGCGGGCCAGGCGCTCACGCGCTACTCGCTCGACGAGGGGCCGACAGACGCGCGCAGCATCGCGCGTGACGTGGTAGGGGGCGCCGCACTCGGCGCGCTCACGACACTCGGCGTTGCCGGCGCGGGCGTCGCAGCGCGAGGCGTGGCGAGCGTAGCCGAGCGCGTGGCGTCGATCGGCGCCAAGCCCAGCGTCGCAGCGCGATTCGCGGCCGACATGCTCGAGCACGGCGGCGCTGGCGTGACGGGCGGCATGACCGCCCGCATTGAGCTGCAGCGCGAGCTGGACGGAATCAAGGGTGTGCTCGGCGGGCTGCGGCAGCGCATGCGCGACGGTACGCTGGACGATGCCGGTCGCGAGGCCGTAGCGCGGAGCGAGCAGCGCATCAAGGCAATCGGCGCGGAGATTGGCGCCATTGACGCCGAGATGGTGCCAAGCCTGGCCAAGAGGGCCGCCACGAGGCGCACAGAGAAAGAGCGCATCCGCGATACCACGACCTCGCGTGACAGCTCGCGCGATATGGCGAGCAGCAGCAGCAAGACGAAAGAGGCGGGCAAGCAGCGCACCCGCGAAGATGTGCGCGAGACGGTCACGAGCCGTACCGACGCGGTGCGCGAGCGGGTGCGCCAGAAGGTCGTGGCGGGCGAGGCGCTGGACACCGAGGAGTCAGCGCGAGCGATCGAAGATGAGCTGACGCACCTGTACGGCGAGGTGCAAAAAACCGAGGGCGTAGCCCAGACGCTCAGGCGCGAGCTGAGGCGCTACTGGAACGTCGGCAGCACCGTCCCTGGCGCGCGCATGGGCATCACGCCCGACAGCGGCGACAGGCAGCTCGCCGAGCTGGCGCTGTATCGCGACGTGCTCGAGGAGCGTATCGGCAGCGCGCGGCGCGTGGCCAGCGAGCAGCGCAGGGCGGCCTACGCGCTCGACGGTACGGAGATGCTCTCGGCCGGTGCCGGCACGCGCAAGACCGTCACAGGGTCGCTCGACGATGCGACCTCGACCTATGCGCGCGAGGCGAGCGAGGCCGCGAAGAGCGACGTGAGCTCCATGCGCGGGGCCACGAGCTTGCGCGACAGGACCGTGACCGAGGTCACGACGACGCCAGGGACGGCGACTGCGTCCGAGCGCGCGGCATCGCTGCAAGCCACGCAAACGCCAATTTCGCGCGAGGTACTCGAAGCGATGGCCGCGAGTGAGACGCGCGGCGACCTCGCCCAATTTTTCGCGTGGAAGAGCGCGCCGACCATCCTCGGCGCCGCAGTCGGCGGCGTCCCTGGCGCCATCATCGGCGCCGCACTCACGTCGCCAACGCTGCAGCGCGTCGCTGGTGCTGCGGTGGGCAGGCTCATGGCAGCGGGATCCGCTGGTGCTGCGCGCTACGGCCGCGCCGCCCGAGCTGCGCTCGTGGGTGCTACGCTGCGGCTCAGTGCCGACGACGCGGAAACAATCCGCGAGAGCGCGTTGGCCGAGCACAACGACCCTGCAGCCGTCGAGAGCGATGCTCTGGCAGGCTATCGCGACGCGGGCATGCAAGACGACATGGCATCACGGATGGCGCAGTATCAGGCGTCACGCGCAGCAGTGGTGCGAGACGCAGCAAGCGCGGCAACGACGCGCCATGGGCGCGACGCGCTGGGCCGCACGCTGTCAGCTGTGGGTGACCCTCGGTCGATCACGTCGCGCCTTGGCGTGCCGGACGCGCTCACTCGCGAGGACGTCGACGTGCTGCGACGTGTATACCCCGAGGTTTATGCGATGGTCGTGGCCGACGCGCGCCAGGCGCTCACGCGGCGAAGCAGCGAATCAATATCGCCCGGGCTGCGGCGCAACATGCAGCTGCTCGTTGGCGATGTGGCCGCAGTGCGCGATTCAGTTGCCGCGCTGCAGCGCGCGACTGACGGCGCGGCCGATGATGATGGTCCGCTCACGCGAGGCATGGCGCGCGCTAGTGCGACGCTTGGCCGATCGACGCAGACACAGCTAGGGGCCGCTCAATTGGCACTTTCAGGCAAGGGGGGATAGCAGCATGACGTGGAAATACGGCGAGGCGAATGAGTCTGTAGGGACGCTCGGAGCGACCTGGACGAGCGGCGATTTTCGCGTGCTCGGCCGCGCTGGCGTGCTGCTGCAATTCGTCGTCGCGGCAAACGCCGACGCTGTCGGCACGATCAAAGTGCAGGGAAGCAACGACGGCACGACCTGGGATGACATCGAGATGGTGCTCCCAGACGGAACAACGTCAACGACATACGCCGTGGCGAGCGGCGTCAATTCGTCGTTCAGCGCGCTCGTGGGCTGGTATTCGCGCATCCGCGTCGTGTACACGCGCACGAGCGGCGGGGCCGCAGCGACGCTGTCTGTTGTGGCGTGCCGGTCGAGGGAATAAGCGCATGCGACGCATGATCACCAGGGGCGGCGTCGTTCGCTGCGGGGATACACGTCGCGCCGCAGTGCGCTCGGCGTGGCCTTCGGCTGGTGCTGCGACAGCGGATGGCATAGCGTCAATGGCGCGCTCTGCGGTGCTCTACGGCCAGACGATCGCGCCGTCGCTGTTCTACGTTGGGTCCTCCTACAACGGGACTACGTGGGTAGGCGATGCCGGGCCTACGCTCGCGCTCGCTGGCACCGGTGCGGCCCCCACGATCGTCGACGCTCCGACAGAGGCGGTTGCCGCCGAAGATGCCGGCGTCCTCTGCAATTACGGGGCTGGCAAGTATTTCTCGTCGAGCCCGGATACGACGGCAGGCGACGTCACAACCGAGGACATGATCTTCGAGTTGTGGCTAAAGTCAGGCCCCAACGCGCTTGATTTTGCCATTGGGAAGAGGGGCACGACGACACAGGGATGGATGCTCTACAGCGCGTCGACGAGTGCGAAGCTGTCACTTAAGTATTCAGCGACGACCGTGGTGTCGAGCTGGAGCATCGCCGCAGCCACATGGACGCATCTAGTCGTAGGCGTCGATAGGAGCTCGTCCACCGGGGTCTACTGCGCCAAAGACGGAGTGCTTCAGGGCACCTCGTTTGACCCCACGGCGCTAACGACGCTGACATCTTCGACGGCAACTTTCGTTGGCGCCGTCAACTCGTCCGGGCCGTCATGCGCATCATCTATCGCACTAGCCGCGATGTGGAAAGCTAACGGGTGGCTCGACGCGAGCGACAAGCCAGCGCTCGCAGCGTGGGCGCTCGACAGGTACAACACGGCGATTGGAGTATGACGGTGACGCGTGTCGCGACTGCGCTTGTCATCATCGCGCTCAGCTTCGATTGCTTCAGCGCGTCTGCAGACGCATCGCTGAGGTATCCGACGACGTCATGGACGCGGCGCAGGACCGCCAACCCCGCAAACGCAGAGTGCGCGCGAGTGGACACCATCGCGGCATTCCGGGCGTACGCAGGAGCGGCAACGTGTGTCGTGCTAACGCATGCCGTATCGGGCGGGCGATTCAATTCCGGAGGATGCTCTGCGGATGACGGCGGGGTGTGCGTGCGCGCCAGCACGGGGACGTACTATCTGCGACCGCTAGGGACACCGCACGTCTGGCATGCCGACTACTACATCGCTGCGAGCGCGACAGACCAGGATGCTATTGCGGCCTTGACATATCACTCGCGCGAGGACGCAAACGCTATCGTCATCTTCGATCGCGTTTATGATCAAACCGACACGCTGAACCTCTACGACAACATCACATATCGCGGTGGCGGTCTTCTGAGGGCGTGCCAGGTGAGCACGGTGCTAACAGAGGAGCTGTCTCCCGTCGGCGTTGACCTGGTCGTCGAGTCCACTTCTGGATTCGTTGCCAACCGGGCTGTGTTCATCTCGCCGAGCAATGGCTATGAGCCGTCAATTTGGGCGTCGGCTATCTCTGGCGCGCCAAGCGACGCTACGCATATGCGCATCAACGCCCCGCTCGGGTACACAGCTAGCGCAGGGTGGCGCGTGTCCGTTGTCTGGCAGCAGATTCGGCAGATAGAGGCGAACGGCACGCAAGGGCCGACCCCGGGCATGGTGATCGAGGACATGGAGTTTGACGGCAACGCGGCGTGTAACACGTACGTGCACGACTGGCGCTATCAGGATATTGGCGCAATCAAGAGCGCGACCGTGACAGGCGTCTATGTGCACGACACGCCAGCAGAGGCTTTCACCGTCTGTGGCACGACGCTACGCCGCTCGCGATTTGTCGACCTCGCAGGGAGCATCGTCCACAAGAGCTGCTCGGCACCAGGCAACGCAGACGTGATCGACGAGGTCACGACTATCAGGACAAACCAGCTCGGTGACGCGCTGCTCGGGCACAGCGAGGGTACGATCACGCTGTCCGCCAACGCTGGCCACATCACCGTGACGCGCAGCGCGTTCACGAACGGGCGAGAGGGCTTTTTTGGCACGCTCAACGGAGACGACGCTGGGAACGTCGCGGCAGGGAACACGATCGTGCGGCACGCGCGATGGTGCTCTCGCGTGGCGGACGACGCGATTGACATCGCGATCAACACGTACGTCGACACGCCGCAAGTTGGGGGGTGCCCATGATCACGCTACGCCGCTGGCCCGCAGCACGTTGCGGCGGCCCGAAGCGTTGGGCCGTCCAGTGGGAGCACGGCGACGAGTATCGTGTTGAAGTCTATGATGACGAGGCCACGGCGCGCACGCGCTACTCGGCGGCGTCGCTGGCTGGCCACGTCGAGGCGCGACAGGGGGCTATGCTGCGCGTCCAGACCATGCTAGGATGCGAGCGACCGGAGGCTGTCAATGGGCCGGTTCACCGACCACGTACACCGGGCAGTGACGGCGCGCGACCTCGACGAGCGCGCGTCTCGTGACGATGGGTCGTCGTTGCGGCGCGACTGGAAGGCCTGGCCTGTGACGGTCGGGCTGCTGCTCGCGCTGGGCGGCAGCGGCGCAGGGATAGCGGCGCTGGTGCGCGACATCGATGCCTCGATGCGCACCATGGCCCGCGAGTCGACGGCCGAGCATGACCGCTCGGCGCAAGCACATCAGGACATCAGGGCAGCGCAGCTCAGGTGCGAGGACGTAACCGCCAGGCAGGTCGCCGAGCTGCGCGACCGGCTGGCAAACATCGAGGCGCGGCTGCGCCTCGCGACACCGTCACGGCGGTGATGAGGAGGTGGCCATGCTTCAGTGGATAGCGGACCATGCGGTGGAGATCGGGCTCGTGTCGGGCCTGCTCGTGGCGCTGGCGAACAGGATGACCGAGCACTGGACGATCGCGCACACACCCGTGCGGCGCATCCTGCTGTGGGTCGCCGAGATGCTGTCCTTCGTCGTGAGCAAAAACGTCGCGACGGGTAGCGCGCAGTTCAAGCTGCCGCTGACCTCGCACCCTCCGCTCGGGCCGTCGAGCTCGGGCCCGTCGACGCTCGCCATCGTCGCGATGCTGCTCCCCCTGGCGAGCTGTGGCCCAACCTGGGCGCAGACGGTCGAGCGGTCGGCCACTCGAACGCACGAGGCCGTGCAGGCCGCCTGGGGGGCGGCCAGGCCCGTGCTACATGCGCGGTGTCTAGCGGCGGCAATCGAGTGTGGCGAGGCAGGCAAGACTCGCGAGGCATGCCCGAACTGGGCGAAGTGCCACGAGACGCGCGCTGCTATCGCAGCGGCGGTGCTCGCAGCAGAGTCGCTTTCGGCAGCGGCGATAGACGCTGTCGCGGCAGGCGACCGGCAGCGGGCTGAGACGATTGTTGCCGAGCTGGTGCGGTCTGGTATGGTAGCGGCTGAAATGGCGCGGCAGGCGACGGGGGGTGGCAAGTGAAAATGGCAAACGCACTGGTGCTGGACCTCGTGGTTGGCGCGCTCGACTTCGCGGTTCGGCTCGTGCGGGCCTGGCGCGACACGGGCGGGGCTGTGACCGCGACGCAAATCCGCCAGGCCGCAGAGGCCGTGCGGCTGGACGTACTGACCGACAGCGCCGCTGAAGCCGCAGCGGCAGCCTCGGCGGTGAAGGATGGCTGACACGGTAGACCTTGCCTCGGATGTATCCTACGCTGACGTGGTGCGCGACGAGCACTGGTCGCTGATTCGGCTCGTGACGCGCTCCGAGCCTCCAAACCCCGTCGAGTACCCCGCGCTCGACATCGGACCGACGATGTATCTCCGGCAGTGCGGCATCGAGCACTTGCGGTCGCGAGGTGTCGCACGTCGAGCGACCGTCAGCTCGACGCGCGGCTGGCCGTCGAGCTCCCGCGAAGTAGCGGCACGCCAGACGAGCCACTGCTGCTGCCGGCGCGTGTCGCGTGGCCCCGCCTGGCATGCGTGCTCCACATCGCAGAGTCGCTGCGCGCCATCGCTGGCCCGCTCGAGGTGCTGCACTGGTGGAGGCCCGGAGCCTACAACGCAGCGGTGAGCAACGCGAACGAGAAGCCCGGCAGCGACCACGTCACAGCATCGGCCGTGGACATCATGGCGCGCGACGGGTCGCGGCTCGACGCTGCTGTGGAGGCGGTGATCGACCCTATCTGGCTGGCCGACCGTACGGACATGGTGCGCGGATTAGCATCGGCCACCGGCGCGGGTCGCTCAAAATACATGTCGGCGTTTGGGCGCCTGCGACGCGCGCCAAGGGGGCACCGAGGCGTTGGAGCTATGACCCTGCTACGGGCGCGGAAGTGGCGTACCGATAGCCTTGGCGACTGACCTTAGTTGCACAATAGCCCGTTGCACGTAGAGCTCCGCTGCTCGCACGTCCGCTTGTTTCTTCATCGCCCGATCTGAAGCACTGTCGGCAGCCGCAGTTCGCAGCTCCAGCACGCTGGATTCCCAATCCGCAGCGCACGATGGGTACACGCACGTCATGGCGTCGATCGCTGCCCGAGCAGCCTGATTGGCACGACCGAGCACCGTCCGTTCCGACATCAGACGGTCAAGGGCCGCTACCAGATTTCTGGCCGCACACTCTATCTCAGATGTCTCTGGGCCGTCCATGTCACCACCTCTTGCCGTTATTCCCGCCGCACCTAATCTGCTGGCCAGCGTGAGCGCCTCAGCGACCGACTGGACGCCCGTCAGCGGCGACAGCTCTTGGTGATGGGTGAGCGAGTGCGAGTCATCATCCGGCATCGCGGACGACACGAGCACCGGAGCGCGGTTCGGCCGCAGGCACGCGGTTACGTCGGTAGCGGGCTGCTGAGGATTCGCTGGCGGAGGCGGCGCTGGCGGCGTCGCATCCTCGACGTACGGGATGCACAGCTGCGCTTCGGAAGCGGCCTCGGCGCGCTGCTGCGCCACTGCCAAGATGGCGATAACCCGCCAGGTCTACCAGCGTGTCGGGTCGCGCCAGCGCCACGCGCCACGCGGGACAGCTTGTCATCTATCTCACCGCAGCTGCTCGTCGCTCGACGCTCGCGAGAAGACACGTATCGGGTCTATCGCGCTGTCGCCGTACGTCGCATTGCGGCTGCGCACCGTATCGGCGACGATCTGTAGCCATGCCGCGACGGCGTCCGGTAGG